>CAWGLT010000007.1:0-615988 GCA_963823445.1 uncultured Acidobacteriota bacterium
ATCTTCGGCGAGATCGTCGATCTGCTCTACGACTCCGGGACCGACGCGCCGAGCACGGTCCGCACCGCGGGCACCTGTTCGGCCGCCACCGCCATCGGCGAAATCGAATTCGTCGTCGAAGCGCCGACCTCGGTCGCCGGACCCATGGATGCCCGTTCCGCCACCTTCAACCCCGCGCCGCCCTGGGCCGCCGCGGGAGTCGTCGCCCTTGCCGACGACGGCGTCGGTCTCGGGAACGATGCGTGCGACCCGCTCGTGGACTTCGAGGCCGGGAAGATCGCGCTCATCACCATGGCCAACTGCGCCGAGAGATTCCTCACCCCGGTGAGCAACGCCGAGGCCGCGGGAGCGATCGCGGCCATCGTCGTCAACCCGCTCAACGACAACATCACGACCATGACCGGTGGCGGTCGACTTTCGATCCCGGCGGTCTTCATCGGCCGTTCCGATGGCGACGCCATCCGGGCCGCCATTGCCGACGGGGTCGTGGTGCAGATGAGCTCGGGGGGCGACGGTCGCTGCGATGGCTCGTCGCCGAGGACAGCTCCGCCTTCGGCGGCGCGATTCGCGATATGTGGAACCCGGAATGTCTCGGCGACCCGGGTTCGGTCTTTTCCAACAACTACTACTGCAGCGACGGCGACAACGGCGGCGTCCACAGCAACAGCGGCGTCCCGAACCACGTTTTCGCCATGCTCGTCGATGGCGGATCGGCCAACGGGATCGCAGTGCCGTCGATCGGGTTGACCCGGGCGGCCCACATCTACTGGCGGGCCATGAGCGTCTACCAGTTCCCGTTGTCGGATTTTCGCGACCACGCCGAGATCCTCGCCACGAGTTGTCAGGATCTCCTCGGCGCTCCCCTGCCGGATCTCCTCACCGGCGGAACCTCGACGGATGTGATCACCGCCGCGGACTGCGCAGCGCTGGATGCCGCGATGCTCGCGACCGAGATGCGCGAGTGGCCGTCACAGTGTCGTTTCGACACCATCCTCGATCCCGACCCGCCGTTCGTGGCGGGTGATTTCGAGGTTTTTTCCGAGTCTTTCGACAGCCGACCGGCTTCGTGGACCTTGAGCAACGAGGGCGTCTAACCCGAGTACATACCCCGCGACTGGGTGTGGACGGAGAACGTGCCTGACGACGGCGACGGCGGCGCGTTCTTCGCCGCGGACAGCCCCGATCTCGGCAACTGTCGGGGCGGCAGCAACGATCAGTCCGGGGTCGTGCGCCTCGAGAGTCCTCCGATTGCCCTGCCCCTCGCGACCCGGCCGGTTTTGACCTTCGACCACTATGTGGCCACCGAGGACCGGGTCGACGGGGGCAACCTCAAGATCAGCGTCAACGGCGGGGCCTTCGAGCTCGTTTCGGGAGACGCCTTCATCTTCAATGCCTACAACGATGAGTTGCGGGCGCCGCAGTGGAACGACAACCCGCTGGCCGGAGAGAAGGCCTTTGTCGGCACCAACGCCACGACCTATCGTGGTTCCTGGGGCCAATCCCAGGTCGATCTCGGCGCCTACGCCCGCGGCGGTGACAGCATCGTGCTCCGCTTCGATTTCGGCACCGACGGCTGCAACGGGCAGGATGGCTGGTATGTCGACAATCTCCGCCTCGTCATGCAGGCCCGGGAACGTCAGGGCGGCACCAGAACCACCACCCGCCCCCTGAGGCGACGGGTACGATCCGGGCCGGCGTCGGCCGGCCCGGTTCAAGCGCCTCGGAACTCTCGGCTCAGGAGGTGGGGCCGGCGACTCCGGCCATACTCTCATCGAGCTTCGGCAGCAGAACTGAATTGAAGAGCAGCTTGAAGGTCCCCGGCGTCGATGCCCGGAACTGCGGCTGAAATCCGAAGAACACGAGCTGACCCCGGCCCGCTCGGGCCCAGACCATCGCCGGGCGGTTCGCCACGAGCTCAGCCTTCTCGGCATAGCCGCTGAGAAGAACGTCGTCCTCGGGGAAGGACCCGAGAACGCTTCGGTCGGCGATGAGGATGGGCACATCGGTCTCGAGGACCGGTCGCCCGCGGGTGAAGACCCCGAATGCCTCCGGCATTCCCCAGGTGACCGGATGAGCGGTGTTCAGGTGCACCGCGAGCAACGAACCCGGCGCGTAGAACCCCATATCTTCGAGATCCTCTCCGACATCGCGGACGGGAACTTCGATCTCCAGGGCCTCGTCACCCTCGCCGAAGGTCAGATTCTCGAAGAAGAGACCGGTCGACCTCCCCCAGGCGACGATGATCCCGCCGGCCTCGATGAACGCAGTGAGCTGTTTGGCTCCATCGTCGCCGAGACCCTTGCGGTATTCCGGTCGGTAGTCATTCACGCGGTAGGGGCCGCTGCTCTCGTACTTGCCCTTCTTGAGCACGTCTTCGTCGGCATCCGGCAGAATGACCACATCGAAGCTCTTGGCGAGGTCGGCCCCGGCCACGTCACCGGGTCTGAGCAGGGTGTAGGGCACGCCGTACTCTTCGAGGAGGTACCGCGTCCAGCCGGCGTCCATGTCGTGATACCAGGTTTCGATCAACGCGACTCTCGGTTTCACGACCTGGTTCAGGACGACGTCGGGGCGGGCTTCGAGAGGATGGAAACGGGCCCTGTCAAGCCCTTCGCCCGAGAGCCCCCGGTGGTTTTCGATGACGAACGTTCCCGGCGGAAGGGCGGTCCCATTCGCCGTCAGGCCCTCCGGAGCTCTCGAGACCCGGGCGCCGGCCTCGAGAGCGCCGAACACGACTCGAAAGCTCGAATCTGTCGCGGGGATCGAACGCCATGCCCCACGCCGGCTCGGTTTGGGGGAGCCGTGCGCACTTCGGCGGCATAGCTCTCAAACGCCGCCTCGAGGCTCTCGGAACGGATCCCGAGCTCGATGGCGGTGACCCCGAGGTGCAGGGGCAGCGACCAGCTGGTAATGTCGTAGGGTCGAATGACATCCCCACCTGGGGTGTAGTGGCGCACCGGATAGCGCTGGTGCTCCATCACCTCCTTGATGAAGGGCCGGTAGGCCTGAGCCAGAGGCACCACGAGATCGCCGGCCGCCAGGCTGTGGCCCCCGACCATCACGTCCTCGGAAAGCCTCGCGATCTCGACGCCGTGTTCGCCGAGCAGCTCGATGAGGTGATCGCGTTCGCTCGCGTCATGCTGAGTCGCCGGAATGACGTAGTAGAAGGGCGGCTCCGTCCGACCTCCGCTCGACCTCCGCCCGGCAGAGGTCGTTGCGGAAGCTGAGAATCTCCTCACGCATCATGGATGCGGTCTTGAGGGCGCCCCGCCACGAGGCGAGCTCGTATTTCACGATGTCGCCGAGGCGCCACCAGCCCCCGGGCCACGGACTCGGCATATTGACGCTCTTCTTGTATTCCGAAAGACCCTTGCCCCGAACCCGGAGCTCGTTCGCCTCGATGAAGACCGGGGTCGCGACCTTTGCGCTGGCGGCCTCGGTGAGTAGGCTGATGACGCCCTTCCAGTGCGATGTCGTGGTCGCACCGGGCCAATACTCGTCAAAAGTCCAGTTGCTGGCGACACCGGTGAGACCCGAAGCTCGATTTCGCGCGCCATCCCGGAGCCGAAGACGTCGGACCAGGTCCACAACCCGCCGTCGATGTTCTCGGCAATAGGGTCGTGATAGCGCGGGACGAAGTAGCGCGGACCGGTCCGCCCCATCTGGTGCTTGTCGATGAGGATCTGGGGATACCATTCGGTCGAGAACACCCGGCTCACGACCCGGCTCTCGGCCTGGGTCAACGCGACGAAATCGCGGTTGTTGTCGTGACCGACATAGTGGTGGTAGAGCCCCGGCATGGAACCGCCCTCGTACGGGGTGCCGAGATTTTCCCGATAGTGGTTGACGATCATGTCCATTCCATCGGGGTTGAGACAGGCGACCACCATGATCACGACGTCATCCAGCCACTTCAGAGTTTCCGGGTCATCGGTCGTGGCCAGCGAGTAGGTCAGTAACGGCAGGGTCTGCGCCGGCGCCACCTCGGTGGAGTGCATCGAGAGGGTGGCCATCAGGGTCACCGGCGTGGCTTCGACGAGGGCCGCCCGTTCGGCGTCCGGAATCGACGGATCGAGGGCGAGGCGGCGGTTGATCGAGCGGATTTCATCGAGACGATCGAGGTTCTCGGGCGACGAGATCAGAACCAGTTTCATGGGACGATCGAGGGCCGTCCGCCCGATTTCGGAGATGGCGACTCGCGGTGAGGCCTCGGCAACCCGCTCGACATAGTCGATGAGCTGCTCGTAATCGATCAGCTTCCGGTCGGCGCCGGGCGTGAAGCCGAAGACCGACTCCGGATCCGGAATGTCCACCGACACGGCTTCCGCAAAGGTGGAGACTGAAAATGAGAAGAAAGCTAAAAGAACGAATGACCAAACGAGAAAACGTGGCATCAAGGACCTCCATCCATCGACATGGCCATTGTATGCCTTCCGTCGTGGAATTGAAGGCGGGTCCTCTCCTCAGGAGCCTTCGGTTGCGCCGTTCATCCCCGGAAGAGCCGCAGCCTTCTGGAGCAGTTCGAGCTCGCGTTGGTAGGCAGCGGCAAGGAGTTTCGCAAGGCGTTGATTGTCCGGGTCGCGGGAGAGCTCCTCGGAAATGGCCGCAATCTGAACCGCGATGATCCCGAGGTTCTCGGTCACCGCGGCGTGCGCGTCTTCGGGGAGATCCGCGCTTCGCGCATCGAGAACCTCGAGAAGCTCGGCCCGGGCCGACTCGAACTCTTTCTCGTCGGAGCCCAGCGCCACCAGGGCGGCCCGCGCAGCGAGGCCGATTCGCGAGCTCAGGGGCGCAACCGGCTCGGGGTGCTCTCTTGCCGGCGAGCCGAGAAAAACGGCCGCAACGAGGGCCAGGGCCACCACCACCCCCGACCCCACCGCAAGCGGGATCCACCAATCGGCCTTGGCGAGATCGCCGTTTCGTCCTCTGGGCGTCGATTCCATTTCTCTCCCGTATCTAGGATGTTACCGGGGAGTGAATGGTTGCGATAACCATTCTCAATTCTCAATCTTCATCACAGACGCATACCGTCCGGTTGCGATGCAATTAAGAATTAAGAATTGAGAATTAAGAATTGTCCGGCCTCCGCTCCCCCTCTGCTTCTTCCTCCAACCGGACCCGCGCCGCCGCCGCCCGTCCGTTGTCGAGCATGATCGCGATGGGTCGTGTGGTCTCGCTGGACTCGAGGATGATCTTGATGATCATGGTCAGCGGGACCGAAAGCAACATCCCGATCGTCCCCAGCACCCACCCCCAGAACACCAACGAGAGAAAGACGACGAGGGTCGAAAGACCGATGGTTCTGCCCATGACGTTCGGCTCGATGATATTGCCGACACCGACGTTGACGATGAGATATCCGATCCCGACGGCGAGGGCCGCGCCGGGTCCGAGCTGGACGAGCGCGAGGAGGACGGCGGGCACCGCCGCGATGAGAGAGCCGATGGTGGGAATGAAGTTGAGCAGGAACGCGAGCAGGCCCCAGACGAGGAAGAAATCGAGCCCAACGACCGCGGTCCAGATGGCGATGAAGACCCCGGTCGCGAGACTGATGGCGGTCTTGACCGCGAGATAGCGTTGGATCTGGGCCGCAGCGTGGGACAGCTGTCGAACCGTATCCGACTCCTCGCCGAAGGCCACCCGGAGCTTGGTCCTGAGCCAGACTCCCTCCATGAGCATGAAGACCACGATGAGCGTGATCATGAACGCGTTCGACAGCAGGGCGGCCAAACCCTTGAGCCCGCTGGCGACCCAACTCATGATCGATCCCGGGCTCAGAACCTCCTTGATCTCGCTCTCGCCGATCGAGATGTCGAACCGTTCCAGGAAGGCTGGGATCGACTCGACGAGGCCGTCGATCCGGGCCTGGTACTGGGGAATCGCGGCGACGAAGAGATTGACCGATCTGCCGAGCATGATCCCGACGACGGTGGAGACTGCCAGCATCACGATGACGACAAGGAGGATCGCCACCGGTGATGGAACCCGCTTGCGCGTCAGCCACGACACCCCGGGCGCCGCGATGATGGCGAGAAACAGGGCCAGCATCAACGGCACGATGAGGTTTTGCGCCGCCCGCATCCCGGCGATGATCACCACCGACGAGGCGAGGGTGAGGAGGGTCGTCAGGAGTCCGGAGCCCAGGATTCGAGTTTCGCTCATGGTCCGATCATCATCCCACACCCCGATTCGGCGGCTCGCCGTCGATTCCCCCGATCACCCTGGCGGAGGAAGCCCGCCGCGGGAGCCGAAGACGATCCAGGAAAATCAGAACAGCGTGTAGATGAAGGGGGCGGCCGCCGAGCCCGACAGGACGATCAGCAGGGCCACCAGCAGGAGGACCACGATGATCGGAGTCAGCCACCACTTCTTGTTGGTGCGCAGAAAGTGGAAGAACTCGGCGACGAGGCCCTGCTGCGGCGCTTCGGCCTCGCGTTCGAACTCGGTCTTCGTTTTCTTTTCGTCGGCCATTGCACACCTCAGAACTGACGGAAATACGATTCGGGCCCGCGGGTTCTTCCGGACCTGGCGATCCAGGAGCTCTCACCGGTTGCATCCCGCTTCCGCGTCATCGGATCATACCCGAACAGCCGCATCCCGAGCCCGATCGGGGTCATGACGAGATAGTAGACCAGCGCCAGGATGACATGGGAAACGACAAAACCGATGGGCCACGCGGCATAGGACATCCCGAGAAAGACCAGTCGCATGACGGCCGGCGCCAGCCAGCCCGCGACCGGAACCACGACGGCCGCAGCCCACAGCCCCTTCGCAAGGTTTGGTTGATCGAGCTTGAACCAGGCCATGACGCCGAAGAACGAAAGAAACGCGAGCCAGATGAATCCGAACTGGTTGAGTTGCCTCGGGGTCGGGTTGCGGTTGATACGGACGATGCTCATGCCCCCTCCTCTTCAGTCCAACTCGAAACGGGAGAGATAGCTCTCACGATCGATTTCGGCCGCCGGCTGATCCGATTTGAGCAGGATGGCGTTCTCGAGGACGAGGACGTCCATGTCGGTGCCCAGGAAACAATGGTAGGCATCCTCCGGAGTGCAGACGATGGGTTCGCCGCGGACGTTGAACGAGGTGTTGATAAGGACGGGGCAGCCGGTTTTTTCGGCGAAGCGGGTCATGAGCCGGTGAAGTCGCGGATTCCGCCGCCCGTCCACGGTTTGAACGCGAGCGGACGAGTCGACGTGGGTGACTGCGGGAATCCGCGAGCGGATGATCTTGAGCTTGTCGAGTCCGACGGCCCCCGCCCCATCGACCGGCAACTGCTGATCAGCGGCGACGGGCGAGACGACCAGCATGTACGGACTGTCCGTCCCACCCGACATCTCGAAATACTCCGCCGCCCGCTCGGCGAGGACGATGGGGGCAAACGGGCGGAACGACTCGCGGAACTTGATCTTGAGGTTCATCACGGACTGCATGGCGCGGCTCCGCGCATCGCCGATGATGGAACGGCAGCCGAGGGCCCGCGGACCGAACTCCATCCTTCCCTGGAAGAGCCCGACCACCTTCTCGTCCTCGATGAGCTCGACGAGACGGGCGTCGAGGAGGTCCGGGTCGGGGTAGTGGCGGTAGACCGCGCCGGAAGCGTCGAGGAATGACCGGATCGCCTCGTCGTCGAAGCTCGGTCCGAGGAGGGAGCCTTCCTGGCCATCGGGCTGGACGGCTTCGCGGTCGTTGCCGAGGAGCTGGTGCCAGATGAAGAGGGCCACGCCGAGCGCGCCGCCGGCGTCTCCCGCCGCGGGCTGGATCCACACCCCCTCGAACGGCCCTTCGCGGAGAATGAGACCGTTGCCGACGCAGTTGAGCGCGACGCCGCCGGCGAGACAGAGGTTCGACATCCCGGTGACGGCGTGGACGTGGCGCACCATCCGCATCAGGATCTCTTCGGTGACCTTTTGGATCGACGCGGCGAGATCCATCTCGCGCTGGGTCAGCGGCGATTCCGGTTGCCTCGGCGGACCACCGAAGAGGCCGTCGAAGCGCTTCGAGGTCATGGTGAGGCCCTGGCAGAAGTTGAAGTACTCGAGATTGAGGCGAAAGGACCCGTCGGCCCTGAGATCGAGGAGCCTCTCGAGGATGAGATCGGCGTACTTCGGCTCGCCATAGGGAGCGAGACCCATGAGCTTGTACTCCCCCGAGTTGACCTTGAAGCCGGTGAAGTAGGTGAAGGCCGAGTAGAGGAGGCCGAGGCTGTGCGGAAAACGGAGTTCGTGGCTGAGCTCGACCCGGTTCCCGCGGCCGCTGCCGAAGCTCGCGGTCGCCCACTCCCCCACCCCGTCGAGGGTCATGATGGCGGCTTCCTCGAAGGGCGACGGGAAGAAGGCGGAGGCGGCGTGGGACTCGTGGTGTTCGGTGAAGACGATGCGTCTCTTGTAGGCGCCGCCGAGTTCCCGCCGGATCTCGCGCGGCAGGTGGAGCTTCTGGTTGAGCCACAGGGGCATCGCCTTGAGGAACGAACGGAACCCCGAAGGCGCAAACGCGAGATAGGTCTCGAGCAGACGTTCGAACTTCAAAAACGGCTTGTCGTAGAAACCGACATAGTCGAGATCCGCCGCCGTCAGCCCGGCCTCGCGGAGACAGTAGGCGATGGCGTGGGAGGGAAAGCCGTGGTCGTGCTTGACTCGGGTGAACCGTTCCTCCTGCGCTGCGGCCACGATCCTGCCATCCACCACGAGGGCGGCGGCGGAATCGTGGTAGAACGCCGAGATTCCTAGAATTGCGGTCATCGCGGTCAAGCCTCTGGATTGCCGAGGTAGCCGAGCAGGACGCCTCGCTTCTCCGCCATGAGATCCGCCGTCCTGGCCTCGAGGACCAGACGGAGATAGGGCTCGGTGTTGGAGGGCCGCACGTTGAACCACCAGTCCTCGTACTGGACCGTGATGCCGTCGAGATAATCGATCTCACCGTCGGCGAAGTCCCTGGCCAGGAGCTTGATCATGCCTTCCTTGTCGTCGACCTTGAAGTTGATCTCGCCGGTGGCGAAGTATCGCTTGAGCGGCGCCACCAGCTCCGAAAGCGGCTTGCCGGTCTCGCGGAGGTGGTTGAGCACCTCGATGACGGTGCCGATGGACGAGTCGGCGGTGTAGTTCCGCCGGAAGTAGAAGTGCCCGGCCAGCTCGCCGCCGAAGGGCGAATCGTGCTCGCGCATGGTGGCCTTGATGAAGGAGTGCCCGACCCGCTCGCGGACGGCGACGCCGCCGGCTTCCTCGATGGCCTCCTTGGTCGACCAGGACGACCGCAGATCGTAGACGATGACCGAACCGGGGTCGTCTCTGAGAAAGCGCGGGGCGAGCAGACCGGTGATCATGTCGGCCGAGATCGCATTGCCCTTCTCGTCGATGATGATGGCGCGGTCGGCGTCGCCGTCGAAGGCCACGCCGAAGTCGCAGCCGTGGTCCTTGACCGCCCTCTCGACATCGACGAGATTCTCCGCCTTGAGGGGGTTCGCTTCGTGGTTCGGGAAGGTCCCGTCGAGCTCGAAATACAGCGGCGTGACCTCGAGGTTGAGGTGCTCGAGGATCGGCCGGTAGAGCGTTCCCATGCCGTTGGCGGCGTCGGCCGCGAGCTTGAGCCTGGGCTCGCTGGAGGTGAGCTCCGAGAGGATGTGCTCGGTGTACTCGGCAAAGACATCGCGGATCACTTCATCAGCTTCTGGTTCGAGATCGGTGGCGACGTCGGTTGCGAGAACGAGCTGTTCGAGACGGTCGATCCCGGTTTCATAGGAAACCGGAATGGCGTCGTGACGCGACATCTTGAAACCGTTGTAGACCGCCGGGTTGTGGCTGGCGGTCACCTGGATCCCACCGGAGGCGCCGAGAAAACCGGTGGCGAAGTAGTTCTGCGGTGTGTCGGCGACTCCGATGTCGATGACCGCGACGCCGCGCGCGCGAAGGCCGTTCTTGACCGCGGCCGCCAGGGGCACCGAATGCGAGCGCATATCCCGCGAAACCACAACCACCGGCCCGAGGGCGAGATCCTCTGCTTCGAGGAGGTCCTTGAAGTAGTAGCCGACGTGGAACGCCGTCGTCTCGTCCAGTTGGTCGGGATAGGTGCCGCGGATGTCGTAGGCCTTGAAGATTCCTGCCATGTTCGTCTCCCGAATCTCGATCGTTCGTCGCGTGAGGGCCAAGCCTAGCATCTTTTTCGAGCGGCTCTGCGACCAGCCCTCCCTCGAGCCTCGGCATGATACCGCCGAACTCGAGTAGGATCATCGTATGTGCGGTCGATACACCTTGACGGTCGATGCATCGGTGCTCGCGAGTCTGTTCGAGCTCGAGCCGTTGTTCGAAATCAAACCCCGTTACAACATCGCGCCGTCACAGCCGGTTCCCATGGTCAGGGCCGGCGTGGCGAGCGACCGGGAGTGGGCCTGGGCCCGTTGGGGTCTGATCCCCTCCTGGGCCAAGGACGCGACGATCGGCAACAGGCTCATCAATGCGCGGTCCGAGACCGCCGCCGAGAAACCGTCCTTCCGGTCGGCCTACAAGCTCAGGCGGTGCCTTCTCCCGGCCGACGGGTTTTTCGAGTGGGTCAAGACGCCGGGCGGCAAACAACCGCATCACATCCGTTTTGCCGATCGCCGCGCCTTCGCCTTCGGCGGTCTCTGGGAACGCTGGACGCCGCCCGGGGGAGACCCCGTCGAGTCGTGCACGATTCTGACCACCCGTCCCAACGAGCTCATCGCCCCACTCCACGATCGGATGCCCGTCATCATCCGGCCCGAGCGCTTCGACGACTGGATCGGCGCGGGCCCGCTCACCCCCGATGCCGCCGAAGCCATGCTCCTTCCCCACCCAGCGGACGGGATGGAGGCGGTACCGGTGAGCAGCAGGGTGAACTCGGCGAGGAACGACGACCCGCGGTGTCTGGAACCCGTTGCCGAGCAGGGGTTATTGGCCTGGGAGCGCGTATAATCCCCGGGCACACTCGACGACGGAGGATCCATGAGCGACAAGCAGTGGTACGTGGCGGTTGACGGTCAGAGTTTCGGCCCGTTCGGCGAAGGCGATCTCAAGGCGAAGTTCCGGGCCGGCGAGTACACCGGTAAACACCACGTCTTCACCGAAGGCATGCGCGGGTGGATGCCCGCCGAGTCGGTCGACGAGTTCAAGAACCTCGCAGGCGCCGCACCCGCGCCGCCACCGCCTGTTCGGAGAACCGGCCGCGCCGACGAAATCGACTTCGAGGTCTTCGGCACCGAAATGCAGTTCGTCGAGATCGAGCTCGATCCCGGCGAGAGCATCGTCGCCGAGGCCGGCGGCATGATGTACATGGAAACCGGGATCGAGATGACCACGATCTTCGGCGACGGGGGCGGTCAACAGGGCGGTTTCATGGACAAGCTCGTCGGCGCCGGAAAACGCCTGCTCACCGGCGAGAGTCTCTTCATGACGGTGTTCACGCACCGAGGGTCAGGCAAGGCCAAGGCGGCGTTCGCCTCGCCCTATCCCGGCAAGATCATCCCCGTCGATCTCGGCAGAGCCGGCGGCACCCTGATCTGTCAGAAGGACGCGTTCTTGTGCGCGGCCAAGGGCGTCTCGGTCGGGATCGCCTTCCAGAAGAAGATCGGCGCCGGTCTCTTCGGCGGCGAGGGCTTCATCATGCAGAAGCTCGAGGGCGACGGAATGGTCTTTGTCCACGCCGGCGGAACCATCATCGAGCGCGAGCTCTCGGCCGGCGAACGTCTGCGGGTGGACACCGGTTGTCTCGTCGCCCTCGAACCGTCGGTGAACTACGACATCGAGTTTGTCGGCGGGGTCAAATCGGCGATTTTCGGCGGCGAGGGCTTCTTCTTCGCCCAGCTCTCGGGACCCGGCAAGGTCTGGCTCCAGTCGCTGCCCTTCAGCCGTCTCGCGGGTCGGATCTGGCAGGCGGCGCCGCAGGCCGGCGGCAAGGACCGAGGCGAGGGTTCGGTGCTCGGCAAGCTCGGCGGCATCGGGGGCATGTTCGACGGCAATTGACGGACGCCGCCCCCTGCCCATCTCCTGCGATGCCTTCGTGTGCGATGTCTTTGCGTCTTTGCGTCTTTGCGCTTGCGACGGTGCGATGTCTCTGGGCTTCTGTGTCTCTGTGGTGAATCACGGACTCGGCACTGCGGTCTCGCGTTCTCGGCGTCCTCCGGACTTCGACGACCTCGACCCGGGCGTCACTCGGGCGTGCTGCGCCTTGCGAAGTCGTCGAGGACCTTGAGGTAGGGCTCGATGGACGGGATGAAGTGGCGCTCCGCGCTCGAGTGCGGACCGATTCCGGTCTGCCCCCAGACGACGGCGTTGCCGCCGGGGGCGAACCGGGCCGATGAACCCGGCTTCTTCTTGCCGATGGCCGCCGGCCGGCCGGAGACCGTCTCGACGCTCTCGATGAGGCGCACGAGGTGGGGGTTATCGGGCGGGCATCGGACTCCGGCCTCCATCACTTCGAGATCGAGCTCGATGCCGAGCTCGCGGCAGAGATCCGAGATCTCCCGGCCCATGGCGCCGAGATCATCCGACGGGATCGGTCGGATCTCGAGACCGAGCACCCCGACGCCGGCCGTGATGTTGTAGACCCCGTCGTCGCCGACGTTGAGAAACGGGAAGCGCGCCGCCGATTCCCAGCCGTCGAGGCTCGAGAGGCTGAGGTGGCGTTTGAAGACCGACACGAGGACGGTCTTGAGCTCGATGAGGCGGTCGAGAAGGTCCCCCGGGACGGCGCCGGTCCCGGTGTGGCCCTTCTTCCCCCTCGCGGTGAACCGCAACCGGGCGACTCCACGGCTCTCGGGGCAGACCATCCCGTAGAGCTCGTCACCCTTCTCTCCGGTGCGCTCGCCCACGAGCATGATCTCGGGCGCCCAGGCGAAACGCTCGGCGAGATCGGCGAGGATGTGCGGAGTCCCCCACGCTTCACCCTCGCCGTTTTCTTCGTTGCCGACCAGGATGGCGTTGAGCGGTGGATACGGAGGGCCGGCCGCGGCCCGCTGCTTCATCCAGACCATGGCGCTGGCCACCACCGTCTTCATGTCCGCGGCGCCGCGACCCCAGAGATAATCACCGTCGATTCGGGGGACGAATTGGCGATCATCCGGCTCGGGAGGGACGACGTCGTAGTGGCCGCTCATGGTGATGGGCGCGAGCAGCCGACCGGGAAAACCGGCAATGAGCGATGGATACCGGCCGCGTTCGTAGAGCTCGACCTCGAGCCCCGTTTCCTTCAACCAGCCCGCGACGAAACGCGCACAGGCCAGCACCTCCGGGAGCCTCTCGTCCGGGCAATTGGTCACCGATGGGATCTTGATGAGCTCGACCGCGAGCTCGATGACCTCGCGCGTTCGCTCGGTCCCGGAACCGACGACGATGGAGGGTCGGCCGTTTTCGAGGCGGATCGGCATCAACGGCTGGGTCCGCGCCATGGTCTTGATGCCATCGAGAAGCTCGCCGAAGACCGGCGTCGAGCTGTCGCGAATCTCGGGAAGGGCGGCGATTTGCCCGACCTCCCCGGCGATGATCTCGCGGCGACGACGGACGAGACCGAGCATGAGCTCGCGCGGAATCACCGTGGCGCCGGACGGCAGCACGCGGCCCGATGAACCGAGCTCGCCGAGCAGCCACGATCTCATGGCTTGAGCCGGATTCGGGCCCCCGTCGGCCATCTCCCGGAGCGGTTCGAGCTGACCGCGGCAACCGAGCCCCTCGGCCAGCGGATCGATCTCGTCGAGCACCCTCCCGAGGAGATCGCGGATCCTGATCTCGCCGCTCCCGTCGGGGAGGCTGACCACCCCATCGAGGCCCTGCCGCGCCGCAATTCCCTCATCCCGCCTCGTCCTGGAAATGGCGTCGGCGTCGTAGGAATACCCGCCATCCGGGTTGCCGTCGGCATAGGTCCGAAGCATCAGCAGTTCCTTGAGCACGATCTTGGCGACGGAGAGCTCGAAGCTGTCGCCACCCTCGTCGGTCCGCACCTCCACCCGGTTCATCGGCAGATCGACCCGGGCGCAGAGGTTCTCGATGATGAGCTCACGCTCCGCGTCCTCGATGCTCTCGTTCTCGCCCGTGACGTAGATCCCGCGCCGGTAGAGCTCGCGAAGCTGGTCGCTGGTTGCCAGGATGTTCCGCCGGACCGGATCGACATCGGAACGGGCGCGCACCGGCGTCCAGTTGTTGGCGCCGAAGCGGATTCCCCGCCTGACGAGATCGTAGGAGATCCGCAGGTAGTCCTCGTGGCTCGCGTAGAGCATGCCGACATCGAGCTCCTCGGGGTTGGGAAACGCCAACAACCGTTGCGAGTCGACATCGGTGAGGACCGAGACCGGCCGACCGTCGACCTCCTCCCAGCTCAGGGGAGAGGCGGCGCTGACGGCGATGAACAAGGGGCAGAAGGGCCGCAGCTGTCGGGTGGCTCCGATCACCGCCCGGTTGCGATAGTCCTCCATGGTGAGGCGCTGCCGGTCGATCAGCGGCAGATGGAAGTAGTCCCAGGACAGGAGAGCTTCGGGGAAGCTGTGGTTGGTGTGGATCCCGGCGGTGGCGAGGCGCTCGCCGAAGAGGGCGACGCACTTTTCGAGGTAGCGCCGTTTGGCGAGGTTCCAGCCGGAGGGAACGCTGTCGGCGCCCGCCTTGAACGGGTGCGGGATGTTTCCGTGCAGGGTGCCGAAGGCCTCGCCGTGCGAGAGCTCGAGCTCGGCAAGCGTGTTGAGCAGCACCGCCTCGAGGAGACGGCTCTCGGCGGCGGTCTCCACGGCGCTGAAGTGCGGCCTCGTCGTGAGCTCGATCATCCAATGAAAGACCTCGAGCTGAAAGCTCGGTCTCACCCACTCAGGGAGACGGTCGTCGTGGAGATAGTCGGCAAAGGAGCGGCGCTCGGGACCCGAACCCACCGCCGCGACCGGCTGGAGGTCGGCGTCCAGGATGTTGAGTTCGACCTCGAGACCCGAGGTGCCCCCTCCGGGATCGCTCTGACGCGACGACTCGATGGCCATCTGCACCTTTTCGGCGAACTTGTACCACTCCCCTTTGTGACCTGGCCCCATGATGCGGCTCTTCCTTCTGTGCTCTGATGGCGAGCGAACCCCGCCATCAGGGAATGTCTGTCTTCTGGGTGCGATTGTACTCGTACGTGGACTCCACCCGAACGAGAAGAAAAGGAAGTGACTCCATGCGCAGACTGAATCGCAATATCACCGGTCGCCTCGTGCTGCTGACAACCGTCATTTTCGGTTTCGGTCCTGCAGCGAACGCGGGGGTTCCCCTGCCTCCCGAACTCGAGCTCATCCAGGTGGCTTCGGGTCTTCAGACGCCCGTGGTCGTGACCAACGCCGGCGACGGCAGCAATCGCCTCTTCATCGTCGAGAAGCTCGGCCGAATCCGGATCGTCGAAAACGGCGTCCTGCTCGCGACGCCATTTGTCGATCTCGATTCGATCGTGAATTCGAGCGGCAACGAACAGGGGTTGCTCGGCCTCGCCTTCCATCCGAACTATGAAGTCAACGGGTACTTCTATGTCAACTACACCGATGCCAACGGCGACACGGTCATCTCGCGATTTTCGGTCACGCCCGGTGATCCGAACATCGCCGACCCCGGTTCCGAGTTCGAGATCCTCAGCATCGCCCAGCCCTTTTCGAATCACAACGGCGGTGAGATCCAATTCGGCCCGGACGGCTATCTCTACATCGGCACGGGAGACGGCGGCAGCGGCGGAGACCCCGGCGACCGGGCTCAGAACCTCGCCATTCTCCTCGGCAAGATGCTGCGAATCGATATCGACAACCCCGCCCCACCGCTCGACTACGGGATCCCCGCCGACAACCCGTTCGTCGGCACGGCGGGCGTCGCCGAGGAGATCTGGGCGTACGGCCTGAGGAATCCCTGGCGGTTCAGCTTCGACCGAGCAACCGGCGACATGTTCATCGGCGATGTCGGGCAGAATCTGTACGAGGAGATCGACTTCCAGCCCGCGTCCAGTTCCGGTGGCGAAAACTGGGGTTGGCGCTGTTACGAGGCATCTCACCCGTACAACCTCGTGGGTTGCGGCCCCGTCGGCGACCACGAGATGCCGATCCTCGAGTACACCCACGCGTCGGGGCGTTGCTCGGTCACCGGCGGCTACCGCTACCGGGGTTCCGCCGCGCCCGGGCTCCGCGGTGCCTACCTCTTCGGCGACTATTGCAGCGGTGATGTCTGGGCGGCCGTTTACGACGCGACGGCCGGCGCCTGGTCGGCGGTCGATCTCGACTTCCCACAGAACCTCTTTTCCCTCAGGACCTTCGGCGAGGACGAAGAGGGCAACGTCCATGTCTCCGCCGGCGGCGCGGTGTACCTCATCAGCGAGCTCGGCACGCTCTTCGTCGACGGCTTCGAGTCCGGCGACACGACCGAATGGACCGAGACGATTCCGTAACCGGGCCGGGCGGACGATTCAACGCAGAGTCAGAGAGACGAGAGTCCTTCCCACAATCGGGTCGTTGCCGCCCGGGTGATTTCCGGCGGCAGGGCGTAGGAAAAGCGGATCCAGCGCGCGCCGTACTCCGAGAAATAGGAACCCGGAACCACAGCGATACCGTGCTTCTCGGCCAAGGTCGCACCGAGCTCGGCGCCGTCGGCGAGACCGGCGCGATCGATCCACGGGCCCATGTCGAGAAAGGCATAGTAGCCCTTGCCGAGAATGGCGCGGATTCCCCGCTCCTCGACAAACGTCTCCATGACCTTGCGGCTCGCGTTGGTGGGCTCGACGATGGTCGCCGCCGCGCGGTCGAAGCCCATCCGATAGGCCGCGATGGCGACCGCCTGGCTGTGGAAGGACGGGATCACCGCGTGCGACGCCCGGCTCTGCATGAACTTGACCATGGCGGTGGACGCCACCAGGTGGCAGTTGCGGATGTTGCTCGCCCCGAGGGACTTGGTGATGCCGTCGAGGAAAATGCAGCGGTCGCGCTCCTCGGGTTCGAGGGCGAGGAGGAAGGCGTTGAGATCGTGCGGCGCCTCGTCGGTCACGCGGTGGTAGATCCAGTCGAGGAGGACAAACGGGATCCCCGCGCCGAAGGCGGCCCTGACGAGCTCGAGTTGGCGATCGGGCGTCATGCTCCTCCCGGTCGGGTTGTCGGGGCTGGTGATGACCAGCATGACCACATTGCGACCGTCGTGGCGTGCCGCCTCCTCGACACAGGCGGTGACCGCCTCCGGCGTCAACGCCCAGGCCTCGTCCTCGGCGCCGGGAGCCAGGAGAACATTGGCGCCGACCGCGTAGGGGCCCCAGTTGTACGAGATCCACGGCACCCTCGACACCGCGACGAAATCTCCCCGGCGTTGCCGCCCGAGAAACTGGGCGGCCTCGTAAGCCTTGATGAGTACATCACGTCCGCCCTGGCCGGCGAGAACGTTGGCGGGTCCCCAGCCGGTCGCGGCGTCGAGTTGCCAGTAATCCTCCACCACCGCCTGCCGGAACATGGGGGTACCGAACGGCTTGTCGTAACCCGTTCCGTGCTCGAGCTGCAACACGTGCGCCGCCTCGAGCACCTCGCGCGGGACGCCGGGCAGGCTCGCGCCGCCGTCGCCCTGGCTGGCGTCGAAGATCTCGGCGTCGGGATCGGTCTTCCTGAAGACCGCCAGCGCCTCTTTGATCTCGAACATCCGGCTCCCCGGGATTTCGGCCATGCGGCGCGGCGAATCGTCGAGATTCGTCAGTTCTTCGGGGCGTACCACCAGCTGGGGTCCATCAGGGTTCATCGAGCCTCCGTTCGGACATTGTGCCATTGTCGGCGGGATCATTCACCCGATGGAATACTCGGATCCGACCGGATACAACCGCAGGAGCCCGTCGCGAACCTCGGCGAGGCTCCCGGCCTCGGCCAGCTCGCGGGCGAGAGATCGCGTGCGGACAACCCATTCCCGGTCGCGCAGCAAGTCTGCGAAGCGCAGATTCTCCGCGCCCCACTGTCGTCTTCCGGTGATTTCACCGGGACCCCGGTTGACGAGATCGGCCTCTGCGATGGCGAATCCATCGTTGCTGGCGGTGAGAACTCCGAGCCGCCGCAGCGCAGGTTCCGAAGGGTGGTCACCGGTGACGAGAATGCACCACGACCCGCGACTTCCGCGACCCACCCGGCCGCGCAGCTGGTGGAGCTGTGAGAGGCCGAACCGGTCGGCGGATTCGACGATCATGACCGAGGCTGAGGGAACGTCGACTCCGACCTCGATGACCGTGGTGGCGAGGATGACCTTGATCTCTCCCCGACGAAACCGATCCGCGACAGCCTCGCGTTGTTCTCGACCGAGACGACCGTGGAGGACACCGACCTCGAGTCCCCCCAAGGCCCCGCGGACAAACTCCTCGTGTTCTTTCAGGGCGGCGGCCTCGAGCTTCTGAGAGGCCTCGATCAACGGGTAGACGACATACCCCTGGCCGCCCGCCTCGATTTCCGAACGAAGGAAGCTGAAGATCCGCCCGCGGGCCCCGCGGTCCCGGATCTCCGTGCGGATGGGAGACCGCCCCGGAGGGAGCTCGTCGATGAGAGAGAGATCGAGATCGCCGTAGAGGGTGAGGGCCAAAGAACGCGGAATCGGAGTCGCGGTCATGACCAGGAGATGGGGCGATTCGCCCTTGTCGAGCAACAGTTGGCGCTGGGCGACCCCGAACCGGTGCTGCTCGTCGATGATGACGAGACCGAGGTCACGGTAGGCGACGCGCTCCTGGAACAGTGCGTGGGTCCCGACGACGACATCGATCTCACCGTTCGCCAATCCCGACCGGAGTGATCGCCCCTCGGCCGCCGCGGCCGACCCGGTGAGAAGACCGACGCGGTACCCGAACGGCGACAGTGCGGCAGAGACCGCCCGCTGAAGTTGCTCGGCCAGGAGCTCGGTCGGCGCCATCAGAGCGGCCTGGTGTCCGTCGCAAACCACCGCGAGAATCGTGAGGATCGCCACCGCCGTCTTACCGCAGCCGACATCGCCCTGAAGGAGACGGGCCATCGGGACCGGGTTGCCGAGATCGCCGGTGATCTCGTCCACGACCCGACGCTGGGCCGCGGTGAGATCGAAGGGGAACGCCCGCTCGGCCTGTCGATGAAACCGCGGCGAGAGGCGGATCGGTCTCGCCGACTGCTCGAGCCGGCGGGCCCGGTATCCGGCCACCACCGAAGCCACCGCGAGGAGTTCGTCAAAAGCGAGCCTGACGTGGCCTTCGCTCGCCCCCTGGTTGAGACCGGCGACGAGGGCAGCCCGGTCGCCCGGCTCCCCGGGCGGAGTCGGGTGGTGAAGACGTCCGAGAGCCTCGCCGAGCTGCGGCAGCGCGAACCGTCGCCGGATTGCCGCGGGAAGCGGGTCCACGAGCCCGTCGAGGCATTCCATGGCCTGAGCCAACGCGGTGCGGAGCCTTTTGCCCGAGAGCGGACCGAGCCGACCGTAGATCGGAACCACCTCGTCCGCTCCGGCCGATCTCGGTGCGATCTCGATCTCCGGATTCACCATTTGGCGCCGGCCTGTCCTTCCCTCGCTCACGACCCCGTAGACAAAGGCGTCGACCCCCGCGGCAGCCCGCTCGGCCATCCAGGGCTGGTTGAACCAGCGGATGGCCAAGATGCCGGTTGCGTCGGCGAGCTCGCCGTCGGTGATGTGAAGCCGCCGCCGGACATAGCGGCCCGACCCAGTGCTGAGCCGGCCGTGCAGCAAGACCGGGCCGTGCTCATTCGCGGCGTCTTCGACGCTCATCACCCTGCCGCGGTCTTCATACCTCTTCGGAAGGTGAAACAGCAGATCCGCGATGCGGCGAATCCCGACGCTCGCCAACGCGGCGGCGGTCTTGGGACCGATTCCGACGATGCGATGGATCGGGTCGTCCGCGCGCAGCGGTGATTCCGCCTTAAGCTCTGGTGGGGTCAATCTCGAACCGGCACTGAATCGTTCCGAAAATCACCGTGTCGCCGCTCTGAACCGGGCAGGGTTGTCCCGCCGCCAACCTGACACCGTTGACGAAGGTCCCGTTCATCGTGCCGACATCCTCGATCACGCTGTAGGTACCGTCTTCTTCACGTCGAACCCGGGCATGCCGGCGGGAGATGGACCGTTTCCCGTCAACCGGGGTGAGATCGACATCGGGGTGAATCCCCGTCACCGGGTCGATGCGCCCGACCGAGGTCTCTCCGTCCTCGGCCAGGGGAAAGACGAGACCTGATGACACCTCGACCAATCTCGCCCTGAGGTCGAGGCTCGTCTTCGGGCCGTCGGAGATTCCCGATGAGTCGATATCGACCTTGTGACCGACGGCCTCTTCGAGCAGGTGGGTCGTCTGTCTGAGGCGCCGGACCAGTTTTCGCATGATCCGGATGGTGATCTCCGGGTTGTGCTTGAGAATGAATGTGAAGGCCGAGCGGTCGATCATGACGGCCTCGACGTCGCTCAACGCCCTGGCGGTGGCCGATCGCGGGATCTCATCCTCGAGCATGCACATCTCACCGAAGAAATCGCCCTTGCCGAGAACCGCGAGAACCCGGTCGTTCTTGCCGAACTTCTTTTTGATCTCGACTTCGCCGCTTTCGATGACATACATCTGGAGGCCGAGATCGCCTTCGGCGAAGATCACCTCACCCGACGAGAACTGGGTCCGCATCGGATCGAGGGAGTCGTGGGTCCCCTTTGAACCGGTGGTTTTGAACTTCGCCATCACACGCTCCAGCTTAGCGCACCTCTTCGGGTATCGATCTCAACCGACGCCCCGAGGGGAAAGGCCAGGTTTCTCGCCCCGTGACCGAAGGGCATTCCAAGAACGACTGGAACCGACTCGGGCACCGATTCAAGGAGCAGTTCAGACCAGCGTGACCGACACTCCGATTGTGGTCGACAGGCGTGCAAACTCCCACCTATCAGTGCTTTTACCCCTGTGAAGCTAGCAGAGCCGCGAAGGTGGGTCAACAGACGATCGAGCCGATATGGAGGTTCGGCGACCTCTTCAACAAAGAGCACGGAATCATTGAAATCCGGCTCCGACGGCGTCCCCATCAATGCCGAAAGCAATGTGAGGTTTCCTCCACGCGCGATTCCTTCCGCTGCGCCGTGACGGAGAACACACTCGGCAGGGATCCGGAACAACTCCCGACCGACGAGACGCCCGAGGAGAAGCTCACGGAGTCGGCGGACGTTGGCTTCCCGATCGAGCCCGGCCGCCACCATGGGCCCGTGGATCTGGACTGAGGAGCGGGCGAGAGGGTTCAGAATCGCGGTGAGATCGGAAAACCCGACAAACCGAACTTCATCGGTGACAAGCCGATCCCAGGGAAGGCGGTCCAGCAAACGGGTGGCGCCGAATCCACCCCGTGCCGCGATGAAGGTCCGGACCCCTCGTTCGAGGAGCTCGAAGAGACCGTCGAGACGATCGTTGTCCGATCCGGCGAGATAGCTGTCCCGATTGAGAAGATTCGGCGCCAAGAGCACCGGGTTTCCCCAGGTACGGAGAATCTCGAGCCCTTTGTCCAATTTCGACGGATCGACCGGTCCTGAGAGAGCAACAACCCCAATAGGTTCGCCGGGATCGAGACTTCGCCATGTACTGCTCATGCGACCTCAACAATAACCCAGGTTGTACCCTATTCGGCAATTTTCGCCCGTGGTGCAAAGCAACGCGGGCGAAAATTGCAGGAGGAGGCTATAAGCCGGATTCTGTGCCCTCGAGGCGGCGTTCATTCATCTTGGCCGTCCGTTACCGTACGGCTCCAGCAACCTACCCGGAAGTCGTTCCCGCCGAGGCGGGGGGCGGGGACGGGCGACCCTCGACTCCCCTATTCGGTCTTGCTCCGCATGGGGTTTACCGTGCCCCCCCCGTCACCGGAGAGGCGGTGCGCTCTTACCGCACCCTTTCACCCTTACCCGCCGACGTCCGGCGGGCGGTCTGCTCTCTGCGGCACTTTCCCTCGCGTTGCCGCGGCCGGGCGTTACCCGGCATGCTGCCCGTCAGGAGTCCGGACTTTCCTCTCCCGCCATGAAATGACGACAGCGAACGCCCGCCTCCTCCTGCGTTGAAGAGGATATCACCGACGGATGGAAGCAATCCCGACTCAGAGATCCACACCGGGGAAATCAAGCCCGAAAATCAGAGACCCATCTTCCTCATCTTCTTGAACAGCCCGGCGCGGGAAAGCCCGAGCCGTTGGGCAGCCGTGGATTGATTTCCGTCACACGCGGCGAGAGTGCGTTCGACCAGCCACCGTTCGAACCGATCGCGAGCATCGGCCAGCTCCAGATCCGCGACGCCCTCGAAATCGAAACCTCGATCGTCGCCACCGAAGGATGCAGGGGGCGGATGGCCACCCTCGAGCCCGAATACGGGGATGGAGAGGGAACCGGTGACCTCCGTCACGCGATCCCCACCGCTCGAATCCGGCGATGCCGCCGCAACCCCCGGCCGCTGCTGCTTGCTGCAGCCGAGTACGATGTCGACCGCAGCGATCACCGAGCGCAGATCTCCGATGGCGGGTGGCTGGCCCGAGTAGCGAACCACCAACACGTGGTCCGTCGCCACGGTCGCGATGAGAAAATCATCACCGGACTCACTGACCTGCCGGACACGGGTTCCGGATGCGCTCGGTTTCTTGTGATCGGTGGCGAGCTTGGTGAGAATTCCGCTCTTGCGAGCGAGCTGACCGAGGTCTCCCGCGCTGCAGATCATCGCAACGCTGTCCTTCTCATCGCGATAGAGCACGACCGCGCCGTCGAACCCGAGGCGTTCCACCGCCCAGGTGAGCGGTTCGTCCATGGCGCCGCGCCGGACGGCGGTGGCGACGGTTTCGAGCAGCGAAACCACATCTTCCATCGAGGCCTCGCCGCGGAACTTCTGAGTCTCCTCCGTTCTGACGGCTTCGGAATCGTCGTCGAGCCGCAGGATCGCCTCCGGCGCGGTCGGATAGCTTCCGGTACCCAGCTCCACGATGACGAGGCGGGCGGATGAGAGGTGGACCATATCGCCGCAGTTGAACGAGTCGGATGCCGTCTTGGCGCCGTTGATAAACGTGCCGTTCTTGCTGTCGAGATCGGTGATGTGGAACGAACCGTCGTCGACTCTGAGCACCGCATGGCGCCGAGAAACATCCTTCTGATCGATGACGAGATCATTGTCGGGTCGCGATCCGATCCGATAACTCCGGCCGGGGACGAGGTCGAACCTCTTCTCCCCTTCGGTGGGATGGGTGTAGACCATGATGTACTGCGCCATGCTCATCGCCTTCTCCACTCAAGCACGCCGCATCGGCGCATTTCGGTAACTCGTGCGTTCATTCCACTTATCTTAACAGGCGCGGTCTCCTGTGGTTCAGCTCCTTCGGCCCGAAATGGCTCGATGCACCATTTCCCTGGAAATGAGCAGACGTTTCCCGCCGCCGGCGACATCTTCGAGCCCTTCAAAAGTCCACGGGTCGAACTCGAGGCGGTTGACAATGCGGCCGAAAACCGTCCGCAGGGCGCGGGCTCCGGTTCGCGTGCTCTTCGCCGCTTCCTCGGCGATCAACCCGGCGGCGACATCCTCGATCTCGAGGTTGATCCCGAGCACCTCGAAGTATCGCTTCGAGCGCAGGAAGGGCGAATCGACCGACTTCAGGAGGATCTCCTTGAGCACCGGCGTATCGAGATCCCGCAGCAGGACGACATCGTCGAACCGGGCCATGAACTGCGGCACCATTCCGTACTCGAAGAGGTCTTCGGGTTTGAGAAAATCACTGAGCGCGAACCGGCTCTCGATTCTGACCTGCCCGTCGGCGGTCTGAATCGCCTGGGATTTGAGCTTCTCGCCGCTCCCCGGCTTGATGACTCGGAGATAGACCTGGTCGTACAGACCCTCGAAAGCGCCACCGCAGATGAACATCATCCGGCGGGTGTCGACGGACAGGACCACCTCGCGTTCCTCGTCACCTTCCCAAACGTGAGCGCGGTGGGACACCACCTCCCCTTCCATGAGGGTCAGGAGGCCCTGTTGGAGAACGACCCCGATGGCATTCGGTTTCCCGGCGACGATGGAGGACATCTTGTCGATCTCGTCGATACAGACGGTGGCCCTCTCCATGGTGGCGACGAGCTCCGCGGCCGTCGGTTTCTCGCCGACGAGCGCGCGGGCGCGCTGTTCGACGGCGGTCAGGAGCCTCGCCGGCTGGAACTCGAGGCGATCGGCGTCGACCAGGAGGTTCGCGTTGATGATGGTCATCGCACGGAACGGACGGTACTCCTCGACCTCGTGATACATCCGCTGGATGTTGTTCATGATGGTGGTCTTGCCGGTGCCGGAGTTGCCGATCAGCAGGATGTTCCCCGGTACCTTCCCGGTCGTGTGTTTGTAGACCGCGACCGATGTGTACCGCAGCGAGGTGCTCTGGCCGAGAACCCCCTTCTGAAGCTCCTGGAAGATATCGGGTGGGGTGATCGATGTGAGATCGCGCAGTCCACCTCCGGTGGTGGACGGTTTGGAACTGTCGGTTGCCATCTTGACTCCTCTTGTGAGCGACGCTGCGCCCTCGATCCCTCGAACGCCCGAGACACGCCGCTGATTCCGCCGTGACCCTGACGTATACGGTCTCGGTTCCCTCAACGTCTCAGCCGGCGGCCACCCAGACCCCATCGCGCGGTACGAGTTCGACGCCGTCGATGTGAACCGAAACCCCACACCCTCCGGGTCGGAAATCGGTGACGATGTCGACGTGCTGCGCCGACCGATTGAGCACCCCGTCGGCTTCGAGACGGGCGATCCGTTCGCGCCCTTGATCCGAACCGGGGTCTTCGACATAACAGTGTTCATAGCTGGCGCCGATGGCGATGTGGAGGGTGCCGCCGACCTTTTCGACAAAGAGCGGATGCTTGAGCACTCGATCGAGGCCGGGGTTCATCCCGAACGCCACCTCGCCGAGCCGGTGCGAGCCATCGTCGGTTTCGATGATGGTCGTCAGGTGCTCGTGGCCGACATCCGCTCGGTATTCGACGATCCTGCCACCTGAAAACCTGAGGTAGATCCCCTGGATATCGTTGCCGCCGGAGTTGATCGGCAGATCGATGAAGATCTCGCCTTCAACGCTCGACGCGTCGGGGCTCGTGAAGACCTCGCCGTCGGGGAAGTTCCGCAGGCCATAGGAGAGCGCGGCTCTGCCCTGGGATATCCCCATCTGCAGGACGAGTTCCCGGTTGTCGTTTGGGTGTCTCGTGGCGATCCTGATCTCGGATCCGTTGTCGAGCAACGGCGCGATCCGCTCCTCGGCTTCGCGCAGGGGGTTGGGATCCACCGTCGATGCGCCGACGATGAACGCCTCGAACTCCTCGACGCTCATTCCCTCGAGGGCAGCGAACGCTGCCGTCGGGTACAGGGTGATGACCCACGGTTTGGACAGACGGATGTTGGCGAAGGGGCGATCTGCCGCGGCGAGGGCTTGAGATTTTTCCGGAGCGAGACCCATGTACTGACTCGGATCCTCACCCCCGAGAATCTCGATGTACTTGGTCATGCTCTCGTAACGCGAACGGTGCCACTCCGGGACCTGCTCGAGCTGCTCGCTCGACGCGGCCCGTCCCATGGCTGCCGACCACACCCTCCCGCGATCGTTGTTGGGGGCAACGAGATTGACGTCGGGAACGGCCCCTGCTTCGATGGTCCTTCTTTCGAGCACCGCCATGAGCGGCCAGCACACCCGCTCCCCTTTGATCATGACCCGATCGCCGGGGCCGACGCCGCCGACGGAATGGTCGAGAAGAAAACCCGCCCATGTTTCGAGATCTCGCTCATCGATCATTCGAGCCTCCACATACAATTCTGCCCGTCGGGCGGCGCGCCCGACGGGCAGAATTGTACCTGGGCTATGCTCAGTTGATGAAAAGCGTTAATTGCGATGGTTTTGGTGACGAGGATGTCCTCCGGATCGAAGAGCTGCCCGCTTTGAAGTTGAGATCCGGGTCTGTTCGGGTTGGGGTTACCGCGGCGGGGCTGAATCGCGCCGACCTGCTGCAACGCCAGGGCTTCTATCCGCCACCCCCGGGCGCGCCCGACAGCCTCGGGCTGGAGTGCGCGGGTTCGATCAGCGATTTGAGTCCGGATGTGACGGATCTGGCATTGGGCGCTCGGGTGATGGCCCTGGTCCCGGGTGGAGGCCAGGCCGAGGAGGCCGTCGTTGATCGCGGATCATTGCTTCCGGTTCCCGATGGGTTCTCCGATATCGAAGCGGGGGCGTTTCCGGAGGTCTACCTCACGGCCTTCCTCAACCTCTTCATGCTCGGAGGATTGCGGGCCGGTGGCACGGCCCTCGTCCACGGCGGATCGGGGGGGATCGGGACGGCCGCCATCCAGCTTGCGAAGGAAGCGGGTGTCCGCATCTTCGTGACGGCCGGGTCCGATGACCGCTGCCGCCGCTGCACCGAGCTCGGGGCGGAGCTCGCCGTCAACTATCGCGAATCAGATTTCGCGAACGCCTGTCTCGATGCCACCGCGAACCGCGGAGTCGATGTCGTGCTCGACTGCATCGGCGGTCCCTATCTCGAAAAGAACCTCGAGGTGCTGGCCACCGAGGGTCATCTCGTTGTGATCGGTCTCATGGGCGGACCCAAGGGCGCACTCGATCTGCGTCGAGTGTTGTCGAAGCGCATTCGGATCATCGGATCGACCCTGAGGGCGCTCGGTCACGAACGCAAGGCTGAGATCGTCGCCTCGTTCCTCGATCGATTCGGCGAGGCTCTCCGGGCCGGAAGACTCAGACCGGTCATCGACAGTGTCTTCCCCATGGAGCGCGTCGCCGACGCCCACCGTCGCCTCGCCTCGGGGGAGGCCTTCGGCAAGGTGGTTCTCACCATCGGCTAGGCGGCGGCGCCTACTCCGGGAGTGACCGAACCACCATTCCCTTTCATTCTGAGCGAACGAGTCCGCGAGTGAGTCGACGAATGCCCAAAGGTCGGTGGGACGAGCCAACAGGAGCGGTCTTCCAACGCCCAGGGGACCCTTCGACTACGCGGCCTCGGAGGTCGCTGCGCTCAGGGTGACGGGAGTCTCTGTCATTGGGAGCGGAGCAGCCTCCGAGGCTGCGAGTTGCAGGAGGCCGAGTCGACGGTGGACAGATCCATCACAGTTGAACCGGCGAATCTTCGGTTGTTGTGTCGGTGCTCGTTGCCTTTAGGTTCGAGTTGAAACACGGAGGGCACGGAGAACCACGGAGTCGCCACGGGGGATCTCTCGACTCATCACATCTATCGGAGAGATCCCGCACGCCTCCAAGACAGACAGAGCCCAGGTCAGAACGACAGTGCCCCGTGGCATCTTCGTGGTTCCCCGTGTTCCCTGTGTTTAATATATGGCGCTTCCTCAGCGGCATGGCGGTGCTCAAGTCATTGTCAGCGCATCGAATTCGGCGATGAGCCTGGCAGCGGCGGCGTCGTCGAGGTCGACGAGGGGGGGGCGGGTTCGGTAGTCGCCGAAGCCCTTGTGCCGGAGAATCGCCTTGACCGCCGGGCCGAGACCGAATTTCTCGAGGAGTTTTCTGACCGCATCGAGTTCCGGCTGGTAACCGGGGTCATTCAGGGTTGCCGCCACGAGCGCCGGAGAAACGCTTGCCGAGGCGGTGATGCTGCCGCTGCCTCCGGCTGCCAATGCCGCGGAGAGCAGGCGATCGTTCCCGATCATGTACGAGCGACCACCGAGTCTGGCGGTGAATCTGTCGATCTCGCCGAGCTTGCCCGAGCTGTCCTTGACCCCGCCGAAGCGCGGGTGATCGATGACCGCGCCGAGGATGGCATCGTCGATCTCGATTCCGGTGACCTGGGGAATGTGGTAGAGCAGGACCGGGATCTCGGCGGCGTCGAGCACCGCCAGAAAGAACGCGATCAAACCCTCGGTCGGCGCCGACCGGAAATACGAGGGCGGCGGCACCAGCACCGATTGAAAGCGGAAGTGCCCGGCCGCCTGGACGAGCTGGACGACTTCGGGCAGCGCGTTCGAGCCGGCTCCGAGCATGAGCGAGAGTCGACGCCCGAATCGCGCTGCGGCTTCGGCCACGGCCAACCGTTCGCTCAAATCGAAGGACGGGAACTCGCCATTGGTCCCGAGGACCAGAGCGCCGTCGAGTCCGTGATCGGCGAGAAAACCGAGGTGACGGTCCAAGGCGAGCGGATCGAGCAGCCCGGCGGCATCCAGAGGTGTCGGGATTGGCGCGTAGGCGCCGTTCGGCAGTGCCATGGGACCTCCTGAGGGGTCGAGAACACGTTCTAGATTCGGGAGTGTATCAACACATTTGCAGTGGCATCCGTAGTAGACTGCAGGGAGCGGTCCGTGTGACGCCGCCATCCCACTGGAGAGACATGGCCATTCGAAAACTCGTTCTCAGCTTGGTTGTGTGCGCTCTGCCGGCTCTCGGTCCGGCCGAGGAGCTCATTCTGCCGATCTTTGCGCTCAACGCCGAGATTCCCGATGGTTCGCGCTGGTCGACCGAGGTCTATCTCGTCAACCCGACCCCGGACCCGGTCTCCGTCGCCATCGCCGAGCTCCTCCCCGGAAGGGTCAAGCGACCCACCCCGTGCGGTCAGTTCATGTCGCCGACCCGGGTCGTTCCGCCGCAGTCTGCGGTGCTCTGGACCGCGTCCGGGCTTGCCACGGATCTCGGCTGCGCGGAGGAAGTCCTCGGCGCCCTCAAGCTCCACGCCGATGGTCCGGTCCGCGTCACGGCGCGTCTGGTGCACCACACGGATACCGGAGAATCCACCCCCATGGGCGTCCTCACCGGCGATGGACAGTCGGTGGGCGCGCTCCGCATGGAAGACCTGCCCGGGCCGACCACCCTTCTGCTGCCGGCCCTGCTCTGGCACCGGAATCCCTGCGGCGAGCCGGCGTTCACCACCAGCATCGGTTTCGCCAACCCCGGAGCCGAACCGGTAACCGTGACCATGTATCTGCCGAAGGAACCCCAACGCGCCTTGAGGATCAACAACCACGCCGTCGCCCTGCCCCATCAGCTCGTGATCGAGGCCGGGCGCTGGGAGCAGGTGAGCGTCACGCCGATGGGCCGCCCTTTCGAGGGCTGTTTCGAGCCCGAGAGCTTCGACCTCGAGGTGGTCATCGACGGACCCCTCGTGGTCTATGGCTCGGTGATGGACAGCGCGAGCCGGGACGGTCGGATCGTGGCTCCGGTGGATCTGCAACGACACTGAGCGGTGTCGATTCCGGCAGCGCCGGTCAGATTTCGAGGGGAAGCGTCCGTTGACCCTCCACCCTGACAAGCCAATTGAGTCGAAAAACGCCTCCGCCGAGGGGTTCGAGTTCGAACTGGGGCGGGTGGTTCTTCGGCCACTCGACGAGATCGTAGCGGAGAAAAAACTCTCTGAGCTCAGGCGAACGGAGCTCGGGGGATCCGTGCCAGAAACTCTCGGTGAGGTTGATCTGCACCGGGTCGGCGCGGTCCGGCAGGCGGATCTCCACCGTTGCCCACTCGGGTCTGAACCACAGGCTCAAATCCCGGTCGAGAATGCGCACCCCATAAGTGCTGTGTCCGTCGTACCAGGCTGAAACGATCATCGCTGGGATAAGTCTAACAGTTCCGGTAGATCCGATGGAAGCCGGCCGTCAATCAAGAGTCGTGAGTCGTGATTCGCGAGTGGTGAGTCGTTCGCTCCCGTTGCCGAAGCGAAGAACGACTGAGTGGATCGACGATCACAGCCGCAACGCCATCTTTGAAACACGAAGGACACGAAGAACCACAAAGAAATCACGAAGGACATTTCTTGACCCATCGCAAGGGCCCAATAAGAGAGTTCGCGGCCCCTTCAGGGAGAGGTCCGGGTCAATACTGCGATGCTTCGTGGAGATCTTTGTGTAACTTGGTGCTCTTTGTGTTTCAAACCTCATTGCCGCAGTTGATCAGGCGAAGTTCGAAGTCGTTGAGAAATCAGGCCTCGGCTACCAGCCCCTCACGGCTTGCGGATCACGTCGGCGCGGCGTCGCCGAAGGAAATCCCCAGATCCCTCGCGGTGAGCACCGTGTCCGAATCGAGGGGCACGGTCTTCATCCGACTTGTCGCCACTTCGAGGGGAACTGCCAACACCTCGGGCGGGTCGAGAGCGACCATGTGGGCGAAAGTCCCCTCTTCGATGAGACGAACCGCCGCGGCGCCGAAGCGAAGGGCGAGCAGTCGATCGAAGGTGGTCGGTCTCCCGCCGCGCTGGATGTGGCCGAGGACCACGGTCCGGGTTTCCTTTCCCGTCCGGTTTGCGATCTCCCTGGCGACGGATTCGCCGATTCCTCCGAGGAGGACCTCCCGGCCGATCTCTTCGCCCTTGACCACCATCTTGCCGCCCTCGGGGATCGCGCCCTCGGCAACGACGACGATGGCGAATCGTCGGCCGCGCGCCTCGCGGTCGGTGATCTTGTCGCAGACATGGTCGATGTTGAACGGAATTTCGGGAATCAAAATGGCGTCGGCGGTGGCCGCCACACCGGAGTTCAGGGCGATCCACCCGGCATACCGACCCATCACCTCCACCACCATCACCCTCTCGTGAGCCTCGGCCGTCGAGTGGAGACGGTCGATGGCGTCGGTGGCCACGGTGACCGCGGTGTCGAATCCGAAGGTGGCCACGGTTCCCGAAAGGTCGTTGTCGATGGTTTTCGGCACCCCGACGATGGGGATGCCCTTGGCGGCGAAACGGCTCGCGATCCGCATGGATCCGTCACCGCCGATGACGATCAGGGCGTCGATCTTGAGGCGTCTGAAGTTCTCCACGACCTCGTCGGACCGATCGACGAGGGTGGTCGGCTGACCGGGAAGCGTCACTGGAAACTCGAATGGGTCGCCCTTGTTGGTCGTCCCGAGAATGGTTCCCCCGATATGGGTGATCCCGCGCACCGCGTTGGCGTCGAGCTGGATGATCTTGCTCGTGTCGAGCAGCCCGGTGTACCCGCGGCGGATCCCCAGAACATCCCAACCCCTGCCGACGGCCGAAAGCACCGCGGATCGGATGACCGCGTTGAGACCGGGCGCATCCCCTCCCCCGGTGTTGATCGCAATACGCCGAATTGTGCCCGACATCATTCACCCCCGGGATTTCATACCCGAGAAGTGTAGCGTTTTCCGCAGCGGCGGCGGTCAAGACTCCGCCGCGGAGGTATAGTTGAGGGCGAAACATGACACCCGAATTCGCCATCGCCGCCAAACTCTCCATCACCGTGCAGTTCACGGTGGTCGGCACGCTCCTGGTGTACTTCCTGCTCCTGAGGAACACGGTGCGCCTCGAGGAAGTGCGGTTGTGGTCGGCGGCGTGGTTCTCAGACGCCATCGCTCTCGGCGCTGTCCTCTACAGCTCGTTGCCCGGCGGTGGCGGGATGCCCCTGCGCCTGACGCTCTTTCTCTATCTCGCAGGCAAGACCGCATTTGCGGTACTCATGGTTTCGGGTGCGCGGAATCACGTTCGGCCCGGCGCCGAGCCGCATCTCAGACCCGCGCCCCTGGCCATCCTCATCGGTGTATGGAGCACCTTGGTCGCCGCGGTGGCGAGACAGCTGGTGGTGGCGCAGTTCGCGCAGAGCGTCATGGTCGGAGTGCTCTTCGCCGCCGGCGGTTGGATCGTGCTGCGAAGGCCGAGATCCCAGGTCTCGCGCTGGCTCGGGTGGGCGTTTCTCCTCCAGAGTGGAGTCTTTCTCATGTACGCGGTGGCCATGGCCCCGACGCTGTTCAACAGACCCCTGCTGGTTTGGTTCATGCCGGTTTCCTCGTTTCTCGATGCCTGGATCGAGCTCGTGCTCGCGCTGAGCTGTCTTGCCGCGGTTGCGGATCGCAGCGAGGAGCAGCTGCGCTACGCCAACCGGGAGCTTCTCGATTCACAGGACCGCCTGAGCCAGATGGTCGACACCGATCCGCTGACCGGTCTCGCGAATCGGCGGGCGATGCGACCGTTCATGGATCGGGCGACCTCGACGGGCGCGGCTCTGATTTTTGTCGACATCAACGATTTCAAGATGATCAACGACCGCTTCGGCCATCCCGTCGGTGACGCGGTCCTGCAGCGCCTGGCCCGTCTCCTCGTCGAGGCCTTCCGGCCCCAGGACGCCGTCATGCGCTATGGCGGCGACGAGTTTCTCGTCATCGCTCCGGAGATGGAACAAAAGAGCGTCGGTCCGAGAATCGAGCGAATCCGATCCCTCATGGCCGCCTCGGACAACGCGACCCCCGCCGTCTCTCTCGCCATCGGCGTGACCGAGCTGCAGGCCGGTGGGGATCCTTCCGCCGCGATGGTCCGCGCCGACCACCTCATGTATCACGACAAGAGCGGGAGGCGGTGAGGCGTGGCCCGAAGATTCGAGCGCGGACCGTGAACGATCGCTTTCGTCCCCTGGGGGCGGAGCGACTGGCTGCGTGGATCGCCCGTGAGATGGCGAACGCCGGTTCGATCTTCGGCATCCCCAGCGAACTCTGGTTCGCGCCGACCCGCGGCGATCGATTCGCCCTCGATCTCCGCGGCGCGCGGCTGCAGACGCCCATCGGGGTCGCCGCCGGCCCCCACACCCAGCTGGCGCAGAACATCATCGTCGCGTGGTTGTGCGGCGCCCGGGTCATCGAGCTCAAGACGGTCCAGACCCTCGACCGGATCGAGGTCGCAAAACCCTGCATCGACATGCAGGACGAGGGCTACAACATCGAGTGGTCCCAGGAGCTGACGGTCCGGGAGTCCTTTCGCGAGTATCTGACCGCATGGATCCTGATCCACACCCTCCATGCCGAGCTCGGATTCGAGGGGAACGACCCCGGGGTGGTCTTCGACCTCAGCGTCGGTTACGACCTCGAGGGCATCGCAAGGCCGAACATGCGGTGGTATCTCGAGCACATGGCCGATCCGGGCGAGGAGCTCGACCGCTGTGTCGCCGAGGTCGCTCAGACATTTCCCCGGGTGCTCGATCTCTCGATCCCGAGCAGAATCGCCGACAGCGTGACCCTTTCCACTCTCCACGGATGCCCGCCCGAAGAGATCGGCGCCATCGGCGAACACCTGCTCGAATCCTGGGGCCTCCACACCGCGGTCAAGCTCAACCCCACCCTCCTCGGGTACGAGACGGTGAGAGAGATTCTCGTCGATCACCTCCACTGGAGCAGCGTGGAGCCGCATCGACCGGCTTTCGACAGCGATATCTCCTACCCCGACGCCATCGCCCTTGTCGAACGGCTGCGATCATTCGGTCATGAGCGAGGGCTCGGGTTCGGCGTCAAGCTCTGCAACACCCTGCCGGTCGTCAATCGCCGCCCGGAATTCTCGGCCGACGAGGCCACTGCCTATCTCTCGGGACGTCCCCTCCATGCGCTCGCGGTCGAAGTCGCCCGCAGACTCGGCAACGACACCGGCGGGATGATCGGTGTCTCCTTCGCCGGCGGGGCGGATGCGTTCAACACGCCGGCCCTTCTCGCCTCCGGGCTGCGGCCGGTTACGATCTGTTCCGATCTCCTCCGCCCGGGCGGGTATCTCAGACTCGGTCAGTATCTCGAGGAGATCGATTCAGCTCTCGACCGCACCGGCGCCGCGGATCTCGATGAACTCATCATCAAGAGCGCCAAAGGACCGCGCGGCCTGCGGGAGGCGGCCCGGCACAACCTCGAAGTCTATGCCGACAGCCTCCGCGACGATCCCGAACTCGCCTGCGGCAGCTACCGGCGACGGCACACCAAGACCGGCCGTTCGCTCGGGCTCTTCGATTGCATCGAAGCGCCGTGCACCGATGTCTGCAGCGTGAGTCAACAGGTTCCCGGCTACATGCGACGGGTGGCGGCGGGCGATGTCGACGGGGCCGCGGCGATCATCGCCGCCGACAACCCCCTCCCCGCCATCCTCGGCCGGGCGTGCCACCACCCCTGCGAGCCGGTCTGTCTGCGGACCCACCTCGATCAACCGGTCGCGATCCGTGAGATCAAACGATTCGCCACCGACAACGCCCGTCCCGACCCCGGGCCCGGTTCGTCCGATCCAGCATCCTTCAGCGTCGCCGTCATCGGCGCCGGTCCGTGCGGTCTCGCCGCGGCTGCGGCTCTCGCCCGTGCGGGAGTCCGGACGGTCCTCTTCGAGGCGCGGGAAGAAGGCGGTGGAATGGTCTCTGCGACCATCCCCGGGTACCGAGCTTCGACAACCGCCGTCGAGCGCGACCTCGAAGCCGTCGCAGCCCTGGGTGTCGAGCTCAGGTATGGCGTTTCCGTCGGGCGGGATCTCGGGCTCGATGAAATGCTCGCCGGTGAGTTCTCCTATGTCGTGGTCGCGGTCGGCGCCCAGCGGGGGCTGCGACTCGGGCTCGATGGCGAAGATGCCGCCGGGGTTCTCGACGGGCTGGATTTCCTCCGGAGGACGCGACGCGGCGAACCCTCCGGCCTCGGTCGCAAGATCGCCGTCATCGGCGGCGGCGACGTCGCCATGGACTGCGCCCGGTCGGCGCGAAGACTCGCTCAAGGCGAGGTTGAAATCCTCTACCGCCGCACCATCGGCGAGATGCCGGCGCACCCCGAGGAGATCCGAGACCTCCTCGCCGAAGGAATCACCATCCGCGAGCTCGTCGCGCCACGGAAAATTCTCGCCGAGAACACGAGGATCCACGCCCTCGAGTGCGCCACGATGACCCTCGGAGAACCCGATGCATCGGGGCGACCGCGTCCGGTCGAGGCGCCCGGTGGGGTTCACACCCTCGAGGTCGACACCCTCATCGTGGCGATCGGCCAACAGGCGGATCTCGGCGTCTTTGCCGGCAGCACGGTCACAACCTCCCCTTCGGGTTATCTGGTGGTCGACGGGGAGACGCTGGAGACCTCCCTGCCCAGGGTGTTCGCCGGCGGCGATCTCCGCGACCCCGGACCGTCAAATATCGTCGATGCCTGCGGCGACGGCCAGCGCATCGCGAGATCCATCTTGAAGCGCGAGGGTCTCGGTCTTCCTCCCGATGAGGATCGAGCTCCCGAAATTCTTGCTGAGCCGTGCCGATCGTGCCGAACTCCTCGCCCGCCGAGCGCACCGCGAGAAACGGGTGGAGGTTCCTCGCCGGCAGGGCGTCGTCGACATGGGATTTGTCGAGGTCATCGACACCCTCGGACCCGAGGCGGCGGCGCGGGAGGCGGCGCGTTGCCTCGATTGCGATGTGCTGTGCAGCACCTGCGACGGCGTCTGTCCCAACCGGGCGATCCTGACGTACTTCCTCGAACCGTCACGTCGGACCGAGGTTTCAGGCTCGATCCGGACCGGGTTCAGCGGCCCGGAGCAGATCCCCCAGGTCGCGGTGGTGGCCGATTTCTGCAACGAGTGCGGCAACTGCGCGACCTTCTGCCCGACGGTGGGCCGTCCGTACACAGACAAACCACGGCTCTTCTTCGATCGGGACGACTTCGAGGCCGAGAGCGACAACGCGTTCATGCTGCTGAGAGTCGACGACCGAACGGCGATCCAGGGGAGGTTTGCAGGCAAGACCCGCCAGTTGGTCCTCGCGGAGGAACTGGCCGGCGAGCACGTCGACCTCACGGTTGAGTCGGCGATCATGGCCTCCCTCCTTCGGGGATTGACCGAGTCGATGCCCCACCTGCCGATGCCCGAGGCAGAGCCGGAGTGGCTGATCCACGAGCCATAAGGGCCGTGCACATCACAACCACCAATCTTCAACGGCTCGTGATTTCAACACAGAGACACAGAGGCACAGAGAGAAGACGGTTGTTCATCGCACGTCGCAAACACGAAGACTCGAAGACGCGAGGGGGTCACGAAGACATCGCAATTGAAAGCGGGTGATGTGTAGATTGAGGGATTTCTGACTGGTGTGGAAGCGAATTCTCAACCGATAAATACCATAACGAGGGCCCAGACCCGCCCTGCCCCGAAAATGCAATGTCGTTTCCAAATTGCGATGGCTCTGCGCCTTTGCTTCTTTTCGCCTCTGCGTTAAGAGTGCGATGTTCTGTCGATACGGAGTCCTCCCGATTACAATGATTCCGTCGGAGGTTGAATGAGGACACGATTCGTCAACATGAGGATTCCCGCGGGTGGGAACGAGGTCCAGGACGTCGAAATCGTCGTCGAGGACGGCCGATTCGAGGAGATCCTCCCCGCCGGAACCGAGACCGCCGCCGGCGGCGAGCAGTGGGTCAATCTCCGCGGCGCCCTGGCGCTTCCCGGTGTCATTGACGGCCATGTCCATTTCGACGATCCGGGATTCACGCACCGTGAGGATTTCGCCAGCGGCACCGCTGCTGCGGCGGCGGGCGGAGTGACCTGCGTCGTGGATATGCCTTGCACATCCCTGCCGCCGATCACCGACACCGAGGCACTCGCGACCAAGGTCCGCGCCATCCAGACCAAAGCCCACGTCGATTTCATGCTCTGGGGCGGAGTCTCAGGCAATGCCATGGCCGACGAAGACTGGCGTGACAACCTCGCCGATCTCGTCGAGGCCGGCGTCGGCGCCGTCAAGGTCTACTGCCTCTCCGGAATGGAGAGCTTCTCCGGGCTCGACTATGGCCAGATCCGCGAGGTGCTCGAGGCCGCCGAAAAACTCGGAATCCCGGTCGGGGTCCATGCCGAGGATCCGACCGTCGTCCGCGAACTCACGAAATCGGTGCGTGATCGAAACGGCAACGAGCCGGCTGACTACGCCGCATCGCGCCCGACCCTGGCCGAGGTCGCGGCGGTGAGGGAACTCATCGAAGCGTCCCGATCGACGGGCGGCCGCGTCCACATCGTCCACCTCTCGAGCGGCGCCGCCCTCGACCTCATCACCGAGGCGCGACGAGACGGGGTCGCGATCACCGCCGAAACCTGCCCCCATTTCCTCCAATTCACCCTCGATGATCTCATCGGCAGGGGCTCTCTGCTCAAGACCGCACCGGTGGTCAAGTCGGCGGCGGATCGCGATCGGCTGTGGCGGGGCCTCGCCGATCGCGAGGTTTTCTTTGTCGCCACCGACCACGCGCCGGGGCAGTGGCCGGAGGAGAAGCACACCGGATCGATCTGGACCGACTACGGCGGGGTGCCGGGCGTCGAAACCCTCCTGCCCTATCTCTACTCAGAGGGGGTCGCCGCGGGCCGCATCTCCCTCGAGCAGCTGGTCAAGCTCACCGCCTCCCATCCCGCCCGCTTCTTCGGCGTCGAAAACCGAAAAGGCGCGTTCCGCGAGGGCCACGACGCCGATTTCGTGGTCTTCGACGAGACCGTCCGCTGGCGGGTGATCGGTTCCAAGCTCCACAACCTCAACCGCCACACTCCGTTTGAGGGACACGAGCTCACCGGTCGCGTTCGGGCGACCTACGTGCGAGGTCAAGCGGTCTTCGAGCGCGCCGAGGATGGCCGGGAGCTCTTCGCCCCGGCCGGCTGCGGTCGCTGGATCCAGCGGGGTCTGGAATGAGGGAGAATCCCCGCGCCCCGGCGCCGGTGACGATCCTCGTCCCGGGAACCATCGTCACCGCCTTCCGAGCGCCACGGGTGCTCGCCGACGGCGCGGTCGTGTGGCAGGGAGATCGGATTCTCGATCTCGGGGATGCCGCCGACATGGTCGGGAAATACCCCGGTGCCCGGGTTCTCGACGCCCGGGGGGGGCTTGTCCTTCCCGGTCTCGTCAATCTCCACCACCACTTCTACTCGAGCCTCGCGCGCGGTCTCGATCCGGGCCGCCCGATGGAGAACTTCGGCGAGATCCTCGACGGACTGTGGTGGCGTCTCGATCGCGCCCTCGATCACGCTGCCATCCGCATCTCCGCCGAACTGGCTCTCGCCGATTCCATCCGCTGGGGCGTCACCACGGTCTATGACCACCATGCGTCGCCGACTCTGATCGGCGGCAGCCTGGAGATCATCGGCGAAGCCGTGGACCGCGCCGGACTCTCCGCCGTCCTGTGCTACGAAATCACCGATCGCAACGGTCACGACGGCGCCATCGCCGGGATCGAGGAAAACCTCGCCTTCTTTGCCGGCCGGCGCAGCGATTCGCGGGTCCGCGGCATGCTCGGCTTCCACGCCAGCTTCACCGTCGACGACGCGACCCTCGAGGCCGCCGCCGCCGCACGACCGGCTGCGATGGGCTGCCACATCCACATCGCCGAGGACGCCCTCGATCTCAGAGTGTCCAGGGTGATCTACGGCGACGGCCCCGTCCAACGCCTTGAACGTTTTGGACTCATCGACGACCGGACTCTGGCGGTCCACTGCATCCACCTCGGCGGCGATGATCGACGACGGCTCGCGGACCGCGGCGCGGTCATCATCCACAACCCCGAGTCCAACGCCAACAACGGCGTCGGCCGGCTCGACGTCGACGGCGCGGCTGCCGATGGCTGTCGGATCGGGCTCGGCACCGACGGCATGTCGTCGTCGATGCTCGGTTCGCTGCGCGCCGCCTTCCTCGGTGTCCGCGGCGGCCGACGGGATCCCACCGCGGGATTCACCGTCGTCCCGGATCTCCTCGCGGTCAACGCCGAGGTCGCGGGGAGCTTTCTGGACGAACCCCAGCTCGGTCGCATCGAGGTCGGAGCGCCCGCCGATCTCATCGTCCTCGACCAATCGCCACCGACCCCGGTGACGCCCGAAAACGTCTTTGCCCACCTCGTCTACGCCGTCGCCGGCACGCCGGTGCGGCACACGGTCGCCCGCGGACGGGTCGTCATGGAAGACCACAGGATCACAACTTTGGATCCGGCGATCATCGCCGCCGAGGCGAGAGCTGCGACGCCCGGCCTCTGGGAGCGATTTCACACCTTCGGCATCTCGCAGCCCGAGTGGCTGCCGAACAAGGACTAGCGACCGTCGATCTCGATATTGACGTCGTTGTTGCCCCGAAGGATGTCGTGGAGTTCGCTGAACCTGGCGAAATCGAGCTCGACGATCACGGTTCCGATGAGACTCCAGACGACGGTCGATGTCTTGGTCATGACTCCCCCTGGAATAGTCTAACGGGAAAGCGGTGGCCGGGGTTCGGCTGCCGGCGGCGGCCGGAACGGGTATTTTGGCCTCGAAGGTGGCATAATCCCCGGGGTACTGCTGTTCAAAACCGGTAGCGGAGACGCTTTCGCGAAGGAGCAACTCAGGGTGGCACAACCATCGTCCAAGAACGGTCCCGACAGTCTGGCCCTCCTATCGAGTCCCGAATACGTTGACGAGCTGTACCAGCAGTGGAAGAACGATCCGGGCTCCCTGGCGGCCGAATGGCAGGCCTTTTTCTCGGGATTCGAGCTCGGCGCCGGATCCGGGGCGCCGTCGTCGCAAGAGGCCGCCGATCAGAGCAGGGTCGCCGGGCTCATTTTCGCCTATCGCAACGTCGGCCACTTCATCGCCGATTTCGACCCCCTCGGTGAAGGCGATCTCCACGACCCGATTTTCGACCTCGAGACCCACGGCCTCAGCGAAAAACACCTCGATCGGGTTTACGACACCGGCCACCTCGGTGGGCCGACCCGGATCACCCTGCGCGAACTCATCGCCTACCTTCGCGACTGCTACTGCCGGAAGATCGGGGTCGAGTACATCCACATCCAGGATCGCGAGGTTCGCCGGTGGCTTCAGAACCAGATGGAGCCGGTTCTCAACGAGCCCGAGGTGGCCAACGACAAGAAACGCCGGATCCTCGAGCAGCTCATGCACGCCGAGGCCTTCGAGTCGTTTCTCAACACCCGCTACCAGGGCCAGAAACGCTTCTCCCTCGAGGGGGTCGAGGCGGTGATCCCGGCTCTCCATACCTTTCTCGACGCCGCCGCGGAAACCGGCGCCGAGGAGATCGTGATGGGGATGGCCCACCGCGGCCGCCTCAACGTGCTGGTCAACATTCTCGGCAAACCCCTCGATCTGGTGTTCCACGAGTTCGAGGACAACCTCAGAACCACCGATTACGCCGATGGCGATGTCAAGTATCACCGGGGCTATTCGTCCGACTACACGACGAGCTCGGGGCGGCAGGTACATCTCAGCCTGACCGCCAACCCGAGCCATCTCGAGGCGGTCGACCCGGTCGTCGAGGGCCGCGCACGGGCCAAGCAACGCCGCCGCAACGATGCGGGGAAGCGGTCGAAAGTCATCCCGTTGCTCCTCCACGGCGACGCCGCCTTCGCCGGCCAGGGTCTGGTGGCGGAAACCTTCAATCTGTCGCAGCTGCCGGGATATCGCACCGGCGGCACCGTGCACATCATCGTCAACAACCAGATCGGCTTCACCACCACGGCCAGCGAGGCGAGATCGTCGCGGTACTCAACCGACATCGCCAAGCTCGTGGAAGCGCCGATCTTTCACGTCAACGGCGATGCCCCCGAGGCGGTCGCCTGGGTGGTCGAACTGGCGGTCAGGTTCCGCCAGGAATTCCACCGCGATGTCGTGGTGGACATCATCGGTTATCGTCGTCACGGCCACAACGAAGGCGACGAGCCCGCGTTCACCCAACCGCTGATGTACCAGAAGATCGCCAACCGGCCCTCGGTGAGAGAGCTCTATCAGCTCCAACTCGAAGGCGAGCACGCGATCACCCTCGACGAAAGCGCCCACTATCGCGACAAGCTCCAGAGCCTTCTCATCGAGAAACACCGGGCGGCTCAGGAGAGCTGTCCCATCGAGACCGACGATGTCCACGCCTTCCACGACCTCTGGACCGGATTCAACAACCCGTATTCCTTCGATTCCGGCGACACGGGTGTTTCTCCGGCCGCGCTCGATGAGGTGGTCGCGGCGCTGACCACCGTCCCCGAGGGTTTCAACCTCAATCGAAAGGTCGGCCGCCGGCTGCCGGCGATCAAGAAGACCATCGACGAGCACGGGGACATCGACTGGCCGCTCGCCGAGCTCCTCGCCTTCGGAACCCTTCTGCAGGAGGGACTTCCGGTTCGGCTCTCCGGTCAGGACAGCGTCCGCGGGACGTTTTCCCACCGCCACGCCGCGTGGTACGACACCCACTCGCAGGAAATATACGTCCCGCTCAACCACATTTCGAAGAACCAGGCCAGGTTCTGCGTCTACAACTCGATGCTCTCGGAGGCCGCGGTTCTCGGTTTCGACTACGGCTACTCGCTGGTGGAACCGAACATGCTCGTGATCTGGGAGGCGCAGTTCGGCGATTTCGCCAACGGCGCCCAGGTCATCATCGATCAGTTCATCTCACCCGCGTTGGACAAGTGGCAACGAGGCAGCGGGATCGTGATGCTGCTTCCCCACGGCTATGAAGGCCAGGGACCGGAACACTCGAACGCCTATCTCGAGCGCTATCTCACGCTCTGCGCGGAGGAGAACATCCAGGTCTGCAACCTGACGACGCCGGCGCAGTATTTTCACGCCCTGCGGCGACAGCTCAAACGAGAACTCCGCCGACCGCTCATCATCATGGCCCCGAAATCGTTGCTCAGGGCCGCGAAGTGCGTATCACCGTTGAACGACTTCATCAACGGTCGGTTCAGCGAAATCCTCGATGACCCCACGCCGCCGAAAGATCCCCACCGGTTGGTGCTGTGCAGCGGCAAGGTCTTCTACGATCTCGAGGCGGGCCGGGAAGAGGCCGGTGACGGAAATGTGGCCATCGTCCGGGTCGAGCAGTTCTACCCGTTCAACCGGGAGATGTTCCAGCGAATCACCGAGCCCTATGTCGGCGCCAAAGAGATCGCCTGGGTTCAGGAGGAGACGGCCAATCGCGGGGGTTGGAGCTTCATGATGCCGCGCCTGCTCGAGGCATTCCCCGATCACCCCGTCAGATACGTCGGTCGTGCCCCCAGCGCGTCTCCGGCCACCGGGTCGGCGAGGGTGCACCGGGAGCAGCAGCAGGCCATCGTAGATGAAGCACTCGGCGTCTGACCGGGTCCGAACGATGAAACACGAGCGTTTTCAGCTCGATGTGCGCGAGGCGCGTGGAGGTTGCTATGGCGGTTGACGTCAAAATCCCCGAGATCGGCGAGTCCATTACCGAGGGGTTTCTCGCCGAATGGTCCAAGAAGGACGGCGCGGCGGTCGCGGTGGAGGATCCCCTCCTCGTGCTCGAGACCGACAAGATCACCATGAACGTCACCGCGGAGGTGGCCGGCAGGCTCGAAATCCTCGTCGCCGAAGGCTCGACCGTCGAGGTCGGGCAGGTCGTGGCGCGAATCGACCCGAGCGCGGCTTCAGATTCCCCGCCGCCGGCGCAAGAGAAATCCGCCGGACCGCCGGCGGCTCCGGCGCCGACCGCGGCCGACGAGCCGGTCGCGGCGGTGACGGGCGCGGCCGATGCCGCCGTGTTGGATCAACTCTCCCCGGCGGTGCGCCGCCTCGTCGTGGAGCACTCCCTGGATCCCGCCGCCATCGAGGGCACGGGCAAGGACGGCCGGATTCTCAAGGGTGATGTCCTGGCCTTCATCGAGAACCCGGCGCCGGCGCCTGAAACGCCGTCGCCGGAGCCGCCACGAGAGGGTCCAAAGGCTCCAGCGCCGACCGCCAAAATTGTCGCCGTCGGCGATTCCGGACAGCGACAGAGCCGAAAACCCATGTCACGCCTCCGCCAACGGCTGGCCGAGCGGTTGGTCGAAGTTCAGCAGACCACCGCCATGCTCACGACCTTCAACGAGGTCGATATGAGTCGGATCATGGCGCTCCGCTCGCAATACCAGGAGAGCTTCGTGCAAAAACACGGAGTCAAGCTCGGTTTCATGTCGTTCTTTGTCAAAGCCGTGGTCGACGGGCTCAAGACCGTCCCCGAGGTCAACGCCTTCATCGAGGACGACGAGATCATCTCCAACCACTACTACGACATCGGGATCGCGGTGAGCAGCGAGGCCGGCCTCGTGGTGCCCGTTATCCGCGACGCCGATCGTCTGTCTCTGGCCGGAGTCGAAACCACCATCGCTCATCTCGCGGCCAGGGCCCGCGACCGGACCCTCGTAATCGCCGATCTCCAGGGCGCGGTCTTCACCATCACCAACGGCGGCATCTTCGGGTCGCTGCTCTCGACACCGATTCTCAACCCGCCGGGCAGCGCGATCCTGGGGATGCACAGCATCAAGAAACGCCCGATCGTGGTGGACGACGAGATCGTCATCAGGCCGATGATGAACCTCGCCGTTTCGTACGACCACCGGCTCATCGACGGCAAAGAGGCGGTGACGTTCCTCAAACGGATCGTCGAATGTCTCGAAAACCCCGAACGTCTGATCCTGGAGGTCTGAGTCATGGGGAACTTCGACCTGGCGGTCATCGGCGCCGGCCCCGGCGGCTATGTCTGCGCCATCCGAGCGGCACAACTCGGCATGAAAGTCGCGCTCGTCGAGGAGCGCGCAACCCTCGGCGGGACCTGCCTCAACGTCGGCTGCATTCCATCCAAGGCACTCCTCGAGTCATCGGAGGTCTTTGAAGAGACGATGAACCACGCCGGCGACCACGGCGTCGTCATCGGCGACATCGGTCTCGATCTCGGCGCCATGATGGCGAGGAAAGACCGCATCGTCGGTGAGCTCACCGGCGGCGTCGCAATGCTGATGAAGAAGAACAAGGTGGAGGTCTTCGCCGGCCGCGGCGAACTCGCCACGCCTCAGAAGGTCGTGGTCCACGGCGCCGACGGTGCGACCGAAATCGGGGCGCAACACATCTGCCTCGCCATGGGCTCCACCGTCATCGACCTTCCTTTCCTGCCCATCGACGGCGATCGGGTGGTCTCCTCCACCGAGGCGTTGGCCTTCGATTCGGTGCCCGAACACCTCGTCGTCATCGGCGCAGGCGCCGTCGGGCTCGAGCTCGGCAGCGTCTGGCGACGCCTCGGCGCACGGGTCACCGTCATCGAGATGCTTCCGACCGTCACTCCCTTCGCCGACAAGCAGATGGCCAAGACTCTCGAGCGTGCGCTCACCGAACAAGGCCTCGAGATTCGGCTCGAGACCACGGTCACCGCCGCCAAGGTCATGAAGTCCAAGGTCAAACTCACCGTCGAGAACGCCAAGACCGGTACCGAGACCATCGAGTGCGACCGGGTCCTCGTCGCCGTCGGTCGCCGCCCGGTGACCAACGGTGCGGGTCTCGAGACCGTCGGTGTCAAGCTCGACGAGACCGGCCGCGTGGCGGTCGACGACCATCTCCAGACCAGTGTCTCCGGCATTTACGCCATCGGCGATCTCGTCCGGGGCCCCATGCTCGCGCACAAGGCCGAGGAAGAGGGAGTGGCCGTCGCCGAACGCATCGCCGGAATGCCGGGTCACGTCAACTACGGCGTCGTTCCCAACGTCGTCTACACCGACCCTGAACTCGCCGCGGTCGGCCGCACCGAGGCCGAGCTCAAGGACGCCGGGATTCCCTTCAACACCGGCCGGTTCATGTTCAAAGCCAACGGACGCGCCAAAAGCCTGGGCAACGAGACCGGGATGGTCAAGATCCTCGCCGACAAGGAGACCGACGAGATCCTCGGGGTCCACATGGTGGGTCCGCGGGTCTCGGACCTCATCGCCGAGGCCGCCCTGGCCATGGAATTCCGGGCTTCCGCCGAAGATCTCGCGCGGACCTGCCACGCCCACCCGACGCTGGCCGAGGTGGTCAAAGAGGCGGCTCTCGCGGTGGACAAGCGGGCGATCCACGGCTAGCGACCGTCGCAAGCGCGAAGGCGCGAAGACGCAAAGGAATCGCCAAGACATCTCAATCAAGAGTGGACCACCCGTTTTCACAGAGTCGTCCATCTCATTTGAGGCGTATGGGATGGTACGGTCTCCCCCGGCTCTCATCACAAACTCCCTGCCCCATGGGAATCGTTTGCATGCTCTAGCCCGCACTTCTCACCGGGTTTCGTTGCGAGGTCGGCGAGGTGCTGTGCCCAGCTGGGTTTTCGATCCGAGGGGCGCGCAGGCGTACTTGACAGTACGTCGAGCACCCGGAGGTGAGAAAGCCAAGCTGGGTGCAGTGCATCGCCGGCCGCAGCCGACAGCTGGTGAGAAGAGCGGGCTAGTTCCTGATGGAACCCTGCGATGAGTTTGAATGCGGCGGCTTGGCGCATGCTTCGCGCCTTGGCGTCTTTGCGCTTGAGACGGGATATGAACGCGGAACGCAGAAATAGCACCGTGCTCAGCTCTGATCCAAATCACCTTCGGCCGAGCACTTCCGTTGCGTCGCACCGGTGTCGAGACAGACATCCGGCGTGAATCTCACGTAGAATAGTCGTGATCGTGAATGGACAATCTCAACAAGGTCGGCGGCTCGCCCTCGGCATGCTCGCCGTCAGCATGCTCGTTCTGGGCATGGTGGCCGGGACTGCCGGGTGCGTAGGAGACCGGAGAGCGAACCCCTCCCGATCGGATCTTCGTGTCTCGCGAGGAGCACTGGTTCAACGCCATTTACTGACCGGATTCCTGGAGGCTGTGGAAGGCGCGGAAATCAAGGTTCCCCAAACCCGCGAGCATCGCCTCCAGATCCAGTGGGTGGCGCCCGACGGCGCCATGGTCGCCGAGGGAGAGACGGTGCTCGAGTTCGACAATTCGTCCTTCACCGCCAACCTCGACCAGCAACGCACAGCCCTACAACGGAGCCAGCGGACGCTGCTCCAGACCCGCGCCCAGGGTGAAGCCCGACTTCGTGAGGCCGAAGCGGCCGTCGAACGCGCTCGCATCGCTCTCGCCAAAGCCGAGATCGACGCTTCCATTCCCCCTTCGGTTCGAAGTCGATACGACCACAGCAGCTTCGAGCTGGCTGAAACAAAGGCCCGGGCGGGTCACGAGAAGGCGTTGGCCGACCTTCGCTCCACCAACTCAGCGGTGGAGTCCGAAAATCGAGTCTCCGCGGAGCAGTACCGAAAGGTGGAGCGCGAGTTGTCCGTCGCCGAGGAGGCCCTCGAGGCGCTTGTCCTCACGGCCCCGCGCGACGGGATCATCGTCGTCGACGAGCACCCGTGGGAGGACCGCAAGTACCAGATCGGCGACACCGTCTTCCCCGGTTGGACGGTCCTCAGGATCCCGGACCTCCAGCGACTCCGGGTGCGCGCCACCCTCAGCGATGTCGATGACGGGGTTCTCGATGTCGGGATGCCCGCCCGCTGCACCCCGGATATCGAACCGGGGCTCCAGATCGAGGGACGGATCAGCGAGATCACCCCCATCGCCCGCGAGCAGAGGATCTTCTCCGAACGACGCGGATTTGACGTGACCGTTGAAATCGGGAGCGACTTCGGCGGGGTCCTGCTCGTTCCCGGCATGTCGGTCCTGGTGGAGGTCGAGTCGCGCTCCGATGAGAGCCTTCTCATCCCGAGAACCGCCCTCGATCTGAGTTCGAAACCTCCTCGCGCGCTTCTTCGCAACGGGACCTGGGCGGAGGTCGAGATCGGCGCATGCTCGGCCCAGAACTGCATCCTCGCGGGCGGACTCGGCGAGGGAACCAGGCTTGCCCCGATCACGGAGCGTCCCTCCTGATGCGCCGCAGAGTCATCATCGCCGCCCTGACCGTCGTTGTGCTGCTCGGCACAGGGCGTTTGGTCTGGAACCTGCTGCAGGAACCCCCCGGATGCCGACGGACCGAGCGTGGAGACCTGGTGATCGAAGTCGAGGTCACCGGGACCCTGCGAGCGGTGGAATCGTCGGTTCTCGGCCCGCCTCAGGTCCGCGATGTGTGGCAGTTCAAGATCGCCATGATGGTCGACGAGGGCACCGAGGTCAAAACCGGTGAGCCGGTGATCGGCTTTGACCCTTCGGAGCTTCAGCAACGGCTCCAGAGCAAGCTCGCCGATCTCGATTCAGCCCGCACCGAGGTGGAAAAAAAGAAGGTGGACATCGCGGTCACCGTGGCCAACGATCGCCTCGCCCTCGCCGAGGTCGAAGCCAGGCTTCGCAAGTCACGACTCATTGCCGACCAGCCCACCGGTCTCCGTTCGAACAACGAGGTCGCCAAAGCCCGTCTGGATCTCGAGTTCGCGGAGCTCGAGGTAGGTCTCGTCAAACAACGAATCGACGCCACGAGGCGGGCAGGCGACGAGGAGCTGGGGGTCCTTCAGGCGACCCTTGCCCAGGTCGAGTCCGAGGTACAGGATATTCAGGACGGGATCGGCCGGATGCAGCGGACGGCGCCCCGCGACGGGATCGTCATCCACGTCGCCGACTGGCGGAATGAGAAGAAGAAAGTGGGCGATTCCTGCTGGGTCGCCGAACAGGTCATCGAGATTCCGGATCTCAGCCGGATGGAGGCCGACGGTGAGGTCGAGGAAGCCGAAGCCGGCCGTATCCGTGAGGGTCAGCCGGTCAAGCTCCACCTCGACGCGCACCCCGACCACGAGTACCGCGCGGTGGTGGAGTCCATCTCGAGGGCCGTCCAGGAGAAGAGCTGGCGCAACCCGCTCAAGATCGTTCACCTCACCCTCTCGCTCGAGGAGACCGATCCCGAACGGATGCGCCCCGGAATGCGGGTCCGCGGTGAAATCGAGGTCGATCGCCACATCGACGTCATCCTGATTCCGGTGGAAGCCGTCTTCCGCGAAAACGGCGCCACCGTGGCCTACCGGCGCGGCCTCACCGGTTGGCGGGCCGTCCCTCTGATCCTCGGCGATCGCAACTCCGAGCGGGTCCAGGTCATTGAAGGGCTGGAACCCGGCGATCTCGTTTCCCTGGAGGGACGAGAATGACGCGGAGGATCGCCCTCATCGGGATCGCCCTGGCCGCCATCCTGGTCGTTGCCACCGTAGTGGTTCCCGGCCTTCTCAATCGATCGAAACCCACCGTGCCGACCCTCCGGGTCAAGAACGGTCCATTTCGGGCGCGGGTCACCGCCGAAGGCAATCTCGCCGCAGTCCGGAGCACCCCGCTCACAGCTCCCGTGAAACCCCAAATGCCGTTCACCCTCGCCTGGCTGGTGGAGGATGGTGCGGTCGTCGAGGAAAACGAAGTCATCGCGAAATTCGATGCGAGTCAGCTCGAGAAGGACCGGGAGGACGGGCTCTCCGACCAGAGGATCAGCGACCACCGTCTCGGCAGCGCCAAGACCTCGCGCGAAGTCAATGTCGGCAAGCTCGATCGCGACGCCGACGTGGCGGATCGGGAGCTCGAGGTGGCGCGGGAGTTCCAGTCCACCGACAATCAAGTGTATTCGAAGATCGAGATCGTCGAATCGCAGATCGACACCGAGCTCGCGGAAACCCGCGCCGACCACGCCCGAGAGTCGCAGGACATCGTGGATCGACTCTCCGAAGCCGAGATCGAGCTGCTCTCCATCGAGCGGCGCAAGGCGGACATCAAGGTCGAGCAGGCGGACGAGGGTCTCGCGGCTCTCGAAGTTCGATCCCCTCACGGGGGAATCGTCATGGTGGATCGCGACTGGCGCGGTAACCCGGTGCGGGTGGGCGACACGGTCTGGCCCGGGCACCCCCTCGCCAGAATCCCGGATCTCACCGAAATGCAGGCCGAGGTCTTTGTTCTCGAGGCCGATGCCGGCGATCTCGAACCGGGCCAGACCGCGACCGTCTGGCTCGAGGCCGACCCCGGCGTGAGCTACCCGGCGACGCTCAAGAGCATCGATCCCATGGCCGGCCGCAGAAACCGTCGGGTCCCGGTCCAGTATTTCCGTACCGTGCTCGCCCTCGAACACACCGACGCCGAATGGATGAAACCCGGATCACGTGTCCACGCGGAAATCACCATCGCCGACCTCGATTCTGCCATCACCGTTCCCCGTCAGGCGATCTGCAACATCGATGGAACCACCGTCGTCTACCGTTGGGAACGGGGTGAGTTCGCGACCACCGAGGTCGAGCTCGGGCCCGCCGCATTCGGAAGGGTGGTGGTGACCTCCGGGCTCGAAGACGGCGATATCGTCGCGCTGCGAGATCCCACCTCCATCGAAGACCGGAGCGACTCCAGCCAGGAATCAGTGGGGCCGGTCCTCCCCGGTGGTGCATCGTGACTCTGCGAGATGCCTTCACAACCGCTATTGAGAATCTCTCGACGCACAAGTTGCGCTCCGTGCTGACCATGCTCGGGATGATCTTCGGGGTCGGCGCGGTCATCGCCATGCTCTCCATCGGCGAGGGCGCCGAACGGCAGGCCATGGAGATGATCGAGCGGCTCGGCGTCCGGAACATTCTGGTCCGGGACGTGGAAATGCGCGACGAGGAGCTGCAGGAGGTTCGAGAGACCTCACCCGGCGTTTCGCCCCGGGATGCGGTGGCCATCGCAGACGCCATCCCCGGCGTCGAACGCACCTGCGCACGCGTCGAGATCGACCCCTACACCGTCCTGTCAGGGGGACGGACGGTCAAAGCCACCGCCCACGGCGTCGATGCCTCCTTCGCCGAGCTCACGAACCTCCAGGTGAATGTGGGCCGCTTCTTCGACGGCCTGGATGTCGCCCGGCACGCCCAGGTCTGCGTCATCGGGGAGAGCGTCCGCCGCGAACTCTTCGGCTACGAAGAAGCGGTCGGCCGTGTTCTCAAGGTCAACGGACTCTGGCTCGAGGTCATCGGCATTTTGGCCGGATCAGGCGGAGTCTCTTCGGTCCAGGGCGTGGCCGTAGGATCCACCGATCTCGACATCTACCTGCCGGTTTCCACTGCCATCCGCAAGCTCGATCTTCCCCTCCTCGAGGCGCCGCTGGACGAGATCATCGTCCGCCTCGATCCCTCCGCCTCTCCCGGCGATACCGCCCGCCTGGTGGAGGAGCTCTTGGCTCGCCTCCATGGAGGCGAAGAGGACTTCGAGCTCGTGGTCCCGGAAGCCCTGCTCGAGCAGAGCCGCAAGACTCAAAGGCTCTTCAACATCGTCATGGGGGCGATCGCGGGAATTTCGCTGCTCGTCGGAGGCATCGGCATCGCCAACATCATGCTCGCGACGGTCTTCGAGCGAACCCGTGAAATCGGCGTTCGCCGGGCCGTCGGCGCCCGCCAGGTCGACATCCGAACCCTGTTTCTCATGGAGAGCTTTACCATCAGCATCCTCGGCGGCCTCGTCGGGGTGATGGTCGGACTGGCAATCTCCAAGGTCGTCGCGGTATCCGCGGGGTGGTCGACCGTGGTCACCCTCTGGTCGGTGGCGCTCGCCTTCGGCGTCTCCATGGCGGTCGGGATCGTGTCGGGTCTGTATCCCGCCGAGCGCGCCGCGAAGCTCAACCCCATCGACGCCCTGCGGTGGGAGTAGCGCGCAGCAGCAGTTTCGGTCTTCGCGTCGCGGACCTGTGGTACAACACGGGGATGCGCAACTCCCCCACCATCGTCCTCCTTGCGTCCGTCCTGATCGTCGTCTCCTGCGCCGACTCGCCGCCGCCCATCGACCCGGCCTACCGGGCCGAGATCGAGGCCGCCTGGGCCGAGCGCGAGGCCCGCCTCACCGCCGACGACGGTTGGCTCACTCTGACCGGGCTGTACTGGCTGGAATCCGGCGCCAACATCGTCGGTTCTTCGCCCGACGCCCGGGTCCGTCTCCCCGACGGTGAGACGGTGGCCGGGTCGCTCCATCTCGGCCCGGACGGCGTTGTCACCCTGCTGCCGGCGCCCGACGGCAATCTCACGGTCAACAACGAACCCGCGGTCGAAAAGGCGCTCGCAGCGGACGACACCGGGGCGCCGGATCTCCTGCGGTCCGGCCGGGTGGTCTTTTACCTCATCGCCCGCGGCGACCGGATCGGTGTCCGGGTCAAAGACCCCGAATCCCCCACCCGCCGCGATTTTCCCGGTCTCGAGCGCTACCCCATCGATCCCGGGTTCCGGGTCACGGCGCGGTTGGAGGCCTACCCGGAACCGAGAGAGGTCGCGATCCCGACCGTCATCGGTGAACCGTCGATGATGCTCGCACCGGGCCTCCTGCGATTCGAGGTCGGCGGCGAGACGGTCGCCCTCGAGCCCTACATCTCGAGCCCCGAAGACCGGGAGCTCTTCATCGTCTTCCGCGACGCGACCTCCGGCGACACGACCTACGGCGCCGGGCGATTCCTCGACGCCGCCCTGATCGCAGGGTCGAACGAGGTCATCCTCGACTTCAACCTCGCCACCAACCCACCGTGCGCCTTCACGCCCTTCGCCACCTGCCCCCTGCCGACCCCTGAGAACACACTCTTCATCCCCATCGAGGCCGGAGAGCTGGAATCACGCACCGCCCACTGATCGCGGGCAATTCACGGCCTAAACGATCCGCTCGCGGATCTTGGCCGAGATGACGTCCATGAGCCAGACGGTGCCGGCGATGAGGAGAACGAGGGTGCCGACCTCGCCCCACTCACCGAGATCGACCCTCGGTTTGAGGATATAGCCGATCCCGCCGCCGCCGACGAATCCGATGATGGTCGACATCCGGACATTGATGTCCCAGCGGTAGATGGTGAAGCTCAGGAAGGGTGGGATGACCTGCGGCACGACGCCGTAGCGGAGGATCTGGAGGCCGGATGCCCCGGTGGCGGCGATGGCCTCCATGGGTCCCGTGTCGATGCTCTCGATCTGCTCGGAGTAGAGCTTGGTCAGCGCCGCCACCGAGTGCACCCAGAGGGCGAGAACCCCGGCAAAGGGCCCGATCCCCACCCACGAGATGAAGATGAGGGCCCAGACCAACGGCTCCACCGCGCGGACGAAGTTCATGAAGGTGCGCGAGGCGGTGTAGGCGATCCTCGCCGCCAGGCTGTGCCTGGTGAGGTTGCGCGCCGACGGGAACGCCAGGACGAAGGCCACGGGGATCGCGAAGGCGGTCGCCATGAAGGCGAGGAAGATGGTCTGGACCAGCAGGACGAGACCCTCGTGGAGGACCGCTCCGGACGGGTGCATGAGACCGCGGACGATATCGGCGGCCTTGCCGAACTTGGTCAGGAAGGTGAGGAGATCGAGCTCGGTGATGAGCCATCCGGAGAAGAAGGTGAGTTCGATGAAGACGGCGACGAACCAACCGCGAAGCGTCTCATTCCACTCGAGGGCCGCTTCCCAATCGGGGACGCCGCGAACCCACGCCCGACCCGGCGAGGCGCCGAGGTGGCGGTAGAAGAGATTCCACACCAGGGCGAGAATGAGGCCGCCCAGCGACGCCCGCGAATAGTGCAGCAGGTCGAGGATCTGTTCGGCGGACAAGAGCAGGCCCGTCGGACCGCGCCTTCCGGAGAAGGCGACAACGAGGAACTCGAGCATGAGCAGGGTGATGCCGAGAAGCACCGCGTCGAGGATCGTTGCCTGGAGTCGATCGACGCTCTTCTGGAGGACGGCTCTGCGCACCGCGAGATCGTCCTTCCAGCCCATCAGAAACCCGTGTTGGACGCCGGCTGGGCATCCTCGCCGTAGATCTCTTTGAAGGTCGATCTGTCGAACTCGGCGGGCACGCCTTCCCAGACCAGCCGGCCGTCTCTCAGGGCGACCATGCGGGTGGCGTAGCGGGTCACGAGATCGATGTCGTGCAGCGAGCACACGACCGTCATGCCCTCTTCGCGGTTGAGGGCCTCGATGTGCCGCATCACCGAGTGCCGCAGCGCCGGGTCGAGCGACGCCACCGGTTCGTCGGCGAGGATGAGACGCGGCTCCTGCATGAGCGCGCGGGCGATGGCGACGCGCTGCTGTTGGCCGCCCGACAGGGCGTCCGCGCGGCTCGAGAAACGGTCTGCCAGACCCACCCGTTCGAGGCAGGCGATGGCCCGCGCCCGTTCTTCCGACGAAAACGAGAGCATCAAGCTCGGAACCAACGGGCTCCGACCGAGGGCGCCCGAGAGTACATTCATGAGCACCGTGTGCCGTTTCACCAGATTGAACTGCTGGAAGATCATCGCACCCTGGCGGCGCATTTCTCGCAGCCTCAAGCCCTTGGCTCCGGTGATCTCTTCGCCGAGGATCCAGACCCGCCCTTCGGTGGGATTGATGAGCCGGTTGATGCACCGCAGAAGGGTGGATTTCCCCGAACCCGACAAACCGAGCACCGCGAGGAACTCGCCGGTGTGGACCTCGAGTGAGACGCCCTCCAACGCCCGCACGCCACCCGGATAGACCATCCCGAGATTCTCGACCCGGATCGCGGCCGAGGCCGTCACGACCCGCTCCCCTGCTTCGCCCTCTTTTGTTCCAGATTGGCCTCGGCCGCCTCGAGGAGCTTCGAGGCGCTGACGCCGGTCTTCTTGAGGGCGTCCCTGAACCCGTCGAAATCAGCGTCGGTGCACGGCGCCGCCGCCACGCCGGCGACGAGGTCGTAGTAGGCCCCCTGGCCGTCGGGCGTTTCGAGGAAACGGTTGAGCGAGGCCTCGAAGTCGCGCCAGGTGGACTCGGGAAAACCGCGGCGAACGCAGCAGACATCGTTGGGGATGGGATCGGTCAGCGCGATCACCCGCACGCTCTCGAGAAAGGCGTCGCGGGTTTCCTGGTCGGCCATGTTCTTGAGGATGAGAAACCGCGCATCGCCGACCTTGGTGCCGTCGCGCTCATTGGCGGCCGACGGCGGCGAGTAGAACGAGGCGCCCCCCGCGACCTTGCCGTCTTCCACCGCGCGCACCGCATTGGGGTGGCCGCCGGCAAAGAAGACGTGTCCGAGCTCGACGTTGTTCCTCTGGAGCAGCGCCCGGGCGAAGATATGACCCGAGGTGGAGGTTTCGTCCGAAAAGGCGAAGGTTTTGCCGTTGAGGTCCTCGAGACGGTTGATCCCGGTATCGGAGCGGGTCATGACGCAACCGTAGTAGACCTTGGAGAGCTCGGGCGCCGCCTGCTCGGTCCGGTGGACGATCCTGGTTTCGAGCATGGTTCCGGGCCGATCGTACTCGAGCTCCTTGCGGCCGTCGCCGACCAGATCGTTCGGACCCGAAGTCACGTACCGGCTCGCCGCCGCGACGACGCCGTCCCGGCGTTCGGCGAGATACCACACGGCTTCCTTGTCGTCGGCGACGGACACCTCGACCCAACCGGGGGCGTACTCGTCGAGGAGCTCGACGAGCATCGCCCGCAGCCGGCCGCGGATGGTCGCGGGAAAGGCGATCCTGGCGTCGACCAGATTCTCGAGCCGATCAGGCTCTCCGCCGCCGGTTCGGGTGACGATGACTCCGTACCGGTCCACGGACCGCACGACCTGGAGCCGGGCCTCGGCGCCGTAGCGCGCGTTGGCCAGGACATAGGCGAAGGCGGGGATCCAGGCGACATCGGCCTGTCCCGCGCCCAGGGCCTCGATGACCGCCGCGTAGCTGGTGGGAACCTGGGACCTGAGTGTCAGACCGCTGTCGGCCCGGACAAACCGGGCGAGCTCATCGCCGCGACGGACCAGGGTGCCCTGTTCCACCGACGGGACAAAGAGCATCTGGACCGCCTTCTGCCCCGAGGACTCGAGACGCGAACGTCGGTCGAGCCCCCAGAAAAAGGCAACCAGCAGGGCGATGACCACCGCCCATCCGACCCACGGAAACCACTTTCTACCCTGTGTCACAACCGGCGAAGATTAACACAGCGGAGAGAATGAACCGCAAGGACACAGAGACATCGCACCATCACAATCTTCACCGCGAAGACGCCAAGTACGCAGAGCATCGCACCATCGCAATTCCAACGCAGAGACGCAGAGGCGCAGAGTTCGGGCCCACTGCGGAGGTCGACTGTATCGTTTCGAGAGTCGCCAGCCGGCCGGTCGGTTGTCCTCGGCCAGGGGCCGAGAACCCAAGACCCGGGAGCTTCGATTCAGAAACGCGGCGCTTCTGAAGCGAAACTCTCGAATCTTGGATCGTGCCTACGGCCCGACCGTCCGGCCTCCTCAATTTGATGGATGCCGTACCGCTCGAGTTTTCAGTTATTGATGCTCGATACCTTCTGTTTGTTCGAGGATGATAATAGCGAGCGAAACCCAGGCGGAGCCGCTGTGCGCCGCGCACAACGGCCGTGGGATCGGGCTGGCGGGACGAACGCTTGCGTTCGAAACGACAGCACGATTCCACGGTGGTGGCGGTTGAAAACTGCCATCGACTCCGCCGCCCGGATCGGGTGCGATGCTTTGCGATGTCTTTGCGCCTTTGCGCCTTTGCGGTTCAATTGCGATGGTGCGATGTCTCTGCGCCTCTGCGCCTCTGCGTTAAATCTGCGATGGTGCGATGACTCTGTGCCGTCTCTATGTCTCTATGTCTCTGTATCTCTGTGCCTCTGTGGTGAAACTGCGACGGAGCCTACACCTCGAGCCGGAGGACCGGTGACGGTGAGTGAACCCCGGTCGGAGTGATCCCCTCGATGAGCTGCTTGAGCTGGAGTCTGTTCATCTCGCGGAGCCACCCGCACTGCACCACCCGACCGTTCCAGATGGTGTGCATGGTCGGGTAGCGACGAACATCGCCGCGCTCATCGAAGGCGATGGTACCGGTGACGCCGTCAAACTCCTGAAGCCCGACGCGCATGTAACGACGGAGCTCGCTGACGTCGACCGACCGCGCATCGACGAGTGCACGCAGGGCGACCCGCATGGCGTCATACCCGTGGGCCGCATAGAAGTCCGGTCGGCTGCCGTACTCGTCCTGGTAGCGGTCCACAAACGGGCATTCACGGGCGTTGTCGGTTTCCGGTCCACATGTTCTCAGGGCGGTGAGCGGAAACACGACACCTTCAAGGGCCGGATTCCCCTGTTCGAGAAGCTCGGCGAGGTAGACCGCGGAGGTCGTGCATTTCACACCCTCGTAGCCGATTTCCCGGAGCAGTTCGAGGCTCGAGAGGATGTGATCGGCGTGGCCGACGATATAGACCGCCTCGGGCTCGTGGGCGTTGACCATGTCGGTCGCCTTGCGCTTCCACCACTCGAGTTCGTCATGGATCGTCGCCACGATTTCGCCCCCCAAACGGAGCTGATAGTGCTGGCGGAACTCGGTCTCGAGACCGCGCGAGAAGGTCGAATCGTCGGTGATCACGAGGACCGTTCGGACGGATCGGATTTCGTGAAGATAGCGAGCGGCGGTGCTTCCTTCGACCTCGTCGGTGGCGAAGAGACGGAAGAAATAGGGACTCCTGCCGGTCAGGCTGCTCGCCGTGGCCGACGGCGAGAGACAGACCACCTTCTCGTCCTCGACCACCGGCAAGATCGCGAGGGCCTCTTCGGTGGTCACCCCTCCGACGACGAGCTCGACATGGAGAGTCGAAGCGAGTCGTCGGAGTTCGCTGGCGGCTTGATCCGGCCGCGAAGCGGTGTCGGCCTCGATGAGTTGGAAGTTCTCGGGGAGAGCCCTTGACTCCCGCGCCTCGTTCAACGCCAGACGAATTCCGTTGTTGACCGCGTGGCCGTAGGCCCCTGCGTGACCGCTCTCCGGGATGAGCACACCGACAACGGGCTCGGGCGCGCAGGCGGATCCCGCCAGACAACAACCGATGACGGCGGCAAGTACGACTTTCTCTTTCATGGTCGCCTCCGCGGGTTCGGGTTGTTCGAAGATCGGAGCTCTCTTCCCAGTTTCCACCCGAAATCCTCACCTCTCACCGATTTCTACAAACCTGTGACAAAAAACTTCGTACGGTCATTCGGGCGGTCGTGATCAACGGATGCGTGCGCCTTTTCGTCTGCAGGCGCTCGTTGCCCGGGAATCCGGCTCCTTGGTCTGCTAACCTCGACGGCCACGGGCCGTCAAATTCGGAGGAGACATCACATGCGTCTGAACACCCCGCTTGCCATCGTCATGAGTCTGGGAATCGCCGCCGCGTCCTCGGCCGCCGACGCGCCCCTGCCGCGCCACCCGGCGCCGTCGCCGGACGCCTCTCAGATTGCCTTCTCCTGGCAGGGCGACCTCTGGCTGGTTCCGGCCGCCGGTGGTGAAGCGAGGCGGATCACGGCACACCCGGCCGATGAGCGCCACCCGGTCTGGTCGAGGGACGGCCGTCTCATCGCCTTTGCTTCCGATCGCCACGGCAACGCGGATGTCTTCGTCATGCCCGTCGACGGCAGCGCGCCGCCCACGCGTCTCACCTTCGCCTCGGTGACCGATATCCCCTACGGTTTCACGCCGGACGGCGAGGCCGTACTGTTCACATCCAACCGCGCCATGGGCATCCGTTGGATGCCTCAGCTCTGGACGGTCCCCATCGCGGGGGGCACTCCGGCCATGCTTCAGAACGCCTTTGCCGAGCAGGCGGCATTTTCGCCCGACGGCGTGACTCTGGCGATGGTCCGCGGCGCCACCAAGTGGACCCGTCGCGGTTATCGCGGCTCGGCGAACCGCGACCTCTGGCTGACCAGGGGCGATGGCGACTATCGCCGGCTCACCGAGTTCGACGGCGACGACGACAACCCGTCATGGCTCGATTCCGAGACCGTCAGCTTCCTGTCGAGCCGGAACGGTCGCAAGAACGTATTCAAGCTCGACATCACGAGCGGCGCGGTCACCCCGCTCACGGACCACCGGGGATCGGCGGTCCGTTTTCCCAGGGCGTCGGCCGACGGATCCCTCATCGCCTATGAGTTTGAAGACGGACTCTGGACGGTTTCTCCAGCGAACCCGATCCCGGCTCGGTTGACCATCGATGTCCCCGCCGATCTCGTCGTCAACGCCATCGAGAGGCGGACCGAGTCTGACGGCGCAACGGATCTCACCGTCAGCCCCGACGGCAAGCTCGCGGCCTTTGTCATCCACGGTGATCTCTTCGTCACCGACATCGTTTCCAAAGAGGATCAGGAGATCGCGAAGCCGCCGACGGTCCGCCTCACCACGACGCCCGAGAGGGAGCAACAGCCCCGTTGGGCCCCCGATGGGAAGTCCATCGTCTTCGCCTCTGCCCGCAACGGCAATTTCGACCTTATTTCCATCTCCCGCGCCGACGAGGAGCTGGCGTGGACCGACAGCTTCGATTTCACCACCCGCCCGGTTGCCAACGGACCGGAGAACGAGCAGGACCCGCAATTCTCGCCCGACGGCAAACGGATCGCATTCGTCCGCGCCAAGGGGCAACTCGTGGTCGCGGATGCCGAGGGCGGCAACGAGATCGTGCTCGACGACCACTTCTACCCGCCGACCTTCAACTGGTCGCCCGACGGCCGGTGGATCGCCTATGCATCCGAGGACCAGCACGCGAACTCCGAGATCTTCATCGTTCCGGCATCCGGCGGAGAACCCTACAACGTCAGTCGCCATCCCGACTTCGACGAGAACCCGGTCTGGTCGCCGGACGGCAAACGCCTGGTGTGGGGCTCGCATCGTCATGACTCGAGCTTCGATGTCTGGGCGGTCTGGCTCACCGAAGCGGACCACGAGCGCACGGCCGCCGAGTGGCTCAAGGTCTGGCGGGCTCACGACGAACCGGAGGACGAGGAAGACGATTCCGGCGACGAGGGCGACGGGAAGGATGGGTCGGATGCACCCGACAGCCCCGAAACGGTGATCGAGTTTGATCGACTCTGGCAGCGCTCCGTCAAGCTCACGACCCTCATGGGCGACGAGTATCCGGTGGTCGTCGGCCCCGACGGCAAGCGGATCTTCCTCGTCGGCGAGGCCGAAGACGAGACCGATCTCTTCAGCATCCGATTCGATGGCGAGGAGCTCGAACGCCTCACCGAGGGAGACACCTCACCCGAGAGCGTCCAGCTCATCGACGGCGAGACGCTCTTCTTTCTCGATGGAGACGGGACGATCAACCGCATCGGCGCGGATGGCTCGGACATGGATCCGGTCCCGTTCAAGGCCCGGTACGAGGTCGACCGGCGGGTGGAGCGCGGTGTGATCTTCGACGAGGCGTGGGCCGCCCTCAACGAGCACTTCTACGATCCCGGGTTCCACGGCGTGGATTGGGCGGCCATCCATGACACCTATCGACCTTGGGCCGTCGAGGCGTCGTGCGAAGTTGATTTTTCCGATGTCGTCAACCTCATGCTCGGAGAGCTCAACGCCTCGCACATGGGTTACTACCCCACCGGCCGCGGCGCCTCGACCGAGGGCGACCAGACGGGATGGATCGGCGCCGTCTTCGATCCCGCCGCCGGAGGCCCCGGTCTTCTCGTCAGCGAGGTCCTTCCCGACTCCCCCGCCGCCAACGCCGAGGTCGGGATCCGGGCCGGGGATCGCCTGCTCGCGGTCAACGGCCGGGCGATCGAGCCCGGCACAAATGTCTACGACCTCTTTGTCGACACCGTCGGAGAACGGGTGCCGACGACGGTGCGGTCATCGGATGGATCGACCCGATCGGTCATCCTTCGGCCGATCGGCTACTCATCGCATCGCCAACTCCGCTACGAAGAGTGGGTCAGGCAACGCCGGCGGATTGTCGATGAGGCCTCCGACGGCCGGCTTGGGTATCTCCACATCCAGGGAATGAGCGCGCCGTCCTTCGAGGTCTTCGAGCGCGATCTCTTCGCCGCCGCCGACGGCAAGGAAGGGCTCATCATCGACGTTCGCTCGAATGGCGGGGGTTGGACCACCGACTATCTGATGGCCGTGCTCACCGTGCGACGGCACGCGTTCACGGTTCCCCGCGATGGCGATCCTGCGGTGAAGTCCTACCCCACCGCCGAGCGGCTCCCGGTCGCGGCTTTCACCCGGCCCGCCGCCGCGCTGTGCAACGAAGACTCGTATTCCAACGCCGAGATCTTCTCGTGGGCCTTCCAGACCCTGGAAAGGGGCCCCCTCGTCGGTTCGCCGACCTTCGGCGCCGTCATCTCCACCGGGGGGATGGAGCTCATCAACGGCGGGCTCGTGCGGCTTCCCGGCCGCGGGTGGTATGTCGCCGGGAGCGGGATCAACATGGAGCTCAACGGCGCGCAACCCGATGTGGTCGTCTGGCAGCCGCCCGCCGAAGATGCTTCGGCAAGCGCCGACACCCAACTCATAACCGCGGTACGGGTGCGGCTCGAGGGAATCGAGGAGGATCCGCGATTCGGAGCATGGTAATTCTCAATTCTCAGTTTTGAATTTTTAATATCGCTGCATCGGATCAAGATTCGCTTTGCTCGGCCTTTGCGATGTAATTCAAAATTAAGAATTCAAAATTGAGAATTGGTTATACTGTGCCGCGGAGGGATCCGTGGCTCAACACTCGATACTTCTGGTCGATGACGATCCGGTGTTTGTCGACGCCATGACCGCGGTTCTGGCAACCCGGTACGACGTCCGATCGGCGGCCGACGGCGAGGAGGCCATGGCCAGTCTCACCGCCGATCGTCCCGATCTCATCCTTCTCGATGTCATGCTCACCTACCCATCCGAAGGGTATGACCTCGCGGCGACGCTCAAGAAGAACCCCGAAACGGCCGAGATCCCCATCGTCATGCTGACCGGGGTCAACCGGGTCTTCGAGATCAGGTCGCGACTCGAGAAGAGCTGGGTCGAGGTCGAGGGGTTCCACACCAAACCGCCGGATTTCGGCAAGCTCATCGAGACCATCGAAAAGCACTTGAGACGCGTCCCCGTAGCTTGATCGCCACGAGCAGTTCCGAAAATCACCCAGGCGGAGGCCTGGGTGATTTTCGGAAGCTGGTCTTTTCAGGGCGTGACGCGGCCCGCCGGGCGCCTGGGCATTCGATCGAAATCTCGAATCCATCGGACAGCGGCTTCAACCACGGTATCGATTTCCGCAGCGACATCGTCGGGTTCGAGCCACACCGTCTGGTCGACCGGCAACGGATCGTGGGTGAGGTACTCGCCGGGGTCGGACAGAAGATAGGCGTCGGCGACGGCATAGGTGGCCTGAAACTCGGTATCCGAATACAGGAGGGCCGCCGCGTTGAAGGCGGTGTTGGTCGACTTGCCGAAGAACCGAGCCATCGGGTGGAACTTCATCCGCAGCGCGACCTGGTCGCCCGAACTGACCGAACCCGGCCCCACGAGGACCGCGATCGGCTTGTCATACGAGGTCGCGGAGTCCCCCGGAATCACGTACGACGGCCAGATCCCCTCTTCGCACAGCGCCAGGTGAAGATCCGGATGGCAACGGGTCACCCAGTCGATGGTGGGAACAATCCGGTCGAAGAGGAGGGCGAGACCGGAGCTGCTGAGGTGCATGTTGCCGCCCATGTTGAAGCGAAAATCGATGATGAGACCATCGGTTTCGTTTGTGGTCATCAGCGCTTCAACCGCATCGTGGAACTCCCGCTCGGCATCCCACGCCCATCCCCAACCGTAGATGTAACCGATCGTCGTACCCTCGATGATCCCCCACGAGAGAAGTTCGCGGTGGGCAAAATCAGGCATCGGGACACCAGGCACCGGGAGCTGTTCGCTGCACCACGTCTGATTCCACCAGTCGATCAACGACGACGTGGGAAGGTGCTCGACCACACCCGAGCCGCGGCGCCTGATGTCGATGGTATCGAAGAGGTGCCAGTTGGCGCCGGCGGCCATGAGCCACGCGTGCTCGTAGCTCGCCTCGCTGCTGCCCCAGAACCCCGTGACTGGGAGGCCGTTCGCCAGCATCTCGGGATAGAGCTCGGCCCAGGGCCGACCGTCGTACCCAAGCACGATGTCTCCCGGCGCCAGCCCCATTGGGTGATCCGGCAGGGCCTGGTACACCAATAACGAACGGTCGGGGAGCGGCGTCAGACACGCGCCGAAGTCGTTGATCTGGCCCCAACCTCCGACCACCAGCAGCGGCACCCCGGGGACCGATGCGGTCCGCCAGAACACGACCCTGTCGAGGGCGACGGTGTGGGCCTCCATGAGCGCCAGGGAGAGTCGGCTCATGATGGCGGCGAATCGACCCTTGCTGACCCCGGCCGCAACCTCGGGGCGGTAGAGATCCCGGAGCCCGGCCCAATCGACATCGAGGTCCTGAAAACAGGCGAACTCGTCATCGACGGCGTGCCAGAAGGTGTCGAAGAAGAAGAGCTTCTCGCCGGTCGACCGCCCCGGCCCCCAGGTCTCGTCGATCCGCTCCGCCCAGGACGCCGCGTCGCCCTTGGTCATTCCGGTATGAGCGACGGCCGGCGGAATCGTCTTCGGAACCATCTGCGCCTGGATCCACCACGGAAACTCGGTGAAGTCGCGCTCCTCCCCTGCCCCGACCGATGAAGCCAGGATCAACAGCAATACCGTTGGGACGGATCTGTACATGACCCGACCATCGTACCGTGCGCGAGCAGCGAACCCACCCATCGCCCTCCATCGCAATGGGACACGGATGGACACGGATTCGCGGAGATTGCACGGATTATTTAGGAAGTTGGATCGTAGTTCTCGGACGCGGTACAACTTCGTAAGGGCGAACTCTGACGCTTGCGTGTTCTGGTCTTGGATTCGGAAACGGATTCTCACGGAGCAGATTCCGTCACTCTCTTGGTGACCCTGCACCTGACTCCGTGAGATCCGTTCCAGATCCAAAACAACGACCTACCGACTTCGAGTCGCGACACTACGAAGTTGACGGCTCGAGCGGAACTCGACTCCACCTTTGAAAAAATCCGTGCCAATCCGTGTTCATCCGTGTCCCATTCCGATGTTTCGTGTTCTTTGAGTCTTCGTGTTTACGACGGTGCGATGTCGACTCCGATTCGGGAATCACATCCGCTTGGAGAAAGAAAAAGCCCCCCGCGGACGGGGGGCTGGATCGATGTGGTCGTTCGACCTAGAGGCTGGCGAGCATCCGGTCGACCTCGTCGCAGGTCTTGCGGACGGCGCCGATCGAGTGGTCGAAGGCGGCCTTTTCGGCCTTGGTGAGATCCATCTCGATGACTTTCTCAACACCGTTCTTGCCGACGATGGCGGGGACGCCGACGTAGAGGCCGTTGACGCCGTACTCACCCTCGAGCAGGGCGCAGACCGGGATGATCTTGCGCTTGTCGAAGATCACCGCTTCGGCCATTTCGAGCGCGGCCCACGCCGGCGACGCGAATGCCGAGCCGAAACCGAGAAGACCGACGACTTCGCCGCCGGCCTTGCGGGTACGGGTTTCGATGGCGGCGAGGGTTTCCTCGTCGAGGAACTTCTCCACCGGGATCCCGCCGACCTGGCACGACGAACGCACCGGGACCATGTCGTCGCCGTGGCCGCCGAGGACCATGGCGCTGACGTTTTCGACCGAGACATTCGCGGCCTCGGCGACGAAATAGCAGTAGCGCCCCGAGTCGAGCTGGCCGGCCATGCCGAAGAGCTTGTTCTTGGGCGGGTTCAGACGCTTGTTGAGGGTGTAGACGATGGCGTCGAGGGGGTTGGCGATGGAGAGGATGATGGCGTCGGGGCAGTACTTCTGGATCCCCTTGGCGACGTCGTTCGTGACCTTGAGGTTGATGGTCAGAAGCTCTTCGCGGGTCGGAAAGGTCCCGTCGGGACGGGCCTTGCGAGGCACGCCCGCGGTGTTGATGATGAGCTCCGCACCCTCGATGGCCGAGTAGTCCTTGGAGCCGTAGCAACGGACATCGGAGCGGATGGTCGGGGTGCCCTCGGCGATGTCGAGAGCCTTGCCCTTGGCCACCGACTGCTTGGCCTGGGTCGCCTGCTGCTCCGGCGGATCGTTGGGGTTGACGAAGGGGGCGGGATCGGACATCCCGACCTCGCGAGCGAGGCGCCGTTTGACGATTTCCTGAAGCAGAACGCCGCCGATGTAGCCGCCACCGATGAGACCGATTTTATTGAGCATCTATGACTCCTTTCGCGAGCAAGCTCTCAGCGCCCCTGTTGTGGCTTCGAGGCGCTGTGTGAAAAAATGCACGAGTTCATTCACCCGCAGAAGAATAACACTAAAAACTCCGTCCGTGGGGCGGAAATTTTCTGCTACGACGGTTGTGCAAACGTCGAGGACACGGTCCCGCTCAGCCGTCGTCCATCCCTCGGAGGATTCGATTGAGGACCGACGTGCCCTTTCGGGCGAGCTCCTCGCCGGCTTTACCGACAACACCGCCGGTCACGGCCGAGGCGATGGCTTCCTCGACGCCGAGCCGGACTTCATCGCGAACCCTCGACACGACGGGCTCGGCGCCGTCGCGGACCCCCTCGGCGACCTGTTCTCGAACGGTGGGGAGCGCTGACGCCACGGACTCATCCAGGCCCGCGCGAACCGCATCGCGGATCCTCGGCACCACCGCCTCGGCGCCCTCCTCGACCGCCGCCCGAACCCGGGCAGCGAGCTCCTCGCCGGCGGCCGCGAGCCTTTGATCGACCGTCCTCTTCGCGACCAACCAGAAACCGACAACCGTCAGACCGCTCGCAAGCACCGATGCTGCGACGACGAGGATGATCGATGACATCATGAGAACCCTCCCGCCGACGACTGAAACCAACGCCGCAAAAGCTCCATGCCCTCATCGATCCCGACCCTGGCCCGGTATCCGAGATCCCGTTTGGCGGCGGAGATGTCGTACCAGTGCGCCGTCGAGAGGTGCCGGGCGAGAAAGGGTGTCATTCGAGGCCCGCCGGATGACGGAAAAACACGGTGAATCGCCTCGAAAACCCGTCCGGCGGCCACGGCCATTCCCACCGAGATGGTCTTCTCCACCGGCGGCAGTCCGGCAGCCTCCAAAAAACCGTTGATGATCTCCCGTATCGGTCGCGGGTCGTCATTGGTGATGAAGTACGCCCGCCCCGCACACGCCGAGCCCGGTCCCAGCCGTTCGGCGGCGAGGAGGTGCGCGTCGACCGCGTTGTCGATGTAGACGGTGTCGATGAGGTTGGATCCGTCCCCGACGAGACGGAGCTGACCGCTGCGGGCGCGTTCGACGATGGTCGGCACCAGGTTGGTGTCCTCCGGTCCCCAGATGAGGTGCGGCCGCAGGGCTATGGTCGAGAGCTCGGGCGAGTTCGTTGCGAGGACCAGACGTTCGGCTTCGGCCTTGGTCTCGGGATAGGCCGCCTCGAAGTGATCCGGGTACGGCAGCGACTCGGTGGCGGCTTCGATGTGATCGCCGCCGTGGACCACGCTCGGTGAGCTCGTGAAGACGAGGGTGCGGACGCGCTGCCGGCGCATGGATCCGATGAGGTTTTCCGTCCCCACCACGTTCGCGAGACGAAAGGGCTCGCGCGGCCCCCACATCTCGACCTTGGCGGCGACGTGAAACACCCGATCACACCCGGCGACCGCGCGATCGACGATTTCCCGGTCGGCGATGTCACCGCGGATGCACTCGACTCCCAGGGCGTCGAGTTCAGGGTACCGCCCCCGCTGGAGGGTGCGAACGCTGTCGCCGGCGTCGACGAGGCGGCGAACGATGGCGCCGCCGAGGAATCCACCCCCACCGGTCACGAGGGATCGCATCACCCCCTCCCGAGCTGCGCCGTCGCCCACTGCCCGAGCTCGTGGCGGCCGATCTTGACGTTGTGGCGGATATCCACCGGAAATGACGGGTGGAACAAGACCTGCTCGATGTTCTTTGTGGGTTCGAATCGCGATCCGAGCTCCAGGATCTCCGCTCGAATCCGCTCGTGATGGGATGTCCCGACCCCGGGTTCGGCTTCGAGGCAGATCACCGGCACGGTCCTGCCGTCGACCTCGGCTGCAACCAGGGCGCTGCGATACACATCCGGGTGGGTGTTGAAGATCCCCTCGCAAGGCTCCGTGAAGAGGGTCTCATCCGCCGTGACGACGCGCTGCGACATCCTGCCGCAGAACCAGAGCCTCCCCCGTTCGTCGAAGTAGCCGAGATCCCCCATCCGGTGGCGCACGCTGCCTCCGTCCCGGATCTTGCCGAGCCGGTTGTGTTTCTCGGCCGAAAAGTACTCGTGGGTGACCTGCGGCCCCTTGACGACGATCTCACCGATCTCGCCGACCGGTCGTTTGAGCGCCTCGCTCCAGTCGGAGATCGGTCCATCCTCGATTCCGATGATCGCCGCCTCGATGGACGGCACCGGGGCTCCGACGCAGGTGCCGGCGCCGCGATCGGTTGCGGCGCCGGTTTCGCCGAGAATCACATCGCTCGAGGTGACCGCCACCGGAAGCGATTCAGTGGCGCCGTAGGGGGTCAGAACCCGACCGCCCGGGGCCATGAGGGAGACGAATCTCTCGATGATCCTCGGCGCCACCGGGGCGCCCGCGGACACGACCTGGCGGAGCGTCGGCAGTTGCACCCCGTGATCGACGCCATACCGCCCGACGGTGTCCAACAACGCCGGCGAACCGAACATGGTGGTCACCCCGAACTCGTGGATGGGACCGATGATCTTCCTCGGATCGACCTTTGCCGGCCGGGTCGGATCCATATCGGGGATGATCGTCGTCATCCCGAGCGCCGGGTCGAAAAGGGAGAAAAGCGGGAACGTCGGCAGATCCACGTCACCCGGACCGCAGTCGAGCACCCCTCGGACCGCTTCGATCTGAGCGGCGAAATTGCCGTGGCGGTAGACGACGCCCTTGGGCGGACCGGTGCTGCCCGAGGTGAAGACGATGGCCGCCACTTCGTCGGCGGTGGTGGCTGCGACACCCATGCCGCCGGTGGCGCGACCGGTCGCCTCGATCTTGCGCAGGCTGTGGCCGCCCCAGAAGAGTCGCGGTCCGACGGTCAGCTTCTTCTCGACCGTCGCCCGCGCCCAACCGAGCATCACCCGCGCCGCGTGGGCCTTGGGTACACCGATGAAAGCCTCGGGTAGGGCGTTGCCGAGACAGGCCTTGAGGTGATGGAGACCGATCCCGGGATCGACCAGCACCGGCACCGCCCCGGCTCGGAAAAGAGCGAAGGCGAGGACGAAGAGGTCGAGCCCGGGCGGAACCATGAGCACCGTTCGGACGCCGCGACCGATGCCGACGGTGGTCAACCCGGCGGCGACGTGCGCGGTTCTCTCATCGAGTTGGCCGTAGGTCATCTTTCCGCCGCGGCGGCCCCAGGGGCAGACGACGGCGGTCGCTTCCGGCTGCCGTTGGGCCATGTCGCTGACCCACGTTGCGATATTGACTCGTTCTCCCATCGTGCGGCTATTGAAACACGATTGCGACGAGGTTTCCGCGACCCGAAGCGACCCTTCCCTCTTTTTCTGCCGGTTTTCTGCTCCCTTCTTCCGTCGCGAGTGCCTTGGGCCGGGCTACGTTCCCGATCGCGTTCCCGATCCCGATCCCGCCCCGCCACCCGAGCGTTCTCAATTGAAACACGGAGCGCACGGAGAGCCACGGAGAGACCACGGAGAGTTGATAATGCCATCACAGTTTTCGGCAGGTTCAGTCATCCCGGATCAGAAGAGGCCCGGGGCCAGAGTGTCATTCCCCGTGGCGGCGCCGTGGTTCCCCGTGTCCTCCGTGTTTCCAACGAGAGCGCATGAGCTGGGGTTGGGTTCGTGAACAGGATCGGGAACGGGATCGGGATCGAATCCGGGAAGGGGCGCACCGCCGTCCCGAAGCCTCCTGCCCTACCGCGTGATGAACTCCCTCACCAAGGGCACGATCTCGTCGGCGTAGTCCTCGAGGATGTAGTGGCCGCCGTCGGCGAAGCGGTGAAGCTCGGCATCGGGGAAGATCCTGAGCCACTCGGCGAGGAAGTGGTGGTCGAAGACAAAATCCCTGTCGCCCCAGCAGATGAGAATCGGTTTGTCCGCCAGCTTCGACAGGTTCCCGGCGATCTCGGTCACGAGATCGTAGCCGGGATCATCGGGTCCGAGCGGGATGTCCTCGACAAAGCGAAGCACCGCACGCCGGTTGTCCCAGGTGTCGTACGGGGCGCAATAGGCGTCGCGGATCTCTTTGGAGATCGGCCGCCGGGTACAGGCGAGATGTGTTGCGCCGCGGGCGAAACCGTTGAGCCCGCGAACCAGACCGCCGCCGAGGGGCGTGTTGCGGATGAGCCAGAGCTGCCAGGGAAGCGATTTGCTCGCGGGCAGGTGAAAGGCGCCGGTGTTGAGGATGACCAGGCGTTTGACACGCTCGGGGTTCCGCCCCGCCCAGGCGCAGCCGATGGCGCCGCCCCAATCGTGGACAACCAGATTCACCTCGTCGAGTCCGAGGCGGTCCATGAAGGTCTCGAAATCGGCCACCCGCCGTTCGAGGGTGAACTCGTAGGCAGCGTCGTCGGGGCGATCCGAAAGCCCGCACCCCATATGATCCGGAGCCAATACCCGGAAATCGCCGCGCAGGTCCTTGATGAGCTCGCGGTAGTAGAACGACCACGTCGGATTGCCGTGCACTGCAACGACGACCTCGCCGGATCCCTCGTCGACATAGCGAAGGCTCAGACTCCCCAACTTGAGGGAGTGCGACTCGAACGGGAAAAGGTGACGTGCGATTTCTTGCATATCTTCTTCAGCCGTTTTCGGCCGCCGCGCATGGCGCATTGGCCGGAACCTGCTACCAGCGCAGCTCCGCCATGGTGCAGTTGAGCCCGCTGCCGATACCCATGAGGGCGATCCGGTCGCCGCTCTTGATCCGCCCCTCGTCGTTGAGCTTGGACAGGACGATGGGCACGCCCGCCGGCCCGATATTGGCAAAATACGGATACAACCGATACACCGAATCGAAATCCAGCCCGACGATCTTGCAGAACTGCTCGGTGTGGACCTTGCTCACCTGGTGGAGCACGCAGTGTTCGAATTCGTCGATCTTCCAGCCGAGCTCATCGACCGCCTTCTTCCAGGTGCGCGCCGCGAGTCCGAGCCCGGCCACCAGCAGCTCGTGGCCCTTGGTCACCATGCCATCGACCTGGCCGTAGCAGAGTCGATTGTGCTCGGTCGCCGCCAGATTCACCCCGCCGAGGAACGGATGTCCGCCTTCGCCGAGGCCCGATCTCCCGAGCACCATCGCCGCCGCACCCGAGCCCAGGGTCAGGGTGGCGAAGTTGGACCTGAAGGTCTCCTCATCCACCGCCGGGTCGAGGAGCTTGTCGATGGTCTTCTCGGTGGAGAACTGGCTCGATTCGCCGTTGACGACGATGCCGTAGTCGATCTGTCCCTGCTCGATCATGTTGCCGACGAGGTCCATCCCGTTGATGAACGCCAGGCAGGCGTTCCCGACATCGAAGTTCATGCAGGTCTCGGGCAACCCGAGCTTGGAGTGGACGATGCAGGCCGTCGACGGCTCGATATAGTCGCGACAGACCGAGGTGTTGACGAGGATCCCCAGCTCATCGCGGGCGATCCCCGCCTGCTCGATGGCCTTTTCGGCAGCTTGGGCAGCGACATCGCTCGGCTGCATGCCCTCTTCCAGGAACCGCCGCTCGATGATGCCCGACAGGTCACGGATGAGGTCGGGACGCATCTCAAGACGCTGCAGGGTCGGCGCCAGTCGATTCTCGATCTCTTCGGACCTCACCCTGATGGGCGCATCGACATGAGCGACGCCAAAAATCGAAACGTTTTGAAATCTCATGGTTCTCTCCTGGGGACTCTCCCGCGCCCGTTTCCGGACGATGGCGATCTGCGCCATTGGGAAATCCCCTCGGGTTGCCTCGGCAACACCGGGGTGAGAGGGTACCACCGATTGTTCCCGCCACCACGCCGCTCTGCGGCACGGGACCGGCGCTCAGACCTGGATCCTCGCCCAGGATCCGGATCGCCAGATGGCGAGAAAAACCACCGGCGGCGGCTCCGGCCGGAAGTGGATGACGAGCCCTGCGTCGGACCTGGTGTCAAGATCTGAAAAACTGCTCAGAAATCAAACCGGTCTATGGCATCATTACCAGCAGGGCTACGCGCCGGGAGGTCGAGAATGTTGTTGAAATCGGCGAGAATTGCATTGGCGATCACGTTCGCTGTTCTGTTGACCGCGCCGTCACAGGCAGCGGAGGACCCGCAGGCCGGAGCGGATCAGGTCCGCGACGAGGCGATTGCAAAAACCGCAGCGTGGCGGCCGAAGTCCGCCGAGACGATCCTCAAGAAGAACCTGAACTACGAAGAAAGCCAGGCCTGGCTGACCGCCGAGGCCTTGCTGATGGTGACCTTCGGCATCGGACAGGACGAGGAGACGGTCAACAAGGGCCTCGCCATCCTCGACAAGCAGTCGCAGAAGGACCCGGCGGACCCGGTTGCGGAGTTCTACCGGGGTGAGGTGTTCAGTGGGTGGGCGAATCGGACAAGGCCATGACGGCGTGGCAGAACGCGAGGGATCGGGCGAAAGCCCAGGTGGCCAAGGATCGCAAAAGACGCACGGCGCGCAGTTCTATCTCGGCACTTCGATGGTCCGCCTCAAGAGCCCCGTCGACGCCCGCAAGGCGCTGAAGAAGGCGGAGAAGCTCGGTTTTGACCAGCCCATGGTCGATTTCCAGATCGGGCTGACCTATCTCCTCGAGGAAAACTGGAAAGCCGCGGTGACGAGCTTCGACGCCGTCTTCGAGGTGGACCCGAGGTACGCCCACCTCTACTTCTACCGCGGCCTCGCCTGGGACAAGCTGGGGGAAAAGGCGCGTTTCATCAACGATTTGGACCAGTTCGTCAAGCTCGCGCCAAACTCACCCGAAGCCACGACCGCGAGGGCAATTCTCGCGTCGGTGAAATAGCCGGATTCCGCCGGCGGACCGGCAGAATCGGCTAGAACGGGCGTCCGATACCGATGTAGAACTTGGGCTTGGACGAGCTCATGGGTCTGACTGGGTAGTCAGTAGGGCGGCTCGCCGGGCGGATTGATGTACGGGTTGACGACCGGCCACGCGACATCGGCCCACACCGGGCCGATCGGCGTCGCCCAGCGGATGCCGACCCCGGCGCCCACCGCAAGGCTCCAGTCGGCCTCGCCCCAGCTCGGCCAGACCTGGCCGATGTCGGCAAAGAGCGCGGCTCGGAGCCCGCCCCAGACCGGGATCCGCAGCTCCTCGTTGAGAATGAGCAGGGCGCCACCGCCGCCCGGGACGAAGATCTCGTTGAATTCGTCGTCTTTGGCGTCGACGACCGGACCGACCGAGTCCCGGTCGAAGCCGCGGATCGACCCCTGGCCGCCGGCGAAGAACTTGGCGGTCCGGATGAGCGGCTGTCCCTGCAGCGGCTCGGCGACGCCAACCCGCAGGCTCTGGACCCAGGTCGACGCTGAGCGGCGCCCCCATCGCCGTCGACCCGTTGCCGAGCGCCGTCCAGTAGTTGGAGGTCGACCCGAGGATCTCGCGACTCGTGGCGGCGTCGAGGACCACGCCGTACCCCTTCGTCGGATCGAAGGGCGAATCGAAGCGGTCTTGGACATAGCGGGCGCCGATGAGACCGGTGTTGGTTGGTCGTTCCGGTGTAATAGTCGGTTGGGTCCTTTGGGCGAGGCGTCGTCCGCGAGAATCGGTAGTAACCGGTGATCTGCTCGCCGGCGGTGCCGACGGCGATGTCGCCGCGGCCCATCCAGCGCGTCACCTCGAATGACCAGAACGGCTCGTCCTGGGTCTGGTTCGGGTCGCCGGGCGCATCGCCGCGGGAAAATCCCCCGGTCGTCGTCGAGTGAAATCCGCTTCCCGGGCAGCGGCGGCAGCGAGGCCACGACGAAACCGAGCCACTCGGTCTGGTCCCAGCGGCCGCGCAGGTTGAGGTTGAGGCCGCGGCCGATGAGGTTGTCGTCGCGGATCCCGAACCGCGCCTGGGCGCCGCGCTCGGTGCTCCAGCCGGCGCCGACCTCGGTGGTCCAGCGCGGCTTCTCCGCCACCTCGAGCACGACCTTGGCGCCGTCGGTGCCCTGCGGCACGGTGGTGACGTCGACGCGCTCGATGGGCGCGAAGTTGGCGATCCGGACCGCGGTGGTGTCGAGATCCGAGTTGCGCAGGATTTCGCCCTCCTCGACATTGATCCCTGAACGCAGGACCTTCGGATTGGTGTATTTCAACCCGACGATTTCCACCTCGCGGACCTTTCGCCGGCCGCCCGGCTCGACGTGGATGGTCACTTTCCAGCCGCCCTCGCCGAGCTCCGCCATGGACCCGGTGACCCGGGCGTCGGAGTAACCCGCGGAGTCGTAACCGGCGCGGAGCTGGCTCGCCGCGAGATCCACCTTCCCCCGGCTGAGCGGGCTGCCCACCTGCAGGCCGAAGTCGTCGGCGCGGATCAGACCGAGCGGGTCGTCGCCGGTCACGACCAGCTCGCTCCACCACGGCGCGCGCCCCGAGATCGGCCTCGATCCGAACCTCCGATCGCTTCTCGTCGAGGGCGACCCTGGTCGCCGATTCGAAGACCGCGTCCGGGTAGCCGAGATCGACGAGGACGCGTTCGACGACGCGCTTCGCCCGGGCTTCGTTCGCCTCGAGCATCGCGAGCTCGGTCGTCGACCCCAGCCTCAGCCGCAACGCGTGGTTGAGCTCCGGGGACGCCCCGACCAACACCGGACCGCTGAGCTTGATGCCGTCGCCACGGTGGATCTCCGCCACCACCTCGTCGCCCCGCCGCTCGACCACGATTGCCGATTCCGGATACCCGGCGGCGTCGAGGTGGCGGTCGAGCGCGCTCACCATGTTTCGTAAGCCGACCCGCTCGAGGGGCGGCGGCTGATACATGGCGATCACCTCCTCGCGGACCCGCCGCGGCGGAGCATCGCCCTTGAAGACCACCTCCTGCCTCGTCCCGGGTTCGCACTCGAAGACCATCGTCCAGGCGTCGTTCGACTCCACGGCGTGCGCGGTGACCGTCGCCTCCTGGTAGCCCGCCCCCGCCAGCTCACGCTCCATCCGGACCTTGGCGACAAAGGGTAGAAACGGGTCGTACGGCTGGCCGCGGCGGAAGCCCGTCGCCTTTCTCAGCCGCCTCTTGCCGATCGGCCAGTCGCCGTCGAGCTTGAGCTTGCGGATGGTGTGCCGGTCCTCGTAGAGCGACGAGCCGCCCCACTGGAACCGCTGGACGAGGTTGCCGCCGGCCTCGTCGGTGAGGGTCTTCTGGTAGGCCTGGAGCGCCAGCCCCTTGAGGCCGGGCGAGGTTCCAGAGCTGGAACATCGACGTCCGGTCCTGGACATCGGTGGTGTTGGTGGCGAAGAACAGGGCGATGTTGTGGCTCAGCCGTTGGCCGAACATGAGCTGCTGAGAAGAGTCCTTCTCGACCTCCACCGAGATCTCGGCGGGCTGCAGGGTCTCGTTCTCGAACCCGAGCGCGCCGGCCAGTCCGCTCACGCAGCCCCTGGGTGGCGATGCTCGTGGTGTCGATCGTGTCACCGCCGCCGAAGGCCGCGATGTCCGATTCCGGAACGATCTCCATGACCGGGTCGACGGCGGGGTCGCCGGTGAAGACCAGGCTCCCCCGCCGCACGGTGACGCGCTGGCCGGCGAGCGAAAGCCGGCCCCCCGGCGCGATGCTGATCTTGCCCCGGATCTCGGGCTCGGCGGCGTTGCCGGTGACCCGGAGAACATCCCAGCGGGCGTCGAAGCGGCCGAGGTTGTTCTCGACGCGGACGATGCCCCGACCGCGCACGTCGAGGTCGAGCGCGATCTCATACAGCGGATCGTCGCCGGCCGGGTCGAGGGACGACGGACCGAAGAGCGCGCCGCCGAGGCTGACATCCTGGTCCCAGAGCCCGGCGACCAGGTTGAGCTCGCCGGTGATCTTGGCGAAGCGGTCGGGCTCGGGCTCGATCGCGACCGTCCCCGACCACGCGCTGAGGATGCCCTCGACGAAGACCACCACGTTGTCGATCTCGGCGACGATCCCCTGGCCGGAGTCGGCGTCCCAGCCGCCGCCGATCTCGATGGTTCCCTCGTTCACCCGGGCGCGCCCGTCGTTGATCCACCAGATGCCATCGATGAGTTCGGCCGACAGCACGAGGTCGCGGACCTGCAACGGCGGGTCGCGGAAGACGATGGCGCCGCCGGGGTGGTTGACGTCGAGCCCGATCTGCGGCCGATCGAGGGTGCCCTTCACCGTCGCGGAAACCCCGATGGGCTCGTGGATCTGAATCGGATACGGGATGTTGCGGGCGAAGGCGGGATCGAGAAAAGACTGGAACAGCCCGTTGAGCTCGCCGGTTCTCAGATTCGCGCCACCGCTCATCAAGATGTGAGTCTGGGCGCCGCTGATGGTCACGGGCTCGATTTCAGCGAGGTCGCCCATGATCCGGACCACGACCGGCTCCTTGGCCTCGAGTTCGCCGCCGACGTGGCGAAAACGCAGATTGCGGATCTCGGTGAGAACGCGGGTCTCCTCGGGTCGGGAGGGGTGCCAGGTCGCTTCGATCTCGAGATCGCCGGTGGCGCTGACCGGCGGGCGCTCGAGACCGAGGAGATCGACCACCGCATCGGAGTGGAATCCGTGACCGCGAGCCGAAATCCGAAGCGCCTCGTCGGGGGCTTCCGGCCACAGCCATTCCGGCCGGGGAACCAGACCGATGGACGCCTCGCCCTGCACCCAGACCGAGCCCGCCTCGGTGGTCACCTCTTCGGTGATGACCGAGAAGAAACCCTCATCGAGCGCCCCCGCGAGCCGGATCTTCGGGATCGCCGAGTTCGCCTCGTCGGGCCTCCACTCGAGGTCGATTTGACCCGACGGATGCGATACGGTCCCGTCGATGTCGAGAGCACCCGTGACGGTCCCCTTGATGATGGGCACGACATCCGCCGGCAGCCGGGCGAGATCGATCTCGCGCCACTCGAGATTCAGCGAGATCTCGGAATCGAAACCTCCGAGACCCACCCGACCCGACGCGATCGCCGATCCTCCGAACGCGGAAAGACCGAGCTCGGACAGCTCGAGGGCATTCTCGTCGAGGCTGAAGTGGGTCGAAATCTCCTCGCTTCTCCAGACCCCCATCCCCACATCGTATCCGTGAAGGCTGCCGTCGACCGAATACCGACCATCGGCGAGCACGAAGCCGCCGCGACCCTTCAGACGACCGCTGAGGTCGTCGGACGATTCAGGCATGTCCGGGACAAGCGCGGCGAAACGCTGGAGACTGTCGAGATCGAGGCTCCACTCTCCTCGAACCCGAAGTCCGTCGAGTTCTGCCGTCCCGTCCGCCGTGATCTCGACCCCGGCGGCGGCGAGGTTTGTCGAGAACGTCAGCGACCCCGGATCTCCTTCGAAACGAGCCCTGATCGAATCGACTTCGGTCCCCGAGACGACCGGCGAGGTCCACTCGAACTCGGCGTCGTACCGGGGTCGATCGATCAATCCCGAGACATCGATCCGCGCCACCATCGGCCCGCCATCGAGGGAGGGGATCTCGAGATCCGGAAGCCACTCGCGGATGAGACGATGAAGAACCGCCCCGCCGTCCAACCGCAGATCCGCTCGGGCCTCGATGGTGCCGCCGGAACCGATGGCTCCCTGCCCGGCGAGAGACGCCCCCGGCAGATCCAGCCGCGCCTCGCTGATCCTCCAGGAGTCCTGTGCCCCCGCGGCCTCGAGAAGAACTCTGCCCTGCGCCGAGTCGATCTCGAGATCCACTCGTCCGGAAAGAGCCTCCATGGCAAACGGGTAAGATACCGTGCCGTCGATCTCGCCAGTCAGCGCGACCGGACCGTCGAACCAGACCGCTGCCTGGGGCGCGATGAAAGCGAGGATGCGCTCGACCGGCGCGTCGGCCAGAAGCGCGTGTACGGTTGCAAGCCCCGAATCCTCGACCGACACCGCCGCGCTGCCCCACGTGGCGCCGGCGGCACGGATCTGCGGAATGTCGCCGCTCAGACCGAGCTCGAGCTCGTCGAGGGCATAGCCCGCGATGGTGAAACGATCACCGCGATGAACCGCGGACGCCTCGAGCTCCCCGTCCTCTGTGTAACTCAGGTTCCCCTCGAGATCGAGGACCCCTGTCGGATCGAAGCCGGTGGCCAGGTTCGGGTCCCACCACCCCAGCGATCGCTCGAGATCCGCACGAAGGGTGAAGCTCGCGACGCCGCTCAAACCGCCATCCGCCTTGAGCTCACCCCTCCCGCTGAGCGCGAGATCGCCTTCCCCGGCGGTGACCTCATCGAGGATGATTCCGTCCGCCGATCCGCGACCCCGCACCACGACCGGGCCGAGATCGAGGCGTCGGTCGGAACGAACGAGCTGGACGGTATCGGCGGTGAGGTTGAGCGCGGCGATGCCGTCGATGAGCTTGACTTCGGCTCTCAGGCCGTCGATCCCGCCGAGCATCTCGAAGATCCGCGCGGCGCCGCGGCCGTCGGTGACCTCCAATCGGCCGATCTCGAGCACCCGCCACGGATCGACCGGCGTCCCGCTCGGGGGGGCAGCCGACACCGGAATCTTCAGAGGGTCGCGAAGATCGACCTCGATGCCCTCGATCTCGACATCTTCGATCCGGCGCGGACTTCCCAGGATGGCGCTCCAGGACCAGCGCATTTCCAGCCGTTCGATGGAACCGACCAACCGCTCCCCGGTGGAAACCGTGAGACCCTCCGCGACAAAACGAGCCGGCCACAACCGCATTCTCGGGTTCTCGATCTCCACCCTCCACCCGGTCTCGGCCGCGATGGATTCAGAGATCCTCCCGATCACCGACCGTTGCACAGCGTTCGAATGAACGAACACAAGTCCGGCGACCGCAACTGCGATCACGATTCCGACAACAATGGTGAGCCTGCGGCGAATCGTCACGACCGGAGTCTATCTCTTTTCCAGTATTGTGAAAGCCCGTTGAAGCGGTGCGTGAGTCACAGTCCACAGTACAATCCAGCGATGACAACACCCTTTGTATGCGTTTTTGTCGCCTTCCTCCTCAACCTTCTGAGCAAGGGGCCCGTTGCGCTCGCCATGTCCCGTCGACCCGGCGGCTACGACAACAAAAACCCAAGGGACCAGGAAGCTGTTCTCGAGGGTTGGGGCCGTCGGGCGTTCGCGGCTCATCTCAACGGGTTCGAGGCGTTTCCCGCATTCGCCGCAGCGGTGGTGATCGCCGGGATCAGCGGCGCCGACCCGGTGTGGACCACACGCCTCGCTGTGGCATTCGTCATCGCGAGAGTGCTCTACACACCCCTCTACATCCTCGACCTCGATTTTCTCCGTTCGACGGTCTGGACCCTCGGTTTCATGGCGACCTGCGGTCTCTTTCTGCTTCCGTTTCTTCGCTGACGGTGCCGCGGTGCGACGAATCCTGCCGCACCCGGACTCGATCGGACGGCTGCGGGCTGTTAGGCTCCCGGCGCAAGAATGAAACAGAGATCGAGATTCGTTTGTTCACCAAGAGGGAACGCTCTCGACCAGCTTCTCGGAACAGACGAATCCAACCTGAGGTGAACATGCCCCACGACGACAGCCGGAGATCCATCACCGACATCGAGGCCGTTGAAACCCGAGAGTGGATCGAGTCCATGGACTGGGTCCTTCAGCACGGCGGCCCACAACGAGTCCGGAAACTGCTCGAAGACCTCCAGATCCACGCGCGCAAGGCCGGAGTGGACATCCCGTTTTCCGCCGACACCCCCCACATCAACACCATTCCCCCGTCGCAACAGGTGCCCTATCCCGGCAGCCGCGAGATCGAGCGCCGGATCAAGAGTCTGGTTCGTTGGAACGCCATGGCGATGGTCGTCCGCGCCAATCACGAAGAGGACGGCATCGGCGGCCACATCTCCACCTACTCCTCCGCCGCCACCCTCTACGAGGTCGCATTCAACCATTTTCTCCACGGCAAGAGCGAGCACTTCGACGGTGACCAGGTCTATTTTCAGGGCCATTCGTCACCCGGCATCTACGCTCGCGCTTTTCTCGAGGGCAGGCTCAGCGAAGAGAAGCTCTTCAACTTCCGCCGCGAGCTCCGCGGCGGCATCGGCGGCGGGCTGTCGTCCTATCCCCACCCCTGGCTGATGCCCGACTTCTGGGAGTTCCCCACCGTCTCCATGGGTCTCGCCTCGATCCAGGCCATCTACCAGGCGCGCTTCAACAGCTATCTCGAGGACCGCGGCCTCCACCCGACATCCGACCACCGGGTCTGGGCCTTTCTCGGCGACGGTGAGATGGACGAGCCCGAGAGCCTCGGCGCCATCACGCTGGCGGCGCGGGAGCGTCTCGACAATTTGATCTTCGTCATCAACTGCAACCTGCAGCGGCTCGACGGACCGGTGCGCGGCAACGGCAAGATCATCCAGGAGCTCGAGGCCGCCTTCCGGGGCGCGCAGTGGAACGTCATCAAGGTGATCTGGGGATCCGACTGGGACGCCCTGCTCGCCAAGGACGAAACCGGGCTGCTGGTGCGGCGGATGAACGAGGTCGTCGACGGCGAAAGCCAGCTCTTCTCGATCTCATCCGGCGACTACATCCGCAAGCACTTTTTCGGCAAATACCCCGAGCTGCTCAAGCTCGTCGAGGGCTACTCCGACGAACAGCTGCGCCGGCTCCGCCTCGGCGGTCACGACCCGGTCAAGGTCTACAACGCCTACAAGGCCGCGGTGGAGCACAAGGGCGGGCCGACGGTGATCCTCGCCCGGACCATCAAGGGCTACGGCCTCGGCGAGGGCGGCGAGGGGCGCAACATCACCCACCAGCAGAAGAAGCTCAACCAGGACGAGCTCATCGAGTTCCGGACCCGCTTCGGGATCCCGCTCTCCGACGACGATGCTCGCGCCGCCCGGTTCTACCGCCCCCCCCAGGACAGCCCCGAGATCGTCTACCTCCACCAACGACGCCACGAACTCGGCGGCCCCGTCCCGACCCGCGGTGTCCGCTGCCAGCCCCTCCAGCCGCCCTCGAACTCGGTCTTCGACGAGTTCAGCGATTCCTCCGGCGACCGGGCGATCTCCACCACCCAGGCATTTGTCCGCCTGCTCACAAAGCTCCTCAAAGACCCCCAGATCGGCAAGCTCGTCGTTCCCATCATCCCCGACGAATCCCGCACCTTCGGGGCCGAGTCCCTTTTCCGGCAGATCGGAATCTACTCCCACGCAGGCCAGCTCTACGAGCCCGTCGACGCGGGCACCCTGATGTACTACAAGGAGGCCAAGGACGGCCAGCTCCTCGAGGAGGGCATCACCGAAGCCGGCTCCATGTGTTCCTTCATCGCCGCCGGCACCGCGCACGCCACCCACGGCATCAACACCATCCCGTTCTTCATCTTCTACTCCATGTTCGGAATGCAGCGCATCGGCGACCTCGTCTGGGCCGCCGGCGACATCCGGTCGCGCGGGTTCATGATCGGCGGCACCGCCGGCCGCACCACCCTCAACGGGGAGGGTCTCCAGCACCAGGACGGCAACTCACACCTGCTCGCCTACACCGTACCCAACCTCAAGACCTACGACCCGGCCTTCGCGTTCGAGCTCGCTGCGATCATCAAGGACGGCATCAAACGGATGTATGTCGACCAGGAAGACATCTTCTACTACGTCACCGTCGAGAACGAGCCCTACGCCATGCCCGATCAGCCAGCGGGCAGCACCGAGGGCATCCTCCGAGGAATGTACCGCTTCAAGGCAGCCGACAACGAGGGTGCTCGGAACAGGGCCCACCTCTTCGGCTCGGGCGCGATCCTCAACCAGGCGCTCGAGGCGCAGGAGATCCTGCGTGAGCGCTATGACATCGCCGCCGATGTGTGGAGCATCACGAGCTTCAAGGAGCTCTATGTCGACGGCACCGACTGCGACCGGTGGAACCGTCTCCACCGCGAGATCGACCAGAAGGCGCCGTGGATCGCCCGTTGTCTCGACGGCACCGACGGGGTCTATGTCGTGGCCTCCGACTATGTCAAGGCGCTCCCCGAATCCATCGGCAAGTGGTTCCCGAAACCGCCCGTGGCGCTCGGCACCGACGGTTTCGGCCGTTCCGAAAGCCGGGCCGCACTCCGCCGGTTCTTCGAGGTCGACGCCGCCGCCATCGTCGTGGCAACCCTCGACGCCCTGGCCAGAGAGGGCAAAATCGAACGCGAGGTGGTGCTCGGAGCCATCGCCGATTTTGGCATCGACACCGAAGCACCGAACCCGATCACGGTCTGAGGATCATCATGACGAGAACCATCACCATTCCCGAACTCGGAGAAGGCGTCGACACGGTCGATGTCGTGTCCGTCCTGGTCAAGGTGGGTGACGCCATCGAAATCGATCAGCCTCTCATCGAGGTCGAAACCGACAAGGCCGCGGTGGAGATCCCGGCGACCATCGCCGGCACGGTGACCGAAGTGCTCGTGGAGGCCGGCCAGACCCTGGGTCCCGACGCGCCTATCGTCACCGTCGAGGTCGCCGAATTCAACGCAGAGACGCAGAGAGGCAGAGACGCAGAGACATCGAAGGAAGAAGAGGAGTCGTCTCCAGCCGAGTCCGCGGCCGAGTCCGCGGCCGAGTCCGAATCAGCGGCAGAAACCGCGGCAGCATCAGCGCCAGAATCAGAGCCAGAGGCAGCGGCAGGGACAGACGCAGACTCAGGGACCGCGGCAGCGTCAGAGGGAAACAACCGCGATCAGGGACAGCGACCGCAACCGGCGTCCGAAATTCAAAATTCAAAATTCAAGATTGAGAATTCACCTTCCCGTCTCGTCCCCGCCGCCCCCACCGTCCGCCGCTTCGCCCGCGAGGTCGGCATCGACATCGGCACCGTCACCGGCAGCGGCCCGGGCGGTCGGATCTCCATTGACGATGTCAAGGCCGAGACCACCCGCCGCCTGAACCGCGGCGCCGCTTCCGGGGTCGGTGTTCCCGCAGCCGAGCTGCCCGATTTCAGCCGTTGGGGAACCATCCGGCGCGAACCCATGTCGAAGGTGCGCAGCTTGACCTCGGAAGCCATGACGAGAGCGTGGTTGACCGCTCCTCAGGTGACCAACCACGAGCTTGCCGACATCACCGACCTCGAAGAACTCCGCCGGATCTTCAAGCCTCGCGTCGAATCCGCCGGCGGCAAGCTCACCATGACGGCGATCCTCATCAAGGTCGCCGCGACCGCGCTCAAACGCTTCCCCGACCTCAACGCGAGCATCGACCCGGCCGGCGGCGAGATCATCTACAAGGAATACGTCAACATCGGCGTCGCCGTCGACACCGATCGCGGTCTGCTCGTACCCGTCATCCGCGACGCGGACAAGAAGAACATCACCGAGATCGCCGTCGAGCTCGAGGATCTCGCCGGCCGCGCCCGCAGCCGCAAGCTCAGACCGGAAGAGATGCAGGGCGGAACCTTCTCCATCTCGAATCTCGGCGGCATCGGCGGGACCGGATTCTCTCCCATCGTCAACTGGCCGGAGGTCGCCATCCTGGGTGTCTCGCGCAGCCGGGTCCAGCCCATGTGGGACGACGAAGAAGAGGACTTTCATCCGCGGAGGATGCTGCCGCTGTCGCTGAGCTATGACCACCGGCTTGTGGATGGAGCCGAGGCCGCCCGATTCCTGAGCTGGTTCACCCAGGCGTTGGAACGGCCGCTCCTGCTGGCCCTCGAAGGCTGAAGTCCGATCACGATCGAGGCCGCATCATGAACGATCACCGCGACAACGATCCACTCCACGGCCAGACTCTCGAGATGATCGTGACGGCTCTCGTCGAGCGCTTTGGCTGGAATGAACTCGGCGGTCGCATCAAGATCAGGTGTTTCACCAACGACCCATCGGTGGCATCGAGTCTGAAGTTTCTCCGCAAGACGCCCTGGGCGCGGAAAAAGGTCGAGGAACTCTTCATCGAGATGAACTCGCCCTCCGCAGGGCGGCGGAGTCGCAAATCGCGGCCCGGTTGAAGGCCATGACAGTTCTGTGACTTAAGTCCATTCAAATCGACACCCTGAGCTTGGCGAATCGATCAAAACATGAGACGATGTCGCGGCTTTGGAGGCCCGCGTGAATTCCAACACTGTCATCGCCACGCTCGTCATCACTCTCTCGGCGCTCGTCGTCGGTTGCGCAAAAACCCAACCGGTAGCATCTCCCGAGTCCGAGATCGCGCCAACGACAAAGGTCGGATCGACGATCCAACCCGAGCCCCGGGAGATCCACTTCGGCGAACTCACCATGCTCACCGATGGAGGAGAGAACGCCGAGGCCTACTTCTCTTTCTCCGGCGACAAGCTCATCTTCCAGTCGACCCGGAAACCCCACGCCTGTGATCAGATCTTCACCATGAACCTCGACGGTTCCGACCAGCAGCTCGTCTCGACTGGAACCGGCCGGACAACCTGCGCCTACTACTACCCCAAGGATGATTGGATCGTCTACGCCTCCACCCACGAAGGCTCCCCCGCCTGCCCCCCGACTCCAGATCACAGCCGCGGCTATGTCTGGCCCATCTTTCCCGACTACGATCTCTTTCTCTCCCGGCCCGACGGGAGCGAGTTGAGAAAGCTCACCGACGAACCCGGCTATGACGCCGAGGCGACGGTCTCCCCGGCGGGTGACCGGATCGTCTTCACGTCGATGCGGGACGGCGACCTCGATATCTACACCATGAACCTCGACGGCACCGATGTCCGGCGTCTCACCGACGGGATCGGGTACGACGGAGGGCCCTTCTACTCGCCGGATGGGAGCAGGATCGTGTACCGCGCCAGACACCCGGAGGACCCTCAGGAGATCGCCGATTACCAGGCCCTTCTCGCCGACGGTCTCATCCGTCCCTCCAAGCTCGAAATCTGGATCATGGATGCCGACGGCTCCAACAAACAGCAGATCACCGAGCTCGGTGTCGCCGCCTTTGGTCCCTTCTTCCACCCATCGGGAGAGAAGATCATCTTCTCGTCGAATCACGGCGACCCGAGCGGCCGCGAGTTCGAGCTCTTCATGGTCGATGTCGATGGTGCAAACCTCGAACAGATCACCTACGCCGGTGGTTTCGACGGCTTCCCGATGTTCGCCCCCGATGGCGAGACCTTTGTCTTCTGCTCCAACCGGAACAATACCGAACCCGGCGAGACCAACGTCTTCGTGACCAAGTGGAAGGACTGACGTCGCGGCCCGGCAGTCGGCCATCGTCTTCGGCCGACGATCGAAAGCTCAGCCTCCAGTCGGATTCGTAAGTCGGCACCGACGGGCTGCCTCTGCCGCAAGTCTTCGGGCCTGCGAGGGCGACGGCCCCACGACGGATCTTCACCATTTGTGGCGCCGGCTTCGAAAGAACCGACGACGATTTTCCGTTGAATCCCGAGTGTTGACGAGGATCGGCTGCGTGCCGGTGAGGCTCGGTCATTGTTGAAATGACCTTTGAGTTCAGACGGCGTTCCTGCTAAGGTCAAGGGGCCGACGTAAGATGAGAAAAAGGTAATGAGAAAGAGTCTGAATTTGATCAACCGATCGTCGTAGCTGCCGGGAGTCGGGTTGAACCCTTGGTTGCGATTTTTTCTTTTCTGCCGCACAGGCCGGTGCCGCAGGTGAAACCGATGATCGATCGCCCGGAAATCACCGCGCCCACCCCGCCGCCAAGGCGCGAAGGCGATCAGATCCGTCCTTCTTTGCAGAATCCGAAAACCTTCGACATCTCGGATTCTCGATGTCAGCCCACCCCACAACCCAATCCAAAGAGACCGCAACCGGGACGGACATCTCCGATCCCGATCCGCGACCGCTATTGCGATGGACCCAGGGAGGCACGATGGACCAACCACAGGGATCAGCAACCGCAATCCGACCCGATGAGGCAACTGCAGAGCTCTGCCTGACCTGCATGCACCAGACGGGTTGCGCAACCCGGGCGAAACGCAAACCTCCCATCCTCTCGTGCGAACTCTTCGAAGAGGGAGAGTGGGGCGGAAAGTTCGTCGCCGCCCTCGTCGACAAGAATCGCGATCAACGCGGCGGTCTGATCTCGATCCTCGAGGGCGTTCAGGCGAACTACGGCTATCTCCCGGAATCCGCGCTCCGCCTCGTCGCGGAACAGACCGGCCGGAAGCTCGTCGATATCTATGGGGTGGCCACGTTTTACAAGGCGTTCAGCCTGGAGCCGAAGGGCCGCCACCTTTGCTCGGTCTGCGTCGGCACCGCCTGCCACGTTCGCAACGCTCCCACGGTGGTTGAAGAATTCAAGCGCACCCTCGGTATCGACCCCGGCGGCACCACCGAGGACCGAGAGTATTCCCTGGAGACCGTCAACTGTCTCGGCGCCTGCGCCCTCGGACCCATCGTCGTCGTGGATGGTCACTATTTTCCCCAGGTCAATGCGCGTCAGGTCGACGAAATCATCGAGAAGACCCAAAACGGGCTCGATTTCGTCGAGGTCACAACGGACAGACGGGTTTTCCCCGTGGAGGTTTTCTGCGCCCGCTGCAACCGCAGCCTGATGGACTCCGACCACCTCATCGAGGGCCATCCCTCGGTGCGGGTGACGATCTCGCACGGCCGGAAGCACGGCTGGCTCAGACTTTCGTCGCTCTACGGCTCCTTCACCATCGAATCCGAACACGAGATCCCGGCCGACACCATCGCCCATTTCTTCTGCCCGACCTGCCACGCGGAGCTCGCCGGAGCCACCGACTGCTCGGTCTGCGCCGCACCCATGGTTCCGCTCATCGTTCGCGGCGGAGGCATGGTCCAGATCTGCTCCCGCCGCGGCTGCACCAGCCATCTGCTCGACGTGAGCGGGCTCGGGTCGTAGGAGGTCCATCAATGAGACGACTCACAACCCTCGACGAGCTCGTTGGTTTCCGCGCCCGTGTCGAAAGCACCAAGAAGATCAAGGCCGAGACCCCCACCCTGGTGGTCAGCGGCGGCACTTGCGGGCAGGCGAGCGGCGCCAACGACATCATGCGCATCGTCAAACGCTGCATCCTCGAACAGGATCTCGGTGATCGGATCAGCCTGAGAATCACCGGCTGCCACGGCTTCTGCCAGGTCGAGCCCTTCATCCTCGTCGAGCCCGGGCAGCACCTGTATCCGCGGTTGAAAATGGAGGACGTCCCGCGGGTCGTCGATGCCGCCCTTGGCGGTTATGTCGAAAAGAGCCTCATCTACTCGGAGCCCTTGATCGGCGCGACCTTCGAGACCCAGGATGAAATCCCCTTCTTCAAGAAACAGACCCGCACGATTCTCGGCGCCAATCAGAAGCTCGATCCGATCCGGATCTTCAACTACGTCGAACGCGACGGCTACTCGGCGCTCGAGAAGGTTCTGACGAAGAACGATCCGGGCTGGGTTATCGATGAAATCAAGGCATCGGGGATTCGAGGTCGCGGCGGCGCGGGATTCCCGACCGGGCGGAAGTGGGAGTTCGCCCGCGCGTCGGGTCAGCCCGGGCAACCCAAATACGTCGTCTGCAACTGCGACGAAGGCGATCCCGGCGCCTACATGGACCGGAGCCTCCTCGAGGGCAACCCGCACTCGATTCTCGAGGGAATGATGATCGCCGGCATCGCCATCGGCGCCGGCCACGGAATCATCTATGTCCGTGGCGAGTACCCGCTGGCGATCAAGCACACGATGATCGCTCTCAGACAGGCGCGGGAGCTCGGTCTTCTCGGCGTCGACATCCTCGGCACCGGGATCGATTTCGACATCGAGATCGTTCGCGGGGCGGGGGCCTTTGTCTGCGGGGAGGAGACCGCCCTCATCCGATCGGTCGAGGGTTTCATGGGCGAGCCGCGACAGCGCCCTCCCTACCCCATCGCCAAAGGGATCGACGGCTGCCCGACGTGCATCAACAACGTCGAAACCCTCGCCAACATCCGAGTCATCATCAATCGCGGCGGTGCCGAGTACGCCAAGGTCGGCACCCCCGGGAACACCGGCACGAAGATCTTTTCGCTGGTCGGCAAGATCCGCAACACCGGCCTCGTCGAGGTCCCCCTCGGGATGACCATCGGCGAGGTGGTCCACGACATCGGCGGCGGGCCTCCCGGCAAGGCGAAAATCAAGGCCGTGCAAACCGGAGGACCATCAGGGGGATGCATTCCCGCAGCTCGATTCAACCTCCCCGTCGACTACGACAGCCTCAAGGAGGCGGGGTCGATCATGGGCTCCGGCGGGATGATCGTCATGGACGAGGACACCTGCATGGTCGACGTCGCGAAGTACTTCATGGCGTTTCTCAAGGATGAATCGTGCGGCAAGTGCTACACCTGCCGCAAGGGCACCCAGCGGATGTACGAGATTCTCGAAGACATCACCGAAGGCCGCGGCACTCTCGATCACCTGCAGTTGCTCGAAGAGCTCGCCGTCGTCGTCAAGGACACCTCCATGTGCGGCCTCGGCCAGTCCTCCGCCAACCCGGTCCTCAGCACCTTGAGGTACTTTCGCCACGAGTACGAGCGACACATCGTCGACAAGAGGTGCGACGCCTTTGTCTGCAAAGACCTGGTCGGGCCGCCCTGCCAGTCGGCCTGCCCGGTGGGCACCGAGGCGTGGCGGTATGTCGCTCACATCGAACGCGGCGAGTACGAGGAGGCGTATCGGGTGATCCGTGACGCCAACCCCTTCCCCTCGGTGTGTGCGCGGGCCTGTGATCACCAATGCGAGCAGCGCTGCCGCGCCGGCACCAGCGGAGGCGACCCCATCGCCATCAGGGCTCTCAAGCGGTTCGTCACCGACCGGATCGAGCCCTCGAGCTATCAACCGAGGCGAGAGGAGTGGACCGATGGTGAAGCGCCTCGGGTCGCCGTGGTGGGGGCGGGACCGGCCGGGCTGACCGCGGCTCACTGCCTTTCGCTCAAGGGGTACCGGGTCTCGGTCTTCGAGGCCGAGCCCGAGCCCGGGGGCATGCTCTACTGCGCGATTCCCGAGTACCGCCTTCCCCGCGAGGTCATCAGGAAGGAGATCCAGTCCCTCCTCGACTCGAACATCGAGGTAATCTGCAACACGAGCCTCGGCACCGACTTCTCCGTCGACAGCCTTCTCGGTGATGGCTTCAGCGCCGTGCTCCTTGCGCTCGGCGCCCACAAGAGCCGGCCGCTCGGGCTCCACAAGGAGGATGCTCCCGGAGTCTACCCCTCCATCGAATTCCTCAAGTCGTTCAACGAACGAGGCGAGCAGCTCGCCAAGGGGCGGGTCGGCGTCATCGGCGGCGGCAATTCCGCCATCGACGCGGCCAGAACCGCGCTTCGCCAGAGGGATGTCGAGAGCGTGACCATCCTCTATCGGCGGACCCGTGCCGAGATGCCGGCCTTCGCCGAGGAGATCGAAGCGGCCATCCAGGAGGGAATCGCCATCGAAACCCTGGTCACCCCCACCGAGATCAGGACGACCAGCGGTCTGTTCTCGCACCTCGTGTGTGCCCGCAACAGCCTCGGGGCGCCCGATTCCAGCGGTCGCCGTCGACCCGTGGTCATCAAGGGAAGCGAGTACCTCCTCGAACTCGACACGCTCATCGTCGCGATCAGCGAGGATTCGGGAGTCGACTGCATCACACCTGCGCGCGCCGGAGGAATCGAGGTGACCGATCGGAACACGGTAAAGGCCGACCCGAACACCCTCCTCACGAGTCGGCCGGGGGTGTTCGCGGCCGGCGACGTCGTCACCGGACCCAACACCATCATCGACGCCGTCGCCGACGGGAAGAAGGCGGCCGCGATGATCGACCATTTCATCAAAGGCGAATCGATGGTCCAACCGGCGAAATCCCTCGAACCCCTGCCCTACATCGACCCGCCGAAGACCGACGAAAGGGCGGCGCGGGACGTGCGGGTCGAAACTCCACGCGCCTCCGTCGCCTGGCGCAAACGGAACTTCGCCGAGGTCGAGGTGGGGCTGTCGATGCAGGAGGCTCGCTGCGAGGCCGGTCGGTGCCTGCGCTGTGATCTCGAGTTCGCCGAACGGGCGAGTCCGGAGTCCCGTGCGGTCGGAGGGCATTCAAGATGATCGATCTCAAAATCAACGGCATCGACGTCTCGGTGGACCGGGGCACGACCCTCCTCGAGGCGGCCCAGTTTCTCGGTCTCCCCATCCCCACGCTCTGTCACATGGAGGGACTCACCCCATACGGTGCGTGCCGCCTCTGCGTCGTCGAGGTGGGTGAGGAACCGAACTCCAGGCTCGTCACCGCGTGCACCTACCCGGCCGAAACCGGCCTCGCGGTGAGAACCTCGTCGGCGAGGGTCGTCCGCGCGCGCAAGATCATCGTGGAGCTGCTGCTCGCCTCGTGTCCGCAGTCGAAGACCCTCCAGGACATCGCGGCGGCATTGGGGGTGCGTCAACAACGATTCCGTCAGGAGCATGAGGATTGCATCCTGTGCGGCCGCTGCGTCCGGATGTGCTCGGAACAGATGATGGCCGGCGCCATCGGTTTCACCGGACGTGGCGAGAGCCGGGCGATCGGAACGCCTTTCGACAGCAGCTCCGAGGTCTGCCGGCTCTGTGGCGGGTGCATCTACGTCTGCCCCGCGTGCGAATTGCGCTGTACCTATTCCGAGCCCGACAAGGCGATCTGCGGAGGCTGCGCCAACCTGACTCCGCCCTGCATCGACAAACCGCAGTTCGACGACATGATGTGTTACATGCAGCCCTGCGTGGCCTGCGAGATCAAAGAAGACTGACGGAGGAGAATGATGTCCCTGTCCAGAACCAACGCCACCGCCGCCACCCTGACCAAGAACCGCACCGAGGACTCCATCGTTTCCGCATCGGGCATGTGCGTCACCTGCGTCGACGGCTGCATCGGGATGTGCGAGATCGGGAAGTCCGCCTACCGCGGCCACGAGGTGATCTACCCGCAACCGTTCGGCGTGATCACCACCGCCGCCGAGAAGGTCTATCCCGTCGACTACTCGCACTTCAACATCATGGGAACCGCCGTCGGCGCACACGGAATCGAGGCCGACAGCGACAAGGCGATCTTCCCGGAGGTCAACCTCGAGGTTCGTGTCGGGCACGACAACGGTCTCAAGTTCCGCTATCCGTGGATCATCCCGGGCATCGGTTCCACCGATGTCGCGAAGAACAACTGGGAGGGCCTTGCCATCGGATCGGCCCTCTCAGGGACCGGTCTCACCATCGGGGAAAACGTGGTCGGAATGGACATGGAGGCGACCATCGAAAACGGCCGCGTCATCGACACGGCGGATCTCAAACGGCGGGTCAAGCTCTACCAGGACCACCAGATCGACGGCTACGGCGCCATCATCGTCCAGGCCAACGTCGAAGACACCCGTCTCGGCGCCCAGGAGTACGCGCTCAAGGAGCTCGGGGTCCTGGCCGTTGAGCTCAAGTGGGGGCAGGGCGCCAAGAACATCGGCGGCGAGGTCAAGATCAAGGACCTCGCCAAGGCGCAGGAGCTCCACCGAAGGGGGTACGTCGTGCTCCCGAACCCGACCAACGAGAACGTCGTCGAGGCGTTCAAACGGGGCACCTTCCGCGAGTTCGAGCGACACTCCCGGGTCGGGATGGTCGAAGAGGAGGGGTTCGCCCAGCGGGTCGAGGAGCTGCGTGCCGCCGGGGCGAAATACGTCTTCCTCAAGACCGGCGCCTATCGACCGGCCGACCTGGCTCGGGCGATCGCGTGGTCCTCGAAGTATGGCATCGACATGCTGACCGTCGACGGCGCCGGCGGCGGCACCGGGATGAGTCCGTGGAAAATGATGAACGAGTGGGGCATGCCTCCGGTCGAGCTCCACTCACTCCTCTACACCTATGCCAAGCAACTTTCGGATGCCGGTCGTCCGGTTCCCGCACTCGTCCTCGCCGGCGGATTCGTCTTCGAAGACGCGATCTTCAAGGGCCTCGCCATTGGAGCGCCTTTTGTCAAGATGGTCGGGATGGCGCGCTCCCCGATCGCCGCAGCCATGGTCGGCAAAACCATCGGCAAGACCATCGACGAGTCGCAGCTGCCGGTCTATGTCGAGCGCTTCGGCAGGACCCGCGACGAGATCTTCGTCACCTCGGCCGATCTCCGGCGGCTCGTCGGGAATGACGAGTTCGAGAAGCTCCCCACCGGCGCCATCGGGCTCTACACCTACTACGAACGCCTGGCTCAGGGCCTTCGTCAGCTCATGTGCGGATCGAGGAAGTTCGCCACCAGCTACATCTCACGGGGCGACATCGCCGCACTCACCCACGAGGCCGCGGCGGTGAGCGGCATTGAGTACACCCTCGACATCGACAAGCAGGAGGTGGAGTCGATCCTCAACGCCTAGCCCGAAGTATTCATGAGCTGTCTGCTGCGGCCGACGATGCATCCGCGCCAGCCTCCGTTTCTCATCTCGGGGTGCTCAACGTACTGTCAAGTACGCCTCCGCGCCCCGAGATGAGAAAAGGCGACTGGCATCGGCGCCTCGCCGACCTCGCGACGAAACCTCATGAATACTTCGGGCTTGGAGCCTGCACCGCATCGATGGTGGATGGATTTCGGAGCGTCATTTGAGGTCGTTTTTTGCCTGTTTTGCAGGCGCATACTGGTGGTATGGGCCAAGAAACAGGCGAAAAACGGGCCAAATGTCGCCCGAAAGGCGCCGCCGATTCTATGCGGCGCAGGCTCCTAGGGTCGCGCGAGAACGAGTTTGGCGAGATCTCCTGCAATGGAGACGCCCGCGACTGCAACATCCTCCTCGACGAGATCGATGACGATCCACAGCTCGGATGGTCTTCGCTCTTCGTGAAGCCCACTCCGGACCTGGGAGACCTCCGGAGTCATCGCATCGATGGTATAGGGGCGATAGGTGCTCGTGATTCCCCGCACCCGGACCAGGACCCTCGGTGGCGAAGCAAGGGTCTCCATGGAGAGAATTCCATCCTCGACGCTTCCGTTGGCTCGGATCTCGATCACGGTCCCTGATGGACCCCGATCGACATCGATGGACGTCACCGTGTCGGCGCTGCCGAGTCGGACCGCCACCGGTGCGGGCTCGCGCTCGGCCTCCTCGACGATCTCCTCGATGACGGGTTCCGGCTCCCCGATTTCGACAGCCTCGGAAGCGCTGCCGGTCGCGATAACCGGCTCTTGCTCCTCATCAACGGATGCCGGCGGGACCTCAGCCGAGCCGGCTCGAGGTTGATCGCCGTCGACGACCTGGGCGGGTTCGACCACTCCCTGTTCTTGAGGCGGACTGCTGTCGCGCGACGCGTACCAGTCCCTCGCATGCGGCCACAGGAACCATCCACCGGCCACGAGAACAGCGACGGCAACCAACGCGAGAGGCCACGGTCGCCGTGAACGCGGCGGCTCGTCGAAGTCGCCATCGGTCGTGACCGTGACATCGTCGCGGCCTTCGTCAGGGAGCACCGGCGTGGTGTCCGGCTCGTCGTCGTGCTCGGGAAGGCTGACATCAAAGGCAGGGCCGCCGAGCCGGCCATCGCCGACATCGTCGATGACCTCCGGGCCATCGGCGAAGGCGGACGGAGGCGGAAGCACTTCCGGCATCCTACCGGTTCCCGCAGCGAGGGTGACCTCGGCAGGAGCGGCTTGCTCGTCGTCGTCCTCGATGGGAAACGAAAGTTCCTCCTGCTCCGCGATGATGATCTCTTCAGGAGCCTCCCAATGATGGGCCGGGGTCTCCGCCACCTCCGCCGGCGCCTCGACCGGGGGGGGCTCCTCGGGTTCCGAGGAGGCGTCCAACTCGGCCGACCAATCAAACTCCGGCGGATCGCCGATCGCCTCGACATCGGTGTTCGTCTCCTCGATCGCGGTGACCGCCTCGGCCGCGGCGATCGAGACGATCTCGAAACCGCGGACGTCCGCGACGGCAACCGCTTCGGCCTCGTCGGCCTCGTCGGCATCGGAGGCATCGATTTCGCCGGCACCCGCCTCGACCGGGTCCGCCGGAACGAGATCCTCTGGCTCGACGCCGTCCGACACATCCAGGGTCTCGGTCTCCGCCTCGGGCTCCTCCTCCTCATCAATCTCCGGCATCGCCTCTGCAAGCGAACGAAGGGCCTCGGCCTGGAGGGCCGGCCCGGTGTGGCGGACGGTCAATCGGTACCCCTCGTCGAGGGTTTCGGTCGACCGAGCGGGCGCCCCTTCGAGCGAGTCTGTCGGAAAATCCGCAGGGACCGGCCGAACATCGAGGTCAAAAGGAGTCCCGCCGGTATCGACGTAATCCTGGACGAGCTGCTCGACCAGCTCCTGGTTCTGGGCGGACAGGGTGACGAACCTGAGGGCCATTCCGGGTGAGCCGTCGCAAATGGCTTCGGCGCTCCGAATCCACTCAACCACGCCCGTACCCTCGAGAAAGACGAACTCCTCGGGCAGAATGACGCGGAAGCGGACGACCGAACCGGGGTTCAGAGGTTCGCCGGTGTCGATGAATATCCCGCCCTTGGAGAGATTCGGCGAGAACTCGCCCTGAAATCTCCGCATGCTCTCGAAGTTGAGGTCGATTTCGACCAGATCATCTCCACCCGAAGCTTGACCGCCGCGACCCGTGTGACCATCCGTCATCATTACTTAATCCACCCCTTCTCTTAAGGTTAGCAGATTTGATCGCAGGCTCGGGCTGCAGCGGCGACTCACCTTGGATTGAAGATCTCCGGTACGAGGTCGGTCGGTTCAGTGCTAGGGTTGGCAAATGAGGAGAACGGCCCTCACCGCCGTCACCGCTGGACTGCTCATCGCGGCGCTGCCGGGGTTCGCCGAGGCTCCGGTTCAGCCGGTGAGCATCTATGACGGATTGGTCGCCATGGAGATCCCCGCCGACTGGCGGGAAGTCGATCCTCTTCACCTCGAAGAGCTCACCACACGGTCGGCCGAGGCGACCGCCGGACGATCGGTGGAGGTCTATCAGCACGGCTTCCGGCCACTCGATTCCGAAGCCGAATCATCGCTGCCCTATTTTCTCGTCCAGATCCGCGAGAGCGGCCGATTGCGATACGGGAGGTTCCTCCACCTCCAACCCTTGAACAGTCTCCAGGACGAAACGCTCCGTTCGTACCCGGATGGAATCCCCCCGTTCGTGATGGGTGTCGCCGTCGATGATCTGTCCTTTGATCCGAAGTCCTTCTGTCTTCGCCTCGAGCACAGCCTCGACCTCCGTATTCGGGGAAGGGTCAGGGTCTTGACCGCGTCGTTCCTCACCGAGCGGGGGCTCATCAGCTTTCATTTCGTCGACCGGGAGCGACGGATCAACGACGGGCGACTCCTCTTCGGCCGGATCGTCGAGAGTGTCCGACTTTCTCCCGAAATCGCCTACCGGCCGCGGCTGACCGATCATCTAGCGGGTCTGCCGTTCCTCATCGCCGCCGCCGTTCTCGCTGCCGCGCTCGTCGCGTTTCTCCTTCACCGCCGACAATCCCAACCGTGACGATTTCCATCGACCTCGATCGTCGCCACCTCGTCGCCAGCGTCGCCGATCTGGCGGGCGAACCCGGCACCCGCGCCATCGGTCTGAGCGGCAGCGGTCTCGCCCGCCTCTGGATCGGTTCGGAGCTTCACCGACGCCTGCAGTCGGATTTCGAGGCCGCCGAACCGGGTTATCGCTCGGAGGTCCCCGTCGAACTCGAGCTCGAGGTCGACGGCTGGACCGTCGAGCTGGTCGGTCGCGCCGACGGCGTCGTTTTCGCGGGCGATCGGCCGGTTCGAGTCGATGAGATCAAGACGCTCCACTTCGCCGTCGATCTCCACAACCTCTATGTCGAAGAACGCCTCGATCGTTTTCGCCGCCAGGCCGCCCTCTACGCCTTCGCCCTCGCCGGGGAGCATCCCCCGCCCGCGGTCCGCCTCATCCTGGTCGACATCGTCTCGACCGAGGCGAAAGACGAGGAGGTCGTCTGGTCCCCCGAGGAGGTGCGGAGCTGGCTCCGCCAACGGCTCCACCGCCTCATCGCCCAAGAGACCCGCCGACTCGACCGGCTCGCCGAACTTCGCGCCGCTGCGGAACTCATCCCCTTCCCGCACGACGAGATGCGCCCGGGGCAAAAACTCATCGGCGACGAGGTCACCGACTCGCTCGCGGACAGCCGGCACCTCCTGATCCGGGCGCCCACGGGTTGCGGCAAGACCGCAGCCGTGCTCCATCCGGCGCTGCGCACGGCGCTTTCCAAGGGACATCGGCTGTTTTTTCTCACCGCGAAGACACTGCAACAGAAGATCGCAGTCGAGACGGCGTGCTCGATGCAGGACGGTCTGTTCCGCAGCCTGCAACTGCGTGCCAAGGGAAAGATGTGCGCCAACACCGAGGTGATCTGCCACGAGGAGTTCTGCCCCTACGCCAAGGAGTACGGCGTCAAGCTCGTCAGGAGCCAGCTCATCGAGAACCTCCTCGAAGACAGCGATCACCAGGACCCGGACGAGGTTTTTGAAAGCGCTCGCAACCACGAGGTCTGTCCCTTCGAGGTCAGCCTCGATCTGCTGCCCCATATCGATCTCGTTGTCTGCGATTACAACTATGTCTTCGACCCGGTGATCGGGCTCGGCGCGGTCCTCAATGAAGGCGCGCTCCGAAACGCCGTCCTCGTCATCGACGAAGCCCACAATCTCGTCGACCGCAGCCGCGAGTACTACTCCCCCATCGTCTCGTCGAGCCAGATCGAGCGCTCGCTCGAGCACCTCGCCACCCGCTCCAATCCGGTCTTCGAGACTCTCGCGGCGCTCGTTCGCGAGCTCTCCGATTACGTCAGAACCACGGTCGATCTTGCGTTTGAGGGGCAGCGCGGGGACGAGGCTCTGGCCTCGTTCGATCCCCAGACGATCTCGGATCTCCGCATCGCCTTCGACGGCGCCATGCTGTCCTACTTTCTCTACAAGCGGGAAAAGGAGCTGTGGATCGCCGATGACCCCATCCTCGATCTCTTCTTCACCCTGACCCACTTCCACCGGGTGCTTTCCCTCGGCGGCTCCGAGTTCGTGCACCTCGCCCGCCGGGCTTCAGACGGAACCACCAGCCTGCGGATCTTCTGTCTCGATGCGGCCCGATTCGTCGGCGAGATCCTCGACGAATCCGCCGGCGTCGTCGCCATGTCGGCGACCCTGGAACCGTTCGATTTCTATCGCGATCTTCTCGGCTTCGATCCCCACCGCACCTCGTCGCTCTATGTCCCGTCGCCGTTTCCGGCCGAAAACCGGCTGGTGATGGCCATCGACGATGTCGACACGACCTGGCGCCGGCGGGCGGCCAACTACGATCGCATCGCGTCCTGGCTGGGCCGCCTCTCCCATCCCCAGGGCAACGTTCTCGCCCTGTTTCCGAGCTATGCCTTCCTCAACTCCATCCACGACCGGCTCCACATGCCGCAGCACAGGATCCTCGTCCAGGCTTCCGGATCCACCGATGCCGAGCAGCGGAAGATCCTCGAAGCGCTCAAGGGCGAGCAGTCCCACATTCTGCTGGCGGTCCTCGGCGGGATCTTCGCCGAGGGGATCGACTATCCGGGACGGATGCTCTCTCAGGTCATCGTCGTGTCGCCCGGGCTGCCCCAGTTCAACATCGAACGGGAACTCCTCAAGGCCTATTATCAGGAGACCTACGAGCACGGATTCGGTTATGCCTATCTCATCCCCGGCATGACCCGGGTGGTTCAGGCGGCGGGCAGGCTCATCCGGTCCGAGACCGACCGCGGCGTCATCACCTTCATCGGCAAGCGGTTTCTCGACTCGCGCTACGCCCGGCTCCTGCCCGAGGAGTGGGTCGATGGCGACCCGACCTCGCTGCTCCACCCCGATCCCGAGGAAGCGGTGAAGGATTTCTTCTACTAGGTTCGCTCGGTGCTGGATGTTGTCATGTTCAACCACAGAGACACAGAGGCACAGAGCCATCGCACCATCGCAGTATCACCGCGAAGACGCAAAGACCCGAAGGCGCAAAGCCGTCGCAACTGGACCGCAAGGTCAACCGGCCGGGTGGCCCCGACTCGGAGCCGTGGCGACGAGACTTGAAAGACTTGAAACAGTTGATTCTCTGGGAAGGAGGCGGTGATGAGATTTGCCCCTTCCGTCGTCGCGTTTCTCGTTCTGGCTTCGTTTGCCTACCCTTCGGATTGCGTTGCGGTGGAACGCACGGCGTACGTATTCCAGTATGACGACGACTCCCTCATCAGTCTCCCGCTGTCGGCTTCGGGTCCCACATTCCCCACGCCGACGGTCATCGAAGGATTTGATCGTTGGACATCCGGTTCGACCCTCGGCCAAGATGGCCGGATCTTCACCCTGGACATCGTCACTGATGAACTCATCGCAGTGACGCCTGCCACCGGCGATGTCGAGGTATTGTGCGCACTGAGTGTTGGTGTCCAACCCGGCGACGACCTGCTCTGGGGGGTCGATGGCACTCTCGTGTATTCCAGGCAATATGGAACGCTCAGGGGATTCCACCGGTTCGATCCGGAAACCTGTTTGATGACCTTGCTGGGCACAGCTGACGCGCCTACCGAGACTGTGGAACATCACCAGAGCCAGTATTATGCAGGGGGCGGTCTCGAGTTTTCGAGAATCGACCCGCAGACCTTCGACGTGACCTTGATCAGGGACCTCCAAGGCTTCGAGGGAGGCTGCAATGTTTGGGGATTGTCATCAGTCGGAGGCAATCTTTGGCGTGGCATGACGTGTTGGGGTGGGACAGGTATCTCCGAGTCTTTTGTCGATTTGGTGGACCCTATCACCGGATGGGGTGATCTCTACATCAGACTGCCGCCTTTTGTCGACACGCAATACCTTGCCCTCGAAGTGATCGAGCAGCCCAGCCCGGCCGAGGTTTCCACCCTCCAGCCAATTGGTTTTCTCGCTCTCATTCTGGCGTTAATGGTTGCGGGTGTGCTGGTGCTGTGGAGGCGGTAACGGGCGGTTGAGTCGGCCGACTATCCCGGAGAAACACACACGAGCTGAGGTCACGGTCACACCCGTGGCGACTGCCACCGCCGTCGTGAACGACCCCAGGTTTTCCATCGTCTCCATGCGGGCGAGACGCCCGAAGCACAATGATACTCAAGTCACCGAAGATCATGTCCCCGGCAACACTCAGGCGGAGCCGCTGTGCTCCGAGCACAGCGGGCCGTTGAATTGGGAGGTGATTGCGAATGCTCGCTTTCGCGATCACCTCCCAATTCAACGGTGGTGGCGGTCGTAGACCGGCGCCGACTCCGCCGCCCCGAGGACCAATCCGGTGTTCATCCGTGAAATCCGTGTCCCATTTGCGATGGTGCGATGTCTCTGCGCCTTTGCGCCCTTGCGCCTTTGCGTTGAATTGCGATGGTGCGATGCCTCTGCGTCTCTGCGCCTTTGCGCCTCTGCGCCTCTGCGTTGAATTGCGATGTGTGCGATGCTCCCCGGTATACTGCTTTCATGGAACCCCGATCGTTCTACCTGATGGCCATGCTCGGACTGCCGGCGTTGGCGGTGATCAATGCGATCTGGTTCGGTTTCGAGCTCAAGAACTTCGTGTCCTCGACACCGAGACTCGAGTCGAGCCGCGACATCGAACGCTTCAAGACCGTGGTCGCGCACCAGATGTACGCCGCCCTCGTGCAGATCGTGCTTCTCGCCACCCCGCCGATGACCTTCGGCGCCGGCTTGTTCCACGGCGTTCTGGTCCCGCCCGACATCCTCTATGTCATCGGTCCATCGGCTCTCATCCTGGTCGTCGCGGCGATGTACCGGGGGGAGGAGAAGCGGGCGAAATCGATCCCCGCTGCCGATCCCGAACTCGAGCGGCAACGCGACGCCATCGTCCACACCTGGCTCCGCAAACCCCTGCCCGACTGGTAGTTCAATTCTCAGTTCTCAATTCTCAATTCTTAATTTTTCCATCGCACAGCCTCGAGGAACCATTGCGATGTAATTAAAAATTCAAAATCAAAAATTGAAAATCAAGAACACGTCAACTTGATAACATGAAGCGACTCAATGGCCACCATTCCCCCCGATCCACTCCGACTATTCGCCCCGCCTATTGCCGGCTGGTTCGAGGAACGTTTCGGTCAACCCACCGATATTCAAGCGCAGGCCTGGCCGAGGATCGCCGCCGGCGAGCACGTCCTCCTCACCGCACCGACCGGCAGCGGCAAGACCCTCGCGGCGTTCCTGTGGGCCCTTGACCGGCTCCTGACCGGCGAGTGGGAACCGGGCGCGACCCGGGTCCTGTATGTCTCGCCGCTCAAGGCGCTCGGCAACGACATCCGACGCAACCTCACCGAACCGCTGGCTGAACTCGGGGTCCGATTCTCATCCGGGGGCCACGGCGAGCCGATCATCCGGGTCGAGACCCGAACCGGCGACACCCCGCAGAGCGCCCGCCGCCGGATGCAGCGCTCGCCTCCCGAGATCCTCATCACCACCCCGGAAACCCTCAACATCCTGCTCACCTCGAAGAGCGGCCGGCGCCTCCTCACCGGGCTTCGCTGCGTCATTCTCGACGAGGTCCACGCCGTCGCCTCGGGCAAGCGCGGAGTCCACCTCATCACCGCCGTCGAACGCCTGACCATGCTCAGCGGCGAGTGCCAGCGGATCGCCTTGTCGGCAACGGTCAGGCCCCTCGAACGCATGGCTAGATGGGTCGGAGGATTCACCACCGTCGGCGGTCCCGCCGATCCCGACTACCGGCCGAGACCGGTGGCGATCGTCGCCAGCGACGCTCCGAAGCAGTATCGACTCGAGGTTGCGCTTCCCTCGCAGGACCCGGAAACCGAGCGCCGCGAACCCGATTCCTTCTGGACCTCCTTCGGCAGCCAGCTGCGAACCTCGATCAGCCACAACCGGTCGACGCTCATCTTCGGCAACGCCCGGCGGTCGGTGGAAAAGATCACCAGGTTCATCAACGAGGCCGCCCCCGAGCGCCTCGCCTACTCCCACCACGGCTCGCTCTCGCGGGAGATCCGCTCGGTCGTCGAACGGCGCCTCAAGGACGGCGAACTCAAGGCCATCGTCGCCACCAGCTCCCTCGAGCTCGGAATCGACGTCGGCGCCATCGACGAGGTCGTCATGGTCCAGACGCCGCCGTCGGTCGCATCGACCCTCCAACGTCTCGGCCGGTCGGGACACGGGGTCGGCGAGACCAGCCGTGGTCGGCTCATGCCGCTGCTCGGACGGGATCTCCTGGAGGCGGCGGTGGTGGCGAAATGCGTCCTCGACGGCGAGATCGAGGAGCTCAGGCCGGTGGCCGGCCCCCTCGATGTTCTCGCCCAGGTGCTGCTCTCCATGGTGATCGCGGACGATTGGCGATCGGACGAGCTCTTCGCGACGATCCGCCGCTCGGATCCCTATCACCATCTCCCCCGCCGGCACTTCGATCTCGTCCTCGAGATGCTCGCCGGGCGCTACTCGAACAGCAGGATCCGCAGCCTGAGACCCCTCGTCAGCATCGACGCCGTCGACGGAACGATCCGCGCTCGCCCCGGGGTCGAGCGCCTCATCTATCTCTCGGGCGGAACCATCCCCGACCGCGGCTACTACCAGCTGCGGATCGAGGGCAGCGGCGCCCTTCTCGGCGAGCTCGACGAGGAGTTCGTCTGGGAACGATCGGTGGGCGACACCTTCACCCTCGGGGTCCAGACCTGGCGGGTCGAGAAGATCACCCACAACGATGTTCTCGTCTCTCCCGCCGGCGCACGATCGGCCATGGCGCCGTTCTGGCGGGCCGAGGAGCTCGATCGTTCGAGTTTTGTCTCCGAGCGGATGGCGGAGCTTCTCGAGCAGCTCGACGGTCGCCTCGACGACGAAGATCTCGCCGCGCAGCTCGAGCACAGCCATCATCTCCAGCGCACCGCCGGACAGGCCCTGATCAGACACCTCAGGCTGCAGCACGACGCGACGGGGTGTCTTCCCCACCGCCGACGCATCCTCGTCGAACACACCTCCCCGCCGGCGGGACGCGGCACCCACCGCCAGATGGTGCTCCACACCATCTGGGGCGGCCGGGTCAACCGGCCCTTCGCCGCCGCCCTGACGGCGGCGTGGGAAGACCGCTACGGGATGCGGCCGGAGATCGTCCACAGCGCCGACTGCGTGGTCGTCGTCTACCCGGCGACCGTCGAGGTCGACGACCCATTCGCGCTGGTTCGGGTGGGCGATCTCGAGAATCTCCTGCGCCGGGCGGTGGAACGCACGGGTTTCTTCGGAGCGCGTTTCCGCGAGGCAGCCGGCCGAGCGCTGCTTCTGCCCAAGGCCGGGCCGGGGAAAAGGGTGCCCCTCTGGGTCCATCGGCAACGCGCGAAGGAACTCCTCGAGGCGGTTCGCGACCACGATGACTTTCCCCTCGTTCTCGAGGCCTGGAGAACGTGTCTCCAGGACGAGTACGAACTCGACGTGCTGCGTCGCCGCCTCGACGAGATCGCCGACGGCAGGGCGGCGGTCCGCCACGTACGAACCGAAACCCCATCGCCCTTCACCGCCCAGGCCGCTTGGAAACAGACCAACGAGCTCATGTACGAGGACGACGTCCCGACCGCCACCGCGGGCGCCCGGGCGGATCTCGTTCGCGAGATGGCGCTCTCGTCCCACCTGCGGCCCAGAGTGGCGGCGGAACTCGCCGAGAACCTCAGGGTCAGGCTCCAACGGTTGGCGCCGGGGTGGTCCCCCCGGGGTTCGTCGGAGCTTCTCGAGTGGCTCAAGGAGCGCGTCGTCATCCCCGAACCCGAGTGGCTCGATCTCCTCGCCGCGATGACACGCGATCATGAACCGGAAACGGGCGACGTCGTCGCCGGAATCGCCCACCGCGCGGTCGTCGTCGAGCCCGACGGCGGCGCCGGCGAACGCCTCGTCTGCGCCGTGGAGCTCCTGCCCCGGTTGGAGGCGGCACTCGGGTTGACCTTGCGCGACGAACAGCTTCACTCGGTGTCCGTCGAGACACCGCCGGACGCAGCCGTCGAGGCCAGAAGGGGCCTCGGTGTACCGGAGGAGCCGGTCGCCGACGGCGACCCTTTGGTCGATTTCCTCGCCGAGTGGCTCCGTTTCTACACCCCCGTCGCACCCTCCTGGATCGCCGCCACTCTGGGGATCTCCGGCGAGCGCCTCGAAGCGGTCCTCGCCGAACTCGGTGAAACCCAGGTCGTCGTGGTCGACGAACTCCTCGCCGGCGCCGGCGGACCCGAGGTCTGCGACCGGGTCAATCTCGAACGGCTTCTTCGGATGGCCCGGGCCGAGGCCCGACCGAGTCTCGAACCGCTGCCGGCCGAAACCCTTCCGCTCATCCTCGCCGACCACCAGAATCTCGGTCTTCGAGACGCGGTGCCCGAGGACCTTCTCAACGCCCTCGAGCAACTCTTCGGCCTGCCCCTTCCAGCCGACCTGTGGGAGACCGAGATCCTCCCGGCACGACTCGAACCGTATCTCTCGGTGTGGCTCGACGCCCTCCTCGCCGAGAGTGATCTCCGGTGGGTCGGTCGCGGGTCAAAACGCCTCCTTTTCTCCCTCTATGGCGAACTCGATCTTTTCCGGGCACCCGCGGATGTCCCGGACTTCGCCGGAGAAGCCAGCGAGATCTTCCCCCATGGCGCCGGGAGGTTCAGCCTCGAGAATCTCATCCGGTTCTCCGGTCTCGATTCGGCGGAGTTGACCGAGAAGCTCTGGGAGATGGTGTGGCGGGGATCGGTCTCGGCCGACAGTTTCGCCCCCGTCCGCCAGGGCGTCGCCGGTGGTTTCGGCGTTTCCCCTCCGCCGGTTTCTCAGCCTCCCTCGATCCGCGGCCGGCGACCGCGTTTTGACCGTTGGCGCCGAGATCGGCCATTTGCAGGTTCATGGTTCTTGCTTCCGGAGCCCGGGGAGGAACCCGATATTCTCGCGACGGACGACGATGACCGCGAACGTGCCAGGATCATCCTCGACCGTTATGGGATCGTCTTTCGCGAGCTCCTGCAACGCGAGCTGCCGCAGCTCAGGTGGGGTTCGATCTTCCGCGCGTTGCGGATGCTGGAGCTCGGCGGCGAGGTGGTTGCCGGACATTTCGTCTCGGGTGTCAGCGGACTCCAGTTCGCCGGTCATCAGACCATTCGCCGGCTCCGAGAGGGCCTCGGCGAGGATCGAATCTGGTGGGTCAACGCCGTCGATCCGGCGTCACCGTGCGCCCTCGGCCTCGATCTCCCGGACTGGACGCTGCCGCGCCGGGTTCCGGGCAATCACCTCGTCTTTCACGGTCGCGATCTGGTTGTGGTCTCCGAGCGGCGCGGCGCCGAGCTGACGATTCGAGTGGCGCCGGATCATCCCGATCTCGGGTCGTATTTCGGGTTCATGGTCGCGATCCTGACCCGAACCGAACACCCTGTGAAACGGGTCGATCTCGACCTGATCAACGGCGAGCCCGCGAGTTCGAGCGCGTATCGCCCCGTCCTCGGAGAGCTCTTTCACGTGACCCGCCAACCCACCGCGCTGCGGCTGTCGAGAAAGTACTGAGACCCCGACTCACCCTGATTTTTGATTTTGAGGTATTCTTCACAAGCTCGTGAATCGGGGCATCCCCGGCGTACCAGAAAAATGCTCACAGGAGGAGAATCGATGACCAGCGCAGCATCCCAAAACCAGCCACTGTGGCTTTCCATCGAAGCCCAGATCGCCAAGCTCGGATCATCCGACTTCGAAGGGAATGCCACCCCGGGAACCGTCCGCAAATTGGCCGAGGCCCTCGACGGTCAAGGCTACAACGTGTCCCGGCACGCCGGCAACATGCTCATGCTGCGGCGGGCCGTCGATGAACGCGCACGGGTCGGCCGGCCGCTCATGAATGACTACACGACCGCCATCGATGCCCTCGAATTGGCGGATCTGGTCAACCCGGTTCAGGCGACCATCGCGTTCGCCCACAGGATCGGCGACGACTGGCCCGAATTCCTCGACCTCGATCGCCGCGAAGACCTCAGCACCATCGTGGCCGCCAAGCGCCTCGACCTCATGGTCGCCAAGGCGAACGAGATCGGTGGCGATCGTGGGGTGCGGTATCTCATGGAGAACGAGATTCCCGAACCGACGATATTGGAGCGTCTGGCCATCGATGAGGCCAAGCTCAAGGCCGTCAAGGCCGATCTCGCGGCCGAACTCGCCGAGATCGCCCGCGTCAAGGGTCTCCTCAAGGAGGTCGAAGGCCAGAGCGACGATGCCAAGGCCAAGTTCCTCATCAACAAGGATGTCAGCGACGAGTCCATCATCGCCATCGCCGGAATCGGAGCGGACGCCATCGCCCTCGCCAAGAAGGCCATGGAACAGGAGATGGCCGAGAAAGCGCGTCTTGCCGCCGAAGCCGAAGCCGCCAAGAAGGCCGCAGCCGAAGGCCCCAAGCTCGAAGACATTCCCGCCGACGAGATGCTCGAGCACATCGAGGCGATCCGCGAGATCATGGAGTTCTCCGACAATCCCGACGAGATCCGCACCATGTGCGAGCAGAGCAATCTGCCGAAGGCGCTGGTCGAGGTCGCGGTCACCGACGCCGCCAAGCTCGACGAGCTCGAAGCCGCCGCCCAGGGCTAGTTCTCAGTTTTTGGTTCTTAGTTTTCAGTTATCCCGCCCCCGTGAGCGATCACTGCTCGCGGGGGCGTTTTCTATTATTCCTCGGAGCCTGAGAGAGATCGCGCCATCTCTTGAGACACCAAGGCATCGAAGTTCCACGAATGCCCCACAAAGAGCCGCAATGAATGATTAGGCAACGCTTCTCGGGTTGGTCTTTTGACTCCAATTCACGCCCGAATCTCCGACACGACTCTGAAGGGCATGCTGGAAGCACGCCCCTCCAATGTTCGCAGCGATGGTTGTAGGGGCGGCCATCTTGGCTGCCCTTCAGTAACCTTCCGGGCTGCAATGCACTTCCAAGAAGTCAGACGGCGATGAAGACTGCATCGCCAAGCTCCAATTGCGACGCTTTCTGGTGAGCTTGGTGAAACTTCGTGGTCTTTGTGTTTCAAGAAACAAGATCCAAGAACGAGTGGGACCGACGAGCCGAGTGGCCTCGAGATCGTGGTCATCGGGGATTCTTCCTCTGTACCCCGGTGGTTTGGCTTCCCCTCCGTCGAGGTCCTGCCATAATGCTCGGACCGTAGCTAGAGGAGGCAGCATGAACGCCAAGACATACCGATCCCGCCGCGAGGTGCTTCGCTCAGCCGTCGATGGCGGCGCGATCCTGATCATGGGCAACAACGACGCACCGAAGAACTACCTCGACAACGTCTATCCGTTCCGCCAGGACTCCCACTTCCTCTACTACGCAGGGATCAACGAGACCGGGATGGCGATGATCATCGAACCCGACGGCCGCGACATCCTCTTCGGACGACCGTACGATCCCGATGATCTCGTCTGGCACGGCCCGCGGCCTCATGTCGGCGACCACGCGACCGCAGCCGGCTTTGGTGCCAGCGAGGATGTCGCTTCCCTCAAGGATGAGATCGACCGCCTCGTTGCGGCCGGCGTCCGCATCCACTATCTGCCTCCCTACCGCGCCGAACGAGCATTCCAACTCGCTGATCTTCTCGACGCCAACCCCCGGAAGGTGGGAAACGGCGTCTCGGACGATCTCGTCCGCGCGGTTTGCAGCCAACGGAACATCAAGACCGACGCCGAAGTCGCCGAGATCGAGAGCGCCCTCGCGATCACCGCGGAGATGTATCGGATTGCCATGACCCAGGCCCGCCCCGGTCGGCGGGAGTCGGAGATCGCCGGATTGATGCAGGCCCGGGCCCTCGAGCTCGGCTGTCAGCAGGCCTTCACCCCGATCGTCTCGGTCCGGGGCGAGGTTCTCCACAATCACAGCTATGGCAACACCCTCGCCGACGGCGATCTCCTGGTCATGGATTCGGGCGCCGAGGCGGCCTCCGGGTATGCATCCGACATCACCCGGACCTTCCCGGTGAACGGACGCTTCAACGACCGGCAGAGACAAATCTACGATGTCGTGCTCGCAGCTCAGATGGCGGTCATTCGGACGGCGTCGCCGAGCCACGACAACCGCGAAATGCACCGCCTCGCAGCTCGGAGCATCGCCGGTGGTCTCACCGCTCTCGGTCTGATGAAGGGCAGTCCCGACGACGCCGTCGAGGTCGGCGCCCACGCCCTCTTCTTCCCGCACGGGATCGGCCACATGATGGGCCTCGACGTGCACGACATGGAGGATCTCGGCGACATCGTCGGCTATCCCGAGGGTGAGGCGCGCTCCACCCAGTTCGGTCTCGCGTTCCTGCGGATGACCCGCCGACTCGAACCGGGATTCGTGATCACGGTTGAGCCCGGAATCTACTTCATTCCGGCGCTCATCGATCAGTGGCGGGCGGAGAACCGGCACGCCGAGTTCATCGACTACGACCGGGCCGAGACCTACAAGGGATTCGGCGGCATCCGGATCGAGGACGATCTCCTCATCACCAGCGACGGCAATCGGGTCCTCGGCCCGGGAATCCCCAAGACCGTCGACGAGGTCGAAGCAGCCTGCGGAAGCTGAAGGAACGGAGTCCGTCGCAAGCGCGAAGACGCGAAGTCGCCAAGCCATCGCACGCCAAGCCATCGCACGTCGCAGGTTGCACCACAGAGGCACAGAGACACAGAGACATCGCATAACTGAACCATCGCATCATCGCAGACTTCGCAAACACGAAGGCACCAAGACAAAGAGGCACAAATCGGTTGCGGATGAGTGGAACTTCATGTCGTGTGGGTTTGCGACGGTGCGATGGTGCGATGGCGCTTTGGTGCAATGCCTTCGTGAAGTCCTTTGCGTCTTGGCGTCTTCGCGCTTGTGACGGTGCGATGATGCGATGCCCTGTGTCAGCGCTGTCTCTGTGACTCTGTCGCTCACGGCGGAATGTCCGGGTGAATCAACCGGGTTCTCTCAGTAGTGCGAGCCCGTCTCACCATCATCGTTCTGATCACGATCATTGGAGTCAGCATGACCCACTCCTGCGACGCGGGGCAACCCTCGCCCACCCCTGTAAGAAAGAACCGCCTCGCCGCCGAGAAGAGCCCGTACCTGCTGCAACACGCCGACAACCCGGTGGATTGGTACCCCTGGGGTGAGGAAGCGTTCAAGAAGGCTCGAGATGAGGACAAACCGATCTTTCTCTCCATCGGCTACGCCACCTGCCACTGGTGTCACGTCATGGAGCACGAATCCTTCGAAGATCCGGTCGTCGCCGCTTTGATGAACGAAGCCTTCATCAACATCAAGGTCGACCGCGAGGAGCGGCCCGATATCGACCAGGTCTACATGACCGTGTGCCAGATGCTCACGGGCTCGGGAGGCTGGCCTCTGACCATCGTCATGACCCCGGACAAGGTCCCTTTCTTCGCCGGGACCTATCTCCCCCGTGACTCCCGTCTCGGCCGGATGGGGATGACCGAACTCGCGCCAAGGGTCCAGGAGATCTGGATTTCCGACCGCGAAAAGGTCCTCGCCTCGGCCAAACAGATATTCGACCGGTTGGCCATGGTCTCGCAACCTCGGGTCGCGGGCGCCATCGACATGGAACTCCCCGACCGCGCCTATCGAGAGCTCGCGAGCCGCTACGACGCGACCCACGGCGGGTTCGGCTCGGCCCCGAAGTTTCCCTCCCCCCACAACCTTCTCTTCCTGAGTCGTTACTCGAAGCTCAGAAACCAGCTGCAGGGGATCCGGATGGTCGACCACACCCTCGAGACGATGCGCCGTGGAGGGATCTTCGACCAGGTCGGCTTCGGATTCCACCGCTACTCCACCGACGCCGAATGGCTCGTCCCCCACTTCGAGAAGATGCTCTACGACCAGGCCATGCTCGTCCTCGCATCCACCGAGGCGTTTCTTTCCGGCGGGAACCCGACGCACTCGAGGACAGTCGACGAGGTCGTCACCTATGTTCTCCGCGATATGACCTCGCCGAAGGGCGGTTTCTATTCGGCCGAGGACGCCGACAGCGACGGTGCAGAGGGACTGTTCTACATCTGGACCACCGATGAGCTCGTTGAAGTCCTCGGCGAAAAGGACGCCGCGTTCGCCGCCAAGGTTTGGAACACGACCAGGGACGGAAATTTCGCGGATGAGGCCAGCGGCGCGATCACCGGCGCGAATATCCTGCACCGGTCCTCCGGCAACGAGGCCACGGCCGAGAGCCTCGGAATGGCGGCGCCCGAGTTCCAGGCAAAACTGGAGTCGATTCGATCGTGCCTCTTCGACAACCGCGAGGGACGCATCCACCCCCTCAAGGACGACAAGATCCTGGCCGACTGGAACGGACTCATGGCGGCCGCGCTCGCCCGGGCAGGGCGGGTTTTCGGTGACGAGAAGTACATCGAGGCCGCCGAGCGCTCGGTGGGTTTCGTCCTGGAGTCCATGGTCAAGGACGGCCGGCTCCACCACCGATGGCGCGATGGCGAGTTGACCGTGCCTGCTTTTCTCGACGACCACGTCTTTGTCATCTGGGCGCTCCTCGAACTCTACGACGCGACCCTGGATCCAGCCCATCTCGCGCACGCCGTCGAGTTGCAGGAGAGAACCGACGAACTCTTCTGGGACGATGACAACGGCGGGTTCTTTTTTTCGCCCGATGACGGCGAGGATCTTCTGGTCCGCCAGAAGGAGGTCTACGACGGGGCGATACCATCCGGCAACTCGGTGGCGGCGCGGAACCTCCTGCGGCTCGCGCGCCTCACCGGCCGGAACGAATACGCGAACCGCGCGGACGCCATCTTCGCCGCCTTCGCAGCCGATACCGCCCGCGGCGCTTCGGCCCACAGCCACATGGCCGACGCCCTGCTCTTCGCCTCGTCTCCTTCCCTCGAGATCGTCATCGCCGGTGCGATCGGGCGCCGATGAAACCGAGGCCCTGCTCGCCGAAGTACGGTCGTCCTACCTTCCCCAGGCGGTGACCCTTCTGGTCGAACCCGGCGCGTCCGGCGACGTGACCCGCAGAATCGCCCCGTTCACCGAAAACCATGTGCCCATCGATGGCAAGGCCGCCGCGTACGTCTGCCGCAACTATGCCTGCAAGATGCCGGTGACGGATCCCGTGGAGCTCCGCAGGCTCCTCGAGGAAGCCACGGAGACAGCCACAGACTGACACCGGCCTTCTGGATCCGTTCCCGACGCCGACCGCCGGCGCACCATCGGCGTGGTCGCAGTCCTTTCAACCCGCGCTCGGCTGGCGAGCGAGTCAGGCCGTCGTCGCGACGCGAGGACGGTTCTGACCGCAGCCAGGCGAGGGTGGGTCGCGGTGCGCAAGGCGCACCAGCAATCGTCCCTCGAGCGACCACGCCGATGGTGCGACGCTGGGACGCCCGGGCGTCCCAGCGCCCCAGAAGGCCGGTGGCGACAGAATCAAGAACCCCATCCGAATCCCACGGCGGCTCACCGAGCCGCCGCGGGCGCCATTACTGTCAATTGTCGACTCCGCCTCAGCCGAGCTTGTCGATCTCCGTCGGCGATCGACGTCTTGACGCCGTCGATACTCTGAGTGCCGTCGACGGTGATGAGCTTTGCGCCCTGACCGCCGCCGTAGAACTTGGTCAGGACTTCGGTCTGTTCGTGGTAGGTCGAGAGACGATTCCGAACCGTGTTTTCGTTGTCGTCGGCGCGCTGGATCAGGTCCTCACCGGTGAGGTCGTCCTTGCCTTCGACCTTGGGCGGGTTGAAGATGAGGTGGTAGGTTCGGCCGGAAGCCAGATGGACCCGCCGGCCCGACATTCGACGCACGATTTCGTCGTCCGGCACTGCGATCTCGACCACCGCGTCGAGATCGACGCCGGCCTCCTGCATCGCCTCGGCCTGGGCCAGGGTCCGTGGGAAACCGTCAAAGAGAAAGCCGTTGGCGCAATCGGGTTCGGTGATCCGTTCCTTGACGAGCCCGATGATGATGTCATCCGACACGAGGTCGCCGGCATCCATCTTTTCCTTGGCCTTGAGACCCAATTCGGTCCCGGCCTTGACCGCCGCGCGCAGCATGTCACCGGTCGAAATCTGGGGAATCCCGAGCTTCGAGCAGATGTAGGCAGCCTGGGTTCCTTTGCCGGCGCCGGGCGGCCCGAGAAGAATCAGTCGCATTGAGTTCACCTCCTGGGTATTGACCCCGCCTGAGCGATGGCCTTGCCATCGACACGCACAAATGATGCCACCCTGCAATCCGCCACACCCGCTCGAGAAGGCCCTTCAGGGTCGAATCCGGCCCTCGAATGGCCTCCTTCGTCACCCCTCGGTAACCGAGAGCGCCACTTCGCGGCCGACCTTGCCGTTCCGATCTCTGGAAATCCTCCCTGGACGACTGGACCTTCACAGGCAACCTTCATCAAATCATACGTTTAGTCGGTTCATCAACGGAATGCAAGCCTCCGCCCATCAGCCGCCTTCGCCTTCCTTTTGGCCTCCACATCAGCCAGGAAACGCCCGTCGGTAACTCGTGAGTAACCCGTTGAATCTCCTCATTCCATTGAACTTCCGCGATGGCCGTCCGCAAACGTAACGCAATCGTAACGGACCGGAAGGGTAATCGCACGCAAATGACTCCAAATCAAGCAAGTGAATTTTTTCACATCGAAAAGTCGACACCCGCCAAATCTTCCGGAAGTCCAACTCCTCATGTCACTTAGACGACTCCGAGCAGGATCGCACGAACGATGGCGCCTCGGCCCCTCAATCCGCCTCGCGGTAAGGCCGGCGACATCGAACCCTCAACCGTCCCGAACACGGCATCGTTCTTGACCCTCTGTCTGACGCACAATTCTCAACCCTGCAGAGACTTAGAGCCAGATGAGATCATCTCTCCATAGAACTTTGTGAAGGTCGGCACAAGACTTGCTTGTACGTCGCCGATGATGTTGAACGACGTGAACTCGGATCCCACGCATTAAACAGTATCTGAAACCCGAAAGGAGGATGTGTACATGCCGAGTTTTGTGAATGTGGAGAAGTGTGACGGGTGTAAGGCTCTCGACAAGACAGCCTGCCAGTACATCTGTCCGAACGATCTGATGGTGCTCGATAAAGAGAAGATGAAGGCGTACAACTGCGAGCCGGAGATGTGCTGGGAGTGCTACAACTGCGTCAAGATTTGCCCGACGCAGGCTGTTGACGTTCGCGGCTACGCCGACTTCGTGCCCATGGGTGCGTCGGTTGTCCCGCTGCGCTCCACCGATTCCATCATGTGGACCGTCAAGTTCCGCAACGGAATGGTGAAACGCTTCAAGTTCCCGATCCGCACCACTGCTGAGGGCCAGGCTGATCCGCTCGGTGGTTTCAACACCGATCCGAGCCTCGAAGGTCCAGTTCTGTTCACCGAGCCCGACTCCCTGGGCTGCCCAGTGTGGACGAAGTAGGGAGGGGAACATGGCAAATTTTGAAACAGTTCAAGTAGAGACCGATCTTCTCATCCTCGGTGGCGGCATGGCGTCCTGCGGCGCGGCCGTTGAGGCAGCCTACTGGGCCAAGAAAAACGGCCTCAAGGTCACCCTCGTCGACAAAGCTGCGGTGGACCGCTCCGGTGCGGTTGCCATGGGTCTGTCGGCCATCAACCAGTACGTCGGTCTGAAGGACGGCGAGAACACCGTCGAAGACTACGTCAATTACGTGAAGCAGGACCTCATGGGCGTCGCCCGTGAAGACCTGGTCGCCAACATCGCTCGTCACGTGGACTCCTCAGTCCATCTCTTCGAGAAGTGGGGCCTGCCGATTTGGAAGGCCGAGGGCGGCGGTTATGTCCATGAGGGTCGTTGGCAGCTCATGATCAACGGCGAGTCGTACAAGGTAATCGTGGCCGAAGCGGCCAAGAACCACCTCGGTACCGAGAACATCTACGAGCGCGTCTTCATCGTCGGCCCGATCATGAAGGGCGACACCGTTGTCGGCGCCTACGGTTTCTCCGTGCGCGAGAACAAGTTCTACATCTTCAAAGCCCGCGCCATCTTCGTGGCGATGGGTGGCGCCGTCCACGTCTTCAAGCCGCGCTCCTCGGGCGAAGGCCTCGGCCGCGCCTGGTATCCGCCCTGGAACTCCGGTTCGTCGACCTACTTCACCCTGAAGGCCGGCGCCGAGATGACCTGCCAGGAAGTCCGGTTCATCCCGGTCCGCTTCAAGGATGCCTATGGTCCGGTCGGCGCCTGGTTCCTGCTCTTCAAGTCCCGCGCGACCAACGCCTTCGGTGGCGAGTACATGGTCGAGCGCAAAGACGAGCTCCAGAACTGGAAGCCCTACGGTCTGGTGAAGCCGATCCCGGCCAACCTCCGCAACTACCTCGGCATGCTCGACGTCATGGAAGGCAAAGGCCCGATCTACATGCGGACCGAAGAAGCCCTCCAGAAGATCGCCAACCAGTACAAGGACGACCCGAAGGCTCACAAGGCGAAAGTCAAGGAACTCGAGGCCGAGGCCTGGGAAGACTTCCTCGACATGACCATCTCGCAGGCCATTCTGTGGGCCGCCTCCAACGTGCAGCCCGAAGAGAGGTCCTCTGAGATCGCCGCCGCCGAGCCGTACTTCATCGGTTCGCACTCCGGCGCCTCGGGCGCCTGGGTCAGCGGTCCCGAAGACCTCGCGCCCGCCGACTACTTCTGGGGCTACGAGAATATGTGCACCGTGAAGGGCCTGTTCGCCGCCGGCGACGCCACCGGCGCCTCCTCGCACAAGTTCTCCTCGGGTTCCCACGCCGAGGGCCGGATCGCCGCGAAAGCAGCCATCCGCTACCTCGTCAACGAGAAACCCGCCATGCCGACCATCGACGACGCGACCATCGAGGCCCTCAAGGCCAAGACCCTCAAGCCCCTCGACACCTTCGCGGAGCACAAGGGCTTCACGTCGCAGACCGATGTCAACCCGAACTACATCCTGCCGAAGATGTACATGTTCCGTCTGCAGAAGCTGATGGACGAGTACGCCGGTGGCGTGGGTGCCCAGTTCACCACTTCCAAGTTCCTCTGCGAGCGCGGTCTCGAGCTTCTCGACATGCTCAAAGAGGACGCCGTGCACCTCGCAGCCAAGGATCTCCACGAGCTCATGCGCTGCTGGGAAAACTACCACCGCACCTACCAGGCGGAAGCCCATGTTCGCACCATGTTGTTCCGTGAGGAAACCCGTTGGCCCGGCTACTACTTCCGCGCCGACTTCCCCAAACTCGACAACGAGAACTGGCTCTGCTTCGTCAACTGCGTGATGGATCCGGAGACCGAAGAGTGGACGATGCTCAAGCGTGACATCCTCCCGCTGAAATAGTTCCGACTTTCTTCCGGCCCCAGGCGCCTCGGCGCCTGGGGCCATTTTTCTGAGGCAAATCCATTGACGACTGATCCCCAACAACCCGTCTGCCCCCACTGCGACAAGATCCTTCAACCCTTTGAGTTGCCCGACAACACAGGCTGGCAAACCGATTTCCAGCTGGCCTGTTTTAACGATGAGTGCCCCTTTTTCCAACGCGGTTGGAAACACATGGAAGAGCACTATGCGGTGAAAGCGTCCTATCGTTATCGTGTCGACCCGGCGACCGGCAGACCCTCACCGCTCGCGGTCTGGTCGGCCGACGCCATCAAGGACCGCATCCTCGACGCGACTGTCACAGCTGACGCCGAAGCTGACCTCAACGACACTCCCGACGAAGGAAGCAAGACATGACCGACCTCAACAAGGGCTTGCCGCAATATCTCGCGGACAAGCGCCGGCTCGCCGACGGCGAGACCTTCCACTTCACCTGTCACCCAGGTGTTCCCTGTTTCAACGACTGCTGCGCCGACGTCAATATCGTCTTGACCCCACTGGATGTGCTCCAGCTCGCGCGGCATACCGGCCTCGACACCCAGGTCTTTCTCGACACCTACACCAGCAATCCCATCACCAAGGACCTGCAACTGCCCATGGTGATGCTCAAGATGCTCGACGACGAGAAGAAACGATGCCCTTTTGTCGGCGAGCAGGGTTGCACCGTGTATGAGAACCGCCCCTGGGCCTGCCGGATGTATCCCCTCGGCATGGCCCTGCCGCCGGCCCGCGCCGGAGTCGAGCCCGAGCCGATCTTCTTTGTCTTCGAGGACGATCACTGCAAGGGCCGGCATCAGGATGACGCGGTCGACTGGACGGCCGCCAAATGGCGATCCGACCAAAACCTGGACGTACGCGACGAGATCGAGATCGGATTCCGCGACCTCGTGGGCCATCCCTGGTTCATCGGCGGACGACAGCTCGATCCCAAACGCATGCACATGCTCTACACAGCCTGTTACAACCTCGACACCTTTCGCGAGTTTGTTTTCGAGTCGACTTTTCTCGAGCGTTTCGAGCTCGATGATGATCTGATCGAAGCAATCAAGACCAACGACATCGCGCTTTTGAAGTTCGCCTTTGTCTGGCTCCGGTTCGCCCTGTTCAAGGAACCGACCATGAAGGTGCGCGAGGGCGCGGCCAAATCGGAGTGATCCATGAGTGAAGCCAAAGCATCTCCCCTGCTCGTGATCGGCGCCGGCATCGCGGGCGTCACCGCAGCCCTGGAAGCCGCAGAGATGGGTTCCGAGGTCGTTCTGGTGGAGCGCGAGCCCGCCATCGGCGGCCGGGTTCTGCGACTCACCAACTACTTCCCCAAGCTCTGTCCGCCGTCATGCGGCATGGAGATCAACACCCGGCGGCTCGAGCGCAACCCTCGGATCCGGGTTCTCACTTCGACCCAGGTCACCGGGGCTCAGAAGACCGCCTCCGGCTGGTCGGTCACCATCACCCGCGATCCGGCCTATGTCACCGGCGCCTGCACCGCCTGCGGCGACTGTGAGAAGGCCTGTGAGACGCTGGTTCCCGACCCGCACAACCTCGGGATGAGCGAGGCCAAGGCGATCCGGCTGCCCCACCTCAACGCCTGGCCGGTCCGCTTTCACTTCGACCGCGAGGCCGTCGGCGACGATGAAGCGCGCAGGATCGCCGACGCCTGCACCGTCGGCGCGGTGGATCTCGACGCAAAAGCGACCACCGAGACCATCGATGTCGGTGCGGTGGTCGTCGCCACCGGCTGGCACCCCTACCCCATCGAGAATCTCGAGGAGTTCGGCGGCGGTAGGATCTCCGATGTGATCGCCAACGCTCAGATGGAGCGAATGGCCTCTCCCTCCGGTCCGACCCGGGGGAGGATCGTCTGTCCGTCGAGCAACCAACCGCCCAGGACCGTCGCCTTTGTCCAGTGCGCCGGCTCCCGCGATGTCAACCACCTCAACTACTGTTCGGGCGTCTGCTGTCTGGCCTCGCTCAAGCAGGCCACCTACGTCAAGTCGCAGCTTCCCGACGCCGAAGTGACCATGTACTACATCGACCGCCGCACCCCCGGCCGCAACGAGGACTTCCTCGTCAAGGTCGCCGAGATGCAGGGGGTCAAGCTCGTCAAGGGCAAGGTCGGCCGCATCGAACAACAGAACGGGCCGATCAAGCTCCACGTCGAGGACGTCGAGAACGTCAAACTCATCGAGGTGGAGCCCGATCTCGTCGTGCTCGCCACCGGGATGGTTCCCAACGCCGCCGACAACGATCTCGCCCTCTTCACCAGAAAGGACGACGAAGGCTTCGTCCTCGATGATCTCTCATCCGGCGTCACCGTCGCCGGAGTCGCCCGACGGCCCGAGGACGTGGCCGCATCGGTTCGTGATGCGACGGGGGCCGCCGCCCGTGCGGTCATTGCAGCGGGAGGGAGGGCCTAATGGACAAGCTCGGCGTATTTCTGTGTACCGGTTGCGGCATCGGCGAAGCTCTCAACGTCGACGAGGTGATCGAAGCCGCCAACGACAAAGGTTGCACCGCGACCCTGACCCATGACTGCCTGTGCGGCCCCGAAGGCCTCGCCGCGATCCGCTCCTCGGTGAGCGAACACGGTCTCAACGGGATCCTCCTCGCCGCCTGCTCCGACCGGGCGAAGGCCAAGGAGTTCGCTCCCTTGAAGACCGAGGTCCCGGCCGTCTTCCGGACCGCCATCCGCGAGCACTGCACCTGGTCCCACCCCGCCGGCACGGATGGGCAGGACGCGGAAGACACCACGATGCTCGCCCAGGATCTCGTCCGGATGGGTCTCGCCCGGCTCGCCGGCATGAAGGAAATCGTGCCCCTCGATCTGGAAATCAACGAGACCGTCCTGGTCATCGGCAGCGGCCGAGCGGGCCTCGAGGGAGCGCTCACCGCATCCGCCCTCGGCCACCCCGTGGTCCTCATCGAAGAGGGCTCGAAGCTCGGCGGCCACCTCGCCGGCCAGGTCTCCATCGCCCCCGAAGAGCCCCCGTATGACGCGCCTGTTCCGAATCCGATCCCGGGACTGGTCGCGAAGGTCCTCGCCAACGACGGGATCCGGGTCCTGACCGACACCACCGTCAAGTCCATCACCGGTCAGCCCGGTCAGTTCAAGGTCGTCTTCAACGGTCCCGAAACCATCGAAATGACGGTGGGTTCCATCGTCCAGGCGACCGGATCGCGGCCCTACGACGCGAACAAGCTCGGGCACCTCGGCTACGGCCAGACCGCCGATGTCATCACCGCACAGGACTACGAGTCGATGCTCGCCGCCGGCGCCATCGCCCGTCCCTCGGACGGCAGAAAACCGGAGCGGGTCGCCTTCATCCAGTGCGCCGGGTCCCGCGACCCCAATCACCTCGAGTACTGCTCCTCGGATTGCTGCATCAACACCCTGCGCCAGGTGGCCGAAACCAAGAAGCTCGATCCTTCCATCGAGAGCGCGGTCATCTACCGCGACATCCGCACGCCGGGCCACATGGAGCATTTCTTCGTCGGCGTCCAGAAGTCGGCGGAAATGATGATGACCCGCGGCGATGTCGACAAGATCGAAGCCAACGGCAAACTCAACATCCACCTGAGCAACAGCCTGCTCGGTGATGAGGTCCAGGTCCAGGCCGACCTCGTCGTGTTGGCCGTCGGCATGGTCCCGCAGTCGGCCGACGGCGAGCTCATCCGCGAGCTCATCGACTCCCGTCACCAGGCCAAACACAGCGAGAGCTCGCAGGTGCGCGAGAAATCAGCGGCTCGCGCAGAGGAGCTCAAGGACCTCGAGGGAACCGAGATCCTCCACCTCGGCTACCGCCAGGGTCCAGACCTGCCGACCCTCAAGTACGGATTCCCGGATTCGCACTTCATCTGCTTCCCCTACGAGACCCGCCGCACCGGCATCTACGCCGCCGGAACGGTCCACGCGCCCATGGACTCCGTGCAGGCGGCCGAGGACGGTCTCGGGGCCGCCATGAAGGCGGTCCAGTGCATCGAGATGGCCAAGCGCGGCGAAGCGGTCCACCCGCGCGCCGGTGACACGGCCTTCCCCGATTTCTTCCTCCAACGCTGCACCCAGTGCAAGCGCTGCACCGAGGAGTGCCCCTTCGGCACCATCAACGAGGACGCCAAGGGAACCCCGGAATTCAACCCCCTGCGCTGCCGCCGATGCGGCATCTGCATGGGCGCCTGTCCCGAGCGGATCATCAGCTTCCAGGACTACTCGGTCCACATGGTCGCCGAGATGATCAAGGCCATCGGGATCCCGGACGAAGAGGACGAGAAACCGCGCATTCTCGCACTCATGTGCGAGAACGATGCGGTTCCCGCCATCGAGGCCGCCGCCGCCAACGGCGCGACCTGGAATCCGTGGACCCGGATCATCCCGATCCGCTGCCTCGGATCGACCAATATCGTCTGGATCGCCGAAGCCCTCTCGGCCGGCGTCGACGGCGTGATCCTTATCGGCTGCAAATACGGCGATGACTATCAATGCCACTACGTCAGAGGTTCCGAGCTCGCCAACACCCGCCTCGGAAACGTCGGTGAGACCCTCCAACGTCTCGCACTCGAGCCCGAGCGGATCAAGGTGGTCGAGCTCTCTCATGACGAGTTCGACCGAGTGCCCGCGGTCCTCGATGAGTTCGCCGCCGAGCTCGACGAGATGGGTCCCAACCCGCTCAAGGGCTTCTAGGAAAGGGGAATAGCATGGCATCGATCCCGATCGTCCTGCAGGATGACCTCCGCGCCGATTTTTTCGCCCGCGGAGGCGAGAACGCCGCCAAATGCTACCAGTGCGCCACCTGTTCGAGCGTCTGTGAGCTCGCGCCTGCCGACGCGCCGTTTCCCCGCCGGCAGATCCTCCTCGCCCAGTGGGGAATGTTCGACCAGCTCATGGGTGACCCCGGCATCTGGCTCTGCCACCAGTGCAACGACTGCAGCGTCCGCTGTCCCCGTGAGGTCGACCCCGGCGACATCATGGCGTCTCTGCGCGCAGTGATGGTCGAGAAGCTCGCCTTTCCGGCGTCGCTCGGTTCACTGGTCGGCAATGTCAAGAAGACCTGGCCGCTGCTCGTCTTCGGTCCGATTCTCTTCTGGGTTCTCCTGCTCGGAGTCACCACGGGCCTGTCGGCCGTCGAACCACACCATGACCTCGTGCCGAGCGCAACCATGGGTCAGTTCTTCTATGACGAGTACGTTCCCCACATCCTGATCTACACCGTCTACTTCGCAGCGGTGGGGTGGGTCTGTTTCGCTCTCTTCGTTTCGGGTTCGAAATTCTGGAAGTTGATGGGACAAAAGCAACAGCGCAGAGGTTCCTTTGTCGGCGCCGCAATCGGCGTCGCCAAAGACGTCGCCTTTCACAGCAAGTTCTCGAGCTGCGATCGCGGGGTCGCCAAACGTCGGATCGGTCACCTCCTCGTCATGTGGGGTTTCGTCGGCGCGGCAATCGCTTCGGGTTTCGCGGTCGTGTTCCTCTACTCGGACATTCCGCCGTTCTCATGGTTCTTCGCGCTGCCGTTTTTTCAAGACATCGGCTACCCAGTACCCATCACCCACTGGAACAAGTGGTTGGCGAACTTTTCGGCGATCGCCCTGGTGATCGGCGGGATCATGCTCTATTTGAATCGCCTCGCCACCGGCAACAAGCTCGTCGGACGGACGACCGCTTTTGACCGATTCTTCCTCCTGGTCGTGCTCGCCGTCATCGGCACCGGTGTCTTGACCGAGATCTTCCGCTTCATGGCCATCGATCCCATGGTCGGGTTCACGGTTTATATCGTTCACCTGGGAGTCGTGCTCTGTCTCTTCCTCACCCTCCCCTACTCGAAGTTCGCGCACATCCTCTACCGCACGTTGGCCATGACCCACGAGCGGATGACCGCAGGGAAGTAATCAACTCATCGAGAAATCAACCGCCCTCATCGGGCAGTGAATATGACAAGGAGATTGCCAAAATGATCAAACCCCACGGATCCGACAAACTCAACCCGCTCTATGTGGCGGACGACAAAACGCGTGCGGCGCTCACCGCCGAGGCTGCCAAGCTGCCGTCCATCGTGGTCTGCTCCGCCGCCGCCGCCAACGCGGTGATGCTCGGCTCGGGTTACTTCAACCCCCTCACCGGCTTCATGGATCTCGCAGACGCCCTGTCGACGTCCGAGAAGATGTTCACCAAGGCCGGCGTCTTCTTCCCGGTGCCCGTGGTCAACATGGTCGAGAAGGCCGACGGCATCAAGCCCGGCACGCGCATCGCTCTCAAAGACCCCAACGTCAAGGGCAACCCCGTCCTCGCCATCCAGACCGTCGAGAAGGTCGATACCGCAACCGACGAACAGATGGCCTTCATGACCGAGAAGATCTACCGCACCGATGACATGAATCACCCCGGCGTCAAGGCCTTCAACACCGTCGGCAAGACCTTCATCTCCGGTCCCATCCAGGTCCTCAACTACTCGTACTTCGCGGCCGAGTTCCCAGAGACCTTCCGGACCGCCATGCAGATCCGCGAGATCATCAAGAAGCACGGCTGGAACAAGGTCGTCGCCTTCCAGACCCGTAACCCCATGCACCGCGCCCACGAAGAGCTCGTCCGCATGGCCATGGAGCGCGAGCATGCCGACGGCGCCGTCATCCACATGCTCCTCGGCAAGCTCAAGCCCGGCGACATCCCGGCCGACGTCCGCGACGCCGCCATCCGCAAGATGGCCGAGCTCTACTTCCCGCCCAACTCGGTCGAGATCACCGGCTACGGTTACGACATGCTCTATGCCGGTCCTCGCGAAGCCGTCCTCCACGCCGTCTTCCGCCAGAACATGGGCGCCACCCATCTCATCGTCGGCCGCGACCACGCCGGTGTCGGTGACTACTACGGCGGGTTCGACGCCCAGACCATCTTCCACGACGAGGTCCCCGAGGGCGCACTCGAAATCAAGATCTTCGAGGCCGATCACACCGCGTTTTCGAAGAAGCTCGGCAAGGTCATCATGATGCGCGACGCACCGGAAGGCCACACCAAAGAGGATTTCGTGCTGCTCTCCGGCACCAAGGTCCGCGAAATGCTCGCCGCCGGCCAGGACCTGCCCGGCGAGTTCGCCCGCCCCGAGGTCGCCAAGATCCTCATGGGCTTCTACCAGAGCCAAGAGAAGTAGTTCTTTCTTTTCTTTTCGATCCGGCCCCCGCTTCGGCGGGGGCGCTTTTTGCTCGTCATCCGAGCAAAAAAAGGGCCGCGACCGAGGACGGCGCGGAGCAGCGGCAGGGGCAGCGTCCGTGGCAGGAATCAGCGGCAGACGACAGCGACAGCGACAGCGTCCGCGGCAGACGACAGCGACGGCGACCGAAGCCATTCTGAGCACTTGGAAAGCGGCCTCCCTCGGGGTGCCGGGTCCGCATTTGTGCCGGAACGACCTCCCGGCGGGGCGGCCCTCCCGCACAAATGCCGACCGGGCTCCCCCGGGAGGCGCGATCCGGGACATCTCTCCCGGCTCAGAAGGAGGCCGCCGGCGCCCGAGCAGCGTGGTCACTCACCTTCCGGCCTCCTCTCATGACCACGCTGGTCGGGCGACGCTGGGTCGCCGGAGGCGACCCGGAAGGCCGGAGCTGAAAAAACCAAAATCCGAGACCGCAACCGGACGCGAGGAAACCGTGCTACCTCGGGGTGCCGGGGATGAGTAGCTTTCCCGGTTGAGCCGGCCACAGCTTGAAAATCGTCATGTCCTTTGGAGCGAGGCTCCGAAGAAACGCCACACGGACTCTCAGCGGATTGGTCGCGGGTCGTCAACGACCCGCCTACAGCTCTGAAAACCCAAACGCCAAACTGCGTAGAGGTCGCTGTCTCGGAACCGGTTCCGGGCACGGACACGGACGCGGCCTGCGCTCAGATCCCCATGTTGTACCGCAACGCGGCAGCAACCCGATCCATGGTCGCGTCTCCAAGCATCCCGATCGGCCGGAGAATCGACTCGCCCGGCGGCGGTTTGAACCGGCTTGCCGCACCGGAAGACTGAATCGTAGCCACCTGTGAACAGTTCACGACGGAGCGATTCGGGCAGACCGCTCTCTTCCGGCTCGATGATCACGACGAACGGGTAGGGCTTGGGGGGAATCGTCCGGGTGATCCCTGCAACCACTGTCGTCGAACTGAATCGGTTGCCCACATCGTTCTGAATGATGAGCGCCGGGCGCCGTCCTCCTTGCTCGCTCCCTTTGACCGGATCGAACTCCACCCAGTAGATCTCTCCCCTAGCGAGAGTCATCGTCCATCACCTCTGCGACCGCGGACTCGCTGGCGGCCGCAAACTCGCTCGCTTCTGCCGAGAAGTATCGGTAGCCTTCCGCTGCAAGGCGCTCCATCTCACGCTCCCGGGCCTCCGCGAGCAACGATGCAATGAATCCGCTCCTCGTCTTTCCGAACGACTCGGCCATCCGATCGGCGAAGACCAGAAGTTCCTCGGACATGGAAACCGTCACTTTCTTTGTCTCTGCGGTTGACATGGCTGCACCTCCCGGGGCATCTCAATCATACCACCAATATAGACGTCCAGCTTTTCATACTCTAGGGTAGACACGTCCGGGATGAGCGCGCACCAGAAAGGAGCGCATCGAAAGCACGAGGAAACCCCGCCCCATCGGGGTGCCGGGTTCGACATTGTGCCGGATCGGCCTCCAGGCTTCGCGGCGCTCCCCGCACAATGTCCAACCGGGCTCCCACGGGGAGCGCGATGCGGTCAGCTGCTCCGGCCACGATGCAGGCCGCCGGCGTGCCATCGGCGTGGTCGCAGCCCTCTCAATCTACCCACGAGCGACCACGCCGATGGTGCGACGCTGGACCGATGGGACGCCATGCGTCCCAGTGGTCCAGGAGGCCGGCGTTGAGGGCATCGTCCGGAACCGCAACCGGCGGTCCACAACACCCAAAAACCCCGCACTCTCTCGGAAACGCCCAACCGACTTCAACGTCTCTGACGGACAGGCTGGAAGCCCGCCCCCACAATGCCCGCCCACCCTGATCTCGATCCGAGACCGAGGCCGGTCATTGCACGCGGAAAACCGCGCCCCATCGGGGTGCCGGGTTCGACATTGTGCCGGATCGACCTCCAGGCTTCGCGGCGCTCCCCGCACAATGTCCAACCGGGCTCCCTCGGGGAGCGCGATGCGGTCAGCTCTCCCGGCTACGAGGCAGGCCGCCGGCGTGCCATCGGCGTGGTCGCAGCCCTCTCAATCAACCCACGAGCGACCACGCCGATGGTGCGACGCTGGACCGATGGGACGCCATGCGTCCCAGTGGTCCAGGAGGCCGGCGATGAGGGTATCCAATCACGGCGGACCGTTTCCGGGAACGCGCCTCTGACGAGATTCTCCCATCGCGCTCCCCGAGAGTGCCCCCTCAAACGATGTTTGGGCCCGAAGCGCGCCGCGTTCCGCGAGGGTACGCCATCCCAAAATCGGTTTGAGACGGCACGTCCGTTCGAGGCCAAAACCGCGGACCCGCAACGCACCCGATCCCGCGCTCTTTCAAGGCACAAGGACGAGGCGCGTCAAGAACACGCGGAAAACCGCGCCCCATCGGGGTGCCGGGTTCGACATTGTGCCGGATCGGCCTCCAGGCTTCGCGGCGCTCCCCGCACAATGTCCAACCGGGCTCCCACGGGGAGCGCGATCCGGTCAGCTGCTCCGGCCACGAGGCAGGCCGCCGGCGTGCCATCGGCGTGGTCGCAGCCCTCTCAATCAACCCACGAGCGACCACGCCGATGGTGCGACGCTGGACCGCTGGGACGCCATGCGTCCCAGCGGTCCAGAAGGCCGGCGACGAGGGCATCGTCCGGAACCGCAACCGGCGGTCCACAACACCCAAAAACCCCGCACTCTCTCGGAAACGCCCAACCAACTTCAACAATACTGACGGGCAGGCTGGAAGCCCGCCCCCACAATGCCCGCCCACCCTGATCTCGATCCGAGACCGAGGCCGGCCATTGCACGCGGAAAACCCCGCCCCATCGGGGTGCCGGGTTCGACATTGTGCCGGATCGGCCTCCAGGCTTCGCGGCGCTCCCCGCACAATGTCCAACCGGGCTCCCTCGGGGAGCGCGATGAGGTCAGCTTCTCCCGGCTACGAGGCAGGCCGCCGGCGTGCCATCGGCGTGGTCGCAGCCCCCGCAATCTACCCACGAGCGACCACGCCGATGGTGCGACGCTGGACCGCTGGGACGCCATGCGTCCCAGCGGTCCAGGAGGCCGGCGATGAGGACCAATACGGCGGATCGTCCGGAACGCGCAACCGGCGAGATCTCACAGCACTCCCCGAAAAACCCCGCAACGATCTCTCGGCGAAGCACGCCGCGACCGGAACGTGTCAACCCAAAATCGGTTTGAGACGGGCAGGCTAGGCAAGCCGCGTCCCCACGATGCCCGCCCGCCCTGATCTCAGATCCGAGGACCGAGGCCGGCCATTGACACGCGGAAAACCGCGCCCCATCGGGGTGCCGGGTTCGACATTGTGCCGGATCGGCCTCCAGGCTTCGCGGCGCCCCCCGCACAATGTCCAACCGGGCTCCCTCGGGGAGCGCGATGAGGTCAGTTCTCCCGGCTACGAGGCAGGCCGCCGGCGTGCCATCGGCGTGGTCGCAGCCCTCTCAATCTACCCACGAGCGACCACGCCGATGGTGCGACGCTGGACCGATGGGACGCCATGCGTCCCAGCGGTCCAGGAGGCCGGCGATGAGGGCATCGTCCGGAACCGCAACCGGCGGTCCACAACACCCAAAAACCCCGCACTCTCTCGGAAACGCCCAACCAACTTCAACAGTCACTGACGGGCAGGCTGGAAGCCCGCCCCCACAATGCCCGCCCACCCTGATCTCGATCCGAGACCGAGGCCGGCCATTGCACGCGGAAAACCGCGCCCCATCGGGGTGCCGGGTACGCCATTGTGCTGGAACCACCTTCCGGCACCGCAACACGCTGCGCACAATGGCGCTACCGGGCTCCCTCGGGGAGCGCGCCACATCCTGGTTCTCCCGGCCACGAGGCAGGCCGTCGGCGTGCCATCGGCTTGGTCGCAGCCCCACAATCAACCCACGAGCGACCACGCCGATGGTGCGACGCTGGGGCGCTGGGACGCCAAGGCGTCCCGACGGACCAGAAGGCCGGGGACGATTGCAGGTTTCGGGCACGGACACGGACGCGGTTTCGGTCATCGGGATCGAGAACGGGATCGGGAACGGGATCGAATAAAAAGACGCCGGGCCCGAAGGCCCGGCGTCGATTTCGACGATCCGTGGATCAGAAGTGGATGGCGTAGAGGATGGGCGCGATGATCATCGCGACCACGCTGATGAGCTTGACGAGGATGTTGAGCGAGGGACCCGATGTGTCCTTGAAGGGATCGCCGACGGTGTCGCCGGTGACGGTCGCCTTGTGCATCGCATCGTAATCCTCGCCCCACACATCGTGGCCCTGCTCCTTGACCTGCTTCTTCGAGTTGTCCCACGCGCCACCGGCGTTGGACTGGAAGATGGCCAGGCAGACACCAGAGATGGTCACGCCGATGAGCAGGCCGCCGAGCATGTTCGGGCTGATGACCCCGACGATGACCGGCGCCGCGACCGCCATGACGCCGGGGGCGACCATCTTCTTGATCGCGGCCTTGGTGGCGATGGCGACGCAGTGCGAGTACTCGGCCTTGCCGTCCGCGGCGGCGATGATTTTCGCCTCGGCCTCGTTGGGCTCGCGCTCTTCCGACTCGGCGCGCTGGGCGGCCTCGAGAGCGGGACGAAGCTCGGGAATGTCGCGGAACTGGCGGCGGACTTCCTGGATCATGTCCTGCGCAGCCACACCCACGGCGACCATCGCCATGGCCGAGAAACGGAAGGGCAGCATGCACCCGATGAGGAGACCGACCAGTACCGTCGGATTTGCGGCGTTGATGTCGACCATACCGTTCATCTTGGTGAGATAGGCGGCGGTGAGCGAAAGCGCGGTGAGCGCCGCCGAACCGATGGCGAATCCCTTGCCGACGGCGGCGGTGGTGTTGCCGACTGCGTCGAGCTTGTCGGTGCGGGCGCGGATGTCGCGGCCGAGTTGGGCCATTTCGGCGATACCGCCGGCGTTGTCGGCGATGGGGCCGTAAGCGTCGGTGGCGAGCTGGATGGCGATGGTCGAGAGCATGCCGAGGGCGGCCAGAGCGATACCGTAGAGCCCGGCGAACTCGTAGGCGATGAGGATCGCACCACTGATGACGAGGATCGGGAAGGTCGTGGAGTTCATCCCCACCGCGATGCCCTGGATGACCGTGGTCGCGGCACCGGTTTTTGATGCCTCGACGATGGTCTCGACCGGCTTGCGGTAGGTCGCGGTGTACCACTCGGTGATCATCCCGACCATGATGCCGGCGATGAGACCGGCGACGACCGCAATCGCGATTCCGACCCAGGTGAAGGTCGGCTCGCCGGCGATGACGTCGGTGACGGTGAACGGGGTTGCGGGCATGAGGGCCTTGATGGCGAAGATGGTGCCGATGACCATGAAGATGCCGGCGCCGAAGGTGCCCCGGTTGAGGCCCTTCTGCGGGTCGCCGCCCTCTTTCGTCTTGACCAGGAAGAAGCCGAGGAATGAGGCCACGATGCCGATGATGGCGATGACCAGCGGCAGGATGACGGCGTTGATTCCCATCCCCGAGCTCGCGGCGTCGAGACCGGCATACCAGGCCGCGCCGAGGATCATCGACGAGATCACCGCGCCGATGTAGGACTCGAAGAGGTCGGCGCCCATGCCGGCGACATCGCCGACGTTGTCGCCGACGTTGTCGGCGATGGTGGCGGGGTTGAGGGGGTGGTCTTCGGGGATTCCGGCCTCGACCTTGCCGACGAGATCGGCGCCGACGTCAGCGGCCTTGGTGTAGATACCGCCGCCGACGCGCGCAAAGAGCGCGATGGACGACGCGCCGAGGGAAAAACCGGAGAGCAGATTGAGCACCAGAATGGTGGCGTCGCCGCCATCGAGGGCACCCTCATACATGCTCGTGTAGACGACCAGCAGCGTCCCGAGGCCCAGGAGCGCCAGACCCGCGACCGACAGACCCATCACCGAGCCGCCCTTGAAGGCGACCTGAAGGGCGTCATTGAGACCCTTGCGGGCGGCCGCTGCGGTGCGGATGTTGGCGGCAGTCGCGGTCTTCATCCCGAAGAAACCGGCCAACGCGGAGCAGAACGCCCCGAGAACGAACGACACGGCGATGAACGCGTTGGTGTCGTCGGACACGAAGTGATTTGTCACCCCGAGGAGAATAGCGACGGCGACGACAAAGATCGCCAGCACGCGGTACTCCTGTTTGAGGAACGCCATGGCGCCATCGGCGACCCACTTGCCGATGGTCTGCATCCGTTCGTTCCCCGGGTCCTGTTTGGTGACCCAGGCCGCCCGCATGTAGGCGAAGATGAGAGCGATGATGGCCACCGCCGGTGTCAGATAGATGATATTCATTGGATCCACAATTTCCTCCTTCTCCCTCGATCAAAAAAGATCCGACCGCCGATTCTCTGGAACGCACCCGCTCCAACCCCGAGGGCCGGGTTCCAAACCCCTCCCGGGCACCGCGTGATTGTACCCAAAATCCAAGGAAATGTGAACTGTTTCACACAGTAATTCTCAACCTGAACCCGCTGCGACACTGTGTTTTCACTCAACAGTGACACCATCTCCCGTTCGGACGAGGCGTTCTTCCGTCGCTCCTCCGGATCCACAGTCCTGCATCCTCCGGAAAAGGCTCTCACCCGGTGAAATCCGGCCTTCGATCTGGACCGGAAGAACCATACGAATCATCGCGGTTACTTGCTTCGCGATATCTCAGCAAAAACGAACCGGAGCTCTTCATACGCCTGGAAAATTCGTAACACGGGCGGACCGATTCGTTCGATGAGACCGGCTCTTTCTTCGGCTCCCCCATTCCGACGACTCAGGAACAATCAAACCGCCCCGCGGCCAGGGAGTCCCAGACTCGAGTTCTCCCGGAGAGATGGCAGGCGATTGGAAACAAACAACTTAGGACCGACGCACGAGGTTCGCTCTCAGAGACTTGAACTCGGTGATGCGAGAACTAAGACTGATTCGCATTCACAAGCAACACCGATTTTGAGATTCATTTGGAATTCAAGCATTTTTATTGACAATCTACCGCAGATTTACCTATCCTTATTCGAGTTTTGTGAGTCGTTTTTTTAATTTGGCCATTCGATCAAAGGAGGCGAGGATGGGTAGGAGGGAACAGTGGTTGGACCTGCCCGCCGATCTCACCGACAGCGGTGTCGATCGACGGGACTTTGTCAAGGTCTGCATGATGGCCGCCGCGGCCCTTGGACTTCCGGCAGCGACCGGAGTCAAGTGGGCTGAAGCGGCCGAAGCCGGCTTGAAGCCATCGGTGATCTGGCTTCACTTCCAGGAATGCACCGGATGCACCGAATCGCTGCTGCGCACATCGCATCCGGGACTCGACAAGCTGATCCTCGACATGATCTCGTTGGACTACCACGAGACCCTGTTCGCGGCTGCGGGTCACCAGATCGAGGAGGCGCTGCACGCGGCGGTCGAGCGCGGCGGCTACGTCTGCGTGGTCGAGGGCGCGATCCCGACCAAAGAGGACGGAATCTACTGCCAGATCGCCGGCCGTACGGCCATCGACATCCTCCAGGATGTCGGCGGCAAGGCGGCCGCGGTCATCGCCATCGGGTCCTGCGCCTCGTGGGGCGGCGTCCCGTCCGCGGATCCCAACCCGACCGGCGCGGTGGGTGCACAGGAGATCCTTCCGGACAAAACCGTGATCAATCTCCCCGGTTGCCCGTCCAATCCGTACAACTTCCTCGGGGTGGTCCTCCAGTTCGCCACCATGGGTACGCTGCCGGCGCTCGACGACGAGGGCCGTCCGTTGTTCGCCTACGGCCGCACGATCCACGAGCACTGCCCGCGCCGGGCCCATTTCGACGCCGGCCGGTTCGCTCGTCAGTTCGGCGACGAGGGACACAATCTCGGGTATTGCCTTTTTGCCATGGGTTGCAAAGGTCCCGAGACCTATGCGAACTGCTCCACCCTGCACTTCAACGAGGTGCCGGATGCGTGGCCCATCGGCATCGGCGCGCCGTGCTTCGGTTGCACCACCAAGGGCGTCGGCTTCACCAAGCCCCTTTTCCAGGAGGCCGCGCTGCCGCCGAACTATGTACCGCCCATTCACCCGTCCGATCAACGCGGCCCCATCACACCGGGCTGGGCCGGCGTTGTCGGACTCGCCACCGGAGCCGCGGTCGGCGGAGCCCTCATGGCTTCAAAGAAACTCGGTGAGGGGGAAACGGAGGGGTCCTGATGAGCATGGATCGGAGAACGCTGCTGAAGGGCCTTGCGGTTGCAGGCGCCGGAGCAGTGGCTCCCGTGGAAGCTTCGGAGAAATACGCTGAAGCTCCAGAGGATGCCGTTGGGATGCTCTACGACGCCACCAGGTGCATCGGCTGCCAAGCCTGCGTCACAGCGTGCAAGACAGCCAACAACCTGCCGGGCAACCGCTACAACCCGCCGGAGGATCTCTCCGGCGACACCAAAAACATCATCCGCTTGTACGAGGAAGCCGACGAAACTTCCTACATGAAATCGCAGTGCATGCACTGCATCGATCCGGGTTGCTGCAACGCCTGCATGATCGGCGCGTTCAAGAAACGCGAGTACGGCATCGTCACCTGGGACCCCGACCGCTGCATCGGCTGTCGCTATTGCCAGGTCGCGTGCCCGTACAACATCCCGAAGTTCCAGTGGGACACCGGGGTGCCGCTCATCGTCAAGTGCGAGCTCTGCAACCACATCATTCACGATCCGGACACCGGTACCCTCCGCGAGGGCGCCCTGCCCGGCTGCTGCCAGGCGTGCCCCAAGGAAGCGGTGATCTTCGGCAGGTACACCGATCTCATCGAGGATGCCAAGCAGCGGATCGCCGAGCGTCCCGAGAACTACTGGGGCCCCGACGGCGAGCCGAAGATCTTCGGTCTCACCGACGGCGGCGGCACTCAGGTGCTCTACCTCGCCGATCTCAGCTTCGAGAAGCTCGGTCTGCCGACCCTCGGTGACGAGGGCACGGCCAAACAGGCGCGTGAGATCCAACACGGAATTTACCGCGGCTTCATCGCACCGGTCGCGCTCTACGGCGTGCTCGGACTCGTGATGTGGCGGAACAACCGCGCCGCGAAGAAGGAGGAGGGGTAATGGCAAGCCATAGCCACGCGCAACCCGTGGGCGGACCCCTGAACAAGAAGTTCGTCACCTTCATGGTGATCTTCCTCGGCATTTGGGCGGTCGTCCTCCTCTATCGATTCATCTTCGGCATCGGGGTCGTTTCCGGTCTTACGGACTATTACCCCTGGGGCGTCTGGATCGCATTCGACGTCGTCACCGGGACGGCACTGGCCTGCGGCGGCTACGCCGTAGCGATCCTCTGCTACATCCTGAACAAGGGCAAGTACCACCCGCTGGTGCGGCCCGCACTCCTCACCAGTGCCCTGGGTTACTCCATGGCCGGTTTGGCCATCGTCATCGACGTCGGTCGGTGGTGGGGTGTCTGGCGCATCCCGTTCGGGGGCTTCCCCGACATGGGCAAGTACAACTGGGACTCGGCGCTGCTCGAAGTCGCCCTCTGCGTCATGGCGTATGTCGGCGTGCTCTGGATCGAGCTCGGACCGGCCTTTCTCGAGAAGTGGGAGTCCACATCCAAGAGCTCGGCGCTGGTCGGTTTTGCCAGGGCAGGTCTCAAGTTCTACGACAAGGCGCTCATCTGGATCATCGCCCTCGGCGTTCTGCTTCCGACCATGCACCAGAGCTCCCTCGGAACCCTGATGCTGCTCGCCGGTCAGAAGCTCCATGGGCTCTGGTACACACCGTGGATTCCGCTGCTCTATCTCATTTCCTGTGTGGGGATGGGCTACGCGGTGGTGGTCTGGGAGTCGTCCCTGTCGGCGCGACTCTTCAAGCGCGAACGTGAAGACTCGATGCTCATCTCCATCTCCGGGGCGATGGTCTTCGTGATCTCGGCATACCTCGTGCTGCGTTTCGGCGATTTGATCATCAGCGGGAAGGTTCCCCTGATGTTCGCCTCCGGTTGGCTGAGCATCGTCTTCTGGGCGGAAATCGGGCTCTTTGCGATTCCGCTGTGGATGTTGGCGAGCAAGCAGCGGAGATCGCACTTCCCGGTCATGCTCAAGGCATCCATCCTGCTCATGCTGGCGGGCGCCATGTATCGGTTCGACACCTACATCACGGCGTATCAACCCGCCCCCGGGCAGACCTATTTCCCGTCGTTCCTCGAGATCTTCATCACAGCAGGTGTGATCGCCCTCGAGATTTCCATGTACTACTTCATCGTCAAACGTTACCCGATCCTCGGTGGTGCAGCCGCCGAGAAGTCGGCTGCATAGAAGGGGGTCTCAGATGGCCAAAATGATCACTGTCGACCCGATCACGCGGATCGAGGGACATCTGCGGATCGACGTCGAAGTCGACCGCGGAAAGGTCCAGAACTCCTGGTCCTCGGGTCAGATGTGGCGCGGCATCGAGAAAATTCTCGAAGGCCGCGACCCACGGGATGCATGGGCGTTCACCCAGCGCATCTGCGGCGTGTGCACCACCGTGCACGCCATGGCGTCGGTTCGTTCGGTCGAAAACGCGCTCGGCATCCAGGTGCCGCTCAACGCCCAGCTCATTCGCAACCTCATCATCGCCGCGCACTCGCTGCACGATCACATCGTTCACTTCTATCACCTGTCCGCCCTCGACTGGGTCGATGTGGTGTCCGCCCTGAGCGGCGACCCCAAGCGCGCCTCCCAGCTCGCCGAGTCACTCTCTCCCTGGCCCGGCAACAGCGAAAAGGCCCTGGCCGCGGTCAAGGAGAAGGTCGCCGGCTTTGTCGCCGCCGGCCAGCTCGGTATCTTCACCAACGGCTACTGGGGCCACCCGGCCATGAAGCTGTCGCCGGATGTCAATCTCCTCGCGGTGGCGCACTACCTGCAGGCACTCGAATACCAGCGAAAAGCACTGCAGGCGGTTGCGATCCTCGGTTCCAAGACGCCGAATATCCAGAACCTGACCGTCGGTGGTGTGATGAACGCCATCAACCTCGACAACCAGGCGACGCTCAACATGACCAAGCTCTACCAGGTCAAGAGCCTCCTCGACGAGGTCAAGACCTTTGTCGAGCAGGTCTATGTTCCGGATGTCTGCGCCATCGGCGCCATGTACGCCGAATGGACCGGATACGGCGCCGGCGTAACGAACTATCTGTCGGTTCCCGAGCTTCCACTCGACACCGCCGGCACCACATTCTCCATGCCCGGCGGCACCATCATGGGCGCCGATCTCGGCACCATCAAGCCGATCACCGGCTTCAACGATCCGTACTGGAAGGACAACGTCGCCGAGAGCATCGCCCGCGCCTGGTACGACGGCGACTGGTCCCTTCATCCCTGGGAAGAGGACACCGTCCCGAACTACACGGGCTTTGACACCGAGGGACGCTACTCCTGGGTCAAAGCGCCGCGTTTCCAGGGCAAACCCATGCAGGTCGGCCCGCTGGCCCAGGTCCTCGCGGCCTTCGCTCAGGGCGACGAAACCACCGTCAAGTGGGCGACCGCTGCCCTGGGGATCGCCTCCAAGGTGGCCGGCGCGAAACTCGGGCCCGGCATCCTGCATTCGACCATCGGTCGCCATGCGGCCCGCGCCATTCGCTGCGCGGTCATCGCCGAGCACGCGCAGACCCACTGGGGTCTGCTCGTCAACAACATCGCCAGCGGCGACACCGAGATCTTCACACCGTTCGAGTTCCCGCGCGGCGTGATCCAGGGTGTCGGCTTCCACGAGGCGCCACGCGGCGTGCTGTCGCACTGGTGCGTCATCGAAGACGGCAAGATCAAGAACTACCAGTGCGTGGTTCCCTCGACCTGGAACGCCGGTCCGCGAGATGCCGAAGGTCAGCTCGGTCCGTACGAGGCCTCCCTCGTCGGCAACCCGATCGCTGATGAGGAACGTCCCCTCGAGGTTCTTCGAACCGTCCACTCCTTCGACCCGTGCCTGGCCTGCGCCATTCACACCCTCGACCCCGAGGGCAATGAGAAGGCAGTGGTGAAGGTGCTGTAGGGCTCGATCACTCACGTCAACCACAGGGCCGGGAGGCGACTCCCGGCCCTGTTTTTGTTGGTGCTCCTGGGCGCCCGTGTGGGAGCCAGGCACGCAACATTGTTCGCGGCGAACAATGTTGGAGCCAGGCACCCTTTCCTCGTATCCTCATCGTGAGAATCCACCAATTGCTCCGCTATACTCTTTCGATGACTGACTCCCCCAAACCCATCCGCATCCTCGGTATCGGCAACGTCCTCATGGGCGACGATGGGTTTGGACCCTACGCGATCCAGATTCTCGGCAGCCGGTTTGATTTTCCGGATCATGTCGAGCTCGTCGACGGCGGCACGCCAGGCCTCGATTTTCTGCCGTACATCTCCCACGCCCGGTCGGTCGTTGTCCTGGACACGGTCTCGTCCAAAGGAACGCCCGGGGAGATCAAGATCTACCGGGACGGCGAGATCATCGGCTCCGCTCCCCCGCCCCGTATGACGCCCCACCAGCCGGGTCTGAGAGAATCCCTGATGGCGACCGAACTGACCGACGCGAGCCCCGACGAGATGGTGCTGATCGGCGTCGTTCCGGAAACCGTCGAACAAGGCACAACCCTTTCGGCCCCGGTTCAGGCTGCGGTGGACGAGGTCGTCAAGACCGTCCTCGCGGAGCTCGAGCGGTTGGGGGTGGCCCCGGTGGCGCTCGAGACGCCTCGCGATCCGGAACTCTGGTGGGTGTGATGCCCACGACGCGTCCAGGGAGACGAACATGCAACTGACCGAGGGTCACGAAAAACTACTCGTCTACCTCATCGCCCTCCACAGCATCATGGTCGGAGCGATGTTTCTTCTGCTGCCCCAGTGGACCATGCGTTTCGCCGGATGGCACGGTATCGATCCGATCTTCTTCGCCTACCAGGCCGGTATTTTCCACATGGTTCTCGCCGCCGCCTATCTCATCGAGTGGCGGCGGTACCGGGGCGTCTCGATCCTCATCACCGCCAAGATCGTCGCCTTTTTCTTTCTCGTCACCGCAACCATCATCGATCCCATCCCCTGGGCGGTCTGGACATCGGGAATCCTCGATGGAGTGATGGCCGTGGTGGTGTGGTGGGTGCATCGCCATACCGGAGCGAAAACCGGTTGAGAGGCCGGAGAATCATCCCCTAGCCCGAAGTATTCATGAGGTTTCGTCGCGAGGTCGGCGAGGCGCCGATGCCAGTCGCCGTTTCTCATCTCGGGGCGCGGAGGCGTACTTGACAGTACGTTGAGCACCCCGAGATGAGAAACGGAGGCTGGCGCGGATGCATCGTCGGCCGCAGTAGACAGCTCATGAATACTTCGGGCTTTACCCGTCACCCGGGGAATTCAAGCTCCTCCTCGACTTCTTCTCCGCCGAGGTCTTCATAGATCTCGAAGATCTGATCGCACCCGAACTCGATGGTCATGCTGAAGTGAGACTGCAGGGCATCTTCGAGACCCGCGGCGTCCGGATCCTGGGAAAACACGTCGAGCGCGACGCGGTTGAGGCAATGCAGCGCCCTGACCACGTCGAGGACATCGAATCCCTCCTCAAACCGCTTGGCCGCGAAGTCGCGACAGTAGGCGAGGAACAACCCGCGCTCTTTCGTCCGCACCGAGTTGAGGATGTGGCGGAGGGCGACGGTGAACCGCCACTCCACCACCTGCGGACTGACCTTGCGATACGATGGAAACTCCGACTCGGCTTCCGGGCTCGAAACGACGAGTTCGAGAAAACGAGTGCGGATTTCGTCCTGATGACGCTCGAGCAACCGATGAACCAGAAGGTTGGGCCGAAGGTGGACCTCCTTGAGAGCTGCCTGGTTCCGCTGCTGCCACTCGATCGGATCCGACTTCCTGTGATCGATGAGGAACGCCATCCGCCGTTCCATGAACAAACGCGGTCGGGGGCGCCAGCCGAGGAGTTCCTGCGAGTAGGTCGCGTCCACTGCCAGATCGAGGTCGATGAATCCGACCATCCAGGGTCTTTCGAACGGTCGGTTGCCGGTGAATCTGCCGAGAAGATCCCGTCCCCACACACCGACCCTGGCCAGCGGCGCCGGAATCAGGATCGGCGAAACGCTCTTGCTCCCCGCATAGCGGTGGACAAGTTCAAAAAGCTCGGCGTGGTTGACGGTGTGATTCGGACTCGCGATCACGACCCGGCGCTGCCCGACACGCTTGTGATTCGCGAGGAGACGCCGGAAGAACGGCGTCAATTCACGAACGTGAAGGTACGGAATCGCTGACTTGCCGCGTCCCCCGAGGATCCTCGCGTTCCACGAACCCGAGAGCCAGGTTTCGATGAAGATGTAGAGCGGCGCGTACTCACACCAGTCGGAAAAAACGGCGGCGAGGCGCACGATGCACGAGGGAATGCAGTCGTCGAACTCCGCCAGCATCTCCTCGCCGAGACGTTTGGATACGGCGTAGGCGTGATCCCCGTCCGGTGGGCTCTTCTCATCCAGCACCCTGCCGCTCTCGGGAAATCGGCAGGCCGCAACCGACGACACGAAGACGAAACGCTCGAGATCGAGATCGCGACACTCTTCGAGAACGTTGCGGAGACCATCCACGTTGGTCCGCCGGTACTCCGGGTCGTCTTCTCCGGTGAAGTCGTAGTGAGCCGCGAGGTGGAGCACGAAGTCGGCGCCGCCGGTTTCCCGAATGAAACGAAACGCCGTGGCGAGGGACTCCCTGTCGCCGATGTCGGCCTGGAACCAACTGATGTTGTCGTGAACCGGAGCCCTGCACCGGGTCTGGGAGCGGCGGGCGAGACCGACGATGTTGAATCGCTCTTTGAGACCATCAAGGAGCCGACGCCCGATGAATCCGGATGCACCGGTGATGACGAGGCGGGGAAGTGACATTGGCGGGTTATTGTACACCGGTCACGGGGGTTTTGGTGGTTGGGGGGTTGCGGGTTTGAGGACTTTGGGGGCCAGTCTTCCATGGGGCGTTGGAACCCTCCACGGCGTCACGCCCTGACGGCCTCGGCGCAACTCCGTCGATTGCACTTGAAAACGGTCGTTGGACACGGGTGCTGGAGCGGAAACGGACGCAGACTCGGCCTGACGGATAGCGTGTATTCCCGATCCTCGCTACACTGGGCCGATGCACGAGATGGGGATCGCCATCGAGATCTATCGGACCTGCCTCGAGGCAGTCCGGGAGAATGGCGGCGGACGCCTGCAGCGGGTTCGGATCGCCGTCGGCGAGCTCGCGGCGGTGGAACCGGATCTCCTCAGCTTCGGCTGGGAGGCGGTCCTCATCGACGGCCCCGACGTCGGTGCGAAGCTCGAAATCGACTTCTGCAGGGCCGACCAACGCTGCCCGCAATGCAACGAGGCCAAGGACCGGTCGGAGGGATCCTGGCTCCGAATCTGCCCCGACTGCGGGACGCCGTTGGAGGTTCGGGGCGGCGATGAACTCGATGTTCTCGAGGTGACCTTCGAAACTGATGAGGAGAACGATGGTGCCAGGTGAAACAAAGTTAACAATCCCTGTTCCTCGAAAAAGCACAATTTGACGCAAGCGATCCAGGAGAACGATGGTGCCAGGTGAAACAAAGTTAACAATCCCTGTTCCTCGAAAAAGCACAATTTGACGCAAGCGATCCAAGAGGAGATTGTTAACTTTGTTTCACCTGGCACCCACTGGGACATCCAACGAGGTAGTTGATGATGAAGAAGCTCGTGAGTATTCGCCGCAAAGCCCTCGCCGCGAGCGAGGAACACGCCAGCCAACTGCGAGCCCGGTTCCGGCAATCCGGCACCCTGGTGTTCAACCTGATCTCGTCACCGGGCTCGGGGAAAACGACGCTTCTCGAAACCACCATCGGGCGCCTGGCCGAGAGCTACAAGATGGCCGTGATCGAAGGCGACGTCGCCACCGAACGCGATGCCGATCGTATCCGCGCCATGGGCGTCCCCGCGCACCAGGTCCTCACCAGCGGCGCCTGCCACCTCGATGCCCGACAGATCGAAACCGCCCTCGAGACCACCGGGCTCCTGCCCGCGGAAGTCCTCTTCATCGAAAATGTCGGCAATCTCATCTGTCCCACCACCTACGATCTCGGGGAAGACTTCAAGGTCGCGCTCTTGTCGGTGACCGAGGGCGACGACAAGCCGATCAAGTACCCGGCGATCTTCTCCCGGGCCGACATCACCGTGATCACCAAGTGCGATCTCCTGCCCTACGTTCCCTTTGACCTGGACACGGTGAAGAATCACGTTGCATCGCTCAATCCGACGGGCGTCATTCTCGTCGTCTCATCGACGACCGGCGAGGGCATCGATCTCTGGTGCGACCTCATCGCCAGCCGATTCGAAGCCAAACAACGCTCGTGAACCGTCTGCGGGTTCGGTGCCGCGGGGCCGTCCAGGGAGTCGGATTTCGTCCCACCGTTCACCGCATCGCCACCGAGCTCGAGCTTGTCGGCGAGGTCCGCAACGACCCCGACGGCGCCACCGCGGAGGTCGAGGGGCCGGCGACGAGGACGGCTCGCTTTGTCGAGAGGCTGCAGGCCGAACTCCCTCCCCTGGCACGGCTCGACGAGATCGAAATCGAGGAGATCGAACCCGTCGGCGACACCGGCTTTCGGGTGACCGAGACCGAACAGGGGAAACCCTCCGGCGCCATGGTCCCCGCGGATGCGGCCCTCTGCAGCGACTGTCGCCGCGAGATGAACGACCCCTCGGATCGCCGCCATCGCTATCCCTTCACCACCTGCACCAACTGCGGACCGCGGTTCTCCCTGACTCGCAGCCTCCCCTATGACCGCGTCGCCACCTCGATGGCCTGTTTCCCGCTGTGCGAACGGTGCGGCGGCGAGTACACCGACCCCGCCGATCGCCGATTCCACGCCGAGCCCGTCTGCTGCCCCGAGTGCGGGCCTCGGCTGTGGTTTCAACGCGCCGGCGACCGGGATCGACTCGAGGGTCGATTGGCGGTCGTGGCGGCGCAGGCCGATCTCATGGCGGGCCGAATCATCGCCATCAAGGGTCTGGGGGGGTTCCAGCTCGCCTGCCGCGCCGATGACGACTCGACGTTGAGGCTTCTCAGGCGGAGAAAGCGACGGCGAGGGAAGCCGTTTGCGGTGATGGTTCGGGATCTCGAAACCGCCCGCCGTGTGGTCCTCCTCTCTCCCGAGGACGAGGATCTCCTTTCGTCGTCGCGGGCGCCGGTGATCCTGGCGCCCCGCGTGGCGGGGAGCGTCGTGAGCGACGAGGTCGCACCCGGTCTCGACGACATCGGCGTGATGCTCCCGACAACGCCGCTTCACGTCGAACTCTTTCGCGACGAGCGCATCCCCGCACTCGTCATGACCTCGGCGAATCTCTCGGAAGAACCGATCTGCCGCGGCAATCGCGAGGCCGTCGACCGCCTCGAGAACATCGCCGACGGTTTCCTGCTCCACGACCGCGACGTCATCCGGCGGGTTGACGACTCGGTGGTCCGAACCACCGCTGATGGCCCGATCCTCGTCCGCCGGGCACGGGGCTGGGTGCCGGACCCCATCTCGCTGCCGGTTCACGCTCCCGAACCGCTCCTGGCTGTGGGTGGACACCTCCTCGTGACGTCCTGCATCGCCGTGAAGGGGCAGGCCTTCATGACTCAACACGTCGGAGATCTCGATTCCGTCGCGGCCAGAGCCTTCCATCGCGAGGTCATCGACGGGCTCGAGGACTTCCTTGAAGTTCGGCCGGCAAGGATGATCGCCGACGCCCACCCCGACTACCCGAGTAGCTGGCTCGCCGCCGAGCTCGCCGAGCAAAGGGGAGGATCACTGCTCGAGGTTCAACACCACCTGGCCCACGGCGCCGCGGTTCTCGGCGAACACGGACGGTTCCCGGAGGCCGAGGACAAGGCGTGCGCCATCACCCTCGACGGCACCGGGTGGGGGCCTGACGGCACCGCCTGGGGCGGCGAGTGGCTCAGCGTCAACGGGATGCTCGAGTGGCGACGGCTCGCCCACCTCGAACCGCTCGCGCTCATCGGCGGCGAAAGCGCGGTTCGGGAACCGTGGCGGGTCGCCGTGGCGGCCCTCATCGCCGCGGGGGCGGGCGAGGTGATTTCCGGCCTTCCGCTCGCCGCGATGGTGGATTCCGGGCAGCTCGAACAGGTCCAAGACCTCGCGGCCTCACCGCACTGGCCCCGGGCCTCCGGGGCGGGGCGACTCTTCGAGGCCGCGGGGGCGGTCTTCGGTCTCGTCATCCGCAACGACTGGGAGGGTGAGGCCGCAGCGCGCCTGGAAGCGTTGGCGGCGTCGGCGAGAGCCGCGGCCCCACCGTGGCGGGAGGTCGCCATCGGTCGCGGGTCCGCATGTCCCGTCATGCCATCCTCCACCCTGCTCGCGGCCGCCGCGAACAGACTCATCGCCGGCGAGGAGCCGGCTCTGGTGGCGGCGGGCTTCCACACCACTTTCGTGAACCTGGTTGTCGAGGTCACCCGTCAGGTCGTCGCCGTCGATGGCGCGACAATAGCACTGGGAGGCGGCTGCATGGTCAACCGCCTGCTGCTCGCGGGGCTCACCGAGGGTCTTGGCGCCCATGGGTTCGACGTCCTGGTACCGAGAAGGCTGCCTCCCGGTGACGGCGGCCTCGCCTACGGCCAGGCCGTGCTCGGAGCGGTCGCCCACGCAAGGAACGTCACGCCGAAGATGCTGCTTAATTCTTAATTCTATGAATTATGAATTATGAATTGCCATCGCAACATCGCAGGCTGCAGCGATCATTCGCGAAGATCTATTGATTGGTTGTGGGGTGGGCTTCCAGCCTGCCCTTCAGAGATGCTCGAGCAGGATTTTCCTCGTACGATAGTGAGAGGTCGCTCGAGCACGGGGTCCAGAATTCAAAATTCATATTTCATAATTCATAATTCTTCACGTGTATCCTATGGAGTACGGCGCTCCCGCGAACGGACCGTTGCAAAGCGCCAAGTTTGAATTTTTCTGGGGGTTCCCCATGTGTCTTGCGATTCCGATGGTTCTCAAAGAACGAACGGAGTTCGAAGGTGTCGTCGAACTCGATGGTGTCCAGCGGACGATCTCGCTGATGCTCCTTCCGGAGGCGGAAGTCGGCGAGCACGTCCTCATTCACGCCGGCTATGCCATCGGTTCGGTCAACGCGGAGGAGGCGGCTCAGACCCTCGAGCTGCTCCGCGAATATGCCGACAACATGGTGGATCTGTGAGCGACGCGCCGGAGCTCCGCAACCCCAAGGCCATCGCTGCGCTCATCAGAGAGATCAAGGGAGTTTCTGAAGCCGTCGGCCGCAACGTCACTCTCATGGAAGTCTGCGGCACCCACACCCACGCCGTCGCAGCGGCCGGGCTGCGTCAGATGCTGCCGCCCGGAGTTCGACTCATCTCCGGGCCGGGTTGTCCGGTCTGCGTCACTCCGGTGGACTACCTCGACCGCGCCCTCGCCCTCGCCGCTCTCGACAAGACTACCGTCTGCACCTTCGGCGATCTCATGCGCGTGCCGTCGAGCCTGTCGAGCCTCGAGCAGGCACACGCCGAGGGGCAACCGATCGAGATTGTGTACTCACCCCGGGATGCATTGCAGATCGCACGAGACAATCCGGACCGGCGGGTGGTCTTTCTCGCCGTCGGCTTCGAGACGACGGCCCCGACCATCGCCGCCGCGCTCGCCGAAGCCGAGGCGGAAAACGTCGAGAATTTCCTGATCCTCCCGGGCAACAAGGTCATGCCTCCACCGATGCGGGCTCTCGTCGAAGACCAGGAGCTCAAGGTCGACGGGTTTCTGCTGCCGGGTCATGTTTCGGTGCTCACCGGCTGGGAGTGCTTCCGGTTTCTCGCCGAGGACTATTCGGTGCCCGGTGCGGTGGTCGGCTTTGCACCGGCCGATGTCATGCGTGGTGTCGCGGACCTCATGCGGCAGGTCAAAAACGGCACCGCGGAAATCACCAATCTCTACAGCCGCGTCGTTTCCTCCTGCCGGGAACCCGGTTGCCGCGAAGATCGTCGAGCGCTTCTTCGAACCCGTCGCCACGAACTGGCGGGGTTTCGGCGAGATCCCCGGTTCGGGACTCGGCCTGCGCCGCGAATTCACCCACCGCGACGCGTCGCTCATCGAGGTCGAACTCCCGCCGCCGCACGAACCCGCCGGGTGCGCCTGCGGCGATGTGCTGCGCGGGGTCATCGACCCACCCGAGTGCGCGCTCTTCGGCACCGCCTGCCAACCCGCCACACCGGTCGGCGCCTGCATGGTCTCATCCGAGGGCACCTGCGCCGCCTGGTATCGCCACGAACGCCTGACCGGAACAAACACATGAAGAAGAGAACGCCCGATCGTCTTCTCCTCGGTCACGGATCCGGGGGCCGGCTGACCCACGAACTCGTCGCCGGCACCTTCCTTCCCGCTCTCGACAACCCGATCCTCGCGACTCTCTCCGACGCCGCGATCCTGCCTGAGCTCCCGCCGGGACGGCCGGCGCTCACGACCGACGGATTTGTCGTCGACCCGCCGGTCTTTGCCGGTGGCGACCTCGGTTACCTCAGCGTCTGCGGGACCGTCAACGATCTCGCGGTGGCGGGGGCGCGTCCGTTGTGGCTGACCTGGGCCCTCATTCTCGAAGAGGGCGCCGATGGAGCGTTGATCTCCACCTGTGCAGAAGGAACCGCTCGGGCCGCCCGAGAAGCCGGAATCCAGATCGTCGCCGGCGACACCAAGGTGGTGCCGCGGGGCAAGGGCGACCGGATCTACGCGGTCACCGCCGGTCTCGGTGTCGTGCCACCCGGGCGGGAGATATCCGACAGTCGGATCGAAGACGGCGATGTGGTGATCGCATCGGGCCCCCTGGGCGATCACGGCGCCACGATCATGGCCACCCGCCACGGTCTCGTCACCGGCGATCTCAAGTCGTGCTGCCGCCCGCTGAACGGGCTCATTGAATCGGTCTTCTCAGCAGGAGTCGATCTCCACACCATGCACGATCCGACCCGAGGCGGCGTCCTCACGGTCTGCAACGAAGTTGCCGAGCGTTCGGGTAAACGGATCGTCCTCACCGAGACCGCCGTCCCGGTCAGACCCCAGGTTCGCGCGGTGTGTGAGGTCCTCGGCCTCGAGATCCTCGGGCTCGCCTGTGAAGGCCGGGTTCTCGCATGGGTTCCCGGCGATCAGGCCGAGCGCGCGCTGGCGGCCTTTCGGGCCCACCCGGACGGCCGTGACGCCGCGATCTTCGCCCGGGTCGAGGGCTCGACCGATGGTCAGATCCCGGTCGTCATGGAGACCGAGGTCGGCAGCACCAGGCCGCTCGACATGCTGTCGGGCAGCGATCTGCCCCGCATCTGCTAATTACTGAGTCTTTTTTTTCACCATGGGCCGCAGCGGCCCATGGTGAAAAAAAGGAAAGGCGGATCGTCAGTCGCTCACTCGGACGGTTGCAATTGCGCAGCGGCCGCCTTCTTCGTACCTGAGATCGTCGAAGCTGAGCAGCCGCGCCATGGCGATACCCCTGCCGTGGGCGTCGAAGACCCGTTTGGGATCGATCTCGAGATATGCATCCGGATCGAAGCCGGGACCCTGGTCTCGGATGGTGAAGACCAGCCCTTCGGCCCTGCGCTCGACTTCGACGACCGCGGTTCGACCGAGATAGTCCGGAAGCGCGAGCCGGTGCTCGATCTCCTCCTGCCATTTCTGTTCCAACAGAAGCCGGCTCTTCTCGTCGTAGCCGATCTCGAGGTTGCCGTGCTCGATGGCGTTGACCAGCAGTTCGGACAGACCCATGACCACCCGATCCGGGTCGGGACAGGTCTTGGCCAGAAGCGCGCCGAGACCCATGGCCTGAGCGGGAGAGCGATACTCGAAGCGAGCCTGCCGGGCGAGGGTCAGCGTATCGGCATTCGAACGGATGTGACGATTGAGTTCCTGGACATGCCTCCAGTCGGCCGCAGCCGACCGGATCATGGAAATCAGGATCACGGCGTCGACCGGTTTCGGGAGATAGGCGTAGGCTCCGGCGTCGAGCCCCTCCACCATCTGATGCGGCTCGGCCGCAACCGTCAGGATGATGACCGGCAGCAACGCCAATTCGCGCCGGGCCTTGATGGTGCCCAGGAGTTTGATCCCATCGACCCTGGGCATGATCCGATCGGTGACGACGGCGTCGTAGGCGAGGGGCGCGGCATCGAGGTGTTCGAGCGCTTCCGCACCGTCCGAGGCAGCGACGACCTCCATCTGGGCGGACTCGAGAATCTGACTCAGGGCGAGGCGCAGATCAGGATCATCCTCGACGAGGAGGACGCGGGTCTGCTGCTGCGCGCCGGGCGAGCCGTGGGTTGGTGAGGTCACCGAGACATTGTCTCATAGCCGTTGTAGTATCTCTTCATCGAACTCTCGGCCCGGACGATGAACACCCAATCGTCGTTCCGCGCAACCCGAAAAGGAGCACGGTCATGAAAACCAGCCCATCCCTCGCAGCGGTCCTCATCCTGGCGGCGGTCACGCTCGCCCTCACCCCCATCTCATTCGCCGACGAAGAGGCCAAAACTCCAACGGCTGTTGCGGCCGCCGGCACCGTCGAGAAGACCGCGAATCCGGCGCTCCTCGACCCGTCGCTCGCCACCGAGACCGCTCCCGAGGCCTTCCGCGTCAAGCTCGAGACCACCAAGGGCGATGTGGTCATTCTGGTCAACCGGTCGTGGGCGCCGAACGGCGTCGACCGGTTCTACAATCTGGTCAAGATCGGCTATTACGACGACGTCGCCTTCTACCGGGTCATCCGAGGATTCATGGCCCAGTGCGGGTTCAACCCCGATCCCGAGGTCTCCGCCGCCTGGTCGCGAGCGAGGATCGCCGACGACCCGGTCACCCAGGCCAACACCCGGGGGATGGTCACCTTCGCCCAGCCGAGCGCACCCAATGCGCGAACCACCCAGTTCTTCGTCAATTTCGGCGACAACAGCTACCTCAAGGATCATGGCGCCTTCGCTCCATTCGGCAAGGTCATTTCCGGGATGGATGTCATGGACTCCATCTACAGTGGTTACGGCGAGGGCGCGCCCCAAGGACGCGGCCCGGATCAGGCGAGAGTGGCGCGCGAGGGCGCTTCATACCTGCGGAAGAGCTTCCCCAGCCTCGACTACATCATCCACGCCACGCTCGAAGAAATCCCCGAATAACCAGGACCGAGGAACGGTCCATCGAGCCGCTGACCCGCAACCCCTGTATCATCGGTCCGAGCCATGAGCCAGAGACCCGATAAGACCGACGGCCGCCGAACTCCGTTCGCCGATTTCGCCGAACGGGTGTTGAAGCTCGCGGTCAACCAGGGTCTCCTCGGCTCTGACGAGGCCGATTCGACCCTCGCCGAGATGCGGGACCAACTCGCCCACGGCGGGCTCCAGGACCCGACGCTGAGGGGATTTCTCGGCCCCGAGCTCATCGACGACGACACCCTCGTCCGCCTCGCCCGTCAGGCCGAAGAGCAGGAACTCGCCGGCGAGATCGTCGTCGACGACACCACCGCCGATCGGATCCGTCGGATTCAGGCCCCGGCGCCGGCCACGGACCCGTTCGAGCGTTTTCCGGTCACCGACTGGGACCGCTACGAAATCGAGGAGTTCATCGGCCGCGGTGGAATGGGCGATGTCTACAAGGCGAAGGACCCTCGCCTCGGTCGCTACGTTGCGCTCAAGTTCCTCCGCCGCGACGACCCGGATCTCGTGGAGCGATTCACCAGAGAGGCCCAGGCGCAGGCGCGCATCGACCACGACAACGTGTGCCCCGTGTACGAGGTCGGCGAGATCGAAGGACACTCCTACATCGCGATGCAACACGTCGCGGGCGGGTCCCTCAAACAGATCACCGATCTTCTCTCGCTGCGGCAAAAAGTCCAGATCATGCAGTCCGTGGCCGACGCCCTCCACGCGGCACACCTCGCCGGACTCATCCACCGTGACGTCAAACCCGGGAACATCCTCGTCGAACACCAACCGGATGAGGGCTGGAGGCCCTTTGTCGTGGATTTCGGCATCGCCCGAGATATCGACAGCCACGATCTTACGGTTACGGGGATGGTCCTCGGGACGCCGGCATTCTGCGCTCCGGAACAGGTCCGGGGTGAAACCAGCAAACTCGACTGGCGCACCGATGTCTACGGCATCGGCGCCACACTCTATTGGTTCGTGACCGGACGTTCGCCCTATGAAGGCGGCTATCCGGAGATCATCACCGGGGTCACCGAACACGAACCCGAGCCGCCCCACCGGCTCAACCCCGATATTGCATCCGATCTCGAGACCATCATCCTCAAGTGTCTCGAAAAGGAACCCGATCGCCGCTACGCAACCGCCCGCGAGGTCTCCGAGGATCTCCGGCGTTTTCTCTCGGGTGAGCCCATCCAGGCCCGGCGCGCCAGCCTCATCTACAAGGCCAGCAAGAAGATCCGTAAACACAAGATCCTCACCGCCGTGGGGATTGCGGCGGTGACGGTCATGGCGATCCTGGTGATGCTCAGCGTCCGCGCCGAGATCGAAGGACGACGGCGGGCCGCCGTCGCCCAGCATTTCGTGGAACTCGCCAAGGAGATCGAGGGCATGGCCCGGGTCGCAGCCATGATGCCCCTGCACGACAGATCGCTCGAGCGGCAGTCGATCCTCGAGAGGATGGCGGCGATCCAGGCCGAAATGTCCGAGGTCGGCGAGATCGCCGCCGGTCCGGGTCACTACGCCCTCGGCCGCGGCCACCTCACGCTGCAGAACCTGGACGAAGCCGAGCAACACCTCCGTGAGGCGGTCAAGGAGGGTTATGACTCGCCGGGAGTCTCATATTCGCTGGGGCTGGTTCTCGGCCAACTCTACGAACGCGAACTCCGCCTGGCGCGCCGGACCTCCGACCCGGAGCTCCGGGAGGCCCGACTGCTGCAGATCGAACGCTCGCTGAGAGACCAGGCCCTCGAACACCTCCGTTCCTCATCGGGGTTGCGGCTCGAAGCGCCAGCCTATGTCGAGGGCCTCATCGCGTTCTATGAGGGCGACCTCGGCAGGGCCCTGGCCAAGACCGAGGAAGCCTACGCCGAGGCGGAGTGGCTCTATGAAGCCAAGAAGCTCGGTGGCGACATTCACCTGGAGATGGGCACTGCTCTCGCTCAAGAGGGCGACTATGACGGCGCCCTGCTCGCCTTCGAACGAGCCGGCACCGCCTATGAGGAAGCCGCCGATATCGCCCGTTCCGAGCCGAGCATCAACGAAGGCGACTGCGGTCGCTGGACCATGGTGATGGAGCTCATGGGTCGTCGCGGCGTCAGCGCCGACGGTGCTTTCGACAGCGCCGTCGAGGCATGTGGCCGTGCGGTCGCCATCGATCCGACCCGGGCCGATGTCCATGAACGCCTCGCTCGCCTCTACTGGCAACGCGCCGACCAGGCCAACGACCGCGGTGACGATCCCGTCCCCTATCTCGAGGACGCCATCGCATCCGCGGAACGCGCCATCGCCATCGATCCCATGAGCGCGGTGGCCCACGGCACTCTGGGCGGCGCGCTCATCGTGGCCGCGCAACACCACCAGGGACAGGGACGCGACCCGCAACCGGATCTTCTTCGCGCCGTCGAGAACCTCCAGACCGCGGTCGAACTCGATGCCTCGTCGGTCCTGTCCCATGACGAACTCGGCTATGCCTGGGAGCGCACGGCCAAGTACGAGATGAGCGTCGGTTTGGACCCGCACCCTTCACTGGAGCGCGCCCTTGCCGCCTATGAGCGCGCCATCGCCCTCGAACCCGACTATGCCAACGCTTACAACAACGCCGGCATCGCGCGATGGCGTCTCGCCTATTACGAGCACCAGACCGGTCTGGCGCCGTTTTCGACCCTCGCCGAGGCGATCGCGTCGTTCGACCAGGCCGTCAACCGAAACCCGAATTACCACTATGCCTTCGCCAACCGCGGTCTCGCCTGGCGGACGCTGGCACGGGTCGAACTCGAGGCCGGGCGCGACCCCATGGACGCCGTCGAGGCCGCCCGCTCCGATCTTTCGCGCTCCCTCGCGCTCAACCCCCGAATCTCCTTTGCGTACCCGGAGCAGGTCGCCGCAGAAATCATTGCCGCCAGGTGGGACATGGCCAATCATCGTTCTCCCGAAGAACGCTTCCGTGCCGCCGACCGCGCGGCGATACGCGCCATGGAGGTCAACCCGGAGAACTCCGTCGCCTATCAGAGCGCCGCCGAGGTTCACCGGTGGCGGGCTGAATGGGAGCTTCAGTCCGGACGATCGGTGACGGCGGACATCGAGGAAGGTCGAAGGCACATTCGAGAATCACTCGAACGAAACCCCGGTCTCGCATACGCCTATATCACCGATGCCGGTCTCCTCGCCATCGCGGCCGAAGCCGACCCGGCCCGCCGCCGAGAGCTCGAACGGCAAGCCCGGCAGCGCCTCGACGAGGCGCTCAAGCTCAACCCTTTGGTCACCCGTGAAATCGAACCCATCATCAACCGGCTCGACGATCTCGAGCGCGGCGGACACTAGTCTCAATTCTTAATTCTTGAATTCTCAATTCTTAATTCTTAATTCTTAATTCTTAATTACATCGCGATGCCTCAAAAAACCTGCGATGAAAATTAAGAATTAAAAATTAAAAATTAAAAATTTTCTGGTCCGGCCACCCGTCGAGTTGGTCGCCAGGCGTATGGAATGGCGTCTCACCGCACAGGCTGGTATCTCAGAGCATGAGCTGGTTTCTACACCTCGAAGCGGTAGCCGACGCCTCGGACGTTGTGGATGTGTCTGGGTCTGAGCGAGCTCTCCTCGAAGGCCTTGCGCAGCGAGAGGATCACATTGTCGACGACCCTGGTGTTCGGGTGATCCGGCAGACCCCAGACCTCGGCAAGGAGCTCCCGACGGCTCACGACCTGACCCGGACGGTTGGCGAAGACCCGCATCACCGCGATCTCTTTCCGCGAAAGCTCGATGATCCCGCCTCGGGTTGCGGCCTGCCATGAACCGAAGTCCACCCAGAACTCCCCGAACTTGAAACGCTCATCGCCGGCTGGTCCTCTGCTCTTTTCGGACGTCGCCCGGGCCCAACCGCTGCGGCGGAGAAGACCCTCGACGCGAGCGAGCAGGACCGCCAGGTCAAAGGGTTTGGTGACATAGTCGTCGGCGCCCAGCTTGAGTCCGTAGACCACATCGTCGGGTTGGTTTTTCGCGGTCAGCATGAGGATCGGGACGAGGTCACCTGCCGCCCGGAGCCGCTGACAGACCTCGAAACCATCGATGATCGGGAGCCGGACATCCAACACGATGAGATCGAATTTTTCGTTTCCGGCAAGCTCGAGTCCGGCTTGCCCGTCCGCGGCCAGGGTCGGCACCCAACCCTTGCGGCGAAAGTTCACCAGCAGCCCCTGGGCGATGGCTTCTTCATCCTCGACGAGCAGAATCCTCGGCGCTGCCTCGGTCACAGCGCACCACCCACGATGGGCAACTCGACGACGAAAACCGCGCCCGGGCGATCGTCGTGGGACGAGGCCCGCACGCTTCCGTTCATCTGCTCGACCAGTTGGGAAACGATGAAGAGCCCGAGGCCGGTGCCGGAACTACCCCCACGATCACGTCTGATTTGATAGAAGCGGTCGAATATCCTGCTCAGCTCCGACTTCGGGATTCCCTCTCCGTCATCGGCGACCTGGATGTTCACCCAACCGCCGAAATCATCCGCTCTGCACCGGATCCTGCCGCCTTTGGCGGAAAAGCGGAGGGCGTTGTCGATGAGGTTCGTCAGGACCCTTCCGAGCGCGTCCTCGGTGGCTTCGACGGTGGCGGTGGTGGTGATATCGATCTCGAAGTCAACGCCCTGTTTGATCACCCTGGGCCGGATTTCCGAGAAATAGGAATCCAGAAAACTCCGGAGGTCCATGGGTTGAAGATCGAGAATCTGCTTCTTCGCCACCAACCGGCTGCTCTCCAGCACGTTGTCGATGAGCCGGCCGAGGCGTTCGGATTCACGCAGGATGTACTCGACGGACTCTCCCCTCTCGTCGTCCGTCACATCGGTTTCCAGGGTCTGGGCGTGGAGACGGATGGCGGCCAGGGGTGACTTCATCTCGTGGGTGATGGAGGAGACGAACTCCTCCTGTTTGCGGGCATAGCGGACCTCGGCCAGGGACCGGGCGAGCTGATAGGTGATAAAAACGATGAGCAGACCGAGGAGCCCACACCCGACACCGAGGATCACCCAGGGCCAGGTCGGCCCCGACGCGCCGACCCGCAGCGCCAGATCCTCGAGCCGGCTCCCCGATGAAACGGCATAGATGATCCACATCACCAGCACGGCGATCACCACCGCGATCGAGAGAACGTAGGGAACGACAAAGGTGCGGGCGCGAGCCATCGCAGATGATAGTACCTCGGCTGCACTCATCCCGCATGAACCACTACCGACAACCATTCCTGACAAAGATCTGACGTTTCGTGAAACATCCCTGACACACGTAAGGGGTAATCAATGAAAGACTTGCAGCATGGGAATTCGAAGAGTACTCGCACTCGGTCCGGGCGCGATTCTGTTCATCGTGATGCACGTGGCGGCGCTTGCGGTATTCTGGGTCCCGTTCTCATGGGCGTTGGTGTGGCTCTGTCTCGGGCTCTATTGGCTGCGGATGTTCGCCATCACCGCCGGCTACCACCGCTATTTCGCCCACCGCTCGTACAAGACGAGTCGGGTGTTTCAATTCATTCTCGCCTTCATCGGCGCATCGTCGCTTCAGAAGGGACCGTTGTGGTGGGCCGGCCATCATCGCCACCATCACCGCTACAGCGATCAGGACGAGGATCTCCACTCGCCTCAGCGGGACGGTTTCTGGTGGGCCCACGTCGGCTGGATCCTCTCGCACCGCTATGACGAGACCCCCGAGGCCCTCATCAAGGACTTCGTCAAGTTCCCCGAACTGCGCTGGCTCAACCGCTGGCACGCCGTACCCGGGGTTCTCCTCGCGGTGGTCCTCCTCGTCGTCGGCGGCTGGCCCGCCTTTGTCTGGGGATTCCTCGTCAGCACCGTGCTCACCTGGCACGCGACCTTCGCCATCAACAGCCTGACCCACGTTTTCGGCCGGATCCGCTATCTCACCACGGACACGAGCCGCAACTCGATCTGGCTCGCGCTGCTGACCCTGGGCGAGGGCTGGCACAACAACCACCATTACTACCAGACCGCGACACGGCAGGGCTTCTTCTGGTGGGAACTCGACATCAGCTATCTCATCCTCAAGGCGCTGTCGGTCCCACGAATCGTCTGGGGCCTCCGCGAACCGCCCAAACGGGTGCTTTTCAGCAACCGAGTCGACGGCAAGAACCTGGTGGAAACCCAAACCGCTTCGGCGGTCTGATCCGCTCGCCGAACCCGGTCGAGGACGAAAAGGGGTGCGAAAAATGGCGGGGCTAGCAGGACTCGAACCTGCGGCCTTCAGATTAGGAGTCAGACGCTCTATCCACCTGAGCTATAGCCCCGCGGGAAAGCAAATGCTAGTTCGGTGCGCAAACCATGTCAATCAGCCCGGAACGCCCGGGCCGTCGACCCAGAACGGACCGGCCAGACCGAGGAGGAATCTCACGCCCTCGGCATCGACGCTGGGAACCCAGATCGGCCGTCCCGCGCGGGCGGGGTGGCGCGCGAGTCCCTCGATGAGCAGCCCGGCCGGAGAACCGCGGCGAAGAACGGCGCCGGCAAAGCCGGGCGCGCGAATCACCGATTGCCCCACGACCTCGTCGTTTTCCAACGAGACCGACTCCGAAATCTCTTCCCGCGAGCCGTCGGCCGAGACGATCTTCCAGGAACTCGGGTCACGATCGGGTTGCTGAGGAAAGGCGCACCAGGGCGCTTGATCAGCACCGGTCCCGCGCGTGAGGGACCATCGCCCGACGTTGCGACCGCTGGGTATTTCGAGTACTGGAAGGCCGAATTCGGGCGCGCGACCCGCCTCGCCCCGACCGGCGGTCACGGCTGCAAGGATGCGGTCGATCCGGATTCCGGTCTCCGCTGCACGATCCGAAGTGGAGAGTTCCACCACCCTCGGCGGCGCCGGGAACGAAGATGAGCCCGATCCGGCTCCGGCGTCCGCCGCTGCGGCTTCGACCTCGGCCCGATCCAGTCCCGCGATGACGAGAATCGGTCCCGGCAGGATGATCGGGATGATCCCAAGCCGTTCGGCGATTTCGACCAGGCGTCTGACCGGCCGAATCGGACCCAGCTGACGCTGCCAAAAAGTCTGGGGCAACCAATCCACAACCAGGATTCCGGAGCCGTCTTCCATGAGCGCATCGATGACCCCCTGGGTTGCCATGGGGGTGACTTCCGAAGCTTCACCTGACGCCGCCGACTCGCAGGCCGCCTCCATGGACGGGGTGGAAAGGGGAAGGGGCGCGGCCCCACCGATTTCGAATGACAGCGCGTCGACGAGGCTTGCGTTCGACGCCGTCACCAGAACCGAGCAACGACGTGTTTCGACCGGCAGCGCCGCTGCGTGGCGCCGCCACGAGCGGTCCCCATCATCGATGAAGACCCGTGACGGGAGACGCGTGCCGGCGGAGTGGAGGGCCTCGAGAACGCTCTCCACCACGCGATGGCTCGGGCTTTCCTTGAGCGGCAGGATCTCGACCATCACCGGTCCGATCGGATGTTGAAACCGGAAGGTCGGTCGTCCTCCCCGCTTTCCACGGTCACATCCACCCGGTCGACCCGTCCGTACCTCGGACCATCTTCGATTCTTGCCAGCAACCCGTCGATGGCGGACGTCTGTCCCCAGACCAGCGCCTCGACGGTTCCGTCCCGCCGATTCCGCACCCAACCGGCGATCTCCATCATCCGCGCCTCGCGAGAGACGAACGCACGGAACCCCACGCCCTGGACCCGGCCGTGGATGCGGAGCCGATGGGCGAGCATCTCTCAGTCTTCCGGGATCTCGCCCTCGGTCCGGGCGTGACGCTTGCCGAGATGCTGGACGAGCCAGAACCCGCCCACGAGCAGTACGACGAACGCGATGGAGAGCCAGTTGAAACGGGTGTAGAGAAAGTCCTTGATGGGCTCACCGAAGAAATAGAGCAGCACGCCCTCGGCCATGAAACGCAACGACCGGGAGGCGAGGGAAGCGAGCATGAAGATCTTGAAGTTGATCTTGAGCGCGCCGCCGGCGATGGTGAAGATCTTGTAGGGAATCGGCGTGAGTCCGGCGATTCCCGTCGCCCAGGCGTTGAACCGCTCATAGAGCCGCTCCACTGCGACGATCTTGCTCTCGTTGAAGAATCGGTAGAGCAGCGGACGCCCGCCGTAAAGGCCGATGGCGTAGCCGAGGCCGCCTCCGAGGACGCTGCCGACCGAGGTGATGACGGCGTACCAGATGGCCATTTCCGGCCGGGCGACGCCGAGGGTCACCAGCAGGACATCCGGGGGGATGGGGAAGAACGAGCTTTCGGCCACCGCCAGCGCAAAGAGCCACCAACCCGGATGCGGGGACGCGGCGAACTGATCGATGAGACCGAAGAGCGAGTCCTTGACCTGGTGGATCCACCCGGCGATGCCGCTCATGTCGACTCCCCTCGCCAACCGTGCCGTCCGATGAGCGGAACAAAACAGGCCCCCTGAAGATCGCTGGTCACGCAACGTTCACCGCGGCGTTCGACCACCCTGATGACCTGGGTTTCCCGGGCGCCGACGGGAACCACGAGACGACCCCCGTCGACAAGCTGGTCGAGGAGCGGCTCGGGCACGTCCGGCGCCGCGGCTGTCACGAGAATCGCGTTATACGGGCCCGCCGCTCTCCACCCGAGGGTTCCATCCATCACCTTGATGCTGATGTTTTCGATCCCCAGCCCATCGAGTCGCGATTTCGCCTGGCGAGCCAGGGGTGCGATCCGCTCGACGGAAAAGACAAACCGTGCCAGGCGGGCGAGAACCGCCGCCTGGTAACCCGATCCGGTGCCGATCTCGAGCACCCGGTCGTCGGGCCCGATCCGCGCCGCCTCGGTCATGACTGCCACGACCCTGGGTTGCGAGATGGTCTGGCCTTCCCCGATGTTGATGGAGACGTCTTCGGAGTAGGCGGCGTGACGGTAGGCTTCGGGAACAAATAGATCGCGGGGGATCGCCCGCATGGCGTCGAGGACCCGTTGGTCGGAGATGCCGAGGCGCTCGAGGGCCTCGACCATCTGCATCCGCCGGTAGGCGTAACCGTCGTTCCCCACCATCACCGATCACCGGCTCCGGCCGAGTGTTCGAGAAACGAGGGGCCCAACCCCTTGAGGCCGTGGAGGAAATCATGATCGGTCATATCCAGGTGGAGCGGTGTCACCGAGATGAAGCCTCGCCCGACCTCGTGGAAATCGGTACCCGGGATCGCCTCCCAGACCGGTTCTCCGCCGCCGATCCAGTAGATCCGGCGACCGCGGGGATCGAGTTGCTCCACCACGCCTTCGGTATAACGTCGGACGCCGAGCCGGGTCAGCATCCGCCCCCTGGGCGCTCCGAGGGGAACATTGGCGTTGAGCAGAGTCGACTCCGGCAGCCCGTGCTCGAGAACCCACTCGGAAAGTTCGCGAGCCAGCGCCGCGGAGGCGTCCCAGGTCATCCCCTCCCCCACCACCTGGGAGACCGCGATGGCCGGATACCCGAGGATGACGCCCTCGAACGCCGCCGATACCGTCCCCGAGTAGTGGACATCGACCCCCATGTTGCCGCCGCGGTTGATCCCCGAGACGACGAGATCGGGCGGGCGGTCGCCCAGGAGGTTGGAGATGCCCAGCGTGACGCAGTCGGTGGGCGTGCCGTTGACGGCAAACCTGCGCTCGCCGACCTTCCGCACCCGGAGCGGGCGATCCAGAGTCAATGCGTGGGATACCGCCGATTGCTCACCGTCCGGCGCCACCATCCACAATTCGCCGAGGCCTTCGAGCGCGCTTGAAAGGGCCGAGATGCCTTGGGAGGAATAGCCGTCGTCGTTTGTGATGAGAATGCGGGGTGGTGCGGGCATGGGCGAATTATCACACAGCCGCCGTGAACCGTGGCAGTGACCGTGGCAGTGACCGTGGCGTCGGCATGATCTGGCGTCTCCTCCACCCGAGGTGACAATTGCGATGATTGTAGGGCCGGCGTCCCGCCGGCCCATCAGAGCCCTCGTCGATCCGCGTCGCGCCGCACACCAGTCCCACGCCGCTCTCGTTTGCCACGCGATATGGTCCCGGGTTTTTCCAAGCAACACCTGTGTAATCGGGACCTCACCAAGGTCAGAATCCCCAGAATCCTGGCCCACGACCCTCACGACTCGCGATTACCCAATCCGTACCTAGCCGAAGTCCGCGGCAAACAACGGGTCTCCCAACCACTTCACAACACGCGGAAAACCGCCCCCCCTCGGGGTGCCGGGCACGCTATTGTGCCGGAACGAACCCCCGGCGCCGCGTCACGCTGCGCACAATGGCGCTGCCGGGCTCCCTCGGGGAGCGCGATGCGGTCTGCTTTCCCGGCTCAGAGGCAGGCCGCCGGCGCTCGATCAGTGCGGTCGCAGCCCTTCCGGCGACCTTCTCGTGACCGCGCTGATCGGGCGACGCTGGGCCGCCAAAGGCGGCCCAGAAGGCCGGTGCCAATAGAACCCCGCGGCCCCGCGGCCGGGAATCCCACCAAGCCCGACCGTCCCGCACTCTCTCGGATACGCCCAACCGTCTTCAACGTCTCTGACGGGCAGGCTGGAAGCCCGCCCCCACAATGCCCGCCCAACCTGGTGTGGACCCGAAATCGAGGCCGCCCCGGGCACGCGAAAAACCCCGCCCCATCGGGGTGCCGGGCACGCTATTGTGCCGGAACGAACCCCCGGCGCCGCGTCACGCTGCGCACAATGGCGCTGCCGGGCTCCCCCGGGGAGCGCGATGCGGTCTGCTTTCCCGGCTACGAGGCAGGCCGCCGGCGCTCGATCAGTGCGGTCGCAGCCCTTCCGGCGACCTTCTCGTGACCGCGCTGATCGGGCGACGCTGGGCCGCCAAAGGCGGCCCAGAAGGCCGGTGCCAATAGAACCCCGCGGCCCCGCGGCCGGGAATCCCACCAAGCCCGACCGTCCCGCACTCTCTCGGATACGCCCAACCGTCTTCAACGTCTCTGACGGGCAGGCTGGAAGCCCGCCCCCACAATGCCCGCCCAACCTGGTGTGGACCCGAAATCGAGGCCGCCCCGGGCACGCGAAAAACCGCCGCCCCCTCGGGGTGCCGGGCACGCTATTGTGCCGGAACGAACCCCCGGCGCCGCGTCACGCTCGCGCACAATGGCGCTGCCGGGCTCCCCCGGGGAGCGCGATGCGGTCTGCTTTCCCGGCTACGAGGCAGGCCGCCGGCGCGCCATCGGCGTGGTCGCAGCCCTCCCCGCCTCCCACGCGCGGCCGCGCCGATGGTGCGACGCTGGGTCGCCGGGACGCCAATGCGTCACGGCGGCCCAGAAGGCCGGTGATGAGGGCAAGGTCCGGAACCACAGCAGCGACCGGGACAGGGGCCGTATCCGTATCCGCGGACGATGGAACCAACCCGCATCGGTACACCACCATCGCCGGCGAGACGCCGGCGCTTCAACGGCGTCCCGGAAGGCCGGACCGCGGGTCCGCCTTTCAGGCCCGGAAAACCCGAGAGCCAAAATGTGAAATTTTTCGCTACAATGCCCAACCGACAGGAGGAGCCTATGTCACGCGAGATTCTGCTTGGTGATGAGGCCGTCGGCCTCGGCGCGATCCACTCCGGTATGAGCGGCGTCTACGCCTACCCGGGCACGCCGTCGACCGAGATCTTCGAGTTTGTCGAACGCGCGACCAAAAAGGCCGGCAATGTCCACGCGTTCTGGTCCACCAACGAAAAGGTCGCCTATGAAGAGGCTCTCGGCATGAGCTGGGCCGGAAAACGAGCTCTGGTCTGCATGAAGCACGTCGGCCTCAACGTCGCGGCCGACGCCTTCATGAACAGCGCCGTCACCGGCACCAACGGAGGCCTCGTCCTCGCCGTCGCCGACGACCCGGGGATGCACTCGAGCCAGAACGAACAGGACAGCCGCTACTTCGCCCAGTTCGCCCTCATCCCGTGCTTCGAGCCGCGCAACCAGCAGGAGTGCTACGACATGATGTTCGAGGCCTTCGACATGTCCGAGGAGCTCGCCCTCCCGGTCATGCTCCGCCTCGTCACCCGGATCGCCCACAGCCGCGCCGGGGTCCAGACCCGGGCTGCCCGCGAGCAGAACCCGCTGAATCCTTCCCGCGACATCAAGAAGTGGACGCTCCTCCCCTCGAATGCACGAGTGCAGTACGACCACCTCACCCAGAAACAACCCGTCCTGCTGCAGCGTTCGGAAGAGAGTCCGCACAATGAGCTCACCCTCGCCGGCAAGCGGGGGATCATCACCTGCGGTCTCGCGGAGAACTATCTCCGGGAAAATATCTCGGACGGCGATGACTCCGTCCTGTCCATTCGTCAGTACCCGGTCCCCGCCGGAAAGATCCGCAAGCTCGTCGACCACGTCGACGAACTGCTCATCCTCGAAGACGGGTACCCCCTGGTCGAGAGCATGATCCGAGGCCTCTTCGGCCTCGCCGGAGTCACGGTCCGGGGCCGGATGACCGGCGAAGTTCCGCGGACCGGCGAGCTCGATCCCGATATCGTCCGCGCGGCCCTCGGTCTCGATCCCCTGCCCACCGCCCACGAACCCGCAGCGGATCTCGCCAATCGGCCGCCGGCGCTGTGCAAGGGCTGCCCACACACCGACAGCTTCCGGGCCTTGAACGAAGCTCTCAGCGCCTTCGACAATCCCCAGGTCTTCTCCGACATCGGCTGTTACACCCTGGCGGCGCTCCCCCCCCTCGAAGCGATCCACAGCTGCGTCGCCATGGGGGCGTCCATCGGGATGGCCGCCGGAGCGGCGCATGCAGGCTACACGCCGGCGGTGGCGGCCATCGGCGACAGCACCTTCTCCCACGGCGGCATCACACCGCTGCTTTCCGCCGTCCAGCAGGGCGTCAACCTCAACGTGCTCGTTCTCGACAACGACACGGTCGGGATGACCGGGACCCAGCGCTCCATGTCGACCGGCGAAACCCTGGATCAGCTCATCATCGGCACCGGAATCGCCGGCGAACACCTGCGGATCATCTCGCCGACCCCACGCAACCACGACATCAATGTGGGCATTTTCCGTGAGGAGCTCGCCTACGACGGCCCGAGCGTGATCATCGCCCGCCGCACCTGTCTCGAAGCGATCAAGAGAGCCTAGGAGGATCCCGAGAATGGAAAAGAACATCATCCTCGCCGGAGTCGGCGGCCAGGGAATCCTCTCCATCGCCTTTGTCATCGACAACGCGGCGCTCGACGCCGGTTTCGAGTTCAAACAGGCCGAGGTCCACGGCATGGCGCAGCGCGGCGGCGCGGTCCAGTCCAATCTCAGATACGCCGATCACGAGATCCATTCCGACCTCATCCCCAAGGGCGCCGCCGACATGGTGCTCAGCGTCGAACCGCTCGAGGTCATGCGCTACTGGCACTTTCTCAGACCCGACGGCTGGGTGGTTTCGAGCGTCACGCCCTACATCAACATCCCCGACTACCCGGAAACCGCCCAGGTTCTCGACCAGTTGGCGACCTTCCCAAACTGCATCCTCGTCGATGGCGGCCTCATCGCCAAAGCGGCCGGCAACCTCCGGGCGCAGAACATGGTCGCGGTCGGCGCGGCCTCGTCCAAACTCGACTTCACCGAGAAGCAACTCTTGAAATACGTCGAAGCGCTCTTCAAACGCAAGGGCGAGAAAATCGTCGAGGTCAACCAGCGCGCCTTCAGCTACGGGCGCGCCGCAGGTCTCTTCTTCCGCGGCCTGGTGGATGCAGGGATGACGATCCCGTCGGCCCTTCGACTGTGTCAGAAAATTTCGCCTGCGACGTTTGACCCCGCCCTCGCTGCGGGATGGGCCGAGAGCATGGGTCGCGACCCGAGCAGGCTCGAGGCGGTGCTGGCCGCCGACTCGGAGATCGCCTGCGACCAGATTCCGGCGCGGACCTGAGCCGAAGCCAAGAAACGGGCCGAGATTCCCGACGTCCCGACCACGAGGAGAAGCCATGGCACCCATCGACTTTCCGCGCATCGAGCGGCTCTTTCGCGACGCCGGCTCCGATGGCCGCAACCGGCTCTACGAGCCCGAGTGCTACCGGCTGCTGCAGGCGACCGGCGCCGAGGCCGTGCCGGTCTCGCGGCTGGTTCCGGCCGGAGCGAAGCCGACCCAGGATGACCTCGATGCGATCCCGGGCGACCGCGTCGTGCTCAAGATCGTCTCGCCCGACATCATCCACAAGACCGAGGCGACGGGTGTTCGGATCGTCGACAAGATCCTGACCGATGTCGAGAGCGAATACGAAGCCATGATTCGGGAGACCCCGAGGGCCTACGCCGCATTTCTGAGCCAGCAGCGAGAGTACAACCAGACCGACGGGAACCCAACGGAAGAGAACATTCGGGCCCGGCTCACCGGAGTTTTGATCTGCGAGTTCGTCGATGCCGATATCCGCGGCTTCGCCACCGAGCTCTTCGTCGGCGTCCGCCGAACCGCCGAGTTCGGCCCCATCATCACGGCGGGTCTCGGCGGCGTCGAGATGGAGATCCTGGCCAGGGAGACCCGCAAGGGCGCCGCCGTCGCCATCGCCCCCACCGGCCTCGTCGACGGACCCCGGTTTTTCAGCCTCTTCAAACGGACCCTGTCCTACCAGCGGCTCTCGGGCGCCATGCGCGGATCGAGTCGGTTGGTCACCGACGACGTCCTGGTCGAGTGCTTCCAGGCGGTCATCAGCCTCGCCAACCACTTTTCCGAGCTCAACCCCTATGCCGACTTCGAACTCATCGAATTCGAGGTCAACCCGTTCACGGTCTCGCAGGCGCGGCTCGCCCCCCTTGACGGCGTCTGCCTCTTCGGCCCCGCCCATCCGGTCGTCGCCGCCCGGCCCATCGCCAAGATCTCGCACCTGCTGAAACCCGATTCGGCGGCCATCATCGGAGTCTCGGGCCAGTCGATGAACATGGGCCGGATCATTCTGCGGAACATCATCGGCGGCGGATTCGACAAGAGGAAGGCCTTTGTCATCCGCCCCGGCGGCGACGAGATCGACGGTGTCGCCTGTGTCCCGACCATCGCCGATCTCCCTCACAAGGTCGATCTCTTCGTCGTCGCCGTCGGCGCCGCGCAGGTGCCCCAGGTCCTCGAAGAACTCATCGACAACGATGCGGCGAACGCGGTGATCCTCATCCCCGGTGGTCTGGGCGAGAAGAAGGGCAGCGAAAAGACCGCCGCTGCTCTGGCGAAAAAAATCCGCCACGCCCATGAGACCGATGACGGCGGTCCGGTGTTCATCGGCGGCAACTCCCTCGGCGTCATCTCGCACCCGGGTCGCTACGACACCATGTTCATCCCCGAGACCAAGCTCCCCAAGTCGCGCGGCGATCACCCGCGTTCGGCCTGTTTCATCTCACAGTCCGGCGCCTACATCATTGCCAACTTGAGCCGGATGCCCTGGTTCGACCCGGCCTACGCCCTCTCCATCGGCAACCAGATCGATCTCACCGCCGCCGATCTCCTGCAGCACATCAAGAACGATCCCAAGATCGATGTCTTCGCCGTCTACATGGAAGGATTCAAGCCCGGAGACGGACTCGTCTTCGCCCAGGCCGTGCGCGACACCGTCGCTCTCGGCAAGGACGTCGTCTTCTACAAGGCCGGCCGCACCAGCGCGGGGCGGTCGGCGACCGCAGGTCACACCGCCTCCGTCGCCGGCGACTATGCGGTCTGCGAGGCGGCGATCACCGAAGCGGGCGCGTTCGTTGCAGCGGATTTCCACGAGTTCTCGGATCTCCTCCGTCTGAGCGTCGGCTTCCGCGGCAAGTCGGTTCGGGGGCAGCGGCTGGCCGCCATGTCCAACGCCGGTTTCGAATCCGTCGGGATGGCCGACTCGACCGAGGGTGACCGGGCTTCGCTCCGCCTCGCCCGCTTCGACGAGGCGACGCGAGCAAAACTCCAGAACATCCTCGATGGCGCCAAGCTCGACGGACTGGTCGATGTCAAGAATCCCTTCGATGTCACCCCCATGGCCGACGACGAGACCTTTGCGGCCCTCGTCGACGAGATTCTCGGCTCGCCCGAGGTCGATGTCATGGTGGCCGGGATCGTTCCTCTGACCCCCGCGATGCAGACCCTCGCCACCGGCGGGGCTCACCGCGAATCGGTGGATGATCCCGGCTCCATCGCCCGCCGACTGCCCGCCATCGCCGCCGTCCACCCGACGCCGCTCGTGGCGGTGGTGGACTCGGGCCGCATCTTCGACCCCATGGTCGGGGTGCTCGAATCGGGTGGACTGCCGGTGTTTCGTTCGGCCGACCGAGCGGTCCGAGTTCTCTGCAAGTGGGTCGATGTCAAGCTCAGAAACACCGCCGCAAGGGGTTGTGGAGACGGGACGAAGTCCCGCACCAAAAAACCGTCGTGCTGATCCGCGAGCGGATGGATTTCGTCAAAACGATGGTCGGTCAGCGGGGTCTGACAAACCCCACCGCAACCCGGGATCGTCGAATCCGCTAGAGTGGAATCTCGATGGCTCGAAAGGTCCTTTTCCGCGTCGCCGCGATCCTGATCGCCGTTGCAGCGACGTTTCTCGTCGCGGAGGCCTCACTCCAGCTCGCGTCGGTGATCGTGAGGGACGCGGATCGCGGTTCGAGGATCGCTCCTTCGGAAGGTGAGTTCCGGATCTCCTGCGTCGGCGAATCCACGACCTTCGGGCTGTGGCCGAGTCAGCTCGAGGAGATCCTCAACGAGAAATCGAGCGGGCGGAAGTTTCGCGTCATCAACCGGGGCGACGTCGGCATCCGCACCGACGCCGTCGCCCGAAAGATCGAGGGCTGGCTCGACGAGGACCGGCCCCATCTCGTGATCACGATGCTCGGGATCAACGATGAGGGTAACGTGCTCGTCTCCCCCCGCGACGACCCTCAGGGGTGGCTGTTGAAGCACTCCAGAACCTCGCGTTTTCTCTTGATGTTGGGGCGTTCCGCGGCCAACAGGATCAAATTCCTCATCGGCGGCGACGATTGGCTGCGTTGGGACGGCCACCTCGACGAGGATACCCGCACCGAACTCAAGCGACTCCGAGCCCGCCGGCCGGAAGCGATGAAGAGATTCCGCTACAGCGAGATGATCGAGGCTCACCGCCACCTGCTGGTCGTCGATCCGGGCACGCCGTTCTACCATCTCGCCTTCCTGAAGGAACTGGTGGTGGAAAACGATCCACCGGAACGACTCGATGAGTTCCTCGTCGATGAGGTCGCCGTCGAGCCGACCGAGGTGGACGTCGGCACGCGGCTCGAACTCATCGAACTCTGGGCCGGGCGGACCGGAGACCGGTTCGCGGCACTCCGTCTCGCCGCCTCCGTCGCTTGCTGGGGCCCGGATCCCGACCTCGAACGGAGTCTCCTGGAGGCGGCGACCCAAGACCCGGAACTCGCCGGTCCGGCCTGGCTGCGGCTGGCCGATTTCGCCGCGAGGAAACAGCAACCGGAGGCTGCGCGGCGGTATCTCCTTCGGGCGGGAGGCGCCCTGCCCGACGACTACCAGTGGCGTCTCCTCCTCGGCCACCTCGCCTTTCAATACGAATCGTACAGTCTCGCGGCGACGAATTTCCAACGCGCACTCGCGCTGCGACCCGGGCTCCCACCGAGTCACGAGATCTTCCTGCTCGGGCGCCTCGCCAACTCCTGCGACCAGTCGGGAGACACGGCGGGCGCGACGGGTTATCGAGCCCGAAGAGACCGCCTGGAGCTGGGACGATTTCGTGAGTTCACTCGATTTCACTATCAACGTGTCGTCGATTCCATACGCGCTCGAGAGATCCCGGTCATCGCCATGCAGTACCCTCTCTTATCGGTGAGGAGCCTGCAACGCCTCCTCGAGGATCGCACCGACGTGATCTATCTGGAGAACCGGGTCAACTTCGAATCGGCACTTGGAGAAGCGAAGTATCGTGAGATCTTCGACGATCACTTCGCCGGGTCCTTTGGACACCTCAGACCCCGCGGGAACATGCTCGTGGCCGAAAACGTGGCGGACACCCTCGCCAATTGGATGCCAGAGCTCTTCATGACCGCAAACCCGGCGCCGAGCCCCGAAGCCGACCCCCCTGATCGGCAGCCATCACTGAGGGTGTAACCGACCACTGGTGTGATCAGTCCCCGGGCGTCAAGAGCCGGTTCCGGGAATCGTCCCGCGGATCGACGTCGGTTCCAATGGAGTATCCGACGGGCCACCGGGCCGGAACTTCGGGTTCTTACCGCATCAACGCCAAACGCCCGGGATCGTCCGTTCGCAGGACGGGCAAGCGCCCTGCTTCAGACGGTTTTCGAGGATCTTGAATCCGAGCCGTCGAATGAGCACTTCACCGCAGCCGGGACAGACGGTGTTCTCGGCCGGGTGGGTCGGCAGGTTCCCGAGATAGACGAAGTTGAGACCCTCGGCGCGGGCGATCTTCCACGCCCTCTCCAGCGACGAAACCGGCGTCGGCGGAAGATCGGTCAGACGATAGGTCGGGTGGAACCGGGTGAAATGGAGCGGGACATCGGGTCCGAGGTTGGTTTTCACCCACCTCGACAGATCGCGGACCTCCCCCTCCGAGTCGTTGAGGGTGGGAATGAGAAGCACCACGATCTCGAGCCAGACCCCGGCGCCGCGAATGATCTCCAAGGCCTTGAGCACCGGTTCGAGCCGGCCCCGCAGCTGATCTCGGTAGAACTCCTCACGGAAACTCTTGAGATCGACCTTGACCGCATCGAGCAGGGGGAGGACCTCTCTGAGGGGCGTCTCCTGAATGAAACCGTTGCTGACCACCGTCGCCGCAAGTCCGGCCTTTTTCGCCGCCCGCGCCGTATCGCGAACATACTCCCAGAAGATCACCGGTTCCGAGTAGGTGGCGGCCGTCAGCCGCGCCCCGGCTCGCCCGGCCGCTTCGACGAGTGCCTCGGGCGGGAGATAGACCGACTGCACCTGCTCGGGGCGGAACTGTGAAATCTCCCAGTTCTGGCAGAACTTGCACTCGACGTTGCATCCCGCCGTGGCGTACGACAACGCGAGTTCACCCGGCATGACGTGAAAGAAGGGCTTCTTTTCGATGGGATCGGCGTGGACGCTGCAGGCCAGGGAGTGGACCAGGGTGTAGTACGTCCCTCCCCGGTTTTCGCGTGCGCCGCAGGTCCCACGTTCGGCGTCGGCAACGGTGCAGGCCTGGGGGCAGAGCTGGCACTCGATGCGTCCCTCCCCGAGCTTCTTGTACCAGGACGCTTCGCGTGCGGGTAGCTCCTCCCCTCTTGCGGCCTCGCCGACCCGGAGCCCCCGACCCGCGCCGGTTGCGCGGGGCGCCCCGGCGGCGGCTGCGCCGCACGCGAGCAACGCGGCGAATCGGCGGCGATCGAGGCTCACGCCGGCACCCCGACCTCGACAAGACCTGCGGGGTCGCCGACCCCGAGTCCGTATCCCGCGGCCGTCGCGATGAAACGCGGGGGCCTCCCCGCTTCCTCGAGGGACGGCAGTCCGCGTCTGAGACGCTCGGCGTCGAGCACCTTCCACGCCCAAAGATCGGCCGCCACCGGATCAACGCTGGCCGCGAGGAGACCGAGAGGAAACGCGGCGGAGGCGCGGTACGCCGGTCCGCCGTGGTACTGGGCAATGACCCCGTCGAGCACGGTCAATTTGAGCTTGTCCCTGATGAAGGGGTGTCTCACGACATCGGCGACATAGGGATCGCACTGATGATCGTGGTACTTGTTCGGGTTGTGGATCACGCCGTACCAGTTCTTGAGCCCCGCTGAAACTCCTGCGAGATCGTGGTCCTTGACGACCCCGAACGAGATCAGCGCGGTGCAGGTTTCCGAGACCAACCGAGCGAAACACGATCCGATGGAACCCGAGACCTCGGGCTTCCGGTCATAGTCGTTATCGGTCCCGTAGCACAGCGGTCCGGGGCCGCCCCGTCGGATCGGAAAACCCGCGCGCTCGAGTTCGCGGCTCGATCGCTCGAAAAGTATGACCCGGTCGCGCGCCACCCCACCCGCGACCAGGAGATCGACGAGAGCGCCGACGACCACCGGACGCGGTGAGAGGCGGCTGCCGGCGAGACAGTTGAGCTTGATGCCGACCACATCGGTCGGGTTGAAGAGACGCCGGACGGCGGCGGCGCCGTCGGCGCTGCCGGTGGCGCCCTTCAGCACCGACGCCATCGCAATGCCGGCGGCGGTGGCCGCGACCCGATCATCCGCGTCCGCGGACAACGGCGCCGTGCAAACCACCCCTTTTCGCGGCACAACCGAGGAGTCCACCGAAGCCCCGGCGACCCGGGCCAGCGCGGTTCCACCGACCAGCGCTGCCAGTTCGCGGCGGGTCCATCGACGGGTCATTCCCGCTCCCTGAAGACCTGGGCGGTGAAGACCTCGAAGATCGCACCGTGCCGCCAGGCGTCCGGGGGCAGGCCGGCTTTGCTCGAGAGGTGTTCGAGCATGGTGTCGCGATTCCACCCCTCCTCGACGGCCACCTGCGGCAGGAAGACGGCCCGTCGGCCGTTCTTGCTCATCAGCACCCCGTGAGTCCCGACCTCGATGAGCTTGAACGACTCGATTTCGCGCATGGGACTGAGAACCGAGACCTCGACCTCGATCCCGTCGAGCTCGGAGGCTGCAAGGGGTGGAAAACGGGGATCCTGTGTCGCCCAGACGGCCGCTTGAACCACCGCGTCCAGCAACGGCTGCCGCGCCTCGATCACACCCATGCACGCGCGGAGCCGGCCTTCCCGTTGTGCCCGGGCGCCGGTGTTGTTGAGGGTCACGAACGCGCCGGCGGGCATGAGAAATCGATCGTCGTCCCCGGCAAGGGCAAACCAGGAAGCCAACGCCGTATCGTGGGTCAAACGGGTTTCGAGCACCGCCCTGGCCATCGCGACCAACTCGCGGCCCGCCTCGGAATCGAGATCCACGGCCGCGGATGCAGCCGGGTCCTTCCAGGCCCGCCACGCTCCGCTGTAGGCGATCGCCGCGTAGGTCACCGAAAGATCGAAGCTGCCGGTGACGTGACCGGATGTCGTGACATCGAGCACCTCGCCATCGCCCTCGAAGGCATGGGCGAGAAGCGCGGTGAGCACCCCGACGGGACGGACGCCGCAGACCGTGTCACCGCTGACATCGATCTGGGCCGTGAATCCTCTCGGGTCCATGGCCGCGGCCCGATCTGCGGTCGCCCGACCGACCGCCAGAAGCGTCTCCCCGAGTTCCGGTCCATCGTAGGGCGACCACCCGTACCGGCGGCCGTGGTGGGTGAAATCCGACGAGGCGATGACCACGGTGCCCTCGTCGAGCAGCCCCGAGACCGCCTCGGCCATCTCGACCACCGTCGCGAAATCGCTCTCGGATCCGACGGCAATGGGCACGAGCTCGGCCTCCGGTGCCACCACTTGGAGGAACGGCAGCTCGACCTCGAGGGAGTGTTCGGGCTCGTGCGCCCCGGCGGGGCCGGAAAACCCCGTGTGCCTCCGGAGCCTGGCGACCGCCTCGAGATCCACGGTCATCCTGCCCAGGGGTGTCTCGAAGGCGGTCACTCCCGGCGCCGGAAGAGCGCCACCGCTGAATCTCATGTAGTGGGAGGGACCGAGCAGGATGACCCGCCGGATCCCCTCTTCGGGAAGCCTCGCGAATGCCAACGCCGCCGTCGGCGCGGAGAAGGCGAAACCTGCATGCGGCACGACCAGGGCTCTTGCGGGCTTGCCGGAGGAGTTTCGTCGCGCATCCTTCAGGAGCGACACCACCTGGGCCCGCAGCGCCTCGGAATCATCGGTGTAGAAACTACCCGCAGCGGCGGGCGCGCGAACTTCGGCCGCCGCAAACGCCGCCAGGGCGAGGAGACTCACGAGGAGAAGAGGTTTCATCCCCTCAGTGATAAACCCTCTCGACGGGGAATGCAATCCTCAGCCGAAGCGCTCATGGGCTGCCTGCCGCGGCCGACCTCAGCGTTCCACGGCATCGGCCGTGGCGAGCCTCTCGGCCTTTCTGATGTACCTCTTGGCCCGATCGGGTCGTTTCATCTTCTCGGCGAAACGAGCCATTCCCATGTAGACCTCGGGTTCCCGCGGATACCTCCTCCGGGCCGTCTTGAGATATCCCGACGCCTCGGAGTCGTTGCCCACCTGCATCTCGGAATCCGCCATCGCCACCAGGGTGAATGGGCTCTCGGTCTCCTCGGCCGCGGCGCGGAGAGCGACCCTGGCTTCGGCCTGACGACCCAGGCTCAGGTAGAGAAACGCCATGTTGTTGAGCGCGGATGAGTTCTTCGAATCGATCTCGAGGGCTCTCCGGTATGCGGAGAACGCCTTGTCGACCTCGCCCCGGTGGGCCAGGGTCACCCCGAGATTGACCCACCCCACCGTCCAATCGGGGGCGAGAACGGTGGTGATCTCGAGATTCCGGCGCGCCTCTTCGAGGTCGCCCTCGCGAAGTGCCGCGCCCCCCATATTCGCGTGGTACATGGCCGACGCGCGAACGTCGTCGATCACCAGACCACCGATGAAAGGGCCGCCCGAACTCAAAAAGAAGTCGTAGATCGAGACCTGTCCGCCCCAACGGTGCGCCGCGACGACGTGCCGGCTGATGATGACCAGACCGTCCTCGCGGCCGACCTTGGGATCACGCCGGGCCTCGATGAGAAAGGTCTGAATGCCAACGCTCCGCGACAGCGCGACAAAGAGCGCCGTAAACGACAGACAGTTACCACGACGGGCCTCGAACGCCTCGTGGGCGGTCAGGGTGCGGGTATCGTCATAGGCGAAATCCAGGCTGGCGCCCTCGAACATGGCCTGCTGGAGACGCGAGAGTGTTTCTCGCTCTCCCAACCCGAGAGCTCCGCCGACGACTCCTTCGGCCCAATTCACCATCTCCGGCGATGCCTCGAACGGGTAGACGACGGCGGCGGGATCGAGCCCTCTTCTCGTCACCTCGTCCACCCACCGCTCGTAGCTGAACGCGGACCGTCTCTCCTCGGCGGCGAGCCCGCTCGTCACGACGACGAGAACCGATGCAGTGGCAATGAGCCAGAGCCAATTCTTCTCCATGATCATCAATTACGCTCGCAGGCGGATCCGGTTACCCGTTGCTCAGGTAGGATGGCCTGGAACGGCCGTTTTCCGTAAACCCCGGTCGCCGATTGAGAGAAGGAAACCACGCATGCATCGACTCTCTACTCATCCTCATCCTCATCCTCGTCCTGTCCCCGACGCTGCCGATCTCGGCCGCCGATTTTGACCGGTATTTCGACGACGCCACCCTCAGAGTCGATTTCTATCAGTACGGCAACGCCGAAAGCGAGCATATCGCGGTCGATCGGCTCATCAAACAGGGACCGTGGGCCGGACCGATCGAGCGCCTCCTCGATCCCTTCCCTTACGGTCGTTACGTCGCACGGACGATCGATCCGGCCTCGGGCGAGACGATCTTCCAACTGGGTTTCGACAGCCTTTTCGGGGAATACCGGACCACCGACGCCGCGGCGCGGGGACAGGTGCGTGTCTACAACGAGACGATCCTCCTTCCCTATCCCAAGAAGCCCGTCCGGCTCAGTGTGAGCCGCACCTCGAGCCATGATGAGGAAATCGTCCTGTTCGAGATGGACATCGATCCCGCCTCGGTCGGGATCGCGGTGGAACCGCCACGGGAGGGAGTGACCGTGGTCGACGAGCACGTCGCGGGGGACCCCCACTCGACCCTCGACATCGCCATCATCGGTGAGGGCTACACCGCCAAACAGATCGAGCTCTTCCGCGCCGATGTCGCGCGGTTCGCTCAACTCATGCTGTCCGAGGAGCCCTATTCCAGCCGGAGCGGTGCGATCAGCATCCGAGGGGCCGTTCTCCCATCCCGCGAAGAAGGCTGCGACGAACCGACCCGGGGGATCTGGCGCAGCACGGCCCTCGACGCCGGTTTCAACGCCCTCGGCTCTCCCCGCTATCTCCTCACCGAGTCGAACCGGGATCTTCGCGACATCGCCGCCGCGGTCCCCTATGACACCCTCGTGATCATGGTCAACCACGCTCGGTATGGCGGCGGCGGGATCTACAACCGCTACTGCACCTTCACCGCCCACGGCGACTTTTCACCCTACCTGCTGCTGCACGAGTTCGGCCACTCCTTCGGCGGGCTTGCCGACGAGTACTACACCTCGTCGACCGCCTACAACGACTTCTATCCGGAGGGGACCGAACCGGAGAGCCCGAACATCACCGCCGCCGACAATCGGGAAGAGATCAAATGGGCCGACCTCGTCGACACCGACACGCCGATCCCGACGCCGTGGCAAAAGCACGACTTCGACACCGCCGACCTGGCCTATCAGGCCGAGCGACGCGAAATCGACGACGCCATCGCCGCGGCCACCCGAGCGGCGTCGTTTCAATTCGAACTCGACGCGCTCGAGGAAGCCGCCCGGAGCCATACCGCCGAGAGGGTGGCGGCTGTCGACGCGTTCATGGATTCGAGCGGGTCCGTCGGCGCCGTCGGGGCCTTCGAAGGCGCCGGCTATGTCTCCGAGGGACTCTACCGGCCGGCCATCGACTGCCTGATGTTCAGCCGCGGCGTCAAACCGCTGTGCCCCGTCTGCCGACGTGCGGTGGCATCGAGAATCGACTATTACAGCGGAAAGTAGCGTCTTGAAGATGGCGGCGACGGGTCGGGGCTCAGCGCGATGTGGTAGCCTCCGTCGGTGAGCGGATCAACCATCTACCGCATCAGTTTCCTCAGCGCGGGCGAGGTCTACGAGATCTACGCCGCAAACGTGGGCCAAGGTGGGTTGTTCGGATTCATCGAGGTCGAGGAAATCCTCTTCGGCGAACGATCGAAGCTGCTCATCGACTCGTCCGAGGAACGGCTCAAGAACGAGTTCGACGGTGTGCGACGGACCTTCATTCCCATGCACGCGGTGCTTCGAATCGACGAGGTCGACAAGGCCGGCCGAGGGCGGATCAGCGCTGGATCCGGCAAGATCGCTCCGTTTCCCATCACCATGATGGGTCCGAGCAAACCGTCGAACCCGTAGGGGCCGAGCCCGGTCCGCTGCAACTCATCCCGAGGTCCGACGTACATCGATCGAGAGCACGGAGGTTCGATGGAATCAAGAGCTGGCAGATTGTTCGTGCACGCCTGGCGCGACTGGCTGCGGTCGATCGTCTTCATCGTGCTTGCCGTGACGGCGTTTCGCTCCGCCGTGGCCGACTGGAACGATGTCCCCACCGGGTCGATGAAACCGACCATCCTCGAGGGCGATCGAATCGTCGTCAACAAGCTGGCGTACGATCTCAAGATCCCCTACACCCGCTGGCAGATCGCCCGTTGGGGCGACCCGGCTCGCGGCGACATCGTGGTTCTGTCGTCGCCCGCCGACGGCAAGCGCCTGGTCAAACGAGTCATCGGCCTCCCGGGTGACACCATCGCCATGAGTCACAACCGGCTCATCGTCAACTCCGAGCTCATCGCCTACTCACCCATCGATCCGGATCTCGTCATCGCCTTTGACCCGCAGGGTTCCAACCGGGTCCTCGCCGCCGAGGATCTCGACGGCAATCCGCACGCCATGATGATCACCCCCGGCGCACAGACGCTGCGCTCCTTTGGACCCGTTGCGGTCCCCGACGGCCAGTATTTCCTCATGGGCGACAACCGGGATGAGAGCTTCGATTCCCGCCATTTCGGGCTGGTGGAGAGGGCGCAGATCTACGGCCGGGCCCTCGCCGTCGCCGGCTCGGTGAATCCCGACAATCACTTCTGGCCGCGCTGGAAGCGCTTCTTCACCGGGCTCAAATAGACAGCCCGTTCAATCGGCATTCAACCGAGTTCTCGACAAACGAGGAGATTCCGTCGTCTCGCAAGACGACGGAATCTCCTCGTTTGTCGAGGGAGGGTTCAGTTCAGCTGTCGGTGCGCGGACACGATCCGACTTCAGTCGAGGTGGCCTCGATCGGAATCCCCCATCTCGACGCCTCCGTCGGGGAAGTACTCCTTCCACCTGCGATCCACCAAGGACGCGGTTGCGTCATCGCAGAAGAGCTCCTTGGGATACGGCGGCTTCATCCTCGCATCGATCACGACGGGCGCCGTGTACGACACGTGGTGCCGCACCACCCGCTGGTTCGCGGCGTGGATGTCGGCGGCCGGTTCGAACCGGGTGAAGGTCGTCCAGAGGAAGTTCATCGGGCTTGCCGCCGCCCTTCTCGCGTCGTCGGTGAGAACGATCAGCGGCCAATCCGCGAGGCTCGGGACCGCCGCAAGGCGCGAGGCGGCGTTCGGCTCGGATGCGTAGCTCGGACCGTCGACCACGAGGCACCCCGGGCAGAACACTTCGAGGTGATCGATTCCGGCAGGCGTCACCGCGGTGGAGACCGCGGCCGGAAGATCCCGGATCGGCTCTCCGAGACCGAGCAGCACGCCCTTGGAACCGAGATTCACATCCGGCCCCGTGTAGTCGAGGGTGTCCATGGAGAGATTCGAGAGGACGTAGAGATCGGTTTCGAACCGGCTTCGAGCGAGGATGTGCGGCAGGGTCTGCCGGATATCCCGGAGGTCCAACGTCCGGTCCGTCACCAGGAGGAACTTGGTCAGACTGAGCTGCCCTTCGCCGAGAATCCGGAACGCGGAAGCCATGGCCTCGCGGCGGTACCGGTTCTGAACCACCGCAGCCGCCAGAGCGTGGTAACCGGTCTCGCCGTACGACCACACCGATTTGACCCCGGGCATGACCAGCGGGAAGAGCGGCGAGAGCAGATCCTGCAACAGATCCCCGATAAAGAAGTCCTCCTGCCGAGGCTTGCCGACCACCGTCGCCGGGAAGATGGCGTCACGCCGGCGGGCGGTGTACTCGACCTCGAAGACCGGGTAGTCGTGGCGCAGTGAGTAGTAGCCGTAGTGGTCACCGAACGGACCTTCAGGCCGCCGGACCCCGGCGGGCACTCGTCCACACAGTGCGATCTCGGCGTTGGCGATGAGCAAACGTCCGTCGGGGCCCTTGCACTGGCCAATCCTGCCTCCGGCGATGAGCGACGCCAGGATCAACTCGGGCACGTTTTCCGGCAGCGGCGCGACGGCGGCGAGGATGAGCGCCGGAGGACCGCCGAGAAACACGGTCGTCGGGAGATCCTCGCCCTTCTCCTCGGCCACCGAATAGTGGAATCCCCCCCCCTTGCCGATCTGCCAGTGCATCCCCGTACGCCGTTCGTCGTGGATCTGGAGCCGGTACATCCCGAGATTCGGGCCGCCGGTTGCGGGGTCTTGGGTGGACACCAGGGGGAGAGTGACAAACGGGCCGCCGTCCTCCGGCCAAGAGGTGAGCGCCGGCAGGACCCCGAGGTCGACCTCGGTCGAAACCACGTCGAGAACCGGCCCGCCGCCGACACCCCGGGTCCCGAGTTTCAACCCGGCCCCGAGCAAGTGGCGATGGGCCCACAACGTGGAGGCCGACGGCGGCAGTCCACCCTCGACCAGCCTCACGAGAGAACGGACCAGGTGGGAAGGGCGGTGGCCGAACGCGATTCCGGCGCGGCCGGCGGTGCCGAACAGATTCGTGACCACCGGCATCTTCGTGCCCGCGGGATGGGTGAAGAGCAGGGCCGGACCACCCGCGGCGATCACCCGCCGGTGGATCTCGGCGATTTCCAGACGGGGATCCACCGGCGCATCGACCACCCGGAGATCGCCGTTTGACCGGAGCCGATCGAGAAATCTCCTGAGGTCGAGAAAGGTCTCGTCTTTCATACGCCCACCTTAGCAATCTTCCATGAAACCGGCGCCATCCGACATTCCGCGAACGATGCCGCATCGCGGCAATCCGCTCTCGAAATCCTCCGTTGACCCTGTCTCGAGAACCCTCACAACTGCTTTGATTTCAGAATAAAACCCATTTTCTCTCAAAGAAATAATCACCCGGGGCAGACCGCCTCGAAGGACCTGTCAAGTTGACAAAAATGCCGCACCGCGGTACAACGAAACCGTCGGTGGTCACCATCGTCTATGTCATTTGCCAACGGGAGTCAATGATGATCCGACTCATCAAACGATACGGGAGCCGCAAGCTCTACGACACCGAGGAGAGCCGCTATGTGGCCCTCGACGAACTCGCCGGCTGGATTCGCAACGGCCAACACATCAAAGTCATCGACAACAAGACCTCCGACGACGTCACCGCTCAGACCCTGACCCAGATCATCTCCGAGGAGGGACGGAAGGGCACCTCGCTCCTGCCCAACGAGGTCCTCCACGATCTCATCCGTGCCGGCGAGAAGGCCGTGTCGAACGGAGTGGAACAGCTCCAACACCGTATGGATCGCCTCGTTCAGGCATCCATGGACCGCATCGGCCCCGTCCGCCGGGCTCGCGAGGAGATGGGTCTGCTCAGGGAGCGGCTCGAGGAGCTCGAAGCCTCTCTGGCGGCGTTCGAGGGCGAAAGGCAGAGCTCGCCGAAAAAACCGGGAGACAAGTGACCTCGACAAAGCTGCGACTGGCTTTCTCGAGTTCCAGTGATGTTCTGACCCTACCCGGGAGCACCGAGTGATCGACTCTTCCCGCAGCGCGTCCAAAGTCGGCCTCGCCCTGGCCGGAGGCGGCCCCGAGGGGTCGATCTACGAGATCGGCGCCATCCGGGCCCTCGACGAGGCCCTCGACGGGATCGATTTCAACGATCTCCACATCTATGTCGGCGTCAGCGCGGGCGCCTTTATCTCTTCCTGCCTCGTCAACAACCTCTCGACCGCCCAGATGTGCCGCGCCATCATCAAACACGAACCGGGTGAGCACCCGTTCGTGCCCGAGACCTTCATGTCCCCGGCGGTCGGTGAGTTCGTCCGCGGCGGCATCAAGATTCCGAGGCTCTTTGTCGAGGGACTGTGGGAGCTCATCCGCCACCCGGGCGATCGACGACTCCTCGAACCCCTCAGCCGCCTCGCGCGCGCGCTGCCCGTCGGTATTTTTCGCAGCGATCCTCTGCGAGCCTATCTCGAGACGATCTTTGCCAAACCCGGTCGGAGCGACGACTTCAGAAAGCTCCACCGAAAGCTCGTCGTGGTGGCCACCGACCTCGATTCCGGTCGCCCGACCCGCTTCGGTGAGCCCGGTCTCGACCACATCCCGATCTCAAGGGCGGTTCAGGCATCGACCGCACTTCCCGGTCTCTACCCTCCCGTCGAGATCGAGGGCCGGCATTATGTCGACGGTGTGCTTCTCAAGACGGTCCACGCCTCGGTGGCTCTCGAAGCCGGCGCCGATCTCGTCATCTGCGTCAATCCCATCGTTCCGGTCGACACGATCCGCACGGTGGAACTCGGCATCATGAAAAGGGGCAGACTTACCGACCACGGTCTGCCCACGGTGCTCGCGCAGACCTTCAGGACCATCATCCACTCACGAATGGGCGCAGGTTTCGCGGCGTACGAGACCAAGTACGCCGATCGGGACGTCCTCGTCTTCGAACCCCGCCGGGACGACTACTCGATGTTCTTCTCCAACATCTTCTCGTATTCGAACCGGAAGTCGGTCTGCGAACACGCCTACCGGAGCACCCGCAGCAAGCTTCTGCGCAACCACCGCCGCCTCGAACCGATCCTGGCCCGACACGGCATCACGCTGCGAACCGACATCCTCGAGGACCAGGACCGTGATCTCTGGGAATCGGTGCGACTCCACGAGCCGCGGCGCCCATCGACGTCACACGTCAAGGAGAGACTCGACAAGGCGCTCGCGCGGATCGAGGACTTCATCGCCGCCGGCTGATCATTCAGCGGGCGGGTCGACCGGCGCTCATTCCTGCGGGAAGACCCACTCGTAGAGGTCCGAACCGAGATCCGGCGCATGGGAATTGAGGTAGATGATCTCATTCTTGGCGCCCTCGCGATCACCCTCGAAGAACAACGCGAGCCCGTATCCGTAGTGCGCGCGGACGTTCTCGGGATCCCGATCCAGGACCTCGCGAAACTCACGAATCGCGGCGGCGTTGTCGTCCTGATGGAACAGTGCGACCGCCAGACCGAGCCGCGCTTCGATATTCTCGGGGTCGGTTTTCAAGACCTCCCGACAGACGCGCTGAGCGTCGGCGTGGCGTTCCTGGGCGCCATAGGCAATGCCCAACTCGACAAACGCCTGGGTGAACTCCGGGTCGCGGGCCGCGGCCTCGGCGAGGTAGGTCACCGCGTTGTCCAAGTCGCCCTGACGCCGGCAGGTGACGCCGAGCATGAAGGTGCATTCGACCTCGCCCGGTTTGAGCTCGTGCGCCTCGTCGAAGACGGCGCGCGCCTGGTCGAGACGCCCGAGTTCGAGGGCGGCCGATCCGAGACCGAAGAGCGCGTTGTACCGCTGCTCATCCCCTTGGGAAAGGCCTCGCGCCTTCTCGTAGTGGGCCAGCGCCGTATCATAGTCGCCCTCTTCCATGGCCACATAACCCAGCTGAAGCTCGCGAAAGGCCTCCTTCGCGCGGTCGTCCATTCCGGCCCGGGCGAAGGGCGCCGTCGCCAGGATCAGGATCACAATGAGGCTCGGTCGGACTGCCAGCGCGCAACGACGGCAACCGTGTTTCCACATCGATTTCACCGGTCCTCCCCCTTTGAACCTTCCCAATTCTCCCAGTCGACCGCAACTCCGCCCGCATCCGAAGCCTCGGCGCGTTTCAAATTCGCCGTCAAGGTCCCGAACGAGAGGTCGAAGTCGATTTTGCACGGTCGGTGCGGCGCCTTGCGGTCGATCCAAACCACCATCGATCCCGACTTGCTGAACATCATCTCGTCGCGTGGTTCGGGGACCACCGAGGCCGCATCACACTTGCCCATCTTGGTCCTGATCTGCTTGTGCCCGGTCACCCGGGCCACGGTCTCGACCGCCCCCTTGCTGGTCATGAGACCGAGCACGTTTTCGTCTCCGATATCGGTGCCCATCATCCGCAGTCTGTAGATGAAGGCCAACGGGTCATTGGCCCGATCGACCTCGACGGGGAAACGGGTTTCCTCCCCGTTCCTGGTCTTGACGATTTCCATGGCCTCGAGATCGACGATCCAGGACTCGTTCTTTCGTTTCTTCTTCTCGAGGGATTTCTCATCGTAGCGAAGGGACGTCATTCGGCGGGGATCGAAGTAGGAGTCCAACCGGGACCGCAGGCGATAGATGCCATCAAAGAACTTCGTCGTTCGGGTCAGAACGACGATACGATAAATTGGCCCTCCGGCCGCCGCTTTGTCGATGTAGCTCGTGATCTCCATCTCTCCGCAGTGAATTCCCGACCAGGAAATGGCGTACGAGAGTCGCTCATCGACGGGAAAGACCAACGGAGCTGGAACCGCCGCCGGCTGATCGCTCCCTGCAACCTCTGCGCCGGCGGTGAGGTGGCAGGCGATGATCAGGAAGGCGGTGCCCATCCACGTTCGAAGAGTCAATGGTCGGATTGATGATTGCCACCATGGTCCAGCTTGTTTCTCCCCTCCATCGTCGTCAATCCACGATAGCAGGGCGGTGGCGTCGAGGCGTCCGCACCGGTGGCATCTCCGGGTCGAACTCCCGCCAGGGCGCCAGATCAATGCACTCGACTCGGACTAAACTCGCCCTCTTCATCGAATCCGTGGATGAGGACGAAGAAGTACGCCGGGAAGCTCTCGGTCTCGGTCTCGGAGATGAGTTCGAAGACGAACTCGTCCTCACGTTCGCCCCGCGAGCCCTGGACAAACGAGATCTGCTCCGGCGCGAGCAGGAGTTCTCCAACCAGCAGCTTGCCTCTGAGAACCTGAACGACGAGGGTCTCCGGATCCTCCATGGCGAAGTGCCAGTGGAGATCCTCGTCGTCATAAATCACCGCCTCGGGTGTTCCGGCGCGCAGGATGCAGTTCGGGTGTCCCATGAGCCATGGCCAGAATGCTTCAAAGGACATTGTCGGTTGATCGTCGGTGGTGTTCATTCTTCTGACTCTAACACTCTTCCTTCATGAGAAAGTCCCTCCCGGAGAGCCTGCCGCGGGAGGGACACCTGAAAAATCAACAAAAGGGGCGCCGAACGGCGCCCCTTGGGTGTTGCGAGTCGTTCTTCGGTCTATTTGATGCCCGCGAATTCCTCGAGCATGGCGGTGGTGACCGACTTCGGCCGCTCGATGGGATACCCCAGCGCGCGATCCCAGGTGATGTTGGTCAGCACGCCGAGAGCGCGACCGACACCGAAGAGAACGGTGTAGAAGTCCCACTCGGTGAGACCGTAGTACCACTGGATCACACCGGACTGGGCGTCGACGTTGGGCCACGGGTTCTTGGCCTTGCCGTGCTCGGTCAGGACGCCCGGGGCGACCTTGTAGATCATGGAGATGACCTTGAACAGGGGGTAATCCGGGAGGTTCTTGAGGCAGAACTCACGCTGCGACTCGTAGCGCGGATCGGTCTTGCGGAGAACGGCGTGACCGTACCCCGGAATGACCTGGCCCGAATTGAGGGTCTTCCACAGGGCGTCCTTGATGACCTCTTCGGTGGGCTCCTGACCCTCGAGGCTCTCCATGAACTTCATGGTCCAGCTCAGAACCTCCTGGTTCGCCAGACCGTGGAGCGGGCCGGCGAGACCGTTCATTCCGGCCGACAGCGAGTAGTAGGCATCCGACAAAGCCGACGCCACGAGGTGCGTGGTGTGGGCCGAAACGTTGCCCGACTCATGGTCGGAGTGGAGAATGAAGTACATCCGGGCCACGTCGTCGTAGGGCTTGGCGAAACCCATCTGATGAGCGAAGTTGCCGCCCATGTCGAGCGTGGGATCATCGGCGATCTGCTCGTCGTTCTTGTACTTGAGGCGGTAGATGAAGGCCGCGAGGGTGGGGAGCTTGGCCATCAGGTTGCAGGAGTCCTCGAACATGGGCTCCCAGTACTCCATCTTGTTCATGCCCTCGTTGTAGCGCTTGACGAACTCCGACTCGCGCTGCATGGCGAGGATACCCGCGGAGAACATGGTCATGGGATGGGTGTCGGCCGGCATGGCGCGCATGATGTCCTGGACGTACTTCGGGAGTTGGCGGCGCTTCTTGAAATCGGCGACAACTTCTTGCGCCTGCGCGGCGGTGGGAACGTCGCCGGTCATGAGGTAGTAGAAGAAGCCTTCGACGGCGGGATAGTCCTGGCCTTTGACCGCGGGGAGCGCCGCGAAGGTCTCGGGAATGGTGCGACCACGGAAACGGATGCCCTCGAAGGGATCCAGATATGACACGTCGGTCACGAGGCACTTGACACCGCGGGCGCCGCCGATGGCCTGGCTGATCGTGACATCGCTGATCTTGACGTCACCGTATTCCTTGAGCAGGCGGACCGTCCGCGGCCGGTGCTCTTCGATCTTCTTTTTCAGGGTTTCTTTTAGGGTCGACATGTCCATTCTCCTTTTGTGGCCTCGGCGGCTGCAGCGATCATTCTCAGACGCTGCGCCGTCGCTCCATTTCGTATGATTCATGCTTCTCGAATGCTGGGTTCGAGGGTCGCGCTCACGGAACAGAGTATAGAGCTTGTGAAACAAAGTGACAAGCTCTTTCACGGTTGCGCGTCTATCGAAATCCGCCATATCCGCCAATCAACGGCCGACGGACAAACGGTTGACACAGGCGGGGAACCGGCGAAAATGACTCACTAATGCAAAAGATCGCGATTCGCGAGCTTCGAACCAGGTTCCTGCTCGCCGAAGCCGATGCCATGATCCTTCTCGGAGCGGGCTTGCTGGCCGCATGGATTCGTTTCGGTTCGGGCGGCTTCGACGTCAAGTCGAACCAACTTCTCCGGCACCCGGGATTCATCTTCTACGCTGTTTTGATCCAGTTCGGGCTCGCCACCACCTTCGACCTCTACCGCCCGTCGAGCTGGCGAACTCCCGATTACGTTCTCGCCCGTACGACCGCGCTCGCCGTCACCATGGCCATGACTCTGGTTCTCGGCGTCTATCTCGTCGAACCATGGCGTTTCGGTCGCGGACTGCTCGGCCATCACCCTCGCCATTTCGCTGCCGTCCCAGGTCGGGTTGCGCTCGATCTGGCTCAAACTCGCGACCTGACCGCAAGCCCGCGACGCCATCGTCATCGGCGACGGACCCATCGTCGGCGCCCTTCAGGAAGGAACTCGAGAGTCGGCCGAACGCACCTTTCCAGATCGCGCGGCACCTCCCGGCGCCCGATCAAACGGGGACACCGACCCGCTCGCGGAAGTCGACGCCGAGCGACATCGATCTCATCATCGTCGCTCAACTTTCCGATGGCGACCCCACCATCGATCGTCTCGCAGCTCTCAATTTCCACGGAACGACCGTGGTCGACGCAGCCGGCGCGTACTCCGCACTGACCGGTAGCATTCCGATCCGCCAGGTGGACTCAGGTGGTTCATCGCGACCGGCGACTTTTCATCGATCGCGACGTCACCGTTCCACTATCTCCAGACGGTTCTTCGATCTCTTGGTGGCGACGATTCTGCTCATCTGCACGGCGCCGATGCTCCTCGTTGCAGCCCTCGCCATTCTCGTCACCGGACGGCCCTCCCGTCATCTATCCGACAGGAGCGGCTCGGACAGTTCGGCCGGCCGTTCGAACTGTTCAAGCTGCGGACGATGCAGCACGAGCTCGAATGCCAGCGGTCCGATCTTCGCCGAAGAAAACGACGTCAGGGTCCTTCCGGTCGGCCGGTTGCTCCGACGCTGGAGAATCGACGAACTCCCGCAGCTCATCAATGTCCTGCGCGGCGAAATGAGTCTCGTCGGCCCACGGCCGGAACGACCGGACGTGGCGGCCCAATTCGAAAAGCAGATCCCGTTCTATGCATTCGATACACGTCCGTCCGGGCCTCACCGGGTGGGCGCAGATCCATCTCCCCTATTGCGCGAGGACCGAGGACCACATGAGCAAGCTCGAATTCGATCTCTACGCCGTCCGGCACCACGGCCCGGCGATGTACGCCATCGTCTTGGTGAGGACTCTGGGGGCGTTGGTTTTCCGACCGGGAGGTAGCGCTGGGTCCCGACTGCGGCCGCGGTCCTGTCGCTGTCGCGGTTGCTGCCCCGGCCGCTGTCCGTCGCGGACCGAGTCCTTGCGCCGCGGTCCGCCTCGGATACTCGGGCCGGCTCTTTCGAGAATTTGACGCATCCATGGGGGTGTCCCGTCTCGGACGGGGCTGAGATCAAACCCCTCGAACCTGATCCGGGTCATGCCGGCGGAGGGATTTGGAGCATCGTGATTGCCGTGTTCTCCCTCGTCAGAGCCCTCGTCAGCTCAGCACCGGAGACTCGGCATGTTTTTTTTTCGCCTGACCATCACCACTCATCGTCTTCGCAACGCTCTCGAGCCTGGTTTCAGCCGCCGGAGCTTCGCGGCCGCCTCGTCGACAGACCGAGCAAGGAGCCCATCGCAGGCGCGGCGGTGCTGGCAACCGCACCGGCGTGGATCTTCGAAACCATCGACCGACCGGCAGGGGCTCTTTTCTCTCGATCTCCCCGACCCACCGCCCTTCTGCCATCCGCCTTCAGGTGACAGCCGGCGGCTACGAAACCCTCGACCTCAACCTCACCGATCGCCCGCATACTCATGAGCTCAGTCTCCAGGCGGAACCGGTGGTGTTTCGGGGAGAGGTCGAGGTCACCGGCCTTCACGCCACCGTCGGCGAAACTCCGGTGACGGTGACCAACATCGGTCGTGACGGAGATCGAGCGCCGCTACTGGGCCCAGGACGTACCCGATCTTTCTCGAACAGACTCCCGGTTTCTACGCCTACAACGACAGCGGCAACGGCATCGGCTACTCCTACTTCTTTCTTCGCAGGCTTCGATATGCGCCGCACCGCGTCAGCCTCAACGGGGTTCCGGTGAACGATGCCCACTCGCATGGCGTGTTCTTCATCGATCTGGCCGACATTCTCTCCACCACCGACGAGATCCAGGTTCAGCGCGGCGTCGGCACCAATCTCTACGGCGGCAGCGCCATCGGCGGTTCGGTCAACATCCAGAGCCGCCAGCCTCTCACCGAACAACGCCTCCACTTCGCCATGCTCGGCGGTTCCTTCGGCACCAGCCGGCTGACCATGGAGTTCGACAGCGGGCTGATCAACGACCGATGGGCGACCACCGCCCGCTATTCCCGCGTGCAGTCGGACGGCTACCGCGATCTGAGCTGGTCCGAGATGTGGAACTATTATCTCGCGGTCGTCAGCTACGGCGAGAAGACGAGCCTGCGGATCAACCTCTTCGGCGGCCCGGAGGAAACCCACCTCGCCTACGAGGGCATCTCCAATGCCTATCTCGATGGTGAGATCACCGGCGACAGCCGAGTCGACCGCCGCTTCAATCCGCTCGACCTACCCCAACGAGATCGACAGCTTCTTCCAACCCCACTACCAGGTGATCCACAGCTGGCAGATCAAGCCCGATCTCGCGTGGCAGAACACCGTCTATCTCTTCGAGGGCGACGGCTATTTCCAGCAGTTCAAGCAGGACCGATGGATGCCCGAGTACGGCCTCGGACCCGATCGAGCTTGCCCGACGGCTCGCTCATCGACACCACCGACTTGGTGCGGCGGCGCGAGGTGGATGAGTGGGACGCGGGCTGGATTCCGAACGTCGAGTGGCGCCACGGCGACGGTCGCGGCAGCCTCCAGGCGGGAGCTTCCTTCCGCCTTCACAGCGGACATCATTGGGGCTTCGTCCAGTGGGCGCAATTCTACCCTCCCGATCTCGATCCCGATCACCGGTACTACGACTACCGACCTCGACAAGCAGACCATGCAGCCCTTCGTCCAGGAAAACTGGCGTTTCAGCGACAAATGGAATCTCATGGCAGGTCTGACCTGGACCCACCACCGCTATGAAATGGGAAGCGACAAGCTGAACGGCGTCGAGGTCGACGAGAGCTTTTCCTACCTCCTGCCCAGACTCGGCGTCACCTTTCGGCCGACCGGAGCCTTGAGCTTCTTCGCCAACGTCTCGCGCGGCGGACGCGAACCGGCGTTCCGCGACATCTACGATCCACAGAGCACCTGGTCGCCGGCGCCCCTCGACCTCGACCCCGAGGAATTGACCGACTACGAGTTCGGCGGATCGTATGCATGGTCCACGGGCAGGGCTTCGGTCAACCTCTACTATCTCGACTTTGACAATGCCATCGTCTGGGCGGGAGGCCTCGACAACAACGGTGACCCGGTGACCGCCAACGGCGCCGTCACCGAGCACCGCGGGGTCGAGGTCGATCTCGAGTGGCAGCCGATCCCGGCCGTGGGCGGTCGGCTCGACCTCGCCTGGTCGGACAACCGCATCGTCGAGTTCTCGAGTACGATTTCGACGGCAACGTCGTCGACCACTCGGGGAACGCCCTGCCGGTGAGTCCCGAGTGGTTGCTCTCCCTCGAAGTCCACGGAACCGCCGGCCCCGTGACGGGCGTCGTCACCCTGCGCTATGTCGGTGACTTCTTCCTCGACAACACCGAAGACATGCGGAAGTTCCCCGAAATCCGCGACGACCCCGACTACATCCACCGGGTCAATGACGCGTACGCCGCCATCGACATCGGATTCGAGGTCGATCTCGGAAGAACGGTGGCGAATGCGCTCATGGCGCGACAGGTCAAGGCCAGCTTCCGGGTCAACAATCTCACCGATTCACTCTTCACGACCTTCGGCTACTTCGACGGGTATCAGCCGGTCTGGATTCCGGCGGCGACGAGGAGCGCGTATGCGGGGCTTGTTTTTGATTGGTGAAGTGAGAAGGCATACGTGAAAGGTAAGACGTGAGCCTCTTGCAGAATTCGGGATTCGGACACCTTGGCTTGCCGACCCTCGTCACCGTCAGGCCGGCGAGACGCCGGCCCTGGAAAGGACCTCGGCCCCTAGTGGTGCCGGCGTCTCGCCGGCACAAAGACCACGAACCATCAAGCACGGTTGGTTTTTGCCAGAGGCTGGGTCGACAGTTCCATCGCGGTGGATTGTGCGGCTGCGAGTTTCCGAAAATGACCAGCATTTCGGAACGCAACATCTGAAACACGGAGGACACGGAGAACCACTGAGTTGCCACGGAGTGATCCAAGAGTGTTTCTTCCTGTTCCGTGGGAGCGGGGGACGTGTCATGGCCATCGATGGGACGGATATCCATCGAACGCGCCGTGGAGTCGCCGTGGTTCTCCGTGCCCTCCGTGTTTCAACTCGAACTTCCATGTGGCGAGCGCCGAAGAAACATCCGGCGATTCACCGGCTCGCCTGCGATGGTTCTGGCAACCAAGCCACCTGCAAGACGACGAGGTGCCAGCCTCACCACGGTGGGCCATCGCAGGCGAGGGCGCCTGCGCCACCAAGTTTCTCGGGATTTTGCAGCGCCCACGTCCCCGCGGGCATGGGCCCATTTGCGTCGACTCCTGCCGCAATCCCGAGTCTTGCAATAGGCTCACGTGAGACGTGAAACGTGAGACGTAAGGCGTGAGAACTGACCTGGGCGACCTGGGGCTCACGAGGTCGGAGGGTGAAGGTCGTCGATCATCGGTCCTCCTTTGCCGCGGTGCGACGTGCCGAGTTTTTCGGTTTGAGTTAGATTGATCGGCGATCTTGGCGGCCTTCACCGGCCGGCAAACCCGATCCATGCGGTCAATTCTCGTTTTCCTGCTGCTGCTCGTCGTGCGAGCCACCACCCGGCTTCTCTTCCGACTTCGGGAAGACTGGATGCCGACCAAACCACACGAGATGGCCGACGACACCAGGATCGTCGCGATCCTGAATCACACCAGCCTCTACGAACCTCTCATCGCCGGTTATGCGTCAACCAGGCTGCTGTGGCGGTTTGCCCGACACGGGGTACTGCCCGTGGCCGAAAAGACCATGAACCGTCCCATCGGGGTGTTTTTTCGTTTTCTCGTCCGCCACACCGTCACCGTTACCCGGCAGCGCGATTCGACGTGGGAAGAAGTCCTCAGCAAGATCGACAGCCGGGCCCTCGTCATCATCCTCCCCGAGGGCCGGATGAAACGCAGAAACGGACTCGACTCCAAAGGGCGGGAAATGACCGTCCGAGCGGGAATCGCCGATATCATCGAGGCATTACCCGACGGTCGGATACTCATGGTCTACTCGGGGGGCCTGCATCATATTCAGGCGCCCGGCGAACTCCTGGCACGCCCCTTCAAGACCATTCTCTGCCGCTTCGAAATGATCGACATCGCCGGATTCAAGCGCGACCTGGCAGTCAAGTATCCGGATCTCGAGTTTCGGCTCGCGGTGGTTCGTGACCTGACCGAACGTCGCGACGCCTACTGCCCGACCGAATTGCAGCCGCCGCCGATTCCAGCCGACGCCTGACCCGGTTTCGGGCGCTTCCCACCGCACTTGCTCAAACCGCGTCGATGATGCGATCATGAACCATCAGCAATGGACGCCGGTGAGTCGGCGGCGACGCTGTGCAACCGGCGCGACGGGGAATTTTCGTGGCGTCGGTGCGAAATGAAACAGGGAGGCGCGTTGGTTTCGGAAGCCGATTCTCGGGAGATCGAGGAAGCCCGTCTGCTGCTGGCGCGCTACCTTTCGGACGAGGTCGCACCGATGATTTTCGCCGACGCGGCGGAAATCCTCTTCAGAGCCCCACCCGAGGTCATCGCCCGCGAAATCCACTCGTGGGTCGGCACCCAGATTCAGGGACCAAACGCCTCTGCAGTCAGCGACTATCTCCTCCACTCGGCCCGCAAGGTCCAGAATCTCGGCGAGCTGGAACTCATCCCACGAGAAGAGCTCAACCAGTACCTGGCCCGGCTGCAGCCGCTGCTGGTCAGCATCTGTCCGGAGCACGACCGCGCCGATCTGTCGGAGAACCTGGGTCGACTCGGGGTGACGACCGGCGGCGGAACCATGGCGGCCCGGATCTCGGTCAGCAGATCACCCCATTCCGCTTCCGGAGGAGGCGGAGGAGGTAGTTGGACCGGCGGCGGCGGTCCGGCACCGCAGGGCGGTGGAGAACCGTCACAATCGGCCGGCGATCACGGCGACCGGGGAACCCGGAGCGGCGCCCAGCAGATCGCGCCGCCGCCCGAGATCCCCCGACAGTCGGCCCAGCAAAAGGCCGACGCAAAGACGAAAGGGTCAGCAACCGCCGGCAGCGACGACCAGACATCAGCCCACATCGATCGACTCAGTCAACTCCTCGACCGCTGGGAGCGCGTCGCCTCGAAATCCACGGCTTCGGCGCAGGCGGGAATCAACACCTCGCTCGTGGGAGCGGAAACCGCGATCCTCTCGCGAATCATCGACGAAGTCGCGACATCGGCGAGGTCGTCATCGGATCTCAACAACCAACTCCGTTATCTCAAGGACTTCGGCGTCAGTTCGTTGAGTGACGGCGTTTTGCAGACGCTCAGCGGCTCGCTCCCGGATTGGGCGCCATCCGAGGCGCCGTCGACTCAAGCGAAGGACACCCCGGCGCTTTCCGGCGCCGCTCGGACCATGCGCAAGGTCATGGATCTCTCGAAGAGCCCGGGCGAACGCAACGAACGGTTCCGGGAACTCATCTCCTCTGCGGTCGATCAATTCAACAACGGCTCGATCGGACGCGCCGTCACCGTCATCGACCTCGCCAGCCGGATGATCTCGCAGAAAGAGGTCGATGCCTCCCTCGCCGCGAACATCATCGATCAGGCTTCCGGAAAAATCGATGAGAACCAGCTGCGAAAGTACTCCGAGAACGATGAAAAGCGGCTGCTCCTGCGCCGGGTGCTCAACTTCTTCCCGGCTCTCCAGATCGACAATCTGATGCATGACCTCATCGCCGAGACCCGTCGCGACCGGCGACGGATGATTCTCCGCCTGCTCATGATCCACGGCGATGAGACCAGGGGTCAGGCGATCAAGATTCTCGACGATTCACTCTCCGGCAACGTCCCCCAACCCTGGTATGTCCAGCGCAATCTGATCTATCTCATCCGGTCGATTCCTCCGAGCGAGGAGCACGACGTCGACAAGGAGATCGATCTCTTGGTCAGGTCGTCGGTTCCCGGCGGCGAGCTTCCCCTGCTCCGCGAAGCCCTCACCGCTCTCGGTCAGATCGACCATCCGCGATCGATCAAGACCCTCGTCGCGCGGGTCAGCGATCTCGAGGACGTACTCCTGCAGAAGGGCAAAGCCGCACACAATAGATCCGAGATCCAATCGCTTCTCGACACGGCCATCAAAGCGTTGATCCGGTTCGACAACAAAGAGGCGCGGGTGTGCGTCGTGACGCACGGACTCAAGCGGCGTCCCGAGTTCGGCGACACCCTGGCCCGTCTGTCCATGCTCAGCGGGCAGGATCTCTCCGATGACCCGACCACCATCAACCGTGTGATCGAGGCGATCAAGGCGGAACTCCCGGTCAAGGTTTTCGGCGTCTCGGTCAAGACCCCCCGAAAAGCGCAGAACATCGGGAATCTACTCGACAGCCTGTCCGGCACCGACATCCCCAAGGTGCGGATGGTCTACGACAGCATCGTCCGCAGGTTTCCCGGCGAACAGTTCGCCAACGCCGCGGCCAAGGCTCTGACCAAGCTCGACAACAAGACCTCGATCGATCAACCGACCGATGACGCCGAGACGGTCACTTCACTCTCGGGCGATCTGGCGCTCTTCGGACTTCCGAATCTGATGCAGAATCTCGCGGACTCGCGGCTCGAGGGTATCCTCACCGTCCTCGACGACTCAGGCAATTCCACGGCATCGATCACCCTCAGCGATGGAATGATGATCGATGCGACCACCGGAAACCTGACTGGGGACACGGCGATCTACCAGCTCCTCGAACGTCCGATTCTCGGACGGTTCATCTTCGTCAACCAACCGGTCGATCGCCCGCAGAGGAAGGGGAAGCCACCGGGTATCGCGGTGATGTCGCTCCTGATGGAGGGCATGCGCCGCTACGACGAATTCAATCGCGCAGCAGCGATCATCCCCGACGAAGGTCAATTCGCAGCCACCGGGAAACAGCCGACAGGCCTGCCCGACGAAGACGATGCGAACTTCGTCAACGGGATCTGGGTCCAGGCCACCCGGGGCATCACACCGATTGCGATCGAAAAGGAAATCCGGCGTCGACGGCTATCGGGTGTTCCGACTCTTTGAGCACTGGGTGAACGAGGGCGCGCTGGAACCGAAGAGCTGATGTCGGAATTTTCAGTTCTTGATTTTTGATTCTTAATTCCATCGCACAGCCCCGAGCAATGGTTGCGCTGGAATTGAGAATTAGAGAATTCAAAATTAGGAGCTTTCTTCTGCGAGTCTGATGAACTCCTGCTGCGCGGCTCGGGCAGGTTCACCCTTCTTCGGCTTTCGGCGGACATATCTCCCATCGGGCCGGAGATCCCACGCGGTCTGGTTGTCGCTGCTTCGAGCACCGCGAGGATGGCGTCGATCTCGACTTGAGCGCCGGATCGGTCACCGGCGCCATGGTCTCGACTCGACCGTCGAGATTTCGCTTCATCCAGTCGGCCGAACCGATGTAGATCTCGGGTTCGCCATCGTTTTCAAAACGGTAGATTCGCCCGTGCTCGAGAAACCGGCCGAGCACCGAAAAGACCCTGATGGTCTCCGAAAGACCGGGAACACCGGGCTTGAGGATGCACAGTCCACGAACGTTGAGGCTGACCGGCACGCCGGCCCGACTCGCCGCGTAGAGCTCCCGAACCAATGAAGGGTCCTGCAACTGGTTCATCTTCGCCTTGATGCCGCATGGACGGCCGGCCTCGGCGTGTTCGATCTCTCGTCTGATGAGCGTCACAAAAGCGGTCCCGCATGAAGCGCGGGGCTACGAGGAGCTTCTGGTAGTCCTCGAAGGGAGTCGCACCGGTGAGTTCGTTGAAGACCGCAGCGACATCCTCGCTCGAGGATCCGGATCGCAGCTCAGGATGCCCAGATCCTCGTAGATCCTCGCCGTCCCCGTGTGGTAGTTCCCCGTGCCGGCGTGAACATAGCGGCGGATGCCGTCCGGTTCTTCCCGCAGCACCATCGCCAGCTTGACGTGCGTCTTGAGCTTCTCGACTCCGTAGGACACGTGCACGCCCTCTTTTTCCAGGAGCCGCCCCCACTCGATGTTGGGGGCCTCGTCGAACCGGGCGGTGATCTCGACCAAGACCGCCACCTGCTTGCCGCGCCGCGCGGCCTCGAGCAGCGCCGCGATGATGGGCGACCCGGCCGATGTGCGGTAGATGGTCAGCTTGATGGCGAGAACGAGGGGATCGACGGCAGCCGACTCGAGAAAGCGAAGGACCGAGGTGTCGAAGTCGTGGTACGGGTGATGGACCAGGATGTCTCCACGGCAGATCTCCCGGAAGATCGCCGCAGGATCTTCGCCTGCGATGTCTTTCAGCCGGGGGTGGCTCACCGGATGGTGGGGCGGGTACCGCAGATCCTCGCGCCCCGGGACTTCGAGCCGGAGCAGATCGGCCACACCCAAAAAGCTCTCGGTGGCATAGACCTCTTCGGGAAGGCAACCGAGCTGGCCGCGCAGCCACTCGCGCATCTTTTTCGGCATCCTGGAGGAAACCTGGAGTCTCACCTCGCCGGCAAACCGTCTCGCCTTGAGCTCCGAAGCCACCTGCTCGACGATGCTGCCGGGGATGGTCAACGGCGCCAAATCCCGAAGCTCGGCGGAACCGCTCTCGTCCGCCTCGGCGCCCCTCGTCAATCTGAATAAATGGACCGTCCCGATCTTCGCCTTGGGAAAGACCAGGCTGAGGTTCGCCGCGATGACCTGTTCGAGCGGAACGCATCCGCTCCCATCGGCGAGCGGAACCCAGCGCTGGCGGTTGGGCGGCACCTTGATCCGAATGAACCGTTCGCGTTTGCCCTCCTTGACCACCACCGCCAGGTTGAGCCCGAGGCTCGAAATAAAGGGGAACGGGTGCTCGGCATCCACCGCCAGAGGAGTCAAGATGGGTAGAACCGCTCTCTTGACATAGGACCTGAGCTCGGCCTGAAGCTCCTTCGAGAGCTCGCCGTGGTCGAAGATCGGGTATCCCGCCTCCCTGAGCGCCGGACGGATCTGATCGCGGATGGTCCGGGCGAGCTCTTTCGACCTGGGCGAGGATCTCCTGGCGGCAGGCGTCGTACTCTTCCTGCGGCGATCTCCCGTCGAGTGAGATCTTCTTGACCCCGCGTTGGATCTGCCGCTTGAGTCCGCTCATCCGCTTCATGAAGAACTCGTCGTGGAGCATCCCGAGGATCCCGGCGTACTTGAGCCGCTCGAGGAGCGGCACCGCGGGATCCCGCGCGAGCTCGAGGACCCGCCGGGCGAACTGGAGCCAGCTCAGCTCACGATTGATGAAGGTGTTCTCATCGATGCTGGTGCTGCTGCGTCTCCTGGCCATCATCCTCATCTCGTTTCTCGATCGAAACACCTATTATAGCGAGATTGTGTTTGGACCGGATGAAGAGGTGGACGCAGGTTCCACACGATGTGGCGTACCCGGGGCTGCTCCGTTTACGGGCGAAACCTCCGAAGCCGAGGTCGATCAGGGTTTCGCCGAAGTCCGTTCCGGGATCGAGACCGGGGGCTTCCCCCGGTCACCGGTCCTCACCGACGGTTCCGCCCGGGCTGACGATGAAATCCGTGGGCGATTCTCCGTCGTGGCTCATATCGGGCAGCTGATCTGCGCCGGGGAAATCCTGCGGCACATAGTCGTCCGCGATTTCCTCGGGGAAGGTCGTCACCATGTCGTCATAGGGGATGGCAATGGGCTCCCCCCAAAGCCCGTCACCCGGCCCCCAATCGATCCCGGGTGGTGGGACCACGACAGGCGCATAGACCGGGTATCTGGCCGGCCATCCCCAACCATAGCCCCAACCCCATCCCGGCCCGCGATAGCCGTATCCCCCGTGGAATCCGATATAGCTGTAGGTGTGGTGGCTGACCACCCTCGCCTGACTCTCCTCCACACGTTGTCGATTGGCCTCCCGGGCGTCGCTCTCCTTGCGGTAGAAGTCCGCCATCACGTCCTCGATGTTTTTCTTTTCTGGCTCCGGCTTCGCCTGCGGCATGTCGCGGTGCACCCGGATATGGGCGGTCGCGTGAGCGGGCTCCTGCCCCGCGTACCCGACCGTCAACTGAATCACAAAAAGCTCGATCTCGTTGATGATTCTCGGGCTCTGGAAGATGACCTGGTACTGATCCTCGTTGTAGAGGGCGCCGCCCTCGCCCTGGACGATCTCCCAGTGATAGCTCTCGGGCCGCGGACCCTCTTCGGGCGGCACTCCGCCCAGCTTGATCGCGGTTCCCTGCATCACCTCGAGCTGACCCGGGCACCGGCTCCGCGGTGATCGTCGGCGCGGACTGGGCGGCCGCGACGCACGCCGCGAGCACGCTCAACGTCACAATGCTGCCGATCTTCAACTGTCGTTTTCCCGTCAACAAAATTGACCTCCACGTCGTCCCCGGGTGCGTCGTGCCGGTCTCGGACGCGGTCCGGCTCCACCCGCAGCTTCAAATCATACCTATTCCTCCCGAATGCGCACGCGGCAGTCATTGTGGTGCGGGCATCTCCCCCGTAGGGTGCCCTTCTTGGTGAGGCGATCAATTGCATCGCTCCGGCGGCTCGACCTGCATCGGGCCTCCCGGGGGAGTGCGATGCGGGTGACTTCAATCGTCCGCGATACGCGGGCGCTGCAAAGGCCGCTGCGATGTTTGTAGCGCCGACGTCCCGTCGGCGATGGTGGTGTGCCGCCGCGGGTGAGTTCTATCGCCCACGGATACGGATACGGCCCCAGTCCCGGTCGCTGCCGTTGTTCCGGACATCCCTTCACCGGCCTTCTGGGCTGCCGGGACGCTTTGGCGTCCCGGCAGCCCAGCGTCGCACCATCGGCGTGCCGGGGGGAGTGCCGACGTCCCGCCGGCGATGGTGGTGTGCCGCCGCGGGTGAGTTCTATCGCCCACGGATACGGATACGGCCCCAGTCCCGGTCGCTGCCGTTGTCCCGGACATTGCCCTCATCACCGGCCTTCTGGGCCGCCGTGACGCATTGGCGTCCCGGCGACCCAGCGTCGCACCATCGGCGTGGTCGCACGTGGGTTGATTGAAGGGCTGCGACCACGCTGATGGTGCGCCGGCGGCCTGTCTCGTAGCTTGGACAGCCGATGTCATGGCGCTCCCCGGGGGAGCCCGGTCGGCATTTGTGCTGAGCGGGCCGCTATGCCGGGAGGTCGTACCAGCACAAATGCGGACCCGGCACCCCGATGGGGCGCGGTTTAATTGCGTGTCCTGTTGCGGTGTGGTGCCGGAGGAGGGATTCGAACCCTCACTGAGTTGCCCCAGGCGGATTTTGAGTCCGCTGCGTCTGCCATTCCGCCACTCCGGCCCGGCGATCATTCTCGCCTTCAATGACTCAGCGGTCAAGCTCAGGTCGACGCCCGGCCGAGTCGAGCTCCCGATCCACGCCCGAGTCACCCCCAGGCCAGAACCTCGGCGGCTTCACCGAGCCGAGCGAGGGCTTCCGGGTCGACATCCGGGAACGGGAAATCTCCAAGATTGTTCGTGGGCATGAGATGGATGTGGACATGCTGCACCTCATAACCGAGAACGACCACCACAACGCGTTGGCAACGGGTGCGCTCTTTGAGGTGATGTGCAACCACTCGGGCGGCCGACCACAACGCGTCGTATTCATCCGCCGGCATCGCGAAGATCTCGCTGAAAGGCTCTTTCGGCACCACCAGCGTGTGCCCGTACACCCGAGGATTGATATCGAGAAATGCGAGATGTCGATCATCCTCCCAGATGCGGTGACACGGGATCTCTCCGGAAATAATGCGTTCGAAGATCGTCGGCATGCGCTCCTCCTCGTGGTGTTTTCGTCCAGAGATTATCACTCGGCGACCGGCCGCGTTGAAGATCGTAAATAATCGCATTACGAACTGCGATCTTATTGACGATGATTAGCGCTTGGAGTATATTCCTAAATGGTAATGTCTGAGTCTGTCGGAGGAGGAATCCGTGATTGCATCCGATGAGTTGCTCAACCGAATAGCCGAGGTTTTGAAGGCGATGGCCGACCCGACCCGCCTGAAGATCCTGCACAGCCTGCACAACGGCGAACGATGTGTTTCCGATATTCTGGAGTCCGTCGGGGGAAGCCAGGCCAACGTTTCAAAACACCTTTCGGTTCTCAAGCGAGCAGGTCTCGTCGACTGCCGCCGTGAAGGTCTCAACGTCTATTATCGAATCATCGATGAGGGCGTTTTCACCATCTGTCGCAACGTCTGCGATTCCCTCGAATCCCGTATCGACCGTGAACATCAGGCCATTCTCCAGGGGCGGATCGAAATCGAGAAGGCCAACGCGAAGATCGAAACCTGACCCGGAGCCATCATGCCGATCTACGAGTATCGTTGCCAGTCCTGCGGGGCGGTCTTCGCCCGGCTACAGTCGGTTTCGGCGCCGGCGGATTCCATGGTCTGCCCGGAGTGCGGCGGCAGCGAGACCGAGCGCCTGCTTTCGGCCTTTGCGGCCGGTTCGTCGTCCTCGACACCGGCCTCATGCGGCGCACCCGCGCCATGCGGCGGCGGTGGCGGTTGAGGCATCTAGAGCCGGCGGCCCGTGCGGCCGCTTTCCACCTCTTCATCGAGATCATTCAATCCCCCTCGTCGAGGGGGATACTCATTTGCAGCAGGCGATGCTAAAATCACGCGGTGAAAAAATTTGAAACACGGCCATGCAAGTGGAGTTCGCCGCTCTGCGTGGCGAACTGAAAACCAGAGATTCCTTTTGGGAGGGGAACCAATGAAGAGAACCAATCATCCATTCACTGCGGTCCCGGCAATTTTCGCGCTGGGGTTGTGCTTGGCAATCGCGCCCGGACTCTTCGCGGCGGATTCGGATCTGACCGTGACCACCACGGTGCCGGATCCGGTCACGCTCGGATCGCCGTTCACGGTCACCGTCGGCTACGGCAACAACGGCCCGGATACCGCCGTCAGCGCCTACGTCAACACCGACTTCATCCCGCCGATGGGACTCGACGTCTTCGTCGACAACTACTACAACGGCGACGGATCGATGTACACGGCACTCCAGGACTCGGCCGCCGGCACCGACACCAACGGCAACTTCCCGCTGTTGTTCTGGGACGACTTCTACTGCGAGAACACGTTCTTCCAGGTGCAGGGCGACGACACCCCTGACGCGACGCCGATCCAGCCTCTCGCGTCCGGCGCCAGCGGCTCCTTCAGCTACGAGATCGACCCTCCCCATGGAAGCGCCGAAAACCGGCACCGTGGAGATCACCGAGCCCGCCAACCTCGTTCATGCCTGGACGCTGACCGATCCAGCCAATATTTGGGTCGAGCTCGGCCTGGCGACGCCCTACAAGAAATACGCCTCGACGACCTGCTCGAAGCTGGTCGGCACCGAGGAAGAGGACATCTGCCAGTACATCACCGACAACTGCTGGGGCGCCAGGATTTCGCAGCTCGACGCCCCGATCGAGGCTCAGTTCGAGCTCGTCAACGACGGCTCGGCCGACCCGACTCTCGGCTGCGACGCTTTTGTCGACTTCACCCCCGGCAACATCGCCCTGCTGCACCGCGGCACCTGCGAGTTCGGCGTCAAGGGTTTCAACGCCGAGCAGGCTGGCGCTGTCGCGGTGTTCATGGTCAACGACGGACGCTGCTCCGACTTCCCGGACGGCGATGACTGCGTTCTCAACATGGGTCCGGGCGCGCTCGGCGGCCTGGTCACCATCCCCATGGCCCAGGTCTCCGTCAGCGACGGCGACCCGATCATCACCGCCGTCGAGGGCGGCGCAACGGTGACCGGCGTCTTCGGCAGCTCGTCAACCTGGACCGCCTTCACGACCGCTTTCCTCGCGGAAGCCGCCGATGACGATCCCGATATCGCCAACGCCACCACCTCGGTGACCGTCGCCGTGAGCCAGATCCCGCCGGCGCCGGTGGCCTCGTTCACCTACTCCCCGCGCGCCCCCAGACCGGGTCAGCCCGTCATGTTCACCGACACCTCCACCGGCGGCGCCCCGGCCACCTGGGCCTGGGACTTCGGCGACGGTTCGACCAGCACCGAGCAGAACCCCACCCACACCTTCGCCAGTGCCGGCACCTTCACCGTCAGCCTGACGGTGACCAACGGCGGCGGTTCGGATTCCGACGTCGATGGACGTGACCGTCACCCTTGGCACGGCCTTCGACCGAGAGCTACTTCATTCCGGCCGCGGCCCTCGCCGCCGGTGCTCGAAGGCTCGTTCTTCCAGACCGATGTCGATATCAACAACGCCGGCGCCGCGCGCGGCCAGCTTCGCGTTCCTCTGGCTGCCCCGCGGCGCGAACAACTCCGATCCCCGACGCAGTCTGAGAGCTACACCATCGGAGCCGGCGAGAGCATCCGCTTCGACAACGTGCTCGCCGAGGTCTTCGGCGCCGAACCGACGTCGCCGGCGCCCTCGCCGTCGTGTCCAACACCGCCGATCTCAAGATCGGAAGCCGGACCTACGACGTCTCCGCCGCCAACGGTCTCGGCACCTTCGGCCAGGCTCTGCCGGGCGTCTCCCGCCGCCGATCTCATCGGTCAGAACGAGACCAAGCGGATCATCTTCATGAGCGAGAACGACGACCTCCGCGCCAACCTCGGTTGCGTCAACGGGATGAACGACAATCGTCCCGATCAAGATCACGTCGTACGACGACGCCGGCACCGATGCTCGAAACCCAGACCATGAACCTCGCTCCGTGGTCGAACAACCAGATCAACCGGATCTTCGCCGGACTACGCACCGACCAACGGCTATGTCGATGTCACCTCGATCAAGGCCGGGGCCGGCTACTACTGCTACGGTTCGGTGCTCGACAACGGCAGCAACGACCCGACGTCGATCCTGCCCACCGAGTACGGCGCCGACGCGCCCTTCGTCAACTACTTCATCCCCGCCGCGGCCCTTGCCGCCGGTGCTCGAAGGCTCGTTCTTCCAGACCGATGTCGACATCAACAACGCCGGCGCCGCCATGGCCACCTACAGCTTCTTGTGGCTGCCCCGTGGCGCGAACAACTCGGACCCGGCCGTCTCGGACAGCTTCACCCTCGCCGCGGGCGCCAGCGTCCGCTACGAGAACGTGCTCGCCGAGGTCTTCGGATTCGAGCCCGATGTCGCCGGCGCGCTCGCCATCAGCGCCGACTCCGCGTTCCTCGGCGTCATGAGCCGGACCTACGATGTGCCGTCGGCCGATACGTCGCCGGCACCTTCGGTCAGGCGATTCCCGGGCATCCCGGCCAGCAACCTCATCACCCAGAATGAGACCAGGCGGATCATCTTCATGAGCGAGAACGACGACCTGCGCGCCAACCTCGGTTGCGTCAACGGCGTCAACGACAACGTTCCGATCGACGATCACGCTCTACGACGAGACCGGCGCCATGCTCGGGACCGAGACCATGAGCCTGTCGACCGTGGTCGAACAACCAGATCAATCGGATCTTCGCCGACTATGCGCCCACCAACGGGTACGCCGACGTCACGTCCATCAAGGCGACCGCCGGCTACTACTGCTACGGATCGGTGCTCGACAACGGCAGCAACGACCCGACCACCATCCTGCCGCAGTAATTCCATCAACCTCAACCAAGGGCGGGGCTTCGGCCCCGCCCTTTTTTTGTGTTGATCACGCCAGGGTGACGCAGAAAACGAGCGCGACAGCGCCGCAAACACGCGGAAATTTGACAAGTGCAGGGTCGGACGAAGTGGGATCTCTCTCGACTCTGGTACCCTGAACCGAGAGTGAAGAAGCGAGGGAAACAGTCCCGTTCGAACCCAGCGGCGCCGGGCCGAAGGAGTCGCGCTGGCGCAGCGTCCGGTTCCTCGACGCCGACCGCAACGGTCTCGCCGAGAAGCGGTGTGCGGCGCATTCCGTGGGCGCTCGGGCTTGCCATCATCATCAGTTTCTCGGGTGATATTCGCCGAGTGCCTCGTCGTTTACCGCACCGCCATCATCCCGGCAAGACATCAGTCATCGTCTGTCAGACGGGTCGGAGATGCTGCCGGCCAGCCGGTTGCAACGGCGTTGACCGAACCTCAGTATTTCCTCGACTTTGACGGTTACTACTGGGTGGCCTACGCGAGGGAGATGGTCTCGGAGAAACACCTCCGTGTGCACTGGACCGATCTCGATAACGCGCCTTTCGGGCGACCGGTAGCCTGGAGTTCGGCCTTCTCCTGGTGGTTGATTCTCCTCGGCGGAGTTCACGCATTGTTCTCTGGGCTGTCGGTTTTTTCGGCCATCAGTGCCGCCGCCTACTACGCGAACCCGGTCTTGATGGGGCTCATGCTGTGCGCGGTCGGGTGGACGGTCTATCGACGCCTCGGCAGCCGTGCCTCGTGTCTATTGGTGCTGTTGCTGGGGCTCCAGCCGGCTCTTCTCAGGGACTTTGGTTTTGCCCGGCCGGACCATCACGGACTGCATCTGATTTGTGCGCTCGGTGTTGTGCTCCTGGCCGTCTTGGGCGGCGGCGGTTGGGTCCTGAACAATGACGATTCCGACAAATCCTGGTCAAAAGGAAAAGGGGCGTTTCTGACGTCGACGAGCGTTTCTCCCTCAGTCTGCCACGGGCACGCCGGTGGTTCATCGCGTCAGGAATCGCCGGTGGGGGCGGGCTGTGGATCGGGGCGACGCAGCAAGCCTTGATCATCGGATGTGTCGGTGGCGGCGCCTTTGCTGCGATGATCGGAGCCACCCGAGTGGTCGCCGCGGGAACCGGGAATCACTCTCCGATCGAGGTTCGGCCATCACTTCGGTGGGCACCTGAGCTGTGGCGCCTCTGGAGCCGGGTGGGCGCGCTCACGAGCTTGGTCGCCTATCTGATCGAGTATCTCCCCGGCGATTTGGGAATGCAGCTCGAGGTCAACCACCCATTGTATGCTCTGGCATGGTTTTGCGCGGGCGAGCTTCTCTACCGCATCAGCAACCATCGGTCGGCGGGGAATCCGTGGACCTGGGACTCGCCCGCAAAGCTCGGATTGCTGGTCGGGGGGATCGGTCTGTTGCCGGCACTCGCGTACTGGGGACCGGCGGATTGGTACCTTCTGAAGGATCCGTTAATGCTCCGAATGCACTCGGTGATCGGCGAGTTCCAGCCGCTGGTCAGCGAGGTTCAGGCTCCGTGGACTCTGGCCGGGGATTTGGCGCCGGTAGTACTCGTCTTCATTGGGATCGGTTTCCTCGTTTGGTACCGCAAACAACCTTTCCTGAGAACACTCCTGGCGATCAGCCTGATCCCAGCGCTCTGTTTGGGGGTGATGTTCCTCGCTCAGGTGCGTTGGGGGGGATTGTTCGTTGTGGCCTCGTGTGTGGTCGTGGTTCCTCTGTTCTTTGTCGTAACTGGTGATGAACCGAGATCGACCCGGTCGCGAGTCGCCACAGTGCTCGTCCTGATCGCGGTTTCCGTGCAACTCGTGCCGAACGCCGTGCACGCGATCTCCCGGGCGGGTCATCGATCGAACGACCACTCGATCCTGCTGCTCGCCGATGAAGTTTTCGCCAGAGACATCGCCCTCGTTCTGGGGGCTTCGGTGGAGCGTGGCGGTCGGCCGATGACGATCATGACCGGACTGGGTGAGGGATCGCGCATTCACTTCTTTGGCCAAACACGAGCTCCAGGCTCGTTGTACTGGGAGAACCTCGACGGCGTTCGGGATATGGTTGATTTTTTTGCGGACTCTGGCGAGAAAGAAGCGATTCGGGTTGCCCGAGACCGCAACATCGATTACGTCGTCGTCACCGCCGATCTCGTCTCGATGGTTCGAGATGCTGAAATATGGCACCACCGATATCGAGGGAGTTCAGAAGACCCTGGCCTATCGATTGATCCGGCCGGAGAACGGCGTCCCCGCGTGGTGCCGTCCGGTTCGAGTCAAGGGGTTTCGGTGGACCGATCGTTGCCGCATCTACCGTGTGATCGGGCCTGACTCGCGCTCGTAGTTCAGCTGATCGGAGGCACGCCGAGCGGTGAAACCCTGACCGGTGTCGCTTCGAGTCGCCACCGCCGGGTGCACCAGAACTCCACGTCGCTGTCGTCCTCCCGGGCCGCGATGCAGTAGTCGCCGGCCGCCGCGGCGACGATGTCGTCGGCGTTTTGCTCGAGATGGCCCCGCGTTGCGACGAGCTCACCCTTGGCGGACCGCCAGGAGATCTCGAGCACCTTCGGATTCTCGCTTCGGTGGACCTCTCCCTCGAGAATAGAGGCGCCGTCGATCTCGAGGCGGATGTCGGAGATTACCTTGCCGGCGACGACACCCACCGAGATCGCGCTCGACTCGGGCCTCAACCGAAGCACCCAACCGTCACCGTGGCCGTTGTTGAAGACGGCTGAGGACACCGACGTGGCGTCAGCCGATCAACGAGATCCGACCGAGGACGATTACCACGGGAGATCCGCCGACCGTGAACGCAGACGCAGATCTCGCCGGGATCTCGCCACGAGGGCGATGAAAAGCGGATCTCGTCGGCTGAGACGTCCAGAATCGAGTCGAGTCGGCTGGTTTTGAATGAAAAGGGGTCGACGGTTCCGTTCACTGGCGGCGTAACGAAAACCGCAGCCGGCCGACCGCCGAGCGACAGGTACACGTCGTCGAATTCCGACAACCCTCTCTCCATCTCAAGCGCACCGTTGCCCTCGATCGGGCCGCAGAATCTCGACACTCGGCAAATCGGCCTCTCGCCGACCGTTGAGAATCGCGTGGATCTCACGAGCGATCACGTGGTAGCCGAGGGCGCTCGGGTGGTTTTTCGGCGCGCGATACAGTCCGCTCCGGTCCCAGGTGAAGTTCTCCGACCGGGTGGGCACCGTATCGAAAGCTCGATCGTCCGACGAAGATCGCATCAGATCTGTGGAGGTCTCATCGTTGCAGTAGAACCAGGAGCCTCTCGGAATCGAACCGCCATATCGGCGAAGATCCGGCCATAGAGGTCGATCAACTCCTGCTCCGGGTCGCTGCCGGTAATAGAACGGATTCGTCGGCAGTTCGTTGCCCGACGGAAGCAGGGCCTGATCTGGGGCGATGTCTCCGCGTCGTAACGAAGATAGCTCCATCTCGGATCACCGGAAGTATCCCTCGGCGGCCCTGCGACGGTCACGACCGCGTACCCGGATCAGCCGAAGACCATCGCCGTCGAGCATATAGCGTGCGTGGACGGGTGCGAAAATCGAGTTGAGCATGATGAAGGTGTTGTCTCGTTGGCGATGAAAGCCATAAAGGCTGTAGATCGTGAAGTCGAGCTCGAATTCGCCGGAAAGGTACAGCCAGAGCAGGTACGACTGCTGCACTCCGAACGCCACGACACCGAAGTTCACCACCTCGATCCGACGCGCGGCGGTCTCGAACAACCGCTGCAACTGGGACGGGAAGTCCTGTCCGGGCGCGGCCTCGGCACGAAAATGAAGGATCCGCCGAAAACGCCGATCCGAAAGACACCCGAAGGCTTTGCCGGGTCGAAACGAGTGTAGGAACTCTGCGGCCGGAGACCTTCACGATGGGCAATCCCGAGATGTGTGATCTGGGAGCGGCTGAACAGCGGGAAGGTCTGCTCGGCGAAATTGTCTCGCCCATCGTAACGCCGAAGCGATCTGAGGAATGCGTGGTAGCGGAGGAGATAACCGAGGACCAGCGCGCCGAGCACGACCAAGAGGAGCACGATCCGGGTGAGCGTCGGACGGGCGGGAAGTCTGTAACGGCGGTGTCGGAGATGGCACCTACCGATTATAGGCCTCGGGCTACTCCCCTATCCGCACCGGATCTGCCGCACCAACTCATCCCGCCCATGTTGCCCAGCACACGGAAGAGATTGTCCGGGAAGTCCGCGACGCCGGGATCGAGCTCCACCGCCCGCGCATAGATCGATGCCGCTCGATCCGTCTGGCCGTTCAACGCCAGGGCGAGGGCGAGCCGGTTCGTGAGGGCCGCGTCTTCGGACTTGACCGAGAGAGCGGACTCGAAGGTGGCCACGGCGGCCCCGGTCCGGCCCGTCGAGAGCTGGGCGATCCCGAGGCGTCCGAGAATTTCCGGGTCTTCGGGGGCGATCTCGGCCGCTTGGGTCAACTTGGCCAGCGCGGAGTCGAAAGCTCCCCGGCTGTAATCCTGATAGCCCGCGACCATGAGCGCGCGGGCCAGGTTTCGACTGTTGCGGGTCGCGGTCTCCGAGGTCCGGGCAAACCGAATCGCCTGTCTGAAGTGGTGGATCGCCTCTTCGATCCGGCCCGATTCCTCCAGGAGAACGCCGAGGTTTCCGTGCGGCTCGTCGGCGTCGGGCTGGAGTTCCACCGCCCGCCGATAGCGCGCCACGGCTTCCTCCTTCCGCCCGACAAGGTGGGCGGTCAGGCCCGAGTTGTACTGGATCCGCGAGTCATCCGGATAGAGCTCAACCGCTTGTGCGGCGAGCCGGTAGGACTCCTGGTATTTGCCCGCCCAGCCGAGAACCTTGGAGAGATTCATCAACGCCAACGCGTGAAATTGCGGATCGAGACCGTCCTCGACCCGCAGGGCGACTTCGGCCACAGCTTCGTCCCCCCAGCCGGGTGAGAGCCGGAGCAGTTGCCGGTCCGCCATGGCCTCGAGAATCGCCACCGCCAGCCGGCGGTGCACCTCGATGGTCGGATGCACGTGGTCGAGAAAGGACTCCGTTCCCGGAATTCCATCCTCCGCCAGGCTCTCGGCGAGAGCTTCGAAATCGACCAGCATCGCACCCCGTTCGGCGGCGATCTCGCGGACGATGCCCGCCACCGGGCCGGGAGCCCGCAGCGGGCACACGTCCTCGTCTCTGGCGCGTTCAAATGCCGCTCGCGCCGCAATCCGCTTCCCCGCCTCAGCGAGGAGCCGCCCCTCGAGATAGGCCAGCTGCGCATTCCGGGGATCGAGAGCCGTGGCCCTCGTGATCTCTTCCACGCTCTCGTCGAGCCGGCCCTGGGCGTGCGCGGTTCGGGCCTTTTCGACAAGACCCTCGATGGAGCGCCGGTCCTGCTCGCCGAGACCCGGGGTGGGTTCGGACTTGAACGGCCGGCTGTCCCTCAAATTGGAGGCCGGAGTGATGAACATGGTCTCGGCGCCCACCGAGGCCGCGATATCGACCATCCGGGAGAGGTTGTAGCGGAAGTGCTGCAAGATCTTCCCGGCGAGTTCGTCATCACGGGTGTAGGCGCTGGGACCGATGGTGTTGTCGAGGAGCGTCGTCACCTCCTCTTTGAGCAGATCGGGGTTGTTCTCGGGAGAAGAGGGACCGTCGGAGAACCCCCGCACCGCGCCGGACATGGCCGTCCAGATCCTGGTTTTTGCTGCAACGGAACCAAGACCACGGACCGCCTTCGGCGTGGCGATGATCGATGAGTAGGTCCGGCGCTCGAGAAACTCGTTGTGTCCCGAGTAGACGATGAAAAGGTCGGGTTCGTACTCGATGAGCTCTTCCATCAGCAGCGCCACGCGGTAACTCGCGTAGCTGACACCGCCGGCGTTGACGACCTCCCAGCGACGATTCGGATCGGCGACTGGCAGCAGTTCACGCAGCCATCCGCAGAACGAGGTCGTGTCGTCGTACGGCCGGCCGAAGGTCGTCGAGCCTCCGACACAGAATACTCGAACCGCATTCCCTTTGCGGACGGGAAACCGTTGTGGATTGAACAGGGTGAGCTTGTTCTGAGCCGTCACCATCTCGGTGACGCCCCCGGCGCCGGCGGTCTCGACAAACAGCTGTGAGGTGGATGAAAAACCGACGTACGGATCGTCGGCATAGGACCCGCGCCGGACCCCGACCACGGCCAGCAGTCCCTCGAGCAGGACAAAGAAGGCCACCGTGACCGCAACAGACATGAAGATCTTTCGGCCAGTGGTCATCGTTCGCGCCCTTCCCGACTCCGGCCTCGACCTGCCGGTCACGATGACCAAAGTCTAACCGATGCCGCCCAATCGTGAGCCGAAGCACGCCTCCGTCCGGCAATTTCTGATAGTCTCCTTCGCGAACGTAGCTCACCCGATCGCGGAGGTTTCATGACCGATTCAACGAGGGCTCGATCGGATGACCGGCGCCGCTTTCGTCGTCACGCTTCTGGTGGCCGGAATCACCGCCGCGGGTGATGATTCCCTGCTCCGGATCGAACGCCGATCCGATGCGGATCGCAACGCTCTCATCGCGGCCGGCGTCACGCTGATCGCCGAGACCAACGATGCGTTCCTCGCCATCGGTTCGCCCGAGACATGTCGAGTCCGGCGGCCAGTTCCAGGTCGCTCGACGGTCACCGTTGATCGAGCACACCGGCGCCAAGGATCGATTCGCCTGGTCGGGTTGCGGCCGGGCTCGACCGAGACCGATCTTCTCGTCTGCGGCGAGGTCATTGCCCAGGGCGCCGACTGGCGCCTGATCAAGGGTGAGGGTTTCACCGCGCCCGACTGCCTCGAGTCGCCGGGTTGGTTTCTCCGGGTGCTCGACATGGAGGCCCTCGCCGCACCAGGCCGCCCCCACCGAGTACGAAGGACTCATCGACGGCTCGACCAAGTTGATCCCCAACCCCCTGGTTCAGGAAATCGTCGACAGCATCGACGCCCCCTTCGCACTCGCCCACTGGTCGGCTCTTTCTCAGTCCCCGGTCTGGATCGACCCGACACTCGTCGTCACAGGGGTGCGACGACGCCACGGCCTATGTCCATGGTCTTTTTTTGAACCTCGGTCTGGACACCGAATACCAGCACTACAGCAGCACGTACGCCGACAACGTCGTCGGAACGTTGGTCGGCGCCACAGAGCCCGACCAGGTATACATCGCCATCGGCCACATCGACGATCTGCCGTCCTCCGGCTCCGCCCCAGGCGCCGACGACAACGCCAGTGGCACCGCCATGGTCACCGCGGCGGCCGAGGCCATGGCCTGTTACCACTTTGCCCGTACCGTCAAGTTCATAGCCGTGACTGGTGAGGAGCAGGGGTTGATTGGAAGCAGCTACTACGCCGCCACCGCGGCCGCCGCGGGCGAGGACATCCAGGCGGTGCTCAACGGCGACATGATCGGCTGGGAGGGCGACGGTCAGCCAGCTGTCGAGGATCTCGATGTCAACTACAACTCAGGCTCGCAGTGGTTGGCAGACGCAATGGTCGCCGCAGCCGCCGAGTACGGCACCGGTCTTGCGATCAACGCCTTCCCCTGTTCGACCATGGTCTATTCGGACCACGCGCCATTCTGGAGCAACGGCTTCTCAGCCGTCTGCGGGATCACCGACAACGAAGGATTCTGCAGCCAGCCGGGTAATTACCCCTTTTACCACCAATCGTCCGACACCATTGCCAATTGCGGCGCCGGGGCACCGGAGTTCGAGGCCGCCGCGATTCGCACCTTCGTCGCCACCCTGGCGGATCTCGCTCAACCCACTCGCCCGGGTGGTCGAAACACCGGCCGGGCTCGTCGCACAGCCCGACGGCGGTAACCGTGTCGCGTTGAGCTGGATCCCGAGGAGCGCAGGATCGCTCTTCCGGATCTACCGCGCACCGGGGGCTGCAGCCAACCCGCGCCATGGTCACTGGTCGGCGAGACCGCGTCGACGTCCTTCGTCGACGCGGACGCCTCCGGAGGCGTGCCCTACGCTTACACTCTGGTCGCGACAGCGGCCGGAAGCTGCTTCTCGGAAGTCATCGAGCTGTGTCGAGGCGACCACCACCGGGTCCTGCACCGAACCGCCCTCATTCGCAGGAGTCGACTCCGTCGACAATCCCGGGACGAGCTCGTGTCAACTCGACATCGGCTGGCTGCCCCCTCAGACCGTGTGGTGCGGCGGTCCCGTGGTCTACAACGTCTACCGGTCCGAAACACCGGGGTTCTCACCGGCGCCGTCCAACCGCGTCGCCGAGGCGATCGCCGGCACCAGCCTCCACGACCTCGATGTCGTCTATCCCGAGAGGTACCACTACGTCGTTCGCGCCGTCGATCTCGCGCACGGCGGGGAGGACGCGAACACCCGGGAGCTCTCATCCGTCCCTACCGGCCCGAACGTGATCGGCACGTGGGCCGACGACGCCGGCGACACCGACGACGCCAAGCTGAGTCGAGAAAGTCCCTGGACCATCCTCCAGGGAGTCGGTGTGAGCGGCGCCGCCTACGCCACCGGGGCCTACGGCAACAACCTCTGCGCCGGGTTGGCGACCCCCGCTCTCCTGTTCGACGCCGGCCCGCAGCTCGAATTCTGGTCGAGGTTCGACATCGAGAACGGCTGGGACAAGGGCGAGCTCGAGATCTCCACCGACAACGGCGTCTCGTGGCAACGGGTGCCCATGACCTATCCCGGAACTTCGAGCTACACCAGCGACGCGTGCGATTTCCCAACCGGGAGTTTCTTTACCGGAGCCCGCCCGACCTATGCGGCTTACTCGGCCGACCTTTCGGCGTGGACCGGGCAGGAAGGGATGCTTCGCTGGGCGTTGTCCACCGATGGCTCGGTCAACGGCGCCGGTTGGTGGATCGACGAGATCTCGATCACCAATGTCGCCGTTCCAAGCGCCTGCGGCGGCGCCGATCTGCTCTTCGGCGACGGGTTCGAATCCGGGAACACCTCGGCGTGGTCGAATTGATCGGCTGAAGACTCATCTCCCGCCGGCCACCAAGAGAGCGGGAGATCGATCACCTCACAAACGAGATGCGGTATAAATATCCCGTGACCACCCTCCCGACCCTGTCTCCGCGGTTCGACTGGCGAGCCGAGGGAATCGACTGGCCGGTGACCACCGACGTCGGCCGCGGGCTGTCCGGAGTCGTCGCCACGACGACCGAGGTCATGTGGCTCGATCCGGCGAGCGGGAGTCTGACCTACCGGGGGGTTCCCGTCGAAGCCCTCGCAGCTCACAACAGCTTCGAGGAGACCGCCTCGCTGCTCATCACCGGATCGCTGCCGGACGTCGATCCGGCCGGGTATTCCGTCCTTCGCAGCCAACTTCGTTCCAGCCGGGTTCTGCCCGCGGATGTCGTCGGTCTCATTCGAGACCTCGACCCCGCGACCCACCCGACCAGGATGCTGCGAGCGGGAATTTCGGCCCTCGGGTGCCATGAACTCACCGTCGACGATGACCTTTCCGGCGAACGGCACTGGCGCGATCTGCGAATCGTCGGCCAGGTCGCGGCCCTCGTCGGCGAGATCGCCGCGCACCGCGCGGGTCGAACCTCGCCGGTCTTCACGCCGGCCGAGAGCCTGACGGAGTCGGTCCTGATCGGGCTCAACGCTCACCACCCGGACCCGGAGGACACCCGAGTCCTCGATCTCCTCCTGGTGCTCTACGCGGCCCACGGTCTCGACGCACCGACCTTTACGTCCATGGTCGTCGCATCGTGTCTCGCCGACCCCTATTTCAACGTCGTGGCAGGGCTCTCGGCCTTGCGGGGACCCCGCCAGGGCGGCGCCAGCGAGGCGGTCCTCGAACAGCTCTCGGCGCTCGATGAACCCTCCTCGGCGCAGGACCTGGTCCGGCGGATCATCGACAGCGGACGCCCCATCGCCGGGTTCGGCCACCGCAGCTACCGGATGCCCGATCCCAGGGTGGCGGTCCTTCGCCGCGAACTCGAACTCCTCGCCGACCGGCGGGGCCGGCCCGAGGTCTTCGCATCGGCGCGCGCCATCGAGGCCGCGGCCGAGTCGGTCCTGAGCCCTCGGGGTATTCACGTCAACATCAACTTCTACGCGGCGCCGATCTTTCATCTCCTCGGGGCCGACGCCGCGCTCGGCCCCTGCCTCTTCGCGGTGGGTCGAACCGCCGGTCTTGTCGCCCTCGTGCGCGAAGCCATTGACACGATCCGTCTCGTGCGCCCGTTGAGTCGGTATGTCGGCCCTGCTCAACGCGCCCTCCCCGCCTCGGAGTCCGAGTGATCGGCCGATCGCAGGCGCCGTCTCCCCAGACCTACGCTCGGGGTCTCGAAAACCTCATCGCCGGCGACACCCGAATCAGCGACATCGACGGCCGGACAGGAAAGCTCCTGTATCGCGGATACTCCGTCGGCGACCTCGCCGCGGCCTCCACTTTCGAAGCCGTCAGCTACCTCATTCTCCAGGGCGAAATGCCCAGCCCCACCCAGCTCGAGGATTGGCGGAACGAGCTTCGCCGGTGGCGGCGGCCGCCCCGAACCGCGTTCGCCGCCCTGGCGAGAGTCCCCCGCCGCGCCCACCCCCTCGCCCAGTATCGGACGATGCTGACCGTGGCCGCCTGCCACACCCCCGAGCCGGAAAACACCACCCTCGACGCCCAGTGGCGACGGCCGGCGCGAATTCTCTCCTGGACCTCGGCCCTCGCGGCCGCGGCGATCCGCCACCTCGATGGCCGAGCTCCCCTCGAGCCCGACGATGATCTCGGTTTTGCCGCCAACTTTCTCTACCAGACCCTCGGTACGATCCCGCCCGATGACGAGGTTCGTGCATTTGAAGCCAGCCTCATCGTTCAGGCCGAACACGGTCTCCACGCCGCCGCATTTGCGGCTCTCGTCGTCATCTCCACCGGAGCCGACCTCGGGTCGGCCGTCCTCGCCGGGATGGGCGCGCTTTCCGGCGCCCGACACGGCGGCGCCAACCAGCTTGCCTTCGAGATGATGGCCGGATTCGAAGATGCCGACGAGGCAAGGACCTGGGCGCGAACGGCCTTCGCCCGAGGACATCGGTTCCCCGGATTCGGCCACCGCGTCTACCGGTGTCCGGATCCCCGGGTCACAGCCCTCGAAAAGCACGCCGAGGGCATCCTCGAATCGCACGGTCTGCGACGCCGTTGGGAGATCTACACGGCTCTTCGCGACGAGATCGAATCAGTTCTGGCGCCCAAGGGAATCTACGCCAATGTCGATTCCATCACCGGCCTTCTCTACCACCCCATGGGGCTCCCGGTGAGCGCCTTCCCCATCCCGTTCTGCCTGGCGATTCAAACCGGATGGATGGCCCACTGTCTCGAGTACCTCCCGGATGGACCGATGATCGAACCGGGAGCGGTCTATGTCGGCTGAGCCGGCAGTTCTCAATTTTTAATTTTAAATTTTTAATTTAATTTTTAATTTCATCGCACGGTCCTATAAAGCGGCCGCGATGTATTTCTAGATCAAAGACTCAGATTGCTTTCCTCCATCGCGGGCGGTCCTGTCACGGGTGCGATGTAATTAAGAATTGAGAATTAAAAATTGAGAATTATCTGAAGGTTTAGACGCGGCTTCTCGCATTGAGGAACATCTCCCGCAGCTCGAGGAGCAACTTCGAGAAACCGACATCGGAGAGGATCTTCTTGAGTTCGCTGGATTTCGCGCCCGATGCAAAGGCCTCGAGAAAGCTATCCGCCAGACCGTAGAACCGCTCGAGCGGATCGAGGTGGAACTCCTCCCGGCGCTCCTCGAACCACCCACGCCGCCCCACCACCTCCCAAACCAGGTGCCCGTGTTTCGGATCACGGCGCAACATGCCGTCGGCGATTTCGGTGACCTCGACGTGCAGCGCTTTGAGGATCGCCGCATTGTCACCGTCCCGCAGCGCTCTCTCGACCCGTTCGGCTTCCTCGACCGGTCCTTCGGCCGCCGAATCGTCGGGACCCGGCCGGGACGACACCTGGGTCACCGGAGTTTCGATCGATCCCACGGCGGCGTTTGCCGAGCTCCAATTCCTGGCCGGTTTCGGCGGCGGATCCGCCTTGGCCGGCGGCGCGGATTTCTCGGCCGCCTTGTGAAGGCCGCTCGAGGACACTTTGACAACCAGTCTCCCGGGACGAGGGGAGGGCTCCGGCGGCGGGGCCGGCGGTTCATCCTCGCCGAAGATCGAATCGAGGGTCTCTTCCTCGGACGGGTCCTCGTTCGCCCTTGAACCCGATTCCGATCGTCGTCGGGACTGCGCCGGTGCGGCCGCCTTGGCGCCCTTGATCGCCGAACGGAAATCGTCGAAATAGCCCTTCAATCTCGTCTCGTCAGCCTTGCTGGCCGACCTGCTCGAGGAAATCGACCGCCTCATCTCCTCGAGCTCGTGGAGTCGGTCGAGGAGGCTGGCGCCATCTCGAGGTTCGAGGATCGTCAACCGGCTCTTGAGGACGTCATTGCCGACGATGATGTCCGCGAGATCGCGAAAATTCGCGTAGGTCATGAGCTCTTCGTAGTCGCCGCTGAACCGGTCGAGAGGCGTCTCGTTCTCCTTCCGCACCACCAACCGGCGGAAGACATCGCTGGGCAGGCCTTCTCGATACCAGAGCTCGCCCGAATAGGTCACGAGACCGCGGTGGACGATGCGGCGGAAGTTGACCAGAAGGTCGGTCAGGATGCGATTGGCGTCGATGGTTCGTCCCCTGTTCTACTCGCGGCTCACCGCCGCGATTCAATCCAGACGAGAGAATTGTACTGTGGATCCGAACCCTTGTCTCCGGTGAACCATGACTTCCCGACTCTTGTATATTTTCCTTGCAATCGGCATCGGCCGCCACGAGCCATCAGCCGTCGGGGAAGGTCCGCGGAGTCCTTGCCAGCGGGATGAAGACCGGCACCTCGATCTTGAGACCGACCTGGGCCGTGATCGCCCAGTGATTCCGGTCTGATCGCGCGGCACCGAACTCGAAGACCAGCGCGAAAAGCCCGGCCCCGGCCTCGGTTCCGACCGACAGCCCGTGGTGGATGCCGTGCTTGAAATCCCTGATGTTGCGATAGCGAAGGAATTTTCCGTAGAAGCCCCGTTGCGGCCGCGAGCCCGACAGCCTGCGGACGCCACCCCACCCGAGGGTGGCCATGTGGGCCTCCGAAGCCGGGCCCCGCTCATAGCCGTAGCCGCCGAAAACGCTGAAGCTGCTGCCGTTGGAGACCGAAAGATATCCGTGAGCCTGAAAAGCGATCCATTCGTATGGGCCGAGGACGACCCCCGCGCTCGGGCAAATCCCCAAGCTCCACCCGCGATGCAGCTCTTCGGTGATCTCGCCGCCGGCGGCAGCGGAAAGAGCTTCATGCCAGGCGTCGACATCACGCGGAGGCTCGGCGTCGTGGGCCCCGGCCGGGAGACCGATGACGACGATCCACCCGAGAAGCAGAACGGACGGCCAGCCGACCCGTTTCGTCACCACAGCATGCTCATGCCGTCGAGCAGACGCTGCTTCGACCCGAGTTCGCCCCGCATGGCCTTGACGTCGGCGGGCCCGAGCAGCACCACCAGTTGATCCACGATGACCTGCCGGTCTCCATTTGTGCAGCGGACGTCGAAATGATGCAGGTCGAGAATCCCATCGAGCAACAGCTTCATCCGTCGATTGAACCCGGGGTTCAGCACAGCCACCCCGGCCTCGGTGTTGTAGTAGGTGGATCGGATGTTGAAGTTCGAGGAATGAACGATGGTGAGATCGTCATCGACCCGAACCACTTTCCCGTGCAGGGCGACCGGGGGCATGATCGATGGGACACACTCGGTTTTGGCCACTTCGGCCAGGAGTTCGGGGTTCGCCTTCCACGCCCAAACTTCGGCCCCGGCCTCGACCAGCCTGATGAGTGTCGGGAACGCCGCGAGCCGGATTGCACCGCCGCGGATCGCCGCTTCCCGGTCGTTGGTGATGATCCGGACCCGGACACCTCGCGCCGCGGCCTCGACCAACGCGTCGGTGAGAACCGTCTCGAAATTCGGGAAAGGCGTCATGATATCGATTTCAGACTCGGCCGCCTTGACCAATTCCACCAAGACGGCTGCCGTCGGAGCCCGATCCCAGACCATGCTGTTGTCGTAGAGGACCGCCACCCGAGTATGACCGGGCGGCACCTCGTAGTCGGGGAAAAACCGCTCGTTGAGATAGTCCTCGATGGGAGATTCTCCGCCCGGGAACCGCCCCGTCGCCCACAGGCTGCGAATCCGCCGTTGGATGGTCTCGGTGGACCAGAGAACGTGCCGCGCACCGGAAAGATCCCTCGCAACCGTCCACGCCTTCAACCAGTTCATCTGAAGATCCCAAACCGCGGCGCCTTCGAGCAGAACACCGAAATCAAGCCACCAATGCTGGGGGTCGAAATAGATGTCCGAGTAGTTCCGCCCTCCGACAATTGCCTCGCGGCCATCAGAAATCAGCAGTTTATCGTGCATCCTCCCGTCGTACATGGGCGACATCCCCCAGGCGGCCCTGTTGTACGACTTGACGATGGCGCCCCCGGTCCGCACCTCAGCAAACGCCCGACTGAACAGTTTCATGGCGGTGGCGTCAGCCAGGCACCGAGCCATGAAATCGGGGGTATGCTCCCGTCTCGAACGGACAACATCGGCGAGAGCGTCCCTGAAGCGTGTCCCGTAATCGTCCTCGTGCCAGCTGTAGGTACTGATGAAGATGTGGCTCTCGGCCGACTCCAGCAGATCCAGCCGAGCCTCCCACGCCCGCCGGGGATCCGCCAACAGCTCGACGCGGTTGTTTTCGGTCCACCGCGTCCTGCCGTGTCTGACGATGAGCTCGGCGAGATCCGTTTCGTCCGCCGCTCCGGCCGGAAACACCGCCCCCGACGACACCGCGAGGACGATGGCGGCAATGGCGCCGGCGGGGGAAAAGAACCCGACTCGTTTCATGGCGACGAAACTCTACCAGAACCGCTGAACGGCGAGTCCCGGGGATGATGGCTCAGCGAGATCGCCGAATCCTTTCCTCGGTGATTTCGTATCAAAAACCAACGAAGTGGAGAAAATGAGAGACCGATTCACCGGGATCGGGCACAATACCGCTGAAGAAGACAGGAGGAGCGATCCATGGAAGAGACGACAGCGCGCCCGAGCTATGAACCGGCCGATTCGTCGACCTTTCCGGTCGAGCCCATCGCGAAGCTCAGCAGCCTTGAGCGTCTGGTGAAGATTTTCCACTCCCCGGGAGAGGTTTTCGACGACATCAAGGCCAGGCCCAGCTGGTTTCTCGCCCTCGCCGCAACCATCATCCTCGTGACCATCAGCTCGCTGGCGATCTGGAGCCAGATGGACTTCGACGCGAGCACCAGGGAGGCGATTTCGGCGATCGGCTTCGAGGTTCCCGAGGAGACCATCGAAAAGCAGGTGGAGGCGTCCGAGAAGACCTGGTTCATTCAACCGATCTTCAGGGGTGCGGTCTTGACGCCGATCATCCTCGTGATCGCCGCCGCGCTCTTCTTTCTCACGATGAAAATGGTCGGATCGGACATCAGCTTTCTCGCCACCTACTCGACCACGCTCTACGCCTACTTTCCGGGCAAGGCGGTCTATTCCGTGCTGCTCGCGGTCCTGGCGGTCACCCAGGGCCCCGTCACGGAGATGGGGTTGATCACTCTCTTGAAGTCGAGCGTTGCCGGCTTTCTGCCGCAAGGATCGAATCTCGCCACGGTCACCCTGGGTTCGTTCGTCGACGTGTTTCGGATCTGGGGCATCATCCTTCTGATCATCGGGCTCTCCACGGTCGGCAAGGTCAGCCGAGGACGAGCGGCCTTCGCCGTCCTGATTCCGTGGATCCTGGCTGTCGTCGTCTCCACCGGTCTCGCTCTGCTGCCGAGCCTCTTCGTCAAATAGGCGCCGAAGAGCATGAAGAAAACCCTGATCGCCGTCATCGCCCTTGCCATTCTCGCTGTCATGATCTGGGTATCCGTTCGCGACCGGAAGCCGAGAGGGACCAAGGTCGACACCCAGGCCGCCGAGGCGCGAACGGTTTCCTCGCGGGTCAAGGCGACCGGTGAAATCACCCCTGAGAAAAAGGTCGAGATCTCGGCCAAGGTCGTCGGCGAGATCATCGATCTGCCGGTGGTCGAGGGCCAGCAGGTCTCGGCCGGCCAACTCCTGGTGGAGATCGAACGCGATCTTTACGAAGGCGCCCGCGACCAGGCCCGGGCGGCCCTCAGGCAGGCGGAGGTTTCGAGCCGCCGTATCGATGTCCAACTCGCCGACGCCCGGCGGAACCTGAACCGCGTCCGAGAGCTCTACCGCGAGAATCTCGTCAGCCAGGACGCCATGGATCAGGCTCAACTCGCCGTCGACACCGCCGAGGTCGAGCTTCAGGCGCAGGTCCACACCATCGAACAGTACGAGTCCGCCCTCAAACGGGCGACCGACGATCTCGCCCGCACCACGATCCGGTCCCCCATGGATGGGGTCCTGATCCAGCTCGACGCCGAAAAGGGCGAGACCGTGGTGCCCGGATCGACCAATCTCCCCGGTTCGGTGATCATGACCGTTGCCGACATGTCTCGTCTGCTCGCGGAGGTCGAGGTCAGCGAGGTCGATGTGGTCGGCGTCGAACTCGGCCAGATCGCCGAGGTCACGGTCGATGCCCTCGGCAAGAGCGATCCCGAGATCGGCCGCGTCGTCGAGATCGCCACCTCCGGGCGCCGCGACCAGAGCCAGGGGACAATTCGTTTCAGGGTCAAGATCGCCCTCGATGATCCCGATCCATCGCTGCGGCCAGCCATGACCGCGAAGGTGGACATCCTGACCGCGACGAGCGAGAACGTGCTTTCGGTGCCCATTCAGGCGGTGGTGAAACGAAAAATCGACGACGACGGCGAAGAGGTCCACGGATCCGCCGCGGACGCCGTGGACGAAGTCGATGCGGTCTACGTCGTGGTCGATGGAGAGGCAGCCGTGAGACCGGTGGCGACCGGCGTTTCCGATGTTTTGCACGTCGAGATCACCGACGGCCTCAGCGCGGACGAGGTGGTCGTGATCGGCCCCTACCGAACCCTGAAAACCCTCAAGGACGGCGACGCCGTCATCGCGGAGGAGAAATCGGCCGGTGACGACGACGAGGGCGACTCCGGCAGCGTCGAGGTCCGCATCGACTGATGTTGATCTCCATCTCGAATCTCCGCAAGATCTACCGCATGGGCGAAATCGAGGTCCGCGCCCTCGACGGGGTCGATCTCGAGGTCGACGCCGGCGACTATCTCGCGATCATGGGTCCTTCGGGCTCCGGGAAGTCCACTCTGATGAACCTCATCGGGTGTCTCGACACCCCCACCAGCGGGGAGTACATCCTCAACGGACACGCCGTTTCCGGCCTCGATGACAGCGAGTTGGCGCTCATCAGAAACTCCGGAAATCGGTTTTGTTTTCCAGACCTTCAACCTCCTCAGCAGGGCGACCGCCCTCGCCAACGTCGAGCTGCCCCTCGATCTACGCCCGCATGCCGTCCGCCAAACGCCGGCAGCGGGCCCTGGAGGCCCTCGAACGGGTCGGCCTGGCCGACCGTGTCAAACACCAGCCCAACGAGCTCTCGGGCGGTCAACGGCAGCGGGTGGCGGTGGCGAGGGCGTTGGTCAACCGGCCGTCGATCCTGCTCGCCGACGAGCCCACCGGCAACCTCGACTCGAAGACCTCCGAGGAGATCATGGCGTTGTTCGACGAGCTCAACGAATCGGGCAACACCATCGTCCTGGTCACCCACGAGGAGGACATCGCCGATCACGCCCACCGAACCATTCGACTTCTCGACGGCCGTGTCACCAGCGACGGGCGCCGGGATGGCGGTCGAGGTCAATCGTGATCTGGGACAACTTCCGCATCGCGCTGGCCGCGATCCGGGCCAACAAGATGCGCTCGCTGCTGACCATGCTCGGAATCATCATCGGCGTCGCCGCGGTGATCGCGGTGGTGTCCATCGTCCAGGGCCTCAACTACGTCATCGCGACCCAGTTCGAAGGCGTCGGGGTGACGTACATCATGGTCTTTCCGCGACAGGACCTCCAGGACCCGGATCTCGCCGGCCGCGAGGTCACGCTGACCTATGACGACGGGCTCGCCGTCATGGAACAGGCGGCCGGTTTCGAACTCTTCAATCCGGTTTTCTATCGCGGTGAACAGACCCGGTCCGGAGACCGCCGCCACCCGACCATGTTGCTCGGCATCGGCCCGTCGCACCAGGAAGTCTCGAATCACTGGGTCGAGAAGGGCCGGTTCTTCTCCGATCTCGACCTTCAACGCGCCGCCCGGGTGGCGCTCATCGGCCGCAAGGTCGTCGAGGAGCTCGAGCTCTCCGAACCGATCATCGGATCCGACCTCATCGTCGGCGCCTCGACCTTCACCATCATCGGCATCATGGAGTACAAGGGCGAGATGATGGGTCAGAACCAGGATGATTTCGTCCTCGTGCCCATCACCACCGCCCGCGACATCTACGGCGTCGACGCCGTCAAGCAGCTCCGGCTCGACTTCAAGGCCATCGAGCCCCGAAACCGTGGATCTCGCCAAGGACCAGATCGGCGAGGTCCTCAGACGACGCCACCGGATCCCGGAGGGCACCAAGGACGACTTCCGGGTTCTGCTCCAGGAAGAGCTGCTCGAGACGCACCGGCGCCATCCTGGGGACGGTGACATCCGTGGTCGGCGGTGTCGTCAGCATCGCCCTGCTCGTCGGTGGTATCGGCATCATGAACATCATGCTCGTCTCGGTCACCGAACGGACCCGCGAAATCGGCGTCCGCAAGGCCGTCGGGGCTCGGAAGTCAGACATCCTCGTCCAGTTTCTCACCGAAGCCGTGACCATTTCGCTCGTCGGCGGGCTCATCGGGATCCTCTGCGGATGGGGTCTCGGGATCCTCGGTGCGAACGCCATCCCGGGCTTTCCACCCGCCCATGTCCCGATCTGGGCCATCGCCCTCGCGTTCGGCTTCGCCGCCATCGTCGGGGTCTTCTTCGGAACCTACCCGGCCGCCAAGGCGGCAAGCCTCGATCCCATCGACGCCCTTCGCTACGAATAATTCTCAATTCTTAATTTTTAATTCTCAATTACATCGCACCGTTTCTACAGGCTCTGCGATGTAATTAAGAATTAAAAATTAAAAATTGAGAACTAGTATTTGAATCGTCCCAGCGACCCGCTGCAGCTCTTCCGACATCTCGGCGAGTTCGTCGGCGCCTTCCCGCGACGAGAGCGAGGCGGCGGCGGTTTCCTGAACCGCGGCGGCGATCCCCGCGATCCTCTCTGCGATCTCGCGCGAGCCGGTCGCAGCCTCCGAGACGGCATGGGCGATCTCGGCGGTGGTGGCCGTCTGCTCCTCGACACCGCTGGCGATGATGGTCTGGATGTCGTGGATGTTCTCGATGATCATCGTGATCTGGTTGATCGCGTCACCGGCGACGGTGGTCTGCTCGGAAATCGTCCGCGCCGTGGAGCTGATCTCTTCGGTCGCCTGCGCCGTCTGGTTGGCGAGCTTCTTGACCTCGTCGGCGACCACGGCGAATCCCCTGCCCGCCTCACCGGCGCGGGCGGCCTCGATGGTGGCGTTGAGGGCGAGCAGATTCGTCTGCTCGGCGATGGCATAGATGACCTTGACCACCGCGCCGATGTTGGCGCCGCTCTGCGACAACTGCTCGAAGGTTCCCCGCGTCGTGGCGGCGATGTCGACGGCGCTTGTCGCCACGCGAGCGGCCTCCGCCGCGTTGGCGGCGATTTCACGGGTGTTGGCGTTGAGTTCCTCGGTGGCCGTCGCCACCGAATCGACGTTGGCGCTGACCTGCTCCGCCGCCGCCGAGACCAGCCCGGCTTGACTCGAGCTCTCGTCGTTGGCGGTCGCGATCTGTTGCGCGAGACTGCGCATCTGCGTCGCCGCCCCGGAGAGCGACTGCGCCCTCGTCCCGATGGTCGCGAGATCGCCCTGGATGTTCTCGATAAAGGTGTTGAAGGTGGTTCCGAGCCGACCGACCTCATCGTCGCTGGAAACCCTCACCCGCCGGGTCAGGTCAGCCTCACCGCCGGCGACGGCCAGAAAACGCTCCAGAAGCTCCTGAATCGGTCGCGTGACCACCCAGCGGCTGACCACCAGGGTGACGCCGCCGATGGCACAGAATCGTCAGAAAAATGGCGACGATGGTGACCATGACGCTCGTGCGAACCGGAGCCGTGACGATGGTTTTCGGCACCACGATGCCGAGGGTCCACTCGAAGTACGGAGACTCGGAGTGGACCGGAGTCGAGAAGACGAGGTGCTGCTCTCCACCCAGGGTCACCGGGAAGACGCCATTGTCCCCGGCCAACAGCCGCTCGCTCAATTCGGCGAATCCACCCGCCTTGATGTCCTGAAGTTGATCGAGGCTCGCCAGCCGCATCTCGTCGCCAGCCGCGTCTGAAGGTCGTGCCTGGATCCCCGGTTGGTGGTTCTTCTCGCCCTTGACGCCGGGGAAATAGATGACCTCGCCGACGTCGTCGATGAGAAAGGCCACCCCTTGACCTTTGAATTGAATCGATCGGACCAGACGCCCGACCGAATCCATGGACACGTCCGCACCACCGACCCCCAGCAGGATCCCGTTGCCGTGGTGGCGGGTGGTCTGAATCGTGACCGCCTCAGTTCCGGTGACGAGATCGATGGTCGGCGACGCGAGATAGAGGCGACCGACCTGGACGGCTTCCTGCCACCAGGGTCGCGTATTCGCCCGGTATCCCGGGAGTTCCACCCGGCCGTCTGGCGTCTCCGCGATCCGGTTTGAGAAGTAATCCCCGGTGTCGGCATCGGCAAAAAAGACCGCTCGAACTCCCTCTTCTTCGCCGACGATGGCATCGAAATAGTCGATGATCTCGTTGAAGTCGCGGTCGCGGAGAACCGGCGCGCGGTACTCGGTGTATCCGGCGAAGTACCTTTCGAGCCGAGGATCGGCGAGCAGCGTCGTCACGATTCTCGCCCTTTCGGCGAAAAACAAACGCGTTTCCAGCGCGTTGGCCTCGAGCATGCGCGACACCTCGCCGGCGACCTGTTGGCTGGCCAGATTCGAGGTGTAGCTCACAGCAATGACACCGAGGACGATCAGGGCCACCGCGATGGAGCCGCCGACAAAGATGGTGAGTTTTTGATTGATATTCTTGAGTTTAAATGCGGCTAACGCCATGGATCACCCCGGTGTGCCTTGAAGATACAGAGTGACCGGCCGTCAGGTCACTCTATTCGAGTTTAACAGCATTTCGATCGATCGATCGAAAAATCGAAAAGAGACACTCCGCGCCGGGGGGCCGATTGTTAGGGTATGCTTGGACGCGGCGTCTCGAATTGGCACGCGGGGTTCGGGTTTTCGCCGGCCCATGGCCACGGAGACTGGCACGCAGGTTGCTCACAGCATGAGCGGAGATTCGAGGGGTGTTCGCCTTACCATGGTCGGTAACGGCTTCCATCCGCCGAAGGAGTTCACCCGAGGACCGAATCTGTCGCGAAGGGGGTACGAAAAATGGGTGGCATGTCCGCCATCATTGGCGAATTCCTGGCCGAAAGCGTCGAGAACCTCGACAGCGTGGATCAGGATATCGTCGCGCTTGAACGGGATCCCTCCAACACCGAGGTGATCGAGCGGGTCTTTCGAACGATCCACACGATCAAGGGCACCTGCGGGTTTCTCGCATTCAGCAAGTTGGAGGCGGTAACCCACTCGGCCGAGTCCGTCCTCGCCCTGGTTCGGGACGGCAATCTCGAGCTGACGCGCGAGATCACGACGACCCTGCTCAAAGCCATCGACAGCGTGCGCGAGATCCTCGCCCATATCGAGAAGGACGAAACCGAAGGCGACGGCGAATATTCGGCGATCGTCAGGGAACTCGACGCCATCGATGAGGCCGCGAAAAAAGGAAAAAAAAAGCCCCCTCCGCCGGCAAAAAAAACCACTGCAAAAAAGCCCGATAAGAAGACGGCGCCGCCAGAAAAGACCAGGGCTCGCACCGAGGAGGTGACCCCGGAAACCGCCAAACGGGATCTCGGGACCAAGGGCGCGCCGGCCGCGAGCGACGTCGTCGGCCCGACGGTCGGAGAATCCAGCTTGCGGGTCGATATCTCGGTGCTCGACCGGCTCATGAATCTCGTCGGCGAGCTCGTCCTCGCACGAAATCAGATCAGCCAGAATCTCGACAGCGACAGCAACCTCGCGCTCGCGACGGCCTCCCAGCGTCTCGATTCCATCACCGGCGAGCTTCAGGAAGCCGTCATGCGGGCTCGGATGCAACCTATCAGCTCGATCCTGTCCACCCTCCCCCGATTTGTTCGCGATCTCGCCATCACCTCGGGCAAGGAGCTGGAAATCAAGATCGAGGGCCAGGAAACCGATCTCGACAAGTCGGTCCTCGAAGCCATCAAGACCTCCCTCCTCCATCTCGTGCGCAACGCCGTCGATCACGGCATCGAGACGCCCGAGGACCGCGAGGCCGCGGGGAAGCCGCGCGCCGGAAGGATCACCCTTCGCGCAGCTCACGAGGGCGGCAGCGTCGCCATCGAGGTCCGCGATGACGGCAAGGGTCTCGACGCCGACAGAATCCTTGAACGGGCGATTTCGGCCGGGATCGTGAGTCCCGAAATCGGCGCCGATCTGCCCCGAGCCAAGATCGAACAGTTCGTCTTTCGGGCGGGTTTCTCGACCGCTCGGGAGGTCACCAATGTCTCCGGCCGCGGGGTTGGTCTCGATGTCGTCCGGACCAATGTCGAGAGCATCGGCGGCGTCATCGAGATGCAGTCCGAGCCCTCGCAGTCGACGACCTTCAGGATCAAGATCCCCCTGACCCTGGCCATTGTCTCGGTCATTCTCGTGCGTTCGGGCGGGCAGCGATTCGCCCTGCCCCAGGCGTCCGTCGTCGAGCTCGTTCGCCTCGGGCGCGGCAGCAACGAACTCGGGATCGAACGGCTGCACGGCGTCCCGGTCTACCGGCTGCGCGGTCGGCTCCTCCCCCTCGTCTCTCTGTCCCATGAGCTCGGCCTCGCCTCACCGAGCTCCGGCAGCGAGGAGAGCATCATCGTTCTCCAGGGCGACAACCGTCAGTTCGGGCTTCTGGTTGACTCCATCGACGACTCCCAGGAAATCGTGGTCAAACCCCTCGGACGGCGACTCACCGGTCTGCCCTTCGCGGGAGCGACGATCCTCGGGGATGGCTCCATCACCCTCATCCTGGATGTCTTTCGGGTCGGACTCTCCGCCGGAGTGGTTTCCGACGCCAGTGCCCGCGCGTTGTCGGCGGATTCGAATCTCCCGGCGGCACCTGCTCCCGGGCTCAAACGCGTCCTTCTGCTCCAGGGGACCGATGATGAAAGAATGGCCCTCGATCTCAGCCGCGTCTCGCGCCTCGAGTCGCTCCCCCGGAGCCGAATCGAGAGGGTCGGCGACAACCTGGTGGTTCAATACCGCGGCGAGATCCTGCCGATCATCGATCTCCAACGAGCCCTCCCGGAACGGCGGACCAACCGGCGAAACGAGTCCCCCGAGACCGCCGATGAGGCCCCGGTGGTGATCTGCACCGTCCAGGGTCGCTCGTGCGGAATTCTCGTCCATCGCATTCTCGACATCGTCGATGCCGATCTCTCCGACACGACGGCAGGAAGCCGCGACGGGATCGAGGCATGCTCGGTCATCGGCGACAGGATCAACGAAATCATCGATCTCGCCGGAGTGATTCAGCTGGCCGACCCGAACTTCTTCAAACGAAGCGAATCGACCGGGGGTAAGAAATGACCGGTCAGAAACAGTACTGCACGCTGCGGGTCGCTGATCTCCTGCTCGGCATCGAGGTGGGGGAGATCCAGGAGATCATCCGGGACACCTTATTCACGCCGGTCCCGATGGCCCATCCAGCCATCAGGGGTCTCATCAATCTCCGCGGCCAAATCGTCACCGCCATCGACCTGAGACGGCGTGCCGGGCTGAAACCTGCCGTTGACGGCGCCAAGTACATCACCATGGTTCTCGGCACTGCCGAGGAGCCTCTCGCTCTCGTTGTCGACAGCGTCGGCGATGTCGTCGAAGTCGCCGCCCAGGCGTTCGAATCCCCCCCGGACACTCTCAAGGGCGAGGCCAGGCGGATGATCGATGGCGCCTACAAGCTTGAACGCGAGCTTCTCCTCGTGCTCAATCTCGGTGTCGTGTTGGATCTCCAACGAAGCGCTTCGGAGACCGTCGAATGAGTCGAAATCGGCGAATGAACCGGTCACCACGCCGAGGGGAGGCCTGATGCTTCGTCATCTCGAGCTCACGTACACGTTCCCGAGTCACTCCAAATTCCGTTCCGGTGAGAAGAGGTGAATGCCATGAGAGCCCTGGTCATCGACGATTCTCGCGCCATGAGGACCATCCTGCGTGGAATTCTGGTGAGCCTCGATTTCGAGGTCGTCGAGGCGGCCGATGGCCGCCAAGCCGTCGACATCCTTCAGAAGGACCGTGATTTCGACCTCGCCCTGGTCGACTGGAACCTCCCCGAGATGAGCGGCCTGGAGATCGTCAACGAGGTCCGAAAGGACCCTCGGTTGTCCTCGCTTCCCCTGCTGATGGTCACCACCGAAACCGAGTTCAAACGGGTGACCCAGGCCCTCCAGGCGGGCGCCAACGAGTACATCATGAAGCCATTTGACCGAGACATGCTGTTGGACAAACTTGTGATGCTGGGCATCCCCGTCGAATCCGCGAAAGCCTGAAGAGGAACCATTGCCGCCCATTCGAATCCTTGTTGTGGACGACGCCGTCGTCGCGCGTAGAGTCATCTCGGAGATCCTCGGTGAAGAGGACGGCCTCGAAGTCGTCGGCACCGCTCCCAACGGTCGAATTGCGCTGACGAAGATCGAACGTCTGCGGCCGGATCTCGTCACCCTCGATATCGACATGCCTGAGCTCGACGGCATGGAGACCCTCGGTCTCATCCGATCCAAATTCCCCGGAATCGACACGATCATGGTCAGCAATCTGACCCAGCGGGGCGCCCGCGTCACCGTCGATGCGCTCTTCATGGGGGCGGCCGACTATGTGACCAAGGCCACCCAGACAAGCTCGCCGGAGGCGGCAAGGCATCACCTGAAAGAGCAGCTCATACCCAAGATCCGTGCTCTCTACCTCGGCCGACAGGGAGGCACCACCCCTCCTCGGACCCCGGTCTCGGCGGTCGCCGGCGGACCAGCCAGCCGTCCGAGGAAGGTCGGAATCGTCGCCATCGGCGCCTCCACCGGCGGCCCGAACGCCCTGGCGGAAGTTCTGAAGACCATTCCGAGTGGATTTCTCGCGCCGGTCGTCATCGTCCAGCACATGCCGAAGAACTTCACCGCGTTTCTCGCGGACCGGTTGGACAGCCGCTGCGCCCTCACCGTCAGAGAGGCCAAGGACGGTTCGGTGCTGACGCCCGGAAGCGCGTGGATCGCACCGGGAGACCTCCACATCAAGGTCAGCCAAGCCGGCGGTCAAGCCTACCTCGTCACCGATGACGGCCCGCTGGTGAATTCCTGCCGGCCTTCGGTCGACGTCCTCTTCCATTCGGTCGCCCACCGCTTCAATTCATCCACCCTCGCCGTCGTCCTCACCGGGATGGGACAGGACGGTCTCGAGGGTTGTCGTTCCATCGCCGCGGCGGGCGGCCGGATTGTGGTTCAGGATCAGAGCACGAGCGTGGTCTGGGGCATGCCCGGCCACGTCGCCAACCAGGGCCTCGCCGAAGCCGTCCTCCCGTGCAGCGAGATCGGCGCCGAGATCGTTCGACGGGTCGGATTCCGGTCATGAGGAAGCACGACCCGAGAGTCCACCTCCCGGAGCCGGTCGACGAGGTCGATTTCGACTACATCAGAGGCCTGGTCCGGGACAGCACCGCCATCGCCCTCGACCACACCAAGGTCTACCTGGTCAACGCGCGGCTCCTCCCGGTCGCTCGCGACACCGGGTTCCCCTCGGTCGTGGCGCTCATCAAGCACCTCAGATCGCGGCCCTTCGGCGAGATCCACACCAAGGCGGTGGAGGCCATCGTCACCACCGAGACCTCGTTCTTTCGCGACTTCTTCCCCTTCGAGGCCCTGCGCCAGGAGGTCATCCCGGAGATCATGGCCGAGCGAAGAAGCGGGAGCCGAAGCCTGACCATCTGGTCGGCGGGGTGCTCGAGCGGCCAGGAACCCTACAGCATGGCCATGATGCTTCGTGAGACCTTTCCCGAACTCGCGACATGGAGCACCCGAATCCTCGCCAGCGATGTCTCCGGAGGGATGCTCGAAAGATCAAAAATCGGGGTCTATTCTCAGACCGAGGTCAACCGCGGTCTGCCGGCCCCGATGCTGGTGAAGTACTTCCGCCAGAACGGGACGACCTGGAAACTCTCGGACGAAATCCGAAACATGGTCAGTTTCTTTCACCACAACCTCGCCCGCGACCTGCCCTCCCTTCCGCCGGTCGACATCCTCTCCATGCGAAACGTCCTCATCTACTTCGACGTCGCGACCAAGAGATTGGTGCTCGACCGAGCTCGCCGCTATCTTCGCCCCGGCGGTCTCTTGATTCTCGGCACGGCCGAGACCACCCTCAACCTCGATGATCGGTTCGAGAGGGTGCGACTCGGGCGGGCGGTCTTCTACCGCGCCATGAAAACGGAGGCACGATGAGTCCCAACGAAGCCCAGATCCGTTCGATCGTCCGCACCGTCTGGTCGACCCAACTCGGTCTCGAGATCCTCGACGTCGACGACGCGGCCCGGTCGTCGTCCCCGCCGACGATGACCGCCGCCATCCACATCAGCGGGGACTTCCACGGCGGTATCCGCCTCGAGTGCAGCCGGACGATCGTCCGCAGCGCCGCCTCCATCATGTTCGATCTTCCGGCCGATCAGTTGGTCGATGACGACGACCGCGATGTCATCGGCGAGCTCGCCAACGTCGTCGCAGGCAACATCAAGGCTCTCATCCCGGGCACGAACTCGATCTCGTTGCCGACCATCGTCGAGGGCAACGACTACCGCGTCTCGACTCTCGACGTCAGATCCAGCGCTGCCTACAGCTTCACGTTGGATGGCGAATCGATGACCGTGACGGTCGTGGAGCACGGGAGCTGAAGCGAGCGACGACAGCCGCCTTCATTCTTCGTTCTCGGTCACCCTCACCTCGAGCGTTCGCGGAATGACGGTCTTCGGGTTGCCGTCCCAACAGAAGGTGCTGAAAATCCGGCCGATGGGGTGAAAGAGGAACCGACGGTCATCGCTCTGGCTGTAGTCCCACTTCGTTCCCTCGAGCTTCTCGGCCAGGCTGTCGTCCTTCCACTTGTCGCTCACGAGGTTGCTCCGTCTTTGCTCGAGGTCAGGATCTCGGTGACCAGGTCATGATTCGGCGTCCCGGGCACTGCGATGGTGAGTTTCGAGACCCGTTCTTCGGTCGCAACGATAAAGATGCACGATTCATGCGGGTTCCCGGCGCAACTGAACTCCCGCGCCGCGAGAGTCCGTCCCGAGAGATAGGTCAGGATCGCCGAATGGAAGCCCGAGAGAATCGGGCACGCACCACCCGACACGGCCACAAAACGGCCCGGGAACGGGCTGTCCTGGTGTTTGATCACGATGATCCCCTCGTCCCGCCGGCTCAGATCGGCATCGAACCTGCCCAGACCGAGCACGCCGAGCGAGGATGACAGCAATTCCAACGCCATCTGGGTTTCCATTTCACGCAGGGTCTTCCCATAGGCCCGCTGGACGTGCTGTTCGAGCCTGAACGCGTGACGAATGCCCCATTTTCGCCCGAGTTCCCGGAGAAACTCGTGATGGCGAAAGCCCATGTGTTTGGTGAACACACTCTCGAAGGCATCGAGGAAGTCCTCGTTGGCGAGCACGACCCGGCCATGCCCCGCATCGCGGAGCGCCCCGGTGAGCGGATCCCGCTCGAGCACCGGCGCGAGGCTCTCGCTGAGGTCGCGAAGCCTCGCCAGGGTCACGATAAAACCACCGCCGAGTCCACGACGAACGAGATTGATCCGCCACGTGCCGCCGTGGTGGCCCAGAGAGACCTCGAATTCGGTGCTCGCCGAACTCCGATCCTCGACGGGCATCCGCGCCAGCGATCGCAACACCACCTCGGCGACCGCCGAAGCCTCCTCCGGAAGCAAGCCGAGCAGAAGACGACCGGTGACGGTTTCCGAATCGAGGTGGTTGACCCGAAGCCCGTAGGGCGCGTACGCCTCGACCCGCAGTTCGTCATCGAGCAAGAGACAGCCCTCGGGGAGGCTGCCGCGGACCACCGGTTGCCTCGTTCGGCTCCCGGCCGAGGCGTCCTCGCCGGAGTCCTCATCTCCGGGTTCCCGAAACCCGACAAAACCGAGCTGCTCCATCCGCTTCTGCCACGGCGTGAACAACTCGGCGAGCCGTTTCTTGGTGAACCGCCAGGCGAGCGCCTCTTCCATCCGGAGGAAGAACCGGAGAATCCAGGTGCTGACGAACCCGGCAAAATCCTCCGGCGCCCCTTGAAGATCCCATCCCGGTTCGAGACTGACCTCTCCGGCCGGACCCAAGCGGATTCCACCGAGCGATCCGGATTCCCCGATGAGTTCGTCCCGGATGGCCTCGAGGCGCTCGATCACCAGTTTCACCTCCATGTGATTGGAGGCGTAAGACGTGACGGTGTTGAGCATGGTCAGGGCGGTGTCAAGCGTCTGGGCGCGGACGATCGCCTGGGTGTCTTCTTTTGTCGCCGCCCGCCGTTCGTCGAGGCGGCGCATGGCCTCCAGAAGCAGCTCCGACGGCGACATGGCGAACTTCGGTTCGACATCCACCGCCCCGAAATCCGCCTCAAAGGTCCCGGTTTCCCACGTCGCGATCTCGTAAACCGCCTCTTTCCCCTGGATTCCACCTTGAATCTCGGCGGCGATCACCCGACCGTCCTGCAGCCAGACCTGCCCCTTCTCGTTGTCGTGTTGGAACGAGACGACGCCGCTGCGACGACCGACCTCCGCAGTCTGGAGAAGATCGGCCACCGAGAGCTGGGACATGGTGCCGAAAAGCGCCTGATCGTGGCGGTGTTTGTCGATGGCCAACTTGGTGGTCAGGGTCACCTCTTCGTCGTCATAGGGTGGCGCCACGACGCCGAGCAGTCCGAGCCGAAGCGCCCGGCGTCGCTCCTCGGCGCCGGCGCTGGCGATGACGACCAGCGGGATCTGTTCCATGAGCGGATTCGACTCGAGGAGCCGGATCAGGATCGAGTCCCCGCTTTCCATATCCCTCAGGGGCGTCAGGATGGCGTCCGGGAGGTCGAACTGACGCTCGCGGATCACATATTCGGCATCTTCGAGGGTGGTCATGCTGGACACCTCGAAGTCGGATTTGCGCAGGGCCTCGCTCACTCGCCGGGCGATCACCAGGTCGGAGTGCACAACGTAAGCGAGGTCGCGTTTCACGGACAGACCCCCGTCGACGTCGCACCGGCCAAGGCGGTGGCCGGGGCCGCAGCGCGGGACGAAAACGTCATTTCACAGCCGTTCCGGGTGAAAAGACCCAGACGTCGAATTCGACATCCCCGGAGACGACTCCGGCGCGAACCGCTTCGCCGTCGGCGGTCACAGGATCGCCGCTTCCCGACCAGGACGGCGGCTCCGGCCGCAGGAGCTGACCGAGTTGCTCGATCCGGGTGCAGGCGTTGCCGCCGATGAGATTGATGACCTCGCATACCGCGTCCGGTTCGGCTTCGGCGCCGGGCTCGACGGCAAACCCGAGCATGCCCCGGGCGACCTCGGCGACGAGCGCGGGCGGAAGGTCGACGACAATGGTGTAGTCGCCGTCGCCGACAATCCGCTGCGAAAAACGCTGGCGGTCGGCGGCGAGGGAGTCGGCTTCGACGGACACGGATTTGAGCTTGACCGGATGACCGGTGACCCTGGCGAGGTGAAAAACGGTCAACTCGACACAGGCGCTCACCGCCGCCGAATCGGGCAGACCGCTCATCGCCTCGCGGATCTCCAGGTCGACCGCGGTTTCCAGCGATCGGTAGTCTGCGAGATGGGTCGCGATCTCCTCATCGCTGAGGTGGCCGCCCTCGACCAAAGCGGCTCCGATCCGTAGCCAACTGGAGCGCTGTTTGTTCTGCAGGCGTTGGACCTGCTCGGGGCTGAGGCCACCGCTCTGCTCCAAAATGACCTCGATGGGCGCATCCGACATGCGGTACTGCACCATGATCGAGTTGGCTCGGCTGCGGTCGATGAGCCCCTGCTGGAGGGCAAGTTCCGGCAGGCTCAGGTTTGATCGACGCTGGCGATCGAGCGCGTCGAGAAGCGCTTCACGGTTGATCGCCGCCTTGGCGAGGAGGTACTGGCCGAAGAACATCGTCGCCATGTCTACCTCCTCATGCGGACGCGTCGACGCCGCGCATGAACTCGAGGAAGTCATCGCGGGTAAACGGTTTCTGCAGGAAGCTCCGGGCTCCGGTGGTCAAACACTCGTGGATTGCGTCCTCGGTGCCGAGCGAGGAGATCATCACGACGCACGCCTCCGGATCGATGGCGAGGATCTGGGCGAGGGTCTCGACCCCCGACTGACCCGGCATGATCAAATCGAGAAGCACGATGTCGGGACGGATCTCGCTGAACTTCTGGACCGCGCGACGTCCGTCGCGCTCGGAGGCAATCACATTGAACTCCGAGTCCTCGAGATACGCGGCGATGATGGTTAAAATGGCGGCGGAATCATCCACCGTCATCACGCTGGCCCTAGCCATCGTGCGCCCCCTTCCCACTCAGCCGATCCGATACGACTCTCAACGTGCCCGGAGGGCATAGCCACCTCCAGTGATTCGAAGCCCCGGTCATTCCACGTCCTCCCGATCCGCAGCGCGATCCAAACTCTGTAGCCGTCCCTCGACCCGTTGCAGCTTCGCCTGGAGGAGCCTTCTCTCCATGGCCAGACCGGCCTCGATCATGAGCAGTTCGAGCCCTCTGATCGAGCCGATGGGTTCACCCTCCGGGACGTTGTCACCGTAAAACACTGCCGCAATCATACCGTCAACCACGATAGGAATGGCAACGACTTCAATGGGAACCGGCCCACCCAGGAGTTTGATGAGCTCTTCGTTCCACCGGCAACGCTTGAGAGCGCCCCGATATGTCTGCATGATCTCCGCCACATCGAGAAAGACGGACGGCTCGCCGGGAGGAACCGAAAACGAGCGGATCTTCGCGTCGACCCTCCCAGCGGCTTCGCCATCACCGCCGAGACCGAACTGCCCGATTCCGGTGATGCCGTCGGCGCCGACATGGAACAGAACGCCGCGGTTCACCAGGCTCGAAGCATACCGCAGGATCATCAAGGCGATCTCCCCGGTGTAGGACGGCGATCGGAGTTGGATTTCGGTCATGAGCGAACAGAGGTCCCCGAGCTCGTCTGGAGTCTCGAATCGCGCGGGACCGCCGTCCTCCATCTCGGCGAGCGCCGATCCATCGATCATATAGTCCAGGAGCGAGGAAAGATCGGTCGCCGCCGGCGGGGCCTGTTGCCCCTCAGGGGAGAGCAGGACGGGTGCGACAAGACCCTCGACGTGCGATCTCTGGACCTCATCGAGCCGGGTCAGCAGATCGAGAATGAAACCGTCGGTGTTGATGCCGCCGTCGATGTCGAGATCGTTGCCGGCCTCGGCATCGGCCCCCAGGTGGAGACCCTCCGAAGGTTTGAAGCTGAAGAACCCCGTCTCGAGCGAGATGAACTCCCCGACGACGTCCTGCAACTGCTCGCGAAGGAGGGCATCGAGATCGTCAGGGCTGACCAGACGCTGCTCGACGAGAATCGCCCCGAGCCGACGCCAATTCGGTCCATCCCCCTGGATTCGCAGCGCTCGTTCCAACTCCGTCTGAGAGAGGAGCTGCCTGCGCACGAGCAACTCCCCGAGAACCGGCCCCGGCCTGCCGTTGCTGGCGTGATAGATCTTGCCGTTCTTGAAGTAGAAGGAACCGGTCGTGTCGTTGGCGCTGAGGGTCAGCTTCCCCGTCTTCTTGAATAACGAAAGAAGGTGAAACAGCTCCGCAAGCTGCAGATCCTCGAGCTTGCCGACCAGTGCCATCGGGTTCTGTGCCCTCCATCGAACCAGCGCCTCACGACTCTCCACCGGAGAGCATGACACGCCACTCCTTACTGTAGCAAGATCGATACCTGAATCGACAACGAAGAGGCGCACATGGGCTCCGGAAAGATGTCGACCCACGGACGCGTCGTACCGTTGTGGGACAGAACCGTCAATTTTTAGTTTTTAATTCTTAGTTCTTAATTACATCGCAACCGATCCTCGTTGTGATGCGATGTAACTAAAAATTGAGAATTAAGAATTGAGAATTAGTCGGCTTCGTCGGCGACGAGTTTCATCGCCCTCTCGATGGGGATGTGGGCGATTCCGTCTCCCTCGCTGATCCAGCCGAAGCTCCCCAACCGCTCGAGCTGCTCGTTGTCGACCTTCTGCAACTCCTGGTAGGGCTGGCTGTAGACCTTGCGATATCGCTCGTCCTCCTCAGCGCGGTAGAACCAGGTCTGGAGGAGCACGATGATCACGAAAAGTCCGATGGCGCTGATGACACCCACCACCGCCGAGGCTGCTACATTCGGGTCGTCGTAACGCATCACGAGCTCCAATTCTTAGTTCTTAATTCTCAATTCTTAATTTTGGACCTGCTCATAGGCGCTGTCCGAAAAATTGAGAATTAAAAATTGAGAATTCAAAATTAATCAAGCGTTTTCGAACGCCAACGACTCTTGCAGTCTCGGATCGCCCTCGGCGATGAGCGAGGCTCGACCGAGCCGCCACGCAACAACCGCCGAATAGAGACCCGCCATCCCGAGGCAGACGAGGATGTCAACGAGCCCGAAGCGGGCCACGCCCGGGCTGAACTCGGGAATCACGAGCCAATACATGTCGATCCAGCACATGACCGCGACGTACACGCCGATGATGGCCAACGGCATCGGTCGGCGCTTGACGTGCCGCGATATCAGCAACAGGAACGGCAGGATGAAATGGCCGAACAACAGGGTCAGGGAAATGGCGGTCCAACCGCCGGTCTGGCGCTTGAGGAACCACTCGGTCTCCTCCGGGATGTTGCCGTACCAGATCAGCATGTACTGGGAAAAGGCGATGTAGGCCCAGAAGACCGTGAACGCGAACATGAACTTACCGATGTCGTGGTAGTGCTCGACGGTCACCGCGTTCTTCATCAGACCCTGCATCTGGAGCCAGAGGAGGATCTTCGGCATCACCGCGAAAAACAACAAGACCGAGGCCGCAAAGTAGTACACCCCATAGATCGTGCTGAACCAGTGCGGATCGAGGGACATGAGCAGGTCGAAGGCGGCGAAGTTGAGCGACAGCGCGAACAGCACCATTCCCGGCGCGGAAACGACCTCCATGCGTCGGGTCAGTGCGGGATCGGCCGCCGTGTCCTGCTTGACCGACGTGCGATAGAAGAACCAGGCCAGGGCCGACCAGATGGTGAAGTACGCCGCCAGCCTCATGATGAAGAAGTTGGTGTTGAGAAACCCGCTCTTGCCGGCGATGAGGGCGTCATGATCCGCGGCTCCCGGGTGAGCCCAGTGATAGAGATGCTCGATCCCGAGCACGATGGGGATGGCCAGCAACGCCATCAGCCACACGTTTGCTGCCAGGACCTCGGCGATCCGGCGCACGACCACGCTCCAACCGGCCCGGGTGAGGTGCTGGAGCATCACGAAGAAGAGCGCGCCGAGCGAGAGGGAGAGAAAAAAAGCGAAGGACACGAGATAGGTCTGGAGCAGATGGTCCATCCCGCCCTCGGCGCCGGAAGCGACCATGTATGAACCGGCGAATCCGATGACCCCGACGATGGCGCCGGCGACGGCCCACTTCTTCGACCGCCCATCCAATCGCCGCGGCTCGGTTGTGATATCCAGAACTTCCTTGTGCATGGTCGCCTCGCTATCGCAGTTGCGCCTGGAGATCGGCGGGGACATCGTCGATGGTCGCGTTCTGGCTCCGTTGCAGCGCCTTGACATAGGCGACGATGGCCCATCGGTCATCCACGGGAATCTGCGAACCGTACGACGGCATGTTGCGGATGCCGTTGGAGATGGTGTTGAAGAGGTGCCCAGGCGGACGTTCCCGCACCAGATCGGTGTGGAACGACGTCGGCGGCGTCCAGGTCCCCTCCTGGAGTTGATCCGCTCGCAGGGCGACCATCCCATCGCCATAGCCGGCCAATCCGTGGCAGGGCGAGCAGTAGATCTCATACCGCTGCCGGCCGCGCTCGAGCATGGGCATGGTCACCGGTACCGGACTGGTCTCGACCCAGCCGTCATCGTCGTTCTTGCCGAGAATGAGGGCGGAATCACCGATGACGGCGCCCCGCGCCACCGTCCCCGGAACCGGCGGCCGCATCCCGCGGCGGTCGGCAAACAGCATCAGACGCGACTGGGTCTTGACCTTGGGCTGATTGTCCATATCCGGAATGACGTGGACTCGAGGCTCGGTCTTCTTGACCACCCGGGCGCGCAGGGCCAGCGCCACCGGAATCCACGACAGGGCCACCAGAATGACGACGATCGAAATCAACCAGCGGGGCATACTCAGGCCTCCACCGCTTCCACCTGGAGAGCACCGAGCGACTCCAGAAGCTCAACGGTCTTGATGGGGTCGAAGCTGGGGTCCGCGGCCTCGATACTGATCAGGAATCGGTCGTCGGTCGCTCGCTTCATCAGCCTGCTCGAGTGAAGAGGGTGCGACAACCGCGGCAGTCCATTGAACGCGAGCATCCCGATGAGCGCCGAGATCGCCGCAAAGAGAATGGTCATCTCGAAGGCCACCGGGATATTCGCCGGAAGACTGAAGAGCGGTTTGCCGCTGATCAGAAACGGGTAGTCGTAGGCGTTGGTGAACCACTGCAAACCGATACCCGCGGCACAACCGGTCAGACCGGCGCCGAAAACAAGAAACGGCAGCGCGGTCGGTTTGATCCCCATGGCCGCATCGAGTCCGTGAACCACGAACGGAGTGTGGGTGTCCCACTTGGTGAATCCGGCCTCCCGGACCCCGGACACCGCGGCCAGAAAATCGTCAACCTTGTCGAAGCTCGCGACCAGGCCGTAAGTGGTGGTTTCCTTCTCGGCCGCGGCCGCCCGGGTGGTGGTGTCGGCGTTCATGCTTTCACCTCCCCTTCTCGGTGAGGATATCGCCGTGGTAGTCACCATGACCCAGAACCGCCACGTCCTTGAGGTGGGCCTGCGGCATCACGCCCTTGACCTCCGCCATCCCGACGATGGGCAGCCAACGGACAAAGAGCAGGAACAGGGTCATGAAAAGACCGAAGCTGCCGACGAATGTCAGCACATCAACGATGGAGGGCTTGTAGTATCCCCAGCTCGACGGGAGATAATCCCGACTCAGCGAGGTCACGACGATGACGAATCGTTCGAACCACATGCCGACGTTGATGAGGATCGACGCGCACCAGAGCACGACGATGTTGGTGCGGAGCTTCTTGACCCAGAAAAGCTGGGGCACCAGAACGTTGCAGCTCACCATGATCCAGTAGGCCCAGGCATAGGGCCCGAAGGCGCGGTTGAGGAAAGCAAAGGCCTCGTAGGAGTTGCCGCTGTACCAGGCGATGAAGAACTCGGTCGAGTAGGCCAGACCGACCATCATGCCGGTCGCCAGCATGATCTTGGCCATGCTCTCGAGGTGGCGCAGGGTGATGATCTCCTCGAGATGGAAGAACTTCCTCGTCGGGATGACGAGGGTCACCACCATGGCGAAACCGGAGAAGATCGCGCCGGCGACGAAGTACGGCGGGAAGATCGTCGTGTGCCAGCCCGGTATGATCGAGACCGCGAAGTCGAAGCTGACGACCGAGTGCACCGAAAGCACCAGCGGGGTCGCGAGCGCAGCCAACAGCAGGTAGGCCATCTCGAACCGGTGCCAATGTCGGTTGGACGACCGCCAGCCGAGGCTGAGGACCCCGTAGATGAACCACCGTACCTTCGACTTGGCGCGATCGCGGAGGGTGGCGAGATCGGGAATCATCCCCATGTACCAGAACAGCAGCGACACCGTGGCGTAGGTCCCGACGGCGAAGACATCCCACAGCAGGGGCGAGCGGAAGTTCGGCCACATGGACATCTGGTTGGGGATCGGAGCAAGCCAGTAGGCGACCCAGACCCTGCCGATGTGGATCCCGGGAAAGATCCCGGCGCACACGACCGCGAAAATCGTCATGCCCTCGGCGAAACGATTGATGCTCGTGCGCCACCGTTGCCGCAGCAGGAAGAGGATCGCCGAGATGAGCGTCCCCGCGTGGCCGATGCCGACCCAGAACACGAAGTTGACGATGGCCCAGCCCCAGGCGACGGGCGTTTGCAGGCCCCAGACGCCGACGCCGGTGGTGATGAGGTAGGTGATCATCGCGAAGAGCACGCCGGTGAGGCTCACCGAGACAAAGAAGGCGATCCACCAGGCGGGTGGCGTCCGGGCCATCTCCGGGATGCCGCACACGGCCTCGGTCACGCTGTGAAAGTCGTTGTCGCCGACGACGAGCGGCGCCCGCCGGGTGGGGTCGTCGGTGGTGTTGTCGAGGTGGCGCGATGAAGCGGGAATGGAGGCAACCATGGTTCTCAGCCCTCCTTCCCATGATCGGATTCAGAGGCGTCGTGTGCAGGCGCGTGACCGCCCCCCCCATCGCCGCCAACCTTGTTCGACAACCGGGCCAGGTACTGGGTTCGAGGCCGGATGTTGAGCTCGACCAGGGTGGCGTAGGCGCGATGGTCCTCGCGCAGCTTCGAGACTTCGCTCTTCGGGTCGTTGAGATCACCGAATGCGATGGCCCGGGTCGGGCAGGTCTGGGCGCAGGCCGGCACGATCTCGCCGTCGGCGATCGGGCGGTTGTCGTTGCGGGCCCCGATCCGCACGTTCTGGATCCGCTGGACGCAGTACGTGCACTTCTCCATCACGCCGCGGCTCCGAACCGTGACGTCGGGGTTGAACTGGAGCTTCTCGACTTCCTGAAGGTCCTTGTGGTAGTTGAAGAAGTTGAAGCGCCGGACCTTGAACGGGCAGTTGTTCGAGCAGTAGCGGGTGCCGATGCATCGGTTGTAGACCATGGCGTTGATGCCGTCTTCGGTGTGCTGGGTCGCAGCCACCGGACAGACCTGCTCGCAGGGCGCATTCTCGCACTGGACGCAGGTCATGGGTTGGAAGACGATTTCGGCGTCGTCGACATCGAGGGGTCCGACCCCGGGTTCGGTCTTGAAATAGCGGTCGATCCGCAGCCAGTGCATCTCGCGCTGGTTGACCACCTGCTCGCGCCCGACCACCGGCACGTTGTTCTCGGCCTGGCACGCGACGACGCAGGCGTTGCAGCCGTTGCACGCGTTGAGGTCGATGGCCATGCCCCACTGTTCGCCCTCGTACTGCTGGTCCTTCCACAGCGAGACCAGCGGCGGGTGGTGGTCCATGTGGCGGATGACCTCGGGGTCGGCCAGGTAGCGGTCGATGCCGACCTCGCGCACGAGGGTGGAAATCCGGCTGTTGCGGGCGCCGAAACCGATGGCGTCGATGGCGAAATGGTCCTGGGTCGAGGCGAGCTGAACCCCTCGGCCGGTCCGTCTCATCGCGACTTCGGCGACCAGCCACGGCGCAGCGACGGTGCGGAAAGGGTAGAGATCGGCGCCGACACCGTTGCCGACGGTACCCGCTGCGGTGCGGCCGTATCCGAGCGACGCGGTCACCGTCGCAGCCGCCTGACCGGGAACGATGCACACCGGCAAGACGGCAGTGACGCCGGCGGCCGAGACTTCGACCAGATCGCCCTCGCCGAGACCGAACTCGCGAGCCAGAGGAGGCGCGACCTGGAGGACGTTGTCCCAGGTGGTCTTGGTGATCGCATCGGGCAGCTCCTGCTGCCAGGCGTTGTTGGCCCACCGACCGTCGTAGACCTTCCGGTCCGCGGTCAGAACCAACTCGGGACGGGAGATCGTCGGCGACGGGGCGTTGATGAGACCCGCCAGTCCGGCGGCGGAGCTCGCCAGGCCGGAGCCGTCGAGATCGAAGACGACCCTGGTCCAACCGGTCCCTTCGACGGCGCCGTCGTGAAGCGCGCGTTTCCAGTTGGTTTCGAACTCGACGCCATCGAGATACGTCGTCGCGGTCTCCCGGACGATTTCGTGACCTTTGGCCGAGGCGTCGCCGAGCAGCGTGGCCACCACCTCGATCGCGCTGCGGCCGCCGTAGAGGGGTTCGATCAACGGCTGCTGCAGGGCCAGCGTGCCATCCCATGCGCGACCGTCTCCCCAGGCTTCGAGGGAGTGCGCCCGCGGCAGATGCCAGCTGCACCGCATCGATGTTTCATCGTTGTAGAGACTGAGATGAATGCTGTTCGGCACCCGGTCGAGGAGCTCGCCGAAACCGAGATTCGCGGGTGCGTCGTACACCGGGTTGCCGCCGAGGATGAGCAGGGTCTCGACGGCGCCTGCTCCCATTTCGGCGGCGAGATCGGTGATCGCCTGCATGTGGCTCGGCCTCTCGGGCGTCGGGATCCTCGGTGTAGTGCAGGGTCGCGCCGACCGCGCCGAGCCCTTGATTGAGGACCGCCGCCAGGGCGTGCACCTCGGGAGCCTGACCCGGTCCGACCAGGATCACGCTCGATCCGCGGTGAGCCATGAGATCGGCCGCAAGACCGGTGACGAATTCATCGCCGCCGGCCTCCGCCGCTCCGTAGGCGACCTCCAGGTTGACCGCCTGCTCGGGCAGTTCGAGATGCCGCTCAGCCACGAGCTCGCGCGCCAACATGGCAAGCAGCTTGGGAATCGCCGAGGCCGACACCGCCCTCCGCTCATCGGCCTGACCGCCGGTGATGGTGAAGGCCGGCTCCGCCACCCACAACCGGCTGATGCCCTCGGAAGACGGCCGGCGGGACCGGGCAAACTGTCGCGCGAGGGCGATCGCCGACGGGTGATCGAAGAAGGGATCGGCATCGAAACACGCGATGACCTTCGCCTGGCCGAGATCCGGATGAACCCGGAGCGGCCGGCCGAAGGCGATGGCGGTGCCTTGTCTCTCCGCATCGCGGCTCATCGGTTGATACTCGAACCAGGAAGCGTCCGGCAGGGTCTCGGCGAAGCGCCGGCGCAGCCGCGCCATGCTCGGAGATGACGTCGGTTCGGCGAGCACCGCAAAGCCGGCGCCGGACCCGGAGACGTGCTCGGCCGACCACGAAACGAAATCGTCCCAGCTCTTGACGAAGTCCTGGCCGCTCTGGCGGTAGACGAGGCGCTGGCTGCGGTCCGGATCGTAGAGTTGGAGGATGTCGGCCTGGGCGGTGGCCGGCAGAGCGCCGAGAGTGTCGGGGTGGTTCGGATTGCCCTCGTTCTTGATCGGCCTGCCGTCAACGGAGGTCACCAACAGCCCGAGCGATGCCCCACCAACCTCCATGGCGGTGGCGTACTGCTCGGCGACGCCGGGTGTCCGTCCGTCCGGCCGGCTGGCGAAGGGAACGATCTCCTCCTTCGGCCAGCGGCACGAGGTGAGTCCGGCAAACGCGATGGACGCCCCCATGACCTTGAGAAATTGGCGACGCGTGGCCGGCGGCAACCGGTCCCACTCGTCATTCGGGAACTCGCGTCGGACGGCCTCCTTGAACTCAGGAGTCTGTGCGAGTTCGTCGAGGCTTCGCCAGTACTGCATGCTGTGCTCCGGCCTTAGCGATGACATGTGTTGCAATCCGTCGGGGGATTGATGTTGTTGGTCTCCCGCAACCTCGTGCCGAGCGCCAGCTGGTCTTCCTCCGGCACCCAATCGAGCCGGGTGACGAATTCCACCGGACGCAGGTGGTTCTCCGGGTTGCGATGGCACTCCAGGCACCAACCCATGCTCAAGGGTTCAGCCTGGAAAACCACTTCCATGGCGTCGATCCGGCCATGGCATGAAACGCATCCGACCCCGCGACGAACATGGGCCGAGTGATCGAAGTAGACATAGTCCGGCAGATCGTGGATGCGGATCCACGGCACCGGCATCCCGGTGGCGTAGCTCTCCCGCACCGGGATGAGCTTCTCCGAGTTCGCGCGCACCTTGGAGTGACAGTTCATGCAGGTCTGCGTCGGCGGGATCGCAGCGGCCGCCGCGACCTCGACCCCGGTATGGCAATATCGGCAGTCCATGCCGAGCTGTCCGACGTGCAGCGCATGGCTGTACGGAACCGGCTGGGTCGGCATATAGCCGACGTCGGTCGCGTCGGGAGAGAATCCGAGAGAGATGACGACGCTGGCGTAGACCAGCCCCCCCACCGCAGCAACTGCGAATCCCGGTCTCAACACCCATGTCCACTTTGGAAAAGTGAAGATATCGTTAGACTTATCTTCTGTCATGAGAACGAATCCTAGCTTCGAATTTTGCCGAAGTCAAGTCGAGACGCCATAGTAGAATACGACCATGTTTGCACCGCACATCGACCTTCGTTCCGACACGGTAACACACCCCACCGACGCCATGCGGAAGGCCATGTTCTCGGCTGCCGTCGGTGACGATGTCTACGGCGAGGACCCCACGGTCAACCGCCTCGAGGAACGCGCCGCTGAGCTCATGAACCGTGAGGCCGCGCTCTATGTTCCCTCGGGCACCATGGGCAACCAGATCGCCGTCCATCTCCACACCAGACCCGGCACCGAGGTCATCGGCGACGCGGGCTGCCATATCTTCAACTTCGAGATGGGGGCCATGGCCCTTCTCTCCGGCGCGTTTCCGCGCCCCATCGCCACGACGGACGGCATCCTTGCTCCGGAGCAGGTCGAGGCGGCCATCCAGGGCAAGGTCGGCTATCGGACACCGACCTCGATGCTGGCCCTCGAGAACAGCCACAATCTCGCCGGTGGAAGAATCACCCCGATCGCGAGAATGCGCGAGCTCATCGCGGTCGCCAAGAATCACGGTCTACCCGTCCACCTCGATGGCGCACGCATCCACAACTCGGCCGCGGCCCTCGGGATCCCCGCCGCGGAAATCGCCGCCGGCTGCGACACCGTCATGTTCTGTCTCTCCAAGGGCCTCGGAGCCCCCGTCGGTTCCCTGCTCGTGGGCGACACCGACGCCATCGCCGAGGCCAGGAGAATCCGCAAGGCGCTGGGAGGCGGGATGCGGCAGGTCGGCGTCATCGCGGCGGCCGGGCTCGTCGCTCTCGACGAGGTGCTTCCCATGCTCGGCGAAGACAATCGCCGCGCGAGGGCCCTCGCCGACCGCCTCGCCGAGATCCCCGGAATCAAGCTCGACCCGGAAACGGTGGAGACGAACATCATCTGCTTCGGTTTCGACGACGACGCCAAGCTCACCGCCGCCGGTCTCGCCGCCGCCCTCGCCGACGTTGGAGTGCTGGTCCACGCCCTCGGCCACGACTTCGTCCGGATGGTGACCCACTACCACATTTCGGACGACGATGTGGACCGCGCGGGGAACGCGGTCGCCAGAGTCATGGCCTGAAGTCTCCTCAACCTCTTTTTTTGGCCCCCGGGCTTCTGAAGAAGCCCGGGGGCCAAAGAGAAAAGGGAATCGCATTCAGGGCTCGCGTCGCCTCTGCAACTCTTCCCGAAGTTGAGGAATGTCGAGCTCTTCGGTCTCAACGAGGCGCCAGCCCGGTTCTTCCTTGATCCATCTGATGGTGGCCCGGCACGGATCGGCCTCGGTCCCGAGGATGTTCCCCCTCCCGACCTGGGTACGGCCGCCGACAACGAAGCTGAGCTCGACCCGGGCCTCCTTGTCGCCGATGACCACGGAGTCGATGTCGACATCCATGGTGAGGCCGTCGTAGGCGTCCATCATCGACTGGGCTTGAGCCCCGAGGCTCTCGTAGCTGCCGCCCCATCCGTCGGTGTATGAACGCGAGATCTTGGCCATGACGCCGAGGATCTTCTCGCTCTTGAAGCTCGCCACCGCCTCGAAGATCTGGCGGCGGACCACGGTTCCGGGTGAAAAGTAGTTCCGCAGTCCCAGCGCGCCCGCCACCAGGGTTACGAACAAGACCACGCGAATGAGCTGTTTCTTTTCCACGGCCTCACCACGTCCTCAGGACGGCGCCCGATCGTCGATCCACCGCCCCCTTGTAGAGTTCGGCATACCGCGCCGCGGATGCCTTCCAATCGAATCGTTCGGCCATGGCTCGCTGCTGCATGGCGGCGATGTGTTCGGGGCGGTTGTACCAGGCCCAGAGCGACCATCCCACGGTGTTGTAGATCGCCGAGGGCGTCAGGAGATCGAAGACAAAACCCGTCCCGCCGCCCGTCGGTTCGTCGTAGTTCTCGACGGTGTCGACGAGGCCTCCCGTCCGTCTGACGACCGGCAAAGCGCCGTAGCGCATCGCATACATTTGCGTCAAGCCGCAGGGCTCGAAAACACTCGGCACGAGAAAGAAATCCGAGCCGGCGATGATGAGGTGGGCCAGCGGCTCGTTGAACTCGAGATCGACCGCGAGATTGGGCAACCGTTCGGCAAGCGAATCGAGCTCGTCCTCGCACCACGCGTCACCGGTTCCGAGGATCACAAACTGGAGATCGAGATCGTCGCAGATGTTGTAGAGGCTGCCGTGGGTCGGACCGCAGAGCTCGCCGAAGCCCTTCTGCTCGACCAGCCTCGAGACCATCCCGTAAAGCGGCACATTGGTGTCCACCTCGAGCCCCATGACTTCCTGGAGAGCTGCTTTGCACCGGGCCTTTCCGCCGAGCTTCTCGGGGGAAAAGTGTGCCGGAAGGTAGCGGTCCTTTGCCGGGTTCCAGAGCTCGTAGTCCATACCGTTGAGGACGCCGAAGAGATCCGGCGCGCGGTGGCGGAGCAGGCCGTCGAGCCGGTGGCCGAACTCCGGGGTCTGGATCTCCTCGGCGTAGGTCGGCGAAACCGTGGTCAGGACATCGGCGTTTCGGATCCCGGCCTGGAGGAGGTTGAGGCTGTCGTGGTACTCGAAACCGGCGCCGTGGAACTGCTCCCAGCCGATGAGGGTGTGTTCGATCTCCTGCTTGGGGAAGATCCCCTGATGGGCCAGGTTGTGGATCGTGAGCACGCTCCCCGTATCGGCGAAGAAACCGTCGCGCTCGATGGTATTGAGGTACACCGGAGCCAGCGCCGCCGGCCAATCGTGGGCGTGGATCACATCGGGCTTCCAATCGAGCATTTTGGCCAGCTGGAGGGCGCCGCGGCACAGCAGGGTGAAACGCCGGAGGTTGTCCGAGAACTCCGGCTCGGTCTTGTTTCCATAGATTCCATCGCGCCCGAAGAGCTCCTGATGTTCGAGAAAATAGACCTTGACCCCGGTCCCGGGAAGCGTCGTCGTTTCGACCGCGCACCACTCTTCCTCGCCACCCATGGGAACCCCCAGGGGCCGGTCGATGCGGCGCAGCCGACCCGAGTCGACCGAGTAGTAGCGCGGCAGGACGATCCGCACATCGTGACCCTGTCGTTCGAGCTCGGCCGCCAGCGCGGCGACCATGTCGCCGAGCCCCCCGGCCTTGGCAAAGGGCAGAACCTCGCTGCTGATCATCATGACCTTCATCAATGAACTCCGAAGAAGATGGTGCCAAGGTGCGGCATCGGTGTTGCACGATGATAGCGCATAAATCAACGCAGAGGCGCAGAGACGCAGAGGCGCAGAGCCATCGCAGGAAATGGGACACGGATACACACGGATCAACACGGATCATTCTCCGGGCTGGCGGCCCTTTTTCCATTGCGATGAGATAACGGGATGAGTCACCTTTGCGACGTCCTCCGCGATGTTCTTTGCGTTCATAGCGATCTTTGCGGTGAAACTGCGATGGCGCGATCCGGATTCTCCTACGGCTGCGCCGGCGCCCCCGCCGGCGAGAAGACCAGAGACCATGATTTCCGGGAGCCCCGGCCTTCTGGTCCGCCTTTGGCGACCCAGCGTCGCACCATCGGCGCGGTCGCTCGGGTGGTTGATTAGAGGGTCTGCGACCACGCCGATGGCACGCCGGCGGCCTCCCTCTACGCCGGAAGAACAGATTTCATCGCGCTCCCCGGGGGAGCCCGGCAGCGCCATTGTGCGGAAGGCACCGCGTTGCCGCTCGTGCGACCTGGCACAATGGCGTGCCCGGCACCCCGCCGCGGCGCGTTGTCCGCGGTTCCGGGGGCTGTCGCTCTCTCTGTCCCGGTCGCTGTTCCTGTCCCCGCCCCTGCCTCTGTCCCTGTCCCTGCTCCTTCACACCCGGGTTGCAGACTTGCGCACACCTTCCTCGACAACCCGGGTGGATTCGTGGTACCTACAGGGTCGCGCGAGCGAAGGGAGCCTTCATGACCGACAACCTCAAGGACCTCGGACGAACGACCCAGACCATCCACGCCGGCCAGTACGTCGACGAGGCGACCGGGGCCGTGGCGCCGCCGATCATCCAGAGCTCGACCTTCGCCTTCGCCGATTGCGCCCAGGGCGCCGCACGCTTCGCCGGAGAGGCCGACGGCTATATCTACACCCGCATGGGCAATCCCACCATCGCCCGTCTCGAAGAGGCGGTGGCGACCCTCGAGGGCGGCGCCCAGGGCCTCGCCACCGGTTCCGGGATGGCGGCATTCTGCACGGTGGCCTTTGCGCTGCTCAACCAGGGCGACCACATGGTCGGCACCTCATCGGTCTACGGCCCGTCGAGGGTCGTCATGGAACGCGACTTCAGCCGCTTCGGCGTCGAGTCGACCTTTGTCGACACCTCCGATCTCGACGCGCTCCGCGCCGCGATCCGGCCCAACACCAGGATCGTCTTTGTCGAAACCCCGGCCAATCCAACCATCGTCCTCACCGATCTCGCCGCCGCTGCCGAGATCGCCCACGAGGCGGGCGCCGTCCTGTTTGTCGACAACACCTTCGCCTCCCCCGTGCTTCAGCGACCCCTCGAAACCGGCACGGACGTCGTGATGCACTCGATGACCAAGTTCATCAACGGCCACACCGATGTCGTGGCCGGCATGATCGTGCCCAAGGACGACGCGATGCGGGCCCGGCTCAAGCCGGTCCACGCCTACCTCGGCGCCTGCATGGACCCGCACCAGGCGTGGCTCGCCCTGCGCGGTTTCAAGACCTTGGCGCTCCGGGTCCGCGCCGCCCAGGACAACGCCGGAATCATCGCCGAGTACCTCGAGACCCACCCCAAGGTCGAGTGGGTCCGCTACCCGGGGCTCAAGAGCCACCCCCAGCACGACCTCGCCGAACGCCAGATGGACGGCCCGGGCTCGCTCATCTCCTTCGAGGTCAAGGGCGGCGTCGAGGCCGGCGCCAAGCTCCTCGACGCGGTCAAGCTCATGACCCTCGCCGTCTCCCTCGGCGGGGTCGAAACCCTCATCCAGCACCCGTCGTCCATGACCCACGCCGCCATGAAACGCGAGCAACGCATCGCCGCCGGAATCACCGACGGGCTCGTCCGGGTCTCCATCGGCTGCGAGGACGTCGAGGACCTCATCGCCGATTTCGACCGGGCGTTCGCCCGGGTGTGATCAGATCAGCGCCTCGTCCTGCCAGCCCAAGCGGATCAGATCGATGGATTCCGGGTCCGAAACACCCAGACCGTAGCGGCTGCCGGCAAGCTCGATGTGGTGCGCCGGCGGGCTGATGGGACTGGGTTCGCCGAAGTAGAGATCGCGCTTGGCCTGGAGGATCCGGGCGCCGGTCGCGTCCACCGCCACGGGATCGACCCCGACGATGAGCCCCCGGTAGGGCCAGATGTACTCCTTCGAGAAGCTGTGCGGCCCGACGCCGTGGAACTGGGGCGTGAGCATCACCAGGATGTTGAGCTTGACCTTGCCCTCGAGCTCGGGGAGCTTCCACATGGCGCCGAGCGGGGCGCAGGAGTCGCCGTGGTACTCCGGCGGACGCGGAACGAACATGATCATGTTCTTGATGCAGGTGCCGAGACCCGACCAGTTGTGGGTCCGCAACGGACGCGTGTTGATGAGCGCGGTCGCCCGTTGGAAGACCGGGTTGTCGAGCACGCCTCGGTCGTCGACCGCCACGTCTTCCGCTTTGACGCCGGCCTTGACCACCTCGGAGCGGATCGCCTCTTCGAGTTCCGGCGGCGTCCGGAGATTGGACCAGACGTTGGTCTTGATCCCCACCACGTCCTTCGGGCCGACCACCCGTTTCCACGCCTCCCCGGGCGATGTCACCTCGAAGAGGGACGTCACGGCGCGGTTCAGCATGGAGTGGAGCATTTCCCCATCGAGCGAACCGTCGTCACCCACCACCGCCCTCTCGCGGACGAGGACGACCCTGCTCTTCGGCGCGGCGGACTTCTCGGAGCTCTCTGCGCTGTGTCTTCCGAAGAGTCCCGCAGCCGCCGCTCCGGTTCCGATTTTGAAGAAATCGCGACGATTGACGTTGCCCCGTTTCGACTTCATGCTCCGCCTCCCAATGCCGCCTCGAGCAAAGCCGCGGACTGATCGTCGGATAGAACGCCGACCACCGCCGCCAGGTAGACGCCGCGGCGGCCGACCACCATGGCCGGCCGGATTCCGTCGTCGGGTACGCCCTCGGCAATCCGCCTTGCGGCCTCCACAGCAGCACTCTCATCCGGGTATTGCGTAAGAACCAGACTGGCGACCGCTCCGCCGAGATCGTACTTCCCCACAACGGTTTGAACCCCCGGACCGAGGCCGAAGGGATTGTCGCCTCCGACAAAGACGTGGGCGTTGAGGATCTGCGGACTGCGGAGATAGCAGACACTCGCCGGATCGAGGCCCGTGGACGGCATTCGGGCCACGAGCTCGGGAACCCCGCCCCCGCCTTCCAGGGCGTCGGCCACCGCGCGGCCGACATCGAGAACGGCCTGACGGACGCCGTCGCCCCCGCCGGTCGCGTACACCGACCCGTACCACGAGCCCTTCCAGAACGACAGCCAACCGTGGCGGAAGATGCCGCCCTGCCCCACCGCCGCCTCTTCGCCCGCGCGGTCGTGACTGAAGACCCCGAAAGCATCGGCGGGTGAGGCCATTTCGAAGAGATCGACGACGATCTCGTCAGCGCTGCCCGAGCTGAGGTACCGTCTCGAGACGCACCGTTTCATGCCATAGGCGAGATAGACCTCGGCGTGGCCGTCGATGTAGGAGAAGATCGATTCGGTGTCGTAGCCGGTGACATCCCCATCGGCTGTCCAGCCGGCCAACTCATCGGCGAACGGCTGTGTTGCCACCGCGGGTCCTCCTTCATTGATCGCTGGCGCGCAACCGATCACGAGCGATACGGCCATCGACCCGGCCGCAAGCCATGAATGATCCAAGTGCTCCTCCCGAGTCCTCGCACCTTGAGTATACGCGCCGGGCGACGAGCTGTTTTCGCCTCCACGTGGTATGGTTTCGCCATGCGAAGACTTCCAGTTCTGATCACGTTCCTCGGTCTTTCGGCGCATCTTGCCTGCGGTTCGAATGCCCCCTCCGATCCGCCGACACCGCCAGAAAACGCCATCATCGTGGTCGTCGATGCCCTGCGAGCGGACAGGCTCGGCTGCTACGGATCGGACGCGGGTCTGACTCCTGGAATCGACGCCCTGGCAAGGACAGGCTTGGTTTTCAAAGCGGCATACAGCAACGCGACATTTACTTTTCCTAGCACGGCTTCGCTCTTCACCTCGACCCAACCGACGGTCCATCGGATCACCCACGACCCCGAGCGTGAAGAGATGCTCCGGCGCATGTCCGACGCCTACGTAATGCTGCCGGAGGTTTACAAAGCTGCTGGTTTCACCACAGGCCTGCTGACGTTCCCGGGATGGGTATCACCGACAGCCAACTATATGCAGGGCGTCGACGTCAAGGCCGAATCCGAGCGCAGCGATACCGCTCTGCTTGAACTGGCGATCGACTTCATCACCGATCACGGCGATCGGCCCTTCTTCCTCTATCTTCATTTCATCGACATGCACGATTACTGGTTTCCCGAACATCTTTTTGACGGTGTCGATCCGGAAAACCTCGGGCTGTCGCCGAATCTGATGTCGCTCGCCGATATGGAGATTCCCGTCGCCTACGAGACCCTCGCAAAAGTGCTCAACCAGCCCGGCGGACTCACCGCGCGAGATCTCGAGCATTTGCAGTCGGTCTACAATCGCCGACTCCAGGAGACCGACAGGGTGATCGGCGAACTCGTCCGCCATCTAATAGGCGCCGGACTGATCGACGAAACCCTGCTCGTCGTCACCTCCGATCACGGCGAACAGTTTCTTGAGCACGGTCGTCTCGTTCACGGTGGCGACGCCTTTTACAACGAGCTCATCCACATCCCTTTCATCGTCTCGAATCCCGGGCTGTACCCCGAAACCGTCACCGCCTCGACGCCGGCGACCAGCATTGATTTTGCTCCGACCCTCCTCGACCTGATGGGCCTCGAGATTCCCGGCGTTTTTCAGGGTGAGAGCCTCGCCCATCGACACGACGAAGATCGCGTGGTCTTCGCCACCGATGGAAGGACATGGAAGGCGCTGAATCGCGAGTGGAGTTACATCGTAGCCGAGTCCACAGGCCGCGAGGAGCTCTTCAACCTCATTGCCGATCCCGATGAGACCACCAACCTTGCCGACAGGAATCCCGAGATCGTCGAGATCGGACGACGGCAGGTGAAGCAGGCCATGGCCGAGTGCAGCCGGCACCCCTACCTCGCGATCAAGGTGGAGGAAATTGTCATGCCTGATGAACAGATCGAGCGCCTCCGCAGTCTCGGCTACATCGAGTAGGTGAGTCACCCGCGCCGGACGCCAGGCGCCCAGAGACCAGAAGGCGCCACAACGCCCTCTGATTTCTCGACTGAGTTAGTGTGACGGGTTTTCTTCGGTGTCGGTCTCGGTCTCTTCGACACCCTCGTCGGCTTCACCCTCGACACTCTCGACCGCGCCCTCGGCCTCGCCCGATTCGAAGTCCTCGGTTGCGATGACGGTCTCGGTTTCGGTCGCGGGTTGCTCGACCGGGGCTGCGTCCTTCTTGGCGCATCCGTTCAGACCGATCAGGGCCAGCATGATGACGACACAGATGATTGAGCGCATGGTTTCTCCTCCGCCCGGCATTATCCGTCATCCCCGGGCCGATGGCGAGTCTCATCAGGGTCCGGGGGCCCGGGCGGGTATAGCTCTAGAGACCGCGCGTACTCCTCGTTGTAGGCTCGCGCCACCTGCCACAGCGAGCTTTCCGCCGCATCCCAGTGCGACCGGAGGATGCCCGACAACGACTCGGTTTCCTCGGCTGCGCCGTGCCGCCGGGACAGAATCAGGAGGCGAAACACCCGGTGGACGCTCGAGACCGTCTGCCTCGCGAGACCCGTGAGAGGGCTGATATCGGTTTCCTCCAGCACTTTCTCGAAAACCGTCGCCGATCGGTGCCAGTCGACATTCGGGCCGGCATGACCGGCGCTGATGACGTGGTCGAGAAGGTAGGCCCGCTGCCAGTAGGCGCTGACCGAAGACGTCGCATCGGCAATGGCGAGGACATAGACGACCTTGCGCCAGATTTTCTTGGCGACGTAGAGAACCAAACCAACCGGAAAGGCGAGGCACCCTTCCAGCGACAAGAATCGGCTGTTTCCCCGCCCAAGACGCCGACCGGCGCCGACAGCCAGCTCCCGGCGCCGCACCTTGGCGATGGTCTCCGGCATCCGGCGGCGAAAATAGGCCTCGAAGGCGAGATCGACGAATGGGATCGGAAGCAATGCCGTCAGCCCGGCGCAGGTTGCCTCGGCGTAGATCCGCCAATCGAAGATGGTGTGGTGCGGGGTTTCTTCAGAGCTCGACATCGGGGACGAGCTTACAGCGGCCGGCGACACCAACGACTCCGATCCCGAATCCGTAAGAACCTTGTCAGGCATGCGATGGCTCCTCAGGCGGCGCGATCGGCTGCCATGCGATTTTGGACATGTTACGATCCTCGCAATCCGAGAGAATACCCGGCGATCGAGCGGCGCTGGCAGGGAGGCCCGGCATTTGAGATTACTCGTTCTTTTCATAGCCGTGCTGTTGTTCGCGGCCCCGAGTCCCGCCTACGCCTATCTGGACGCCAATACCGGGAGCCTGCTGGTTCAGCTCCTGCTCGGCGGGGTCGCCGGGATCGCCCTGGTCGGGAAGTTGTACTGGCACCGTCTCAAGGGGTTCCTGGGCCTGAGCAAACCCGACGATGACGAAGACACCGACTGAGTTCGACCCGGGCTCGTTTCGCGACCGCGATGGCCGGGTCTTCCTCCGCGACGGCAAGGTCTATCGAGCCCTGAGCGCGGCCGCGACGGCCGACTGGAAGGCGCTCTCGGCAACCCATTTCTTTCCGGACGCGGTCGCCTCCGGCCGAGTCATCGCGACCTGCGTTTCCACCGTTGACGCCTCCGAGTTCGGGCAGGTGGCCGGCAACTGGGCTTCGGTCCTCGAGCACGAACGCGTGCCATTCGTCTCATACCCCTACGAGTGGACCTTCGGGATGCTCCGCGATGCAGCCCTGCTGCAACTCGATCTGCTGCTCCAGGCTCTCGAAGAGGACCTCATCCTCAAGGACGCCTCGGCGTACAACGTGCAGTGGTTCGGCAGTCAACCCACACTCATCGACATCCCGTCGTTCCAACGCTGGAAGGTCGGCGAACCGTGGGTCGGTTACCAGCAGTTCTGCCAGCTCCTCCTCTACCCGCTCATGCTGACGAGCTACCGAGGGATCCCGTTTCAACCGTGGCTTCGAGGGGCGATCGACGGCATCACACCGGAGAGCTGCAACCGACTGCTCTCGGGCCGGGATCGTCTCCGGCCAGGGGTGCTGACCCACGTCTACCTTCAGCACAGGTTGCTCGCGGCGACGGGATCGTCGGACAAATCTCTTCGCCGGGAGCTCAAATCCACCGAGCTCGGAAAGTCGATCATCATCCGCAACGCAAACGGGCTCAAGAAATTGGTCACCGCACTCGAGTGGGCGGCAACGAGTTCAGAGTGGTCGGGCTATGCAGACGCCAACTCCTACTCGGATGAAGACGTTGCGGCAAAGAAGAGGTTCGTGTCCGATGCCGCAGCGTCGAGACGCTGGCCGCTGACCTGGGACCTCGGCTGCAATACCGGTGACTACTCCCGGATGGCGGCGGAACATTCGGACTACGTCGTCGCGATGGATGCCGACGTGCTGGCCGTGGAAAAGCTCTACCGTGCGCTCTCCCGGGAGGGGAACGCGACCATTCTCCCGCTCACGATCAACCTCGCGGACCCCTCGCCGAACCTCGGGTGGCGGGGCAGGGAACGACGCTCGCTCCCCGATCGCGGCACACCGGACCTCGCTCTCTGCCTTGCCCTGATCCACCACATGGTGATCTCCGCGAATGTCCCCATCGACGATTTCGTCTCCTGGCTCGCCGAGCTGGGATCGCACGTCATCATCGAGTTCCCGACCCGTGAAGATGTGATGGTGAAGCGTCTGCTGGAAACAAAAGACGACATCTTCGACGACTACAGCCTCGAGAGCTTCGAAGCTTCCATCGGTCGTCGTTTCGGGATCGTCGATCGACTTCGACTGCCGGGGAAGACCAGAATGCTCTACTTCCTGAGGCCGGCAGCCGACTCAACGGCAGCGAAATGAAGAATGGACCACCGCCGGCAGACTCCCTGACCGCGGAGACCTCACAAGGCGCGCGAGCGCTCCACCTCGCTTTGCTGGTTGGTGTCGGCGTTGCTCAGCCCCTGTACGACCTGCTCGGGAGAAACCCTTCCTTCTTCGTCGCCCACTCGGCCACCGGGATCGATCTGACCCTCTTCGTGATCATGGTTTCCGTCGCCATCCCGGCGGTTCTCTGGCTGCTGCAGTGGGTTCTGACCCGGGTCGCGGCAATGGCGGGATCGGCGGTCTATCTCGTTCTGGTGGGATCGCTCTTCACCATCATCGCCGTCGTTCCCGTGAAGCGGTTGTTCCCCACCGCTGAATCGGTCGCCGTAGCGATCGCAGTCGCGGTCGGACTCGCCGCCACCCTCGCCTACGCGAGGTCCCCCGCTCTGCGTTCGGTCGCGAGTGCGCTCGCGCCGAGCGCACTGCTCTTTCCCGTGCTGCTCCTCTTCTTCTCCGGGGCGGCGGAGATCATGAGATCCGGCAACGAGGCAACGGGCGAGCCGACCGCCATCACCAGTACGACACCGATCGTTCTCATCGTCTTCGACGAGCTCCCGGTGACCTCGCTCATGAACCGGGACCGACTCATCGACCCCGTCGCCTTTCCGAACTTCGCCGATTTCGCGGCTCACGCCGATTGGTTTCGCAACGCGATCACGGTGGCGCAGAACACCTCCTACGCGGTTCCCGCCATTCTGACCGGGCGATACCCTGATGCCACCCGGGCTCCCCACGCCGGAGCCTACCCGGAGAACCTGTTTACCTTCCTGGCAGGTTCGCACGAGCTCCGGGCGGTCGAGACCTTCACCCGGCTTTGTCCCGACGAGATCAACGCGGTGCTCGTCGAACGCGAACCCCTCGGCCAGCGGCTCAAAGCGGTGGTGCTCGACTCCTCGGTGGTCTGGCTCCACATCGTCCTTCCGACCACGCTCGCCGCGAACCTGCCGGCGATCGACGCGACCTGGCGGGATTTCGGCAGCACAAACGACGACCAACAGGCTGAGGACCCGCACGCGCACCCGCACGACAGCACCTGGGTGGCCGGGCGTTTCCTGGGGACACTGACACCGGGCAATCGCCCAACCATGTTCTTCGTCCATCTGAACGTTCCCCATCTGCCCTGGAAGTACCTGCACACCGGTCACGAGTACACCCGTCAGGGAGCCGCTCTTCGACCACACGGACTCCGGGGAGAAACCTGGGGTTCACAAGCATGGGAGGTCATTCAGGGGTGGCAGCGGCACCTCCTCCAGCTCGGCTATGCCGACCGTCTCCTCGGTCGTTTCATCAGCCGTCTCCGCCGAACTGGGTTGTGGGATGAGGCTCTCATCATCGTCACCGCCGACCACGGCGCCAGCTTCCTGCCCGGCGAAAGCCGGCGACGCGCGACCGAGAACACCGCAGCCGATATCCTTGGAGTGCCGCTGTTGATCAAGCTGCCGGGTCGGGTCGATCCGCAGATCCACGAAAATACCGCCCGGACCATCGACATCGTCGCCACCATCGCCGATGTCCTCGACGCCGACATCCCGTGGCCGATCGACGGCAGGTCACTCTACGCAGACCATCCGACAAGGATCGGCGACGTCATCATCTATCGTAACAAGGGTACGGATCTCGAGGACTTCCTCGAGATCCCGAACCGGCCCGACGAAAAATACCGGACGCTCGAACGCAAGCTCGCGATCTTCGGGGCGGGCAAGCCGATCGAGGACCTCTACTCCATCGGAAACTACGGCTGGCTCGTCGGACGCCGAACCTCCGAGTTCACCGCCGCGCCGGCACCGGATGTCTCGGTCGCTCTCGACGACGCCTGGGTCTACAACGATGTCCGCCCCGACGGGCCGTTCGTCCCCGCCCAGATCACCGGGCGTCTGACCGCGAAAACGCCCTTCCATGGCCCGGTTGACCTCGCCGTCTCGGTCAACGGGGTCATTCAGGCTGCGACGAAGACCTACTCGCTGTCCGGCGAGACCGACTTCAGCTCGTTCTCCGCGATGGTCTCCAATGCCGCGATGACCTCGGGTCGCAACCTGGTGTCGATCTCATTTCTCGTGCCGGACGGCGACGGCGATCCAAGGCTCGCGTCCGTCCCGGTCGGGACGACGATCAGCTACTCGTTGCGTCGGGATGATGACGGCGCGCCGGCGGCCATCCTCGGCACGGATGGGCGCACGTTGAAGGTCGATCCGGGGGCGATTCGCGGCGAGGTCCATCGCAAAGGGGAGACCATCATCGGCATGGCCGCAGATATCGGCGCCGGCATCGCAGCCGAGTCGATTCTCGTTTTTTCAGACGGCGAGTTTCTCTTCGCGGCCGATGTCTGGCTGCCGACGCCGTCCATCGTCAAGCGTTACGACGATGGGCGCTTGTCCAAAACCGGATTTCGGTTTGCTGTCCCGGAGGGATTCCTCCAAGATCGGGCCGGCCGTTTGCAGATCTTCGCCGTCATCGGATCGACCGCGACGGAAATCGACCTGCCGCCGGCGACGGCATTCGAAACCGAGAATATCGACTGAGGCCGGAGCCGTCGTCACGGCGTCTGTCTTTTGGAAATCGCCTCCGCCGTCCTCTCCTACGGACTGCACCTCCACGGACTCGAACCCCCGGACGCAGAGTCGTTGCTGGCCATGGGCCGGACGTCCACTTCGGTATCGGCCGCTGGCGGCGGCTGCGCGGCCGGTCCGGTCCCCCCTGCATACGCTACAATCTCGCCCCATCTGGAGGTCCGATGTACGACTCAGAAACCGAGTTCGCGCGCACCCTCGTCTCCGAAGCCTGCGCCCTCACCCGCCGTGTTCAGGACGACGTGGTCACCAAAGCCGACTCGCTCACCAAGGGCGATCGTTCGCCGGTCACTCTGGCCGATCTCACCGTTCAGGCGGTGATCGGCCATCGCCTCGCCGAGCGGTTCCCCGGCGACGCGTTTCTTGCCGAAGAGGATTCGACATCGCTCGAGGCGCCGGGGATGACCGAAAAGGTCGGTGCCCTCGCGCGCAGCGTCCTCCCGGAGATGGATCACCGTCAGATCGCCGCGGCCCTCGATCGCGGCAGCCACCCAGGCGGTGCCGTGGGCCGCCACTGGGTCTTGGATCCCGTTGACGGCACCAAGGGCTTTCTCCGCGGCCAGCAGTACGCCATCGCCCTCGCCCTGGTGGATCGCGGCGAGGTGGTCGTGGGTGTTCTCGGTTGTCCGAACCTCCCGGCGCCGGGCGAACGCGGCAACGGCGACGGCTGGATCTTTCACGCCGGTCGGTCGGCGGGCGCCTGGGCGACACGGGTCTCCGGCGGCGACGCCGCCCCCGCCGCCGTCGATGCCATCGACGATACGACGCTTGCCGTCGTCTGCGAGTCGGTGGAGGCGGCCCACGCCGCGCACTCGGTCCAGGCCGGAATCGCCCGTCGTCTCGGCATCACCGCCAAGCCCTACCGCATCGATTCGCAGTGCAAGTACGCCGTCCTCGCCCGCGGCGAGGCGTCGATCTACCTCCGCCTGCCCCGCGATGAGAGCTATCGTGAAAAGGTCTGGGACCACGCCGCCGGCGCCATCGTCATCGAGGAGGCGGGCGGCCGGGTGTCGGATCTCGACGGCAATCCCCTCGATTTCTCCAAGGGCCGAAAACTCGCCACCGGCAGGGGCATCATCGCCACCAACGGCACCCTGCACGAGGCCGTGCTCGCGGCCTGCCGAGCGGAGCTTGCCGGGGGACCGACGGCGTAGAATGCCGGCCATTCCTGGCATCAATCAACGGCTCTGAGGCGGGGCCTGAAGACCCCGCCTACGGGTTTTCGGTTGACCAAGGGACCGTAGGCACGTCCTTCAGGGTGTGCCTCAGACACTCTGAAATCGACGCGAAACGCCCCCGGTGAGCATGGCCGTCATTCAACGGGCTGAGGCGGGGTCTGAGGACCCCGCCTGCAGGGTCCTCATCCATTGTGGTGCGGCCTTCCTTACCTATTCTCCGAAAACGGCGAAGGGAAACCGCGCGCGGTTTCCCTTCGCCGTTTTCGGAGCGGGCGGATCACTCCGGCGGTAAAACCGTCCCTGCGTGTTCGAACATGACCGCGCGTTGGCCCGTTGTGCAGGCCATGCACGCCGGTGCGCCTTTGATGACGTTTGCCTGGAAGACGTCTATGGGCAGGTAGAACAGCCGGTCGACGCCGAGCTCGGTCTGGACCGCTTCGATGTCGCGCGCGAACCGGGCGCCGATGAGCTCCGACTGGGTCGGCGTGTTGATCCCCTGGAAACACGAGTCGATGACCATCGGCCACAGGGTTCCGAACCAGATCGATTTGGCGCCGGCCGCGCGGAACGCGCGCACGATCCGCTTGGCGTTGGTGCCGCGGACGATGCTGTCGTCGACGATGAAGACGTTCTTGCCCTTGACCGAGATGGAGTCGACCCGGAAATCGAGCATGGCCGCCTCGTCGCGCGCCTCCTGGGTCTCCTCCATGAAGATCCGGCCGCCGTAGCGGTACTTGGAGATCGGCGTCGCGTACTGAATCTGGACCGCGTCGCCGTTGAACTCCTTTTCGAGCTTCTGGGCGAAGGCCTCGGCGCCGGGAATCGGCGAGTGCGGGATCGGCACGACGAGATCGATCTCCTTGACCAGCTCCGGCGCCTTTTCCATGAGATCCAGGGCGAGCGCCCGTCCGGCGCGCCATCTGAAGGTGCGGATGGGATCACCCATCATCTTCGATTCGACATCGGCAAAATAGATGAGTTCGAAGGCGCACGGACGCGCGTCCTTCTGGACGAGCGTCCGCTCATCGATCTCGAGGTTGCGATCGATGAAGAGCGCGGTGCCGTGCGGCACCTCCTCGTCCACCGTGAATCCGTTCTGTTCAAGGGCGAGGGTCTCCGAGGCGATCATCACCGTGGTCTCGCCGTTGCGAACCCGCGATCCCCGGACCATCGGTCTGAAGCCGTGCGGGTCGCGGAAGGCGAAGAGACCGGAAGGAGTCACCGCCACCGCCGAGTAGGCACCGGTCACCCGCTGCTGAATTTCGGCAATGGCTTTGAAGATGACCTCTTTCTCCTCGGCCAGTCGGTCCTCACGCCGGAAATGCTCGATCCACAGCGCAAGCACCCTCAGCAAAGGCTCGGCATCGCAATTGGCGGCCAGCGCCTGCCCTCGTTGCCGGAGCTCCGCGTCGATCTGCGGCACGTTGGTGATGTGGCCGTTGTGCGCCAGGGAAAGACCGAGAAAGGCGTCGAAGAACGGTTGTGCGTTGATCGTCCCGCCACTACCGAAGGTCTTGTACCGGGTGTGGGCGATGCCGAGATCGCCGTTGAGATGGGCCAGGGGCTTGAAGATGTCATCGGCGAGACCCTCGCCTCGCTCGAGGGCGTATCTCCGGCGGGCGGGATCGAAGATGAACAGCCCGGCGTAGGCCGGACCCCGGTGTTGGAGGAAGTGGGCGCCGTTGCCGAGATCGCCCACCACCGTTCGTCCCGCGTTGTTGATGACTCCGACGATACCGCACATAGGCAATGTCCCCCCGGCTGGGACACTATAGCGCGCAAGGAGGTTGATGTGCACTGGAAGTGCTGAATGGAATCCTCAATTTTGAATTTCATCGCAGGGGCGCCTCATCGCTTCGGCTCCAATTGCGATGCAATTCAAAATTCATAATTCAAAATTCATAATTATTGTGTGTCTTCGCCTTGTCGTTCGATTTCACCTGTCATAGGCACGAATCGCACCGGGATCACCGAGCGTTCCTCGACCCCGTCGTCGGTTTTCTTGATGACCATGAGCTGCTGGTAGAAATCACCGAGGGGGATCACCATCCTTGCTCCGACGGCGAGTTGATCGATGAGCGGTTCCGGAATCCTGTCGGGGGCCGCGGTCACGATGACCCCGGCAAACGGCGACTCCTCGGGCCAGCCGCCATAGCCGTCGCCGCAACGCACGTGGGCGTTGTCATAGCCGAGATCGGCGAGAACGGCCTCGGCCCGTTCGCACAGGCCCTGGCGAATCTCGACGGTGAACACCTCCACTCCCATGGCTGCGAGAACCGCCGCCTGATAGCCCGAACCGGTGCCAATCTCGAGGACCTTGTCACCCGGCTCCACCTCGAGAAGCTCGGACATGAGAGCGACGATGTAGGGCTGCGAAATGGTCTGGCTCTCGCCGATGGGGAGCGGCGAGTCCTGGTACGAGGCTTCACGGTAGTCTTCGGGAACGAACCGGTGCCGGGGCACCGAACGCATGGCCGCCAGGACCTCGGGGTCCTTGACCCCGCGGGTCTCGATCTGCTGCCGGACCATCCGCTCCCGCAGCTGATCCCAATCGGGACCTCCGGCGGTTCCGGCCAGCCCGTCGGGCGGATCACAGCTCACCAAGACCGCTCCGAGAATCACTGCCAAAACGGCGCGCAGGATCCCACTCGTTCGTTCGTGACCTGCCATCATGGTTTTTCACCTTCTTCCGGTCCATCCATGACAATCCGATGCAACGCGGCAGTGTCGCAAACCGGCCCGCGCATCTTTGAAAAGGCCTTTCCGCCATCATGGTAGACCACACCGGGCTGAGTTGCCATCGCGACCGCTCCCGATCGAATGCAATTCCCCTGCCGCTTGACAGTGGGCGCGGGTGTGCGCACGATGATGCGATGAACGAAACCTTCTCCGACCTGCCGTGCCCGTCCGATCAACCCGGGGGCGTCTCCCGCCGTGAGCTCGTCATCGGCGGTTCCCTGGCGGCCGCCGCCCTCGCAACTTCGGGAGCGACCCGAGCCCACGCCTCGAGTGGATCGTCGGTGGCGGTAGCATCGGCCAACGGGCTCGAAGCGGTCGGCCGCGCGGTGGCCGGGATGGATGCCGGGGTGTCTCCCGTGGAGGCCGCCGTCAACGGCGTCGCCATCGTCGAGGACGATCCCGATGACTACACCGTGGGTTACGGCGGGCTGCCGAACTCCGAGGGAGTCGTCCAGCTCGACGCATGCTGTATGGACGGCCCCACCATGCGCGCCGGCGCGGTCGCCGCCCTCGAAGGATTTCGTCACCCGGCTCAGGTGGCGCTCCAGGTTCTCCAGCGAACCACCCGTGTTCTCCTGGTCGGCGACGGCGCCGCCCGCTTCGCCCGCACCATCGGCTTCGCGGAGGAGAACCTCCTCACCGAGAAGGCGCGCAAGATCTGGCTCTACTGGAAGGCCAACATGTCCGACGTGGACGACTGGATCGCTGCGCCCGGCCAGACCGAGGATCCCGATGTCCAGGCCTTCATCGCGAAAAACGGCGCCGTCCGACCCACCGGCACGATCAACCTCTGCGCGGTCAACGGCAAAGGCGATCTCGGCGGCACCACGACGACCTCCGGCCTGTTCTTCAAGATCCCGGGTCGGGTCGGTGATTCCCCGCTCATCGGCGCCGGGCTCTTTGTCGACAACGAGGTCGGAGCGGCGGGCTCCACGGGCCGCGGCGAGTCGGTGATCCAGATCGCCGGCGGCCACACCGTGGTCGAGTTCATGCGGGCGGGCAAGAGCCCAGGAGCCGCCTGCCTCGCCGCCCTCGAGCGGATTGTCCAGGCGACGCGGGTGCCCTATCTCCTCGATGCCAAGGGCCGGCCGTCGTTTGACGTCAAGTTCTACGCCGTCAACAAAAAGGGCGAGACCGGATCGGCCGCCATCTGGTCCGGAGCGAAACACGCCGTCTGCCGCACAGGGTCCGATCCGGTCCACCTCGACAGCGCGTATCTGTACGAGCGGGATCCGAAGTAGGCTCCGCGACAGCGACCTTCGTTTCCGGGTACGCGCCTCCGACGAGATTCTCCCATCGCGCTCTCCGAGAGTGCCCCCTCAAACGATGTTTGGGCCAGACACGCGCCGCTGTCCGGGAGGCGCTCCATCCCAAAATCGGTTTGAGACGGCACGTCCGTTCGAGGCCAATACCGCGTACCCTCCAGGCAGTTGTCCCTCGTTCCGTTGAGCCACGAAGCGAGGCGCGTCATGGACTCGCGGACCTGGCCTCCACCGGGCGTGCCGGGTTTGACATTGTGCCTGATCGACCTCCAGGCTTCGCGGCGCTCACGGCGCAATGTCTAACCGGGCTCCCACGGGGAACGCGATGCGGTCTGCTCTCCCGGTTACGAGGCAGGCCGCCGGCGTGCCATCGGCGTGGTCGCAGCCCGCTCAATCTACCCACGAGCGACCACGCCGATGGCGCGACGCTGGTCCGCTGGGACGCGAATGCGTCACAGCGGATCAGAAGGCCGGGGATGAGGACAGGTTCCGCGACAGCGACCGCGTCCGGGACCGCGGCAGAGGCAGTGGCAGTGGCAGTGGCAGTGGCAGTGACGGTACCGCTGCCGACCGGGGAACGCGGCAACCACGCTCATTGGGACGTGCCGGGTACGTAGTTGTGCCGGATCGACCAACCGGCACCGCAGCGCGCTCCGCACAACTACGCTACCGGGCACTCCCCGGGACGCGCGATGAGGTCTGCTGTTCCTGCTACGAGGCAGGCCGCCGGCGTGCCATCGGCGTGGTCGCAGCCCGCTCAATCTACCCACGAGCGACCACGCCGATGGCGCGACGCTGGTCCGCTGGGACGCGAATGCGTCACAGCGGATCAGAAGGCCGGGGATGAGGACTGGCCCCGGGACGGCGACCTTTGTTTCCGGGTACGCGCCACCAACAAGATTCTCCCATCGCTCTCACCGCCAGTGCCCCCTCAAACGATGTTTGGGCCAGACACGCGCCGCTTTCTGGGAGGCGCTCCATCCCAAAATCGGTTTGAGACGGCACATCCGTTCGAGGCCAATACCGCATACCCTCCACAGGTAAACGTCCCACGTTTTTTCGAGGTACGGCATCGATTCGGGTGATTTCTCCCGGGTCCAGGAGAGGCCGCCGAACGTATCCAACCTTCACAATCGTCCTCCGCAGAGGACACTCCTCTGTAGGCTTCATCACCGTCCGAGCACTGTTGAAGTCCTTGTAGCGACTGCGTTTGCTTCGTCTCTTCGAGCTCCCTCACCACCTGGCACAACCGTTGCTCTAGACCCTGGTGAAAGGAGGCCGTCATGACCACAAGATTCATCCTTCCGCTCGCCGCCGCCATCGTCCTCACCTCCCCAGCGATCCCAGCCGGAGCCGGAGGATATGTGGGGTTCGAGGTCTCCAATAACGGGGTCAGTCTCGGCTTCGGCGCATCGAACTGGGGCATCTGGGGTTCGTCGTGGAGCTCGGGGGCCGCCACCATCGGATTTTCCGCCACTCTCGCCGGCTATGGCGACTGGGTCCACGTCGATGGCCTCGGCCGGGTCTGGCGCCCCTGGGTCGCCGCAGGATGGCAACCCTACAGTCACGGCCGATGGATGTGGACGACTCTGGGCTGGACCTGGGTCGCCTATGAACCCTGGGGTTGGGTCCCCCACCACTACGGCAACTGGGCCTACTCCACCATCGGTTGGGTTTGGACCCCAGGTTATGTCTACCATCCCGGAAACGTCGTCTGGGTGAGCACGGGTGTCCATGTCGGCTGGTACCCCTGCGCACCGGTTGGCTGGAGCCACTCCCACCGGGGGTACCACCACGGATGGCGCGACGGCTACGCATCGGGCCACTGGAACGGCTACTCCCGGGGATACGAGGACGGTTGGCGGGATGCACGGTACGCCACGTGGGTCCCCCGATCACAGGTCACAGCCGAGAACATCGCGCACCACGTGGTCGGCCACGATACAGCCACTCGGACGGTCGCGAGGTCGCGGGTCACGATCATGGCCGACGCGCCCACCAGGACGCAGGTCGAGGGCTATTCCGGCCGGCCCGTCCCCGTCGCCCGAGTCGTCGAACGGAAGGCGACGGTCGACGGCCGTGAGGTGCGGTTGGTCCGTCCGGAAGGGCTGGAGCGGGCCGTGCAACGCCATGGGGCATCCACGGTTGAACGGGCGCTGAGTCCCGAGGCCCGGCGGACGGTCGCCGCGACCGAAACCCCTTCCAGCCGACGCCAGAGCACAGCCGTGGCGAAGAACGGCGAACCGTCCCGGCCAAGTTCAGGACAAACCGAAACTCGGCGATCAACGGGCGGTCAATCCTTCGAGTCCAGCTCTCGTTCGACGGCGCGAAAGACGGGCTCGGGGCCGACCTCCACCGCCGCACCCAGCCGCGTTCCGTCGGGATCCGCGCCCGATTCGCAGAATCGCACCTATCGGGCCACGACCGAGTCCCACCGATCGGCCGGCAGCTCGCGATCAACCCCGGTGGCCACCGGAAAGAGTGAAGCACCTGCGGCCTCTGCTGCCCGAACTGTTCCCAACCGACGGGTCCAGCCCAATCAGAGCAGCCGCTCGGGGGCCGGAGGCGAACCTGGAGTTGCAGCCTCGGCCGAAGAACAGCGGCGCGCCCCCCGGGGAAAGACCGAACCGGCTGAAAAAGAAAAGCCGAAGCGCAGCCGATCGCGGAACTGATCGATGGTCGACCGAAGGCGTTCGGGGCGGGGGCGGATCGCGACCCCCGCCCCAATTTGATACGATCGGTTCGTGAAGCATCGAGACGGCTCTGATTCGGGATCGGAGATTCCGCGCATCGAACGCGCGCTGCGCCGTTGTCTCGAGTGGAGCCGCAGCGGACGCCACATCAAGATCATCAACGAAGTCGACCGCGCATTGCCGGCCATCGGCGATCAGCCCCAACTCGAAGCCCAGCTTCTGATCTGGAAGGCGCAGGCCCATCTCGCCATGGGAGATCCCGACAGCGCTCAACCCGCAGCGTCCCGCTCGTGGCACCTGGATCCCTCGTCATACGCCTGCCATCTGCTGTCCAACGCTCTTGTCGCCGTCGGACAACCCGACGATGCCGAGAACCTGCTGAAGAGCGGTTGTGACCTCTTTCCCGACGCCTATCACCTTCCGGTGCAGTTGGCGATTCTCCTTTCCGACCAGGGCCGCCACCCTGAAGCCCTCGACACCATCGATGCGCTGCCCCGGGGCGCCCCGGTCCCCGATGACCTCCAGGTTTTTCTTCTCGGACTGCACGCCAACCTCCTGGCCGCCGTGGGCCGTTGGGGCGAGGCCGACGGCGTGCTCAAAGAGGGCCGGTTCCGTCACCCCGACTCAGATCTCCTGGAGGAAGCCCACCACAGTCTCGGAGGCGCATGGGACCGCTACCGCAGGCAGAAGACCCTCTCGGATTCGTGGTCCGCGGGTCTGGCGCCCCTCGACGGCGTCGCATCCGAGATCGATAACGCCATCATCGAGCAGGGTTCCCTGAACGAACTCCCCAGGCTCGTCATTCTCGCCGCGCGTCGGTTGTGGCGGGCCTATTTCGAAGCCCACCATCCACGGGTGCAGAATCCTCAGCCCTGGGGCGCCGCACTCCTGGCGGCGATTCTCGAACTCGACGGCGTCACCCCGCCCGTCACCGCAATGGCCCGCGTCACCCGGACGCCGGTCTCGACCACCCGTTCCGCCCTGACTCGAATCAGGCGGTTTCTCGGGAGCCTCCACAGCGATCTCGCGCGTCGAGCCTTTGCTGCCATGACCAATCCGCAGCTCAAGGAAGCATCGGCGCCGTCAACCGCAGCCGAATCTGGGACCGTCGTCCCCTTCCCTTCCCGGTGACTGGAGTTCAGAACATGTTCGCCCGTTTCACGTCCCGGTGCTTTGTTCGGATCGTCGCGGCCGTCCTCCCGATTCTGGCAGCCGGCTCGTCACCGGCCGCTCAACGCGACTATTCGGGCACCGAGAGCTTCTCGGCCCCCGACGGCACTCGGGTCATGATCGACACCACCACCGTCGACATCCGGATTCGGACGGCCGATGTCAAAGAGGTCGAGGTCGCCACCGAGCTCCACATCTCCGGGGTCGGCGAGGAACGAGCGGAGCGGTTCATCTCGAGCCACCTCCCCGCCACCGAGGTTGCGGACGGTCGGATCAGCATCACCGTCAACCCGGGCCGTTTGGGTTTTCTCGGTTTCGGCACGCTGACCGCACGCACTCGACTCGGCTTTCTGCTGCCCGGCTACGTCATCCCAGACGTCACGACCACGGGCGGATCCGTCTCCGTCCGAGGGGATTTTCCCAACGCCCGCCCGTTCTATCTTCGAACCGCAACCGGGGATATGGAGCTCGTCGGCGCCGCCGCTGCGGTGGATATCCGGACCGCCTCCGGCGACGCCAGGCTGGAGCTCATCCGCCCCCTCGACCGGTTCTTCGCGCGGACCTCATCGGGAAACGTCAGCCTCTCCGGGGGAGCCAGGGAGGTTCACGTCGACACCGCGTCCGGAAGCGTCTGGATGGACAATCTCTCCGGCGATGCTGAAGTGGTCAGCTCGACCGGAAAAATCACGCTGAGCTGGGACCGCCTCGAGGCCGAGCACCGGGTCGTCGTCCGCAGCGATTCCAGCCGGATCCGGCTCACCCTACCGGAAGGGACCGCTCCGCGGGGGAGCCTGCGAACCATCGGAGGAAGCATCCGGTCCGACTTCCCGGGAATCGTGAACGAGGCCTCCGACACCGTCACCCTGAGTGGCGACGGCCCTGAGATCCTCGTCGAATCGGCCTCCGGCGATGTCACTCTCTCATCCGGAACGTGGTGGGGTGGCACCAACGAAACTGAAGATGGGAACTGACGCTCTAGGAGTCTGCACCGCATAGATGGTGGATGGATTTCGGAGTGTCATTTGAAGCCGATTTTCGCCTGTTTCGCCGGTTCATACTGGTGGTATGGGCCAAGAAACAGGCGAAAATAGGGCCAAATGCCACCCGAAAGGCGCCACCAATTCTATGCGGTGCAGGCTTCTAGCCCCGCGCAAGAACTATTCTCTCGCATTTTCGTTTGACCTTTCGAGTCATGGCGCCATGCCGTGAAAATCGACAGGAGAAGACCAATGAAAAGAAGCTTGATTTCCCTGGCAGCCGTCCTCGCCATTGCCGCACCGATCTCGGCCGCCGCACCCCGCACCCTCGACGGCCGTATCCCCGCTGCCGCGCTCGAGACCGTTCGGATCGACGCCGGCGTCGGCGACATGGAAATCACCGCCGTCGACGGCAGCGACGAGGTGGTGGTCACCGTCGAGCTCAAGGCCCGCCGCGGCGGGTTCTTCTCGTCGCTCAAAAAGGCCCAGGCCGAGGTCGATGAGGCCGAGCTCCGGATGGATGCCACGCGAGGCGTGTTGCGGCTCAAGATCTCGACCGAAAGCGACGACCGCCACTTCGAGGAACGGTGGACGGTGGAACTCCCGGCCCGGCTCGGTTGTGATCTCGACCTCGGGGTCGGCGACATCGAGATCACCGGTATTGCCGGCGATCTCTCCGTCGATCTCGGCGTCGGCGATGTCACCGCCGCAACCGTCTCCGGCGACCTCAACCTCGAGATCGGGGTCGGCGGCGCCACGGTCACCGCCGCCGCCGCAGACTACGGTTCGGTGGACGGGTCGGGCGGGGTCGGAGACGCCCAGCTCACGGTTCGCGGCGAGAAGATCTCCTCGTCCGGTTTTGTCGGCAAATCAGCCGAGTGGACCGGCACCGGCGAGCACGTCATCGAGATCTCCGTGGGTGTCGGCGACGCGAAGGTGACGCTGGAGTGACCGGAATCCACAGGTAGGTTCAGAGCTGTAGGCAGGGACTTCAGGCCCTGCGACCAACACGACGACAACTGTTCTTGCGATCCGACAGCGTGTGGATTCCAGAGCCGTGACGATGTTCAAGTCGCCAGGAACGCGGTTTGACAATTGTCATGCGTCCGAAGGCGAATGGCCACCGCGGCGCGAAACCGAAAACCACGTTCTGGTCGCGGGCCGTAAACGACCCGCCTACAACCTCGTTCTAGTCTTCTCCTTGCTCCGATTCAAGCATCCACTTCGCTCCGAGTCGCGCGAGGAGGAAACAGGCGAACGCCAGGACGACGAGCATGACCAGCCCGATCATCTGGCCCTGAAATCCCGTGTACCAGGCGTGCGCGTGCTCTTCCAAAACAGCGGTGCCCGCCACGTCCTCGAGCCAGAAATCGACCCCGACGCTGACGTACTGAATCAACGCGCCGAGCTTGGGTACTCGGAGGACCGCGCTGATGATGCCGAAGATCGCCGCGCCGGCCATGAGCCCGGAGGCGATGAGGATGCCCTGCTCCGCCCGCGCCTCCCTGACCTTGTCGCTGCCTCCCGTCTTGGAGACCAGCCACGCCACCGCAGCACCCGCCAGCACCGCCGCGTTGATGGAAATCGGCAGGTACATTCCGAGGGCGAACGCCAACATGGGGATGCCGCTCATCAGCAGCATCAGAGCCACCACGCCCCCGAGGGCGTAGAGCAGCCAGGGCTGGTTGGCCGGATCGCTCATCAATCCGTTGGAAACCGCGGCGATCATGTTCGCCTGGGGCGCCGGCAGCACCCGTTCGTTGGAGACCATGAGTCCGGTGGCCGGATCCTCGACGACAAAGTGGTAGGCGCTGTCCATGAGGGGAATGACCGCAGCGACCACGAGGGCTGCGACAACCATTCCGAGGAACTTCCACCGCTCCTGGTTCTTCGGTGTCGACCCGAGCCAGTAGCCGATCTTGAAGTCCGTGATCAACGCGCCCGAGGTCGAGAGCGCGGTACAGACCGCGGTACCGATGATGAGCGCAATGATCATCCCCGCCGTGCCCTTGAGACCGATGATGATCATGCAGCCGATGGCCAGCACCACCGTAATGAGAGTCATGCCGGAAACCGGGTTGACGCCGACGATGGCGATGGCCTGGGCAGCCACCGGCGTGAAGAGAAAACTCAGCAGGAACCCGACGATCATCCCGACGAGACCGAATTTGATGCTCGCGGCGAACCCGTAGGCCGCCGCTCCCCCATCGCCGGGGGTGACCATGGCGACGATGAAGAAGAGGACGCCGAGGCCGAGGGTCGCCGCCGCCTGGATGAGCAGGACGTTCTTCGGCGACATGTCGAGTTGGGTGCGCTCGGTGTTGTCGGACTCGGCCTGCGCCGCTTTCGAGAAGCCCTTGAACCCGAGGGTGACCGACGACGCCACGATCTTCCACATCCTGAGGATGCCGATGAGACCCGAGAGCGCGATGGCGCCGATCCCGATGGGTTTGACAAAGGCGCCGAAGATCGCCGTGGCGCTCATGTCTGCAATCTGGTAGGTGGTCCCGGCGAAGGCGAACCCTCCGATTTCTTTGCCGAAGACAGAGATGAGCGGAACCATCACGAGCATCGCCAGCACCGATCCCGAGGCGATGATGGAGGCGTATCGAATGCCGATGATGTAGCCGAGGCCGAAAAGCGCCGCGATGCCGGCCAACTGGACCTCGATCCTGAGCCCGGATCCGAGACCGTGGAGCAGGGTGGAGCTCGAGAGGTTGGAGTTCCAGAGATGGAGCGCCTCGATGGAGAAGTCGAAGAGCGCGCCGATGGCGAAAGAGATCAACAGAATCTTGCCAGCGCCGCCGGCGGAGCTCTCGCCGGTGACCAGGATGTTGTTGATCGCGGTCGCCTCGGGGAACGGCAGCTCGCCGTGCAGCTCCTTGACGAAGTACTTCCTCAGGGGAATGATCAGAACCACCCCGAGAGAACCGCCGATGAAGCAGGCGAAGAAGATCTGCCACCAGGAAACATCAAGCTGATTGATGTACATGGCTGGGACGACAAAGGTCGCGCCGGCGGCGACGACTCCGGCGGCCTGACCGACCGACTGAACCATCACGTTTTCGAGTAGGGTGCTGACCGGCTGTCGCATCTTGCCGAAGAAAATGGCCAGGATGGCGATGGGAATCGAGGCTTCGATGGCGTTGCCCGCACGCAGGGCCATATAGGCGCAGGCCGCGGTGAAGAGAACCACCATGGCAACCCCGAGCCCGATGGACCAGAGCGTGACCTCGGGGCGCAGATCAACGGCGGCAACGACGGGGTTGTAGACCTCACCCGGTTCGAGTTTGCGGTACGCGTTGGCGGGCAACAGCTTCGACTTGACCGGTTTCGATTCTTGCATCATTCCTCCATCCAAGACTGCGGGAAATAGTAGCTTAGTTGCGGCGCTCGAAAAAGCGGCCCGAAAACCAGACCGAAGGCCTGATTCCCGCCGCAGCGGCATTCACGGCCATGCCGACCATCACGCGTGGGAAGCAATCTCAGAACAGCAGGTCCTCGAGGGCTTCGATGAGCTCCTCGGCGCTCGCGAAGACCCGAAGATCCGCCGGGGGACCACCGGTCGGCGCCTCGATGCCCCAGGTTCCCCAGGACCAGACCGGGACCGACGACTTGATGGCCAGCGCGATCTCGGACAAGGTGCCCGCCCCGCCCCCGATGGCCACACACAACGACGCCGACAACACGTTGAAGGCGTTGCGCGCGCTGCCCGCGCCGGTGAACACCGGAATATGGACCCAGTGATTCGGGTAACCGCCGCCGGGATAGGCGTTGGGGAGTATCGCCAGGGTCAAGCCACCGGCCTCGACGGCGCCGCGAGACGCCGCGGCCATCACGCCCTGGCCGCCACCCGTCAGGGTGACCCACCCTCCACGAGCGGCCGTTGCGCCCACTCGCTCGGCGACGATCTCTTCCTCGGGTTTCGCGACGCTTCCACCCAAGACCGCAAGAACCTGCATCCTGACAGATTTCATGACCAGAGCATTATCTCACTTCCGAACGAAAAAAAACCCGGGCCGAAGCCCGGGTTCGAGTTCTCACTGGGAGAATCCTTACTTCATGAGCACGAGGCCGACGCGACGATTCTGGGCGCGGCCTTCTTTGGTGGCGTTGTCGGCGAGGGGCTTGAACTCACCGTACGACGTCACGTTCATGCGATGGAGGGGGAAACCCTTCTCGCTGGAGAGATACTTCATGACCATCTCGGCGCGCTTGTAACCGAGGCTCAGGTTGTAGCTCTCGCTGCCGATGTTGTCGGTGTGGCCCTGGATCTCGAGATAGGCGCCGACGTTCTTGGCGATGACCTTCGCGGCGAAGGCGTCAAGGGCGGCCTTGGCCTCGTCCGACAGCTCGTAGTTGTTGAATCCGAAGCGAACGTCCTCATCGGTGAGGATGGTCTCGGCGATGAAGGTGCCTTCGGCGAGCTTGCCGGCCTTTGTCGCGCGATCGAGAGCCTCTTTGGCCGTCGCACTGAGTTCGTCGAGCTGCTTCTGCATCTCGGCGTCCTTCTGGTGAAGGGCCGTGATCTCTTTTTGGTTGGTCTCGACCGAGGTCTGAACTTCACCGATCTTACCGTTGGTGACCGACTCGCTGTTGGCGACCTGCTCCTGCACATACTTCTTTGACGCGCAGCCGGTCACTGTGAGCCCAGCCACGAGCAGAATGACGATCGCCGGGGAAACGAACTTCCGCATCTTCCACCTCCTGTGATTTTGTTAACGATAGTTTCTTGATGCTCTCTCCGAGCACTGCGAACTGAACTATAACACACCCTACCCTTGCTCGAACTACCCGTCAATCTTTACTTTTCGACCGACCCGGTTTGGTGATCCACGGCCGTTTCACCGGCGATTTCCCCCCTTTTAATAGAGTTCCAGGCAGATCGGGTCATCGGCGGTGACCTCTGCGGCGCATTCCACCACCCCGTCCGCCAGGCTGACCAAGACCGGCGTCTGCAGAAACCAGTCGACTCCGGCCGGAAGCTCGGCGAGCCGGCATCCCACACAGACGAAGGGCTGAACCCCGACGGTCGGGAAACCGGCCCGCTCGGGTACCGCCACCGCCGTCGTCGGCGCCGGAAGCTCATCGGCGAAGAAGAACTCCATGAGTTCATGACAGTGTTCGCAGTCCTTTCGGTAGAAGAGGAGGACCTGTCGGCCCTCGGCGAGATCCTCGGGAAGACCGCGAATCCAGCCCGCCAGGTCGAGTTCCTGAAACGGCCGCCCAACCCAGGTCGAATATTCCGGCAGGTAGTAGCCCTCGGCGGGTCCGGATGACGCGGTCTCCGGCGCGTCGAACGCCGACTCCGGGGGCATCCCCGTAGCAGTCAGGCCGAACGCAACCGCCACGCCGAGCACCGACCAGAGCCCGACGGATACGACCCGCCATGTCGGTAACGACCGCGGCGTCTTCAACGCCGGGACCCCGTGTGCGAGAAAAAGCAGCGACACGAGGAAGAAAACGTCGGTCGCCAGAGTGACCCAGGGCGGAATCTGGACGGCGCCGAAGCAACCGCAACTCGAGGCGCCGAGCGCGACATCGCCGATGAGCACCGGCAGAAAGGACGCGAGAATCAGGATCCCGGCGAGACGGGCGAGACCGGGAACCATGATCATCACGCCGACCACGATGAACTCGACCGCGATGGAAAATTCGAGAACGAATCGCAGATCCACCCCGTTGCCCCCGAGCCACTTCACCAAGACCGCCGGCAGGTTGCTCGGGCTGCCGTCGATGGTCTTCAGGACGGCGCCGAGACCGAGCCAGAGGGGAATGATCACCCGGGCGAGGAGAATCGCCAGCGAACTGCGCAGTGTTCCGGGCCGGTCTTCTTCAATGAGAGTCATTCGTTTGTTCATCTCCTTGACGGCGAAGATTAGCGCGGACAAGCAGCTCAAGAATCCGGTGCCAGGCAGCTTTTTACCGGTTTCTGACGGCCGAGCCGGCGTCCTCCAGGAGAACCTCCCGAAAAGCAGCGACCGGGTCAGCGGCAGCGGCAGCGACCGGGGCAGCGACAGGGGCAGCGGCAGGGACCGCGTTGGGCACGTCACCGACGACAGCCAGGATGGCTGTCGCTACACAATCAAGACGGCCGCTGTGTAGCGACAGGCTTCCAGCCTGTCGGGGTAGCGGCAGCGAGCGATCGGCTCGGGGCCCGAAGCCGCTCTGAGCACGCGGAAAGCGCGTTCATTGGGACGTGCCGGGTACGTAGTTGTGCCGGATCGGCCATCCGGTGCCGCGGCGCGATCCGCACAACTACGCTACCGGGCACTCCACGGGAAGCGCCATGAAGTCTGTTCTTCCGGCGGGGAGGGAGGCCGCCGGCGTCCCATCGGCGGGTCGCAACCCTTCCAATGCCGCCGACGCGACCCCGCCGATGGGGCGACGCCGGGCCGCCGAAGGCGGCCGGAAGGCCGGTGCCGGAAGCCGGGCAGCGGCAGCGCCGGCAGCTCCGGGCAGCGGCAGCGGCAGGGTACCGCGTTCGGGCGCGTCACCGACGACAGCCAGGATGGCTGTCGCTACACAATCAAGAACGGCCGCTGTGTAGCGACAGGCTTCCAGCCTGTCGGGGGTAGCGGCAGCGATAGCGATCGGCTCGGGGCCCGAAGCCGCTCTGAGCACGCGGAAAGCGCGTTCATTGGGACGTGCCGGGTACGTAGTTGTGCCGGATCGACCATCCGGTGCCGCGGCGCGATCCGCACAACCACGCTACCGGGCACTCCACGGGAAGCGCCATGAAGTCTGTTCTTCCGGCGGGGAGGGAGGCCGCCGGCGTCCCATCGGCGGGGTCGCAACCCTTCCAATGCACCACCGACGCGACCCCGCCGATGGGGCGACGCCGGGCCGCCGAAGGCGGACCGGAAGGCCGGAGCCCACGGACGGGCCTTTGCGATTGTTGGAATGCGGCCTGCAGCCGGCCTACGGCAGTTTGCCGCCGCCGAGAGAGCTCCACACCTCGGTCTCGAGAGCGGCCGCAGCTTTCGAGGTCGCAGCGAGCGCAGCATCCGCGCGCTCGAGCATGGCCGCAGCCTCGGCATCGTCGGACATGTCCTGAAGGTTGATCCGCACGTTCATGGCGGCTCCCAAAGCGGCGGCTCGCGCCATGGCGGCGCCGACCCCGGCGTCCGACGCCGAGGCCGCCATCCCGAGATCCCGGGCGCGCGCGCACAACTCCACGACCTCGGGGCACGCCTCGGTGACCTGGAGGGGCACCAGGGCGGCGCCGAGGGTCGCGGAACGAACGGCTGCAGCCTTGGCATTTCCGGCGACCTTGTTGGCGTCCATCAAGCGCTGGAACGACCAGGTGTCCTCGTCGATGGCGTCGAGCAACTGTTGTTTGAGCTCCTGGCCCCGGATGGCGACCTCTTCGAGCTGGTCGCGAACTTCGGCGAACGGGGCCTTGGGGTGAGGCAGGTTCGCCACCATGGCCGCAAGCGCCGCGGCGAGAGCGCCGGCCAAGGCGGCCACGGACCCGCCGCCGGGCGCCGTGGAATCGCGCGACGTCTCATCGGCGAAGCCCTGCAGGGTCAGGTTCGCCAACGGCCGCTTCGGGGCCAGGACTTCCTCGATGATCTTTTCCTTGGCATTGAACGGCGAGACCTCGTTCAGTCCCAGACTGCGAACCGCCGTGTGAATGACATCCGACTCGGGAACCCCGCGGGAACGCTCCATTTTTGCCAGATAGTGGCGTCCCGCGGCGAGCATGGAGTTCTTGGGGAGCAGACCCACCAGCTCCGAACCGGTAACCCGGATCCCGCGGTCGCGGGCCGACTCGTCGCAGGCATCGAAGGCGACGTGGACGGGTGTGACATCGAGGTCGATGAGGTTCATCGACACCTGAGCACAACCGTACTCGGGGATGGACCAGCCCATCCCTCGGACGGCCTTGAGCATCCCGGGCTGCTGGATCTTGGCGCCGTCGGGACCGGTCACCGTCCGTCCGGCCTCGCGGACATCGAAGGCGACGCGATTGGCCCACCGGCTGTCGCTGACGTTGAGGTTGACGTTGTAGGCGACCAGGAACTTGCGCGCTCCGGTCACCATGGCTCCGAACTTCGGCACAAAGGTCGCAGGGCCGAAGTCTGGGGCAAACTCGGGGGTTTTCAGCTTTTCCGCCAACGCCTCGTACTCGCCCTTTCGGATGTCGGCCAGGGACCGTCGTTCGGGGCGGGTCGCGGCGTACTCGTAGAGATAGACCGGAACCCCGATCTCTTCCCCCACCCGTTTTCCCAGCCTCCTCGAAAGCTCAACGCAATCGTCCATGGTGACGCCCGAAACCGGCACGAAGGGACACACATCGGTGGCGCCCTGGCGGCCGTGAGCACCGTGGTGGGTGCGCATGTCGATGAGTTCGAAAGAGCGTTTGACCACGGCGAATGCCCCTTCGAGGACCGCTTCGGGTTCGCCCACAAAGGTGATCACCGTGCGGTTGGTCTCCTGTCCGGGGTCGACATCGAGCAGCTCGACCCCCGCGATCGCGGCGGCTGCCTGGGCTACAGCGTTGTAGACCTCGGGGTTTCGGCCATCGGAAATATTCGGAACGCACTCAACGATCTTCATCGCATCCTCCGTCACGTCGGCCCGGTCGGAACCCGTCTCTCAGGAACGCGAGACCTCTTTCAGGTCATGCCGGACCATCATCTGCACGAGTTCGGGAAAACTGACTTTAGGCTCCCAACCGAGTTCCGTCTTGACCCTCGTCGGATCGGCGAGGAGCCTCTCCACCTCGGCGGGACGGAAGTGCTTCGGGTTGACCTCCACCCGCACCATACCGTTAGCCCGGTCACGGCCCACCTCATCGATCCCTTCGCCTTCCCACTCGAGCTCCACCCCGGCCTCGCGAAACGCAAGCACGCAGAACTCGCGAACCGAATGATCCTCCCCGGTTCCTACGACATAGTCCGCGGGCTCATCGGCCTGGAGCATCATCCACATGGCCTCGACAAAATCTCCGGCAAAGCCCCAGTCGCGGCGAGCGTTGAGGTTGCCCAACGCAACCCTCTCCCGCCGGCCGGTGACGATCTCAGCCGCAGCCCGCGTGATCTTTCGGGTGACGAAGTTCTCGCCTCGCCGCGGAGACTCGTGGTTGAATAGGATCCCGTTAACGGCATGCAGGCCGTAGGCTTCGCGGAAGTTCACCGTCGCCCAGAAGCTGAAGAGCTTGGCGACCCCGTACGGCGACCGCGGGTAAAACGGCGTCGACTCACGCTGTGGCACCTCGACCACTTTGCCGAAGAGCTCGGAGGTTGATGCCTGGTAGAACCGGGCGTCGGGCGCCTCACGCCGCACGGCCTCGAGGAGACGAACCGTGCCGAGCCCGGTGACGTCACCGGTGTAGGTCGGCATCTTGAACGAGATCGCAACGTGTGACTGAGCCGCCAGGTTGTAGACCTCGTCGGGGCCGACCGAAGAGAGAATCGTCGTCAGCGACTCCGCATCCCCGAGATCGCCGTAGTGGAGGGTGAATCTGTCTTTGATGTCCTCGCGAGCCCTCAGATGGTCGATCCGCTGTCGGTTGAGCGTGGAAGCCCGGCGGACCACACCGTGGACCTCGTACCCCTTGCCGAGGAGGAGTTCCGCGAGATATGAGCCGTCCTGGCCGGTGATGCCGGTGATGAGTGCTTTGCGTCGCATGCCGGGAAGTCTAGCATTGAGCGCCACCCGCCGACGTTGACGGTCCGCTCATACTTGAAAAACCCCTTCGATCTTCGAAATCGAAGGGGTTTTTCAAGAGATGGGTTCGCCAAGACGGAGTACTATCGCTTCGATGACAGGACGGAATCAGACGCTGAAACGAATTCAGTGGACCTTGATCGCGGTTGGGCTGGCGCTCCTCGGATTCTGGGTGGGTGCGAAACTGCACGGCCGGATCGGCGGTCAAGCCGACATCAGGGCGTTCGAGCGGGCCCGCGCCGAGATCCAGCGTCCTTCCACACCGGCCATCGTTCCCCACGAACTGCCTCTCGAGCTCCCGGTGGACACCACGTTGTGGGCCGAAGGCCGAATTGCCGAGTACGAAGAGAGCCTCGGACACGATTTCGACGCGCCCCTCGCGATCCTGCGAATTCCCAAGATCGACCTCGAGGTCGCGGTGTTGTCGGGCACCACCGAGCTCGCGCTCAACCGCGGAGTCGGCCATATCGACGGTACGCCGCTCCCCGGCGAGGATGGAAACACCGGCATCGCCGGGCACCGGGACGGCTATTTCCGCGGTCTCAAAGATGTGGCGGTGGGCGATGTCATCGAGCTCGAGACTCTCACCCACTCACTCCGCTACACCATCACCGAACTCTTCCTTGTCGATCCACCGGATGTCTGGGTTCTCGAACCCACCGAGAGTCCGTCGATCACCTTGGTCACCTGCTATCCCTTCTACTACGCCGGAAGCGCGCCACAGCGCTACATTGTCCGAGCTGAGAAGAACGAGTCGTGAGTCGTAAATCGTGAGGCGGGTTCTCGATACGGCGACGTTCAACGACATCGCGGATCGGTTGGCGTGACATCAACGACTTGATTGAAACACAAAGATCACGAAGAACCACAATGAAGCCACAAAGAGCATCTTGATGACTCATCGCGCGGGCTCACACTTGAGTTCGCCCTCCCTTTCGGCAGGAGTCCGGGCCTATAGTTCGATGCTTCGTGAATACCTTCGTGATTCTTCGTGTCCTTAGTGTTTCAAACGCACCGTCGCGGCTTCCACGACCGGTAAACGAAGACTAGGAACGATCCGGCTCCCCTGCGATGAACGACTGACCCACACGAACTCCGCCCGCGTGCTACCGATCGGTGCGGTAGTTCGGCGCTTCCTTGGTGATGACGACATCGTGGGCGTGGGACTCCTTGAGCCCTGCAGCAGTCACCCGGATGAACTTCGACTTGCCGTGGAACTCTTCGATGGAGGCGCAACCGGCCAACCCCATCCCGGCACGCAGACCGCCGATGAGCTGGGTCAGCTGGTCGGCCACGGGACCCTTGTACGGCACCATCCCCTCGATCCCCTCGGGAACGAGTTTCGAGAGGTCTTCGCCCCCTTGGAAGTAGCGGTCGCGCGAGCCCTCGGCCTCCTTCATGGCACCGATGGAGCCCATCCCACGATAGGCCTTGAATGTCCGGCCCTGATAGAGGATCTGTTCGCCGGGCGACTCCTCGACCCCGGCGAAAAGCGAGCCGATCATCACGGTGTCGGCGCCGGCGGCGAGAGCCTTGCTGATGTCGCCGCTGAACCGGATCCCGCCGTCGGCGATCACCGGGATCCCATGCTCGTGCGCCTCGCGGGAGCACTCCTGGATAGCGGTGATCTGGGGCATTCCAGCGCCCGTCACGATCCGGGTGGTGCAGATCGAACCCGGACCGATGCCGACCTTGACGGCATCGACGCCGAGGGAGATGAGATCCCGGACGGCGGCGGGGGTCGCGATATTGCCGACGATCAGGGGGGTGTCGGGAAAACTCTGTTTGACCTTCGCGACGGCATCGAGCACACCGCGGGAATGGGCATGAGAACTGTCGAGACAGAGCACATCGACCTGCCGTTCGATGAGCGCGGCGCAGCGATCGTGGAGATCTCCGGAAACACCGATGGCGGCGGCCACGCGCAGCCGACCGAGGTGGTCCTTGCAGGCATTGGGATAGTCGTGCGCCTTCTTGATGTCCTTGACGGTGATGAGCCCTTTGATGCTTCCGTCTTCGCCGACGATGAGCAGTTTCTCGATCCGGTTCTTGTGCAACAGCGCCTTGGCCTCGTCGAGGGTGGTGCCGACGGGCGCGGTGACGAGGTCCTTATGGGTCATGAAGTCGGAGATCGGTCGATCGTACTCGGTGCAGAACCGAAGATCCCGGTTGGTCAGAATGCCCTTGAGTTGACCCAGTGGACCGATCACCGGAAGGCCCGAAATGTGGAAATGAGCCATCACATCGAGCGCTTCCTGCACCGATTGCTCGGGTCGCACCGTCACCGGGTCGACGATCATCCCGGACTCCGAACGCTTGACCCGGTCGACCTGCTCGGCCTGCCGAGCGATCGGCATGTTCTTGTGGATGATCCCGATGCCGCCGTGTTGGGCCATGGCGATGCCCATTTTGGCCTCGGTGACCGTATCCATGGCCGCCGAGACGATGGGCAGGTTCAATCGGATCTCGCCGCGTGCGAGGATGGTCGAGACATCCACTGCGTTGGGGTGAACTTCCGAGCGCGAAGGCACCAGCAGGACGTCGTCGAAAGTCAGACCGATCGGAATTGAGTCATCCATCCTCTACCCCTTTTCCGCGGACGGCGTGCCGTGGCATTTCTTGTACTTCTTCCCAGAACCGCAAGGGCAGGGATCGTTTCGTCCAACCTTGGGTTGTTGCCGCCGAATCGTGACCGGCGCGCTCGCCTGTCCGACCGGGGTGTTGGCGACCCGCTCCTGCTGGTCATGGGACGCCTGCAGCGCTCGCGCCTCCGGATGAGACGTGGTGGTCGCCACCGCCTGCCGACGGTGCTCCAGCTTCTCGACCGGCTCTGCGTGGTAGAGGAACTTCACCACGTGATCTTCGATGCGCTCCCACATGTCTTCATAGAGCGCATAGCTCTCGCGCTTGTACTCCACCAGAGGATTTCGCTGGCCATAGGCTCTCAAACCGATGCCCTCGCGGAGGTGGTCGAGAGCGAGCAGGTGGTCTTTCCACTGGCGATCGACGGTATCGAGAAGAAGAAAACGTTCGAGCCGCGCGAAATTCTCTTCGCCGAACTGCGCGACCCGGGAATCGTAGTGGTCCCGGGCGCCCGCGGTGAGCTTCTCTTCGAGATCCGGCAGGGCGATGGTCGCGAAATCCACCCCGAGGCTCTCGATCCGGATACCGAAGTAGGCGCGGTACTCGGTGGTCAGTGAGGTGGTTTCCCAGTCGTCCGGGTCGACCTCCGCCGGACAGTGGCGATCGATCAGCGAGTCGACGATCTCACCGACAACACGGAGAATATAGTCCCGACCTTCGACACCCTCGAGAATCCGCCTGCGGAGGCGATACACCGCCTCACGCTGCTTGTTCATCACATCGTCGTACTCGAGGAGGTGCTTCCGCATCTCGAAGTTGCGGCCCTCGACCTGAGTCTGCGCTCGTTCGATGGATTTGGTGACCATCTTCGACTCGATGGGAACATCTTCCTCCATGCCGAGCCGGTCCATCATCTTGCGAACCCCGTCGGAAGCGAAAATGCGCATGAGGTCGTCGTCAAAGGACAGGAAGAACCGCGTTGCACCCGGATCGCCCTGGCGACCGGATCGTCCGCGGAGCTGGTTGTCGATCCGGCGCGACTCGTGCCGCTCGGTGCCGATGATCTGGAGCCCACCCGCTTCGAGAACCTTGGCCTTCTCCACGGCGCACTGAGCGGTGGATTTCTCGAGCGCAGCTGCGAAGGCCTCCGGGTCCTGAAGCGGGTCGGCCTCCATCCGCGCCAGACCCGCAGGATTGCCACCGAGGACGATGTCGGTGCCGCGGCCGGCCATGTTGGTCGCGATGGTCACGGCACCGTATCGACCGGCCTGGGCGACGATATCCGCCTCCCGTTCGTGATACTTCGCGTTGAGAACAACGTGCTTGACCTTCCGTCGTTGAAGGAGCTTGCTCAATCGTTCGGATTTTTCGATGGACACCGTGCCGACCAGGACCGGTTGGCCCCTTTCGTTGCTGTCGGCGATCTCTTCGATGACCGCTTTGAATTTTTCCTTTTCGGTGCGGTACACGAGATCCGGGCTGTCGACGCGGATCATGTCGGCGTTGGTCGGGATCACCGAAACATCGAGACCGTAGATCTTCTCGAACTCCTCGGCTTCGGTCTCCGCGGTGCCGGTCATCCCGCCGAGCTTGTCGTACATCCGGAAGTAGTTCTGCAGGGTGATGGTCGCCAGGGTCTGGTTCTCGGACTGGATCTTGACCTTCTCCTTGGCCTCGACCGCCTGGTGGAGACCGTCGGACCAGCGCCTGCCCGCCATCAGACGGCCGGTAAACTCGTCAACGATGATGATCTCACCGTCCTTGATGATGTACTCGCGATCGCGCTGGTATAGGGAGTGCGCCCGCAACCCCTGGTTGACCGCATGCAGCAGATCGGTCTGGGACGGGTCATAGAGGTTCTCGACGTTGAGGAGCCTCTCGGCGGTCGCCATGCCGGCATCGGTGAGGGTCGCCGTTTGTGACTTTTCGTCGACAAGGTAGTCTCCGGTGACCTCTTTGTTGCCGTGCTTGTCTTCGATTTCCTCCCCTTTCTGAAGCTTGGGGATGATCTGATCGACCCGATAGTAGAGATCGACCGAGACCTCCGAGGGGCCCGAAATGATGAGCGGGGTTCTCGCCTCGTCGACCAGAATCGAGTCCACCTCGTCGACGATGGCGAAGACGTGGCCTCGCTGCACCATTCGCGCGAGGTCGAACTTCATGTTGTCGCGGAGGTAGTCGAAACCGAATTCATTGTTGGTGCCGTAGGTGATATCGGCGCCATAGGCCTTCTGCCGCTCCGCGTCGTTCATCTGATTCTGGATGCAACCGACCGAGAGCCCGAGAAAGCCATAGATCTTCCCCATCCAATCGGCATCGCGGCGTGCGAGATAGTCGTTCACCGTCACCACGTGGACGCCCCGCCCGGTCAGCGCGTTGAGGCAGACCGGCAGCGTCGCGACCAGGGTCTTGCCCTCACCCGTCCGCATCTCGGCGATCCTGCCTTCGTGGAGGACGATCCCGCCCATGAGCTGAACATCGAAGTGCCTCATCGCGACCGTGCGCCGAGACGCCTCGCGAACGAGAGCGAAAACCTCGGTCAGCTCGGCGTCGAGGAGTGCCTGGACAATCGGCGTGCGTTCCCTGGGATCGTCGGGAAGATCCTGGATCCCGGCTCGGACCCGTTCGCCGATGGCGGTGAAATGCGCCCTGATCTCATCGTCGGTCAGGGCTGCAATCTCCGGTTCAAGCGCATTGATCGCATCGACCATGGGCTTCATGCGCTTGAAGTCTCGTTCATGCTTGGTGCCGATGACCAAGCTGATGGCTTTTTCCACCAGATTCATGCTGTTCCCCTGTCTCACGTTAACCGTCGTCGGCGGCCGGCGGCCCAATCCTGCCTCCCTGCGGCGGTGACCGAAGGGTAGTTCACCCTTCGCGCTAATTCAATCACGGTCGCCGATCGAAACCGAAACCTCGCCTCATCCGGAAAACGCCGCTCGCACGCAGAGCGTGCGAGCGGCGTTTTCCGGATCGAGTGGAATCTAGAATCTATCGAGGATGTAGTACAGCGGATCGACCGATTTTCCGTCCTCTTGAACTTCGTAGTGGAGGTGCGCCCCGGTTGACCGTCCCGAGTTGCCGACGGCACCGATCTGATCGCCCCGGCGGACCTCGTCGCCGAGCTCCGCGGTAATCTCGTTGAGATGACCGTACAACGTCGTGAAACCGAATCCGTGTGAGATCCGGACTGTCCTGCCGAGACCGCCGTTGCGACCGGTAAACACCACGACCCCGTCAGCCGGAGCATAGACGGGAGTTCCCCGGCGAGCCGAGATATCCAAACCTCGGTGGAAGGCCCTCCTGCCGGTGATCGGATCCTTCCGGGTGCCGAAGCCATCGGTGAGAACACCGACCGTCGGCGCCATGGTGGGGGTCGACGCCAGCACATCTCCCGTTTCGGCGAGCTTTGTCGCCACCAGATCGAGCTGCTGATCGATCCACTGGCCCTGGAGCCTCAATGTCTCGGGGCCGTCGGGGAGTCGATCGTAGGGGCCTCCGCTGCCGACCTCGTTGTTGACTGCGTTCGATCCGGCGATTCCTGCCGCGTTGCCCTGCATCCCGGCCGCGAGCGCAAGCCGAGCGGTACGTTCTTCAAAATCATCGAGCCTGGCCTGGACTTCCGCGATGGTTCCGGCGAGTTCAGAATTGACGCCGGCCAATTCCTGGTTCTCGGCCTGGAGCCTCTGAACATCGGCTCGCCGACTCACCGCATTCCCGGAATAGGCGATGGCGACGATACTCAGGGTGACTGCCAGCGCCAACGACGCGCCAGCTGCAATCAATGTCCTCGTGGAGAACGAGAACTTGATGAACTTCGCCTGGCTGTGCGGAACAATGATGATTGTGTTCAGTCGCCTCGGCACGTCCCCTCCACCAAGACATGCTCCGCGTTCGCGGAGGCTTTTCGCCCGCCGATTATGCCCTCGCGAGAAACAGCGTGTCAACTCGAGAGCGGGTAAAACCTGCAGCCAGTCTCAACTTGTGTGCGCCTCGTCACCATCGTCGTCCTCATCTTCATCGCTCTCGTCGCCGTTTTCGAACCTCCGTACGCCGTTGTCCCCCCCGTCCGATGCGGGCATGCCCTTGCCCGCCAGCCGCATCAGGCGCGCCATCTCGTCGAGACGCTCCTGGCACCGAGCGAAGACGCTGCCCTCCGTCCAACCCTCTTCGTCCGACCATTCGCCGGCCTCGACCCCGGTCAGGAGCTCGATCCCGCCTTCGATGCTCTCCACCGCCCATACGTTGAAGCAACCCTCACGGACCGCATCGACGACCTCGGTTGCGAGATGGAGGTCGAGGACGTTGCTCGCCGGGATCACGACGCCCTGCTGGCCGGTCAGACCGGTGCTCTTGCAGACTCGGAAAAACCCTTCGATCTTTTCGTTGACGCCACCGATGGCCTGGACCCATCCGTACTGATCCACCGAACCGGTGACCGCGATCCCCTGCTTGATCGGGATCTCCGCCAAGGCCGAGAGGATGGCGTAGATTTCGGTCGATGACGCCGAATCGCCGTCGATCCCGCCGTAGGACTGCTCGAAGGTCACCGAACATGCCATGGTGAGCGGCGCCCGGCGGGCAAATGCGCCGCGGAGGAACCCGGTGAGAATCCCGACGCCCTTGTCGTAAGTGGGGCCCGAAAGCCCTGCAAGACGTTCGATATTGATGACGCCTTCCCGCCCGAGACCGACCCGCGCGGTGATTCGCGACGGCTTCCCGTAACGATGGTGACCGAGATCATAAACCGCCAGGCCGTTGACCTGGCCGACGACCTCACCGTCGGTGGCGACATGGACAACGCCGTCGGCGATGAGCTCGTGGGTCCGATCCTCGGTCAGACCGTGCCGGCGGTGCCGGGCGGCTTCGGCCGCATAGACGTGCCGACCCTGAATGACCTCAGACCGATCGCTCCGTGCCTGGAACTCAGCTTCCCGCTGAAGATCGGCAAGATCGGAAAACCGGCTCGAGAAACGCCGGCGCCAGCTCCCGAGGTGCACCGCATGTTCGAGCATCGCGGCCATCCCGGAGCGGTCCATCGGGAGGATCTCCTCCTCCTCGGCCACCTTCTGCAAAACGGAGAGAATATCGCCGGCGTGCTCTCGAGTCAGCGAGATCACCGAATCGAAATCCGCCAGAACCTTGAAGATCTTGGAAAAATCCGCGTCGCGTCGGTAGAGCAGGTCGTAGATGCGTCGATCACCGATGACCACGACCTTGACGTGAATCGGCACCGGCTCCGGCTTGAGCAAGGCGGCGCCGAAGACGGCGTTTTCCCAGGCCTGGATCTGGACCCGCCGATAGCGCAGAGCGCGCTTGATGCCGGGCCAGACCCGCGGTTCCATGAGAATGTCCTCGGCGTTGACGACGAGATACCCGCCGTTGGCGCGCAGCATCGATCCCGCGCTGATCCGCATGAAGGAGGTCGAGGTCTCACCGGACGGGAGGAGGGTCCGCTCGATGGTTCCGAAGAGGTTGGTGTAGGAGGGCTCGGTCTCCATGACCACCGGACGACCCTCGAGATGGGAGTTGTCCACCGCCAGGTTGACCCGCCAGCGGATGAACCGGTCGATACCGGCATCTTCATCGTCGACGACAAAGACCTCGACCCTCTCCTCGAGATCCTCCTGCACCGCGTCGAGATACGGTTTCGCCCGTTCGTCGGTGACATCGACCAGGACCCGGCGAACCGCATTCTCAAAGGTCGGATGGAGCAGCCGCCGGCGAACCTGGACGATCTCTTCCTGGGCCTGACGGCGCAACTCGACGACAGCGTCGAAGACGTCCCTGAGCTTCTGTGAGAGCGCCTTGTGCCTCTCCTTGAGCGCTGCGTACCCTTTCTCGTCGATCTTGCCCTCGCCGAGAAGGGCGTGCAGATCATCGATGGCGACCGGGTTGTCATCGACAACCGGCATGATCTCCGGTCGGGAGATGGGTCCGGCCTGGATCTGAACCATGGAGAAACCGGCCTCCCGGACCTCGAGGTCAAAGGCCTCGACCATCTTCCGTTCCTGGCTTTCGAAACCCTCGACGGCGCGCTCGAGTCTCGTCCGGAACTCCTTGTCCACGATGATCTTCGGCAGGCCTTCAGCGAGTTCCTCGATGAGGCCATCCATACCGTCGCGGAGCCGGCGGCCGGCGCCGGCTTCGAGAAACAGGACCTTCGGTTCTTCGGGGTTGCGGAAGTTGTAGACAAAACAGATGTCGTCGGGAGAGGATCGATCTCCATCGACCTGTTCCAGGTACCGTTTGATGGTGGTCAAACGGCCGGTGCCCGACAGACCGGTCACGAAGACGTTGTATCCAATTCCCGGCATGCCGAGGCCGAACGCGATGGCTTCGACCGCTCGATCCTGACCGACGATGGTGGAAGCGGATTCGATTTCCGAGGAGTTCGACCAGTCGAGCCAGTCATCCGGACATGTCCACGCGAGTTCATCGACCGTCAGTTTGCGGATCATCTCTTCTCCTCACCGCCGATGCCGAACGGCAGCCCGGAAGACCGCCTCAGAACCGACGATGTGATCTTGCGGGCCCGACCTGTGGCGAACGCGATCACCTCACTGCTCGGCTTCACGGATGATCCGCCAGTTCTGCCGAAAATACACCACCATCGAAATGATGGTCAGGATCAACGCAACCCAGAGCATGATGGGCCCGAGAACTCTCAACGACCCCAAATGTGAACCGAAGATGAGCAGCGACACGGCAATGATCTGGGTCGTGGTCTTCGCCTTCCCCCAGGCGTTGGCCGAGATCGGCACGTTTCTCTCCAAAGCGATCAGCCGCAATCCGGTCACGGCGAATTCACGTCCGACGATGATGGTGACCATCCAGGCCGGCGCCAGGCCGAGCTCGACGAGAGAGATGAAAGCCGCACTCATGAGCAGCTTGTCGGCAATGGGGTCGAGCATCGCACCGGTAACGGTTATTCTATTGGTGCGGCGGGCGATCAATCCGTCGAGCGCGTCGGTCAGAGCTGCGATCAAGAAAATCACCAGGCCCCAGATTTCCTTATCCGGGAACTCGGTCAGCAAGACCACCACCAGGAGTGGCGCCATAACGATGCGGAGGAGCGTCAAACTGTTAGGTACATTCCACATGAGGGTTTTCTCTCCCAGCCGACCGAGATCAGCGTCCTGTGACGGAACGGGCGCGGGCGTTGATTCCTCGTCCGCGCTTCGGCGCGACGATTCTACAGCAACCTCCGTGGCGAGCCCGAATCGAGATCGCCGGGACGGCAACCGCAGTCGGAGCGTGCCCGCGTGCGGGTGACGTCGCACTGCGCACATCACCCATCGCGGGAAGCGAGTTTGCGGTGCCGCAGCTGCGGCAAGTGGCTCTGCGACCGTTGTGTTCGCCCCATCCACGGCCACATCTTCTGTGGGTGGAGGTGCCGGTTTCTCGATCTCGTAAACCGCAGCCGCAAGTGGGTCGCATCTGTCGTCAAATCACCCGTTTCACCATTCTTCGCCGCCCTGGTCATCACACTCGTCTTCCTCGGCGCCGGAACCTGGATCACCGTGCTGGCGATGAGGCTCTCCGCCGTCTCGGGCGACACCGGTCAGGCTCCGGCCCCCCTGCCCCATGCCATGGCCACCACGGTGAGAGACGGCGACACCCTGACCATCGCGATCCAGGGATCGCCGGGAGCGACGGTCGTGATCTTCGCCGACGGTGATCCCATCCGAGCCGTCACTCTCGACGATCACGGGCGGGCGTCGATGGCGGATCCCGGGATCACGGATGAGTCGGTTCTCGAGTTGGCGGCCCTCGCCGGGGCCCCCGAACCCATCGCATCGCCGCCAACCTTCACCCCTGCCGGCGCGCCGCCCCGGTCGGTCACGGAAATAACGGCGCAACCTCCGACCCGACCTTCGACCCCGACGAAGAGATCCCCCGGCACCGCGACTCCAACCGCAACGACAACACCGACCCGAACCTCGACACGGACGACGGTGCCGGCCATCCCGGATGCGAGGAAAACGCCACCGGCCGGCGGCACCTCGGCCTCGAAAATGTCCACAACCTCGCGGCTGAGTCCACCCGTCCTTCACCTCGTGACCGACGCCGGCAATCGAATCGCCGTGACCTTCGACGGCAACGCGTCCTCGAATGGGACGACCGAACTCCTCGATCTCTTGAAGGAACTGGATCTCAAGATCACGCTCTTCGTCACCGGGGGCTTTGTCGAGCGCTATCCCAAGATCGTTCGCCGAGCCGTTCTCGAAGGTCACGAGGTCGGCAACCACACCTTCTCCCACCCTCACCTCACGTCCTATGCCGAAAATCGGCGTCACAAGCTTCTCCCCGGTGTCAGCAAGGCGTTGTTGGTCGACCAGCTCATCCGCACCGAAACCGCCTTTCGAAAAGCCACGGGCCGGCCCATGGCTCCGCTTTGGCGGGCGCCTTATGGCGAGGAGAACTCCGCGTTGCGGGGCTGGGCCTTGGAGCTCGGGTACCTCCATGTGCGCTGGAGCTCACTCGAAGGCGCCTCCCTCGATTCCCGAGATTGGGTTGCCGACGAGCACTCGAGCCTCTACCAGGACTCACGAAAAATGATGGATCGGCTCTTGGGCTTCCCCCATCTCGAGGGCGGGATCGTGCTCATGCATCTTGCCACCGAGCGATCCGAACCACCGTGGGCCGAACTCCCGAGGTTCGTCAAGGAACTCAAGCGGCGGCAGGTCAAACCGGTCAAGGTCAGCGATCTCCTCGATGAGTCCAGGACCTGGAAGAAGTGGCTCGAACAGGCACGGGAGAACCACGCAAAAAACTTCCCGGAGTGAGGACGTGAGACGTCAGACGTGAGACGTGAGACGTGAGACGTCCAAGATCTCACGTCTGACGTCTAACCCGCAGTGCCGAAGAACTCCCATGCCGCGGTTTCCCCCGCCTCGATCATTTCGTCGATGGTTCCCCAATCGGCCCAGGCGACGTGGCCGATCTGCGGGCGAATCACCCAGGTGGCATCCGCGAGTTGGCGTTGTCTGAGAAGTTGAGCGGTCATCATCTGCGTCCTCATCATGGTGTCCAGGGCCAGGTCGTCCGTTTCGACGGGCGGGATCTCCATCGAAGCATCCACCACAAGGACCGGTCGGCCCCGCTCCCGGGCTGCCGCCACGGGGACCTCCGCCACCACTCCCCCGTCAACCAGTGACCGGTCGTCGACCAGCTTCGCCGGCACCATGCCCGGTATCGAGCTCGACGCCTTCACGGCCATCCTCAAAGAACCCCGGCTCAGCCGGACCTCCGACCCTGACTCGAGATCGGTGGCAACGGCAACGAACGGTCGTGGCAGATCCTCGATGAGCATGTCCGGCAGCAGGTGATCCACCGCGTGATCGAGGACGGCCCCATCGAGAACGGTGCTCCTGTTGAGCGCAAACGACACCACGACCTGATTCTTGATCTGGCGGGCGACCTGGATGAGCGGATGCTCCTTCTTTTCCGCTCGCGGCACCATCCTGACCTGGCGAACCGTGGGGAGAATCCCCAGTTCCAAGGCCTCACGCCAACGTTTCTCGACCGATGAAGCGTCGCCGTGGACGAGATACATCGCTCCCATCAGCGATCCCATGCTGGTTCCGACGATGGCCCGGACGCCGATCGAGTGTGCATCGAGCACCCTCATCACGCCGATGTGAACGAATCCGCGAGCTCCACCGCCGCCGAGGGCGAGCACCGGCGGCCGAAAACGCATCAGCTTGCGACGGATCGGTTTTTCAGACCACACGATCACTGCCCTTTTTGCGGGTCTCTATTCCGACTTCTTGAGCTCGGCAACCAGGCTCAGCAAGGCTTCGTGCACGCCTTCAGCGACACGGTGGGACTTGTCGGAAACATGGTCGAGGTCTTCGGTCGCGCCGCGCGGATCGACATCCCCGATCTTGTCGTTCGCCTTGACTGGAACGCCGTCGCGCAGCAACCCGCGGATCACCCCGCCGATGCGAGCGGTGATCGAATACGACGCGTCGACCGGCACACCCCGGCGGTAATCGTCGACACCATAGACCGAAACGACGGTTCCGATCCGCTCGCCGCGTTCGACGATGTCGCCGATCCTGTGCTGGGTGAAGAAGATGCCGTCACGGACCGCCTTCATGGTGCGCTCCTGGGAGAATCCCATGATCTGGGCCGGCGGCGCATCGGCGAGATGCTCACCGGTATCCTCGAGGATGTTCCCAACTTGAGGACCGCGAACCGTATCCACCACCGCGTCGCAGTCCTTGTGAGCGATGTAACCGGGGCCGAGGGCGATGACGATGGGTGCGCTGTCACGCTTGAGCCCCCAGTTCCTCCGCTGCATCGACGCCTCGATGAAGATATCGGGCTTCCACGCCTCGAGCACGGCTTCGTGGTTGATCACCCCGACCGCAATCTCACCCCGGTCGTGAGCGGCTTCGACCGCGGCGAGGTCGGGGGCGAATCGCGCCACGACGCCCTGAATCGTCTGACTCCCGTCGAGCACCGCCTCGCTGAAACAGACCTTGCGCCGCACGGCTTTGGGAAAACGGCGGTCGAGCATGAAGATCCGAACAAAACCCTGCGAGAAAAGGTGGTGGGCCGTTGCCGACGCCAGCTCACCGGCACCGCGAATCAACACGCGCAGATCGCCTGGATTCATCGCCTCTCCCTCTCCTGGGCCCTCGCAGCCGGGCATCTCAAATTCGGTGCATTGTAACCCGGACCGTCTTCACTGCTCCTGGATCATTTCGTGGATTTCCGGGAGGTTTCGATACCGTTCGTCGAAATCCAATCCGTAGCCGATCACGAACCGGTCCTCGATTTCAGTTCCGAGAAAGGGGATCTCGACCTCAACCTGGCGCCGCGATGGTTTCGACAGCAGCGCAACAACCCGAATCGACCGCGGATGGCGGGCATCGATCAGCCGAATGACATCGGTCAAGGTGGTCCCGGTATCGACGATATCCTCGACCAGATAGACATCCCTGTCGCGAACATCCACCGTGATGTCCTTGACCAGCACAACCGAACCCGATGACGTCGTACTCGCTCCATAGCTCGAAACCTGGATGAAATCCATCTCCACCGAACGATTGAGGCGCATCACCAGATCGGTAAAAAAGAACACGCAGCCCTTGAGCACACCGACAAAAACCGGCGATTTCGACACCATGTCGGCATTGATCTCTCGAGCGAGCCGGTCCAGCATTTCCTCGATGGCCGATTGAGGCACGACGACGGGTCCTAACATTTCTCCTCCCTTCCGTTGTCTGGCATCGCAGCGCAGTGTATCGTATTGGTATATGGCAACCGGAACGGTGCACGAGCTGAGCGAACGTTACACTGACCTTTCGGATCGTTTCCGATCGTTGTGGACGTTTTTTCAGTTTTTGGCCGGCGTCTACAAGCACCGGAACGAAGGATCGATTCCGTACGACTATGATTTTCAGGGGCTGTATCAGAGAATCCAACTCCTTGTTCCGCAGATCAGCGGCGACATCGACAAGAGAGTCCTGATCGAGTTCGAACAGATCGATCGAGAACTCGAACGAATCCAACGAGAGCTCGAACGCCTCGAGCGCGAGTTCGGGCCTTCGTATCTCAGGCGTTTCTTCGACCATCTCAAACGCCAGGATGAGAAGATCCTCTTTGCCCTGGTCAAGTTCTATCTCATGTCGCGCCACCTCGAGCAGGAGACCTTCGACAAGCTGGACATCCTTCTCACCCGTCTCGCGGAAGCGCCGTCGGAGAAGGACGATCTGATCCAACGCGCGCGGCCGGAGCTCCTGGCCACATTCGAGCGCCTTGCCGCGTTCGCCGGTCTCGTTCCTCTGCCTCCATCCGAGGAGAAACCGCTGGTCGAGGCGGTCGCCGAGCTGCGGGAGGAATTCGAGCGAATCGGGGATTTCGATACCCTCGTCCAATCCAGGGTCTACGATCGCCTCCGGGGCTTCAAGACCCGAATCGGGCGCGCCATTCTCCATCCGCCGATCCTCTATGAAATCACCGCGGCCAATATCGCCGCGAGGAACCGATTCCGCGACCTCTTCGATATCGAGGAGCGGCAGCTCCTCGAAGGAACCAACCGGATTTTTGACATCGAACGCTATCTGAAGAAGAACCCCGATCTCGCCACCCTCGAGATCAAGGAGAAGATCGAGGTCTTCCGCAAGACCCGCGTGAGGTTTGAGGACGCCCGACGGCAACACAACGTCAAACGCTCGGACATCCTCGATCTTCGCCAGTCCATGCACGATGTCCTTGCCCACTTCGATTCGACCGCGGCCGATCTGCTCGGGACCATCAAGGAGCGCAAACCCGCGGCACCCGCCCCCGCGACCAAAGCCGATCAGGGCAACGACCGCAAGGAGTTTCCCGAAGCCGCCGGCGACCCCCAGCAAACAGCGAATTCCCCGCTGAGCGCCCGCCGACCAGACGACCCGCCGATCACCTCGATCACGGATCTGCTTCCCAGCGATGCCCTTCTCAACGAGGTTCTGCACAAGATCATGTTCGCGCTGGAACTCGTTGTGTGGGATCGGACTCCGGAGCAGGTCATCGAGGCGCCCGAGATCAAGAGCCTCGGTCTTGAATCCTGGGAGGTCGGGGTCTATCGGAACCTGGTGGAGAAACAGTCCGACGAGGACAGCGAACAGCGCCATCTCGAACAGTTCTTTCTCACCAGCGCCGCCCTCAGGGTCAAGATGGAGGAAGAACGTCGAGAAATCGAGCGATTGGCTGCGGCTTCCAACCCCGACCGCCTTTTTGAAATGCTCGAACTCTCTGCGAGCAGCCTCGATCGCGCTCGAGAGGTCGAACGGCGTTTTCTCTGGTTTATCGACGACATGCTCTACCGCGCCGACACCGAAAGCCTGGAACAGATCTACCGGTCGCGATTTCGCTTCCTCTACGCCTTCGCGGGGCTGTGGCTCGATCACCAGAAGAATGGCGGCTTGACCCCGCTGTGATCGATCCCGGGGAACTGGAACAGGCTCCCGCCGGCCTCCAGACGGCGGGGCTCCTCCGCCGATTGCCAGCCACCGTCATCGATATGGTCGTGTTTTGCGGCGTGTGCTTTCTCCTCGCCTATCCCGCTGGTCGCGATCTCGACTGGCAGATGGCGATCGACGACCCCTCGGCGTTCCTCGGCTCGCTGATGGACCCGGGCTTGATCGCTCATGCGGCCGGGATTCTCGGGCTCTGGATCGCTCTTTGGTGGTGTTACTTCGCGGTCGGCTGGGGCCTCATCGGCGCCACCATCGGCAAGTGGATTCTCGGCCTGAGAATCGTCGACCACCGGGGCCGATCCCCCATCGGGCTATCGCGCGCCTTCCTCAGGCTCGCAGCCTACTCGGTGAGTTCGGTCACCCTCGGGATGGGTCATCTCCTCATCATCCTCCGCCCCGATCGCCGCGCTCTCCACGACGTCCTCGCCGGGACGTGGGTCGTACGCCGCCCCAAGGTCGACCAGGACGCTGTCCCGAACGACGAGGATTCTGATGCCGATGACGACGGCGTCAATTCTTAGTTTTTAATTTTGAATTTTTAGTTCCATCGCAGGACCCTGAGAAACGGTTGCGATGTATTCAAATTTGTCGTTTGGCCTTGAGGTACAGGTGCGATGCAATTAAGAATTGAGAATTCAAAATTGAGAATTCTTAAAGGTAACCCGCAAGCGACTGCGTCTTGTGCGATCGTCGAAGCCGGTTGAGCGCGCGGCTCTCGATCTGTCGCACTCGTTCACGGGAAAGACCGAGAATCTCGCCGATTTCCCGAAGCGTCTTGGGGTGGTCATCCTCGAGGCCGAACCGATGCTCCAAGACCTGGCGTTCTCGTTTGGGCAGTTCTCCGAGTGCGTCGGCCAGAGCGAGCAGGAAGGACTCTCGCAGGATCCTCTCGTCGGTGTTCGGCATGACCGTCTGTTCGAGCAGATCGCCGAGTTCGGAGTCGCCCTCGACATCGACGGGCTCATTCAGCGACAGCGACGACCGTGAGGCCTGGGTGAGGACCCGCACATCATCGACCGAGAGACCGAGTTCCCTCGCCAGCTCCGGATCGGTGGGTTGACGGCCGGATTTTTCACTCAGCAATGCCCTGATCCGTTCGAGGCGGTAGAGGTTGTTGGCCTGTTTCTGCGGCAGGCGGAACGCCCCGGCGTGTTCGGCGAGGGCGTGAAGGAGCGCCTGCCGGATCCACCACACCGCATAGGTGATGAACTTGACGTCGTGACCTTCCTCGAAGGGAGCATATTTTTTCGCAGCTTGGATCAATCCCAGGTTTCCCTCGTGGATGAGATCGAGAAACGCAACATTCGGATTCCGGTATCTCTTCGCGTACGCCACGACAAACCTGAGATTCGACTCGACCAGCGACCGCACCGCGTCCTCGTCGCCATCGTGCACTCTCCGGGCGAGCGCGACTTCGTCTTCGTGGGACAGTTGGGGATAACGGGAAATCTCCTGGAGATAGCGGCGAAGGGTCGCCGATTCGGAACTGGATGCTCGGTTCGCCGTCTCCGTCATTCCTCGTCCACAGTCTGGATCGATCCGGTCTCGACCCTGACCAGGGCGTGGTACCGAGGAATCTGGTCCTTGGTGCTGATGGCCTGTCGAACCAGTTTCTTCAGCATCGTGTTTTCGGCCTGGAGCCGGTCGATCTGATCCTTGAGGCTGAGGATGATCTCGACGCCGGCAAGGTTGACTCCGAGATCCCGGGTCAAGGTCAAAATGGCTTCGAGTTGCTCGCAGGCGCGCTCATCATAAAGGCGGGTGTTGCCCTGGGAACGGCTGGGCCGAATCAGGCCCTCACGCTCCCACAGTCGCAGGGTCTGCGGGTGTACGTTGTACTTCTCCGCGACCCAGGAGATCATTCGATATCGCGGTTTGGACTTCACGAACCCTCCAGCAAATCGACCGCTCAGAGTCCTGCGGTCGTCAACCGGCAAAGTGAACGGTGGTTCTGATGATCATCTCTGACTTTATCACCGATCCTCGAGCCGGCAAAAAACCATCGACCAAAAGAAAAAGCCGGGAGGCGGACGCCTGAGTCCGCCACCCGGCACAACACAGAGGTTACTTCTCTTCTTCGGCTTCCACATCCACGTACTCGGCGTCGATGACTCCGTCATCAGCATCGCCCGCATCCGATTGCGCGGAGGGACCGGCTCCAGGAGCGTCCGAACCCGCGGCGCCGGCGGCGGTCGCCGATTGGTACAACGTCGCCGCAATCTTGTGCGAGGCCTGGGTGAGCCGCTCGTGGATCGCCTGCATCTGATCTTCGGCGCCGTCTTCAAGGGCCTTCTTGGCTTCTGCGATGACTTCCTCGATCGCCCTGGTTTCGCTTTCCGGCAGCTTCTCCCGATTCTCGGAGATGAGCTTCTCGGAGGCATAGACGAGCCCGTCGAGCTGGTTTCTGGTTTCGATTCGCTTGCGCTTTTCCTCGTCGTCGGAAGCGTGAGTCTGAGCTTCGCTGACCATCCGGTCGATCTCCGTGTCGCTGAGCCCCGAGGAACTCGTAATCTGGATCTTCTGTTCCTGACCGGTTCCTCGGTCCTTGGCGGCGACGTGAAGAATTCCGTTGGCATCGATATCGAACGTCACCTCGACCTGGGGAATCCCGCGCGGCGCCGGAGGGATCCCCATGAGGTGGAACCGACCCAACGTTCGGTTGTCCGGCGCCATCGGGCGCTCACCCTGAAGAACGTGGATCTCCACCTGATTCTGGTTGTCGTCAGCAGTCGAGTAGACCTTGCTCTTTCGGGTCGGAATGGTGGTGTTCCTCGGGATCACCACATCCGTGACACCGCCGAGTGTTTCGACGCCGAGGGACAGGGGCGTCACGTCGAGAAGAAGGACATCCTTGACTTCGCCCGAGAGCACTCCCGCCTGGACGGCCGCACCGATGGCGACAACCTCGTCGGCGTTGACCCCGCGGTGAGGTTCCTTGCCGAAGTACTCGGTGACCACCTTCTGCACCATCGGGATACGAGTGGATCCGCCGACCAGAACCACCTCGTCGACATCCTTGGCCTCGAGACCGGCGTCCTTGAGGGCCTTGCGGGTGGGTTCCAATGTCCGATCGACCAACGGGGTGATCATCTGCTCGAATTTCGAACGCGTCAGCTTGAGGGCGAGATGTTTCGGGCCCGATGCATCCGCGGTGACGAAGGGCAGGTTGATGTCCGTCTCCATGGTCGAGCTGAGTTCCATCTTCGCCTTCTCGGCACCTTCCTTGAGCCGCTGGAGGGCCATACGGTCCTTGCTGAGATCAACGCCCTGGTCTTTCTTGAACTCATCGACCAACCAGTCGATGACCACCTGGTCGATGTCGTCTCCACCGAGATGGGTGTCGCCATTGGTCGACTTGACTTCGACCACCCCGGCGCCGACCTCGAGAATTGAAATATCAAAGGTGCCGCCGCCGAAGTCGAAGACCGCGATGGTCTCGTCGTTCTTCTTGTCCAGACCGTAGGCCAGGGCCGCGGCCGTTGGCTCGTTCACCAACCGAAGGACCTCGAGACCGGCGATCTGACCGGCGTCTTTGGTGGCCTGGCGCTGGGCGTCGTTGAAATAGGCCGGGACGGTGATGACCGCCTTCTCCACCGGTCCACCGAGGTGATCCTCCGCGGCAGCCTTGAGTTTCTGCAGCACCATGGCCGACATTTCCTGGGGTGAGTAGATCTTGCCCATGATCTCGATCCGGGCGGTGTCGTTCTCACCCTTGACGACCTTGAACGGGACCGTCTTGATCTCGTCGGTCACCTCATCGAACCGACGTCCCATGAAACGCTTGGCCGAAAACACCGTGTTCTCCGGATTTGTGACGGCCTGCCGCTTCGCAACCTGGCCGACCAACCTCTCCCCCGATGCGTTGAAGGCCACCACCGAGGCGGTAGTCCTATTTCCTTCTTGATTTTCAATGACGGTGGGTTTGCCACCTTCCATGACGGCGACCACCGAGTTGGTGGTGCCCAGGTCGATTCCAATCACGTGAGACATGCTGATGTCCTCCTCAACTTTCATTTTCCGCGCATAGAATAAGACTTGAGTGCAGTTTTGTCAAGTCTTTTCAAGTTGTTCTCCCGGAGAAAGATCCACGAGATCATACGGGCCGCGCCTAGCCCGAAGTATTCATGAGGTTTCGTCGCGAGGTCGGCGAGGCGCCGATGCCAGTCGCCGTTTCTCATCTCGGGGTGCGGAGGCGTACTTGACAGTACGTTGAGCACCCCGAGATGAGAAACGGAGGCTGGCGCGGATGCATCGTCGGCCGCAGCAGACAGCTCATGAATGCTTCGGGCTAGGAGTCTGCACCGCATAGATGGTGGATGGATTTCGGAGTGTCATTTGAGGCTGATTTTCGTCTGTTTCGCCGGTTCATACTGGTGGTATGGGCCAAGAAACAGGCGAAAATCGGGCCAAATGCCGCCCGAAAGGCGCCGCCGATTCTATGCGGTGCAGGCTCCTAGGGAAGAAGAACGAGTCCGGGGCCCTTTCGGTCACCGGATTCCGGGGTCTCACCTTCCCAAGCCAGGCTTCGGCTGTGAATCAGAATGGGAACCGGTTGCCCGTGGCTGTCCGATCCGGTGAACATCAACCTGTCGCCCCGAATGGCGATACGGTACGGACGCCGCCAAGGGTCGTTCGTCACCTCCGGGTTCAACCGAGACGACGACAGCTCTTCAAGACCGGCGGGGTAGATGCCGTGGAGAAAAAATTCGGTCTCCGCGGCCCGGGCGAGCCAGTCCATTCGAAGCCACGATTGGCTCTGGACCACGTAGCGCTCCCAATAGTCTTCCTGCGCATTGAAGGTCGGGTTGATGGGGTTGCGGGGCATGATCGTGAAGGCGAACCCGAGAAGAATGAGGAACGGGATGGCAATCCAGGGAATCGCGCCGAGAGGCGAACGGCGCGGAGTGCGGGCCGCCGGTTCGGCAAGGAACTCGACCGAAGCGATCTCGTCTCTCGTCCGCTCGCGAATGAGGCCCATTTCCAGGAGATCCGCAAGCGCCTTGCACGTCTCGAACTCGATGAGCGGGCTGGCGAGAATGACTTCGTGAACGTCATCTCGACCGTCGACAAGACGGTAGACCGCCAACTGATCCGAGGTGACCTGACCTTCGACCCGCGCCGGCTTCGGTTCCGGTTTCTCGGGGGGGGTGTCCGAAAAGCTGAACCCGAGATCGTCAAAATCATCGTCCGCCGGTTCGACGACCGAGAGTTGCCGGCCGGGATCGGTCTGGATGAGAACGATGTTCCGATCGGGGAGCCGCTGTTCGATAAAGGGCCACTCATCGGTCATCCTGGCGCCTTCCATGATGATGTGGTCGGCGGCCATGGGTTCGGTCAGTTCGCGATCGTAGTCGATATCCGACTCTTGCGAAAAATGGTAGTCGCCGTCGTTCCAGCGAAAGATCCGGTAGACGATCTGGAGGATCTGCTGCTGGAGCGCCGACCGCACCGTATCGGTGGTCACGACACCGTGATCGATGAGAATCCGGCCGAGACGCTGCAGGGTCTCTTCCTGCCGCTGCAGAGCTTCTTTGAGTTCGCCGTCCTCGACCTCACCGCGTTTGAGGAGGATGAGCCCGATGAGATCTTCGGTGTGCTGATTGAGGGTGGACGCTCCGACGATGTTGCCGTCGATGAACGACACGGTGGTCACATTGTCGGCGGCCTTGAGCGTCAAGACTCCGGTTTTCCTCTGCAACGAAATCAGCTGCAGGATATCGGCAAAGGAAAAGTCGCGGAGGGTCCCTTCTAATGCCACGCTACCTCCGTTGCCAGGACGCGAATACGCTTCGTATCCAGACCGCGAGGAAAACGACCGCCAGGACCACGACAACGGGCTGAACCGGCATCGTCGGCTCGATCACCTCGAGAAACCGGGGCACCCAGACGACCATACCAACGAACGAAATCCAAGCGAGGAGCCCGAGAACAACCCCCGGCGCAACCTGATCGCCGACAAGCTGGTACCCCCCAGGCGCCACGGCCGAGGTCAGCCGCCGCATGAGCGTCGACCATCGATCCCAACGACGAACCTGGGCCAGCTTCGCGGTCTGCTGGTCGATGGGGACAAGATCCCTCTGAAGAAAAACCGAGACGCACTGCCTGCAGTAGACGGGGCTTTCGCCGGGTTCGTCGTCGAGACGGTAGACCTTGCCGCACTTCGTGCACTCCCGGGAGGGAGGAAACCACCGCGAACGAACAAAGAGGACACCGAGGCCGAAGACTCCACCAACCCAGAACACCATCGAGAGTGGATCGAGAAGCAGCCAAACCGATTGCCAAGACGGCGGGCTGAAGCCGACCTGCAGCTTTTCCTCGGGCAGGAGACCGGAAACGAACTCGTCGATGTCATCGGAACTCACGTGGGGGTACCGGACTCTCGGATCCCGACCGCGAACACCGAGCGAAGCTGAACGACCTCCGGCCAGCTCGCGAGCCCGCGCTCGTGCAGCATCACCCTGTTGAAACCTGCGATTGAGGTCATAGGCCGATGACAGGTTGTGAAAGGCCAAAGCAGTCTGCCCATCGGTTTCGATGGCCGCGTCATAGTATTGAATGGCCAGCTGAACGTTGCCGTCCTCCAACGCCATGTTCCCGAGAAAGACAAACGGCCGCGAGTCCCCGAGAGGCTCCACTGCCGCAGCCTGAAACTCGATCTTGGCCGATTCGATGGCAGAGTGCATCCGAAGAAGCTCTCCCAGAATCAGATGGAAGGTCGTGTCGCCATCGAACGCGCCTTTCAAACTGAGAAATTCTCTCAATGTCGATGGATCGAGTTGACGTTCGTCGAGCATCACGGCGACACGGTCGGTCACAGGGGGTTCTCTCAGCAGCGCACGTTGCCAGACATCGGCGAGCATCGGCATCGAAGCCAGCACGAGACAGATCACCACGGCGACCACCTGCTGGCTGTGCTCGAGATACGCCCAGCCGACGACAAACACGTAAACGAGCAGCCACAACGGACCGAGACCGGCGAAAAGAGGGAGAAGGATGAGCACCAACCCGAAGACCACGGCGTTGCCGCGCTCGAAGACCATCGAGCCCACCGTCATCGCGTCGAAATTCGATCGTCGCACCGTTCGAAGCGTCATCACCAAGATCGCTGCCACGCCCGCCGCCGCCGTGCCGATGAGAAGCCAGGCTCCAATCGACATGAAAAGGTGGCGCCGGGTCACCTCGAACTGAAAGCTCGCCCACCACCCCCCGAGAAAGAGCCGTGCGCTTTCGAGATATGAACGCTGCTGCCAACTTCGCCGTGACAACAAAAAATAACTCGCCGGGAGTTCCGGATCGATTGTGATGGCGGTTTCGAGAATCGACGAATCCGCATCCGGATTTGCCGAGGACCACGCCACCAGAGCAGCGGCATACGGGGTCATCCGGCGAAGATCGATTTCCTCCGCCTCGGCGATCAGGTCGTTGACGGGCTCCTGAAGAGATCGACCATCAGGGGCGGAGAGAACCTCCTGAACCTCGAACCACGCCTCGTCGACGGAGGCCGATGCCGGCACCACCACCAGGACGACGGCGAGCACGGAGATCCACCGGATCGGATTCATCGGTTCATTTGCACGAACAACGACCGGAGTTGGAAGATGACATTGGAGAGAATCTGTTTCTCCTCGCCGGACAGATTGCCGGCGGTCTTGCTTTCCAGCATGGCGAGATACTCGATCACCCGTTGCGCCTCGGCCGGCTGGGCCGGCATCCCCTCGCCGCCGGTCAAGAGGATCTCGGCCTGCTGGGCGAGGCCTGCGACCAGATCCAGAAACAGAGGGGACGACTTCACCTGCGGCTGCGGACCAGCGGCGGGGCCTGCAGGTCCGGATTTCGGCTGGGTCGCCCGGGGCTGGGCCGGTTCGCGAGGATTTTTCGCAGGCGGTGGTGTCGATTTCGGTTCCGGCTTGGGGATATCCGGACGCAGATCGCCGCTGCCGTCAAACCGCCTCCGATCAACAACCTTGATCTTGCTCGATCCTGCATCAGACTCGCTCAAGCAATCCTCCGTCAATGTTCAGATTCCAGCATACTACGAGGGCCCCGCCGAAGGATCAAGGTCTGGGCGCGGGCTCGGGTCGATCGGGATCGGCGGCGGCCTCGTTTCAATTCTTGTTGAAGTCGGGTTTGCGTTTTTCGAGGAACGCGGTTGTTCCCTCCCGCATTTGCTCGCTTGCGGCCCCGACGCCGAAAAGGGTGGCTTCGAGAAGGCATCCGTCGTCGAGCCCCATGTCCAATCCCGAATTCACGGCCTCGATGCAGAGTCCGACCGCCAGCGGCCCGTTCGCCATCATCGCCTTGAGGATGCCTGCGACAGCCCCATCGAGTTCAGCCGGCTCGCAGACGGCGTTGACCAGACCGATTCGCAGGGCCTCCTCGGCATTGACGTTTCTTCCGGTCACCAGAATTTCAAGAGCTCTCCCTCGTCCGATCAGGCGCGGCAGCCGCTGGGTTCCGCCATAGCCTGGAATCAGACCGAGCTTGACCTCCGGCTGACCGAAGATCGCGTTTGTCGACGCCACTCGGATGTGGCAGGCCATGGCAAGCTCGCAACCTCCACCAAGAGCGTAGCCGTTGACAGCCGCGATCACGGGTTTGGCGAGTCGCTCGATTCCCCGGAACACCGCCTGGCCTCGCAAAGCAAACTCCTTTGCCTCAACCGGCCCCAACGACCGGAGTTCCGAAATATCGGCTCCGGCGACGAACGCCTTGTCTCCTGCGCCGGTAATGATCACGGCTTTGACGGCATCGTCGGCCGCCGCGTCGGAAACGGCGGCGCCCAACTCGCCGATCGTGGCCACATTGAGCGCGTTGAGTTTGTCGGGACGGTTGATGGTGATCGTGCGAATCCCGCCGGCATCGGCGATCTTCAAGTTCTCGTGGCTCATGGTCATCCTCCGAACGAACGGGCCGATCTCAATTTGTGTGGAACCCGCTCGAAGGCCAAAGTGTACCCTGGAAACGCAACCGATGAACGATAAAAACGGCGGCCGAAACCGCCGTTTTGAACGCGCGAGTCGGGGCGCTCCAGCTCAGTCGAAATCGGACGGGCTCACCGCACGATCGACGCCCGAGTCGAGGACGTGATTCGCCGAGAATCCGTGTCCCAGTCGTTTGGCGTTGTAGTCGCGGAGTTTGCCGACTTCCCGCCAGAGCAGCGCCTTGACAAAGACACGCGAGACGGCAGCGCCGGGTTTTGCCGGCAGATACTCGATCCCCACATGGGCGAGAACTTCGGAAAGCTCAGCGTGGGTCAGAGGCACGTCGACCTCCCACGTGGTCGGGATGATCCCCCAGCGCTGGAGCTTTTCGAGAGCGGTGACGGGATCGGGGGTCGCTTCTTCGTAACCGAGGGCGATATCCATCACCATCTGGGCGAATTCGCCGTGAGTGATGGAGTCGACTTCGCTCGCCCTGTCGGCGTCGGTCTGAGCGGTTGCCGCGGTTGCGACCAGTAGAATCAACGCACTGATCATCATCAGCCGTCGCATGAAGACCTCCAAATTCCGCACGATCATCCTATGTTCTGCAGCATCTGTTGTCAAATAGAAGCACCATCAGCAGCTTAGAAGAAACGCCGCCGGATGATGAGAACATCGCCGGCCTTGATGACGGGATCCGATTCCTTGCCCTTGCGGATATGGGCCATGTCGAAGGTCAGGATCTCCTTGTCGCCGTCACCGCCGCGATGGACCTCGACGGTCTGGGAGGCGAACTTGCCCTGCCCGCCGGCATGGGAAATTGCCTGCATCAAGGTCATTCCCGGCGTCAGATCGTACTGACCAGGTTTCGCCACCTCACCGGTGATGAAAAACTGCTCTTTGGCCGAAACCGAGATCACATCGCCCTGCTCCAGGATGATGTCGCGGCCGGTTTCACCCTTGAGGATCGATGCGGTTCCATAAGTTCTGACAAACGGCTGTTCGACCCCGTCGACCTCGTGGATCCGGCGCAGCTCGACAAACTGACCCGCCGAGGGCTTGAGGCCACCGGCTTCCGCCAGGATCTTGTGCAGCGACGTCTTGCCTTCGAGGTAGTAGGTCCCTGGCCGGGCGACCTCACCGAGCACGGTCACCGGTTTGGAGTGGTACTCCTCGACCTCGACCTGAAGCTGCACATCGACGTAGTAGTCCTTTTCGAGCAGCGCTTCGAGACGATCCGCGATTTCCGATGTCGTCTGACCCGCCACTTCGACCCGACCGAGCATGGGGAAACTGATCTCGCCCTTGACCTCGACGGCGAAGTTGCCGGAAATCTCATCGTGGTTGTAGGCCTCCACCCGGAGGACATCGCCGGCGCCCACCCGGTAACCCGAGGGTACCCCCTCCGCCTCATCCTGGGCGGCCACCGGGGCAATGAGCATTCCGATCAGAATCAACGCGATCCAAGCCATGCGCATGGGCAGAAGGTAGCACAATCCGGGGCGGAGGATTCCACCGTGGTTCCGACAGTCGCCACCGGCGTCCAACGAGTTCCGCCGGCAATCTGGCGACGCGCCGATGAGGCCGGTGCCGTTCACTCCGGGTGTTGCTGGGTTCATCTCCGAAAATCGGTTCACTGGATCTGTTTCGTCGTAATCGGCCGGGAGCTTTTTCAGTAGCCGATGATCAGACCGAGGGTGAAGACGTTGTAGTCGTAGCTGTAGCGGTAGACCGTGGAATCACGATTCTCGTAGAGATAACCACCCCAGAGCGAGACATACGGTCCGAAGCGATAGCCGACACCGAGGCCGATTGTGGAGATCGGGTCTTCGCGATCCTCGAAGGTCAGGAGATCCGGTACGGCGTAGTCGTTGACCTGATAGCGCCCACGAAGCTGAGCGCTGAACCGGTTGTGCTGATACTGATACTGGAGGCTCGCCCCGGTGGCCACGTAGTTGGCGTTGATTCCATAGTTGGACGGGTAATCCGACCGCAGGAGATCGAGGCGGAGCGACGAGCCGTGACCCATATCCCAGTTGAAATAGCCCCTGGCGATGAAACCGCTGAAATCGGGGATGATCTCGGATTCCAACGGCCCGGTGTTGTACTTGGTCTGGCGATAGCCCACCACGATCTCGGTCTTGATGACCGGGCTGACCATTCCCCTGAACCCGACTGTGACCTCGTCCGAGGTCGACTCGCGGAACGTGTTCTCGAAGAAGAGATTCTCGCTGGGGTTGAACTCGGTGTGGCGGTAGGCGAGATTCATGACGAGGATCTCGCTCAACTGGTGGAGCCAGCCCGCGCCGACGACGAGACGAGTGTAGTCGTACCAGAGATCCGGGTCCTCGTGCTTGAGATCGGTGTAGTCGGCCTCGATGTTGAAACCGTCCTTGGCGCTCGCCCAGTAGGAAAGCTGGATGGCGGCGAAGTTCTTCTTGTACCACCGGTCGCCCCAATAGAGCTCGCCCCCCGGGTCGACTTCGCGATTTTCCAGGTTCCCCTCCATGTACTTGTAGGTCATATCGAGGATGACCCCGCTGGAGAATTCGAACCCGGCGAGGAAGTCGAAGAAATGGCTCCATTTGTCATCGAGCTCGTAGTCCTGATAGTCGCGATACTGCGGCGTATAGGAAAACAAGAGATACGACTCGTTGATGGGCAACTCGAACTGGAGCCGCGCGCGCGCCATCCAGACCTGGTCGGAGACGGGATCGGTGGGCGTGAAAAAAATGTTGTCGCGGTACTGCCAGTTCAGCTGAAGGGCGGGGGAAAAAAGAAACGGGCCGACGGGAATCGCCTCATACGAGTTCGGCCTGTCCCGTTGAGGTTCGATGCTCGGTGCCCCGCCGTTGGCGTCAGCCTCCTGAGCCGCGACTGAAACCGCGAAAAGGACAACCAGAACAAAGCCAATCGAAGCGCTGATCCTTCGCCGCATAATCGACCGTCCCCTTCGCAGCATCATCCCGAAAAAAAACCAAATCTCAATAGTGATTCCGATCGCACCGAAACCACTCGCAATGTGTCCCTGAGGTTATCATCTTTCGATTCTATCCGCAATTGTCTCGGTCTTTCCGAGAATCTTTGACGCTCGTTTGACATTCAAATGAAGAAAAAAAACTGCGAAACGAATCACTCGCTCCCGAGCATCCCGGCCTTGAGTTCATCAGACGGCGGGTGATCACCGAGCCATACCTTGAGGAGGCCGGCAGCAAAATCGTCCCCGTCGATGACGCCCTTTGTTTCGCCATTCAATGCCGCGGTGGTTCCTCCGCCGGGAACCATGGTCAATTCGATCACGTCACCGACCTTCATATCTCCGAATAGATCCGCGAATTTCTTGACTCGATCCGCCATCGAGGCGTAGGTGGACGGCGAGTTTGCCTCGAAGCCCTCGACCCAGGCCGCATCCATCTTATTTTTGGTGGCCTTGTCGGTGAGAAAATGCATTACCACCCGTTTTGTTCCGGCGGCGCCGGCGGCTTCGGCTGCGTCCTTCGTCGGCGACTCGAGATAGAGTCCGGCCACGTAGACTTTGACCCACATCTTCTTTCTCAGACCCAATCCGTTGAGTTGGAGGGTCGCATCCCCCACCGTGACCTCATCGGCCATCTTCACATCCGCGAGTTCACCGGCCCAGGCCGTGGGAATCGCCAGAACACACACCACGAGCAACGCAGCCAATCGACGCATGAGAGCCCTCCTTGTACCTGCTTCAGAACACGGCAGTCATTGTAGCCGAGACGAGTCTCGACCGGCTCCTCCCCTCTCCCGTGCCCATGCCCGTGCCCGTGCCCGTGCCCGATGAGATGTACAGCGGCAGCGTCCGGGGCAGCGTCCGGGGCAGCGCCCGCCGCAGCGTCAGCGTCAGCGGCAGCGACCGGGGCAGCGACAGCGTCCGGGCCAGCGCCAGATGCCGTCCCGGGTCGGAGGAAAAGAAACGTCCATCGGGGTGCCGGGTTCGGCATTGTGCCGGATCGACCCTCCGGCGCGCGGTGCGCCCGCACAATGCCGTACCGGGCTCCCCCGGGACGCGCGCCGCTGCCTGGTTGTTCCGGCTCAGAAGCAGGCCGCCGGCGTCCCATCGGCGGGGTCGCAGCCCTTCCAATCCACCACCGACGCGACCCCGCCGATGGGGCGACGCCGGGCCGCCGCAGGCGGACCGGAAGGCCGGTGCCGTGAGAACCGGCAACAGCGGCAGCGACCGGGGCAGAGGCAGCGTCCGGGCCAGCGCCAGATGCCGTCCCGGGTCGGAGGGAAAGAAACGTCCCTCGGGGTGCCGGGTTCGGCATTGTGCCGGATCGACCCTCCGGCGCGCGGTGCGCCCTGCACAATGCCGTACCGGGCTCCCCCGGGACGCGCGCCGCTGCCTGGTTGTTCCGGCTCAGAAGCAGGCCGCCGGCGTCCCATCGGCGGGGTCGCAGCCCTTCCAATCCACCACCGACGCGACCCCGCCGATGGGGCGACGCCGGGCCGCCGCAGGCGGACCGGAAGGCCGGTGCCGTGAGAACCGGCAACAGCGGCAGCGACCGGGGCAGCGGCAGCGTCCGGGCCAGCGCCAGATGCCGCCCCGGGTCGGAGGAAAAGAAACGTCCCTCGGGGTGCCGGGTTCGGCATTGTGCCGGATCGACCCTCCGGCGCGCCGTGCGCTGCGCACAATGCCGTACCGGGCTCCCCCGGGACGCGCGCCGCTGCCTGGTTGTTCCGGCTCAGAAGCAGGCCGCCGGCGTCCCATCGGCGGGGTCGCAGCCCTTCCAATCCACCACCGACGCGACCCCGCCGATGGGGCGACGCCGGGCCGCCGCAGGCGGACCGGAAGGCCGGTGCCGTGAGAACCGGGAACAGCAGCAGCGGCAGATGCCGCACCGCGTCGCTAAATGCCAGGAGCCGTTCCGTCAGTCCAAGGCGCTTTTTTTCAGACAAATGAACGTCAACTGCTCGCGCCTCACCACCACCGGACCCGGCTTCCGCCCCTCCCCTCTTGCCAACTCGCGGCAGATGTTGGAGAATGAATGAGTGTTCATTCATTACATGCCCACCCCACCCCGACCAGGGTTCGGGAGGCGGCTCCAACCAATGACATCAGGAGGTTGATCCATGCGCAAAGAGATCCGACGAGCCGCGGTGCTCGGAGCCGGCGTCATGGGCTCCGGTATCGCAGCCCACCTCGCCAATGCCGGGATTCCGGTGTTGATGCTCGACATCGTGCCACCTGAGTTCACCGACGCCGACGCGAAAAAGGGTCTCACCGAAAACGACCCCCGATTTCGCAACAAGTTCGCGTTGGCCGGACTCGAGGGCATCAACAAGTCAAAACCCGCAGCCCTCTACTCAAAGCGGTTCCTGCCACTCATCGAGGTCGGCAATTTCGACGACGACTGGGCGAAACTCGCTGAATGCGATTGGATCGTCGAGGTCGTGGTCGAACGACTCGACATCAAGCAGAAGGTCTTCGCCCGCCTCGATGAGATCCGGAAACCGGGCTCCATCATCTCGTCGAACACCTCGGGCCTGTCCATCAAGGGGATGACCGAAGGACGATCCGACGACTTCAAAAAGCACTTCCTGGTCACCCACTTTTTCAATCCGGTTCGCTATATGAAGCTGCTGGAACTGGTGGCGGGCGAGGAGACCTCTCCCGAGATCGTGGACTTCTTCACCGATTTCGGTCGTTTCCGACTCGGCAAGGGAATCGTCTTCGGCAAGGACACCCCCAACTTCGTCGGCAACCGAATCGGCGTCTACGGCATCGTCTCCACCCTTCGCCACATGATGGAGATGGACTACCAGGTCGACGAGGTCGATGCCATCACCGGCCCCGCCATGGGCCACCCGGGCAGCGCGACCTTCGGGACCTCGGATCTCGTCGGCATCGATGTCATGGCGCACGTCATCAACACCATCGCCGAGGGCTGTCCCGACGACGAGGAGCTGAGTCTCTTCAGCGTTCCCGATTTCGTCAAGGCGATGATTGCCGACGGCGCCCTCGGCCGGAAGACCAAGGACAAGGGCGGTTTCACCGGCGTCCGGAAGAACCCCGACGGATCGAAGACAAAGCTCGTCATCGACTGGAAGACCGGCGAGCGCAGAGAGAAGGCATCGTACAAGTACGCCTCGCTCGGCAAGGCCAGAAAGACCCACGATGTCCGTACGCGGATCAAGGATCTGGTCGCGGCGGACGATCGTGCCGGCGCCTTCGCCTGGGCGCTCCTGCGCGATACGTTGGCTTACACATCCCGCCGTGTCGGCGAGATTTCGGACACTCTCGTCGACATCGACAACGCTCTCAAGTGGGGCTTCAACTGGGCGCTGGGGCCCTTCGAAACATGGGACGCGCTCGGCGTCGCCTCCGCACTCGATCGGATGAAGGCCGATGGCGTCGAACCCGCCCCGTGGGTCGAGGAGATGGTCGCGAGCGGCCATCAGAGCTTCTATATCGAATCAGCCGACGGGCGTCAGGTTTACGATCCGGCCACCAAGTCATATATCAAGGAACCCAAGCCCGAGAGCTTCATGGTCCTGTCGCAGATCAAGATGGACGAGAAAAAGATCGTCTTCGGCAACCGGGGCGCCTCGCTGGTGGATATCGGCGACGGGATCGCCTGTGTCGAGTTCCACTCCACCCTGCAGCCCAAGCTCAACCCGGTCGACGAGTACATCACCGAGGTGATGACCAAGGGCGTCGAGATCGCAGAGCGCGATTTCCGCGGTCTGGTGATCCACCACCAGGGAGAGAACTTCTCCGCCGGGGCGAATCTCCTGATGATCCTCGAGGCCGTCCAGGCCAACCAGTGGGCCCTCCTCGACGAGATGATCCAGGTTTTCCAGGGTCTCACCACCGGACTCCGCAAGGCCTCCATCCCCGTCATCACCGCGCCCTTCGGATTCACCTTCGGCGGCGGCTGCGAGATCACCATGGGTGGCGATCGGGTCTGCGCCGCAGCCGAGTCCTACATCGGGCTCGTCGAAGTCGGTGTCGGCGTGATTCCCGCCGGTGGCGGATGCCTGTTCATGCTCGAGCGCGTCCTCGAGGGGATCGACGAACCGATCCTGTCGCAGATCCCCTTCATCCGCATCGCCTTCGAGAACATCGGCATGGCCAAGGTTGCGACCTCGGGCGAGGAAGCACGGGATCGCAAGTTCCTCAGGCCGTACGACAAGGTCGAGATCAACCGCGAGCAGCAGCTCTGGACCGCGAAGAAAATGGCCATGGCCATGGCGGACGAGGGTTATCACCCACCGCAACCGAAAACCTACGCGCTGCCCGGCAAGGAAGGACTTGCGACCCTCGAAATGATGCTGTTCAACATGAAGCTCACCCACTGGATCTCGTCGCACGACGAGAAGATCGCGACCCACCTCGGTCGCATCCTCACGGGTGGCGACACCACCATCAACGACCCGGTGAGCGAGCAGACGATCCTCGATTTGGAACGTGAGGCGTTCCTTTCGCTCTGCGGTGAACCCAAGACCCAGGACCGGATCAAGTACATGCTTGTCAACAACAAGCCGCTCCGGAACTAGAAGGGGGAAGAATCATGCGAGAAGCCGTCATCGTATCCGTTGCCAGAACCCCCATCGGCCGGGCAAAAAAGGGCAGCCTCAAGGACACCCGGCCCGAGTACTTCGCGTCGGAGATGCTCAAAGCGCTCGTCGACCGGACCCCTGGCCTCGACAAGAACATGGTCGACGACATCGTCCTCGGGTGCGCCATGCCGGAGGGCGAACAGGGAATGAACATCGCTCGACTCATCGGCCTCGCGGCCGGGTTCCCGGTCGAAGTCCCCGCCATCACCGTCAACCGGTTCTGCTCCTCGGGTTCACAGACCATCGCGCTGGCCGCCGACACCATTCGGGCCGGCAATGCCGACATCATCATCGCCGGTGGGGTCGAGTCCATGTCCATGGTCGCCATGGGCGGCAACAAGCCCATCGCCTACCCCGGGCTCATGGACGCCATGCCCACCGCCTACACCGCCATGGGGACCACCGCTGAAGTCGTGGCCCGAAAGTTCGGCATCACCCGCGAGATGCAGGACGAATTCGCCTACAACTCGCACATGAAGGCGGCGGCAGCCCTCGAGGCCGGCAGCTTCACGGACGAGATCGTCCCGCTCAACGTCCGCACGAGGTCGAACGGCGCCTGGAATGACCTCGTCTTTACGACCGATGAGGGTCCGCGCGCCGATACCACCGTCGAGGGCCTCGCCAAGCTCAAACCGGTCTTCGACCCGCACGGCACCGTGACCGCGGGCAACTCCTCGCAGATCAACGACGGCGCCGCCGCCGTCGTGATCATGAGCGAAGAAAAGGCACGTGAGCTCGGTCTCGAGCCCATCGCAATCGTCCGCCAGTGGGCGGTGGCCGGAGTCGAACCCGACATCATGGGCATCGGCCCGGTCAGGGCGGTTCCCAAGCTCCTGACCAAGACCGGATTGACCCTCGGTGACATCGACCTGGTCGAAATCAACGAGGCTTTCGCCAGCCAGTCGGTCTACTGCGTCAAGGAGCTCGGGCTCGACCCCGAGAAAACGAACGTCAACGGCGGCGCCATCGCCACCGGCCACCCCCTCGGGGCCACCGGTGCGGTGTTGACGGTCAAGATCATCGGCGAGCTCAAACGGCGCCGGGCCAAACGCGGCATCGTCACCATGTGCATCGGCGGCGGGATGGGGTTTGCCTATCTACTCGAGATGGCCTGATCACGCAACGGTTTAAAAAAAAATAAAACGCCTCGGCTCGGCCGAGGCGTTTGTCTTTCCGGATGATGTGCTGCGTCAAATGACCCGTGCGCCCACTTTGCCCAGTGCCGCTTCGAAATAGCCCTCGAAGCGATCGCTGAAGGCGGCGTGGAAAGGTGCGACACTTTGCCTGGTCAGCTCGGCTCGGAAACCCTCTCCGACAGGCACGATCCGGTAGTCGAAACGAGTCGTTCCCATCCAACGGAGTTCGACCCTGAGGTCGTCGCCATCGAGTTGAATCGACACAAATCGCTCAAACTCGCGGGCATTGATTTCGTTGCTGATTTTGGAGACGAATTCGGCAGGGCACATCCCGCTGACGTCAAATGAACGCATGGCTTCAACCCAAAAAAAATCGGCGGGCGCAGTGAAGACCACGCCCGCCGGGAATTCGATTCAATCCGCGGTCTACTCGGCCGCCTTGAACTCGTGAATTGCAGCCTTGTTGTCTTTGTTGTCCGCGAGCACAACGGTCTTGGAGTGCCCGTTGTCCTGGTGGCACCCGTCACAGGTGGCCTGGGTCGGGATCACGAGACCGTTGGCGACGGCGGCATCCCGATCCTTCATGATGCTCATCTTCTTGAAGTCGGCCCCCGGCCCGTGGCAGGCTTCGCACTGGACGCCGGGAAGGCTCTCGTCCGAGTTCGTCGCATGGCAACCGAGGCATTTCGCCTCGAACGCCGGGTCGGTCGAACCCTTGGCCGCATCCGTGGCCTTCGCGTGGGTGGTTTCCATCCATGAGTTGTACTGAACCTTGTGGCACATCTTGCACTTGTCGGCGCCAACGTACGCATGGTCTCCGGCCGCAACGTTCAACGCGGCAAGAGCGACGACCGCCAGCCCCAAAGCACAGATGATCGTGGTCTTTCTCATCGCGTGTCCTCCTTTTGTTCTCGGGTTTCGTTCCGAGCCAACTCGGTAGAATGTAGCACTGTCTCAGGACTCAATCAAGAACGACATTTCCGTGACCGTCTCGTCAAGCTGACCCAATCGATGATCTTTCAACACACACGACGACTTCTCCTATGTCGATGATGCAACATACACAGAATAAGTCATTTGCAGGCACTCTCAATCGATCGAACTTGACTCACCAACGCTCGATTTCGACGCCGTTGAAAATCATGAGCCGGCTTTTCGCCGTGAGGCGGTTCATCACCAATCTGCCGGTGGCGGGATCCATCGTCAGCGGCAGGTACTCCATCTGGATCGGCGGTCGGATTCCGAGGTCCAACCGGCTTCGTCTCGTCCACTCGGCCTTTGCCTGGTTGAACTGCCAAAGTTCAAGAATGCCGTCGTCGGGCGATCGCCTCAACTGCAGCAGGTGTCCGGTTCGCGGATCCCACACGACACGGGTCGGTGAATCACTGATCTTCCGAGAATTGTCGCCGTTGGAATCGACCAACCAGGTCCCCTGATTCGGATCTGATTCCTCGGTCCAGATGGAATAGGCGACGGATGAACCGTCCGGACTCCAACTCGGATAGTCGCCTCCGGGTTCGCCGAGGACCCTCGGGGTCCCCCCGGCGGCTGAAACCTGCCAGACTCGAAGGGGTGAACCGCCAGCAAACGCGATGCTACCGCCGTCGGGAGACCAGGCGACGAACTCGGAGGTTTCGAGATCGCGGGCCAGCGAAACCGGTTCACCGCCATCGTACGGCCGGACTCGAAGCTCGGTCGCGCCCTCGATCTGGGCGAGATAGGCCACGCTTGTGGCGTCAGGCGAGGCCACCGGGCAAGAGGCGGACTCCTCCGCCTCGGTGAGCGGTCGCTGCAGCCCTCCGTTCTCGCGGACGACCACCCTCGAACGCTCGCCTTCGCGGCGGAGGAAGATCACGTCGCCGTCCCGCCCGATACTGCCCCAGCCCGTCTTCGGGGAGTCACAGAGCAAGCACTCGGGTTGGCCGCCATCGGGATCGACCGAGACGATGTCGTAGGTTCGCTGTGTGAAAACCGCGGCGAGTCGGCCATCGGCGGAGAAGACCGGATACCTCAAGGGCATCTGGTGGTCCGGCAGAATCGGCATCACGCCTTCTCCGGCGAGCCTGACCAGTTGGCCGTCCAACGATGCAACCAGCGACCTGCCGTTTGGGACCCATGCCGCGCCGTGCACCGTGCTCCCCGGCTCGAGCCAGGTCTCGATGTGGCGGCCGGATTCGTCGCTGACGAAGATTCCCTGGTTGATATCGGTGGCGCCGCCGAGCAGGGCAAAGCCCCCTCCCGGTCGAGGATAGGCTTCCCACCACGACACGCCGTCCCGCGCCTCGACCCTGAGCCGTTCGCTGCCGCTTTCGAGATCGGTCGTCCAAACCGACGACCGTCCGTCGAGCAGGCGGGTGAAAAGCAGGGTCGTCCGATCCAGCCAGACGCCGTTGAGCGCGTTCGAGATCTCCGCGACCGGCGGACCGCCGACGGTGGGGATGACCTGCAGCGAGTGGCTGCTCCCGGTGAGAACCGACACCACGACCGCCGCGGAGTCCGGAGAAAAATCCGCGTGCCCCGGGGTCGCGGTTCCATCCCCTTCGATCAAGATCCTCGGCTGACCTCCATCGGTCGGTACGACGACAACTTCGCCCCTCTCGCCATCGGTTCGCCCGACCGCCAGCAGCGAGGAATTCGGGCTCCACGCAGGCCGGTCGAAATTTCCCGGACCTGCGAGGAGTTCGGTCGCTTCCCAGCGTCCCGGATCCGGTCGGAGAGGTTCCCAACCTCTCCGACCAAACCAGAAACCGCCGATCAGTCCGATCGCGATCGCCGCGGCCCCGACCGACAGCAAGATCCGGCGAAGCCGCGCCCGGCGAATTCTGCTCGCCGCCACCGCGCCCGACTTCTGCACGAGCGTTGCCGCGCTCGTCGGTGACGACGCCTCGAGTTCGAGGACCGTCGCCAGATCCCGTCCGAGCTCGCCGGCGCTGGCATAGCGCTTCGCGGGATCGCTCTCCATGCAGCGCTCGACGATCTCGTAAACGGCGGGCGGCAAACCGGGCGCGAGGTCCTCGATCGGGGTGTGCTGGCAGCGAACCACGGCCTGCAACACCCGCATGGGCGTCTCGCCCTGGAACGCGCGTTGACCGCCAAGCGCCTCGTAAAGCACCGCGCCAAAGGAAAACAGATCGCTCGCCGGCGTGACCTCCTTGCCGAGAGCCTGCTCCGGCGACATGTAGGGGCAGGAACCGAGCACCATCCCCGGCGTGGTGAGGGTGTCTTCGGGAATCTCGCCGTCTCGTTGGGTCAATCTTGCCAGCCCGAAGTCGAGCACCACCACGTGATCCTCGTCGTCCACCATGATGTTCGAGGGCTTGAGGTCGCGATGGACGATCCCGGCTTCGTGCGCCGCCGAAAGCGCTCTCGTGACCTGTTCCATCCAACCGAGCACCCGCCGGAACGGCACCCTGGCGCTGATCAACTCGTTGAGCGGCCGCCCCCGCACCAGCTCCATCACGAGGAACGGCAGCTCTTTGCCGGTACCGGGATCCGCGGTGCCGAGATCATAGATGCCGACGACGTTCGGGTGCTGCAATCGACCCATGGCCCGGGCCTCGCGCTCGAATCTCCGATGGGCGGATGGATCGGAGACGAGAACCCGCGGCAGCGCCTTGAGCGCAACCGCCCGCTCGAGCAGCTCATCCCGCGCGAGCCAGACCGAACCCATCCCCCCCTCGCCGATCCGTTTCTCGAGTCGATAGCGCCCGAGCTTCGAGCCGGTTTCGAGATCCCGAATCATCATCGTCCCATCATATCGTCGGTGACGAAATCAGGGGTCATTCGGTTCGTCCCTCGGCGACGAGAAGAGCCATTGCTCCCAACTCCGGGAGACCCCCTCCGGCTCGTGGCACCGCCGGCATCGGGCTTCGTAGACATCGGTGGCGCCGACGAGCACGCGTTGTTCATCGCCGGTCAGCCGCTGGGTGTAGCTCGCAGGCGCGCCGCACCGGGAACAGATCGCCTGGATCTTGTGGACCTCCTCGGCGATCGCCAACAACACCGGCATCGGTCCAAAGGGAACCCCTCGGTAGTCCATGTCGAGACCGGCGACCACCACTCTTTTGCCGAGGTCGGCGAGATGGGTGCACACCCGGGCGAGTTCGTCGTCGAAAAACTGCCCCTCGTCGATCCCGACGACCTCGGTTCGCGGATCGAGCTTCGCGAGCACGTCCTCGGCGCGTTCGACGGCCTCACAGGGGATCCGCAGCTGCGAGTGGGACACGACATCGTCATCCGAGTAGCGGTTGTCGAGCTTCGGTTTGAAGACCTGCACCCGCTGGCGAGCGATCGCCGCACGCCGGAGGAGCCGAATGAGCTCCTCCGACTTGCCGGAGAACATCGGACCGGAGACGACTTCGATCCGACCGCCACCGGGCCGCACGGGGTTCATCTCTCACCTTTCACAGGGTGAAAAGAGTAGCACTATCGGCGGCCCGTGGATTCGGTACGATAGGGGTCTGGCGCCATGCCGGCGTCTTCGACCATTTCAAGGAGTCTCCATGTCGCACAGAACCATCGACGAATTCAGAGCCGAACGCGCCGAGCTCACCGAGCTGACGCTCGAGAAGGCCAATTTGGAAATCAAACGGTTCTTCAGCCTGGACAGCCAGACCTACCGCGAAGGCGCTCTCCCGGTTCAGACAAAGGAAATGCTCGGTCTCGTTGCTTCCATGGTTTTAAGGTGTGATGACTGCATCTTCTATCACCTCGACCGTTGTCACGAGGAGGGGGTGAGCACCGCAGAACTCCAGGAAGCCATGGCCGTCGCTCTCGTCGTCGGGGGATCGATCGTCATCCCCCATCTCAGGCGCGCGGTGCGTGCGTGGGAGGAGCTTCAAGACACGTGAGTTGTTGGATGTCTTCGAGTTGTCAGCACGTGCGTCTTGAAACACGAAGGTCACCAAGAACCACAAAGAGACCACCAAGTATTTCCTGACTCATCGCAGGTTTTACCGACCCTACAGTATCGGAGGGGGCCCGGCTCAATAGTGCGACACCTTGTGGGACCTTCGTGGCCCCTTGTGTCCTTTGTGTTTCAAACGCACGACCTACGAGTCACGAGTCACTTATTCACCTGATGCACGGCTTTGCCGAGCGCCGCTTCGACGGCCTCCTGGAAGGCTTCGGACATGGTCGGGTGCGAGTGGATCGTGAGCGCGATGTCCTCGAGAAAGGCGCCCATCTCGAGCGCCAGGGTCGCCTCGCCGATGAGTTCGGAGACCCCCCGACCCACCGCGACCACACCGAGCAGTTGTTTGGTCCCGGCATCGGCGATCGCTTTGACAAAGCCATCGGTGGCATCGAGCGTCATCGCCCGGCCGGATGCCTTGAAGTTGAAGGTTCCGGTCACGACCTCGTAACCCTGATTCACGGCTTCGTCCTCGGTGAGTCCGGCCCAGGCGATTTCGGGGTCGGTGTAGACGACGGCCGGGATGGCGACGTTGTCAAACGCGGCGGGTTCACCGGCGATGACCTCCGCCGCCACCTTCGCCTCCTGGTATGCCTTGTGCGCCAGCAGCATGCCGCCGGCGACGTCGCCGATGGCGTAGATCCCGGGAACGTTGGTCTGCTGTCGGTCGTTGACCGTGATGAATCCCTTGGGGTCGGTGGCGACACCGATCTTCTCGAGACCGAGGTCGGCCGATCGCGGCACCCGGCCGACGCTCATCATGACGAGATCGGCGGGGATGCGGATCTCCTGATCATCAGGGCCGATGGCGACCAGGCCGGGATCCCCACCGTCGTCGAAGGACTCGGCGCGGTGATTCAGCAGCAGCTTGATCTTGAGCTTCTTCAGCCTGCGCTGGAGCGCCTTGGCGGCGTCCCGGTCGAGCCCGGGCATGATCTCCGGCAGGAACTCGACGACGGTCACTTCCGAACCCAGCTTGGCGTAGACCGTCCCCAGCTCGAGGCCGATATAGCCGGCGCCGACGACGACCAGGCGCGAGGGCACCTCCTGAAGCGAGAGCGCCTCGGTGGAACCTATGACCCGTACCCCGTCAAAGGGAAGATTTGGCAACTCCATGGCCTTGGAACCGGTCGCGATGACGGCCGTCTCGAATTGGATCTCCGTCACGCCGTCCGCTCCCGAGACCTGGAGACTGCGGTCGGAGGTGAATCGGGCCGTGCCGTAGACGACCTCGACACCGTTCTTCGAGCAGAGGAATTCGACGCCGCCGGTGAGGCGCTCGACGATCCCGTCCTTCCACCCGACCATCTTCGGCAGATCGACTCTCAGCCCGTCCACGCTGAGCCCCATCCCCTCGCCGTGCCGCACTTCGTAGGCGAGATCGGCGACGTGGATCAGCGCCTTCGAAGGGATGCAGCCGACGTTGAGACACACGCCGCCGAGCCGGGGGCCCTTGTCGACCAGGATCACATCCTTGCCGAGCTGAGCCAGCCGCAGGGCCGCAACATAGCCGCCGGGGCCTGCTCCCACCACCACAACCTGGCACCCACGAGAAACGGATCCGACAACCATTACAACCTCGCCATCAGGAGACCCGGTTGTGAAACCAGGTTGACCAGATCGGTCATGAACCGGGCGCCCTCGGCGCCATCGATCCAGCGGTGATCGAAGGAGATACTCAGATACATCATCTTGCGGATCGCGATCTCGCCATCCACCACCACCGGCCGGTCCTGGATCTTGTGCAGTCCGATGATCGCCAGCTCGGGTTGGTTGATGATGGGAGTCGCAAAAACCCCTCCGAGGGGACCGATGTTCGTGATCGTGCAGGTGCCGCCCTTGAGCTCGTCGAGGCCGAGGGTCCGCTCGCGGGCCCGCGCGGCGAGATCGACGATCTCGGCGGCGAGCTCGACCATGTCCTTCTCATCGGCGGCCTTGATGACCGGGACGATGAGCCCTTCCGGGGTATCGACGGCGATCCCGATGTTGTAGTACTTCTTGAGGAGGATCTCCGCCCGCTCTTCGTCGACGCTGGCGTTGAAGATCGGGTGGTCCTTGAGCACCGTCACCAGGGCCTTGATAAAGAACGGCAGGAGAGTGAAGCGGCCGCCCTTGGCTTCCACCGCCGCCTTCACCCTGCGGTACTGCTCGAAGAGATCCGTGACATCAGCCTCTTCCACGTGGGTCACGTGCGCCGAGATCTGCCTGGACGCCCTCATGGCCCCGGCGATGCGTTTGCGGAGGTGGGTGATGGGAACCCGTTCCACCTGGCCGTGGGTGGTCGCCTCGGCAATGCCCGTCGGCGCGACCACCGCCCTCGGAGCGGCCGTTCCCGATGGGGTCTCAGCCGCCCGCTTGACATCCTCGTCGGTGATCCGGCCGCCGTTGCCCGAGCCTCGGACCGAGGCGAGATCGACGCCGAGCTGGCGTGCCAGCGCACGAGTGCTCGGAGTGGCCAGAGGGCGGCGCTTTCGGGTTGGCGGCGGCGCCGGACCGGCCTCGACCGGTTTCGGGCGTGGGACCTCCACCAGGGCGGGCGCCCGGTTTCCGGCCTCGCCGCCCGGGACCGACTCTCCGGCTTCGCCGATGGTGACAAGGACATCGCCCACTTCGATGGCGGCGTCCGCGGGGACGTGGAGCCTGAGGACCGTGCCCGATCCGGGCGACGGCAACTCGACCACCGCCTTGTCGGTCTCGACCTTGAGCAGGGGTTGGTCCTCGGCGACGGTCTCACCCTCGGCGACGAGCCATTCGACCACTCGTCCCTCGTGAATCCCCTCGCCCACATCCGGGAAGCTGAATTGAAATGCCATGTCTTGCCTCGCGGGTCTCTTCGAATTCGATCCGCTGCGCTCGGAGCGGCGGCTGCACCGCCCTCCGCACTCCTCAGACTCAGAAATCCAGGGTTTTCCGGATCGCCTTGGCGATCCGATCCCTGGTCGGAAGATAGAGCTGTTCGTTCTTGGCGGCTGGAAAAATCACATCGTAGCCCGCGACTCTCAGCACCGGCGCTTCCAGCTGGAGCAACAGATGCTCGCCGATGAGCGCGGCGATCTCGCCCCCGAAACCGTTGGTTCGGGGCGCTTCGTGGACGACCACCGCTCGTCCGGTCTTCTCGACACTGGCCAGCATGGTCTCGCGATCGAGGGGGTTGAGGGTCCGCAGATCCACGACCTCTACGCCGACATCCTCACGAGCCATCATTTCCGCGGCATCGAGGCAGACCCGAACCATGGCGCCCCAGGAAATCAGGGTGATGTCCTCGCCTGCGCGGGCCACCGCGGCCTTGCCGATGGGAACCGTGTACGGGTCGGTCGGGACGCTGTCGCGGAAGGCGCGGTAAATCCTCTTGGGCTCCATGAAGAGCACCGGATCGTCGTCCCGGATGGCGGCGGTCAGCAGCCCCTTGGCGTCATAGGGGTTCGACGGAACCACGACCTTGATTCCCGGGGAGTTGAGGAACATGCTCTCGTAGCTCTCCGAGTGGTGCTCCGGCGGGTGGATACCGCCGCCGTACGGCATCCGCACCACCATGGGCAGCGTGATGCGGCCGCGGGTTCGATTCCGCATCCTCGACGCATGCCCCAACAACTGGTTGACCGCCGGGTAGACGAAGCCCATGAACTGGATCTCGGCGACCGGCCGCATCCCCGTCGCAGCCATCCCCACCGACATCCCGATGATGGCGCTCTCGGCGAGCGGGGTGTCGATGACGCGTTCGGCGCCGAATCGTTCGATGAGACCGTCTGTGGCTCGAAAGACGCCACCATCGACACCGACGTCTTCGCCGAGGATCACCACCGATTGATCTCGGTTCATTTCATCGGCCATGGCGTCGCGGACCGCCTGGGCGATGGTCAGCTTTTCGGTCGATTGAGGATCACCGGCTTCCGCCACCCTGATGTCCGCGGTGCTCACGTGCCCACCTCCTCGATGACCTCGGCCATCTGTTCGGCCAAGTGGGACGGCAGCTCCGCATACATGGAGGTGAAGATATCCGATGGATCCTGCGGCGGCATGGCTTCGAGGGCGGAAACCTGCTCGTCGACCCATTCCTGCGTCGAGGTTTGCAGCGCCGCCTCCTTCGCCCCGTTCCAAAGATCGCGGGCTTCGAGATAGTTCCGCAACCTCAGGATGGGATCGCGTCCCTCCCACGCGGCGACTTCCTCGTTCTTGCGATATCGAGTGGCATCATCCGCGGTCGTGTGATCGCCCAGGCGATAGGTGACGGCCTCGATCAGGGTCGGGCCGCCGCCGCCACGCGCCCTCTCGAGAGCTTCCCTGGTCACCGAATAGACGGCGAAAACATCGTTCCCGTCGACCTGGATCCCCGGGATTCCGTAGGCATGCGCCTTCTGGGCGAGGGTCTCGGACGCCGTCTGTTGGTGCAGAGGGATCGAGATGGCCCACTGGTTGTTCTGGATGACAAACACGCTGTTCGACTGAAACACCCCGGCGCAATTCATGGCCTCGTGGAAGTCGCCCTCCGAGGTCGAGCCGTCGCCGCCGAGGGTGACTGCGGCCGCCTTCTCACCGCGCAACTTGAGCGAAAGTCCGACCCCGGTGCCGTGTTGCCATTGACTGCCGACCGGAACGGCGACCGGAAAGACCCGCACCCCGTCCGGGAACGCCGAGCCCCGCTCATCACCGGCCCAATAGGCGTAGATCAGGTGCGCCGGCACCCCCCTGAGGAGCATGATCCCGTGCTCGCGAAATGCGGGGAGCAACCAGTCGCCGTCCTCCATCGCGTAAGCCACACCTGCCTGAATCGCCTCCTGACCCTTGATCGGCGGCCAGGTACCCATGCGCCCCTGACGCTGGAGCTTGAGCGCCTTTTCATCCATGGCGCGCATCCGAACCATGTCGCGGTAGATTCCGCAGATCCGGTCCCCATCGAGATCGGGCATCAACTCTTCGTCGACCGCCCCCGTGGGGTCGAGAACCTCCAGGCGTTCAGTGACTGCGTTGTAGATCTGGGTTCGCGGCATGGGCCCGCCTTTCGTCCGCTGTAGTCAATCACTCAACATGCTCTCGGGCCACGGTATTTCGCCATCGTCGCCCTGGCGGAAACAAATCGGGTCCGGGTCCGGAACTCGTTGGACTCTGTTGGCTCGGGCTGTTGAGACCGAGTGATTATATCAACTCCGCCGATCACTACCACATTCCGCCATTACGCCCCGGGAGCCCATCGCTCTTCGCGATACACCTTCAGGTGCTCTTCGCCGGGGTGCGGACGCGCTTCAACCGTGATCTCGAGCTCCAATTGACGAGCGAGACGGCAGAGAATGACGTCGCCGACCGTCGTCCATGGGACCCCGGTCACGGCCGGAGCCAGACCCTCCAGAACCCGGCGGGCGTCGACACCGAAGACCCGCGCGTAGAGATCGGCGTCGAGCCCGAGAAGAACGGCGGCGTGGATCAAGACCCCGCCCTTCCTTCTGGTCTGCGAACAACCCACGGCCTTGCGGCCGTCGACGACGAGGGTGTCGGCCAGTTGGTCCTCGAAGCAGATCGGCGATCGAACGCGACCGCCCCGGCGAGGGTCCCCGATCCGTTCGACGGCGCTCCCGAGCTCGACCAGGGCGGGTTCGACCACGTCGAGAAAGCGGTCGTAGAGACCGACGATTCCTTCCGCCCAGGGATGGCTCGCAGGCAGGGCCAGGGCCACGCCGAGGTCGCCATGGTGGATCACCCCGGTCCCCCCGGTCAGGCGGCGGAGAACCGGAATCCCCCGGTTGCGACACCAGTCGAGATCGACATCGCCCGGCGGTTGAGCGAACCCGAGCACCACCGTGGGCCCGGGCCAGGATGTCGCCAACGCGCTGCATCGGCCGTTGGCGGCGCGATCGAGCATCTCGCTTTCGAAAGCGAGATCGTGGATCGGCGGCCCGACCGACGTGAAGGCCTCGAGGATCACGACCAAGCGCCTCGAACTCGATTCATCGATCAGCCCCGCGCGAGGCTCGGGTGAAGAACATCGTCAAGTCGACGACGATCGACCGGCCAGCCGTCCGGCAGCAGACCGGCAAATGCATCCGACGCGAACCACTTCCGGTCGCCGGGGTAGGTCGGCACCACCAGCCGGGGGAAGCGGGTCACGATTTCGCGATCCGGCACAGTTCGTCGGCGGGCGATCTCCAGACGCCTGGTCTCGTTGGCGTCGAGGCCCGAGAAGAAACCGTCGGCCGCCCTCAGCTGCATCAACAAGTGGCCGTCCGTCACCGTCGGAGAACCGGCCTGGGGGCCCAGGAGGGCGCGTGCGAGCAGGTGACGGGCGGCGCCGAACACCCCATGTTCCCGGAGTCTCCTCCGCCAGCGATCGGACCGGCTCGGAGGCGGAGGCGGTTCGCCGAACGGATCCGCCGCCAGCGATCGCAGGCTGGAATCGACATCGACAAATGCGGTCAGCCGGTGCAGAAAGGTCGCGAAGACCGAAGGGCCGAATGCGAATCGGTAGTCGTCATCGGCGCACGAAAAAAATGTCCGCAGGGCGTTTCGTTCGAAGAGCACCCCACGACGGAAGTCACCGAGCCCTGAGGACGTGGCTCCACCACGGTGTCGAGCGGCGGCATCCGGGGCGGCGACGACGGTCCGCCCGCAGGACCAAAGCCGCCATCCCAGTTCCACATCCTCGAAGTAGGCGAAGAGACCGGGATCGAAACCTCCGAGCTCGTCCCAATCGCGGCGCCGAATCGCCATGTTGCCGCCGCAGGCGAACGGTAGCGGCTCACCGGCACGCGGAGGAGTCACTTCGGCGACCGGCCAGCCCTGGCCGATTTGGAATGCGTGACTGTCAAAGGTCACGCCGCCGCGCACGAAGTCGTGCCGCGTTCCGTCCCAACTGGTCAACCGTCCCGCGGTCGCAGCGGCATCGGGGTTGGCGTCCAGGGTATCGAGATGCGCCTCGACAAAACCCTCAGCGGCCGCGGCATCGTCGTTGAGCAGGATCATTACCTCGCCGGTCGCCGCTTGAGCGCCGAGGTTGACCCCGCCGGCGAAACCCAGGTTGCTTTCGGATCTGACGACCCGTAGCCACGGCCAACGCTCGGATGCGGCCGCGCCGCAGCCGTCGGGGGAGGCATTGTCAACCAGGATGATCTCGCTGCGGCCCCGCTCGCCTTCGGCTTCGAGGGACACCATGCTGTCCTCGAGGTGATCCATCCCGGCGTGGACAACGATGATGACGCTCGCCCGCGTCATCTCCCGATCCACCGTTTCAGGGCTCTCTCGGCCCGGCGAAACAGCGGCTCCTCGGCGGAGCTCGCCGCCGGCGCGAGCTCGACAAACCGATCGCGGTGGGGATCTCTGCGCGGCGCCGCGGCAAAATCCAGCAGCGGTTTTGCGACCTTCTCCCAGTTTCTATCCCTGGCCCATCTCCGCCCCGCCTCACCGGCCCTCCGTCGGGCGTCGGGATCGCTCAGGAGCGCGGCCACCACGTCGGCAAGTTCGGCGGCGTCGCCCGGCGCAACGGTTCGTCCGGCGCCGACCGACTCGACGATCCCGGACATGACGCCGCCGCGGGTCGCCACCACCGGCAGGCCGAGCCACAGCAGATCGACCATGCGGGTCCGCAGGCTGAGATCGGTTTCGAGTCCGGGCCGGTGGGTCACGACCGCGAGGTCCGCCGCCAACGGCAGCTCGAACCTCCGGTCATACGGCCGCCAGGACTCGAACCGAACCGAGGTTCCCAACCAACCCCGTTCCTCCGCCGTCCTGCGGGTCATGGCGGCGGCCGAAAGCGGCGTCTCGCCCGGATGAGGATGATCGACAAAGACCACGACCGTTTCGGGCTCCCGCTCGATGATGGACGGGAGGGCCCGGAGCACGATCCCGGGGTCATACCAATCGTAGATCCCCCCGAAGTAGAGCACCGGCGCACTTTCGCTCACGCCCTGGAGCACTCCGGGGTCGCGCCTGCGCCGGGGCGGGTCACCCTCGGGGGCGCCGAAGGGCAGCTCGGTGATCAGGCTCCGCAACTCCGGGTCGTTCTCGAGGACAAGCGGATTCACCCGACCGAGCGCGCCGAGCCAGCCGAGATAGAAAAAGCGTTGTTCCGCCGACGAGCAGAGAAAGAAGTCGCCGCGACCCAACTGGAGCTTCCATGTGGCGTGATCGGTGCGGTACGGCTCGAACCCGAGCTCGCGGTGGTAGTGGAGGTTTTCGACGAGAAACGGATCGTAGAGATCCACAACCACCGGCAGGTCGTCGCGTTGAGATAGGTAGTGGTTTCCCAGATGACCGTGGATCAAGACCCAGTCGTGGCCGTCCGCCTGGGCGCCGAGGGCGTCCGGAACGGCCTGCACCAGCTCGACCGGAGGTTCGACGGCTGCGGCCTCGGCAGGATCGTTGGGGACGGCGAGCGTGACGCCGTGGCCGGCCCGGCTCAGGACCTCGGCCAGGGCGACGAATCGGGTCCCGACACCGGCCGTGAGCCGGCGAACGGGCTCCGGGCAGATCATGAAGACCCGGCTCACGGGCGCCTGGATCCGGGGGTCGTCGCCATGGACGGATGGTAGCAGAGGTCGACAGCGCATGAATTATGAATTATGAATCGCATCGCAGCCATCGCATTCATCGCAGGGATCCTGGGAGCAGTTGCGATGTCTTACATTTCAAAATTCATAATTCATAATTCGAAATTCATAATTCATGATTGACCGCTCGGTGTAATATCGACGGGACGATGCAATTCAATCTCGCACCGCCCACCGAAACGACGACAGTCTCCGCCCGTCGGGTCCTGGTCCTCGCCCCCCATTTCGACGACGAGGTCTTCGGCTGCGGTGGTCTTCTCGCCCAACTCGTCGAGTCCGGCGCCGAGACGCGCGTCCTCTACCTCACGGACTCGTCGGGCGGCGAGGAGATCACCGAGGACCGCGAGCGGTACGCCGCGCGCCGCAGGGCGGAAGCTCAACGAGGCCTCGATATCCTGGGCATCGCCCAGCTCGAGGTGCTGCCGATTCCCGACGGCGCTCTCCACTCATCCGTCGACACCGCCGCCGAAGCGATCCGACGAGTCGTCGCCGATCACCGGCCGGATCTTCTCCTTTCGGTCTCTCCCTGCGAGATCACAAACGATCATCAGGCGGCGTTTGCGTCCCTCCACCGGGCGTTCTCCGATCTCAGAGGCGGCACCGTTCTCGATGAGATCATGGGCGCCTGCCGGATTCTGCTGTACGAGGTCAACCACCCTCTGTACCCGGATCGTCTCGTCGATGTCAGCGACCAGATCGAGGTGCTGACCTCGGCCATCGACGCCCACACGAGCCAACTCGAGCTTCACAACTACCGCGAGGCGGCCCTCGGGATGCGGCACTACCGCGCCCTGTCGCTCCCGGCTGCGGTCAAGGCGGCCGAGGGGTACCGCGAGATCCGACTCGCAGATCTCGTCAGCCACGGCCGGAGCAGCCTGGTCCGCCGTCTCGGCGGTGTTTTAGAATACGCCGAATGCCATCACGGACCGTTGGTGAGCATCGTGGTCCGCACCAAGGACCGGCCCGATCTCCTCGCCGAAGCCATGGCGAGCATCGCCAAGAGCACGTATCGCCGGGCCGAGGTCGTCCTCGTCAATGATGGCGGTCAGCCACCGAAGCTGCCCCAGGTCTTCCCGTTCCCCATCGTCGTTGTCGAGATGGAGACCAATCAAGGGCGCGCCGCCGCCGCAAACGCCGGCGTCGAAGCCGCCACCGGCGAATACTTCTGCTTCCTCGACGACGACGATCTCATGGAGCCCGAACACCTCGAAACGCTGGTCGGCCTGGTCGGCGCCGCCGGTGTTCGCGTGGCCTACACCGACGCAGCGGTCGGGGTCTACGAACTCGCACCCGGCCACGGTTGGCGCGAGGTCGAGCGCCGCCTTCCCTACAGCCGCGACTTCGACCCGGATCTCCTGCTCGTCGACAATTACATTCCGTTCAACACCCTGATGATCGAACGAGCGCTCTTCGAAGAGGTGGGAAGGTTCGATTCCGAGTTCGCCTTTTTCGAGGACTGGGAGTTCCTCATCCGCCTCGCAGCCGCGGCCCGTTTCCACCACCTACCGCGGGTGACGGCGGAGTATCGACACTTTCGCGGCTCCGGCCACCATATCCTGGGTGACCGGCCGCGCCAACGCGAGGACTTCCTGCGGATGAAGGCGGCGGTCATCCGGCGCCATCGTGACCGGCTCGGCTGCGACGCCATTGCATCCATCGTCGACCGCCTCCGCGGTGAAACGGTCGCATCCGTGGAGGCCGATTCCACTGCACGGCGAGCATTGACCGATCTGCAGAAGGACCTGGCCGCGCGCGAGGATGCCTACCACCGGATGAACGGCGAGTGTGAGGCCCTCCGCGGCGAGCGGCGGCGGCTCATCGCCGAAATCGACCGACTCGAGGACGAGTTGTCGGGGCATCGCGAGGCCGCCGCTGAGCTCCAGCAGTTGACGCGCCGGCTCCAGGCTGAAGAGTCCGGCCTCCGCTCGAAGGTCGAGGAGCAGGAAGAACACCTGCGCCGGCTCTACGCCGAGATCGAACGGCTCGGCGGGCTCGTCGAGGCGATGGAACAAACGACCGCGTGGAAGCTGCACCGGAAGATCGAGAAGCTTCGCGGCCGAACTTAGTTCTCAATTCTTAATTTTTAATTCTCAATTACATCGCAGAACTCAACCGAGCAGGTGCGATGGTAATTCAAAATTCATAATTCAAAATTCATCATTCTCTACGCGCCATACTTCTTGATCGCTCCGTCCAACTTCGGCAGGACCAAGAAGATGAACGCCGCAACCGCCGCCGCGAGCCCGGCCAGAAAGATAAAGAACCACATGGGTTCCATATGGTTCTGCACGCTGCCGAGGAATCCGGAGAACTTGTTGCCGATCGAGGTCGCCAGGAACCAGCCGCCCATGGCGAGGCCGGCGAGCCGCGCCGGCGCGAGCTTGGTCACCAACGACAAGCCGATGGGTGAAAGACAGAGCTCGCCAAAGGTGATCACCAGATAGAACAACGCCATCCAGAGACCGGCGACCTTGACCGACCCGCCGTCGGTCATGGACCCCGCCACCGCCATGATGAGCAGTGCGCCGGTGGTGAGCAGCATCCCGTAGAGCAGCTTGTGCGCCGTCGGAACCTGTTTGCCGATCTTCAGGCGCCACCCGAAGAACCAGACGACGACCGGGGTCAGGACGATGACCCAGAACGGGTTCCAGCTCTGGTAGACCTCGGCGTTGACAACCTGGAGGAACTCACCGGGGGCCATGAGTTCGGGATCGCGACCGAAGCGCTCGCGGTAGCCGTCGTAGATCAGATCGTAGATCGGCTTGTCGACGACGAAGACGGGAATCCTGACGTCGTTCTCGAGCACGCGCAGAATCACCACCCGGTCCTTGGGAACCGCACGATCGGCCAGCCCGACGGTGACGACATCCTCGCCGTGCGCACCTTTTTCGGTGCGAACATCGATCTGATTGTCGGCGTAGACCTTGACGGCGCGAGCCAGCCACGCCTGATCGACGCCCTTGTTCTTGCCATCGACGCTGACCCGATAGACCTCGATTCCTTCGAATGCGTCCAGGGTTGCCACGGCGCTCTCCCGCATCCGGCTCTGACCGAACTGGTTCGCGATCTCGGCCGACGACACGACGAGCAGGCTGTCCGGGTGCGGCCGCGGCGACATCCTCACCGGCGTTGGTGTAGTAGCTCGGCAAAGCGTCCTGTTGAATCTGGTCAAAGAAAGGCACGCTCGCCGCAACCCCGGGCCGACGATCGGTGAAGTCGCGCGCCCACTGGGTCATGGCGCTGCCGTTGAGGTGGAGGATCATGAAGAACGCACCGCCCGCGACAAAGATCGGCAACAGGGCCAAGAGCCCGGGCTTCTCCTCGTCGTTGGCGTTGAGTCCGAGCCGGACAAAGAAGACGATGACCGGGATCATCCCGAGCAGGAATCCGAAATCGGACGGACGCACGATCTGCATGTCGAACTGCTTGGCGATGAAATAGCCGATGATGCCGACCACAAAAGCCGGTGCGAGGATCTTGCCGAAGATCTCGCCCATGCTCGTATCGCCCGCAACCCGTTCGGGCTTGCGGTCGGCCTTTTCCAGCGACTTCCAAAAGAACGCCAAGAGCACTACGGCGAACAGAACGCCGAGGCCGGCGGCGCGGAAGGTCCACAGCCAACCCCAGTAGTTTCGGACGATGGGGGCGACGATGAGGGTGGCGGCCAGCGCGCCGATGTTGATTCCCATGTAGAAGATATTGAATCCCGAATCGCTCTTGGGGTCGCCGGGCTCGTAGAGGTTGCCCACCATGACCGAGATATTCGGCTTGAAAAAGCCGTTTCCGATGATCAGGCCGATGAGACCGAGCACAAAGAAGTTGAACCCGGGCATCCCCATCAGGAAGAGACCCCCGGCCATGAGCAACCCGCCGAGGGCGACCGATCTGCGGTAGCCGAAATAGCGGTCGGCGATCATCCCGCCGAGAAACGGCGTGAAGTAGACGAAGGCGAGGTAGAGCCCGTAGATCTCGTTTCCCTGGGCGCGGGGCAGACCGAGGCCGCCACGCTCGGCATCGATGGTGTAGAGCAGGAGGATTCCGACCATCGTGTAGAAAGCAAGGCGCTCCCACATTTCGGTAAAGAACAGTGGGAAAAGCCCCTTCGGTTGTCCAAACGCCATAGTGTCTCCTCCGGATTCGGGTCGATGGAAAAAATTGCAGCAAGACCGGTGCATCCTACCTCAGCTGGTCGAAGATACGAAATCTCGGAGGTACTCCAGTCGATTTTCGCCGAGAACGACCGGCGACGCGTGCCCCGATTTGCTGTAGGATTCGCGGGTGGCACGAAACAAGAAACCCGAGCGGCCGGCGATCGCGTCGGAGGTGCGTCGCGGGGTCTTGATTCTCGCCGCGGGTTTCCTGCTGGTGCAGATTGTCGTGTTGCCCGGCGCCGAGAGTCCCTTCCGCACTCCCAAAGACGTCCTGGCTCTCATCATCTTGCTCCTCGTTCCCGGTATGAGCGTGGCCGGCGAGCTCCTCAAAGGACGCCTCGGTTTTCGCTGGTCCGGGTTGGCGATGGTGTTGCTCACCCTCCCGCTCATCCAGGCGGCGTCGGCATTCTGGGGCGCGAGTCCTCGCCTCGCCCTGACCTCGTCCCTCCACACCGCTTTCTGGATCGCGGGCGCCCTGTGGATCGCCACCACCACCGGGAAGGAGCGGCTCCGGCTGGTCGATGCCACCGCCCTCGGCGCCGCGATCTCCGGTGTCGTTCTCATGGCCCAGGCGGCCGGCCTGGCGGTGTTTTCCCTCGGCCCGGCGGGTCCGAGCGGACGGCTGAACCTCACCGGCCTCACCGGGAATCCTGCGGATCTCTCCATGGCCGCCGTGTTGAGCCTACCCCTGGTTCTGAACGCTTGCGCGGGCAAGACTGAGTCACGGTTCCGGTGGTCTCTCGCGATCCTCCTGACCGGAGCTGCGGTCGTCTCTCAGACACTGACCGCCCTCGTCGCTCTCGGTCTTGTCTGGACGACGTGGCTCACTCAACAACGATCGCGACGGCTTTGGATCACAGCGTCGGCGACCGCGATGATTCTCGTTGCCGTGGGGCTGTTCACCGGTCTCGACGCGCGAATCCAGCGCCAGGTCCAGCGCCTCGGACAAGGCGACTGGTACTTCCTCCTCTCGGCGCGCAGCGACGGCTGGACCGCTGCGGGTGAAATGGCGAGAGCCAACCCGATTCTGGGAACCGGCGCCTCCCATTTCAGCCACGCCTACTACCCGGCGAGAATCGCCTGGCTTGAACGAACCGGTTCCATCGGGCGGCGCGCCGAGTTGGCGACCCACTTTCGCTTTTCCCACTGCGATCCACTCCAGATGATCGCCGAACTCGGGATCCCGGCATTGATCTGGATGATCGCCCTCCTGGTCGCCATCGGACGCACCAGGACGCGAGGCGACCCCCTCCCGCCCCTCGCATTGGCGGCGTTCCTGCCGTTTGCCCTGCTCCATTTTCCCACCCATCTGGCGGTGAGCCTGGTTCCGCTGGCACTCACTCTGGGCCACATCCTCGCGTCGGGTCGCGAGGTCGTCATCGAACCGCGACCGTGGCCCCGCCGAGCGGCGGCGGTTTTACTCGTGCTCGCCGTCCTGACCGGTGTCTACTGGCAGCTTCACCGGTTGATGCTCAACCTCTGGCGTGGAGGCCTCAACCACGCGCTGGCGGTGATGCAAGCCGCCGACGAACCCATGCGATCACAACAGGCTGCGGTGATCGAATCACAGATTCTGCCTCGAATGCCCGGCTTGGATGAAGCTCGCCCGTGGCTCTGGAGAATGGTTGGCCAGGCACGGCTCGCACGCGGCGACGATATGGGATCCGAGACAGCCTTCAAAAGCGCCATGGTCCTGTGGCCGCACGAAGAGGCGGAGTTCGGTCTCGGCCTCGCCCTGGCCGCCCAGGATCGCCGGTTCAAGCAACAGGAACGTGCCCTCGACTCGCGAAACCGTCGGGGAGAAGCCGTCGTCCATCTTGCCCGCGTCTGTCGCACCAATCCGGCTCTTCTGGAGCTCATCGAGGATGACGACCTTCGCCAGGCGGTCCGAGAAATCGTCAATGCAGCCGACAGGACCGACCGCTGAGGCAGTCGGTCTGACCCGGCTATTGCCCACCGAGCCGGGCAGCCGTCATCCTCTCCATTTCGCAGCTATCCCTGAGGACAAAGTCCAGCGGGTGGAGGTCAAGGCACTCCTTCCGAATATCTGAAAAAACGCCCTCCGCGAGCATCTCGTTGCCCGGGCTGCGCGACGCCATGGCCGCCTGGCTCCGGTATTGGAGGGCCCGACACGACGCAACGGCGTCGCCCCCCTTCGTCCCTTCGGATTCACACCTGGCGGCGATGATCTCATCGTCCGTTGCGGGCTCCTCAGGCTCGGAATCGCGGGAGGGTTCCGCCGTCGCGGCCGGCGGATTCTGCGCCGCCTCCAGGGCAGTCTTGGCCTCATCCAGGAGATCCCGGCACCGGGCGACCTCGGTGTTCACGATGGTCAGCCTGACCCCCCCCTTGGCGATCTCTTCGCGCACGGCGGCACTCGCGCCGGTGCAGCTTTCCTCGGCCTGCAACGCGATTTCCACCACGGGCGCAAAACCGCTCGACAGGCGCAGCAGGGAGATGGAGTGGACCTGGTCGGCCAGATCAAATGAGGCCATGTTGACTCGATCCTCGAGCTCGAGATCGCGCCGCGGCGTCGGTATCTGAGCCTGGGTCACGAGTTCACCGAGTAGATCGGCCGCCGCCAGACAATCGGCCAGTACGCTGCCAAGGAGTCTCTCGTCTGCCCTCTTCGCGGCTCTGGGATCTTCTACGACGCCCTCTTTCACCACGATCGCCTCGGAATTCAACTTGATTGCGCCGGCGACATCTCCCAGTTTCTGCGTCTGGGACCAGGCAGTTTGACCGACGAGCAGCGCGAACACGACCGTTATCAGGAAACCGAAACGCATAACGCCTCCCATCCGAGCCCCGAACCGATCCGGTGTTTTGATTGTATCACCCGTTCTTTGAACGAGTTGCGGGATTCCATCCGAGACTCCACCGCCCGGTCGAACAGATCAACGAGGAATGTCAAAAACGAGTCATTTGTTCACGAGTGACAGGGATCGCGCTTGCTGCGGATTCGACCTGGCCGTATCCTGAAAACAGAACTCGAGTCCTGAAGGGCCGAGTCGGAGGCAACCCATGAAAACCCAACGGCCACGAGCACTCTCTCTCGCCGCTTTCCTTGCTCTCACCGGCGGGGTGTTCCTCGCTCCCGCCCCTGTGGAAGCCCAGCACACCGTTCTCTCCCCGGTGCCGAAGGACACCTGCTGCCTGGCGAATTTCCGCTTTTCCGGCACCTGCGAGGTCACGCCTCGCCAGGGTCAAATTTGCGAAAACATCGTCTCTTACCTCAACAACATCAACAGCGCGGGTGAAGATTACTGCAGCTCGACCTTTATCCGCGGCGGTTGGACCCTGGTGGATTGCGGGTCGGGCGTCGCAGCCGGACAAGTCGGCCAGATGGAGAAGCAGTACATCCAGACGGAGCAGCCGACACCGGCCACGGTCGCATCACCGTCGATGTCTCCCAATTCCAGGCTACCCCAGCAGAACACGTCCGGAACCCAAGACTTGGGCGCACTCAAGGTCACGGATGCCAGCGTCATCCAGGTCCGCCTCGAACAGCCCCTCGACGGAACCGACCTGGTGGCAGGTCAGCAGTTCACCGGCCGTCTCGAAGTTGATGTTCTTGGAGCGGACGGCGAAGTGGTCGCGCCGGCGGGATCGATGATCAGCGCCCGGGTGGGCACCGAGGACGCGTGGGATTCTGCCGGTTCGGACAACCTCCAGATCCACCTCGTCGGCACGACAACCTCGGCAGCGGACCTCTTCGGCACCGCTCCAGCCGACCTCGACCGGAACGACACCGATGCGGGTTCAGTGCACCTCACGGGTGACCTCGTCGAGCTCTCCGAGGACTCCGTCCTCACCTTCCACCTCCAGGACATCTCCGAGCAGAACGCCGACATGCGGGTCCTCACCACCGCAACCTCCGTGTGGATGGAGGCGTTCAACAACGGCGACGCGGTCACCATCGCCGGCCTGTCGTCGGAGAACGGCGCGCTGCTGCCTCCGAACGGCCGGGCGATCATCGGCCGCGACGCGATCTACTCCTATTGGAAGGGGCTTTTGGAGGACGCCAAGACAATCGTCGAGTTGGTCAACATCGAGACGGTGGTCGAGGGCGATCTCAGCTACAAGGCCGGTCGATTCGAGCTCACGGATGCAGTGACCGGTTCACCGGTCGACCAGGGCAAGTACATTCAGATCTGGAAACGTTCATCCCAGGGTTATTGGGAACTCCACCGCGACATGTGGAACAGCAGCATCAACTCCGGTTCATAACGCCTTCGAACATCCGCGGCGCGATCAGAAACGCCGGGCGATCAGCGCCCGGCGTTTCACCGCCATCCGAGGCGCTCGGCTCAACCTGACGCTGCGATGTCGAGTTCGAAAGCGTTTTCGGCGAGGTCGGACCCGGGCGCCTCGGCAGCGACGACCCGGGGCGGCTCGGACGGAGCTTCAACCCTCCCGGCCCTGGCCATGGCGATGACGAGCTCGGTGGTGAGCGGGACCGACTCCTGGGCCGGCTCGACATCGACAAACTCGATCTCGACCAACTCGGGTTCGAATCGAACCCCGAAATCCAGATCAAACGGGTGACGGTGGTCGTGGCGATTCGTCGCGATGGCTTCGGGAATTCCCTTCGGGAACGCTTTGCACCGACGTCCGTCGACGTATCGGTGGCGACACCAGACGCATTGGGAGATCCCGAGTTCGCCCTCGTTGTAGTGCACGTCGCCTCGCAGCGTCCGGTTCATCAATCGGCCTTCCCCGCCCTCCGGGTTGGGTGCGGTCCACCCACGCCGCTCGCTCTGGTGCGGACACCTTTGCAAAGCCGATGCCCGATTCCGGGTGGAGCCATTGTCGGGTGGAACCGACTCGACGTCCCACATCGGAACAGATCGGCCTCCCAGCCCGAAGTATTCATGAGGTTTCGTCGCGAGGTTGGCGAGGCGCCGATGCCAGTCGCCTTTTCTCATCTCGGGGCGCGGAGGCGTACTTGACAGTACGTAGGGACCTCACGCACCGCCCGCGAGGGCGGACCCGACGGAGTCGGGAGACCCCGCAGGGGTCGGCGTGGGCTGGAGCACCAGGAGGTGAGAGAGCCCAGCTGGGGGCTGTGCATCGCCGGCCGCAGCAGATAGCCGGTGAGACGAGCTGGCTCGACGTCTACGGGTGTCGGCCCTCGGAGGCTCGGGGTGACGGCAACTCGACGGTTTCGCACTTTGATGTGGTGCGGACCTCGACATCATCGACCCACCAGCCGACTCGGGCGTCGCCACGGTCGCAACCGAGACGCCAGCGGAACCGGACCGTCAAGCCGACAAAATCGGCGAGGTCGATGACCGTTTCGGTCCAGCCGTGGTCGAAACCGGTCCAGGCCCGCTCGCCCCCGAACGGGTGGCCGGTACCGACGCTGACGAAACCCGTGTAGGGGCCGCGGATGAAACGCTCCGGATTCTCCCCCACCGTCGAGCCATTGCCTTGCAGAATGTCATGCCAGTTGGTCCCGCCGTCGGTCGAGTATTCGAAACGGCCACCGTCCCAGAACGGCTCGAGATCATAGAAATGAAAGAAACTGATGACCATGCTCTCGTCGTCAACATCGACTCCATCCACCAGGCCGAGCACCTGATCCTTGATCCGCGACTCGTTGCGGCAGAACCACGAGCGGTCCCCGCCGTGGGTGAAGTCCTCTACCACCTCCCAGGGCTCGGTGCCGCTGTCCTGGCTCGATCCGAGACCGGTCCGCCAGGCATCGAGAGAACCCTCGGCAGAATCGCTGAAATGAATCTCGTCGGGGCCGGTGGTCGACCCGGAGTGGATCACCGGGTTGTCATCCTCGGAGAGGTTCGTGCCGTCGACGGCCCGGACCAGGTAGTGGTATCGCACCCCATCGGCGACCGACAGATCGCGGTATCGCGGGCCGGCGACACGGTCTCCGACAAGGGTCTCGGGTCCCGGCTGGAAAACGGGCGACTCGGAACGATAGATCCGGTGGAAGACCGTCGCTCCGGCACACCCGGGCTCCGCGGGCCGCCACTCGAGATCGATGGCGCAGCCGGCGTTTCGCGGATCACGGACCGCATCGAGGCCCCAGAAACCCGGCGCCATCGTGCACGGTCCGCCCGCGGTGACCGTCACCGCGGCGGAGCTGTCGGATCGGCATTCATCATTCTCTGCTGTATAGACATAGCTGTAGGTCGTTCCGCCCGATGCGGAAGTGTCGTGGTAGGTCGTTTCGGGCGCATCGACCACTGCGATCGTTTCGAATGGTCCATCGATCTCGAGCGCCCGCGAGATCGAATACCGATCGCCGCCCCAATCCGTATTCCACTCGAGCATCACCCCCTCATCGGTGGCCTCGGCCGTCAGCCCCGAGGGCGGATCGACGACCGGGCAGGACCGGCACCCGTGTTCCTCGATCACCCTGATCTCGTCGAGCCACCAGCCCCAGCCGTCGCCGGCGGTTTCATCACAGCCGAGACGCCAGCGGAGCAGAATCCGTCGTCCTGCAAGATCCCTGAGATCGACCCGAGACTGGATCCAGCCCCGCGAATCCCCGGTCCAGACATTGGCGAGGAAAAGCGGGTTCGACGGCGCGCCGATGGACTCCGAGTAGCCACCCGTCAGCCAGCGCTGCGGATCGGCCGGGACGGTCTGGCCATCACCCTCGAGGATGTCCATCCAGTCGAGCCCGCCGTTGGTCGAGTACTCCAACCGGCCGCCATCGCGGCGGTGGTGCAGACGGTACCTGTGATGGAACTCCAGGATCGGTTCGGATCCCACCGGGATGGCGATGGGTTGGGCGGTCAGCAGGACCTGGTCCTTGACCCTGTCCTCCTCGGCGACGTACCACGCCCGGTTCCCGGCCCACGCGTCGTCATCGCTCACCCGCCACGAATCGGTCCCGGCATCGGCCTCCGAACCCCGGTCCCGGATCCAATCGTCCACCGCGCCCTCGACACCCTCGACGAGATAGATGTCGAGCGGACCGACCGGCCGACCGCCGACCACGACCGTGTTGCCGTCGTCGAAGTCCTGGCCGAAGTGATGGGCGCGTACGAGATAGTAGTAGTCTCGCCCCCATTCCAGGCGCTGATCCAACCACCGGGAGCTCACCGTGTTTTCCACCAAACGGTTGTCGGGACCGGGCTCGAAGTCCGGCTCGTCTCCCCGGAACACCGAGTAAGCTGTGACGCCCGGGCACCGGGAATCCACCTGCTCCCACCGCAATTCCAGGGCGCAGCTGGCACCGGCCGGCGACTCCACGGAAGCGAGCCCGGCGAAGACCGGCGGCAATCGACACGCACCGGTCGCCGTCGCCGATGCCTCGGCCGAATAGTCGGACCAGCAGCCGCGGTAGGCCCGCACCACGTAGAAGTAGTCACTTCCGCCGGAAACATCGGTGTCGACAAACGAACCCACCCCGGCCGCGAGGGTGATGATCGGGACATACGGGTGCCCGCCCGAATCGTCGGCACGGGAGAGCTCGTATCGGGTCGCCCCGGAAACCGGCGACCAATCCACCCGAATCTGGTTGTCGCCAAGATGAGCGGCCGCCACGACCGCCGGCGATGGCGGCCCCTCGGCGCACGGGCCGGCGTCACCCGAGATCGCGACGGCAAAATCCTGACCCTGGGAACCGGCCGGAAACACCGGCACGTCGACCCCCACCACCGCGGCCGACCAGGTGCCCGTCTCGGGGTTGTCGACCCGGATGAGCTCGACGTTGTTGTCCGAGTCGCGCTCGGTTCCCGGGTCCGGGGCCGACCAACGGCCCGCGAACACGTTGCCCCGGTAGACCGTCCCCGAAGGGCTCGTCAGCAGCAGATCGAGATCGTTGACCAACGGGTGCTCGGCGTCCTCCTCGCCCGGCATGTCGGTCCAGACCAGCGCAATCGCGAGCGGGGCCCCCGACGAGGCGACCGAGATCGGCGATCCCCACTGCCGGCCCGCGACAAGCTCGTCGGTCTCGTCCTGATCCATCACGAAGATCGATCCCGTGGGAGGTCCAGTCACGGATCCGGCGAGATCGATCCGGCCCCAGCCTCGGCTGAAGTCGGCGCCATCGTTTCCCGGGTCCGCAGCAACCAACAGGGCCGCCTTGAGCAGCGCCGGGCTCGGACGCCGGCCGCGGTTGCGCCAGAGATACTCGTGGAGGACGGCCCCGGCGCCCGCCGCCACCGCACACGCCTGCGACGTCCCGCTGTTGATCGCGTACTCGGGTCCGGTCCAGGCCTGGTCCCACAACTGCACCGCATACGGATCCGTCGATTCCACCGACAGGACATCGGACCCGGGAGCGACCAGGTCGGGTTTGATGCGCCCCTGCGACGGCCCGCGACCCGATGTCGTCAGGACAGCCAACGGATCGGGTCCCGCTTGATGGCCGGGAACCCACGCGCCGCAACGGTCGTTCTGCACCGCGCCGATGGTGATCACGTTCTTCGCCGTCGCGGGCGAGGTAATGGTCCCCGGATCGGGTCCCACGTTGCCGGCCGAAAAGAAGACCGCCAGCGGTTGCGGACCATCGAGCTGAGCATCGGCGTCGCGGACTGCCGAATCGGCGTCGCGCGCGGCGGCCGTGTATCCGGTCACCGGGTCGCCGAGACCGGTCTGGCCCCACGAATTGCTGCTCAGCAGGGCGCCGTTTCTCACCGCCCAAGCCATCATCTCGACGACGGAAGCGTGGCCCTCGTCGAAGATGTTGTTGGTGACGAGTTCGGCGCCCCACGCCATTCCTCGCACCGTCGGGAGAGCCGGGGTCAGATCGCCGCAGCCGGAGGTGTTGAACGGAGAGGGTGACCGTCCGCGCCCGACGAGGGTTCCGGCGGTGTGGGTTCCGTGTCCGGTATCGGAGTAGGCCATGCGGCCGGCGGTCGCGGTCACGGCGCCGACGAGATCGGGGTGGCTGAGATCGACACCCGAGTCGTTGTGGGAAATGGTGACGCCGGACCCGTTGTATCCCAGATCCCACACCGGCTCGACCGCCACCCGACCCGCGCGGGCGGCCAGGTTGTTGTGCGGTTCGATGGCGAAGACCGGCTCGACATATCCGATATCCGCGTGGTCCGCGAGCAGGCGGACGAGCCCGCCCGGTTCGAGGCGAACGATCTCGGCGCCGCCGACGGCGCTCTTGGTTGCGCTGGAAAGCGGGCGGTCGCCGAAGCCGGAGAGCCGGACTTCATACGCCGTCGATCCGTCACCACCGTCGAGCTCGCTCACGAGCGACCGGTGGACTCGCGCCTCCACAGGCAGTGGCTCGAAGCCCCTGATGATCGGAAACCCCTCCGATGTCGTCATCCGCAACGCCGCTTCGAGCCCGGGGCGGTCGGTCTTGACCACAAGGCCGTGACAACCGGCCGCCGCCAGGATCTCCACCCCGGCGGATTCGAAACCCGAGCGCCAGCGCCGATCCAGAGGACCCACCAGATCCAAAACGACGACTCCTCCGGCAAACTTCGATGGATCACGCGAGGACACCAACCGCCCGGTCCAGCTCCTGAACCCGACGGGCTCCTCCACCGAGATCGGGTGGACCTGGGCGGCGATTTCGCGGGAGACCTCGCGCCCAACTCCGACCAGCGACATTACACCGTAGTCGTGGATGATCTTTGCTGCCGGGCCCAGTTCGCCTCGCAGCCGATCCGGAACCAGCGCCTGGAATCCGCTATCGCGGGTCGTGGGCGGGGAGATCCCAACCGGTTCGGCATGAACCGAATGCGCGGCCACGATCAGCCACCCGGCCGCCACGGAACACCTCAAGACGTCTCCCAAGTTCACCCTTCCACTTTAGTCGATTTGACGCCACGGCTCTTCCGACTCAGAATTGCACCTCCGTTTGCGAGAAGTTGAAGGTGACGGCCATACCGATGGCAGGCGGGCGGTGATGCTGCTCTCGGCGAACCCCGTCGACTACGAGCACATCGACCGGTTCGATTGGCACCAGCCACTCGCCGAAAACTCAGTCGTCGAGGACGCCCCCGCCGTCGACGAGGAGTGAGAGCTCCACAGGCGGCAATCTCTCCCACGACCGACCGAGCCAGGTGACGCCCTCGAGGAACGCTCGCGCACGATCGGTTTGCGGGCAGATCTTCCGCAGCAGCGCCCAGAAGGCCGGCGAGTGGTCAGGGTGATCGATATGGGCGAGCTCGTGCGCCACCACCGCTTCGAGCACCCATGACGGCATCTGACGGAGGGCGGCGTTGAGCTGGATCGTCCGGGTCCGGGTGCTGTAGCTTCCCCACCGCGAGACCTGTTGTGTCGAGAATCGAGCGGTGACGATTTCCGGGGGCTTCGGGAAACGCCTGGCGACGCGGCGAGCCAGCTCGAGAGCCGAATCCGAGTGGTTGATCTTCCTCGCGCGCTCACGGCGGATCATCCGTCGTGCGAGGGTGATGATCGCCTCGTCGAGTTCGCGATTGGACACCCAGCGGGGCGCGCTGACCCGAAGCTCGTTCCCCACCAACCGGACGTTGATGTTCTTGACCCTCTTTCGGGTGACGCAAAGCTCGAGGGTGACACCATCGATGGTGACAGAGGGGTTGAGAGCCGTCATGACGGGAGTGTACGCGAACCCCGACGACCGGTCCCGGCCGGCTGCAGGTCGTCGGCGGCTGTGCGAACCGAATACACCGAGAGGCTCGTTGGTCGAGGACTCAGATCGACAGGCCGTCGACAAAAGCCCTCGCCGCATCGTGGGCTCGCCGGTTCGTCCTTCGACGGTTGCGAGGCACCCGGATCTGACGCTTCCTTCGATCCGGGTTCTTCCGGCGTTCAGTGGTCGTCGTTTCCGCTCGGCCGATGCCGCGAACCCGCGGAAGCACGATCAGAACCACGAGTCCGACCGCCAAGGTGATGATGAGAATGACGCCGATATTCATATTCTGCGTGGAGCAAAGATACCCGAGAGTTCGGTTCGATACAAGACTGCAATCTCACGAGCACGCCTCAATCGGGTGCCTCCTACTCCCCTTTTCAGCGATCGACAGCTGCGAGCAGGGAATCAAGGGCTCATGCTGTGGGCAATGGCGATCCCCTGGAACGGTCTCGTTTGGGCGCTGCTCTGGCTGCTCTGGGGAAACCCGAACAAGATCGCCATGTTCAAGGTGGCGCTGCTCTTCGCCAGCCTCGGCCTCATCCTCCTTGCGGCGGCGGTCAAAAAAACCTTGGCGTGGTTTCGCTTCGGCGCGTCGACGCTCGAGCTGACGGAAAACCCTGGGGTCATCGGCGGCACCATCGAGGGACGCATCCGCACCCGCCTCAGCAAACCTCCGCGAGGTCCGGTCCAGCTCACGCTGAGCTGCCTTCGCCGGCGCTCTTCGACGGGGAAGTCCCGCTCCGGCCAGACCGGCAGGACCAGGCACGACGTGCGAAGCGATCTCTTGTGGCAGGGAAGCCGCCGGGTCCCTGAAGAGCAGCTGGAGCGCACTCCGCGCGGCTTGATCATCCCGGTCAAGCTGCACATTCCGAGCGGACTACTGGGCGCCGACAGCTCAGCTCCCGACGATCGGATCATCTGGACTCTCGCCGTCGCAGCCGACATCCCCGGAGTGGACTTCAATGCCGAATTCACCGTGCCCGTATTCGTCACCGAGGACAGCGACGACGGGCTTACCCAGGAGGCGGTCGATGAAATCGCCGAGCGAGAGGAAGCCTTCGCGCAGCCCGTTGACCAGGGGAACACCTGGGTGCCGCCGATGGTGGTGCAACCTTCCGGTCGCGGCGGCATCAAGTACACCTTTCGTCTTTCCGTCACCCTCCGAGTGGCTCTCACCGTCACCGCCCTCGCGTTAGCGGTGTGTGGCGGAAGTGCCGCTCTCTTCGTCTGGCTCGGGGAGGCCGGGCCCTTCGCCCTGGTACCCGGCGGGTTCGGGGCGCTTCTCCTGCTGGCCGCTGTGGTCATCTGGACCTTCACCAGCAAGGTGGTGATCGAAGACGCGACCATCACCGTGCGGAAGTCGGTGCTCGGAATTCCCCGCACATGGCGGATTCCCATCTCCGAGGTGAAGGCTGTGCGGACAATAAAACACACCGAAAGCTGGGAGATCAAAATCGAACGCCAGCAGGGCCCAGAGGTTGATATTGGCGCCACCATCCCCTCTCGCGCCGATGCTGTCCGCGTCGCCGAGGAGATCACCCGACGGGTATCCTGAGGCGGGTCCCTTCGATCCTTCACTCGGCAACGGTCTTTTCCTCCACGACGTGTTGGGCACGGAACTCCCGACTGACCGCGGTCGCCGGGTCCCGGAGCATGGTCTGGGACTTCGCCGCCACAGCCACCCGGAACCGTCTCGGCGCCCCTTCGGAAGCGGCGCCGGCCCGGTCGATGGATGCGATCTTCGGAATGTAGACGGGACCGCCGTCAGAGTCCGAGGTGGCACTGCTTTTGCAATACACTCGATCAAGAACTGACGGGAGCGGAAGCCCCACTTCTCTCCCACGGAGGCTGAAATGGATCGTTCGAGCCACAGGATTCTCATCATCACCCTGGCCGCCGCAGCGGCCGCCGCCATCGCTCTTCTCTACCGACGAAAAACCTCTGCCTGAGTACAATCCAGCATCATCGGGTCACCGTCATCGCCGCCCGGCGTCCCGGAACCGCCTGCCGATGAGCACCATCGCGAGGCCGACGGTGAGCATCGCCATGCCGCTCCAGCCGATCCACGCGCCGTCTCCGGTCGCTCCCATGGCGAGAGGGATCACCGAAAATCCCACCACCAACCATCCCAAAACCGTGATCCCGCTGGTTTGCGGCGGCGCAGGCGTCATCACCGGGCCGGGTTTCATCCCGCCGCCGGCCGTTTGCATCTGGACAGTCATCTCTCTTTCCTCCTCGTGCTCCGCCGGTCACCGCTTGGGTAGCGGGCCCGGCGGCCGCGGCGCAACCGGCGGTGTCGGGGGGATCGGTGGCCCGCCGGGCCACTGGCGATCGCCCGATCGCGGCGGAGTGCGGGGCGGCTCCGGACGGGACCGCTTCCCCTTGTGTTGGTCCTGATCGGAGCTGGTGCTCATACCTGGCTAAAAGCAAAATCGGTGCCACTGAAGCTGGTATTCGAATGTCCTTTCGGACGAAGAATCGGAGGCTGTTCCTCCGATCGATTCGGGTGTAGTCTTCTGGCGGGGGATCCCGCCCATGCTTCGAAGGACACTTCTCGTGATCGACAACTTCACCCAGGTGCGGCGTCTGCACCGCATTCTCGACGCAACGGCGATCATTGAGGAGGCGGCCGATTCGGCGACCATGTGGTCGGCCCTGGCCCACGAACCCTTCGACCTGGTGGTACTGTCTCGGGACACCCTTTCGGGACGACCGGTGGATGTGGTGGCCGAGCTGCGACGTTTACCGGACCGACCCGAAGTCATCGTCCTCCAGACCGACGAGGATCCCGTCGAACGAGCCAGGCTGCTCACTGCGGGCGCGCTTGCGGTGCTCAATTTCAGCCTCAATGACGCCATGCTCGCATCGACATTCGAGGCGGTGACGGTTCGACAACTGGGATCGGCTGCACGACATTCCGAACTGGCAGCGTCCCCTTCCAGGTTCATCGATTTCGCGTCCGGCAGCGAAGCGATGCGCAAGCTGCTGGACATCGCCGACCGGGTGGCGCAGTCGGACGCGTCGCTCCTCATCCTCGGCGAGACCGGCGTCGGCAAGGAGTGGCTCGCCCGAGCCATTCACGGCGAGAGCAACCGCGCGACCGGTCCCTTTGTCGCGGTCAACTGCGCGGCGGTCCCGGAGAATCTGCTCGAAAGCGAGCTTTTCGGGCACGAGAAAGGCGCTTTCACGGGCGCCGTCAAAGCCCATCGCGGACACTTTGAAATGGCCCACCGCGGCACCCTCTTCCTCGACGAAATCGCAGACATGCCGACCCACCTCCAAAGCAAGTTGCTGCGCGTGCTCCAGGAGCGCGAGATCCAGCGGCTCGGCGCCGAACGGTCCCTCACCGTCGATGTCCGGGTCATGGCGGCGACCAACCGCGATCTACAGAAGACCATCGCTGACCGGCTGTTCCGCGAGGACCTCTACTATCGTCTGTCAGTCGTCGCCCTCGAGGTGCCCCCCCTACGGCATCGCCGGGAGGATATCGCACCCCTCGTCCACAGCTATCTCGAGCGCTTTGCCGTCCAACTCGGACGCGGCGGCATGCAGATCCGGCAAGACGCGCTCGATGCTCTTGTCGCTTACGACTGGCCGGGCAACGTCCGCGAGCTCATCAACGTCATGGAACGCTCGGTGCTTCTGTGCCGCGACACCGTCATCGCGCCTTCCGATCTCCCGGGCGTGGTGGTCCGGGCCTTGCCCAACCTGTTCGGCGCGCCCGCCCCCGGTCCAGATGACCCCGGCGAGCTCGGTCTTCCGGGAGACTGGATGACTCTCGGATTGCCCGACTTCCGGCGTCTCGTGTCCGCCACCGCCGAGAAGGCGTATCTGATCGCGCTGCTCGAGCGCAGTCGGGGCCGAATCGGGGTCGCGGCCGAACTCGCCGCCATCGATCCGAGATCACTCTTCGACCGACTCCGCAAGCACGGAATCCGCAAGGAGGACTATCGCGAACATGCGTCGTGAGGGATCTCCGATTCCGCTCGGTGCCGGTTAACCCGCTCTTCTCACCGGGTTTCGTCGCGAGGTCGGGGAGGTGCTGTGCCCAGCTGGGTTTTCGATCCGAGGGGCGCGGAGGCGTACTTGACAGTACGTCGAGCACCCGGAGGTGAGAAAGCCCAGCTGGGTGACGTACATCGCCGGCCGCAGCAGACAGCTGGTGAGAAGTGCGGGTTAAGGCTGCCGTTGCTCCGAGACCCGGTATTGATCGCCACCGATCAACACGGCCATCCCGGCATGGAAGAGATGCACGACGCGGCGTCCGTCTTCCGGGTCGGCCACGACCATGACCAGGGTCGGCGGCAGTGCGGGCTCAGGGTCGCCGACGATCCGCCGCCACCCGCGGAGAAACCGCCGCCACCATCCGGTCGGGGCAACCGCGTCGACAGCCGGCGCAACCGCCAGGCGCCAATCGGAATCGGTGGCCACGGTGTACCGATCCGGTCTCGGCGGGGGCGGTGTCGGGCTCGCCGCGATCCCTGCCGACGGTTCCGGTCGATCGTCTTCATCGGTGTAGGGCACCAGCACCTCCGGCGCCACCACCCTGCGCCAATCTTCCGCCGGCGGCTCGGTCACCCGCAACACCTGCGGTAAGCCGAGATCGACCGTTGTCTCCGGGGCGGGACTCGATCCCTGCCAAACCGTCCGGACGGCGGCAAGCGAAATCGAATCGAGTTCCATTCCGCGCGCCCGGACCGACAACCGCGGAGGGTGTGGTTCGAGGACCAGGTACAGCTCGGGCCGGCGAGCCAGCGCCAGCTCGAGGGCGGCGGCGTCGGCCGGCGCCGCCTCCCCTCCGGCCCGCGCAGCGCCGGCGCTAATACAGATACACGCGAGTGCCGAGGTGAACCGTGCGCCAAACATACTCGAGATCCTCATCTCCGAGGCGGATGCAGCCGTGGGTCACAGGCTGGCCCAACAGGCTTTGAAACAGGGTGCCGTGAATGAGATAGCCGTCGCCGAGCGAGAGTGCGTAATCGCCGAGTGAAACGTCGTCTCGCCGATCCGCAAAATTCGTCGGCGGCAGGGTGCCCTCCTCCACGAAGGCCCAGTCGGGTTTGGTCCACACCGGGTCGCGCTGCCTCGACACGACCCGGCGTTCGCCCAACGGAGTGTCGAAAACCCATACCCGGTTTCCCGGCTCCCGCAGAATGGTTCCGCTGCCGGCCGAGCAGGCGGCCGAATAGAGCACCTCTCCCTGCTTTTCGAGCCGCAGCCGCCCTCGCGCGGAATCAATGATCACCACCAGCCCTTTTGGTCGCTGTTGCAGCAGGCGGCCGACGACGCCCGGGTTCGGCGCGATCGGTTCGGCCTCGCTCGGTGACGGCCAGGCCGCCTCGTTGATCGGGCTGCCAGCGAAGACGCCGATGAGGATCACGGTCAGGAGACCGAGGACAACGGCGATTGCCGCCCGGGCCGCAGCGCGCCTCGCGCCCTCTCCGACCTCCGGTTCGGGGCTGACCGGCACCTCTATCTGGTCCATGGCTTCACCTCAATCCAACCCGCCAACGATGGTCACCGGCGTCCCGACCGCCACCATCTTGACGAGTCGGTCCATGTCCTCGTCGCGGAGCGCGATACATCCTTCGGTCCAATCCCGGCCCTGGCCGCCGTGACCGTGGATCTCGATGAGGCTTCCGGGACCGACGCCTGCCTCGATGGTGCCGGCTTCCCGCTCGTATCGGTGGCGGCGCCGGTCATCGGCATTCGGGTAGTCGAGAAGCAGCGCCTTGTAATACCGCGTCGCGCCGCCGGTTTTGACCGTGACGACCCGGTAACGCCCCTCGGGAGTCGCACAGTCTCCGGCGTGCCGCTTCGGCGCCAACCCCGCGGTTCCGAGCTCGGCCCTGAAGACCGCCACCTGGCGTCCGTCTCGATAGACGAACAACCGGTGCGCCTCCTTGTCGACGACGATCGCGGGCACCCTTCGTTGCCGAGCCAGCGCGAGGGTGTCGGCCACCTGTTTCGACCACTGTGCGCGATGCTCGGGGTCGGCGATCCGGTCGCGTTGCCGCCGCCACGCCTCCTGGGCCGTTTCCGCAAGGGAAATGGCCTCGTCAGCTGCGTCAAGGGAGCCCTCGAAATCTCCCGAAAGAAGCAGGCTCTCAGCCATCCGCAGCTTGAGCCGCGCACTCTGGGCGGCCCGCGCATGCTTCTTCGAGCTGCCCGCCGCCGTTCCTCGCTCCTCGGCATGAACGACCACGTACTCCGCTGCGTCGATTCGCTCTCGCGCACGATTCGCCGCCACATCGTTCGCCTGCCGAAGCTCCATCACCGCATCCGCAGCGCAGGTCATCGCGGCGCACCACGCCCGGTTCGCACGATCGCCGGACGCTTTTCCCACGACCGCCGCCTGTTCAACCTCGGCGGTCCGAATGAGTTCCTCGAGAAGCCCGGCGCTTTCGGGGTCTGCCTGGCGCAGCTCGGAAAGCGCCCGCGCCAACACGGCCCGCCAACTCGCTGCGTCCGTACTCGGCGGCTCCCCGACACAGGCGACAATAGCTAATACCAGTCCCAACGCGAAAATGGCGGCCGGCCTGAGGCCCGTCCTGGGCGCTGCCGGCCGGCCGCCAACGATCTCCGGATCGGTCAGCAATTGAGCTTGGCGCGAGCGGTCGACAGATCCGTCAGCACAGCCGACATCTCGGGTTGGACGGACTCGGCGAGCTCGACAGCCGCCGAGAAGCTCTCTTCGTCCACCTTCGCTTGAAGCTCGGCCAGCATGCCATTCAGGGCCTCGACCTTGCCTCCCATGAGCTCGAGATCCTGGGCGAATCCCTTGGGCTTTCTCCGACAGGCCGCCAAGGCCGCCAGATCCGCCTCGGCGGTCATCAGATCTGCGGTCATGGCCTCGACCGCCTCGTTAGCCGCGGTCATGGCGATCTCACGGTTGACCACCGAAGCCGCTCGCGCACTCTCGGCGGCGGCGCTCGCCTTGTCCAACAGCTCGCGAGCCGTCTCGTATGACCTCGTCAAGGCGAACCGTTGGTTCTGGGCCTCGACCTCGGCAAGGGCCGTCCGTTGGGCCTCGCGCGCGGCCTCGAACTCGGCCGGAGCGTAGGTCGAGGCCTCGGCGATCTCGGCCTTTTCCATCGCATCGACGAGGCCGTCCATCCGCGCTTGCGGCGGTTTGGCGCACGCGGTCACAATCGAGATTGCGGCCACTACCGCCACGGTGATGATCGAGCGCATCGCATGATTCATTTTGCATTCTCCTTTTTCGGGCTCTTAACGTACCCGGTCGAAGTTGCGATTCGCAAGGTCCGCGCCAACCTTTGGCGCCGGAATCGAGGGAGTATTGAACTCATTCGGATGTTTTTACTCCGATTTATACACACAGTTCGGTGGTTTGCACTCCGATTTCCATCGACCGAGTCCCATGAGGGGAGGATATCACCTTCGTCGAACCTGTCGGTAGCGCCGGTGCACCGCCGGTTGACGCCCCGCGGACTCGGGCGCATGATGGTCGGTCATGAACGACACGCCGATCCGATTGGCCACCCTCGAAGACCTCGACGCCCTGGTCGCGCTCGAGGACCGCTGTTTCACCAGCGACCGGTTGAGCCGCCGGAACTTCCGCTACATGCTGACCGACGCTCGCGCCTCGACACAGGTCTGGGACGAGAACGAGCAGATCCGGGGCTACGTCCTGGTGCTCTTTTCGAAAGGCACCGCACTCGCCCGTCTCTACTCCATCGCGGTCGACGCCACGATGCGCGGGCGCGGCGCCGGCCGTCGGCTCATCGAGGCCGCCGAGACCGAGGCCCTCGGTCGTGGCTGCGTCTCCATGCGCTCGGAGGTTCGACGCGACAACGCGGCATCGCTGGCCCTCTTCGAGCGCGCCGGTTATGAGGTTTTCGACGAGGTCGACGATTACTACGAGGACCACATGGGTGCGATCCGTTTCGAGCGCACCCTTGCGCCGCGACCCGATCTCTCGCAGGTGATCGTGCCGTACTACCAGCAAACCACGGATTTCACCTGCGGACCGGCTTCGCTCATGATGGCGATGCGGACCCTCGACGAAGACGTGCTCATGGACCGCCGAACCGAGCTTCGCCTGTGGCGCGAGTCGACCTCGATCTTCATGACTTCGGGCCACGGCGGCTGTGGTCCCTACGGCCTCGCCCTCGCCGCCCACAACCGCGGTTTTCCCGTCGAACTCTTCGTCCAGGAGAGCGGTCCGTTCCTCGTCGAGACCGTCCGCAGCGAGGAGAAGAAGGAAGTGATGCGGGTTGTCGAGGAGGATTTTCTCGACCAGATCGCCGCTGCCGGCATCGCCGTTCACTCCCGCCGGATCGGATTCGACGAGGTCCGCCGGAAGTTCGACGCCGGCGCCATTCCGCTGCTCCTCATCAGCTCCCACCGGATCTACGAGGAACGATTTCCGCACTGGCTCGTCCTCACCGGCTTCGATCGCGACTTCGTCTACGCCCACGACCCCTTTGTCGACGAGGATGAAGGCAAGAGGGTGGCGGACAACGTCAACATCCCCATCGCCCGCGGCGAGCTCGAGAGGATGGCGCGCTACGGCCGCACCGGCCAGCGCGCGGTTCTGGTCATCGAGGCTCGCCGCTGAACTGAGTCACCATCGAGGGTTCGGGCTCGAGGTCGCACTTGAGCCCGTTCCCGTCCAGAAACCCGGTGAGAAGAGCGGGTTAGCGACGCGACCGCCGAAGCTGAACCGCCGACTCGACCACCGTCACGATGAGCGCGGCGGCGCCACAGACGACCGCCGCCGCCATGACGGGTTTCGGCACACCGCCACCGGCTGCGTCGGCGAGAACCCAGCCAAAATACGCCGCCAGAGCCGTCAGGAATGCGAGCCCTTCGCGCCGCGAGATCTCGAAACCCGTGAACAGCACGGGCAGGCAGATGAGGGCGGCGACGACCATCACGGGCAGGTCGACCTGCAAGGCCCGGTCGGCGACCACCACACCACCGGATGATGCGGTCGCCGCGAGACCGAGCACCGCGGTCAGATTGAAGAGGTTCGAGCCCACCACGTTGCCGACCGCGATGTCCCGTTGTCCGCGCAGCGCCGCCACCACCGAGGTGGCGAGCTCTGGCAGCGAAGTGCCGACCGCCACCAGGGTGAGGCCGATCACCCGCTCGGAGATCCCCAAGGTCGTCGCCAACGCCACCGCCCCATCGACCAGCCAACCCGCGCCGAGCACCAGCCCAGCGAGACCGAGTGCCACCGCCGCCACCGCGCCGACCATCGACGCGCCGCCGGACCGCGCGGCGGCCGCGCTTCCGTCGTCGGGGGTGAGGCCCTCGCGCCGAGCGGCGCGAACCAGCCAGACCGTGTACAGGCAGATGAATCCGAGCAGCAGCAGTCCCTCCCACCGGGCGATGACGCCGTTGACGGCCATCCCGGTCACGACCAACGACGTCACGAGGACGATCGGCACGTCGATCCGAACCAGCCGAACGGCGACGCCGAGCGGCGCCGCCAGAGCCGACAGACCGAGGATCCCGAGGACGTTGAAGACGTTCGAACCGACCACATTCCCGAGGGCGAGATCGGCGGACCCGGCCAGCGAGGCGCCGAGGCTCGCCGCCATTTCCGGCGCACTGGTCCCGAAGGCGACGACGGTGAGCCCGATCACCAGCGGTGAGATGCCGGCAGCGGCCGCAAGCCGGCTCGCGCCGCGAACCAGCAGTTCTGCGCCCGCGACCAGGGCCGCCACTCCGGCGAGAAGCAGCAGGAAGTTCATCGCGGCCTCGCATCGGTGACCGCCTCGAGGCGGCGGAGGAACGAGGCCATGACCCGCCGGTAGATTTCATCCTTGAGAATCAGGTCCTCGACTCCGACCTCGATGTTCGGGTTGTCATTGACCTCGATGACGAGCCAACGGCCGTCGGTGAACTTGAGATCGACACCGTAGAGCCCGTCTCCGATCAGGTTGGCGGCCTTGACCGCGAGCTCGAGTCCGGTTTCCGGAACCTCCTCGACCGGAACGACCTGCCATTTTCCGTAGCGGCCGCGGTCGGTTGCTGCGTCGTGTCGGATGATCTGCCAGTGTTTCGGCGCCATGAAGTACTTGGCTGCGAAAAGGGGTCGGCGATCGAGGATCCCGATGCGCCAGTCGTACTCGGTCGGCACGAACTCCTGCGCGATGAGCAGGTCCGAGCCGGAGAACAGGCGATCGAACAGCCCATCGAGCTCGCCCGCATTCTCGGCCTTGAACACCCCCAGCGACGATGAGCTGTCCGGCTGCTTGACGATGCACGGCAGACCGACGGCGGGGATCACGAGATCGTGGGTGCCCTTGCCGACGATCAAGGTCCGCGGCGTCGGGACCCCGTGCCGGGTGAGGAGTTCAGCGAGATAGACCTTGTTGGTGCAGCGCAGGATCGACCCCGGATCGTCGATGACCACGAGGCCCTCGGCCGCCGCGCGGCGCGCGGCGCGGTAGGTCCAGTGCTCGACCGCGGTGGTGCAGCGCAGGAAGACGGCGTCGAATTCCATCAACCGGCTCGCGACGTCATCGCGCTCCAGCACCTCGGCGGCGATGTCGAGCCGATCGGCGGCATCGACGAACTTCTCGATGGCCTTGGGGTCCGACGGCGCGGTGGGGTCGGTCGGGTCGACGAGGATCGCGAGGTCGAAGCGCGGCGCCTTGGCGACCCTCGCCGGGCGGAAACGACGCGCAAAAAAGGCCCGAGCGGCGTCGAACGCGAAATCTCGATCCTCTTCCGGCAGAGCGCTGGTCGCCAGCGCGGTGACCCGCTGCAGCTCCCACTCGCCCTCCACCCGGCCGAAGACCGCCCGCAGCATGGGCACCGGGTAGAGCTGGAAGACATCGGCGGCGAGCCGCTCGTGCCGGCTGTCGGGCGTTCGTCCGAAGTAGACGGGGAGGGTGAAGCGGCCGTCTCCGATGTCCTTGAGGCTGCGCTTCATCCGCTCCTCGAGCTCGGCCGACGCGACCCTGGTCACCGCCCGCGTCCGCAGATCCTGCATGGTGAGCACGGTCGGCACCGGGCGGTGGCCGCGAGCCTCTGCGAGCAGCGACACATAGTACCCGTAGGCCTGGTATCGGTAGTGGCGGCAGAGGTTGAAGACCCGGGCGTGTTTGAGCCGACCGAACTCGGGATCGGTCAGATAGGCAGCGGCCGTCACCAGTCGCGCACCGGGGAGGTCCGACGGCCAGTCGCCCGCCTGGGTCACAATGACCAGGTTGTCCATCACGTTTCCTCACCGCAGACGCGGGCTCGCGTCCGCGTCGTCATGATCGCTTTTGCCTTCGGCGGACCCCGCGCCGGCCGACCGGGGTCACCATTTCAGGGGCACTCCAGTCGTTTCCCGCACCGCGCCGGCGCGGGGGTCTCTTCGCGGTATCCCCGCCGGCTGTGGTTGAGCCCGCGCCGCTCCATCGCCGGTCAGTCGCCGCTGTCGTACACCCTCCACATGTCGTCATCGTCGAAGATCTTCTCATTCGCGTCAACGTGCATCGCGTCGAACTCGAAGTCGCGGTAGCTCCCCGCCTCGGCGGCGGCCTCGGCAAAGGCCTCGTGCTGGATGAGCGCGCTCATGATCTCGTTGGTGCCGGTCCAGATCTGAGCCAGCCGCATGTCTCGAACCGCCCGTTCGATGGGGTAGACATCAGTGTAGCCGATCCCGCCGGTGATCTGCATGGCCAGATTGGCCACCTCCCAACCGGCGTCGGTGACCGCCTTCTTGGTTTCGGAGACGATCCGGCGGAGGTTCGGGGCGCCGGCGTCGGCGGCTCTCGCGGCCTGGTAGACCATGGCCCGCGAGGCGTCGAGCCGGGTCTGCGCGTCGGCCACCATGAAGCTCACCGCCTGGAACTTCCGGATCGGTCGTCCGAAGGCCTTGCGGCGGCTGGCGTACTTCATCGCCACATCGAGACAGGCCTTCATCCCGCCGGTGATGGGCGCCGCGCTGCACAACCTCTCCGGCACCATCATGGTGTCGAAGACCTCGGCGCCGCCGTGCAGGGCGCCGACGAGATTTGACTTGGGGACCTCGACATCACGGAAGACCACTCGCCCGGTGCCGCCGCCGCGGGTTCCCATGAGGCCGTAGAGGTATTTGACCTCGACGCCCGGGCCGCGGTCGATGAGCATGGCGCTGATCCGGCGATCGGGCCGGGCATCCTCGTCGTCGTTCGTCCGTACGTAGGCGAGGAAGAAGTCGGCCCCTTCTGCACCGACGATGAAGCGCTTCATTCCGCGAACAACGAAGTGGTCGCCGCGATCCTCGGCGCGGCTGGCGGCGCCGAAGAAGTCGGACCCCCCTCGCGGCTCGGTGAGCGCCTCGGCCGCGACCTTGTCCCCGGCGAGCATGGGCACGAGGTAGCGCCTCTTCTGCTCGTCGGTGCCGAAGGTGTCGAGCGCCTCACCGACGATGGACGGCATGACGTAGCAGCAGCCGGCGGCGGTGCCGAGCACCCCGACCTCCTCCATGGCAGCGCACTCGGCCACCCACGACATGCCCCGACCCCCGACTTCCCTGGGAAACCTCAGACCGAGGGTCTTGTGACGAGCGAAGGTCTCGTAGAGCTCCCGCGGGTACTTGATCTCGTCGCGGTCCATTCGCCGGAGGTAGTCGGGATCGATCTCGGTTTTCACCAGCTCGCGCAGCTCATCACGAACCGCCCGCGAGGGTCCGTCCAGCATGAAATCGTACACGGCGTCCTCCTCGACGATTGGGCTGCTGACTCGTTCGTGTCAGTTTACCGGATAGGCACCGGTACATGCGAACCCGGCAGCAAGTCGTCGACAGGATCGTTGGTCAAGCCGCCGCCGACGCCGCAGGACGGTCAGCCCGCGAAGCTGAACGACCACGGTCGGATTCCGTACTCGACCGAGGGGTGGTCCTCCGGTTTCGCGACCCGGGTCGTTCCGAACGCGCTTTCAACGACCACCCACGGTCGCGCTCCAGACCGATGTCGTTCCCGATTCGAAACCGTCCATGAAGATCGGCGTCGTATCGACATGCACGTTGAACGACTGTTGACTCATCGCGCCGCCGCCGTCCACGACCCGAAGGACCACCGGATGCCAACCCAGATCGGGCGCGCCCGGAGTGCCGGACACGGTTGCCGACCCGTTCCCATGATCGGTGAGATCCAGCCAGGCGGGCAGGGTCGGCGCGGTGATGGTCACGGCATCGCCGTTGAGGTCATCGGTGGTGGCGGTGTAGGAATAGAAGTCCCCGATCTCGACAAAGGTCGGCGGAGCGCTCGAAAAGGTCGGCGCCACGTTGGCGACGGTGTAGGTCACGCCGGCGGTGTGGTTGGGGGCGGCGGCCATGCCGGCGAACTCGATCGAGGCGGTGTTCGTGTAGTCGCCCGCAGCGAGCGGCGAAACCAGCACCCCAAAGATAGTGACGGTGCCGCCATCGCCCGGCGCGAGATCCTGGACATCCCAGACAAACGCGGGCATGGCTCCGGTGTCGACGATCGTGATGCCGTCGGCGACGACGGACGTCACCACGACCGATGGCGCGATGGTGTCGGTGAGGACGAGACCGGTCGCGGTTGCCGTGCCGGTGGCGGTCAGGGTCAGGGTAAACACGATCGGCCCGCCGGGCTGGTTGACGGCGGGCAGGACCTCCTTTTCGACGGTCACGTCGGGAAAGACCTCGTACGCTCCCATGTCGATGATCGGCGGAGTGCCGAGACCGGTGTCGGGGATCTCGGGCACGTCCGCGTAGCGCGGGTTGCCGTCGAGATCGAGGGCCAGATCGACCGGGACCGCTCCGTTGTTCCCGGCGTCGATGACGGGCGAGGTCGGCGACGGGTGGAGATCGCCGCCGGGAGCGTCGACGAACAGGGGATCGGCGTCGATGTTGCCACCGTTGTCGACGCCCAGGGTGGCGTTCCACCCCGTTCCCGATCCGCCCGAGTTCGCGATGAGACAGTAATCGATGTAAGCGGGATTCGCGCTGTCGTAGGAGATCTCGGGACCGATCGGCGCGCTGTTGTTCCAAAGGACCGAGTTCGACATCGTCAGGTTGCTGTTCTCCGAATTGTGAATGCCGCCGCCCATCCCGGCAGCGGTGTTGCCGGCCATGGTCACGTTGTCGAGCTCCAGGTTATAGAATCGATTGCAGATCGCACCGCCGTTGCCGGTCGCCGTGTTGCCGAAGAAGACCGCGTTGGCAAATTCGAAGCTGGCCCCTCGGTAGCAGTACACACCTCCGCCATCGACGGCAGTGTTGTCGATGAAGGTCACACCCCGAAAGCGGTAGGAGTTGGCGTTCCAGGCGTAGTACAGGCCGCCGCCGGAGGTCGCCGAGTTGCCGCGCACGACGACGTTGTCCAGCGCCGGGTGGGCGCTGTCGTGGCTCGCCATGCCGCCCCCGGCGATGACCGCCGTGTTGTACTCGAAGGTGACGTTGGTCAACGACGGGTTGGCCCAGGTGTTGTTGAAGATGCCGCCACCGCTCGCGGCCGAGTTCGCGCTGAAGATGACATTGGTGAGAGCCGGATTTGCATCCGAAATGTTATGCATTCCCCCGCCGTCGGCTGCAGCCGTATTACCCTCGAACGCGCAGTCCGTCAGCGTCGGGGTGACGAAATAAAAGTTGGACATGCCGCCGCCGGTGGTCGCCGAGTTGTTTCTGAAGGTCACGTTGCTCAGGGTCGGCGCTGCGCCGTTGCCGTAGGCGCCCTCGATGAAGGCGCCGCCGCCGTTTCCGGCGGCAGAGTTGCCGATGACCAGGAGATTCGTCAGCACCGGGTCGCCGGCATAGTCTTTGATTCCCCCACCATGGTTTTCGGGACTCTCCGCCTTCCCGGCGGTGATGACGAAGCCGTCCAACCCCGCCGTACCACTGATGGCGCCGCCGACGGTCACGACGTGGAAACTGTTGGCACCGACGATGTCTGCGGGATCGTTGACGACCCCGTACGGATCCGTGACGTCGTTGCCGTCGATGTCGCCGCTGAGAACGGTCAGGTTCACCTCCCAGTCGCGTTGCTCGAGCGTCATCTCGCCGCCGGCGAAGCCGCCGTAGACGAGCACCCCCGGCGTCAGGGCGAACGATATCGTCCGGTCCGACGTGTCCGTTGGTTTGTGAACCCCCATCAGCACCCAGATCTCGTCGCCGGCGACGGCCACCGAAAATGCAGTCTGGAGCGTGCAGACGTCGGTCCAGGAGCTGCAATCGGCGCTCCCAGCCGCGGTCGGCGCGGCGAAGCGGACCTCTGCGAAAGCGCCCGGCGCCATCAGCAGAATCGCCGCGAGGACGGGCAGGAACAAGATCGAAAAATAAAACCGCCCATCCACGACGCTCGAAGATCGACTCGACTTGATCATCGTTCTCTGACTCCTCGTTCCAAATATGATGCGTTCTCTCGACCGGTTCGTCCCTGCTCTCCTCAAACCGCAGTGCTGGCTCGCGGTGGCCATTCACCACCCATTCAGCAAAACTCGTGCCCGTTTCAGGTTAAAAACAGAGTCGCAATGCGCGATCCAGAGTCCCAAAACAATTCAATGGTCTCAAAACAGGATCGAAACCGAAACCGAGACATAACCGGCTGGCTTCGATGATCCTCGCCCTCAATTGGAGGACAGGCTCCGGAAAGAGCTCCGATCGGTTTACACAACGGATTTCGAGAATGGGAAGAGATGGAGGTGGAGCCAACGGTCGGGATTGAACCGACGACCTAGTGATTACGAATCACTTGCTCTACCGCTGAGCTACGTTGGCGCGGTGCGTACTCTAGCATCGGTGTTTTCGCGAGGCAAGAGTCCGGGGGCTACCCCTTGATCGCGAGAGCGCGTTCCAGGGCGCCGGGGGTGTTGCAGTTGGCGACGGCGCCGGGATCGTCGACCTCGACATCGACGGCGCCGATCTCCCTGAGCACCTCGCGAAGGGTGGGGCCTCGCCACTCCCCGCTCACGATGGCCTCGGCGGTTCTGCGATCGATGATGACCGGGTGGCCGTGCTTGCCGTGATGCCTCGGGATCGCGGCCGGCGCCTCGCTGCGGGCGAGCACGGCAATGGTCTCGGGTCGAAGCAGCGGGTGGTCGACGGGAAGCAGGGCGACTCGGGTCCATCCGTCCTCCCCTTCCAGCCGTTGCAGACCGATCCGGAGTGAGGCGAACATGTCGAGCCCCGGCTGCGGCAGGGGAACCACCTCGAGTCCATCGATCTGAGGGTCGTCGGCACCGGGCGGGAGCGTCGCCACGACCGGGGAGGCGCCCCCACTGCGGAGCGAGGCGGTGCAGGCTTCGAGAAAGGTGCGGCCGTCGGGCAGGAGCGCCCATGCCTTTGGACCGCCAAACCGGGAGCCTTCCCCACCCGCGAGGATCAACCCGGCTATTCCGGCCACAGGCAGACTCTTCGGACGCCGGTGATCTGGCTGGTGACGGCGCCCTGCTCGACGGCCCTGATGACCGTGCCGGGATCGACGATGATGGTCCCGCAGAGCAGGTCGATGCCGAAGTCGAAGAGACACGGGGTCAGGGGCGTGCTCGGTCCAAGGAGGAGGACGAAGGCGTCGGGACGGACGAGATCGAGGACCTCCGGGAGGGTTCCGTTGAGGATCGTGGTCGAGGTCACGCCGACCACGTCGGCCTGGGGCAGGAGCTCCTCCATCATCTCTGCGCCGAGATCACCGTCGCGCCTGCCCTCGCCGCGCTCGAAGACCCAGAGATCACCGCACGACGGCGCGAGACGTTCGGAGAACGGGAAGTGGCCGATCATGGCCACCCGCTTCCCGGCGCCCCGTTCGGCGAGGATGGACTCGGCGTTGTGTTCGGTGAGGCGGCCTTCGGGGGGGCCGAGCAGGGCGTTCGCGGTCGCCAGCCCGAGCGCCGCTTCCGGCGGCGACGACGAATGGAGGCCCACCGCAAGCTCGATGGGGCTCTTTTCGAGCAGCGAACCCGCGTCCGGGATGGGCTGTGAACCGTGGAGGTGGATCTCGGCGCGGAGCATCGAGGCCATCCCGGCGCCGGTGGAGGTCTGGACCACCGACCAGTAGGGACCGACCCGCAGATCGATGAGGGTCGAACCGGCGTTGACCGCTGCCGCACCGAGGATGGCGTCGTGGAGGGCGTCGAGGGTGGCCATGGGAAGAATGGTACACCGTCACGAAATTATGAATTATGAATTATGAATTTTGAATTCCGGAACCGGCCAGCTGCATCCCACCTGTGTTGCTAAGGAACTGAGAATTGAGAACTTAAAATTGAGAATTCTGATTGAACGCCATTGGGATCGACGTTGAGGTCGAGGAGTGGGAAGCCCGCGGCGGCTGCGTTGGCGGCGAAGACTTCGGCGGCCTCGAGGTCGTCGGTGAAGCCGACCCCGACATCGCCGCCGCCGGCTCCGCTCGGTTTGTAGCTCACACCCAGATCCCCGGCCAGTCGGCCCAGGTGGACGTGTTCGTCGGAGAGGATGGGGATTCCGGCCGCGCGACCGAGCTCTTCCATTGCCAACCCGAACTCGCCCACCCGGGCGAGCAGCGCGGACGTGTCGCCGGCGCGAAGATCGGCGATGCCCGCGGCCGAGAGGCTTCCGAGTCTGGCCAGGACCGCGGCGATCGCGCCCCCATCCCTGTTCATCCCGTCATCGAGCCGCGCGAGGAAATCGCCGGTGGACGCCGACCGGCCGGTCCAGAGGAAAACCAGGTGGAGATCGTCCGGCAGTTCGATCGGCGATGCCGAGGGGACCCGACCGCCATCCGTCAATCTGTACTCGACAACCCCGCCGGTGACGCTCGCGGCGAGATCGATGCCGCTGCCCCGCCCGCCCTGGAAGGTGCGGTGGAGATCGAGAAGCTGGGCGAGACCGACGCCCTGTGGCCGCACGCTGTCATTCGACCAGCGCAGCAGCGCCCCGGTCAGCGCCACCGTCAAGGCGGCGCTCGATCCGAGACCGAGCTTGCCTCTGCCGGTCGCGGTCCGATGGAAGAACTCCCGGGTGTCGAGGTTGATGGATGCGGAAGGCAGGGCCTCCGGATCGATCAGGTTCGCGGCCGCCAGCGAACCGATGATCTTCTCGACCAGGACGAGCCGTCCGGCGGCGTCGGACGCCGGTTCCCGCCACCGGAACCCCCCATGTCGGTCGACGGCGAACCCGATCTCGGCACTCTCGAAACCCGGAGCGGTCACCATCCACTCGTCGTTTGCGGCGGCCCGCAGGCTCACCCGCGCTCGCCGATCGACGGCGAGCACGACCGCGGGGTGACCGAAGAGCACGGCGTACTCGCCGAGAAGCACGAGCTTCCCTGGCGCCGAGCTCGCGACGGATCTCAAGCCTCGACCACCCGCGCCCCGTCGCCGAGGCCGCAGCGGATGATTTCGACGACTCCGGGGATTTCGGCCAACGCAGCGGCCACACCCCTGGTCGACGTCGGTTCGCAGACGGCCTTGAGCTGGGGTCCGGCGTCGATGGTGAAGAAAACCGATTCCCCCTCTTCGCGAAGCTCCCGCACCCGGTGGAGGCACTCGACGGTGGCGCCGTTGAAGTACATCAAACCCGGTCGGGCCGCCAAGGCGACGGCGTGCATCTTCAGACAGCTCGCCTCCCCCACCGCGGCCAACGCCGCAAAATCGCGGGCGGCGATGGCTTCCCTCGCGACCGCGAGATCATCCGGCGAGCTCGAGACCCACGATCGGTAAAACGGCGATGTCGTCCGGGTGAGCTCCATCCCGTCGGTGGAACCCACCTTCTTGCTCGCCTTCGAGGTCACCGCGATGACCACCTCGAGGGGCCAGTCCCGCCGGTCGAGAATCGGCCGCACCGCGGTCGTCTCCCCGGCGAGGGCGAGCTCGACAAAACCACCGTGGAGCGAGCGCGGCGACGAACCCGAACACCTGCGGGCGATCTCGGCGAGCTCATCCTCACCGAGGGGCGCCTCGAGCGCGGCGTTGACGGCGACGACGAGGGCGGCAAAACCCGACGCCGACGACGCCAAGCCCGCAGCGGTCGGAAACGAGTTCTCGCTCTCGATGACCACCGCCGGCAGTTCGGGTCGATGACGCCGGAAGAGATCGAGGCACAGGCGCGCCCGTGCATTGCGTTGCTCTGTGGCCGGCTTCCCGTCGAGGTAGAGCTCATCGCGGACTGCGCCGGCCCCGAAGCGGACGCGCGTCGTCGTCGTCAGGGTGTCGAGGGTGATGGAGATGGACCCTACCGCCGGCAGGTTGCGATCGATGTCGGACTTACCCCAGTACTTGACGATGGCGATGTTGGGGTGCGCGATCGCGGTGACATCCATGCCACGATACTCTCACAAATCGCGATCGGGGAGGGTGTCCATGCCGCACCGCCGCGCCGCAACGGTCATGCGATCGATGAGTTCGCCCTGCGCATGCTCGGACAACCGGCTCGGTTGGTAGTCCGCAACGAGCCGGTCGACCTCGGCGGCGGCTCGATCGCCGAGGGTCGATGATCCCTCCTCGACCCAACGCGGCCGGCCGGCGCGATCGATGACCGGGCCCGGGAAGTCGATCTCCTGCCGGAGGTGGCTGCGGGTGTGGTCGGCGATGAGCAGGTGGCCGTCGGCGAGAAGCTCGCGCAGCAGCTCCAGCGATGGAAAATCGTCCCGCGGTTCCATCCCCCGCCGGAGGCGGGCCGCCATGGCGCAGATCTCGTGATCCAGAACCAGCTTGGCGGTGCTGTGGCAGTTGATGAAGTCGAGCATCCCCGGGCCGGAGACGTTGTCGAATGCCGAGAGCGCCGCCAGGGTGGTGCCCATGGAGGATTCGAGTCCCGCCTGCGCGTCCAATGCCTTGGCGTCGCTGAGACCGATATAGCCCTGGGTCGGCAGACCGATCCGCCGGCCGATCTCGGCCGCGCCGCAGGCAATCATCATCGACTCCACCGCACCCATGGGCGCGGACTCGTAGCGGAGATCGAAGACCGCCGGGCAGCCGCCGAAGAGCATCGGCGTTCCCGGCCGCGTCAACTGGCCGATGACGACGCCGCTCAGCACCTCCGCGGTGTGCTGGACCAGGGTTCCGACCATGGTCACGGGCGCCATGAACCCCGACAGCGGCACCGGCACGATCTCGACCGGGATGGCCGCCTCTGCGCAGTCCATGAGATTCGCCGCACCGTCGTGGGTCCACTTCAAGGGCGAGGTCGGACAACACGAGACGATCGCCAACGGTTTTTCCCGGAGAGCCTGTTCGGTTCCCCTGACCGCGAGGAGAAGATCGCGGATGAGGGCGAACCCGTCTGCCGAGAAGGCGCCGGTGACCACGGGTTTCTCGCAGACCGAGAGGCTGAGGAAAAGCCGGTAGGCGTCCGCGATCCTCTGGTCGACATCGGATGGGATGAATGCGGTGCTCTGGGCGTGGATGAAAGGCAGTCCGGCGACGACCCTGGCATAGGTCAGATAATCGGCGGTGACCGGGGCCCTTGCCTCACCGGTGGCGAGGTCGAGCACATGGATCGCCGACGATGCCGGCGCGAAGTGAAGATCAGCGCCCGAGAAATCGTGGGTCCGCGCGCCCAGAACATCGAAGAGCTCGAAGGACGACGGCGCAGCCTGCACCGCGCGATCGACCATCTCCGGTCCGATACGGACCCTCCCGTCTCCCGAGCCGGTCGCGGCGCCGTGATCGGCCAGCAGGGCCTTGGCCTTGTCATCCTGGACCTCGACGCCGATCTCGGCGAGCACGGAGCGAGCCTCGTCGACGATCCGGTCGATGAGCTCCGCTTCCAGAAAACGCAACATCGGCTGCATGAACCCTGCCTTCTCGCTCTCGTGGAGCGAGTCGCACTATAGCCCTTTCTCCCTGGAAGTCGCTGGCTCGATGAGAAAAAACCGGGCACCGCCGCCATCGGTTTCATTCCCCAACCCCCGACCGACCGGGTAAAGTAGATCACGGCGGGGAACGGGCGCGGTTCGGGCCGTCCGGGTCCGCGCCGGATTTTGCTCCGGAGATGAGCCATGGCAACAGCACGCGACCGCCGTTTCGTGATTGCAGTTTCTCTGATTCTCGGAGCGGTCTCCTTCGCCGACGCCGCGGACCACCTCCTCATCTCCGAGATCGTGGTCACTCCCACCGACGGCGAGTTCGTGGAGATCTTCAACCCAACCGATGCCGCCATCGATCTCTCGGATGTCTATCTCACGGATGCGACGTACGCACCGGGAGGAAGCTTCTACTACAACATCGTGACCGGCAACCTCGGCATCGCCGGCGGAGGCGGGTTCGGCGACTTCCACGCGCGCTTCCCCGACGGCGCGATGATCGCCCCGCACGAGTACCAGACCGTGGCCATCGCCGGCTCGGGATTGTTCTTCTCCGCGTACGCCGCGGAACCCACGTATGAACTCTACGAGGACGATCCCTCTCCGGACGGAATCCCGGACATGCGTGAGGCCCTCCCGGGATCGATCAACTCTCAGGGCGGTCTCACCAACGGCGGCGAGGTGGTGATCCTCTATCGGTGGAATGGCGCCTCGGATCTCGTCCAGGATCTCGACTATGTCCTGTGGGGCGACAAGGAGGAGGCGGTGGACAAGACCGGGGTCGCCATCGACGGCCCCGACCCCGATTCCACCGCGACGACCTATTTCAACGACACCGCGATCGCGAACCAGGATGTGAATTCCGTCGCATCCCACCTCATCGGCGAATCCTTCACCCGCGTCGACAAGGACGAGGGAACCGAGACGATGGTCTCGGGCAACGGCATCACGGGCCACGACGAGACATCCGAGAACCTGTCCTCGACCTTCGCCGATCTCGCGGTGACGCCCAACGGCGGCTCGCTGCTCGCCATCGGCGTCAGCATCGATGATGTTTCAGATCTCGAGGGTGACAGCGGCACCACGCTCTTCATCTTCACCGTGAGTCTGACCGAGCTTACAACGCAAGACATCACCGTCGATCTCAGCTATCACGACGTGACCGCAGGGACCGGTGCGGACTGGGAGCCTCCGTCGATGATCCAGACGACGATCGCGGCGGGGGATCCGTCGACCGTGATCCTCGTCTCGGTGTTCGGCGATCTCGAGGGCGAGATCAACGAGCAGTTCCGCATCCATCTCAGCAATCCAACCGGCACGGGCGCCGAGATCCTCGATGGCGACGGTATCGGAACCATCCTCAACGACGACCCCGTGGCGATCCACGTCATCCAGGGCGCCGGGGAGTCCTCGCCCCTCGCGGGCAGCGTGGTCACGACGCAACACGGCGTCGTCACCGCCATCGGACCAGAGGGATTTTTCATCCAGACTGCCGATGGTTTCGACGACGGTAACCCGGACACCTCCGAGGGTCTCTACGTCTTCACCGCTGCTCCACCCAGCGTGGTCTGGGGGCAGATCACCGACGTCACCGGCACCGTCGCCGAGTTCTACGGCTTCACCCAGCTCGAGGACATCACCGACATCAGCTATGGCGGCCCGGCCGGCGTTCCATGGCCGATCGTCTTCGACGCGGCCACTCCGTCGCCGGACCCGACGGCGCCGAGCTGCGCCCTCGAGTACGAGTGCAATGAGGGGATGCTGGTCAGCGCTGCCGGGCTCGTGGTCGGACCGACCCAGGCCTTCGGCACCGATCCCACGGCCGAGTTTTTCGCCGTCGCCACCGCGGGTCCGCAGCCGTTCCGCGAGATCGGCGCCGAGTATCCCGGATTCCAGGGGGTCATCGCGCTGCCGCCCGGAGTGCCGGTCTTCGACGGCAACCCGGAGATCTTCGAGGTCGACCCCGACAAGCTCGGGGTGCCCAACATGACGGCCAAGCCCGGCGACACCTACCTGGTGTCCGGTCCGCTCGGGTACGAGTTCGGCGGATGGGAGATCTGGGCCTCGGATCAGCTCGAGATCACTCCCGGGCCGTCGGTCGTCGATCCGGTGCGCCCTGCGGGACCCGGCGAAATGACCGTGGCGTCGCTCAACATGTTCCGCCATTACGACGACGTCGACGACCCTCTGACCCAGGACGAGATCGTCTCGGCGGATGAGTTCCAGCGGCGACAGACCAAGTTCCGCCGTTACATCCTCGACGTGCTTCGCGCGCCCGACATCCTCGGCGTCCAGGAGGTCGAGAATCTCGCCATTCTCTCCGCCCTCGCCGCCGATATCGAGGCCGCCGACCCGGCCGTCGTCTACAACGCCCACCTCGTGCCGGGCAACAACGCGTTCGGCATGAACGTCGGCTTCCTCGTGCGCGACACCGTGCAGACGGCGACCGTCACCCAGCTCGGCTTCGACGACATCCTGGTGGGCTGGGGCTACAAGCTCTTCGACCACCCGCCGTTGCTGGTCGAGGGCACCTGGGTCGGCGGCGGCGGCCCGGGCTTCGACATCGCGGTGATGAACAACCACACCCGATCGCTGAGCGGCGTCGACGACCCGTACGACGACTTCGCTCGCGAGAAACGCTTCCAGCAGGCGCAGTCCATCGCTCAAAAGGTTCAGGACCTCCAGACCGCCGAACCGAACACCCCGTTGGTCCTCGTCGGCGACTACAACGCCTTCGAGTTCACCGACGGCTATGTCGACGTCATCGGACAGATCCGCGGTGAGGTGACCCCCGAGCACAACGTCCTGTCGGGCCCCGTCATCACCGCCCCGCCCCTGGCCAACGAGATCGAAGGAGTGCCGGCCGGAGAACGCTACTCGTATCTCTACCGCGGAACCCACCAGGTCTTCGACCATGCCCTGACCAGCAGGGCCGCACAGCCTTATGTCACGGGCCAGCACTACGGTCGAGGCAATGCCGATTCACCCGGATACCTCATCGAGGACGACACGGTCGCCGACCGGTCTTCCGACCACGACGGGATGGTGCTCTATCTCGACACGGCCTCGGTGCTCTTTGCCGACGGCTTCGAAACCGGCGATACGACAAGGTGGTCATCAGCGACGCACTAAGTAAAGAGCGCGGCGGTGCTCAGAGTGACCTGCGAAGTCAAATTCGGACTTGAGTCGAATCTCGATTTTTTCAGTAACTCCCTTATCAATTCCATCGCACTCTTTCCATCTGGCAGGTCCTACCTTCGGATTGGATGTCTTCGGTTCGTCGACGCCCACGTCTTGAAACACAAAGGCCACGAAGAACGACAAAGAAACCACCAAGATTTTTCTGTCTCATCGCATGGTTGACCTATTCCTCCGAGATCGGGAGGAGCCCAGGTCAATACTGCGATGCTTCGTGAGACCTTTGTGGGTCTTTGTGTTCTTTGTGTTTCAAATGCGTGAGCCACGGACTTGCAAGAGATCAAAACCAATCAATTCCCTTTTAGGTCATATTCTTGGATGATCGGGTCATTGTGGCGCGGGCGTCTCGCCCGCGAATCTCCAAAAACACCAGAATAGCCACGGGGAGACCAATTCCGCCCCATTCTTTCTTGCCCGCCTGTAACTATTGGGCGTACCCGGTCGTCTTCAGTATTGGATGGAGAGAAACCGGTTCGATTCCGCGGTATCGAGATACTCGAGGAGGGTCTTCACCTTCGCCTCTTATCTGCTGGGTGATCCGGCCGAGGCCGAGGACGTCACCCAGGATGTCTTGATCAAGCTCTGGAGAAAGGGCGGCGGGATCGATCCGGATCGAGTGGGAGCCTGGCTCATGACCGTGACCCGGAACGCCTGTACGGATGCGCTCCGCCGCCGCCGGCGGACGGCCGAGATCATTCCCATCCGCCGTGAGAATCAGGACCCGATCGATCGCCCGAGCCCGGCGCCGGACCCCGAGAGGGCAGCGGCGGGCTCACAACTCGGCGCCAGGATCATCGAGGTTCTGAGCGGACTCTCGGAACCCGGCCGGAGCGTGGTCATCCTCCGCGAAATCCAGGGTCTGTCGTACCGGGAGATCAGCGATGTCACCGGGATCCACATCGACACCGTCAGGGTGGTCCTCCATCGGGCGCGGCGTCGACTCCGGGACTCCCTGAAGGAGGTGCGGCCCCATGTCGTCAACGGTTGAACCCATGCGCTGCGGGACGGCCCTCGATCTCATCGATCCCCTCCTCGACGACGAGCTCGACGCCTCGGTCGCGGAGGAGCTCCAACGCCACCTCGAGGCGTGTCCGAGCTGTTCCGATGAGGCCGCGGCGGCTCGACGGATCCTCAAGGAGCTCCGGTCTCTTCCCGAACTCGATCCGCCACCGCGGGTTGCGGAACACGTCCATCGAACCATCGAACGAGATCCCTCCGGCCGCCACGCTCGGTCGGGGAGGCGCTTCCGCCTCGGCTGGATGGCCGCTGCGGCGGCCCTCGTTCTGGCGGTGGGATCGATCGGGGTGGTCCGCAACCAGGCCGCTTCGGCCGACGCCGAGGCGCGGCGCGCAGCCGCAGAGGTGACCACCGCCCTTGCATGCATCAGCAAGATCACTCAGCGCGCCAACCGCGCCGTTCAAAACGAAGTCATCGATCACCGTGTCATTCCGGTGGCCGCCCGCGGCCTCGGACGGCCACTCCAACGATTGTCGAACGGAATCTCCGAGGGCGGGTCCCGAGTGACATCTCCCGAGATTCGGAATGAAGGGAACTCATGAAGACCCAGGTCACCCGTCTTTGCCTCGCTCTCCTCGTCCTCGCCGTCGCCGTGATTCCGGCCGCCGCCCAGGACGCCCGCGGGTTCTACCCGGTGGAAAATCTCGGGATCCTCGACCCGGCCACCCTCGAAGTCGACGTCAATCTCGAGGGATCGACCCTCAAGATCGCCGCCGGCGCCATGCAGGATCAGGACCCGCGTCTTCTGAAACTCGTATCCAACCTCACCCGCGTCCGGGTCCAGGTCGGCAGCATTGAAGGCATGGACCAGCGGATCGTCGCCGGTCGAATCGCCGAGGCGGTGGCGCAGCTCGAGGCCGGAGGGTGGGTTTCGATCGTCCGGGTCGTGTCCAAGGGCGAGCAGATCCATGTCTTCAGCATCGACGGATCGGACGGCGACATCGCCGGTCTCACCGCCCTGGTCAACGACGGCGGTGAAGAGGCCGTGGTGGCGAATCTCACCGGCCGCATCGACCCGGTCCTTCTCGGGAGCGTGATCAGCCGTCTCGGCGAGGTGGACTTCGATCAGTTCAAGATCGGAGATGCCGACGACTGAGGTCCGAATTCGTCTGACAACACCGATGGCGCCAGCAACGTATCCGATGGGAGTACAATCGGTACCCACCGGAGATCATGTACCTCGATTTTTATAACCTCAAGGCGCAGCCCTTCAACATCACCCCGGACCCCAGGTATCTCTTCTTCAGCCGATACCACCGGGAGGCTTTCGAGCACATCATCTTCGGCATCACCCAGCAAAAGGGCTTCATCCAGATCACCGGCGAGGTCGGGGCCGGCAAGAGCACGCTGTGCCGGGCTGTCCTCGATGAGCTCGACGAGAATTTCTCCACCGCGTTGATCCTCAATCCCGTCATGACCGGGATCCAGCTCCTGCGGTCGATTCTGCGCGAGTTCGACCTCGATGACACGGGCAACGATCGGGTGCGACTCACCGACCGGCTCAACACCTTTCTCCTCGAGCGCGCCGCCGCCGAAAGGGACGTCGTTCTCCTCATCGACGAGGCCCAGGACATGACGCCGGACCTCCTCGAGCAGGTTCGGCTGCTGTCGAACCTTGAAACCGACGACCGCAAGCTCCTCCAGATCGTCCTCGTCGGCCAACCCGAGCTCAGGACCATGCTCGCGAGCGACAGTCTCCGTCAGCTCAGCCAGCGGATCACCGTGAGGTACCACATCGACCCGATCCGAAGGAACGAAGTCGAGGCCTATATCCGCCATCGGCTCCAGGTCGCGGGTTCCAACGGGCGCCCCAGTTTCACCGAAGCGGCCTACCGATCCATCTTTCGTCACTCCCGGGGAATCCCGAGGCTCATCAACGCCGTCTGCGACAAGACTCTGCTCTGCGGCTATGTCGAAGGCCGCGACCGGCTCGGTTTCTGGCAGGTGCGCAGGGCCGTGCGAGAACTCGAAGGCAGGGCGCTGTGAGCCTCATCGGCGATGCCCTGCGCAAGACCCGGCAGGAGGCGGCCGCCAGGGAAACCGAGGCCAAAGGCGTCCTTTTCTCGGCCAAGATCGCCAATCCCCCCGCCCGTTCGCACCTCGGGCTCGGGCTTGCCCTGGGCGCCGTCATCGCCGTCGCCGCCACCGTCGCGGGAGGCGGTGCGGTGTGGTGGCTCCTGGGAGGCCGGGATACGGATCAGGATCCGCTGCAACGATCGGCAGCCGCCGCCGCCACGGCGCCGACCATCGATCCCCATCCAGAAAACGGCGACAGCGGCAGGAACAGCGGCAGCGTCAGGGACAGCGGCAGCGTCAGGGACAGCGGCAGCGGCAGGGACGGCGGCAGCGTCAGGGACAGTGGCAGTGAACCGCGACCGGCGACGGCGCCGGGATCGGCAACCGCGTCCCCGATCACCGTCGATCCTGATCCCGTGCCCGGCGGAGTCGGCGGCAGTGGGGGTGGCGGTGAGGGTGCGACCAGCCATCCCTCGACCTCACGACCTCAAGACCCCCCGTCCGCGAGTTCCGACGACGGCTTCATCGGTGTCGAGGACGGCGCCGATGTCTATATTCTCGAGGCCAGGCTCGGCAAGGTCGAGCTCAGCCTCGACTACATCGTATTCCGCGCCGATGATCCGTTCGCGGAGATCAACGGCGTCGAGCTTCACCTCGGCGGAGTCATCGAGGGGTATCGGATCAAGGCCATCGAACGCGACAGCGTCCACCTCAGCAACGGGCGAAAGGACATCGTCCTGAGAACGCCATAGCATCTCGCCAAGGAAGCGCGAGGAATCCACCTCGATCGGGGATTGTCCGACCTCGTGGGTTCGTGCTCCCGACCCGAATGAACCTGAAGGTGGGCCCGGGTCCACCCCAGGTCACGACCGTCGAAGCTTGTGGGATCGGGTCAATCTCCGCGACAGTCCTGGTCGGGAAAGGCGGCTTCGAATCCTTCGATGATGAGGGTGTCGATCTCTCCCTCGCCCTCCATGGGCGGACGCTTCTCGACGCCGGCCCGAATGAGCACGAGGAGCGGCGCTCCCGGTTGGGTTCTTTGCTCGAGATAGGCCCGCTCCAACTCGAGATAGCCGGCCTCCATGGCCACCGGGTAACGGCGGCCACTGGCGCAATCCACGAACACGGCGGCGTCGGCCATGTAGGTGAAGAGCCCCTGCATGACCTCCTCATCCGGCGCCCTTTCCCGATCGATCGCGACGTCAACGACCTGATCGGGGGAGGTCAGATCGCTTACCGGTTTCTCGGAACAGCCGATGGTTCCCAGAACCATCACGCCAACACACAACAACAAGGACATCCGCATCGAGAGTCCTTTCTCGGCCCGCGGCAGCGGACCCACCCACTCAACCATGGTAGATGACGTCGACAGAATTGTGGCGCCGGCGTCCCGTCCGCGAATCCCCGAAAACGCCGGTGGAATCTGCTACCGTCACCTGCGATGCCGCAGCGATCCAAACCAACCGCGTCGGACATTCTCAGCGACCAGGGAGTCCTCGACAGCGTCCCGACGCTCGAGATCTTCGGTTTCGCCGCGGTCTCGGTGACGGGCGGGGCGTCGGTCCTGCCCCTCCGGACCGATTGGTTGCGGGCGCGCGAGGCTCGGATCGAGGCGTTCTCGAGCTGGGCGGAGGCCCCGGATGAGCTCTTCGCTCAGGCCGTCGTTCATCTCCAGAAGGGACGCACCGCCACCTGGCAGGGTCTCGGCGAAGCCTGGCGCCGGCTCTCGCCGGGCGGTCGCCTCCTCCTCGTCGGACCCAACGACCTCGGCGTCAAGTCGGCGGTGAAACGGCTTTCGGGCGAGCTCGATCAAACGGCGGAAATCCTCAGCAATCGCGCCCGAGCACGGGTCGCCAGCTGGAGGAGGGAGGGCGCATCCGCCCCGGCGTGTTCGGCGGTCCCTCCTCTCGAGGTCATGACCGATGACGATCGGTTCGACCTCCGCTCCGCCGCGGGGGTCTTCTCGGCCGATGGTGTCGATCCCGGCACCCGACTGCTGTTGGGCCGCCTCGCCGAGCTCGATCCGCCAACCTCGGTTTTCGATCCCGGTTGCGGTCTCGGAGTCCTCGGGCTTGCGGCTCTCCGTCGTTGGCCGGAGGCGACGGCGCTCCTCGCGGATGTCGATCACCGCGCCGTCGAGTGCGCCGCCCGAAACGCCGCCGATCTCGGCGTCGCCCATCGCTGTGAGATCGTATGGTGGGACGCGGTGCTGGATCCCCCACCGCCGAGACGCTGCGACCTCATTCTGGTGAACCCACCTTTTCACAGCGGCGTTCCGGTGGATCTCCAGCCCGCCCGGGCGATCTTCCGCGCGATCGATGAACTGCTCGTTCCCGGCGGGCGCGCCCTCGTGGTCGCCAACCGCACCCTCCCGTGGGAGCGCGATCTCCGACTCGTCGGCAAGCTCTCCCAAGTCGCCGACGAGGGCGGCTACAAGGTGCTCGAGATCGCCCGCTGAACAACGTTCCCGTCAACCGGCAGGCAGCAATCGCGCCGCAGCACCATCACAGTGAGATCATCCTGCTGACCACGACCTCCTCGATGCCGGGCGACATCGCTCAAGTATCGGGAAACCGCCTCCTCCGGGCTGAAATCAGCTCCTTGTGGGCGATGAGTGCAGGGCGAACGCGGCGCCCTGTGGGTCCATGCACTGTGCGATCTTGTCGCCACCCGGCACATCCATGGGTCCGTTGAGCACCTTGCCGCCGAGTTCCTTCACTCGCGCCACCGCGTCATCGACGCTCGGCACCGAGATGTAATAGAGCCACATGGGCGGTCCGGGCATTGCGTCAGGCTTGGTAAACATTCCACCGAGGGGGAAGCTGCCTGGTTCGCCGTACATGCGGTAGATCCAACCCCCGCCCATGTCCATGTCTTCTTTGATCTCCCACCCGAAGAGATCGGTGTAGAAGTCGTAGCCGGCGCCGAAGTCGCTGGTGGCGAGCTCGTGCCAGGAAAACTGTCCGATTCCCGGGGGTTCGGGAGCTTCGGTCGAGAGGTTCTCCGAGGTGTAGACGGCGAAGACGGCGCCGTGCGGATCCTGAAGGATCGCGAAACACCCGGCGCCTTCAATATCCATCGGGGCGTGCAGGACGGTTGCGCCGAGTTCGGTCGCACGCTCACATGTCTCGGCGACATCGGTCACGGCGACATAGGCGAGCCAGTGGGGAGGCGCCCCTGCATCGCTGGCCTCCTTGGGAAGATCCATGATCCCACCGATGGGTTCTTCACCCCGGATCCACATGGTGTAGGGCATGTCACCGCCCTCCCACGGCTTCGTCCCCCAACCGATGATCTGATTGTAAAAGGCCTTGGCGGCGAACTGGTCCGTGGTCATCAGGTCGTACCACACAAACCGTCCGTGCGCGGGATGGGACATGAAATCCTCCTTTGGTCTTGAGTCCTGATATCTTTACGCTCGTTCACGCTTCGGGTTGCATTTCACCCAACCGACAACGGTGAACAACGATTCCCTGGCGCTCAGTCTTTGGAAAAGCCGGGCGAATACCTGAGAACCCGCCCGCGGCCCGTCGCCTTGACCTGGTAGAGCGCGGCGTCGGCGTTGAGGATCAGGGTGTGGGGGTCCTCGCCGTCCTCAGGGAAGCAGGCCACCCCGGCCGACGCCGTCGGCGCCCGGAGGGGTTCCGGGAGCTTCACCGCGGAGGTCGCCTCCTTGACGGCGTCGACGAGGCTCTCGGCCGCCGCGATGGCGCCCTGAGCCTGGGTCGCCGGAACCAGGATGCAGAACTCGTCGCCACCCCAGCGGACCACCAGATCGGTGACCCGCACCCGGGAGCGCAGGGTCGAGGCCACCGCCCGAAGGATGTTGTCGCCGACGAGGTGACCCGCGGTGTCGTTGACGATCTTGAAGTTGTCGAGGTCCATCATGATCACGGCGAGGGGTTGTCCGGTCCGCTTGGAAAAGGAGATGTTGCGATCGAGCTCCATCTCCAATCGCCGGCGATTCGCCAACCCGGTCAGGGCGTCGCGATTCGCGATGTCCATGAGCAGACGATTCGCCTGTTCGAGCTCGCGGGTCCGCCCGCTCACCTGCTGTTCGAGGGCCGACCGCTCGTGCCCCAGCTCCGTCATGAGCGCGTTCATGTTCGCCGCCATCTTGTTGACGCCCCGCGCGACCTCGAGAATCTCCTCCGGACCGTCCTCGGCGCAGCGGGCTTCGAGATCTCCTTTGCCGAGCCGCTCGACGGTGTCGCGGATGCTGTGCAACCGCTTTCTCGCGGCGCCTCCCACCAGCAACGCGACAATCAAAGCGACCAGAACCGAACTCGATCCGACGATCGCCCAACCTCGCCGGAGCCGACTCTCGGCCGCGATGTACGGTCCGCGGTCAAAGACGATCCACGCCCGCCCGCCGGTGGCCAGAGGCACCGGGACGGCGAGGGCCTCGACTCCTTCGACCGCCACCGCCTCGACCGAGTCATCGGATTCCGGCCACGACGAGAGAACCGCACCCACCGCCGCCGTCGCGGGCGCGGAAGCAATGATCTCGCGATTCGACGAGAACACGACCGCGGCGACGAAGCTCTGGCTTTCGAGCATTCGATCAACGCTTTCCTGGGTCTGGAAGTTGGTCCCGTCGGCGCCAAAGAGATCCAACCGCTGAGCAATGGCGCCGGCCCTTCCGCGGAGAGCCTCCCCGACCTCGATGACGTTGATCTGGTAGCCGACGAAGATGAGGGCGGCGGACGCAACCACAGCGATCCCCACCGCCATGAGAACAACCCGATTTCGCAATGACATCATGCTCACTGCGTCAACCCACCTTGACCGTCATCATCGAGCCAACCTATCTCCGAAACGGTTTCGTCGAAACCGCCTTCGTCCCACGAAAGATACACCTACCAGGGTATCAGGAACGACGTGAGTATGAACGATGATCGAGCCGCAGCGAAGGGAATTCGAACACGTCTCTTTCACGACTCAACCCGAGCGGATCATGAAATCCTCAGCCAAGGTCGGGTTAGACTCACACCCGTGAAATCGTTGTTTGACCGGATCAGGACAACCACCGATCGAGCGGCAACACAAGGCGCCCTCGTCTCGGTTCCGACGCAAACGACGATCATCGAGGATCGGGGAATTCCATTTCTCATCCATCTCACCACCCTCCAGGAGTGCAAGCGCCGGGCCGGCGCCCGACAGGTTGGTCGAGATTTCAACCCATTTCTTCCCCCGGATCCCGAGCTCCTCATCGGCGACGTCCCCCCCCGCCATCTCAGCGTCCTCAACAAATTCAACGTCCTCGACCATCACCTGTTGATCGTGACCCGGGGATTCGAACCCCAGGAGACGCTGTTGACCCGCGATGACTTCGAAGCTCTTGCCCGATGCATGTCGGAGGTGGATGGTCTCGGTTTCTACAACGGCGGCACCGTGGCGGGTGCGAGCCAGGCCCACAAACACCTGCAACTCGTTCCTCTTCCGTTGGGAGGCGGACCGCGGCCGACGCCCCTCGACTGGGTGGTGCCCGCGTCGACCGCGCCGGAGGCGGCGACGACGATTCGGATACTGCCGTTTACCCACTCGTTGATCGCCCTCAACGGCGGCCCGCTCGGCGCCCATCGAGCCGGGGAATTGGAGCGGCTCTACCGCCGGGCGTGTGCCGCGGTCGGGGTGTTCGACGAAACCCAACCGTACAATTTTCTCCTGACCCGCCGTTGGATGCTGGTCGTTCCACGGTCGCGCGAACACTGGCGCGGGATCTCCATCAACGCACTGGGTTTCGCCGGATCGCTTCTGGTTCGAAATCGCGACGAACTCGACCAACTGAGAATGACCGGGCCGCTCGCGGTTCTGAGCTCGGTGGTCGAAGGTCATCGAAGAGATGAGGTTTCCCCATGACTGAACACCCCTGGCCGGAATCGCCCCCCCAACCTCGCAACGCGGCGCGGCCGAAGATCCCCCGCCGACGCTATCTCATCGATCCCAAGCGGCAGCTGCGAACCGTCGTCATGACCACCTCTCTCGTCGCCATCCTGGTGCTCCTCGTCAACCTCGGGTTCGCGTTTCTCCGCAGCTCGCAGACCTCGTTTCTCGCCGCGGTCGCCCCGCAACTGACACCGGTCATCGAGCGGCAGGACGACATTTTCTGGCAGATCATGCTCCTCATGTCCGTGCTTCTCGTGGTTGCGGTCTCGCTCAAGACCATCGTCGACACCCACCACACGGCGGGCGCCGTCTTTGCCGTCCGCCAACGACTCGAACGAGTGAAACAAGGCGATCTCCAGGTGGTGCTGAAGCTCCGGCAGGGCGACCACCTTCAGGATCTGGAGAGACCGTTCAACGACATGGTCTCTTCGCTCCGAGGTCGAGCGCTCGCCGAGGCCGGGACCCTCGACGACCTGGCGATGAAGGCTGGAAATCTCGGCGCGGACGGCGAGGATCTCGCACGCGAACTCCACGGTCTCGCCCAGTTCAAGAGGCAGCTCGGAACCTGAGTCGGCGCCCCCTCGCAAAGAACAATCATCGCTCTTTTCCTTCAAGCGTCTTTAATTGAGTGATTTACGTGCATTCTCGGCGATCCGGTGAAGCCGATCCTCGGATCGGATGTCTTCGGGTCGTCGGCGCCCGCGTCTTGAAACACAAAGGTCACCAAGAACCACAAAGCGACCACCAAGTTATTCCTGACTCGTCACAGGGTTACCCGATCCTTCAAGATCGAAGGATGCCCGGGTCAGTATTGCGATGCTTCGTGGGACCTTCGTTTTCCCTTGTGCTCTTTGTGTTTCAAATACGCGCGCCACGGTCGCGGCTTCGCGGAGTGGTGGTGCTCGGTGAGAGATGTGGGTCGCCGGTGATTCAGGTCACCTGCGGCGCTCAAATCGAGTATCACACAGTCCCCACAACCAATGTGTTGCGACATAAGATGCTGGGGACCAAAACCCCGGAGGCATCATATGCACTTCACCAGGACATCGATCGGTCCCGTCGCCCTCGTCGTTGTTGTCGTATCTTTCGCCGTTCCGACCCTCGAGGCCCAACAGGCTCTGATCATCGATCACGAACACGTCGGGATCGACCGGATTCCGAACGAGTGGATCGATCAGGCCCGCGATCTGGCCTTTCACTACGCCCACACCTCGCACGGGAGCCAGATCATGTCGGGTCTGCAATATCTGGCGTCGCAGGACCCCAGATACGCCCTTTCGGCGAGTTCGGCCGGCAGCGCACCTCCCGCGAGTTCGCCGTGCACCCCGGATCATCTCTGCGTCTATGACGGCAATCCGCCGGAGACCTACATCACCCCGGAGGATTATTGGAGCACCCCCGACGGCATCTCGCGAACCAATGCGGTGGCCGGCACCGGGTTCTTCGACTTCTCCATGTGGTCCTGGTGCGGGGAGCAATCGTCCAACTCCACGGCGACCGTCCAACAGTACCTCGACGCCATGGATGCCTTCGAGTCCGACAACCCGGGCATGCGGTTCATCCTCATGACCGGCCACACGGATGGCGGCGGCGCGGTCCTGCAGCAGAACAACGACCAGGTCCGGCAGTACGCCGCCGGCAACGGCAAGGTGCTCTTCGATTTCGCCGATATCGAGAGCTGGGATCCCGATGGGGTCCACTACCCCGACACCGACGACAGCTGCCCATGGTGCCAACCCTGGTGCGACGCCAACCCCGGCGCCTGCCCCGATCCGGCCATCAGCTGCGCTCACTCGCACTCGTTGGTCTGCTATCTCAAGGGACAGGCGTTCTGGTGGATGGCGGCGCGGTTGGCGGGTTGGGAAGGACCCGATTCGGCCGAGGTGTTCAGCGACGGATTCGAGTGCGGGTCGTGCGCCTCCTGGTCGGCCGTCACCCCTTGACCGTCTTTCGGTCGGCACCGGACCGCTGCCGGTTCCGCAGTCTCCGCTCCGATCTCAGGACTCGAGCAGTTCGCGAATCGACCCTGCGAGGTCGTCGAGGAGAAACGGCTTCTGAAGGAAGACCACATCATCGGCCGGAACGCCGTACTCGCGGATCGCTCCGGGGGGGTATCCCGAGACGAAAATGACCTTCAATTCGGCTCGTTCGATCAGGAGTTGTTGCGCCAGTTCCGGGCCGCTCATCCTCGGCATCACGAGGTCCGTCACCAGAAGGTCGATTTCTCCCTTGTGCGCTGCAGCGACCTCGAGGGCATCAACCCCGTCCTTGGCTTGAAGCACCTCGAATCCGAGGCTTCCCAGGTACTCGGCGAGGGCGATTCTGATGTTCGGATCATCCTCGGTGAGCAGCACGGTCTCGCCGCGAACCGGCGACTTCGTCCGCGGCGCGGCGATCGGAGCTTCCTCGAATTCGCCCTCGACCTGGGCCAACCACACCCGAAACGTGCTGCCCGTTCCGGGTTCGCTTTCGACATCGATCACCCCGCCGCTCTGGTCGACGATCCCGTACACGGTCGCCAACCCGAGACCGGTGCCCTTCTCCATCTCCTTGGTCGTGAAATAGGGTTCGAAGATCCGGTCGCGGATTGCGGGATCGATGCCGTTCCCGGTGTCGGACACCCTCAGTTCGACAAACCGCCGGCCCGTGCCTTTCCCGCCATCGCGATCGGGCAGTCCGACCACGGATCGCGTCCCGATCTCCAGCTCTCCCCCACGGGGCATGGCGTCGCGGGCGTTGACCGCGAGGTTGACGATCACCTGTTCGAACAGCGCCGGATCGACCCGTGTGAACCCGGCTTCGCAACCGAGATCCACCCGGAGTTGGATGTCGTCGCCGATGATCCGGGAGAGCATCCCTTCGAGGCCCAGAACGAGAGCGTTGACGTTGACCACCCGGGGATTGATGGCCTGACGCCGGCCGAAGGCGAGGAGTTGCCGAACCAGATCGGCGGCCCGATCGGTGGCGCGGTCGATTTCGATGAGTTTGTCCTCGACCTGCCGATCTCCCGATGCCAACTGTCTCACCGCCAACCCGACATAGCTCTTGATGACCATCAGCAGATTGTTGAAGTCGTGGGCGATCCCCGCCGCGAGGCGACCGATGGACTCGAGCCGCTGCGATTGCCGGAGCCTGTCATCGAGGGCTCGGACCACGAGATCGGATTTCAGCGACTCCACCGCTCTCTCGAGTTTGACCTGCTGGGCCAAGCTCAGCACTGCAAAGAAGACAAGACCGAAGAACACGATCGCTTCGCGTACGGCTTGCGCTTCAGGGTCGAGGTAACCCACGAGATAGAGCCCGAGATGGACCAGCGGCAGGGCGAAGGCATAGAACGGCAGCAAGCTCTGAATCCCGGGCGCCGATCCCTCTTCCACCGATTCGTCATCGTCCGGCTGATTCGTGCACGTGAGGATGAGCATGGCGAGGAGAAAATGCGGAACCAGCCAGACCACGTCGATCCGCCCGCCGACGACCGTTTGGAGAATGTCTGCGAACCCCAATCCCTCGAGAAGATCGCCCACGGCCATGACTGCCGCCACTCCGACCAACAGCGCAAACGCCCTCCGCCATCGCGCCGCCCGGGCGGATCTGAAAAGGAGGGCGAACTTGACGGCGATGAGCAGGTCGAGGGTGACGTAGAGGTTGAATGACGCGAAGTACTGCACATACTCGGACGGCTGAATCGCCCAGGGGACGACGACGAAGTAGCCGAACATGATGACGGTGAAAAGCGTCGCCCCGACGAGGGAAAACCGGTACAGCACGTCTCGCTTCGACCAGCCGCTCGCGAGCTGGGGCTGTTGGTCGCTGGCGAGGACCAGGCTCAAATACAGTGCGATGTAGAGGACGTCCGCACCGAGATCGGCCCAGCGCCCGAAACCCATGATCTTCGTCAGGATGGTGAGCACGGAGCCCGCGAGCCACACCGTCATTCCGAGGGAGATGAAATTCCAGAATCGCCGTTCTTCGGTTCCTTCGACGCTTCGGGTTCGAACGACGAGGAGGATGATCAATCCCGGCAGAATGAGCCGATCGAGGTTCAGGGACAGCTGCCGCCGAAACGCGTCCGAGCCGATCTCGAAGAGGTAGATCGCCGCCGCTGCGGCAAGGATCGCCGAAATCGCCCGCCCCAAGCCTTGTGCAAAGAACAGATGCAGGCTGGTTTTGATCCCGGAGGTGGTTGTGCGGCTGGACACCGGAGCCATTGTATCCAATTTCAGGGGAGCGGGAACCACCTCAATGCCTCGAACTCGGCGCTGAGATCCGCCCTCGCAGCGGGCCCCTCGACCGTCGGTTCGATCCCGGCGACGAGCTTCCGCGCCTGCTCGAGATAGCCCGGCAGAACCGAGAGCGGTTCGGTGAGGCGCACCGACTCGACCTCCAACCTGCCGCTGCGGTAGCTGAGATCATCGAGTCGCAACGCCGCCATCCGTGGTCGTTCGCGGTGGAACCAGAGACCGGTCTCGGGTGCGAATTCGTACATCCCGAGCAGCTTCCATCCATCCTCGGCGATGAACTCGACCGCCTCGACGAGAAAACGAAAGACCTCTTCGGGTATGAAGTAGTTGAAGTTGATTCGCACCCAGCCGGGTTTGATCCCCTCGCACCCGCTGTTGATGGCCCTTTTGAACCGGGACGAATGGTCGAGACCGATCCCGAGCAGGCGGTGGCCGTAGGGGCCGGCGCAGGAGCAGCCTCCCCTCGCCTGGATCCCGAAGAGATCATTGAGCAGCGCGACGACGAAATTGTGGTGGAGATAGTACTCACCGTGGCGGATGAGGAACGAAACGATGGAGAGCCGCCGCGCCTGCCGGTTCCCGAGAATCTGGATCTTGGGGTTGGCCGACCACGACTCGATGGCCCGGGTCACGAAGTCCTGCTCGAGCTCCTCGATGACCGACTCGCCGACCGCGCGCTTGAGGTGGAAGACGAGGCCGGCGCGGATGGACTCGATGATCGCGGGGGTGCCGCCCTCTTCCCGGTGCGCCGGGTCGGTCACGTAGCTGTGATCGACCGAGCTCACATAGCTCACCGTTCCGCCGCCCGGCACGGTCGGGACACGATTGGTCAGCAGCTTCTTCTTGACCACGAGCACGCCCGGCGTCCCGGGGCCGCCGATGAACTTGTGCGGCGAGATGAACACCGCGTCCTTGGCGAGCTCGGGATCGGTCCCATCCTCGCCCTCGGGGTTCATTTCGATGCGGACATAGGGAGCGGCCGCTGCGAAATCCCAAAAGGCGTACGCGCCGTGCTCGTGGAGCTTCCGCGTGATCGCCCTGGTGTCGCTGACGATGCCGGTCACGTTGGACGCCGCGGAAAAACTCCCGATCTTGAGTGGCCGCCGGCGCACCCTGACCAGCGCCTCCTCGAGGAAGTCGAGATCGATCCGGCCGTCGCGGTCTTCGGCAATGGTGACCACATCGGCGAGGCTTTCCCGCCAGGGAATCTCGTTGGAGTGGTGCTCGTAGGGTCCGATGAAGACCACCGGACGCTGGTCTTCGGGAATCCTCTCGGACAGGTTGAACCGCGCATCGAGATCCGAGGGAATGCGGATGTTGAGTATCTCGATGAGCTTGTTGATGGCGCCGGTGGCGCCCGAGCCGCAGAAGATGACCACATCGTTCTCACCGCCGCCGACCGAATCGTGAATCAACCGACGGGCGTCCTCACGAAACCGGGTCGTCTGCAGACCGGTGGTCGATGTCTCGGTGTGCGTGTTGGCGTAAAGCGGCATGACCTCGTGGCGGATGAAGTCCTCGATGAAGTCGAGGGAACGGCCCGACGCCGTGTAATCGGCATAGGTTACACGGCGGGTGCCGAACGGGCCGACGACGGCCCGATCGTCCCCGATGGTGCCATTCCTGATGGTCTCGATGAGGGTGTCCGCGACGATCGTCAACGCCCTCCCCTGCCGGGCCGGGTTTCGATGATCACTGCCCCGCCCAGGACCAACCATCGGTGGAGCCGCTTTCGAATCCATCGGCGAAAATGCCGGGACTGGAGAGACTCGAGACCCCGTAGACCACGAGGGCGTAGTCCTGGTCGTCGATCCCGGGAGTCTCGACATGGACATCCAAGTTGACCTCGACCGCCTCGACCTCGATCGTCCAGTCGCCAGCAGCCGGGTTCTGGACGAAGACGTTCTCCACCGTGTTGATGGTGTCGGCCGAACCGCCGGGGGTCGACCAGATTCCGTCGGTGAGTCCGGAGTTGCCCCAATACTCGGTGCCGTCGGGCGCGACGACCCTCAGGGTCACATCGTTGACCCGGTGCGGCAGCGCGGCCGGGTTGCCGGCGCGGTCGGCGTAGACCATCGTCACCTTGAGCGCATCCTGCATCGCCGGCACGGTCGCCGTGAAACTGTCCTTCTGCATCACCTCGAGCACCGAGGTCTCGTCGAGCACCACGGTTTTCGCCGCACGATCGTATGCGTTCTGTGCGCTGGGGTACCCCCAGCCCTGACGAACCCGCGTCAGGGTCGGGTTGGTCGTGGTCCAGTCGTACTGCTTCGCGGTATTGATCATCAGCGCCTTCATGGTGGTGAAGTGCGGTCGTTCCTCGAACACGGTGCCATCGCCGGGGGCGGTCCCCCAGACATTGTCCTGCCACATCTGGAACAGGAGCCCGGATGTCCCGGCGGTCATCGGCGTTGCTCCAGAGGTGCCTCCGAAGCTCGTCGTATAGCCGCTCGAGCCGTCACCGGTTGTGGAGATCGAATCGTAGAAAAAGGTGAGGTCGGGCTTGATGCGACCATCCGCCGCCGGACCGATCGAGGCGCCGCTCCAGTAGTCATCCAGAGGATCGGTGTTGTTGAGGTGCCGCGCGCCCCCCACCGAGATGATGTTCTTGGCCCATGCCTGGGGTCGCGAATCCTGGGTGCCGGAGTTGGACTGGGATTGGAAGATCGTGAAATCCGACTGCCAGATGATGTCGTCCATTTCGGCCGAGATCGCGGTGTAGTCGAAGGTCCGGGGGCTCCCCACCGAGTTGGACTGGTAGACGCACTGGTACTCGAGCGACGGGTCCACCAGCTCCGCGGTGTGGTCGTAGCGGCTCACCCCTCCATAGAAAACGGGAAGGTAGTAGGCGAAATAGCCGTAGGCGCCGGGCACCATCCCTCTGGTCGCCGCGTTTCCCGCACCGCTCGCAAAATTGATGCCGTAGCAACTCGTGCCGTGGGAGGTTGAGTCGGGATCCACCGGACCGTGGATCGGCACCGGATTGGGGAAATCGGGATGATCGGTGTCGACAAAGGTGTCGAAGACCTCGGCGCGCACACCGGTTCCGTCGTACCCGCCGGGTGTCGCTTCGACGTAGTCGGCGCCGGCGACGACGCGTCCGTTGTCCATATCGACTTCCGGCGCTCCCCAGACGTCGATCCACTGCAGGTGGTTCGAAGCCAGCAGCGCGAGCGCCTGGGCGTTGGTGAGCGACGCCTCGACGATGTAGCCCGGAGGATGAGCGACCTCGACCCGGGCGCCGAGCGCCTCGACCTCGGCCGCGAGAAGACTCTTCTCCGCCGCCCCCGGTTTGAAGGTCATCAGGTTGTACCGTCTGGTGACGGCGCTCGGCGCCTCGAGATCGGTGAGCACCTCGGGGAAGGTCCTGTACGACGGTTCGTAGGGACCGACCCAGCGGACAAAAGGCAGGGCCTCGATCCGATTCGCCAGCCTCGGATCCATCCGAACCAGGTGGGCGTCATGGGGAAGATAACCCAGCACCTCGGCTCCGAGATCGCCGAGATGGCGGCGCCAGTGCGGCAGGCTTCGGGTCTCGAACTGAACGATGAAGACCCGAAGATCGTCACCGGCTGCGAGCCCTTTCGGAATCGCCGGCGCGGTCTCTCCGGGAACGATCACCCCGGCGGCGAGGCTGATCTCGTCGATCTTGGCGCGCGGCTCGGACCAGATCTCACCGCCGTCGAAGGAGACCGATGTCCACAGCCGGCCGGATTCCCGCCAACTGGAAAACACGATCCCTGTTTCATCGGAGTGAACGACTTGAACCGATTCGCGACCACTGCGGTCGGTTGCCTCAACGGCCATGGTCCGGGCGGCGACGCCGACGAGCACGACCATAGACAGCATGAGAATGGCGAACCGGTTTCGACAATACTCTCCCTCGACACGGTGGGGCATATTCTGTTCTCCTCTAGTGACTCGACCCGGTTGGTCCGGGTCCGCAGCTTCTCGGGAAGCCGTGATCAGTATGGACAGACCCGCCCGTCATGACAAGGAGAAGACCGTCCCCGGCGAGGGATTTCACAGATCCCTGGCGCTCAGAACTCGAGACCGACCGCTTCGGTGAGAAATCTCATCAAAGGCGATGCTGCCCGGCACCGCTCGACAAACGAACCCAGAAACCCGGGTCGACAGGCCGCTGCCTGACTCATGTTGGTGAAACAGACGAAGTCCTTGCGCTTGAGATCCTCAATGAGGGGATGCTCCGGGTCGATGCCCCGTGGAGCCCGCTTGAGGCTCTCTCCCCCGAGATCGAGGCCGTTGCTGACCTGACGCCATCGTTCGGGGTCGCCGACGATGGCGGACCTGATGGCGGACACGGTCGGACCATCCGGATGCCACAGCCCCGCGCCCATGAAGACCTGTCCCGGTTCGAGGTGAAGATAGAAGCCGGGAGCGTGGACATCCCGGCCCTCGCGGTGGCGGAACTGGGCCGCCGCGTGAACCTTGTACGGGCTCTTGTCCCGCGAAAATCGAACGTCGCGATAGATCCGGAACATCGAGCCGCCGTTGGGTCTCGGGTCGGCGACGAAGTTCGAGCTGATCTCGCCGAGCGGTTCGGCAAAAGCCGAAATGAAACCGATGAGCGGCTCCTGGACATCGCTTCGATAGCGGTCCTTGTTCTCCTGGAACCACTCCTTGGTGTTGTGTTCTTTGAGTTCGGTCAGAAATGCAAACAGCTCCGGCTGAAAATGCGCCATACCCGGTCCCCCAAAAGTCGGTCTCTCTGTTTTCAACCAATGAACGCCGCAGGGCCTTCCCCCTATACCTGATGGTAATCGGAATCCTTCCTGACGGTCCTATGCTAGGCTCGGACAGCTACCCGGCACGGGTGGGTCGGAGGGAAGAATGAGCGCGATGAAACCCGTACAGACCGTTTGGCTTGCCGCCGCGGTTGCGATCGCGGCGGCGCTGCCCTCGATCCCGGCGGGCGCCGGCACACCGACCTCGAACGGAACCCAACCGCCCCTCTATTTCCAGCTCAACCCTCCCGGTCTCTGCGCCAGCTGCCACGGCGACTATGACAACGGCCACAATGTCCGACCCGTCACGACCTGGAAGGGATCGATGATGGCCAACGCCGGCCGGGATCCGATCTTCTGGGCCGCCCTTGATGTCGCCAACAACGACCTTCCGGGAATCGGCGAGTGGTGCCTGCGCTGCCACTCCCCCGGCGGTTGGCTCGACGGGCGTGGCGGCCCGCCCACCGGATCGGCCGACGGCTGCAGCCTCAACGGTCAGATCGACGGCGAGAACAACGATTTCGAAGGCCTCCACTGCGAGTTCTGCCACCGCATGCAGATCAACCCCAGCCCTCCGGCGGGCCAGCTGCCGGTCTACTACGAAAACGGCCAGTACTGGATCGACGACACGAGCTGCCCCATGGGTTTCGAGCCGTGCCGCAAGGGCCCGTACGACTATGACAATGCACCAGGCGCACCCGCCGCACCCGTGGGAGAGCTCCCAGTACCACCGGGATTCCGACAACTGCGGCAACTGCCACAACGTCACCAACCCGATCCTGACGCTCATCGACGAGAACGGGATCGACACCGGCGTCCCGGTGCCGGTGGAGCGGACCTACAAGGAGTGGGAGCAGAGCTCGTTCTCGCAGCGCGGGTCCGGACTTCCTCACCTGCCAGAACTGCCACATGCCCGACGCCGCTCACGATCCCGCCTATCCATCCATCTGCCACCGATATCAACCGGACCGGCGACCTGCCGATCCACGAACTGGCCGGCGGCAACGCCTGGGTGCCGCAGGTGCTCGAGGGCGAGTACCCGGGGCTCGGGCGGAGCGCCGAGTACGACGCCACCACCGCCTGGGCGGTGGAGATGCTCGAGATCATCCGCGACGGTGGAAATCAGCGCCGCCGACGCCGTCCAGGCCGGCGAGAACCTCGGGCTTTGCCGTCCGGGTGATCAATCTCAGCGGTCACAAGCTGCCCACCGGGTATCCCGAGGGACGGCGGATGTGGTTGCAGGTCCTCGTTCGCGACGGATCGGGCGAGGCGATCTGGAGCAGCGGCGGCTGGGATCCGGCCACCGGCGCGCTCGCCCTGGACCCGCAGCTCAAGGTCTACGAGGTCAAACCGGGCATCTGGGATTTCGACGGCAGCGGCGAGTGTTCGGTCACCACGACGGCGGCGGGAACCCCCTCTTCCACTTCGTCCTCAACAACTGCGTCGCCCTCGACAACCGGATTCCCCCGGCCGGCTTCACCGGGATGAACGACATCGAGACCCGGCCGGTCAACTACACCTACCCCGAGACCTCGCCGGGATCGGGGATCCTGGTCAACTACGACGACACGACCTACACCGTTCCGATCCCGCCGTCGGCGACCGGCGATCTGACCGTCGAGGCCACCCTCCAGTACCAGACCACGAGCGACGACTACGTCGAGTTTCTCCTCGACGAGGCGGTGGACAACGACTTCCCCGACGACTGCATCCCGCGATCGACGGGGCTGCCGGACGATGAGCCGAGGCGAGATTCTCCACGATGTCTGGACCCGCTACGACCGGGCGCCGCCGGTGCCCATGGCCTCGGCCTCGATCCCCGTCACCGTCGGCCTCTTCGCGGACGGCTTCGAGACCGGCGACACGACCGCCTGGTCCACGACCGCGCCCTGAGTCGCCGAGGGCCCACAGAAGAACGCCCGGCGTCACCGCCGGGCGTCAGTGTCACGGGCCGAGGCCGTTGTCGACTACGGCTCGACGATACTCCAGACGCTGGTGTCACCGGTCTCGAAGCCGTCGGCGAAGAGCGGAATGAGATTGCTTGCCGGGGCCTCGACAAAGACCGCCACCGACGACGGCCCGCCCGGCTTGAACATGCCGATGCCCGCGAGGGCGGTCTCGGGCGGGCTGTCGGCGTCGAAGCTGAAGTTGTACATGGTCGACCAGCGCAAAGCGTTGGCGTTTGGATTCGTCGCAAAATCAACCGTCGACCAACTCACGGACCCGGCGACCGGGGTTGACATCCACCGCCCAGTCGGTGAGGTCATAGGGCTCGCCGGAGTGGTAGTCGACATCGCGGAAAGCGGTGTTGGTGATCACCGAATCGGCCCTGATCGGCACCGAGAAGCTCTTGCCGCTGAGATCCGAGTTGAGGTTGAAGACCGCGTACTCGTAGTGCCAGGTCCCGTCCCCGTTGTCGCCGACCTTGTAGCCGACGATGAACAGGCCTTCGCCGGGAACCAGGACCTCGCGGATGGTCACGGTGGGGTCGAGGTCCTGCCACGCGTAGATCGCCGGCCGTCCCTCCTCGGTGGGTCCGATCGTGTCGAGATTGGTGCCGCTGACGAGGACCTCACGGTGGGAAGCGTTGTTCATGCTGTTGTTCGGGCCGGTGTTGACGCCGTTCGGCCAACCGGCGTCATCGGGAGCGATGTACTGACCCTCGACAAAATAGCTATAGGTGGTCGGATCGCTGATGATCTCCGAGGGCTCGACCTGAAGCCGGCCGGCGACGGTCGGGTTGCCCGTCGGATCCGGGTGGGGATAGACGAAATACCCGGTGAAGGCGTTCACGTCCGAGCGCGGACCGAGACGGCTCTGGCTGCCGTTGAGGCTGGCGGAGTATGGATCGGCACAGCCAACGCCGAGCTGCGATCCCCCCAGGGGTGGGTTCTGACAGGTTCCACACGCATTTGTGTTGATGGACACGAATCCGTTTTTCAACCACGACATCCCGAGCATTTCGATCTTGCCGTGTTCCGCAGGGGGATCGGCCAGCGTCACCCGATAGAGGTTCTGGGCGATCACCGGGTGCTGGTTCGTACTGGAAATCCAACTCAGAGGAGTGTCTCCCCGATTGCACGAAGTGGTCCCGACCGAGTAGGCACGGACGGTTCCGTCGGTCCCCCAGTTATAGGTGCTCGGCAGATCGAAGACCACCACATCCGGTCCCAGGTCGCCGTCGGGAACGCCGGCCGCAGCCGACCCCGCCGCCAAGACAGCCGCACACGATCATCACCGCCGCCATCAACTTCGTACGCCGGAGCATCATCGATTTCGTGGTCACCAAGGCCTCCTCCAACAAGAATGTCGCGCGAGACAACCATGAGACGTCATGAATAATTCCGACTCTCAGTATCAATTATTCCGTATCGATCCGACCGCGAGCGTCTCATAATGCTGGGATCCGGCAACCGGCCTGCCGCTCAGTCGAGCAATCGACGAGCGGGTTCCAGCGAGGGGTCGAGGCCGACGGCGGCCTCGATGTGCGCCTCGGCGCGTACGCGCCGGCCCGCCGCGAGGCAGGCGCGGGCCGCCATGATCCGCAGCTGCGCATCCTCCGGCGATCGCCGCACCGCCTCCTCGAAGACCGGCACCGCCTCGGAGAATCGGCCCGCAGCGGCCAGAACACCCGCGAGATTCTCCCGCGCCGGAAGCGAGTCGGGGTCGATCTCGAGGACTCGTTCGAATTCACCGGCCGCACCGTCAAAGTCGCCGAGAAGGGCGAGCGAGAGACCCCGGTTGTATCGCAGCTCGAGCGAGGCCGGATCGAGTTCCAGACCCCGGGTGAATACATCGAGCGCATCGGCGACCCGTCCGCTCGATCCGAGGACGGTGCCGAGCCCGAGATACCCCGCGGGATCGGCGGGATCGAGCTCCACCACCCGGGAGTACGCTCCGGCCGCTTCCTGCCACCTGCCGTCCTCGACCAGGAGCCGGCCGGCCAGCAGATGCCCGCTCACTTCCGACGGGCGCTCCCTGAGAGCGCGGTCGACGCGGGATTTCGCCTCGCTCGGATCGCCGTTGAGGAACGCCGTCCACGCGAGTCTGAGGTCGCGATCCGGGGAGTCCATCGGACTCCACCGATCGAGCCTCTCGACCGCCAGACGCGCCCGGGAGACCAGTCGTCGATCGGTTTCGGACATGGGCGGCCTCGGCTCTAAAATCTCGAGAGCGCTCCTCCTGAGTTCCAAGGTCTGAGCGAACAGGCGATCCGCTCGCCGGGTGAGTTCCTGAACGAGTGCGCTGTGGGCCCAGAACGCGATGACGGGAACCATGACGCCGGCAAAGATCCACCCCGGGCGACGCAACCGGCCGTTCGACTTGAGGCGGATCGGACCCAACCATGCGTCGCGTTCCCTGAAGAGCCTCCACGACGTCAGTGCGAGGCCGGCGAGGATCGCGGCGATGCCGAGGGCGAAGAGAAATGGAACGAGCGCCGTAGAGGCCCCGAAAAGCGGCGAATCCGAGGATGAAGGCGAGCCCGACGAAGACCTCCTCCGACCATCTCGGGGCTCCCGGGGCGGCCCGCCCCCCTCCCCTGCCCACGGCCGGCCGGCCGGCGCCGACATAGAGGGCGTCGTTGGGGCAGTTGGCGACGCAATCGAGGCACTTCATGCAGCCGGGGTTGACGACCATCCCGTGATCGCGGACCTCCTCGTGGACCCTGACGTTCGATGTGCACACCGAGGTGCAGGTCGCGCATCCTTTGCACGCATCGGTGACCCGGATCCTCACCGGCGCCAACCGATCGGCCATTCCGAAGGCCGCCCCGTAGGGGCAGCCGTAGGTGCAGAACCCCTTGGAGCCGAGCACGAAAACCACCGCGAATCCGCACACCGCGAAGGTCAGCACGGCGACGCCGACACCCGGGAATGTCGCCCAGAAATCCGTCGTCAGGAACTCGGCTCTGACCGGTCCGAGGGGCTGCCCGGCGCCGATCTTGTAGATTGCCGGCCAGAGAAACATGTAGACAAACGCCGCGAGGGGCACCAGCCCGAGCACCCGCGAGCGCAGGGGCCTCGGTCTGATCCCGATCTTGATCAGCAGCCAGCGACTGAGATCCTGCAGCGCGATGAGATGGCATCCCCAGCCGCAGAAGAACCGTCCGAAGACCGCGGTGGCGAGAATCGCGGCCACGAAGAAGACCAGACCGGTGTTGACGATTCCGTGTTTGGCGAACTCCATGCCCTCGGACGGCTCGACCGGACTGAGCGTCACACCGCGCAGGATCCACTGAGTGAAATGGGCGATCATGATGAGATGCACCGCGATGAGCGTGATGGTCCGCCAGAACGAGGGGTTCCTCGGTCGAAGACCGCGCGGTTGGATCACCGGGAGACTCACCGAAGGTGAAGCTGACCTGCCCGGGGGGGAGTTCTTTCGACGGTGTTTCGGCACCCGGACACCGTAGCAGAGGCGCTGTGATTTCGTCTCCCGAGCCGCCCCGGGAGGGGCGCCGCTCGCGCAACCTCAGGTCGACGCCGGCCGCAGCTTCTTCCTTCGCCGGATCTGGTCGGTCGTGAAGATCGCGAGGGCAACCCAGATACAGACAAAGGTGATGATGCGGCCGGAATTCAAGACCTCGCCATAGGCGAGAACCGCGAGAAGAAATTGGCCGCTGGGTGCGAGGTACTGGAGGAAGCCGAGCGTCGTCAGTGGGAGCAGCCGCGCGGCGCTGGTGAAGCACAGCAGCGGCGCGGCGGTCACCGCCCCGGCCATGACGAGCAGGACATCCGTCGTCAGGTCACCGCTCCCCAGATAAAGACCACCGGTCCGGCGAGCCCAGGCCAGGTAACCGACCGCCGGCAGCATCAGGAACGAGGTCTCCACGGCGAGACCGACGACAGCGCCGACTGCGGCGGTCTTCCTGAGAAGCCCGTACAACCCGAAACTGAACGCCAGGGCCAGGGCGATCCACGGCAACTCCCCCACCATCAGGACCTGGACCGAGACTCCCAGACCCGCCAGCGCCACGGCGGCGGCGGCGGTTCGGCTCAGTTTCTCGCCGAGAAAGACCATCCCGAGCAAAACGTTGATCAGCGGGTTGATGAAGTATCCCAGGCTCGCCTCGAGAACCCGATCGTGTTCGACCGCCCAGATGAAAAGATACCAGTTGAAGGCGATGAGAACGGTCGTGAGGATGAGGGTCGCAAGGGTCTTTCTGCCGGAGATGACGCGCCGAAGCTCGTTCCACTGCCCCCGCAGCAGGACCGATGGCACGAGCAGAACCACCGACCAGACGATGCGATGGGCGAGAATCTCGAGGGCCGGGACACCCGACAGCGCCTTGAAGTAGATGGGGATGAGACCCCACATGCCGTACGCCGCGACGCCGAATATCACTCCCTTGCGGAAGTCGTCCCGGTTCATCTCGGATCCGACGGTGTCAAGCGGGTCGCGTTCCCACAGGTGCTGGAACCCAAAAACCACCGAACTTCTTTCCAAATCCCTCGCCAACGACGCAAATGACCGGCCCGGGGTCGGCCCCGGGCCGGCGGATGGGATCGGATCGGTTTGGATTTCAGCGACCCGCCGACAGTTACTCGGCCGGTGCCGGCGATGGTTCCATGGATGCGAGCACGGGAGGATTCATCACCCAGGCGGGCGAATCGACGACGGTCACGGCTGGCGAGACCATCGGCGAGAAGACAACGATTTTCTCAGCCTGCGGTTCCCGGCCCTCGACCGAGGCTTCGGCGATCACGATCGGCTCGAGGATCTCGGAGCTCTCGAGGCCGTCGACCGCCTGCTCGACGGCCGCCGGCGCTTGTCGGGCCGGCCAACCGAAGGCCGAACGGATGTCGCTCAGTTTGGCCTGCACCGCCGTTGCGTTCTGCCGGCCCATTCTCAGCAGATGGCGCTGCGCGTCGCTCAACCGTTCAAGGTCGTCGTCGGCGTAGGCATAGGTCCGGGTTCGCTGTTCGACCTCGATGGCGCCCTGTGGAATCTCGACCTCGAGGATGTGGTCGATGGCCTGCCGCAGGCGGTCCTCGAAGCTGCCCCGATGCCAGGCGACCTCCTGGTGCGCGTCTTCGATGGCGGGCTCGAGTTCCCGCAGGATGGCCACGACGGCGTCCGCGTCGAGCGATCCGAGGACCTCGACCGCCAGGTTGTAGCGGCGGTAGGTTCCGGCGGCGATGACCAGGCGCCCCTCGTCCTCGCGAACGAGGAACGGATCCTCGGTCGCGACAAAGCCGAGCTCCCCGCTCGGGCTGTAGCCGTCGGCGACCGCCTCGACCGAATCGACAAAACGCTCGACAAGGCCGTCCGTGACCAGCCAGGCAGCCCACTCGGGATGGGCCGAGATCCGGCTCGCCAGCGCCCGGACGAACTCGTCGCCCACCGCAGGCGCCGGTTCGGGGAAACTCGCCGGCACGACATCGGAGGGCTGCCGAGGGGCCTTCTCCGCCGGAATCGGGGCGACCCTGATGGTGGATCGGTCCTCGATGGTGCCGGTGATTCCGCCGGCGAACACGAGGAAGACGGTGGCGGCCGCAGTCACGATGGTGCCGCCGATGGTGGCAAATAAACGATCGTCTCTGTTCATGATCGGCCTCCTTTTTCGATCCCACATCCATGGTGATGAACCCGCGGGGTGAGAAATGGACCGAATTGAGGCTGAACAAGGGCGCGTCGTGGCGGTGCTTGGGCACCGCCGACGAATTATGAATTATGAATTATGAATTTTGAATTCCATCGCAAAGGCGGGGTACCGACCTTCCGGGCCGCTGGCGCTGCAACCTGCCGCTGGCCCGGACCCTGAAATCTGCCGCTGTCCCTGTCGCTGTCCCGGTTCCCGCTGCGGTCCCGGAACGGTTTCTTTCGTCAACGGCCTTCTGGGGCGCTGGGACGCTTTTGCGTCCAAGCGCCCCAGCGTCGCACCATCGGCGGGGTCGCTCGTGGGTTGATTGGAAGGGCTGCGACCACGCCGATGGCACGCCGGCGGCCTGCCTCGTAGCCGTTGCAGAAGACCGCATCGCCCTCCCCGAGGGAGCCCGGTATGACATTGTGCGGAGCGGAACGCGTTGCCCGGTGGTCGTTCCTGCACAATGTCAAACCCGGCACCCCGATGGGGCGCGAATTTCCGCTCGCCAGGAAGGCGCATCCGCCGCTGATCGCTGAATCCTGACACTGCCTCGGTCTCGGATTCAGTCGGTTGGTCCAGGGGCGACGGGGTCGAGGGCGTCGGCTTGGGCGACGTCGCCGCTGAGGTCGAGCTGGCCGCGGCTCTCGAAGCTCATGCCGCGGGCCCCGCCCGTGGGTCTGACAACGTAGACCTTGCCGGTCACGCCGTAGTTCAGGACCTTGGCTTCGACGATCCCTTGGATCCGGGTGGCCAACGCCAGGTGGTTCATGTGGATCTCGACCCGCCGCACCACCGAGCCGAGCCGGGGCAACTCCAACCGTTCGTTGCTCGCCCCCTTGCCCACCTTGATGCCGTTGAGCTCGAGCTTGATCACCGCACCGTCGATGACGATGGGCTCGGGGTTGTCGTTGGAAATCCGCAACGCCACATCGAGGGTCGACTCGAAGAGCGTGGCATCGACGATTTCGAGATCGACGAGGGTCACACCCGGCGGTTCCATCGGTTCCGTCGTGACGCAGCCGCAAGCCGCGACGACAACGGCGAACAGCAGCAGGCTCCCTCCCATCGGGGATCGGCGATCGAACAACGCTTTACCGTGGCACCTTGCCGAATTTGACATGCCCTGAATTGTAGCCCGGCCGGGAAAGCGTGGATAGAATATCCGTGTGGACCTGTTGTTTATCATCGCGGCCGTTGTCGCCTTGACCGGGCTCGTCGTCGCCGGGCGTTTCCTCTGGATCGCATGGTCCGATTTCCGTTTCCGCCGCCAAGAGCGGATGCAACACGACCGGCGCGAGACCAAACTGCCCGTCCCGATGGAAAGGCGCAAGCGCGACCGGCGTCAGTAACCCGAACTCTCAGCTGGTGTTAAGATGCGACTCCGGATCTGAGCCTGGAGCCCGGGTGTTCAACGGCGCAGGCGCCGATGGGGGGCAAAATGAAGTTCGAGAACGTACAGATTCTGAGCGTCGCTCACATCGACGCGCCGCACGCCGAGCGTTCCGATGAAATCGAGTCGAAGCTCGAGGCCACCATGAAACGACTGGGTGTCCCGCCGGGAATGCTCGAGAGGTTCTCGGGCATCACGAGCCGCCGCCAGTTCGACGAAGAAATGCCGCCGAGCCAGGCCGCAGCCAAGGCCGGCGAACGCGCCATCGAACAGGCGGAGATCGATCGACGACAGCTCGGAGTCGTGGTCAACACCTCGGTCTGCCGTGATTTCATCGAACCGTCCACGGCCTCGATCGTGCACCGCAATCTCGGCCTCTCGCCGACCTGCCTCAACTTCGACATCTCCAACGCCTGCCTTGCCTTCATCAACGGCATGGAGATGGTGAGCAACATGATCGAACGAAAGCAGATCGAGTACGGCATCGTCGTCAACGCCGAGAACACCAAACACGCCACCAGAAGCACCATCGAGCGTCTGAGTCGACCCGACGCCACGATGGAGGCGTTTCGCGATGCGTTTGCAACCCTGACCCTCGGGTCGGGGGCGGTGGCGATGATCCTCGCCCGCTCCCACGGCAGGCCCGGCGAGCACCGATTCCTCGGTGGCGTCAATCTCTCGGCGACCGAGCACTGCCGGTTGTGCTACGCCTCGGTCGACAACATGGTCACCAACGCCAAGAAACTCCTCACCCACGGAATGGAGCTCGCCGTCAAGACCTGGTCACGCGCGCGGGACGTCCTCGCCTGGACCCCCGACAACATCGACCACTTCATCATCCACCAGGTCGGCAAGGCCCACACCGAACGATTCGCCCGGACCCTCGGCATCGACCTGCAGAAGATCTTCCGGCTCTATCCCAACCACGGCAACATCGGACCCGCCGGGGTGCCCATCGTCCTGTCGAAACTCATCGAAGAAGGAAGACTCAGCGCCGGCGATCGAATCGCGCTCATGGGAATCGGCAGCGGCATCAACTGCACCATGGCCGAGATCGTCTGGTAGTTGACAGACGGTGCTGTGACGGGCAGAGTTCAACGGACGTGAACGGGAGGCGGAGGCACAATGGCTCTCAAGGTAGATTTTTCCAGGATGGACGGTCGGGACGCTCTCGACATCGCCATCGTCATCGAAGACGAAGCCCAACTCGCGTATGAACACTTGGCTGACTGGGTCGGGAGCGACGGCAACACCGAAGCAGCCGACTTCTTCAAACGCATGGCGGTGCGCGAGAAACGCCACAAGGAGGAGATCACCGAGCGCCGTGCCGAGCTCTTCGGAGACGTTCCCGCCCGCCATGACGAGGCAGCCCCATGGGAGGCGGAATTGCCGGACTACGAGTCCCTCGGCCGCAAGGTGAGCCTCGAGGAGGCGTTCAACGTCGCCATGGGCGCGGAAACCCGGGCCCACGATTTCTACGCCGAGGCCCTCGACTACATCGAAGCCCCCGAAGTCGTCGAACTCTTCGACTGGTTGAGGAAGGCCGAGATCGAGCACCAGCGGATGTTGGATGAGGAGATGAAGCGGTATCTCGGTTAGTCGCGGGTTATCCTTGCCCCATTTCCCCGCCGAGTACTCGGCTTCGACATCGACGTGCTCCTCGAGTCGGTGAGCGATCGTGTCCAGGGGGGCGACGGATCGATCCGACTCCGTCACCAAGAGTGAGAATCGCCCGTGGTGGTATCCTGGTTTTGTCGACCGATCCAGGGAAATCCGACGGGCTGCGAAAGATGTCCCGCAGCGGTTGGCCAGCCGCCCGAGCACCCTATGAGTGAGGCATGGTGACCGATCTCAGCTTCTGTTCCGTCGCTGATCGCCGAACGGCGTATCGTCGTTCGGGCCGTGGCGAACCCGTGCTCCTCGTCCACGGAATTACGACCAACTCCTTCATCTGGAGAGAAATCGTCCCCAGGCTGTCGGAGACCTTCGATCTGACCTCCATCGACCTTCAGGGTTGCGGTGGTTCCGATCTCGGTCTCGATGCCGACTACTCGATCGCCGGTCAGGCCGAAATGACCGCCGAGTTCATCCGCATCCTCGACATCGGCCCGTGCCATCTGGTCGGGCACGACATCGGCGGCGGGATCGCCCAGATCCTGGCTGTCCGTCACCGCGACCTCCTCCGATCGCTCACTCTCGTCAACCCGGTCGGGTACGACTTTTGGCCGGTGCAACCGATCATCGCCATGCGGACGCCGATTCTCCGCCAATTGGTCATGGCCACCCTCGATTTCGGCATGCTTCGATTGATCGTCAAGCGCGCCTTCTACCACCGTGACCTTCTCGATGGTGAGCTCATGGGCCTGTTCTGGGCCCAGATGAACACCGACGAGCGGCGCAAGGCGTTCCTCAAGCTCGCCCGCTCGCTCAACAACGAACAGCTTCTGAGCATTCAGAGAGAATTGAAAAAGCTCGATCTTCCGACCCTCATTCTGAGGGGAGACGCCGATGTCTATCTGAGCGCGAATATCTGCGAGAGACTGCACACAGACATTGCCGGCAGCCGCCTCGAACGCATCGCGACCGGCGGCCATTTTGTCCAGGTTGACGAACCGGATTGGGTCGCCGATCACCTCCTCGACTTCTGGATCGCGAGCTCCCGGTGAACCGGGAGAACAGATCCGGGACCTTGTCTCCCGACGACCGAATCCGGCTCCTGGAAGCCGAGAACGACATCCTCAACGAACGCGCCGAGGATGTGCTGCTTCTCGGGCTGGTCGCCGAGACCATCACCCCGCTTCGAGATATCGACGCCATCCTCGGGACTCTTCTCGAGAGAGTCGGGATCCTCTACGAGATCCCGTATTGCGGGTTTGCCCGCATCGACGGCCCATCTCCGGTCTTCCGTCGAGAGTTCGTCGCACATGCGGATCGAGTGGAAGGTTCGCGCCTACGCTTGGCGCCGGCAGCGATGAAGGCACTGGCCGAGGGCGCGATTGTCTGTTCCGCCGACAACGCGGCGGACGAGGGCGTCGAGCTCGAACTTCGTGACGTCGAGCCCAACCAGATTCTCCTCATTCCCTGCTCCTGCAGATCCCAGCTCAAGGGCGTCTTCATCTTCGCTCACGACTCGGTGGATTCTTCCGTCCTCGTCCGCAAGCTCGTCGTCCTCCAGCAGGTGACCGGCGTGGCGACCGCGAGGATGGACAACATCGATCTCCTCGATGAACTGAGGCTCCTCAACGTCGATCTCGAAACCCGGGTCAACGAACGCACGGTGGAACTCCATCGCGCCGCACGCGCGCTGGAAATCGAGATCGCCGAGCGGCGCCGCGCCGAGGAGATCGTCGCCGGCGAACGGCACCGCCTGCGAGCCGTGGTGGATCACCTCCCCGAGGGTGTGATCGTCCTTGACGCCAACGACCGCGTGGTCCTGGCAAACCACGCCACCTCGGTCGCCCGACCGCTCATCGGCCGCATCGCAACCGGTGACGAGCTGCGATCCATCGGCGGCCGCCCGTTGGCGGAGTTCGATTCCGACGCCAGCGACCCCCGGTGGCTCGAGATTTCTTCCGCATCCGCCCCGTCGTCGATCTTCGAAGTGGCGGTCCGCAGGCTGGGAGACCATCATCAGGGTTCGGTCGTCGTGCTGCGCGACGTTTCCCTGCAGCGCAAAGTGGCGGACCGGCTTCTCAGACAGGAACGGATTGCCGCCGTCGGACACCTCGCCGCCGGGATCGCCCATGATTTCAACAACTTGATCCAAGCGATCACGATCCTCGCCGAAAGCCTGCTGCTTGACGAATCCGGCGATCACACGACCAGGAAACACAAGACCCGCGAGATTCTCGCAGTCGGTGAACGGGCGGCCACCCTCATCCGCCAGATTCTCGACTATTCGCGGCAGACCGCGACCCGACCGCAGCTCATCGAGCTTCGTTCGTTTCTCGATGGCACCCTCTCGATGCTCAAGCGGCTGATCCCCGAGACGGTCCGCATCGAGATCGATGCGGAGCCGGGAGAACACACCATCCATTTCGACCCCGGTCAACTCCAACAAGTGTTGACCAACCTCACCATCAACTCGAGCCAGGCCATGCCGAGCGGCGGCGAGATCAGGGTTCGGCTCTGGAGTCCGAGCGCAACCCGAAGCGACCCCGAATCGACTGCAGGATCCGAAGAAGACCACTGGGTTTGCCTGAGCCTCACCGACACCGGATGCGGGATCCCGTCGGAGGCCCGACCGCATATTTTCGAGCCCTTCTTCACGACCAAGGATCGCGGCCGAGGCACCGGCCTCGGTCTCGCGCAGTGCCACGGCATCATCCAGCAGAACCACGGTCGGATCACCTTCTCAACCGAGATCGGTCGAGGGACGACCTTCACCCTGTATCTTCCTGTCGAACGCGACCCGGCGGCGAGTTCCGAGCCGAAACCGGAAATCTCCCCCGCTCCGCACGGCAATCGGGAAAACATCCTCGTAGTCGAAGACGATCCCACGGTTCGTGAACTCACCGGTGAGCTCATCGAGGCTCTCGGCTATCGACCCATCATCGCCCGCAACGGAATCGAGGCGTTGGAAATCCTGACGGCGACCGAGGAGGAGATCCATCTCGTCCTCTCCGATGTCGCCATGCCGGCCATGGGGGGCGTCGAGCTCGCGGTGGAGTTGCGGCGGCGCGACCCCTCCATTCCGGTCGTGCTCATGAGCGGCTACGCGCCGGATCCCATGGGAGGCGGGTTTTCGAGCTCCAATCTTGCCGCCTGGCTGCAGAAGCCCTTTTCGGTCGATGCTCTCGCATCTACTCTGGCGGGGATCCTCTCGAAGAGTTCTTAGTTCTAAATTCTTAATTCTTAATTACATCGCATCCGGACTTCATCACTCAGATTCGCATCGGCGACGAACGCACCATTGCGGACCCATTTTTCATCACCGGTACCAGTGAACCTCTCCGGGTCGATGTGATGGATAACTAAAAATTGAGAATTAAGAACTGAGAATTTCGCTTTTGCTAAGCTCTGGAGGTGACCATTCCTCGTCCTTCGGCCGTCATGCTCTTGCTTGTGCTCCTCCCGCCCGTTGTGGCGACCGGCGCCGGCGACATCCAGACCATCACCCACGGACGCGAGGTCGAGATCGAGGATCACCTGGTCCCGGGGAAATTCGTTCTCTTTGATTTCTATGCCGACTGGTGCGGACCGTGCCGCGGCCTCGAACCACAGATCCGCGAGCTCGCGAGCCGATATGGCGACCAACTCGCGGTTCGCAAGATCGACATCATCAACTGGGACAGCCCGGTGAGTCGGCAGTTCCGCATGTCCTCGATCCCGTACATGATTCTCTATGGCCCCGACGGGGAGGCGATCACCGCCGGCGACGCCGGGTCGGTCCTCCACCGGCTCCGTTCCGCCCTCGGCTCGCCGAACGGCCAATCGGCGTCCGAAGGCCGCGGGTTTGCCCCGGTCCCGGTGCTCGCGACGGCCGCGATCCTCGCCGCTGCGGTGGCGCTGTTGATTCGACGACGCCGTCGGGAGCCGGTCCGGCCGACGCGGTCCGACGCGCACGCGAGGCTGGCGCCGGTCGACACCGCCGCCGATCCCGGCGATCCCGCGATCTGGTTTGCCGTCCTCCAGGGGAGCCTCGACGGCCCCTTCACCCGCCGCCAGCTCGATGAACTCGTCCACCGGCGCCTCCTGAATGCCTCCGGCGCCGTCCGCCGCCGGGGAGACGCTTCCTGGACCGAAATCAGCGATGTCCTCGACTGAAGCCGCGACAAACGGGCGGGGAACAGCGGGCCGCTGGCTCCTGCTCATCGGGCCGGGTCTGGCCGTCGCCGCGACCGGGGTCGGCGCCGGAGACCTCCTCGCCGCCATGCTCGCCGGCGCCGAGTTCCGCGAGACCCTGCTCTGGGTCATCGCTGTCGGCGCCTTGCTCAAGTTTGCCCTCAACGAGGGTGTGGCCCGATGGCAGCTCGCCACCGGCACCACCTTGCTCGAGGGCTGGGGAACACACATCGGGTCGGTCTTCCAGACCGGCTTTCTGATCTACCTCGTCATCTGGAGTTTCATCGTCGCCGGCGGTCTCATGAGCGCCTGCGGAGTCGCCGCCCACGCCCTCGTTCCCGCCATCGGCATCGGAACCTGGGGAGCTCTGCATTCCATCGCCGCGCTGGCTCTGGTGTGGTTCGGTCGTTACGATCGCTTCGAGGCCACCATGAAGGCGCTCATCGCGCTGATGGTCCTCACCCTCCTGGCCAGCGCCGTTCTCGTCGGACCGGATCTCGTCAGGGTTCTCCGCGGGCTCCTCATCCCGAGGCTTCCCCCGGGTTCGGCGACGACGATTCTCAGCCTCATGGGCGGGGTCGGCGGCAGCGTGACCATGCTCTCGTACGGTTACTGGATCCGCGAGAAGGGATGGGACGGAAGAGACTGGATCACGACGGTCCGCCGCGATCTCGGGATCGGATACCTCCTGACCGCGGTTTTCGGCGCGGCCATGCTGGTCCTCGCCGCCACCGCGCTCGTCGGTCACGGCGGAATGCCCGCGGGCAGCCAGGGTCTCGTGGCCTGCGCTGACGCGCTCGCGGCGGGCACGACCCAGCGCTTTGGCGAGACCGCCGCCGTAGTCGCCCGCGCCACCTTTCTCATCGGTCTGTGGGCTGCGGTCTTCACCAGCACCCTGGGGGTCTGGCAGGGGGTTCCGTATCTTTTTGCCGATTTCACTCAAGTAATGCGAAGAAGGAGCGGGAGGGTCAACGAGACCGCCTGGACCTACCGCGGATATCTCCTCTACCTCGCGCTGCCGCCGATGGCGCTTCTGGTCCTCGACCGACCGGTGTGGGTGATCAAGCTCTACACCCTGACCGGTGGTCTCTTCATGCCCCTCCTCGCCGCGAGCCTGCTCTGGCTGACCACCAAGCGCCCGCTCATGGGCGGGTTGGGCACCGGCAGGCTCGGCATCACAGCCATGATTGCGGCGCTTGCGCTCTTTGCCGCCATCGCGGTTCGGCAGATCATCGACCTCGTGAGATAGTCTCGGTTAAACTGTCGGGGGTCCGCTGTTCAATATGCAAAGCTTTGGCAAGTACGTCTTGATCGATCACATCTCCTCCGGGGGCATGGCCGACGTCTATCGCGCCAAGGTCCAGGGCATCAGGGGATTCACCAAGACCGTCGCCATCAAGAGAATCCACGAACACCTCCTCGAGCGCACCCGTTTCTTGCGGATGTTCACCGATGAGGCCAAGATCGCGTCGCGCCTCGTCCACCCGAACATCGTCCAGATCTACGACCTCGGCGAGGTCGAGTCCATGCCGTTCATCGCCATGGAGTACGTGTCCGGCCGCGACCTCTACCGGGTTCTCAAACGCCTCGCCGCCATGAATCGGAAGTTCCCGTGGCGTCTCGCGACCCTGGTCATCAGCGATGTCTGCACCGGTCTCCACTACGCCCACGATTTCCGCTCGCCGGACGGCCAGCCGCAGGAGATCGTCCACCGGGATGTCAGCCCGAGAAATATCGTTCTGGCCTATGACGGCGATGTCAAGCTCACCGACTTCGGCGTCGCCCGCGCCCGCGACCGCGAAGAACACACCGAACACGGCGTCATCAAGGGCAAGGTCCGCTACATCAGCCCCGAGGGCGCCAAGGGTGAAAACGTCGACCGACGATCCGACATCTTCTCGCTCGGGATCGTCTTTGCCGAGATGCTCACCATGGCGCCGCTGCGCGACGCACCCAATGAAATGGTGATGCTGCTCGACATCCGCAAGGGCAACTTCGACCGCGGTCGCATCGACGAGCTCCCGGAGGCACTGCGCACCGTCATCGATCGAGCCATCGCCACCGATCCCGACGACCGCTACCCCACGGCCGCAGCGATGCGTGACGATCTGTTGTCACGGGTCGATGCCGCCACCCAGCCCATGACCAAGGCCGAAGTGGCCACCTTCATGCACGCGCTCTTCACCGATGACATCGAGCGCGAGAAAAAGAGCGACCACAAGGCCGAGCTGGATCTCGTCAAGGAGATGCAGGAGCAGGTCGATCAGGCAACCGGGGAAAAGATCCCGAGCCAGGTCGAGATGCCGACCCAGGGTAACCCGCTCAACATCTTCGGCGGCCGCGAACCGGGCCCGGTGGCGATTCCGGCCAGGTCGAGTCAGATCGAGGTGGAAGGCCCACCCGATCTCACCGGCGATCTCCAGTCGCAGTCGCTGAGCAGTCTCTTCCACTGGCTCGCCGAAACCCGCGAGGCCGGTCGCCTCGATCTCATCCGCGAGCCCATTCGGAAATCGGTCTTTTTCGAAGAGGGCCACCCGATCTTCGCCACATCCAATATCGAAAGCGAGCGATTCGGTGAGTTCCTGGTCTCCGACGGACAGCTCTCACGCGAGCAGCACGCCGAGGTGCTCGACTTCGCCGCCCGCAAGGGGATGCGGTTCACCGAAGCGCTGCTCGCCCTCGACGTCTGCACCCCGAATCAGCTCTTCACCTCGCTCGGCGCCCAGGTCAGGGATCGAATCTACGACCTCTTCACCTGGGGGTCGGGCACCTTCGAGTTCTACCACGACTCCAAACCCTCGGATCCCGTCCTGCCGCTCAATCTCCGCAGCCACACTCTCATCCACGAGGGAATCCAGGAGCGTCTGCCCCTCGGCGGCGTTCGAAGGATGATGCGGGACGCTTTTCATCGCCGGGTGGTCCGTTGCGGCAGCGGCATCCCCGCCGATCTCCACCTCTCGGGTCGGCAGCTGCGCATCGTCAGGACCATCGAGGACGAACGACCGACGGTGGCCGAGCTGGTGCAGCGGGAGAAGGACGAGGAGTGGATCTTCCGGCTGCTCTACATGCTGAGCCAGATCGAGCGGGTGGAGCTGGTGGACGCGGCGAATTGAGGGCCGTCGGAATCGGACTCCGACCCGCTGGGATTGCCGGGCATTGGGATTGGAATCGGGCACACCGTATGATGATCCGGTGAACCCGAGACTCGCCCATCAATGGCGCGCAACCCTTCTCTGGCTGCCGGCGGCGGTGTTGATCTGGCTCGTCGCAGCCATCATCGATCGACCCACCGAGATCACCATCGAAGCTCTCGGCGGCCACCTGCGGTTCAACGTCGCCGGCACCGAAGTCGTTCTCGCCGAGCCGGGGGTTCGGGTCGACCGGATCACCATGCACGCCGCCGACCCCATCGAGCGATCGGGCGCCGTGGGTCTCGAGATCGACGACGGTGGCGTCATCGAGCGCCTGCCGCTCGAAGGCCATCCAGCCGCCCTCCTCGACCCACCGACGCAGGTGGGCGACTGGTGGGTGGATCACCGGGACGACCTCCGGCTCATCTTCGATGAACCGGTCTCGATTGCCGAACCGTTCACCCTGCACACCGTGTTTCATGGACGATTCACCAACGACGTCACCATCAGCCTCCACGGCGATCCGACCCTCCATTTCGCGCTCCGCCGGGGCATGCTCGACAACTATCTCGCGGTCCGCGGCGCCGACGGCGCCGTTTTGGACGCGACCAACCTCTACCCTGATCCGGTCCGGGACACCGGCGCCATCACCGCCCAGCTTCTCAGGGCCGTCTCGGCCGCCTGTCTGGTCATCGCTTTCATCGTCGGCGTCAGAACCGCCACCGGCTCCACGAACCTCCTCAAGGCCCCCGTGTCACCGCGGAGCGAGGGGCCGAACCGCGCCGGGCCGAAACGAGCCGCCCTGCTCGCCGCCCTCGCCCTCGCCATCACGGGAACCGCCATCTCCGCCTGGGTCGCCGTCGAGATCCTCGGCGGGCTGCCGCACCAGATCGACGAGGTGGTCTATCTGCTCCAGGCGCGTTGGCTGCTCGACGGCGAGGTCGCCCCCGCGGCCTCGGTCATCCAGGAGCACCTGCGGGTGCCGTTCACCTATCTCACCGACGGCCGTTGGGTCGGTCACTACCCCATCGGCTGGCCGGCCATCCTCGCCGGGGGGCTCGCCCTCGGCGTCCCGCATCTCGTGACGCCGGTCCTCGGCGGCGTCTTCATTCTGCTGCTCTTTCTGGTGGGCACCGAGATCGACGACGAGCTCACCGGCCTCGCGGCCGCAGCGTTGGCAGTGGTTTCGCCGCTCGCGCGCCTTCTCTGCGGATCCATGTTTCCCCACGCGGCCTGCGCCGTCCTCGTTCTTCTCGCGCTCTGGCTCGTGCTGCTGTCCCGGCGGCTGCCCGGTTGCTGGCCCGGCGCCTGCGCCGGGGCCGCCATGGGCTGGTGTCTCGCCGTCCGGCCCATGACCGCGGTGGCCGCGGCTTTGGTCCTCGGCGCCTGGCTTGTCCTCGACGCTCTCCATGACGAGCACCGAGCGCGATCGAAATGGCTGACCGTCGCCGCGGCAGCGGGCGCCGGTCTCGCGACAAGCGTGCCCACCCTGGTGCACAACGCCGTCGTCACGGGAAGCTGCTGGTCGCTCCCCTATTCGTTCGCGCAGGGCTCCATGTACGGTCTCGACAACATCCCTTTCGGGATCCGCAATCTCGACGCGATTCTCCGCGCCGCCTCATCGAGCCTCAGCGGATGGGGCTGGCCGCTCTCGGCCGGCGGATTCACCCTGGCTCTGGCCCTCGCCTTTGTCGGCATCCCGTTTCTCCTCCGCCGCTCCCGCCCCGAAGACCGCCTCCTGCTCGTGCTCTTTGTCGTTGTCGCGCTCGGCCACCTCCCGACGAGGGCCAACGGTCTGCACGGCTACGGCGCCCGCTATTTCTTCGACGTCGCGGCGTGTCTCTATCTGTTGTCGGCGCGTGGGTTTCGCGAGCTCGCCCGTCGGGCTCAGCCCTCTCGAATCGCCGTGACCACCGTCGTCGGGATCTTCGCCGCCCTCAACCTGACCGCTGCCGCGGCGCTCCCCGGGCGCCTCGCGCTCTATCGCGGCTACTACAACGTCAGCGGCGAACTCGAACGACAGCTCGCCGCCACCGGGTTGCATGAGGCGGTCATTCTCGTCGATGAAGAGTCCTGGGAGCCGTGGGGCGAGGGGGCCCGGCTCATGACCGGGCCGAGACGGCACGAGATCATCCTCGCCATCGACCTCGAGGACAACTCGGCCCTCGAGAGGACCTACCCGGGATGGCCCGTGTTGCGCTGGGACGGCCGGCGCCTGCAATCCGAGAGCGCAGGCGGTTCTTGACTGCTCTCCGGCGAGCGCCGCGGGCTTCATACGTTGCCCTCGCCCGCTCGGGAGAGCTCGAGCGCCGGGCCCGGACCCTCGATGGAGTGCTGACCGGCTGCACGGTGTGCCCCCACGAATGTCGGATCGACCGCCGGTCGTCGGTCGGTGATTGCGCCACCGGCGCCGACGCGGTCATCGCATCCTGGTCTCCGCACCACGGCGAGGAGCCGGTGATCTCGGCGAGCCTCGGCTCGGGTACGGTCTTCCTCGCCAACTGCAACCTGCGCTGCGTCTTCTGCCAGAACCACGACATCTCGCAGCCGGAGGGCGACGACAGCGGTGAGCCGATGGCCGACGGCGAGCTTGCGTCGGTCTTCCTCGAGCTTCAGGATCGCGGCTGTCACAACATCAACTGGGTCTCTCCATCCCACCAGGTGCCCCAGCTCGTGCGGGCACTGGCGCTCGCGGTACCGCGGGGCCTCACCGTTCCCATCGTTTACAACACCAACGCCTACGACTCGGTCGCGACGCTCCGGCTCCTCGACGGCGTCGTCGATGTCTGGATGCCCGATCTCAAGTTCGCCGACCCCGACGCCGGCTGCAGGTTGTCGGGGATCCCGGATTACCCGGAGCGGGCCCGCTCCGCCATCGCCGAGATGTATCGTCAGGTCGGTGACACCTGGGATGTCGGTCCCGATGGAGCCCTTCGACGGGGGATCCTCATCCGGATGCTGGTCCTGCCCGACAACCTCGCCGGAATCGAGAAGAACATCGAGTGGATCGCTGCCGAGCTCTCTCCCAAGATCGCGGTGTCGCTCCTCGCCCAGTACAGACCGTCACATCGAGTGCTCCGTTTGAACGAGTTCCGCGATCTCGATCGCAGGATCACCGCGGCCGAGTGGCGACAGGCCGCCGACGCCCTCCGGCGGCACATGACCGGCGACCGGCACTTCCTGCAGTGGGATTGAAGGGAGCGGCGCCAGGCTTCCCTGGCTTCCCGGTAGGCGATAGGAGCGGTGCCAGGCACCCTTTCGCGACGAAAAGAGAGCCAGGCACCGAGTCCGCATGACCTCCACGCGGCAGGCCACTTCAGCGGCCTCAACCCGCGTGTCCGGGTTGGCGCGTCCGACGCGCCACCGCGATTCATCCGACGAATCGCTACGGCGTCGCGCCGCTCCACGCCCCCGTCGTCCCATCCTCGAAGCCATCGGCGAAGAACGGCGGATCGACCTCGGGAACGTGCATGACGATGCAGTGGATGGCCCCCGCGAGGGTGATGATCGAGGTGCAGTCGACGGGAATGATCGCTTTGCCGGGAAACGAGGTCTGAAAAACAGCCATCGCCTGAGCGTTCTCCGTCGCGTAGCCCGAGTACTCGGGGACGAAGACGATGTCGTTGAAGATGACCGCGTTGGTGTAGGTGTAATGGGTCCCGCCGGAACTCCAACCGGGAGTCCGGTGAACGGTGTAGCCACGTGCAAGAAGTTCCGCGACCCAGGTTTCGGTGACGGTGTTGGCGGCCGTCCCCGCCGCGTACTCGCCGATGATGACCTCGCGGTCGGCCACCGCGAGCATCCACATGTCGATGTGCTGGGTCGAGTCGAACCACGACGGGAGCGGATCGGTGATGGTGAGGTCGAGACCCTGGTAGTCGAGATAGCGCTGCTCGATCTCGGCCGGCGTGAGGGTCGGGTTTTCGTTGACGATGAGCTCGGACATGAACGCTTCATCATCGCCGAAGAGATGGAAGTTGCCGCCGCCATGGTACAAGACCGATGTCGTACGAGACCTCACCCCAGAGCGCAGCGATGAAGTCGGGAACATTGTTGTCGTTGGGACGCGGCCTGTTGTAGGTGTGGTCGACGATGGCGCGTCGGCCGTCGACGGAGATGAACCGTGGGCCATAGTCGCGGATCCACACCGAATCGGTGTTCACCGTGATGAACTCAACCTGGCTCATGTCGGCGCCGGCGTTGGTCAGCGCCGTGGTCGCGTTGCTCTGATACGAGGCGTTCTCGACCAAGATGTAGACGACGCCGTCCGGATCACCAGTGGTGATGGGCACCGTCATGGCGACGTGTTCGGCGTTGTAGGAACCCCAACGGATGAGCAGACCCGCGTTGTGGGCATATTCCGGCGGGCAGTCGACGCCACCGCTCGGCGGCGCCAGCATCATCATCTCCGGCAAATCGAGCGGCGGCAGTGCGAGCTCGGCCGCATTGGCGTGGCGCGGCAACGGGTTCGGCTCCTCGTCGACGATGGCGTCGAGGACGTTGCGGGGCACGACAATCATCTCTTCGGCGAGAACGGGGAGCACCAGAATCAGAACGAGCAACAGCAGCAGCGGTCTTTTCATCGAGCCTCCATCCGGATGGAGAGCCTAGCATGCCGAGACGGCCACGGGTTCTCTCGGCTCCGGCCTTCTGGTCCGCCTTCGGCGACCCGGGGGCAGGATTGTGGGGGCGGGCGTCTCGCCTGCCCGTCAGAATCGGCGAAGAACGAGGGGCGTGTCCGAGAGATCGCGGGACGAACCGGCTTGATGAACGTCACCGCTCCGCTCCCGGATTTCCGGATCCCCGGCCTTCTGGTCCGCCTTCGGCGACCCAGCGTCGCCCCATCGGCGCGGTCGATCGTGTAGTGGATTAAAGGGCTGCGACCACGCCGATGGCACGCCGGCGGCCTCCCTCGTCGCCGGGAAAAAAGACCGCATCGCGCGGCCCGGGGGAGCCCGGTATGACAACGTGCGCGATGGTTCGCGGTGCCGGAAGGTCCATGAGGCACATTGTCAAACCCGGCACGCCCCGGTGAGCGAACGAGGTCGGCGTGCTCGGACGCTGTTGCTGTCGCTGCCGCCGGTTGCCGGCGCCGACAGCTGTCTCTGATCCGGTCGCTGATGGCTGCCGCGGTTTGCTGACGCTGATCGCCGTCGCTCATCCGGTCGCTGTCGCTGCATCGGGAACGGGAACGGGAACGGGATCGGGATCGGGAGCGGTCAGGATACACTCCCTTCCATGACAGATCGCAAGAAGCTCTACCTCATCGACGGGCCGAACATGGCGTTCCGGGCGTTCTTCGCCATCGGCGGGATGACCAACTCCGCCGGGCTGCCCACCAACGCCCTCTTCGGCTTCACAAACATGCTGCTCAAGCTCATCCGCGACGAACGCCCCGACTACCTCGCCATCACCTGGGATCCCAAGGGCGGGTCCTTCCGCGAGCGCGACTTCCCGGAGTACAAGGGCACCCGACCCGACATGCCGGAGGCGCTCCGCGCTCAGATGCCCCACTTCGCACGCGTCGCCGAGGCCTTCGACATGCCCTTCCTCTGCATCGACGACTTCGAAGCCGACGATGTCATGGGCACCCTCGCCCGCCGTCACGAGCACGATCTCGATGTCGTCCTCGTGACCTCGGACAAGGACCTCATGCAGCTCGTCACCGACCGCATCACCCTCCTCGACACCATGAAGGACCGCCGGATCTCGTTTCCCGAGGTCGAGGAGAAGTTCGGCTGCCCGCCCGAGCTCGTCCCCGACGCCCTCGGCATCTGGGGCGACTCGTCGGACAACATCCCCGGGGTCAAGGGCATCGGCGAGAAGGGCGCCAAGGCGCTGCTGGCCAAGTGGGGGGGCCTCGACGAGATCTACGCCCACATCGACGAGGTGACGCCGCCCGGCGCCAAGGCCAAGCTCGAGCGCGACCGCGAGCAGGCTTTCCTTTCGCGCGGCCTCGCCACCATCCGCGACGACGCCCCGGTCGATGTCTCCCTCGATGAGCTCGCCCTGGTGTGGCCGCCCGACGAGGAACGGGCGCGCGATCTCTTCACCGAGTTCGAGTTCCGCGGTCTCCTGCGCGAGTTCGGCGGTGAGATGACCGGGATCGACCGCAGCAAGTACCGCCTCGTCACCAGCGAGGACGAGTTGGCCGAGCTGGTGGCGTTTCTCGAAGAGGCGCCTCGTTTTGCCCTCGACACCGAGACCACCTCGCTGGATTCCATGCGCGCCGAGCTCGTCGGGCTCTCGTTCTGCGCCGACGACGAGATCGCCTGGTATGTCCCGGTGGCCCACGCGGTGCTCGAGCCCCAGCTCGACTGGGCGACGGTGCGGCCCGCCCTCGAGGGCGTCCTCACCGATCCCGCCAGGGGCAAGACCGGTCAGAACCTCAAGTACGACCTCGAGGTCCTCGCCAACCACGGGGTCGAGCTTGCCGGGATCGACGGTGACACGCTTCTCGCCGACTATCTCCTCAACCCCGACCGGCGGTCCCACAAGCTCGACGACCTCGCGCTGGTCTATCTCAACCACAAGATGATCTCGTTCGCCGACGCCGTGGGCAAGGGCGGAACCTTCGACCGGGTGCCCCTGGAGGAGGCCCGCGACTACGCCGCCGAGGACGCCCACGTGACCTGGCTGCTCGACGGCAAGCTCCATCAACGACTCGAGGACGAGGATCTCGACCGGCTCTACCGCGAGCTCGAGTTGCCCCTGATGCCGGTGTTGGCGCGGATGGAGATGAACGGCATCGCGGTGGACGCCGCGGCCCTCGCCGCGCTCTCGGTCGAACTCGAGGGCGGCATCGCGGAGGCCGAGAAACGGTGTTTCCAGGCCGCCGGACGCGAGTTCAACATCGGGTCGGTGAAACAGCTCAGAGAGGTTCTCTTCGAGGAGCTCGAGCTGCCGGTGATCAAGACGACCAAGACCGGGGCCTCGACCGACGAGATGGTCCTCACCGAGCTCGCCATCCAGCACCCCCTGCCCAGCGCCATCCTCGACTACCGGTCGCTGGTCAAGCTCAAGAACACCTATGTCGATCCCCTGCCCGAGCTCGTCAACCCGCGAACCGGGAGGATCCACACCTCGTACTCGCAAACCACCGCGGCGACGGGCAGGCTGTCGTCCACCGACCCCAACCTGCAGAACATCCCGATCCGAACTCCGGAGGGTAGACGGATCCGCCGCGCCTTCGTCGCGCCCCCGGGACGGGTGCTCGTCGGCGCCGATTACTCCCAGGTCGAGCTCCGCATCCTCGCCCACCTCTGCGGTGGGCAGGGCGGTTTCGCCGACGCCTTCTCGGCCGGCGCCGATGTTCACTCCGAAACCGCCGCCGGTCTCTTCGACGTCCCGCCGGAGAAGATCGACCGCCAGCAGCGGACCATCGCCAAGGCCGTCAACTTCGGGATTGTCTATGGCCAGAGCGCCTTCGGTCTCGCCCAGCAGCTCAGGATCCCGCGCGGCGAGGCGAACACCTACATCCGACGCTTCAAGAAGCGCTTCCCCGAGATCGAGGAGTATCGCGAACGGACCCTCGCGGCAGCGGCGGAGACCGGGTACGTGGAGACCCTGTTGGGCCGCAAACGCCCGGTGCCGGATCTGAGATCGGGGAACTTCAACGCCCGCGCCGCCGCCGAGCGGGTCGCCATCAACACCCCGGTCCAGGGGTCGGCCGCCGATCTCATCAAGAAGGCGATGCTCGCGGTCGATGCCCGCCTCCGCACCGAGTTTCCCGGCCAGCTGCTGCTCCTCCAGGTTCACGACGAGCTCCTGCTCGAGGTCGACGAGGATCAGGCCGAGGCCGTCGGCGAAATGGTCCGACGCGAGATGATCGGCGCCCTGGAGCTCTCGGTTCCGCTGGTCGTCGACCTCGGGATCGGCCGGAACTGGGATGAAGCGCACTGATGTTAATTATGAATTTTGAATTATGAATTTTGAATTTCGGACCTCTCACTCGAGCGCCAAAGGACTATCGTACGAGGCAGTACCTGCTCGAGCGGTGATGAATAGCAGGCAGGATGCCTGCTCCACAATCCATCGCATCGGCGCCTTGAATCTGACGTCATCGCCGCGATGGTGCGATGTAATTCAAAATTCATAATTCAAAATTCAAAATTATCTGGGGTCCATCCACCGGCCGCCGCCGGTCCCGCCTTCGATGAGGGTGAGGAGTTCGTCGACCATCCCGAAGGTGAGACCCCAGATCACGTGATCTCCGAAACGGTAGCAGGGCAGGTTGACGGCGATGTCTCCGTGGCGCCAGGGGATGGTCGAACGGTTGCTGCGGTCGAGAAGAAACTCGAGGGGCACCCAGACCACTTCCTCGACCTCGTGGTTGGGATCGAGCTCCGGGCGGTCTTCGATGGCGAAGACATAGGGCTCGACGACCAGGGCGAGGGGTCGGCCCCGACCCACCGCTGCGACATCGGACAACCGACCGAGCAGGCTGCCGCTCGCTTCCAAATCGAGGTCAATCTCCTCTTTCGTCTCACGCACCGCCGCTTCCAGGGAGTCGGCGTCGCGTTCCTCCACCCGCCCGCCCGGGAAGGCCATGTGACCCGACCACGGGTCGTTGGGGTCCTCCGCGCGGTGGATGAAGAGGAGCTCGACTCCGTTGCGGGTCTGGCGCACCACCGCCGCCACCGCCGCGATCTTGAGATCCTCGGTGCGGTCGAGGAGACGCGGCTCGTAGGTCCCTATGACCCGTCGGATATCGTCAACCGTCGGCATCGGAGCTATTGTCTCAGAATCTTTCCAGCCTCATCCGGAGCGTGCAGAACCGCCGCGCGAACGAAGTTGATCCGGCTGAATTCGCCCTGGGTCAGGAGCTCGATCCAGCGATCCCGGCGTTGGCCGCCGCGGAAGACCTCGGGGACGATGCGGCGGTCGCGCACTCCCCGGCGATGGAGCTCCACCGCCCGCGCCGCCGCACCTTCGATCTGGTCCGCCTTTGCCCGCAGTCGCGACGACGGGTTCTCAACGACCAGGCCGTGACCGGTCAGCATCAACCGCGGTTCGATGGCCGCCACCCGCCGCAGCGAATCGACGAGATCATATGGATTTTCCTGGGTCATCACCGCCGACGCGCCGGGAGCGATGAAGAGATCGCCGGTGAAGACCGTTCCCGTCGCCTCCTCCCACAGCACCACGTGGGTCTCCGAGTGACCGGGCGCCGGCAGGGCGCGAAGTGACCGCCGTGAGCCCCGAATCTCATCCGGCATCTCCTCCACCGGAAGCCATCCCGGTGATCCCCAGAACCACGTTCGGTATGGTTTCAGCCGGCGAACCCCCTCGCACCACCGCAGCTCGTGGTTCCTCAAATATGCCGGACACCCGTGCCGTTCGGCCAGCGGCTGACAGTTGCCGGTGTGATCCTCGTGGTTGTGGGTGCAACAGATGGCGCGGATCGCGGGTCCTTCAAGGGCGTTCAGCACCTGCTCCCGGACATGGGCAAAACCGGTATCCACGAGCAGGTCGCCGACGAGATAGGCCGACACCTCGAAGCCGAGCATTCGAGCCCACCGGCTCGTAATCCGGATTCGGATGATCCCCTCACCCACCTCGTCGGTCCAGACCCGCGCGCCCTGGACTCGGTCCCAAACCGAACGTGATCGAACTTGCCGCACCATGTCATTCTAGGCCAACCTGCGGCGATCGGACGAACTCGGCTCCCCGATCCGACCGGGTGGGCGCCAGGCCGCCTGCCCTGGCCGCCGGAGCGCCCTTGTCACCCACCCGGAAAGCCCTTCAGTCTCGGGCTCGATACCAGTAGGAATCGACGAGTTCCTGCGCTCGCCGCCGACCAAAGAGGAGACCGAACCCGAGTCGAGGCACAAGCGAAAAGTAGTGCCAGTCGCCGTGGCGATCGAACTTGCGCATGGAGGCGATCGCTTTGATCGTACGCAGCCGGATCAATCGGCGGCCATCGCGTCTGCCGAGTCGCCGAAGGTCAAAGAGGAGTCGGACGTCTTCCCCCGCGCGGAGCGATTCATCGTAGCCGCCGATGGACTCGAAATCCGCGCGGCGGCAGAAGACCACGCCGGTGTCCATCCGCAGCATCCACACCAAGGGGACCATCAGGGCATAGGTGGCGGCGATTCCCAACGACCACCTTTCGAGGGAGACGCCGGTGGTGCCGGCAACAAAGCGTCTGCTGTTCATCGCCTTCCCGATCGCATTGAAGGTCTCGGGGTGGACTCGGATGTCTGCGTCGACGAATGCGAGGATCGAACCGTCCGCCGCCGCTGCGCCTTGGTTGCGGACGGCGCCGATGCACCGTTCTTCCACCCGCACCACACGGCAACCCCGGTCGCGGGCGATCGCGTCGGTGCCGTCGGTGGAGGCGTTGTCAGCCACCACGACCTCGATCGCCTCCCTGCCTCTCGAGTACCGACGACGAGCGTCTTCGACCGTATCCAGCAACCGCGGCAGGAGGGACGCCTCGTTGCGGGCCGGAACCACCAGCGTGATGATCCCGGATTCCTGCTCCTCGTTCATGGCGACCATGCTACCGGCTCTGGGATAAAATGAAAGGCGCCGAGACCGAGCCCAGTGTCATCGCCGGGTCTCCGCTGCGGTCGTCGATCCGCGGCCAAGACCTGCGGCCGGCGCCGCTCCGCGGTACACTCTCGGGAGAATCCGATTCGAATGGACGAGGAACCGAACCGCAACAAGGTGCAGCATGAACATCGTCAAACCAAACCGTGTCACCCGAAGCTTCACTCAGACGCTCAACGCCCCGCCAGATCAGGTCTTCCCGTTGCTCTGCCCGGTGCGGGAATCCGAGTGGGTCAACGGCTGGCACCCGAGGTTCGTCGCGACCCATTCCGGTCTCGCCGAGCTCGAGTGCGTCTTCATCACCGCCGCCGGTCCGCAGGAGGCGATCTGGATCATCACCCGCTTCGAACCCGCCGATCACCTTCTCGAGATCATCAAGGTGATCCCGGGAATCGTCGTCGGCAGGATCGTGATCCAGCTCGCGGCGGCGCCAAGGGGCGCCACTGCCGAGATCAGCTACAGCTTCACCTCGGTCGGACCCGACGGAGATCGGGTGGTGAGCGAGTTCACCCAGGAGCATTTCGACGAGTTCATGCAGACCTGGGAGAACGAGCTCAACCATTTCATCGCCACCGGCGAGATGCTGACCAGGAACTGAACGTCGATCCCGGACGGGATCATTCGTGCCATTCGAGCAAAGGAGTCCAGCTTGACCCCCAACGTGTTTGTTCTCGCCATCTTCGGCATCCTGGTCGGCATCGGCGCGGCCTTCACCGGCCTCGGCGGCGGCTTCCTCGTGGTCCCGTTCCTGCTCTACCTCGGGTACCCGGCCCAGAAGGCGGTCGGAACCTCGTTCGTCACCATCCTCGTCGTCGCGCTGTCGGCGCTCTTCGCGCACAACAAGCTCGCCAACGTCGATCTCAGGGTGGGGCTCCTCCTCGGTGTCGGCGGGATCGTCGGCGCCCAGGTCGGCGCCCGGCTCATCGAGCACGTCTCCACCGCCCAGTTCCGCAAGGTCTTCGCCGTCATCCTCATCGGATTGGCGGCGTTCCTGTTTTTCAAGAAATGACCTCGTTTTCGTAGAGAGCCGCGACCGCACCCGCGGGATCCTTGACGACGCAGAAACGGCCCGCTCCCAGCTCTCGCGGCGCCACCACGACCTCGCCGCCGTTCTCGGCGCACCTGGCGACGCTCGCATCGAGATCGGCGACGACGAAGTAGGGCATCCACGCCGGCGGCAGGTCGGCGTTGACGCCGCGGGCATGACACACCCCGGTGATGGTGGTCCCGCTCTCGGGTGTGTTCATGGAGTAGTCGGAGTATCCCTCCATCGCCACCTCATCCGACGACCATCCAACCACTGCGCTGTAGAAATCGCGGACGGTCGCCGCATCGCCAACGGTCAGATCGATCCACACCATGGAACCGACTTCGGGTTTGTCGCTGCTCACGCTGCCTCCCTTTTCGCTGATATTGAAGACCGTTGCATCATGCCGTGTATTCCTCAACGAGGAAAAACCACGCGATTCGTTCGAGTCCGAGGCTGAGGCCGACCAGGACACGCGGAAAACCACGCCACATCGGGGTGCCGGGTTCGGCGTTGTGCCGGATCGACCCTCCGGCGCGCAGTGCGCCCCGCACAATGCCGTACCGGGCTCGGTGCCTGGCTCTCTTTTCGCCGCGAAAAGGTGCCTGGCACCGCTCCCATCGCGTTTCTACAGGCTCCTGCAGGCCGCCGAAGGCGGACCGGAAGGCCGGTGCCGCGAGAACCGGGAGCAGCGGCAGCGGCTGCGTCCGGGGCAGCGTCAGCGGCAGCGACCGCGGCAGCGGCAGCGGCTGCGTCCGGGGCAGCGTCAGCGGCAGCGACCGCGGCAGCGTCAGATGCCGTCCCGGGTCGGAGGGAAAGGTCCGTCCCTCGGGGTGCCGGGTTCGGCATTGTGCCGGATCGACCCTCCGGCGCGCGGTGCGCCCCGCACAATGCCGTACCGGGCTCCCCCGGGAGGAACGTTGGGGTCTTCTGCTCCGGCCACGAAGCAGGCCGTCGACGTCCCATCGGCGGGGTCGCAACCCTCCCAATTCACCACCGACGCGACCCCGCCGATGGGGCGACGCCGGGCCGCCGAAGGCGGACCGGAAGGCCGGTGCCGTGAGAACCGGGAACAGCGGCTGCGGCCGCGGCAGCGTCAGATGCCGTCCCGGGTCGGAGGGAAAGAAACGTCCCTCGGGGTGCCGGGTCCGGCATTGTGCCGGATCGACCCCCCGGCGCGCGGTGCGCCCCGCACAATGCCGTACCGGGCTCCCCCGGGAGGAACGTTGGGGTCTTCTGCTCCGGCCACGAAGCAGGCCGTCGACGTCCCATCGGCGGGGTCGCAACCCTCCCAATTCACCACCGACGCGACCCCGCCGATGGGGCGACGCCGGGCCGCCGAAGGCGGACCGGAAGGCCGGTGCCGTGAGAACCGGCAGCAGCGGCAGCGTCCGGCGCAGCGTCCGGGGCGGGCCAGATCACCGCGATGAGATGAAACACGACACTCGACAAGTCTCTCCTTTCGATCTATGATCGTCTCAAGAATGGAGGTCGATCATGACGGAGTCCGCACAACAGGCCGTGAGCATCCTGCGCGACGGGTCTCTCTTCAGCTGGTATGTCATTCCCCTCTTCGCCTTCGTCGTCTACGTCTACGCCAACGAGATCGAACGCCGCAACTGGAACCTCGTCCTCGCCGGGCTCGCCTACTGGGGCATGGACTGGTTCAACGAGATCTGGAACTCGATCTTCTTCCACCTCAACGGCACCGCGCCCATGTGGGGAGCCCCGGGCGACACGGCCTACCTCATCATGATCGGGCTCAATATCGAGATCATGTTCATGTTCGCCGTCGCCGGAATCGCGTTCTGCAAGATGCTGCCCGCGGACCCGAAGATGAAGATCCTCGGGGTCCCCAACCGGATCTTCCTCGCCCTCGCCAACTCGATCTTCTGCGTCATCGTCGAGATCTGGCTCAACTCGGTCAATGCCTTGACCTGGGATTGGTCGTTCTGGGATGCCGGCACCCCATGGCTCATCATCGCCTTCGGCTATCTCCATTTCTTCCTCGTCTCCTATTGGGTCTACGACATGAAGACCATGCGTTCGAAGCTCATCACCGTCGGATCCATCTGGGCCGTCGACGCCCTCGCGGTTCTCGTCTTCGGCGTCGCTCTCGGCTGGCTCTAGGGGCGCATCTTCCGGATTGCGGTACCGAACCCGTTTCCTTCCACGATGTACCCGTGCGGTGCCAGGAAGCTCTACCACCCTATCTTGAGAGTGAGAGAACGAGGCGCGTCCCAGAATAGTGTAAGAGACCCTCCAACGGGGTGCCGGGCATGGCTTTGTGCCGGAAGAACCTCGCGGCGACGCGTCCCGCCCCGCACAAGGTCCATGCCGGGCTCCCTCGGGGAGCGCGATGCGGTCTGTTCTCCCGGCTACGAAGCAGGCCGACGGCGTGCCATCGGCGTGGTCGCAGCCCTCTCAATCAACCCACGCGCGACCACGCCGATGGTGCGACGCTGGGCCGCCGGGACGCCAATGCGTCACGGCGGCCCAGAAGGCCGGTGCTGAGGGCATGGTCCGCAACAACGGCAGAAACCTGGACAGGGGCCGTATCCGTTTCCATGGGCGATAGAACCAACCCGCGTCGGTACACGACCATCGCCGGCGGGACGCCGGCGCTACAAACATCGCAGCACCCTTTGTAGCGCCCCCGTCCCGGGGGCGATGGAACCAACCCGCATCGGCACACCACCATCGCCGGCGGGACGCCGGCGCTACAAGCATCGCAGCGCCCATTGCAACGCTGCGATGGGTCAGAGAATGACCTGGCGGTGCCTTTGCGACCTCCGCAGCTTTGCGGTTTCATTGTGCTCTCCAGCAGCCGATCGCGGTCCAACGAATTCCAGTGACAACGCGACCGCACGATGACCCTGGCGATAGGCTTTGCTATCGTCAAGCCGATGCAGAACGTTGTCAGTCAAACACTCCTGGTCGGTGCGGGGGGGTTTGTCGGCGCGGAGGAGGAAGAATGAACCTGCTGCTCCTCACAGCCGCGGCGCTGACGGTCGCCATCGGCATCGTCCACTCATGGCTCGGAGAACGCTACATCCTCACTCGCCTGCTCCGCAGAACCGATCTCCCAAAGCTCTTCGGCGACGACAGCTTCACCCGTCAGACCCTGCGCTTCGCCTGGCACCTCACCACCGTGGCATGGTTCGGTTTCGCGGCGCTCCTCCTCGTCCTGTCGGGATTGTTGACCGGTGTTCGAGTGAGCGACGGTCTGATCTTCGCCGTTGCCCAGACTTTCATCGTGAGCGCGATTCTCGCTCTCATCCTCACCCGCGGGAGACACCTCTCGTGGGTCGTATTCACCCTCATCGCCGCCCTCTGCCTGCTCGCTCTCCGGTGAGCCGGCCAACATCGCGAACCAGGAGGAACGACATGACCCGCGACATCATCGCCACCACCAAAGCACCCGGCGCGGTCGGCCCCTACTCCCAGGGCATCCGCACCGAACAGTTCGTCTACACCGCCGGCCAGGTGCCCATCGACCCCGCCACCGGAACCCTGGTCACGGGCTCCATCGAAGACCAGACGCGGCGCGCTCTCGAGAACGTCAAGGCCGTCCTCGAGGCCGCCGGCACCGGTCTCGACCGGGCAGTCAAGATGACCGTCTTCATGACGAATCTCGGTGACTTCAAACGGATGAACGCGGTCTACGCCGAGTTCTTCCCGGGAGCCCCGCCGGCGCGCTCCGCCTTCGAGGTCAGCGCGCTCCCCCTCGGCGCCGAGATCGAGATCGAAGCGATCGCGCTGACACGCAGTTCTTAATTTTGAATTCTTAATTTTTAATGACGTCGCACAGCCTATAGAAACGGTGCGATGAAATTAAGAATTAAAAATTTAGAATTGAGAATTTGCCTCCGTGATCACCGGATTCGACAGAATCCCCACGTTTTCGATCTCGACGGTCACTTCGTCGCCGGGCGCGAGGGGTCCGACCCCTGCCGGTGTCCCGGTGAGGATGATGTCACCCGGCTCCAGGGTCATGACCTGGCTGATATAGGAGACCAGGTACGACGGGTTGAAGACCATCTGGCTGGTTCGCCCCCCTTGCCGGAGGACTCCGTTGACCGAGCAGCGGATCTCGAGATCGGCCACCGCGTCGCGGTCGATCCCGGCGACGATCCAGGGGCCGACCGGGCAGAAGGTGTCGAAGCCCTTGCCGCGGGTCCACAGCTTCTCCGCCCGTTGGATGTCGCGGGCGGTGACATCGTCGGCGCAGCTGACGCCGAGAACAGCGGCCCACGCTTCGCCCTCGCCGACCCGCCGGCAGCGCCGACCCATGACCAGGGCGAGCTCGCCCTCGTGCTCCACCTGAGCCGATTCCTCCGGCAGCTCGATGGCGTCGCCGGGGCCGATCACCGCGCTCGGCGGTTTGAAGAAGAGCAGCGGCGTTTCCGGCACCTCCGCCGCATGCTCGGCCGCGTGGGCGACATAGTTGCGGGCGACACAGACGACCTTTGACGGGGCCGCCGGCGCGAGCAGGCGCACCTGGCCGAGACCGCCGAGAGTGCCTCCGCGTTTCGGATCTTCGCCGAAAGGCCCACCGGGAAGGTGGACGATCTCGTCGCCTTCGACCACGCCCCACACGGGTTCACCCTCGTTCTCAACGCGGACGATTCGCCTCACACCACACCTCCCGTTCAGCGGATCACCACCGGCACGGTCGTCGGATCGCCGGAACCGTTGTCGACAATGGATGCATAGGCCCAGACCCGGCATCCCCCGGTCAACACCTTGACGACGGCGTAGCCGATGGGGCACGCACCTGCGCCGGATGCCTCGAAGACCCGGTTGACCTGGCTCCAACCAGCCGCCGGCACCGAGGCATGGAACTGCCCCACTTGCACGCCCCGGCCATCGTGAAGAGAGACCCGAACGTTGCACTCGCTCGCACCATAGTTGGTGAAACCGATGTTGGTGCGGAAATCCTCGGTGCTCTTGAGCTGGCTCAAGTAACCCTCGTCACCGGGACTCAGGGCGGCGGACACGGCGAGTCCGGGCAGAAACTGGCCAAAGGTCCCGTCGGGCGAGTCGTTGAAGGTCCGCGCCGTCACCACCAGCGGTCCGTCGGCTTCGACGTCGACCGCACCCGATGACCCCGGCGCGCCGAAGAGATCGGCGGCGATGTTCGCGAATTCGCGGAGCTCGCCGTCGGCCAGGGTCACCGTGGCGGCTCCGGCACCATCGCCGTGACGATAGGTCAGATCGGCCGTGACTCCCTGACCGGAGAGGTTGAGCAGAGCGAGGTTCGACTTCCACTTGGTCTCATTGGCGCCATCGGTCTCGGCGATGCCGGCGGTCATGGTCCTCTCGTCGCCGGCGGTCGCTGCGCCTTCGGCGAGCGATTCGGGGATGGTCGTGGGGTCGCCCGAGGAGTTGTCGACCACCGACGCGTAAGCCCAGACCGGTCCGTCTCCTCCGGCCAGATCGACGAGGGCGTAGCAGCCGCTGCAGGGGCCGGCGTCGGCCGCTCGGAAGACTCGGTTGACCTGAACCCAACCTCCGGGGGGAATGATCTCCGCGAGCTGGGAACCCACCGTTTCCCCTCCACCGTCGAAGAGCCGGATCCGGACAACCGCCCCGTCTCCTCCGAGGTCGATAAAGCCGATGTTGGTTCGGAAGCCGGAACCGCTGTCGAGCTGGGACAGCACCGCGACCGCGTCGCCGGCGAAGCCCTCGCTCGCGGTGACCCCCGGGAGAAACTGACCAAAGGTGCCATCCGGCGAGTCGTTGAAGGTTCTCGCAGTGACGATCAATTCGGTGGCGGCCGTCAGCTCCACGGCGCCGGCCGAGTTCGGCGCACCGAAGGTCGCCACGGCCACGTTGGGAAGCTCGACGATTCCGCCGGGTTCCACCGACACCGATGCCGTGGACGTTCCGTGGTCGTGCCGGTACTCGAGATCGACCTGCGCCGGCGCCGCTGAGGGGTTGAGGATCGCGAGATCGGATTTCCAACGCGTCTGGGCCGCACCCTCGGTTTCCGCGATACCGGCCACCAGGTACACGCTGTCGGTTTCGACGCCATTCTGGATGACCGAGAAGCTCTGATCGGCAACCGAAATCGAGCCGACCCGCTGGTCTTCGGATGGGTTGGCGATCACGCCGAAGAGCACGCTGCCCGATCCTGCTCCGGCGCCGGCGGTCACCGTGATCCAGGCATCGGCGGTGGTTGCGTTCCACGGACAACCGGGATCGGTCTCGACGGCAAAGTTCCCGCTTCCCCCGGCGTCGGAAAAGGTTTGGGATGCGGGTGACAGAAGGTACTCGCAGCCGCCGCCCGCCTGAGAAACGGCAAAGGCGAGACCGGCGATGATGAGCTGTCCCGTGCGGGGCTGACCGGTGTTGGCCTGGGCGGTGAAACCGGCGACGCCGTCGCCGGAACCCGATGCCGGCGCCACGGTCAACCACTCCGCCTGGCTCGAGGCGGTCCAGGGGCACCCTTCGTCGGTCATGACATGGACGATGCCGCCGCCGCCGGAAGCCGAGACCGAAGCCGATGTGGAACTGAGCTCGTACGTGCAGTCGGAGCCGGGGGACTGACCCAGAAAGACCCGGCCCCAGCCATAGTCGTTGTCCTTGCCCGTGGAACCCAGATCGAACGCGCGAACCTCGAGAAAAGCCCGGGTCTCGGCAAAGTCGAACCCCGGCTCGGCCTGCCGCACCACCGCGGCCGCGCCCGCCGCATGCGGCGAGGCGGCCGAGGTCCCGAAGAAGCTCCGGGTTCCATAGGATACGGTGGAGACGCCATCGTAGGCGGAGATATCCGGTTTGACCTCGCCGCCGGAAAAACCGCCGCCGGGTCCGTTGACCGGCCCGGCCGAGCTGAACGAACGATAGCCGTACGGTGAAGAGTAACTGACTGCCGCCACCGCGACCACGTTGTGGGTATCACCGGGAAGGGTGAGCGAACCCTCGGCCACCCTGGTGTTGAGGTCGCTGTCCAGGCTGAAGAGCTCCACGTCGTGGGTGCCGGCCACCCCGGCGCGATTGATTTTGACCCCGAAACGACCGCCATCCGGCGCGGTGTACGAGATGGTCTCGTACGGCGTCTGCGAGCCAAGGCCGGTCTGCGGTCGATCGGAGACCGCCACCTCGACCGGTTCGTCGCCATCGAGGTTGTAAAGGTGGAGGCTGTAGTCCGAGGTCGGTGAGGACCAGTCGTTCCAGACGATGTTGACCGAAACACGATCGCCCTCGGACATGGTGGTGCTGAGGGTGTTGAGATCGACTCCGGTGGCGAACTCCACCCAGTCGTCGGAGTTTTCGTCGATGCTGACGCCCTGCCAGTGCGACCGCCGTTCGTTCCCCGCCGAGGTGAAAAACAGCGCGTCGGAGGCTGCAATGAACGCGTTGACCTCGTTCGCCATCTGACCGGTGCCGTCCCCGGGCCCCACGCCAAACCAGCCGAGCGACATGGTGACCACATCGACCCCGAGACCGGCGAGCCAGTCCATGGCGGCGTAGAGATCGGTGGTGGAGCGGATATGCGCCAGAAAGAGCTCGGCATCGGGCGCGATGTCGTGGACGATCTCGGCGCAACCGGTGCCGTGCACCTCGTCGTCCACCAGACTCGCGCCGCCGAACGCCTGATAGGTGGTCCGGCCGGCGGGTGGGAGTTCGACGCCCACGAGGTCCGACCACCCGCCGAACTGGACGTCGATGATGCCGACCCGGACCCCGGCCCCGGTGAGACCCTCGGCGTGCCAGGCATCCACGTTCATCACGGCCGCCCCCTCCGAGGTCACCGCCAAGGTGGTCGATTTGCGCGGCGCAGCCGGCGGCGCGGGCTCGGGAAGTTCGGCGTAGATCGGCCGTTCCACGAACACGACATCGGGACGATCCGCCAGATCGGTGAGGAGCTCGGGCGGGACAAACGCCTGGACGCGGTCTCGCGCGGCGAGCACGAAGATCGCGCCGTTGCCCCGCAGCCAGTCCTCGATGGCCGCCGTGCCGTTGCCGTCGCTGACCGCGACCACCTGCACGCGGTCGTCGCGAACCGCGATCCCGAAGTTCTCGGCGATCTCGAGCGGTCTCGATCCGGTCGCGACCGCCCGCACCGCGTCGTCGAATCGTTCGATCGCGTCGACGTCGGCGACTGCGGACATGATGAGCGGCAAACACAGCATCAGACAGCGTAACTTCATGGCTCTCCCTCGGTGACATGCGGCCGTCTGGTCACCCGCCGGGGCGAATTCGATTCCGACCCGGCACTCATTGTAGGCGGAACAACCAAAGGCATGCGAGGCTTCCGGATTCGCTGATATCCTCCGTTGACAGCGCCAATCCGGAGGCCGCGCCATGAAGCTCACCCATAAGCGACGGAAAACCGCCATCGGATCATTGAAATTCGAGGCCGCCCGAACCGCCGACGGGGTCGCCGAAATCTGGGCGGATGATGACGACGCACTCGCCTGCGCCCTCGGCGCCGTGCACGCCCACGATCGGCAGGTCCAGATGATCATGGCCAGAATCGTGGGTCAGGGCCGGATTTCCGAGTGTCTTGCCGATGACGAGACGACCTTCGCCATCGATCTGTTCATGCGCCAGATGGGGTTCCGCCGCGAGGCGGAACGCGAGGTCTCGGACCTCGATTCGGACACCCGTCGGTTCGCCGAGGCCTACGCCGCCGGGGTCAACCACGTCATCGCAAACCGGCGGCGGCCGGCGGAATTCGTTCTCGTCGGACACCGGCCCGCCGAATGGGCCCCGGCCGACACCCTCCTCACCATCAAGCTCATGTCGTACCTCGGTCTCGCGCAATCCCAACAGGATGCGGAGAAACTCATCGTCCAGGCGATTCACGGCGGAGCGCCCATCGGGGCGCTGACCCGCCTCTTCAGTCCTCACCTCGACAGTCTCGATGACGAGACCGTCGACGCCATCCGCAAGCTCGCCCACATCGAACCCCTGCTGCCGACCGCTCTTCGGTTTCTGCCCGGCGTGCCGAAAGTCGCGGCGAGCAACAACTGGGCGGTCAGCGGCTCACGATCGGCCTCCGGCAACCCCATCCAGTGCAACGATCCCCATCTTGAAACCAACCGCCTGCCGGCGATCTGGTACGAGGCCGTCATGCACACCGCCGACGACGATCGGGTCGGCGCCACCATGCCCGGTGTCCCGGGAATGGTCATGGGCCGGACCCGCAACCTGTCGCTCGGATTCACCTACGGCTTCATGGACATGGCGGACTTCTTTGTTGAGGACTGCCGGGGCGGGCGCTGCCGCCGTGGCGACGAGTTCCGCGCGCTGGACACCCGGACCGAGACCGTACTGAGGAAAAAGAACCCCTCGATCGAGATCACCATCCGCGAAAACGACCTCGGCGTGCTCGAGGCCGACCCGCTCGAGAGCGTTCTTGCCGATGGGTTCTATCTGACCCGCGCGTGGTCCGGACACAAGGAGGGAACCGCCGCCTGTCTCGATGCCATACGCCGCGTCGTCATTTCGACAACCGTCGCCGACGCGCAGGCCATCGTCCGCGAGGTCTCCATCTCGTGCAACTGGGTTCTCGCCGACCGCCACGGCAACATCGGCTACCAACAATCCGGGCTCCTGCCCGATCGACGCCACTCGGGGGTCCACCCTGTTCCCGCCTGGCAGGTCAAAAACCACTGGCGGGGTCTCGTCGATTCCGATCGGCTCCACTGGGAGCTCAATCCGGCCGACGGCATCGTGGTCACCGCCAACAACGAGATCAACGCGCCCTCGGGCCCGATGGCCGTCAACCTGCCCATGGGTTCCTACCGACACGACCGGATCCGGGCCCTGCTCGAAGCGAGGAGTCATCACACCCCGGAGACGATGAAGGCCATCCAGCTCGATCTCATGTCCCTCCAGGCCGAGGCGCTCATGGAGATCTGGCGCCCGCTCCTCCCGGACAGCCTCGCCGGACGGCTGCTCGCGCGGTGGGACCTCCACTACGATCTCGACTCGCGCGGCGCGACCCTCTTCGAGGAGGCCTATCAACGGATCCTGCTCGAAGTCTGCGGCGACCGGATCTTCGGCCGGGAGGTTTGGGACGCCGTGGTCGAAGAAACCGCCATTGTCGCCGACTACTATCACCTCTTCGACCGGATCCTCGTGTCGGAGGATCCCTTCTGGTGGGGCGACGAGGGCCGGGAGGCGGTGCTGACGAGGATCCTCGGTGAGCAGCTCACCCACCTCGATCCATACCGGGTCATGCCCTGGGGACGCCGCCGCCGGACGATGATGACCAATATCTTCTTCAACGGCAAACTGCCGCACATGCTCGGTTTTGACTACGGACCCGTTGCGATGCCTGGCAACCGCGCCACGGTGATCCAGGGCGGCCTTTTCACCGCCCACGGCCGGGTCACCACCTTTGCCCCGTCGTGGCGGTTCATCACCGACCTCGGCGCCGACACCGTGCAGACGGTGCTGGCCGGCGGACCGTCGGGGAGCCGATTTTCGCGGTGGTACACCACCGATGTCGAGCGGTGGATGCTCGGGGAGTACAAGACCATTCGATTTTGAATTATGAATTATGAATTATGAATATGATATGAATTATGAATTTCATCGCAGGTGCCGTTGGCTGCAGAGTATTAATTCTTAGTTTTTAATTCCATCGCAGCAGTTCTTTTCTCTCGATGACCTCTGGATCACCGCGAGATGACCCATTCTCAGATGATCTCGACGCAGGCGGGACGCCCGCGCCACAAAAACCCGTTCGACGTTGCGGAACGGTGTTCTTTGTGGGGCAGCCATCCTGGCTGCCCTTCAGTATCGATTCCGTAGGCACCGCGCTGATCGTTGCTTCAACGTCCATGAGCAGGCTGGAAGCCTGCTCCACAACATCGCGCGGTGCGATGGAATCTTCGTCCCCCCGCGCGATCGTCGGGATCTCCGTGCGATGGTTCGATGGTGTGATGAATCAATAATGCGATGATCTTTGCGATGGTCCTGGCGTGCTTGGCGGTCTTTGCGGTGAAACTGCGATGGACCGAACGCGCTCAGTTCACCAAGCCAGCTTCTTCCTCTGGTGGGGGTCCGGGCGGGGGCGGCGGTACGTCCTCGGCTTTGCCGTTTCGCTTGGCGGTGTCGAACTCGAACTCGCAGCGTCCACCGGCGAGCAAAGGGATGAGACCATTTCGGGTCTCCTCGCTGGCCTCGACGCTGAGTGCGGGAGGCGGCACGAGACGCGCCCGGAACCGACCCGGCCGGCGCAGTTCGAATCGCACCGGCATCTCGCCGGGATGCTCGAGCAGGTACTCGCGGATGGACTCGAACCCCGCCTTGTCCATGACCTCGAGATCGAGGACGATCCGCAACCCGGCGGCCTTCTTCGAGTCCATGGAAGGAAGATCCGCAACCTCCTCCACCATGAGCTCGACGTGGTCGCCGTCGCCCTTGAGGGTCGCCGTGACCAGCAGCGCCGCCCCGTCCTCGATCAACCGCTCGCAGGACTCGAAGGTGTCGGGAAAGACGACGGCTCGGACCGACCCGCTCGCGTCCTCGAGCTGGAAGACCGCCATCCGACGACCCTGGTTCCGACCCTCCTTCTTGATCGGGATCACCTTCAGCGCCGAGACCAATCCACCGACGACGGCGGTCTCCTCACCCTCCTGGAAGCGACGGGGAAGATGGTTGATCGCGCCGTTGGCGTAGCGATCGAGTTGGTCCCGATACGCGTCGAGCGGGTGGCCGCTGAGGTAGAAACCCAGAACCTCACGCTCCCAGTCCAATCGATCCTGATTTTCGACCCGCTCGGCCGTCCTGATCTCGAGTTCGAGGCTCTCGGACGGCAGATCCGCAAACAGGAATCCCTGGCCGAGCTCGCGCTGCTCGCGTTCCCGAGCCGTCATTTCGACGAGCTGATCGAGGTTCTCGAGCACCGATTTCCGGCTGACGTTGAAACGGTCGAAACACCCGGCCTTGGTCAAGCACTCGAGGGCCTTCTGATTGACCGCCCGCGCCGGCAGCGAACCCAGGCACTGGGACAGTGATGTGAACCCACCGGTGGCCTCTCTGGCCTCCAGGAGCGGCTCGATGGCGGCGTCCCCGAGACCCTTGATCGCCGTCAGCCCGAAGCGGATGTTGCCGTTCTCCACCGAGAACTCGTGCAACGAGGTGTTGATGTCGGGTGGCAGGATCGCGATCCCCATCTGCCGGCACCGCCCGAGATACTGGCTCAGCTTGTCGGTGTTCGATGCTTCGGAGGTCAGCATCGCCGACATGAAATGGGCCGGATAGTGGGCCTTGAGGTACGCGGTCAGGAACGCCACCTGAGCGTAGGCCACCGAGTGCGACTTGTTGAATCCGTACTTGGCAAAGGGCACGATCTGGTTCCACAGCTCGCGTACCTTGTCCTTCGGGTGGCCCTTCGCCACCGCACCGTTGATGAAGTTCTGTCCCTCGCGATCGATGATCTCCTGTTTCTTCTTGCCCATGGCCTTGCGGAGCATGTCGGCCTTGGCCATGGAGAAGCCGCCGATCTCCACCGCGATCCGCATCACCTGCTCCTGATAAACGATGATGCCGTAGGTCTCGCCGAGGATCTTCTCGAGTTCGGGGAAGATGTAGGTGATGGCCTTCTTGCCGTGCTTGCGGTCGGTGTAATCATCGATGAACTGCATCGGGCCCGGTCGATAGAGGGCGTTGAGCGCCGCGACATCGAGGAAGACCTCGGGCCGGACCTTGCGCAGCACCTCTTTCATCCCCGAGGATTCGAACTGGAAGATCCCGTCGGTGTCGCCGGAGGAAAAGAGCTCGAAGACCTTGGGATCATCGAGGGGGATACCCTCGAGGTCGAAATCGGGATCTTCCTGTGCGCGGATCGACTCCACCGCATCGGCGAGGACGGTCAACGTGCGCAGCCCGAGGAAATCCATCTTCAGCAGCCCGAGGGCCTCGACATCGTCCTTGTCGAACTGCGTCGCGACATCCCCGTGTGAAGTCCGAGTCAATGGCACGAGGTTGACGAGGGGCTCGGGAGTGATGACGACGCCGGCGGCGTGAACGCCGCAATGGCGAGCCTTGCCTTCGATGCGGGTCGCCGTTTCCACCAGCGTCCGGACGTCGTCGTCCCCGTCGACCAGCTCTCTGAGCTGCGGCGAATCCTCGAGCGCCTTTTCGATGGTGATGTTGAGGTCGTCGGGGATCAACTTGGCGATTCGGTCGACATCACCGAACGGCATCCCCATCACCCTCCCGACATCACGGACCGCCGACTTCGCCTTGAGGATGTTGAAGGTCGCGATCTGACACACCGATTCCTCACCGTAGAGGGCCCGGACGTAGTCGATGACTTCCTCGCGTCGCCGCTGGCAGAAATCGATGTCGATATCGGGCATCGAAATGCGCTCGGGATTGAGAAATCGCTCAAAGAGAAGATCGTACTCGAGCGGATCGATATCGGTGATACCGAGCGCGTATGAAACCACGGATCCGGCGGCGGAACCGCGTCCGGGACCGACCGGTATCTTCGCCTCCCTGGCATGGCGGATGAAGTCCCATACCACGAGAAAATACCCGGGGAAACCCATTCTTCGAATGATGTCCAACTCGTCGTTCAACCGGGATTCGTAATCGCCGTCGAGGTGCCTTCGCCTGACGGGCTTATTCAACCGCGCCCGGAGACCGTCTCGAGCGCATTTCTCGAGGAAAGCCTCGATGGAGTATCCCTCTGGAACCGGGTAGTTGGGCAAGTGAAGCTGATCGGTATCGAATCGCACATGGCAGCGTGAGGCGATCTCCACCGTCCGGTCGCACACACCGGGATACTCCGAAAAAAGAGCCTCCATTTCCCGGCCGCTTTTGACATAGAACTCTGCGTTGTAGGCGGAGTTCTGATGAAGCTCCTCCAAGGTGCGGTTGAGTCCGATCCCGAGCATGACTCGATGGGCAAAAAGATCCTCGCGCTTGTGGAAATGACAGTCGTTTGTCGCCACCATCTCGATCCCGCTCAACCGGGAAAGATCACTCATTCCCCGACGGACGAACTCCTCGTCGACGGTGCCGTGGTTCTGAATCTCGAGAAAGAAGTTGCCATCGCCGAGAATCTCGCGATAGGTCTCCGCCGCCTCCCTCGCACCCTTCGAGTCGCGATCCAGCAGCAGCCGGGACACCTCGCCGGAGAGACATGCGGACAGACCGATGAGTCCTTCCGAGTGGTCGGCAAGGACGTCCTTCGAGATTCTCGGCTTGTGGTAAAAGCCTTTGAGAAACCCCTCGCTCACCAACCACATCAGATTCCGATAGCCGCGGTCATTCTCCGCGAGCAATACCAGGTGATCGTAGGGACGGCGACGTCCTGGAATGGGAGAGCGCTCCTCGTGGTCGCCGGGGGCGACATAGACCTCACAACCGATCACCGGGCGAAGGCCGGCATTCAAAGCGGCTTTGTGAAACTGAAATGCGCCGAAGATGTTGCCGTGATCGGTCATCGCCACGGCCGGCATTTCATAGCCCGAGACCTGGGTCACGAGCTCGGGGATGCTGATCGTCGAATCAAGAAGGGAGTAATGGGTATGGAGGTGCAGGTGGACAAAATTGGAGGTCTCTTTTCGCGCCATGGCGTCATGATAACCCGTGCCGACTCAAGTTTGCAGACGGCCCTGCGGGGTTCCCGGAAAAGCCCCCCGCCCACCCGGCCGCATTCCTCATCGCCGACCCCCCCGGTTGGCGTGCCTCTTCTCGATTCAGACACGCCGAGGGTTGCATCCCGCCGAGATCGTCCATCAGAACAATCGGTTCAGAGAATGCGACGGATTTCGTTCTTACTTGTCTTTCCATCTCGCCGGAACATCGCACCGATGACAAAGGGCAATCCGGAAACGAATCGACAACATTCAAGGGAATGGTGTCGAGGTTTTCTGTCACAATACTTGGTCAAAAAAATTTCCAAATACTTTGACTATTTTGCTTGACATTCTTTGCACCTTCCGTCATTGTGTACTTGTCAATGCTCAATTTCTATGAAAAAGCCACGCAATCGAGACCGTCGGAACCTCAACCCGAGCACTCGATTATTCGTGTCTATCGGAGACACGCCGCACGAGCCATTTCCGAGGAGCGTTGGGAAGTCGCAGAGATTTTTTTTGACCGAATCCTGGATGTTTCGCCAAAGCTGACGGAAGCCTGGTTGATGAAGGGTCTACTTCGTCAGTATTGCCGAGAAGATGATCACGCCGCGATCCATTGCTATCGTAAAGTCATCGATCTTTGCAGTGGAGATGTATCACATCCTCACGCACAACGAGCGCGGGCATCTCTTGGACGTCTGATGACGGTTTGGGGTTGATCGAGTCCGAAAAATCGAAGCTTGAATTTCTGCCAGGCTGCGATCATTCCCCCGCTTAAATCCCGCATCACAATTTCACGACTCGCGACGGTTGCGTCGTTGGGGTGCAACCACCATGTCGCCCCGAGGCGTTTGCGCACATGCTCGCGTGGTAGCATGGAAACCGCGCGCTACACGGCGTCTGGAGGGGAAGATGGGGGATGAGGTCGGACGTGAGGTAGTCCTTCATTACCGAGACGGTTCGACACTTCGGGGAGCCCTACTCAGGGAGTTCAGCCCGGGCGACCACTGTGTCGATGTCAGAATCGCCGAAGGTGAGGATTTCCGGGTCGAGTTCGAAGGACTGAAAGCGGTCTTTTTTATCAAGGACCCGCGCCGACGCGATCTCGAAGTCCAGATCTCCTCCATGGATATCCATTCCCGAGGCAGCGCGGCCTCCGCCAGGGTGGAGTTCTTCGACGGCGAGGTCGTCCACGGCCGTGTCGCCCAGTACTCGGTCGAGGAACACGGGTTCTTTCTTTACCCGACGGCCCCGGAGAGCAACAACGAGAAGATCTTCGTCGTGGTCCAGGCCCTCAAGACCCTCTACGTCGAGACCTTGACCGACGGCGAATCCTGATTCGAGGGTCGATGACTCGAAGCTACCGCGTTGCAGCCGCCGCCATGGCCCTTTTGGCTTCGCCGATGTCAGCAGCACGGGCCGAAGACCGGGCGACGGAGCGGCTCGAGGCGCTCAACCGCGCGCTCTCGAGCGCATCAACGTGGCAAGCCGAATTCGACCAGGAGTACATCCCCGCCGGGATGACCATGGGCGAAACGGCGCATGGCCGGGTCTGGCTCGCCTGGCCCGATCGCGCCCTCTTTCATACCGGGGAGCCTCCCCACCGGCTCATGGGGCTGAAGGGGCGAACCGTTCGCCTGGTTGATCTTCCCGATCAAACCTGTGATGAACACCAGCTCTCGGATCGTGAGTGGGAACGGGTACCGCTCGCGGCTGTTCTCGACCCCCGCGGCGCGCTGGTGCACTTCGACATCACCGAGGGCGACGATTTCGGAATCGTCCTGGTACCGAAGGAACCCGGAGGCGTCGATCGCGTCGAGGTGACTCTCGGCGAGGACGATCTTCCGGACGAGGTCTCGATTCGCGATCCTCAGGGCGCGGTGAACCTCCTGAAGTTCTCCGCCTGGACGAGATCGAAGGCTCCCCCCGAAGGATCCTGGATTCCGGCCGCACCCGCGAACGTGGTGTGCTCGACGGACCCGGGGCCGTTGGATTGAACCTGCCGCCGGCGGGCGCAATTCGAACTTCGAGACCCCTGCCAGGCCTCCTCAAGCCCTCCAGTCCCCAAGCCCTCAATCCCTCAGGCCCCCACGTCCTCAAGCCCTCCGGCCTCCGGCCGGAGTCCGGATGCCGTGCTATCCTTCGCGGGTTATGAAGGCGGTGTCTTCGCTTCAACGTTCAGCACAGATCCGAGAGATCTTCTGGCCGATCATGGGCCGACTCAAGAACGTCGAGGAGTTCTTCAGCCGCGAATTCGAAACGACCGAACCCATGGTTCGCGATGTCTGCACCTACGTCCTCGGCAGCGGCGGCAAACGGCTCCGCCCCGCCCTCGTCCTTTTGATCAGCCGGATGCTCTCCTACAAGGGCGAGCGCGACGTCCGCTACGGCGCCGTCATCGAGATGATCCACACCGCGACGCTCGTCCACGACGACATCATCGATGGTTCGGATCTCCGCCGGGGTCGACCGACGGCCAACAGTCGTTGGGGAAACCAAACCACGGTGCTCGTCGGCGATTGGCTCTACAGTCGAGCCATGGATCTCTGCCTCGAGTTCGGTGACGTCGATGTCATGCGCCAGCTCGTCACGGCGACGCTGCGGATGACCGAAGGCGAGATCCTCGCCGACCAGGAACGAGGTCGCCTCGCCATCGACGACGCGGCCTACATGGACATCACCCGCCGCAAGACCGCCGAGCTCTTTGCCGCCGCCTGCGCCATCCCGGCGCTCTTCCAGCCCTCGACCCTCCATCTCACCGAGCCACTGGCCGAGTTTGGCCGCGATCTCGGGATCTGTTTCCAACTTGTCGATGATCTGCTCGATTTCACATCGGAGCGGAACAAGCTCGGCAAGCCGGTGATGGCCGACCTCCGCGAGGGCAAGGCGACGCTGCCCATCATTCTCCTGTTGCCGCGGCTCGACGGGCGCCGGACCGAACAACTTCAGGCGGTTGCCTCGACCGGCAGATTCGACGCGATCTCGGCGGATGAGGTTCTGGAGCTGGTCCGCACCTCCGGGGTCCTCGCCGAGACCCAACGCCGCGCCGAGTTCTATGCCGACCGGGCGCTCAAGCGCACCGCCGGGTTCCCGGAGGGTCCGGAGCGGGAAGCCCTGGCCAAGGCAACCCGGCTGCTCCTCGAACGCGGCATCTAAGCTCCCAAGCCAGCGTTCCCTGCGAAGCCCCCCAGATCGTAATTTCATCGCGAAGATTCGCAAAGCCATCGCAATTGTGAGTGGGTCCTTCGTTGCGTGGAGGTTGGCTGACTACGTTGTGGCGCTCGATCGACCGGAATGTCTCTGAAGGGCAAGCTGGAAGCTCGCCCCACAACTCGCGCCAGCAACCATAATAAATCACAGTGTTGGATGCAGCTTTGTGGAGCAGGCTTCCAGCCTGCTCAGGGGTTTGCTTCCCTGACACCAAAGGGCAGGTCTCCGAGGGCAGCTGGAAGGACCGACCTGCTCTGAACCCACCGCTTTTGGCTTGAGGCCTGCGATGAGACGGTGCGATGGGTCAAAAAATGCGATGCCCATTGCGATGGATGACCTTTGCGTCCTTTGCGCCTTTGCGGTGAACCTGCGATGGGCCGGGTCCGCCCTCAGTGCCGGAAGTGCCTCGTCCCGGTCATGACCATGGCGATCCCGAGCCGGTTGCAGGCGGCGATCACATCCTTGTCGCGGATCGATCCTCCCGGCTGGATCACCGCGCGGATCCCGGCCTCGTAGAGGGCTTCAACCCCATCCGGGAAGGGGAAGAACGCATCCGATGCGGCGACGCTGCCGGTGAGATCGTGCCCGTGCTCGACGGCCTTCGCAACCGCGATCTTGGCCGCGTCGACCCGACTCATCTGACCGGCGCCGATGCCGAGGATCCGGTCGGCGGCGCCGACGACGATGGCGTTGGATCCGACGTGCTTGACCACCCGCCAGGCGAGTTCGAGAGCCTTGAATTCGGTCTCGGTCGGCGACCGCTCGGTGGCGACATCGTGAGCCTCGCCATCCCATCCGGCATCCCGCTGTTGGAGGATGTACCCGCCGTCGATATCGCGAATCACGGTGCCGGACGGCGCCGCCGGTTCGGCCCGGAGGACCCGGAGGTTCTTCTTCCTGGCAAAGACTTCGAGAGCAGCGGCATCGTATTCCGGCGCCACCACGACCTCGGCGAACTGCTCGGCGACAACCTCGGCGAAGGCGGCATCCACCTTCCGGTTGGCGACGATCACGCCGCCGAAGGCCGAAACCGGATCCGTCGCCCGCGCGATCTTGAAGGCCTCGGTCATGTCCTCGGCGATTCCGACTCCGCAGGGATTGGCGTGCTTGATGATCGCCACCCCGGCCGCGGGCAGATCCCAGACCAACCGCCAGGCCCCGGTTGCGTCCCCGAGGTTGTTGTATGACAACTCCTTGCCCTGGTGCTGGTGAGCGCCGGCGAGACCCGGCGCATGGTTGCGTCTGGCGACGAGACCCCACTGATGCGGGTTTTCACCGTACCGCAGGACCTGCTCTTCGCTCTCGAGCAGGTCACCGGCGACGGCCGCCGAGAACGACTTCCGCTCGGCGCCCATGAGCTCCGGCAGGTGGGCGGCGATGGCCGCGTCGTAGGCGGCGGTGTGGCGGTAGGTCTTGACCGCCAGCGCCCTTCGGGTCTCCTCGCTGATGCCGCCATCGCCGAGCTCGCCGAGCAACCGCGGGTAATCGGCCGGATCCACCACCACCGCGACCCGGGCGTGATTCTTGGCCGCCGCCCGCAGCAGGCTGGGGCCGCCGATGTCGATCTGCTCGACCGCCTCCGCGAGGGCGACGCCTTCGCGGGCCACGGTCTCCCGGAAAGGATAGAGATTCACCACCACCAGATCGATGGCCGGAATGTCGTGCTCGGCAAGCTGCGCCGAGTGGTCTTCGGTGGGCGCGGCGAGAATCCCGGCAAAAACCCGGGGATGGAGGGTCTTGACCCGGCCGCCGAGGATCTCGGGAAAACCGGTGTGATCACCGACCTCCACCACCTCGCAGCCGGCTTCGCGCAAACTGCGGGCCGTGCCGCCGGTGGAGAGCAACCGCCAACCGAGTTCTTCGAGCTTGGGTCCGAGGAAGTTGAGACCCCTCTTGTCGGACACCGAGATGAGCGCGAGCTTCGCCATGTGAGCCTCCCTTGACGGGCGGATTGTACACACACCGACGGGTCGAATTATGAATGATGAATGATGAATGATGAATTACATCGCACCATCGCACCGTCGCAAGCGCGAAGACTCGAAGGCGCGAAGGGGTCACGAAGTCATCGCACTGTTGACTCATCGCACCATCGCAGGCGAGACGCCTGCGCTACAAAGGGCAGGGCGCGGTAGGATAGCTTTGAGGTCATAAAGATGAAGAAGCCACGTTCGGCGCTCGCCCTTCTCCTGGTGGTCGTCGCCTGCGGGTCGCCGCAAGCGCCTCCACCTGTCGCTACCGCCGATGGCCCGCCCGCCCGCGGCGGCGCCGTGGTCATCGGGCTGCTCGCCGATGTCCAGAACTGGAACCCCTATCTCGTCGAAGATCTCGACACCGAACACGTTCTCGCACTCGTCTATCCCTCCCTCGCCATCGAACAGACCGACTACCACCGCCATCCACCGTCCTTCGAACCTTCACTCGCGAGATCCTGGACCTGGTCCGAGGACCACCTCGTCCTCACCCTCGAGCTCGACCCCGATGCCAGGTGGGCGGACGGCGTCCCCATCACGGCGCGGGACGTGGTCTTCACCTGGCAGGTCCAGACCTCGCCGGAGATCGACTGGCTCTACGGCGACGGCAAGGAGTTCATCCGATCCGTCGAAGCGGTGAACGACCGCACCGTTCGGGTCGCCTACAGCCGCCACTACCCCTATCAGTTCATGGATCTCAACGACGGCCTCATCATCCCGGCTCATGTCTGGGCCGAAATCCCCTTCGAGCGCTGGGACGATACCGAGTGGCGAGGGCACGTCCTGGGCGGGGGCCCGTTCGACCTCGCAAACCACACACCGCAACAGGAGATCACCCTCGAGAGAAACCCCCACTACCACCGGCCCGGACTCCCCTATCTCGACCGTGTCGTCTTTCGAATCGTGAATTCCGAGCAGGGTCTCGTCACCCAACTTCTCGCCGGCGGACTCGACTTTGTCCGTTCCATCAATCCGGCCAACATCGATCGCGTCCGGGCGCACAAGGACCTCGAGCTCGTGATCTACGACGACCGTTCGTATACCCACGTCTGCTGGAACACCGAAAAGCCCCTCCTCGCCGACCCGCGGATCCGGCGGGCGCTGACTCAAGCCATCGACCGGGAAACCCTCATCGACGTGGTCTACGGCGGTTTCGGCCGGCTCGGGGTCGGCCCCGTCCTGTCGCCGTTCTGGGCCTTCAACCGCGATCTCGAGCCCGTGCCCTTCGATCCCGACGCCGCCCGGGGCGCCCTCGCAGCCGCGGGGTGGACCGACAGCGATGACGACGGTGTCCTCGACAAGGACGGCGACGGCTTCGCCATCGAGCTCCTGGCGCCCGCCGAGAACGAACTCCGTCAGGACCTCGCGATATTGATCCAGGAGGACCTCAAACGCATCGGGGTCAGGGCCGAACCCCGGTTTGTCGAGTGGGGAACCCTCATGGCGGCGATGCAGGAGGGCACATTCGACGCCCTCATCAACGGCTGGGAGGAGCCGACCCGGATCGATCTCGCCGGGCTCTGGGAGTCGCCCCCCCCGGGTGAGCCGACCTTCAATTTCGGCCGCTACTCGAATCCCGAGGTCGACCGGCTTCTCGCCGAAGTCGGCGAGATGACCGATTTCACCGAACAGAAACCTCTTTTCGACCGGATCCAGGCGCTCATCGTGGCGGACCAGCCCTACACCTTTCTGGTGGAGAACACCCGGCTCACGGCGCACGCCTCGCGCCTGAGAGGAGTCGATGTCAATGCGGCGACGCCGTACTTCAACATCGACGAGTGGTACGTTGAGACGGAGCCCGCCGGCGAGTGAGAGGCTTGATCGCCCGCCGTCTGCTGCTGCTGATTCCCATGATCTGGCTGGTGGCGACCCTGACCTTCGTCGTGGTCGCCGCCGCTCCGGGAAGCTATGCCGACACCATCGACCACCCGGGCCTCACCGTCGAACAGCGTGACGCACTCCGGGCGCGTTATGGTCTCGATCAACCCGTGTATCGCCAGTATCTGACGTGGCTGGGCGCCGTCGTCACCGGCGATCTCGGGACCTCCTTCGTCACCAGGGAACCCGTCGGCCGGTTGCTCGCCCGCGCCCTGCCTGCGACCCTTCTTCTCGGCGCGGCCGCGCTCCTGCTCGACTTCCTCCTCGGCATCCTCGTCGCGGTCGGCGCCGCCCGCCGCCCGCGCGGATGGTTCGATCGCGTCAGCACCGTCTCGGGTCTCGTCATCGCCGGTCTGCCCTCGTTCTGGGTCGCCGGCCTGACGATCCTCGTCTTCGCGCTCCTCCTCGGCTGGTTCCCTGCCTCGCACATGCACTCGGTGGGCGCCGACTCGCTGCATCCCGTCGCCTCCCTCTTCGATCTTCTCCGGCATCTGGTTCTCCCGGCTGCGTGTCTCGGGTTGGTGGGCGCCGCAGGTACCGCGCGCTACTTGCGTTCGACCCTTCTCGACATCCGCGGCGAGCGCTACATCCTCGCCGCGAGGGCGCGCGGACTCAGCGAACGCCGGATCCTCTGGGTCCACACCCTGAGGCCGGCGCTGCTGCCCGTCGTCACCCTCCTCGGACTGTCCCTGCCGTTTCTGGTTTCGGGATCGGTGGTCATCGAATCGGTCTTCTCGTGGCCCGGGGTCGGGCTCGCCCTGCTCCAGGCCGCCCACGCCCGGGACATCCCGGTGATCATGGGCATCACCCTCATGGGCGCCGTCGCGGTCCTCATCGGCAGTCTCGCGGCCGACGTGCTCTATGCCGTCGTCGATCCCCGCGCCCGCGAGGATCGCACATGAGCCGGTCCCGCCGGCTCGAGATCGGGGTCACCGGGCTCAGCCTGCTCGTCGTCGCGTGCATGCTCGGCCCGGTGGTGCTGCCGGCGCCGCCGGGGGCCGACCCGGCCCACGCCGCGCTTCTGCCGCCGGGCACGGCCGTGACCGAGGTCGTCGTCGACAACGGCCGCACCCTGGTTTCACCGTCGGTCCGGATCGCCGGCGACACCGTCGTCGTGGACGGTCCCAGACGCCCGGCAACCGTCGACATCTCCACGGTCATCGCCATCCGTGAAACTCGATTCTGGCTCGGCAGCGATCGATTCGGCCGCGACGTTCTGAGCCAACTCCTGGCCGGCGGTCGGATCTCGATCTCCATCGCCGCCCTGGCGGCCCTCATCGCCCTGCTCGTGGGGACGACCGTGGGCCTCAGCGCGGCCACCGGCGGTCGCGTGGTGGATGCCGTTCTCATGCGACTCGTCGACGCCCTCATGGCTTTCCCGGTGCTTTTTCTCCTGATTCTCCTGGCCACCGTTTTCCGCCCCGGACCGCTCGTGCTGGTGAGCGTCCTCGGAATGAGCTCGTGGATGGGCCTCGCTCGTCTCGTCCGCGGACAGGTCCTGACCCTGCGCGGTCGGACCTTCGTGCTCGCGGCCAGGGCCGCGGGCTCTTCGCCGCTGAGAACCTGGCGGACCCACTTCCTCCCGAATCTCGCTGGGCCCCTCTCCCAGGACACCGCCCTGCGTCTCGGCGATCTCGTGCTTGCCGAGGCGACCCTCTCCTTCCTCGGCCTCGGCATCCCACCCGACATTCCGACCTGGGGCGCCATGGTCGCGCAGGGCCACCGGGTCATGATCGACGGCTGGTGGCTGGCGACGCTCCCGGGGTTCGCGATCGCCGCGCTCGTCATCTCACTCGCACTGATCGGTGACGGCATTCAGGAGAGGTTGGTGAGGGGTCAATCGTAGTCCAGGGGAGTAGGGGGAGAAATCACCCCAGCGGCTGGAGTCAGCGACAGGGACAGCGACAGGGACAGCGGCAGGAACAGCGGCGGGATTCAGTGACAGCGACCGAAGCCGACCAGGCCACGCGGCCCCCCCCCAACGGGGTGCCGGGTTTGACATTGTGCCGGAACGACCACCCGGCACGCGGCGCTCCCCGCACAATGTCATACCGGGCTCCCTCGGGGAGCGCGCCTCACCTTGGTTCTCCCGGCTACGAGGCAGGCCGCCGGCGCACCATCGGCGTGGTCGTGGCCCTTCCGGCAACCTTCTCGTGACCGCGCTCATCGGGCGACGCTGGGTCGCCAAAGACGGACCAGAAGGCCGGTGCCAATAGAACCCCGTAGCCGTGGCCAAGAATCCCACCAAGCCCGACCGTCCCGCACTCTCTCGGAAACGCCCAACCAACTTCAACAATACTGACGGGCAGGCTGGAAGCCCACCCCCACAATGTCCGCCAAACCTGTTGTGGACCCGAACCCAAAGTCGTCCAGGACCCGCGGAATACCCCGCCCCAACGGGGTGCCGGGCATGGCTTTGTGCCAGAAGAACCTCACGGCGATACGTCCCGCCCCGCACAAGTTCCATGCCGGGCTCCCCCGGGAGGCGCGCCACATCCTGGCTCTCCCGGTTACGAGGCAGGCCGCTGCGCGCCATCGGCGTGGTGCAGCCCCCTCAATCAACCGGCACGCGACCACGCCGATGGTGCGACGCTGGGTCGCCGGGACGCCAATGCGTCACGGCGGCCCAGAAGGCCGGTGCTGAGGATGCCGTTTCCGTGAAAGCGCCTCCGACGAGATTCCCCATCACGCTCCCCGAGAGTGCCCCCTCAAACGATGTTTAGGCCCGAAGCGCGCCACTATTGGCGACGCGCTCCTTCCCAAAATGGGTTTGAGACGGCACGTCCGTTCGAGGCCAACTCCGCGTACTCTTGATGCACCCGTCTCGCGTTCTCTCGAGGCACGAGGACGAGGCGCGTCACAGCGGCCCAGAAAGGGAGGTATCGAAAGAACACCTCGGCGCTCGCGATGCTACCCTCCCAGACGATGACTGAAACGACCCGCACGCGCATCGCCATCATCGGCGCCGGCATCACCGGGCTGGCGGCCGCGGAGTGGCTCGCCCACGACCACGGCATCACAGATGTTCTCGTGCTCGAGGCAGCCGATCGTGCCGGGGGCAAGATCCGCACCGATCTCGATGCCGGACACACCGTCGAGTGGGGGCCGCAGGGCTTTCTCGACAACGCTCCCGACACCCTCGAGCTCGCCCGGCTCTGCGGTCTCGGCGAGGCCCTGGTCGCCGCCGCCGACGCCTCAGCCGATCGCTTTATCCTGCGCGGAGGACGACTCCGCGCGGTGCCCACCTCGCCCGTCGCCTTCGCCGCTTCGAGCCTGTTGCCCCTCGGCGGTCGGCTGCGGGTCTTTGCCGAGCCCTTTGCCCGGCGTCGGCCCGATAGCGATGAGACGGTCTTCGACTTCGCCCACCGCCGGATCGGCAGGCAGGCGGCCGAGATCCTCGTCGACTCCATGGTCACCGGCGTCTTCGCCGGCGACTCCGGCAAGCTCTCGCTGGCAGCGACTTTTCCAAAAATGTACGCCATGGAATCGGAGCACGGCTCGCTGACCCGCGCCCTCATCGCCAGAATGCGCGAGGCCAGGCGGGTCGGACGCACGAGTTCGGGACCATCGGGCCCGGGCGGTACCCTCCACACCTTCAGCGATGGCATGGAGCACCTGCCGCGCCAGATTGCCGGCCGACTCGGCGATCGCCTCCGGCTCTCCACCGCCGTCCACCGCCTCAGCCGCGAAAACGGCGGCTACCGGATTGAAACCGACCGCTCCGTCATTCGAGCCGACCGCGTTCTGTTGACCCTTCCCGCCTCCGGCGCCGCCGCCCTGCTCTCCGAGCTGGCGCCCGTTGTTCGAGCTCCGCTCGAAGCGATCCCGACGGTCCCCATCGCCGTGGTCATGGCCTCCTACCCCGCCGACGTATTCGGCCGACCGGTCGACGGCTTCGGCTTTCTCGTTCCAAAAGCCGAAAGGGCCGGCATCCTCGGCACGCTCTACTGCCACTCGATCTTCCCCGGACAGGCGCCCGGCGGCGCCGTCTTTCTCCGCACCATGCTCGGCGGCGCCCGCGAGCCCGATCAGGCCCGTCTCGACGACGACGCCCTCATCGCGACGGTTCGGGCCGCCCACGGCCGAATCTTCGGCCGCGATCCGGAGCCCGCTTCGGTGTGGATCGCCCGCTGGGCCGAAGGCATCTCGCAGTACACCGTCGGCCACCTCGATCGCGTGACCGCAGCCGAGAACGCCGCCCGCGCAGCGGGCGTCGAGCTCGCCGGCTCTCCCTACCGCGGCGTCTCGGTCAACGATTGCATCAAACAGGCCAGAGCCGCAGCTCGGCGCCTTACGGACACATCGCAAATGGGACACGGATGAACACGGATTGACACGGAGTTTTATGACGACCGAGTAACGACCACCCACTCTCGAAAAAATCCGTGCGATCCGCGGTCATCCGTGTCAATCCGTGTCCTATTGCGATGGGATGGTGCGATGAGTCAAGAATGCGATGGCCGTTGCGATGGTCTTCGCGTGCCTGGCGTTCTTGGCGGTGAAACTGCGATGGGATGATGGGCTCACCTCACGGCGCCGCTCAGTGGACGTATCCCAGCGCCTCCAGGCCTTCGATTTCGTCTTGACTGAGGTCAGCGGGCAGAGCGCGGCCATCGCTGTCGGTCTCGGCCAACTCGCGCACGAGACGCTCGTGCATCGCGGCCGCCAGTGCGGGTTCCTTCTCGGCCAGGTTGACGAGTTCGTTCGGATCAACGGCGAGATTGAAGAGCTCGCGTCCGTCGCCTTCGACGGTCCAGACGATTTTGAAACCGTCGGCAACCAGCGCCCTGCGGTCGCGCTTTGCCTGCGGGCCGAAGGTCATCGCCAGCAAAGGACGATCCGGTCCGGATCCGTCGATGAGGGGCACGAGGGTCTCGCCCGTCATTCCCGACGGGGGGCTCACCCCCAGGATTTCCAGCATGGTCGGCATGACATCGATGAGCCTCACGGATCCTTGAACCACGGCGCCCGGCGCCAAGCGGCCCGGCGCGACCAGAATCAACGGCACCCGCAACGTATCCTCGTAGAGGTGATCGACATGGGCGAAGCGGCCCGATTGACCCAATCCCTCCCCGTGATCGGCGAGGAAGACGACCAGCGAGTCCTGCCAGATTCCGGCGGATCGCAGAGCCTCGACGAGTCGGCCGATCTCGCGATCGACAAACTCCACTTCGTCGCGATAGAACCGGGGGAGGTCCTTCCTCTCGGGCGTGAACTCGATCGTTCCCTCGAAGTCTCCGGTGATTGCGGCGCCGCCCGGGTTCACCAGGTCCACCGCCATCGGCGTCCGCCCATAGAAGACGTTTCGGTTCGATCTCCCCTCACTCAGATCGACGCCTGCTCGGGGCTCGATCCGCGCCTCCCCGCCCCGAAATCGAAACCGCCGCAGGATCACCCTTCGGGATTCCTCATCTCCATCGAGACGGAACTCGAGACCGGTCTCACCCGGTGGGAGGTCGACGGGAATCGAAAACCGCCGGCCGTCGAGCCGTACTCGAGCTACAAACACGTCGTCGAGGAAGAGATTCACAGCAGGCAGATCCGCATCGGGAGACGCGTATGGTGAATGCGGGTCGGAGTAGTGGATCCAGAAAAACTCTCTCGCCCCGTTCGTGGCGCCCAACCGGGGAAGGACGACTTCGTTGACCTCGGCGGCGTCCCTCCAGTATCGACCCTTGGTCCGATCGTCAAAAAAATCGAAACCGCGAGAAAATCCGAATTTCCGGTCGAGCACACCGAGACTCACGACACCGGTCGTGGCGAATCCGGATTTCTTGAGGATTTCCGCGAGCGATTCGACGTCATCGGGCGCCGTCTGGGCGTTGTTGAGCACGCCGTGCTGATTGGGCAGCAGCGAGGTGAAGAGGCTCAGATGGCTCGGCCCGGTGATGGGGATGTGGCTCCGCGCCTGCTCGAATCGAACGCCCCGGGCCGCCAGATCATCGATATTCGGAGTCACGGCATCGCCGCCGTAACAGGCGAGGACATCAGCGCGAAGGGTGTCGACGACGATCACCACGAGGTGCTTCGGCGAATCGACCGGTTCCGAACATCCGAGCGCCACCGCCGTCATCCACAGCAACCCGAGTCGGCAAAGAGCCTTCGGCGGCCTCATTCCGGCCTCAGTTCGAGCGGACGACCGCCGACGCGACGGCGAGCCAGACGATGACGGTGATCAGAAGCGGCCGATCGGTGACGAGCACGCGCGTGGGGCTGCCGCCGAGCTCATGGCGGTGGAGCAGATAGAGGTAGCGGAAGAGGCCGTAGAGCACCACCGGCACCGTCGTCATGAGTCCCTCGGAACCGACCTTGGCCACGGTGTCCGGCGCCACCGTGTAGAGGGTGTAGGCCAGCACCGTCGCCCCGAGAACGACGCTGATGGCCTGGTCGACGAGCCCCAGCGTGTAGTGACCGAGAACCTCACGATGGGTTCCTGCGTCATCGCCGAGCAGGGCGAGCTCCGACCGACGTTTGCCGAGCGCGAGATAGAGTGCGAGCAGATAGGCGCAGAGCAGCAACCAACGCGAGACCGGAACATCGATGGCCACCGCACCGCCGACCACCCGCAGCACAAAACCCGCTGCGAGCACGAGGACATCGATGAAGACCACCCGTTTGAGGATCGCCGAATAAAGCACGACGAGCAGGATGTAGCTTCCGAGGACAGCGGGGAAGAGGCCTCGCAGCGCGAATGCCGCAGTCATTGCAGCGGCGGCCAGGATCACGGAGGTCGCCAGAGCCGCCCCGACCGAAACCTCGCCCGAGGCGATGGGACGGTTGCACTTGCTCGGATGGCTGCGGTCGGCTTCGCGATCGAGGACGTCGTTGACGAGGTAGACCGCCGACGAAGCGGCGCAGAACGCGGCCACGGCGAGCAGGCTCCTCGCCCAGGCATTCGGGTCGTCGAGAAGACCTGAGAAGACCAACGGTGCAAGAACAAAGCCGTTCTTGAGCCACTGCTCTGGCCGCAGGCTTCGGATGAGCGCCAGGGTCGTGCGGGTCACAACACGATTCTACAGGGGATCCGACAAGCCGAGGCGACGGATTTCCGAGATCATCGCCGGTTGATCAGGGCGCAACCCTGCCCGACGGCTTTCGCGGCCTCCCCTCGAGTGGTTGGACCGTGACCAGCAAGGTGAGCGATCCGCCGCCGAGATCATCCGCCAGGGTCAGGGTCAGGACCGTCGAGGCTGCCACCGCGGCGCCCGTCACCGGGACCGACACGGTGTCGGACCCGGCAAGGATCGTCACTTCCTCCGGCACCACCACCGCGGCGGGCAGCGACGATCTCACGCTGATCGACGCATCCTCATCGGGAGCCTCGGACAGCCGGACCACGAGATCGACGGTCGCGAGGTAGGGGACCTGGAGGTGCCGGCTCTCGAGCTCGATGAGGGTCCCGAGACAGTCGGCGGTCATGATCGTTCGTTCCCCACCGACGACGAGCCAGGAGTCCCCGGTCCACCGAACCCGCTTGAGCGCCTCGCCCGGCACCGTCAAGCGGGTCCAATCCCGCCCGGAGCGACTCGCCAGCATGACTCCCGGACGGGAACCGTCGGCGGGGTCATCCCAACCGACCGCGACAAAGCGGTCGACACCCCAGCTCACGTCCTGCAACGACGAATCGACCCCCGAAAGCCGACGAGCCCACACCTGACCATCGTCACTTGCCAGAATGGTGCCGCCGTCGCCCACCAGGATCATGCCTTCAGGTCCGGCCGCCCCACCATTGAGATCCGCCGTTGCCGAAGTCAGAGCATGGTCCCAGTTCAGGGAGTCGGTCGATCTCAGGATGGTCCCCCCACGACCGAGGGCGAGGAACTGATCACCGAGCCAGACGATCCTCTCGAGATCGGCGGTGACGTAAAGAAACGGCTCGAACCAATCCGATCCGTTGTCGCTGACGAAGAGTGCGCCACCCAGACCCACGGCGACCGTCGAACCGCCGCCGGCGGCAACCGAACGGAGCGTGGCCCCCCCGGGCGAACCTGCGGTTGTCCATGAAACGCCGTTCGCGCTGTGCGCGACCCAACCGTCGCCGACACCGAGGAACTGCTGTCCGGAGTAGGCGACACCGCGAAAACGGTCGCCGGGAATCGTGTGAACCTCCCAGCTCCCACCGGAACTCGACGTCGCCGTGGTCCCGCCGGATCTTCGTTTGAGGCCGTTGTCACAGAGGCCGACCCCCCCGACCGCCGTCCAGCGATCCCCATCCGTGGCCAGGTCGCTGAATTCGTCCTCGCACCCGAGTGAGGTGCAGCTGCCGTTGTTGCAATCCCAGGTGCTTCCGTTGGCGCTCGTCACGACATCGCCCGAGGCCCCCGCCGCAACCCACCGTGAACCATAGCGGGCGAGAGCGGGGAAACCTCCGAGTTCGGTCTCCCAGGGATTTCCGAAGGACTGCCCGCCATCGACGCTGATGGCAAGGGAGACGGTCGGATCGAGATAGGGCGTCGGACAACCCGAGATCCCGCTCGCCAACGCCCAACCCGGCCCGGCGGCCACCCCGAGCCAGTCACTCCAGGGCTCGCACCCGCCGAGGCTCGCGACCAGGTCCCACTCGCCGACCGATTGCCGCGACCAGAGCTCGCTGCCTCCGGCCCAGAGGAGTCGAGTCCCCGTCCACGCGAGATCGATCCTGTCGAGCTCGAAGAGATCGGAGCCGGCGGTCTTGGCGTGGGCTCCTTCGGCCAGGAACGCGAGGGTCGCCGGCGCCGAATCCTCGAAGACCCAGTCGAATCCGTTCGGGCTGAACCAGATCCCGGTCCCGACCGCCGCATAGAAGCCGTCGTTGGAGCCGGCGATGCTGTTCGCGGCCCCGCTCCACGGAACCGGAACAGCTTCCCAGTCGGTTCCCAAACGACTTGTCAGGACATGACCGTCGAGGCCGTCGCCAACCGCGACGAATCGCGAGGCGCTGAATTCGACATCGACCAGCTTCGCTTCGGGATCGACATGGACGATGCTCCAGCCATAGCCGGCTGCGCTGCGGAGCACGACGCCGTCGCCCACCGCCACGAACACCCCCGCTCCCCAGTCGACGCCGAACAGGTCGCCGGAGACCCCGCTCTCGATCAGTTCCCAACGAAAACCGTCCGCGCTGCGAATGATGGTCCCTTCGGCGCCGACCCCGACAAATGCGTTGATCTCCTGTTTGAGGCGGAAGATGTCGACCCTCGGCGGGGTCGGATTGACCCAGTCCCAGTCACAGTCCTGGGCGCTCAGACCGGTCGCGACCGCCGCAACGACGAGAACCCATATCGAACGCAGGACGATTGTCCGCACCGCACCACCTCCATGGAGCATCGGTTTCGTGCAACACCCGTCAGTCAAACGCCGACTCAACTCTACACCGACCCTGCTCCCTTCCGGGTGAGCAGGGTCACCTGCCCCAAAAACCCAAAGCCGCAGTACACTCCCGGCGAGGCCGTCCCCCGGAGGATCCATGTTCCAAGCCCGCCACCCCGCCGTTGCCGCCGCCCTCGTCTTCGTCGCCGCGTGCGCCGCCGAACCGCCGAAGACCACTCCCGAAAACGGCGGCGCCGTCAGATTCAAGGCCCGGGAGATCTCGGCGGAGAGCCGCGGCTGCGTCGATTCCGACGCGAAGTGCGCCCGGGTCACGTTGAAGTCCATCGCGGCAATCGGCGGCGGCACCGATGCTGTCCGGGACAATATCGATCTCTATCTGCTTCACGATCTCGTCAGCCGGATGCGTTCCCTGCTCCCCGAGGAGGTCGGAAACCCGATCGATAAGCCGGAGGAGCTCGCGGCGGCGTTTCTCGCCGAGCACCGGGCGTTTGTCGAGGCGTTTCCCGACGCGACCGCCGCATGGAACGTCGATATCACGGCCACTGCGATCACCAGCACTCCCGCGGTGGTCACCATCGAGATCACAGAGTTCGCCTACACCGGGGGGGCCCACCCGAACACGCGCCGCAGGCTCGTGTCCTTCGATGTCGAAAGCGGCCGGCTTCTCGGGGTCGACGACGTGACGACCGACCTCGGCACCTTGGCATCGCTCGCCGAGCGCCGGTTCCGCGCCGATCGGGGGCTCGGACCCGACGACGATCTCGAGGCTGCGGGATTCTGGTTTCCCGAGGAGGGCTTCACCCTGCCCGACAACCTCGGCATCACCGATGACGGCATCGTATTCCACTGGGACGCGTACGAAATCGCGCCCTACTCCACGGGTCCCATCGACGTAACCGTCTCAGCGGAAGACCTGAGGCCGATCGTCCTGAAGAACTACTGGTAGCGGGGCGGCCAGCCCGAAGTATTCATGAGGTTTCGTCGCGAGGTCGGCGAGGCACCGATGCCAATCGCCTTTTCTCCTCTCGGGGCGCAGAGGCGTACTTGACAGTACGTTGAGCACCCCGAGATGAGAAACGGAGGCTGGCGCGGATGCATCGTCGGCCGCAGCAGACAGCTCATGAATACTTCGGGCCAGATCACTCCGGATGCGCGACCGGCCGGAGCCTGGCCGCGAGGGGTCCACAGTTTCCGTAGCGGTGGACCTCGAGACGGTTCCGGCTGAGACTGAAGTACGGCCCATCGGCATCCACCCGATCGCGGGAGATCTCGAGATACCCGAGGTTCTCGGCCGGACCCGCATCGGGAGGATTGGTCACGTCCCTCGCATAGTGCAGGGTGGGAAACGGCGGAGGACTGGGGCCGATGGTATGCAGCACACCTGAGGTGATCGCGATCCACTCGCCTCCGGTGAGAACATCGATCGCCACAGTCGGATCGGACGGATTCGAGACATCAACGAGGATCGCGTAGTTGTATGGACCGACCGATCCGTCGAAGGCGCGGCAGAGAACGGCCAACCGCGAGCCTTCGGCCTCAAGAGTGAGCGCCACGTCGGCGGGCTCGGGCAGGTCGAAGACCGCCGCCACGATCGGCGCCGAAGGGACCCGGGTGTCCACGATCTCGATCCAACCCGTGTCGCCATCGCGCACCGCCACCGCCATCACATCCCGGGACGACACCGCGAAATGGACCAGCTCCGCCCCCGGCGAGTACCTTCCAACTTGCCTCACGACCCCGCCCGGAGAAACATCGTAGATCAAGACGTCATTCGAATCGTGGAGGCTCAGATAGAGCCTGTCGTCGTGCATCCTCAGATGAGGAGCAACTGTGGAGAACTCGACCGAAAGCCTCGCCCCGAGACGGGTCCCGATCCTGGGCGCCGTCGGATCGGCCACATCCACCACCTCCACCGAGTGGAAATCAGCCAATTCGTCGTAGATCGCGGCAGCGGCGTAGGTGCCGGTGGCGGCCACCGCCCAGATTTCGCCCTCGGGAGCGTAGGAGGCGGTCTCGCCGAGGCTCCCGTCGGGGGAGCGCTCCAAGACCCTCAGGACGTTGCGTTTGGGATCGGCCGGATGTGCAAGGCTCGTGACATCGACGACGTGGACGAACCTGTCGGCACTCGCGATGGCCCCCGCTTCACGCGCCGGTCGGATCACATCGAGGACGGCCGGATTCGTCAAGCCGCGCAGATCCACGACCCGCATCCCGGCATCGAGCGCCGCCGCCACCACGTGTCCGGCGTGCGGCGCCGGGCTCGTCATCTTGGGGCCTGCGACCCGCCCGATCACGTCGGGTGAACGTGGCGCCACGATGTCGACGAGCGCATAGCCGCCGCAGAAGCCGAGCTGGGTGCAGGTCGAACCGACGGCGTGGAGCGTGGGCCCGTCGAATGCCACGGTAACGACACCGATGTCGAGACCCTGGATCAACGACAGGTACCTGGGATTGCTCGCGACCGTGATATCGACCAGGTTCACCCTTCCCGCGCTGTCGGAGATGGCCAACAGGTTTCCGCTCGCTTCGAGAAACCTGACCTCGCCCGAAACCAGCCAGTCGGAGGCGTTGAACTCCGCGGCAACAAAAGGCGCCGTCGGATCGCTGGTATCGATGAAGAACAACCTGTTTTCGCTCGTCGCCGCAACCGCCACTCCGCTGCCGAGGGCGAGGGCCTCGACCGCACCGTTGATGCGCACCGAACCCATGACCACCGGCCTCGGGTCGACTCCCGAGAGATCGAGGGTGTAAAGTCTGGACACGGTCCCGGTCGAAACTGTCTGACCGCTCAGAATCCCCAGGTCGCCGCGAACCGCGAGCTCGCGCAGCTTCCATCCCGGTTCCTCCGCCCAGAACCGACCCTCGATCCTCGCCTGGGCGGGAACCTCGGCGTCGATCACCGTGATCTCGTCGCTGAAATCGGTCACATAGATCCGGTCGCCGCTCGCCTCGAGATCGGTGGCGTAGCCATCGAGCCGCACTTCATGCACCACTCGTGGATCGGTCGGATCGGCGAGATCCGCGACACGCAGGGTGAATCCGCCGAAAAAGGCGTGGCCGTCGACCACCACGAGATGTTGCGCCGGACCGTCGCCGCCCCAGTACCGGGTCTGTTGGATGCACCTGCCCTCGACGGCGCCGAGCCACGACGCGGACGCGAGGAGCAGGACGGCAATCGGCGCCGCGGACGAAACCACACGCTTCACGATGACCTCCGGTTCTAGGAGCAGATCTCGGGCTTGACCCGCCCTTCTCACCGGCTGTCTGCTGCGGCCGGCGATGCGCGGCCCCCAGCTGGGTTTTCTCACCTCCGGGTGCTCGACGTACTGTCAAGTACGCCTCCGCGCCCCTCGGATCGAAACCCCAGCCGGGAACTGCACCTCGCCGCCCTCGCGACGAAACCCGGTGAGAAGTGCGGGTTAACGATCTTCGCTGTGGCTGCCAAGATAGTCCAACAGCCTGGAATTGCCAATGCCTGCGCCGAGTCGGGCCGCCTTTTCCGATCCGTTGCGAGGCTCACCGCGCCACCCGCGACCGGCCGGGGGATGATCCACAGCGCTGCTCATGGGGCAAATGGTATTTCGAGCGGTTCCCGTGACGCCTGGTAAGATCGGCGGCAACTCGAAAGGAGTCGGTTGGTGCGAACGTCCATGCTCTTCGGCCGTGTTCGCTCCGTTTTCGCGTCGCTCCTGATGACGGCGGCTGCCGCGTCCGCCGCCGAGCCACAGCGGATGGTCGCCGACATCTGGCCGGGCGGCCGCGCCGACATCGGCCTCGGGCCGCAGTGGATCACCGCGGCCGGGGAATCGGTCTTCTTCTCGGGCCGGCGGATCGACCTCGGCGCCGAGCTCTGGGTCACCGACCCGGCCACCGGCGACACCGGTCTCGCCCTCGACATCAAGGGGGGCTGGTCGAGCTCCGATCCGTTGTTTTTCGTCGAGCTCGGGGACGCGCTCATCTTCAGAGCCGACGACGGCGTCCACGGCGCCGAGCTCTGGATCAGCGACGCAGCCGGGACCCGAATGATCAAAGACATTCAACCGGGGTTCCCGGGTGCGGCGCCGACGGCGCTCACGGTCGCCGGCGATACCGCCTACTTCTTTGCGTCGCCGGCAGCCTTCGATCGCGAGCTCTGGCTCACCGACGGCACTCCGGACGGGACCGTCGCGGTGCCAGGGGCGACTCCGGGAAACACCCAACCATGGATCGCGGCGCTCGACGATGTGGTCTTCTTCATCGGCTTCGACCCGGCGACCGGCAACGAGCTCTGGATCACCGACGGCACCGGGCCCGGTACCCGTCCGGTCAAGGACATCGCACCCGGACCCGATTCGTCGCTGGCGTTCGGCGCCGTCGCCATGGGCGGCGCGCTCTACTTCAGTGCCGAAACGCCGACCGCCGGCGGCCGCGAGCTGTGGCGGTCGGACGGCACCGAGGCCGGAACATGGCGGGTCAAGGACATCAACCCCGGCCCCGAAAGCAGCGAACCGTCCTGGTTGACGCCGGTCTGCTCGCAGGTGTTCTTCATGGCCGATGACGGAGTCTCCGGGCGAGAGCTGTGGCGCTCGGACGGCACCGACGCGGGCACCCTCATGGTGGCCGATCTCACCCCGGGGCCCGATCCGAGCTCCGGGTTTCTGTTTACCGGCTTCGGCTGCGAGCTCGCGTTCACCCTTCGGCGGGATGCCACCGGCGCCGAACTCTGGCTCAGCGACGGTAGCGAGCTCGGCACCCATCTGGTCAAGGACATCAACCCCGGCCCCGCCGACGCCGAGATCCAAAGCCTCGCCACGCTCGGCGGGGTGCTCATCTTCAACGCCGACGACGGCGCGACCGGCAACGAGCTGTGGCAAACCGACGGCAGCAGCGCCGGCACCGTCCCGGTCGCCGACCTCAACCCCGGGTCCGCATCGTCCTTCCCCGCAGATCTCACCGTCGTCGGCGACGAGGTCTTCTTCAGCGCGTTTGCCGGGGCCACCGGCCCGGAGCTCTGGCGGAGCGACGGCACGGCCTCCGGGACCACGATGGTCCACGACTCGGTGCACCCCCTGTCGTCGATCCCGCTCGGCTGTCTCGGCGGCGACGGAATCGCATTCTGCGGCGCCGAAACCGAAACCGAGGGGAGAGAGCTGTGGTTTTCCGACGGCACCGCCGCCGGCACCCGGCTGACCCGCGACATCAGTCCGGGACCGGACAGCTCCTCCCCGGCCCCGATCTCCATGCTCGGACGGAAGGTCCTGTTCGGGGCCGATGACGGGACCGGCGATTCGGCACTTTGGGTTTCAGACGGCACGTTGTCTGGCACCTTCGAGCTCGCGGCCGTGGTCCCGGCCGCCGGACCCGAATGGGCGGTCGAAATCGCCGGAATCGTCTTTTTCGCCGGGCGAGACGAGGTCGGAGAACCCGGTCTTTGGCGGACCGACGGCACCGTTGCAGGGACCTCGAGGGTCGCGACCGTCGACATCCGCAGCGACGAGATCGCGGCCTTGGGTTCGGTGATCTTCTTCGGCGCGCACGACGACGCGGGCGGCGACGAGCTCTGGCGCAGCGACGGCACCGAGGCCGGGACCTGGCGGGTCATGGACATCGCTCCGGGGACCGACGACGCCTCGCCGCGGTCCCTCACGAGCGCCGGCAATGTCCTGTTCTTCTCCGCCTGGACGGCCGCGCACGGCACCGAGCTCTGGCGCTCGGACGGCACCGCCGCCGGGACTCACATGGTGGCCGACATCTACCCCGGCGATCCCGGCTCGCTCCCCTCCCAGCTCACGGCGCACGGCGACGATGTCTTCTTCACCGCCAACGACGGCGTGCACGGCGTCGAGGTCTGGCGGTCGGACGGCGCCCCCGGCGGCACCTCCCTCGTTGCCGACGTCTACCCGGGCTCGGAATCGTTCTGGCCCACCGGTCTGATTTCCTTCGGCGATTGGGTGGCCTTCTGGCACACCGACGGCGTCCATGGCTGGGAACTCTGGCTCACCGACGGCACGCCCGGCGGCACCGCCATGGCCTTCGAGCTCGTCGAGGGCCCGGGCGGGAGCCGGTTCCCGTCGTTCGATCCCGAGGCCGTGGTCGACCGCGGCAGACTCTACTTCCCGGCCCAGGTCGACGGTTTCGGAAGGGAGCTGGTGGTCACCGACGGGTCTCCGGAAGGCACACGAGTCTTCGATCTCGTCCCCGGGCCGAACTCATCCGATCCGTGGGCGCCGCTCCTCTCCGGCCGCCGGGTCTTCTTCTCGGCGATGGACCTCGTCCACGGCCGCGAGCTGTGGGCATTGGAGCTCGGCCTCTTTTCGGATGGCTTCGAGACCGGTGATCCCTCGGCCTGGAGCCTCGTCGTTCCCTGAGCGGCTGATCTAAACTGGCCGCACCATGAAACCCGTCCGCACCGCCATCGCCGTCGGCCTCTGCCTGCCGATCCTCTCCTGCTATGAGGAGCCGGTACGCGACCACCTCCACATCCTCTTCACGCCGGGCCGGGCCATCGTCGTGACCGCGGTCCGCGATATCGCCCCGCCTTCTTCGGCGGGCGACAACCAAGCCGTCGAGGATCGGACGGACGAGGCCCGCAACGCCCTCGCCACGGGCTGGGACCGGTGGAGCCGGAGCTTCTCCGAGCTCGGCGCCATCGCCGACCGCAACTCCATCGAGCGCCACGACGGTCAGCCCCGTCGTGGGATCCACAGCGCCCTGCTCGATTCATTTCGCCCCGTGGAGCGCCTGCTCGGCAACGAAGGCCTCGGCGCCTTCTACGATGAGACGGGCCGAGTTCGCGAGCTCCAGCTCCACCCCGCGGCAGCCGGCCAGGCCACTCGGCAGCAGCGAACCGTCCTCGACGCCTCTCTGACGGCGTGGTCGAAAGAGGTCTCCGCCTACCTCGAGGCCGCAACCGCGCTCTACGCCTATCTCGACGAAGCTCCCGATCGCGCCGCACCCTGTATCTCCCACGTCTTCGAAATCCATGCCGAGGAGTCCGGTCCGTTGACGGATCACGAGGACGATCTGGTGAGGGAGCTCAAGCCGACCATGGAAAGGGTCGCCGATGTCCTCCTCATCGACACCGGGCAGGCCTATTCACTCAACGAGCTTTCCCGTCTGGTTTTTGACACCTTCCAGGGGCGGCTCACTCTCACTCTGGATGGACCCATCATCGAGCTCGAGGGCTTTGTCGAGGGCGGGGGATTCATCGAGCGCCCCCCGGTGAGCCTGTGGAACTCCTTCGAGGGCATGGTCGGACAGTGGCTCGATCCGGATCTCGTCACCGCGCTGGTGAGGCCCGGGCCCGATGAATTCCAACCCGAGCCGGATCCCGTGGTATTCGCGAGCCTCGGGCGTCGGTGGGCGCCCGCCCCTGATGCCGCCGCGGTGGAGACCGAACTCCGCAATCGCCTCCAGCCCGAGCCGCTCTATCTCGTTCGCTGGCAGACTCCGCCGCCGCTCGAGGACGAGGACGAGGTCTACGGGGCGGCGCTTGAGTTGCTTCGGACGGCCGAACAGGACCTGCCGGACTGAGGTGGATTCCTCAAACGACCGGCTCGAACGAGATGGGCCTGGATGACCGATGATTCCGGGGACCAGAGCGAACCCGGGACCTTTGCGGCGGCGCTGCCCCGATTCGACGAAACCACCCGGTTCGGAATGGCCCCCCCTGTCGCGAGGTTTCTTCGATCACAGCTTCGAAGTGCACCGGAGGGAGCAGCATGACCGACTCCAATCAGATCTACCCACCGAAACCCCATATCGTCGCCAAGGCCCACATCAACTCCATGGCGGAGTACCAGCGGCTCTACCGGCTCTCCCTCGACGACCCGGAGACCTTCTGGGGCAAACAGGCCGACCGCCTGACCTGGTTCCACCCGTACAACGAGGTCTTCGACCACGATTACGACAACGTCGACTTCGGCTGGTACCTCGGCGGCCGGCTCAACGCCTGCTACAACTGCGTCGATCGCCACCTCTCCAAACGCGGCGATCAGGACGCAATCATCTGGGCGAAGGACGAACCCGGCGAGTACGAGCACATCACCTACCGCAAGCTCAAACACGAGGTCAGCCGCGTGGCCAACGTCCTGCGTTATCACGGCGTCCGCCGCGGCGACCGGATCTGCCTCTACATGCCCATGATCCCCGAGCTCGCCTACACCATGCTCGCCTGCGCCCGGATCGGCGCGGTCCACTCCATCATCTTCGGCGGTTTCTCGGCCGAGTCCATCCGCGACCGGATCCTCGACGCCGGGGCGCGGATCGTGGTCACAGCCAACGAGGGGCTCCGCGGCGGCCGGCGGCTGCGCCTCAAGGAAACCGTCGACCGGGCGGTCGACGGCCTCGATGTCGTCGAGACCGTCCTGGTGGCGCGCCGCACCGACAAGGATGTCGCCATGAAGACCGGCCGCGACTTCTGGCTCGACGAGGAGTGCCGCAGGCAGCGCTCGACCTGCACTTACGAGTGGATGGGATCGGAGGACCCGCTCTTCATCCTCTACACCTCGGGCTCCACCGGCAAGCCCAAGGGCGTCCTCCACACCACCGGCGGCTACATGGTCTACGCGGCCATGACCCACGAGCTCGTCTTCGACGTCCACCCCGGCGATGTCTACTTCTGCGCCGCCGACATCGGCTGGATCACCGGCCACAGCTACATCATCTATGGGCCGCTGGCCAACGGCGCCACCACCGTCATGTTCGAGTCGCTGCCGACCTACCCGGAGCCCGACCGCTACTGGCGGGTGGTCGACGATCTCGGGGTCAACATCTTCTACACCGCCCCCACCGCGCTGCGCGCCATCGTCTGTTCGGGCAACGACTGGGTCACCAAACACTCACGCGAGAGCCTGCGCATCCTCGGCACCGTCGGCGAGCCCATCAACCCCGATACCTGGCGCTGGTACCACGATGTCGTCGGCAACGGGAAATGCGCCGTCGTCGACACCTGGTGGCAGACCGAGACCGGTGGAATCCTCATGACTCCCCTGCCGGGAGTCACGCCGCTCAAACCCGGCTCGGCCACCCTCCCCTTCTTCGGTGTCAAACCCGTCGTCGTCAACGACGAGGGCGCGCCCCAGGAGGGCGCCGAAGTCACCGGCAATCTCTGTCTCGAGCGCACCTGGCCGGGCCAGGCGCGAACCGTGTGGGGCGACCACGAGCGCTTCCACGAGACCTACTTCACCCGTTTTCCGGGGCTCTACTTCACCGGCGACGGCTGCCGCCGCGATTCAGACGGCTACTACTGGATCACCGGCCGGGTCGACGACGTCATCAACGTTGCCGGCCACCGCCTCGGCACCGCCGAGATCGAGAGCGCCCTCGTCGAACACGAGGCCGTTGCCGAGGCCGCGGTCGTCGGCTACCCGCACCCGATCAAGGGTCAGGGGATCTTCGCCTATGTCTTCCTCAACTACGATGTCGAGGTCACGCGGCCGAAGGAGCTCCTCGGCGCCCTCAAGGAGCAGGTCCGCCACGTCATCGGCCCCGTCGCCACCCCCGATCAGATCCTCCTCGTCCCCGGTCTGCCCAAGACCCGCTCGGGCAAGATCATGCGCAGGATCCTCCGCAACATCGCCGCCGGCGAGTACGCAGACATGGGCAACATCACCACCCTCGCCGATCCGGCGGTGGTGGAGACGTTGATCGAGGCGCACAAGGAGATGGTGGCCAACGGAACCGGATGAACCGAGGCGCGCCCTCAGTGCCCGATTGAGCGCCGGCCCGGCCGACGGCGTCCGACACCCGGCGCCGGCGAGGATCTGCGCGGTCGACGCGGGGAAGCGGGCGCCTCCCCCGTCCGGCGAAGAGAACGAAACCGCCCTTGATCCGATGGCGCCGGCTATCGCTGGACGCCGATGTGTCGTAGCATCGGGGTCGCCATGTGGAACACGCTGTGGCCCTGGTTTGTCTTCGCAGCCGTGGTCACCATTCTGCTGACCCTCGACCTGGCCGTGTTCCACCGCCGCGGCGCACACCGAAGCCCTCGCGCGAGCGGCCTGTGGACGGCGCTCTTCGTCGGGACCGGACTGTCGTTCTCCGCGGTGGTCTGGCTCGCGCGCGGCGACGAGGCCGCGCTGCAGTACCTCACCGCCTTCCTGATCGAGGAGTCGCTGTCGGTCGACAACCTGTTCGTCTTTCTCGCCCTCTTCGCCTACTTCGGCGTTCCCCGCGAGCACCAGCACCGGGTCCTGTTCTGGGGCATCGTCGGTGCGATCGTCATGCGCGGGGTGTTCATCGCGGCCGGGGTCGCCCTCCTCGCGGCCTTCCACTGGCTGGTCTACCTCCTCGGTGCCGTCCTCATCGCGACCGGCGCCAATCTCGCCCTCGGCGCCTCGGAGAACGTCCACCCGGAGAAGAACCCGGTCGTCAGGTGGGCGAGCCGCGTGCTGCCGATGGCTCGCACCTACCACGGCGACCGCTTCACCGTGAGGGTCGACGGCAGCCTCCGGTTCACTCCCCTCGTGCTGGTCCTGCTGGCGGTCGAGAGCACCGACCTGATGTTCGCCATCGACTCGGTGCCGGCGGTGCTGGCGGTGAGCCGCGACGGGTTCGTCGTCTACACCTCGAACGTGTTCGCGGTGATCGGGCTGCGGGCGCTCTTCACGCTGCTCGCGGGCGCCCTCGGAGCGCTTCGGTTCCTGCGGCCGGCCCTGGCGTTGATCCTCGTCCTGGTGGGGGCCAAGATGATGCTGGCCGGGGTGGTCGAGATCTCGACCGTGCTTTCCCTGGCGGTCGTCGGGACCATCCTCACCGGTGCGACGGTCCTGTCGCTGTTCCTGCCCAAGCCGCCGGCCGAAAAAGCCGAGTAACCGGCCCGGGCGCCCGCCCCGCCATTTGACTCGGGACGGTCTCGGTGCGGCCTTCGAGTCCTCCCGGCGAGGCGGTTGTCGCTCGCCCGGGGTTTCGGTGCCGGGCTTCAGGCGGCTGGAAGGTTGAAACTTCCATCATCGACAAGCACCGCTATGGCGTCGCCAACGACCACCCCGTCGTGTCGCCCGACTCGAACCCGTCGGCGAAGAACGGGGGCGCGACCTCGCCGCCCCAGGCGGTGACCGAGAGGTCGTCGAGGTACCAGCCGCGGTCGACCTCGCTCGAGTCGGTGCCGAGGGTCCAGCGGATCACGACCGAGTGGCCGGCGTAGGGCGTGAGGTCGACGATCACCTCGTGCCAGCCGGCGCTGCCGGTGAAGCCGGGGGTGTTGCCGAAGGCGGTGATCGTCGGGTCGTTGTAGTTGGGGGTCGGCGTCACGAGGATGAAGGCGCCGCCGTCGACGGCGACCTTGATGTTGCCGCCGTCGTAGCCGCTTTCGATGGCGTACCACTGCCAGAAGCGGAGCTCGGCGCCGTCGGCGGCGGGGAGGGCCATCGAGGGTGTCGTCAGGGTCCACTGCACGCTGTTGCTGTAGTTCCCGCCTAGAGCGGTGCCCCATACCTTGGTCGGGGAGTGCGCGCCGGCGGTGGTGTCGCTGCCCCAGGCCCATCCCTGCGATGGGCTCAGACCGCCGTCATCGGATTCGAAATCAGCGGAAAAGAAGGTCACCACCACCGTCAGGCTGAAGTCGTGAGTGGTGGCGCCGGGCCCCACCGCGAGATCGGTCTCCACGACGCCGTAGCCCGGCGCCTCGACGCGGAAGGTGTAGGTCCCCTCCCAGACATCGGTGATGGTGTAGCCGCCGGTGGGCCCGGTGGTCGCGGGTGCGAGCGCGGTGCCGACCAGGGCCACGGTCGCTCCCGGAATCGCCGCGGCGGTGGCCGCGTCAGTGACGATGCCGGTCACGGTGTAGCGCGGCAGCGGCGTCAGCGCGGCATCCTGAATCGTGGCGTCGGTTCCGGCCACGACAACAACGCCGTTGACGGTCGCGGATTCGTAGCCGGGAGCGCTGACCTCGAGGTCGTAGGTCCCGGGATCGATGAGGCGGTGGTAGTCGCCGATGTCGGGATCGGTCGCCGACCCAGCTGCGCTGCGCCTCGAGGTCGTGGCCGACGACCCGGATCTCGGCCGCCACCGGTGCGCCTGAAACAGCGTCGGTGACCACCCCGCGGATCCCGGTCAACGACAGCTCGAAGTAGTCGAGCAGCGACTGCCGGTTGTAGTCGAAGTGGGCGTCGAGCTGGTTGACGTCCAGGTCCTTGGCGTCGGCGAGCTCGAGGGTGACCTCGCGGCAGCCGTGGTACCAGTTCATGAAGTCCTGGCGGTTGCCCGAGGTCGTGTACCAGTCCCAGCCGTTGGTCACACCGGGGAAAGGGCACGCGCCGGGGCACATCGTGAAGTAGCTCGCCGGGCTCGCCGCCTGGGCGGTCGAGGCGTAGTCGATGCCCGCCGCGATCCACCAGTCGTCATCGACCGGCCGGACGCTCCAGACATCCCACGGGTAGTTGAAGACCTCGGCGCCGGCGTGGCAGTTGGCCGAGATCGTGAGGTGCTCAGCGGCGGCCAGGTCGATCATGTGTTGGACCTCGGCTGGCCAGCCCGGGGCCGTCGGGTCCTCGGGAACGCTCGGGTCGGGGAAGCTCCGATTGGGGTCGGCATAACCCGCAGCCGGCAGCCCTCGCCTCGCCCCGGAAACCGTGTTGTCGCCGCCGTCGAAGGTGCCGTCGGGGTTCGACAGGGGATTGAACCAGAGGACGGTCTCATCGACCAGCCGGGTGATCTGAGCGTCGCTGCCGTAACCCGCCAGGATGTGGTCGATGAGGTGGACGGTCGTGCCGTAGCAGACGAGCTCGTCGCCGTGCATGGTGCCGGTGTAGAGCACCTCGGGCTCGTTCTCCTCGGTGTCGGGGTTGTCCGAGATCCTGAGCGCCCAGAGCTCGTGGTCTCCCTGGCCCGACATCCCGAGGTTGACCAACCGCGCAATCGCGGGGTAGGTCGTCGCGTAGTACTGCATCATGGTTTCAAACTGCGACCAGGTCGGATAGCAGTTCCACGGAAACGGTGCGGTGAAGGGCTCGCTGCACATGGTGAGCGCCTCGATGTCTTTGGGTTCGGGCGGCACGACCTCGACAAGGTAGCCGAGCTCCTCAACCGCCTCGATGTCCTTGACCGTCCCCCAGCCGTAGAGGACGTTGCCGCGGGTCTTCTCATCGAGGTTGAGGATCCGCCCCACCTCCAGCGCCTCGGCGCGGTCGCCGACCTCGACCCGGACCAGGATCGGCGGCTCCGCCGCCTGCACCGAAGACGTGAAGAGAACCGTGGCCAGAACCAGCGCGGGGACGGGGAAACGCATCGAGCCTCCAGACGGAGGACGATTATACGTGCGTTGTCTCGTGACCGGCATGAAACCTGCCGCAGCCGCCATCGTACTCAATACCCAATGTGCTGGGAAATCGAGTCCCGGTCCGTGCGACCGACGAAATCGGGGGAAAGATGAGCATGAGAATCGCGACGGTGTGTGCGCTCGGTCTGTGTTCGTTCATGGCGGCGGCGATCCCGGCCGCGGCGGCCGAGGAGGCCCTCTGGCTGCGCTACCCGGCGATCTCGCCCGACGGCGAGACGGTGGCGTTCAGCTATCGCGGCGACATCTGGTCGGTGAGCGCCTCCGGCGGCGAGGCCGCCAGGCTGACCGTCCACGAGGCCCACGACTTCATGCCCGTGTGGTCCCACGACGGGCGCTCGATCGCCTTCGCCTCGGACCGCTACGGCAACGACGATGTCTTTGTCATGCCGGCGGCCGGCGGCGCGGCAACCCGCCTGACCTTCCACTCGGCGGACGACCGCCCCACCAGCTTCACCCCCGACGACGAAGCCGTGCTCTTCTGGGCGGGCCGGTTGGACGCGCGCGACATGGTCGGCTACCCGCGAGGCGGCAATCAACCCGAGCTCTACTCGGCGGCCCTGACGGGCGGGATGCCGACCCAGGTGCTGACCACCCCGGCGATCTACGCGGTCTGGGACAGCGCCGGCGAGCGCCTCGCCTACTCCGACGAGAAGGGCCTGGAGGACGAGTGGCGCAAGCACGACGACTCGTCCTTCGCCCGCGACGTCTGGATCTACGACGCCGCATCCGGCTCTCACACCAGGCTCACGGAGTTCGGCGCCGACGACCGCAACCCCGTGTGGGCGCCCGGTGACGACGCCCTCTACTATCTCTCCGAGAACAGCGGCGACTTCAACGTCTGGTCGCTGCGCCTCGACGGCGGCGAGCCGGTTCAGATCACCCACCACGACACCCACCCGGTGCGCTTCCTCTCGATCTCCTCGGCGGGCGACCTCTGTTACGGATGGGACGGCGCGATCTATCTCCGGCCCGCCGGGTCGTCCGAGAGCCGCAGGCTCACGGTGACCGCCACGACCGATGACCGCGGGAATGAGGCGATCTACACCAACGTCGCCGACTCGATCACCGACTTCGCGCTGTCGCCCGACGGCAAACACATCGCCTTCATCGCCCGCGGCGAGGTCTTCGTCACCGCCACCGAGCACGGCGACACGCGGCGGCTGACCGACACCCCCGAGCAGGAGCGCTCGATCAGCTTCCACCCCGGGGGCCGCGGCGTGCTCTACGCCTCCGAGCGCAACGGCAGCTGGAACATCTACCGCACCGATCTCACCGTCGACGAAGAGACGTCGTTCTCTCTCGCCACCGCATGGAAGGAGAAGCCGGTGCTCGAAACCAAGCTCGAGACCTTCCAGCCCCGCTACTCCCCCGACGGCAAGGAGGTCGCCTATCTCGAGCAGCGCACCACCTTGAAGGTGCTCGACCTGGCCTCCGGCAAGAGCCGGACCATCCTGCCGGGTGAGATGAACTACTCCTATGTCGACGGCGACCAGTGGTACGAGTGGTCGCCCGACGGCAAGTGGTTCCTGGTCAACTTCCTGAGCCCGACGCGGTGGTCCTTCGAGGCCGGTCTCGTCGCCTCGTCGGGCGAGGGCGAGCTCGTCAACCTGTCGAGGAGCGGATACGAGGACCTCAGACCGCGGTGGGCTTCCGGCGGCGAGGTCGTGTACTGGTTCAGCGACCGTCACGGCGACCGCGAGCAGTCGGGTTGGCCGGCCGAACTCGACGTCTACGCGACCTTTCTGACCCGGAAGGCGTGGGACCGATTCCACCTCTCGGAGTCCGAGGTCGAGCTCTACGACGAGCAGAACAAGAAGGAAGAGGACTCCGACGACGACGGCGACGACGACGGCAAGGACAAGAAGACGAAAAAGGGCGACCGGGACGAGAAGGACGAGAAGGACAAGAAGGCAAAGGACGAGATCGAGATCCCCGATCCGGTCGAGCTCGAGCTCGACGACCTCGAGGAACGCACGAGGCGGCTGACCCTCCACTCGTCCCAGATCTCCGACGCCGTGATCAGCCCGGACGGCGAGAAGATCGTCTACGCCGCCCGTTTCGAGAAGGGCGCCAACCTCTGGCTCTACGAGCCGCGCAAGGACTCGATCGAGATGCTCGCCAAGCTCGACGCCGACAGCTTCGACGGGATGGTCCTCGACAAGAAGGGGGAGACCGCGTACGTGCTGGCCGACGGCGCCGTCACCTCCGTCGCCGTGGACGGCGGCAAGACAAAGCCGGTCAAGCTGAGCGCGATGATGATGCTCGACCCTTCCTCTGAACGGGCCTACCTCTTCGAGCACATGTGGCGCCAGACCCGCGAGAAGTTCCTCGTCGAGGACATGCACGGCGTCGACTGGGACCTCTACCGCGCCGCCTACGCGCGCTTCCTGCCCCACATCGACAACAACCGCGACTTCGCCGAGGCGGTCTCCGAGATGCAGGGCGAGCTCAACGCCTCGCACATGGGGTGCTCCGTCCGCCGGCAGGATCCCAGTGGAGACGCCACCGCCAGTCTCGGGTTCTTCCCCGATCCCGAATGGGACGGCATGGGTGTCCGGATCGCCGCGGTCCTCGCCGGCGGCCCGCTCGAGAAGGCGGACGCGGAGATCGTGCCCGGAATCGTCATCGAAGCGATCAACGGCGAGGAGATCGCCGCCGGCGCGAACTGGTATCCGATGCTCAACCACCGAGCCGGCGAGCTCGTCCGTCTGGCCCTCTCAAACCCCGAAGGCGGTCGACGCTGGTCCGCCACGGTCAAACCGATCTCCCTCGGCGCCGAGCGCGAGCTGCTCTACTGGCGCTGGGTGCGGTCGCGCCGCGCCGAGGTCGACCGCCTCTCCGACGGCCGCATCGGCTACGCCCACATCCGGACCATGAGCGACAGCCGCTACCGCGAGATCTTCGAGGACGTCTTCGGCAAGGCCACCGAGAAAGAAGCCATCATCCTCGACACCCGATTCAACAACGGCGGCAATCTCGTCGAGGCCTTGACCGTGCTCCTCACCGGCGAGACCTACGCCCGCCAGGTCCCCCGCGGCCGGATGGTCGGCATGGAGCCGACCCACCGCTGGACCAAGCCCTCCATCATCGTCATGAACGAGGGCAACTACTCCGACGCCCACTGCTTCCCCGCCGCCTACAAAGAGCTCGAGATCGGCGAGACCGTGGGGACCCAGGTGCCCGGCACCTGCTCGGCGGTCTGGTGGGAGACCCTGCAGGACAAGAGCCTCTACTTCGGCATCCCCCAGGTCGGCCAGATGGACAACGACGGCGATCTGCTCGAGAACAAGCACCTCGACCCCGACCACTTCATCGACAACGACCCGAAGCTCGAGGCCGAGGGCCGCGACCAGCAGCTCGAGAAGGCGGTCGAAGTGATGTTGGCGAAGTTGGGGGCTTGAGGGCTTGAGGGCCTGAGGGCTCGAGGGCTCGAGGGCTGCTTGTAGTGCGGGCGTCCCGCCCGCACTATGGCGCTGAATCCAGCAGCTGCCGCTGATTGCCGGCCCCTGTCGTTGCCGCTGCCGCTGTTTGCCGGCCGCTGTCGTTGACGCTGCCGCTGCCGCTGATTGCCGGCCGCTGTCGTTGACGCTGCCGCTGCCGCTGATCCGGGTGCGCGACCGCGAGCGGTAGCGGCGCTGCGGTCGGCGCCTCCCCGGACGCCTGTCCGGCGTCGCCGGACACCTGTCCGGGTCTGGCGGGTCCTCCGAACCCTCCGGAATTCGATTTCTACTTATTTTTCAATAACTTATACCGCCAGCAATCGGCTGGCACACGCATTGCTTCATCCCTCGCCGATGCCCAAGGAGCCCTCATGATCCGCGACGCTTCGACCATGGACCTGCCCGTCGATGATCGGGGTACGAAAAAGCGCCGGTGGTCGATTCTGAGTGCCTCTGTGGTTGTTTTCGCGATCATCGCTCTCGCCCTCACACCCTCGATCCGACGGTGGGCGCAGTCGGAAACCTCGGTGCCCCGGGCGCAGATCCGGACCGCGGCCGTCGAGCGCGGTGACCTCGTGCGCGAGGCGGCCGCCGACGGCCGCGTCGTCGCCGCCTCCAACCCGACCGCGTTCAGCCCGGCCCAGGGGATCGTCACCATCGACGTCGAGGCGGGCGAAGTGGTCGAGAAGAACCAGGTCCTCGGCAGGGTCGAGAGTCCCGAGCTCGAGAACAGCCTCATGCAGGAACGGGCGACCCTCGCCGCCACCGCATCGGACCACGACCGGCTCGAAATCTCCAGCCGCCAACGCCAACTCGAAAACCAGCAGGACGTCGAGCTCGCCGAGGTCCGGCTGGCCGCATCGCGGCGCAACCTCGAACGATCGCAACGGCTCTTCGACCTCGGCCTGGTCAACGAGATCGATCTCGAAACCGCCCGCGACGAGGTCGCCATCCGCACCCTCGAGCTCGGCAAGGCCCAACGGCGAGAAAGCCTCGAGCGCGAGATGCGCGCCTTCGAACTCGAGGATGCCGGCCAGCGCGTCGAACGCCAACGCCTGCTCGCCGCCGAGCTCGAACGCCGAGTCGAATCGCTCGTCGTGCGGGCACCGGTCGCGGGGCTGATTTCGCGCATCCACGTCGAGGACAGCCAGGCGGTGGCGCGCAACGAGGCCCTGGTGACGGTGGTCGATCTCTCGGCCCTCGAGGTCGAGGTGGCGATTGCCGAAAACCTCGCCGACGAGGTTGTTTCCGGGACGCCCGCGGTCATCACCATCGGTGTCGAGAGCTTCGCCGGCACGGTGGTCGGGATCTCGCCCGAGGTCGAAGGCAGCCGGGTCAAGGGGCGGGTGGCCTTCAACGGGGAGATCCCCGGCGGTCTCAAGCAGAACCAACGCGTCAGCGTCCGGATCGTGCTCGAAACCCGGCGCGATGTGCTGAAAATGGCGCGCGGGCCGTGGCTCGAGGCGGGCAGCGGCCGCCACGCCTACATCGTCGCCGACGGGATGGCCGTGCTGCGGCCGATCTCGATCGGCGCGACCAGCATTTCAGAGGTCGAAATTCGGTCGGGGCTCGAACCCGGCGAGGAAATCATCATCTCCGACACCGCCCGATTCGAGGGCGCCCAGCGCGTGCTCGTTCGGTGAAACCCGACAACCCCCGGAAAGAGGAGAGGCCCATGATCGACATGCAGAGCATCCGCAAGATCTACCGAACCCAGCACGTCGAGACCCACGCGCTGACCAACTTCACCATCCGGATCGGCGCCGGCGAGTTTGTCTCGGTCATGGGGCCGTCCGGCTCCGGCAAGACGACGCTGCTCAACATCGCGGGGCTGCTCGACACCTTCGAGAAGGGACGCTATCTCCTCGACGGTGAGGACGTGAGTCAACTCAACGACCGGGAGATGTCGATGATCCGCAACCGGAAGATCGGGTTCATCTTCCAGTCGTTCAACCTCATCCCGGACCTCGACGTTTTCGACAACATCGACGTGCCGCTGCGGTATCGCGGCATGGCCGCCGCGGATCGCCGCAGGGCCATCGACCGCGCCCTCGAGGTGGTGGGGCTGAGCGCCCGCGCCAAACACTACCCGGCGCAGCTCTCCGGCGGACAGCAGCAGCGCGTGGCGGTGGCGCGGGCGCTTGTCGGCAAACCGAGTCTGATTCTTGCCGACGAGCCCACCGGCAACCTGGACACGGCCATGGCCAACGAGATCCTCGATCTCCTCGAGCGGATCAACGCCATGGACACCACCGTCGTGATGGTGACCCACGAGCCCGATCTCGCCAACCGCGCACGCCGCCGGCTCCACCTGCTCGACGGCCGGCTCATCGACATCGATATGGACGACCGCCCGAAGCCGCTCGTGGGTTACGCCGAGCCGACCGCGGCGCGGGCGTGAGGGGGGAACCGTGCTCGCCTACCAGCTCCGCATCGCCTGGCTCAGCCTCAAGCGCAACCCCGTCCTCTCGACCCTGCTGGTGGTGGCCATCGCCCTCGGGGTGGCGGTCTCCACCACCTTCGTCACGGTCCACCACATCTACTCGGGCGACCCGATCCCGAGCAAGAGCGATCGTCTGTTCCACGTCGAGATGGACAGCTGGGATCCGGATCGACCCTTCGACCGGAACCACCCCGATCGCCCCCCCTACCAGGTCACCTACCGCGACATGAAAGCCATCATGGCCTCCGAGATCCCGACCTTGCAGAGCGGGATGTTCATCGCCGACCTCACCATCCACCCGGAGGACGGTCTCCGGCCCTACCGCGAAAACGTCCGCATGTGCTTCGCCGACTTCTTCCCGCTCTTCGATGTGCCCTTCGAGTTCGGGCGGGGGTGGGACGCTGGGGCCGACGCCGGCCCCGAGCCGGTCGTGGTCATCGACTCGGCGACCAACGACCGGCTCTTCGGCGGCGTCGACAGCGTCGGCAAGACCCTGCGCATCGAGGACCGGCCGTTCACCGTGGTCGGCGTCCTCGCGCCGTGGCGTCCGTCGCCGCGTTTCTACGACCCGACAACCGGCCCCCACAACGAGCCCGAGGCCGTCTACATGCCCTTCGAGTTCGTCCGGATCTTCGAGGTCGGTACCGCGGGCAACCTGCGCGATTGGACGGACAACGAGGGATCTTCCTTCGAAGACTCCCTCGCGTCCGAGGCTACCTGGATCCAGATGTGGGTTCAGCTCGACACCACGGACCAGCGAGCGGACTACGCGTCGTTCCTCGACGCCTACGTCATGGAGCAGAAGGCACTGGGCCGCTTCGCCCGGCCGCTGAACAACCGGCTGCTCGACGTCATGACCTGGATGAGGGAGGACGAGGTCGTGCCGAAGGAAGCCACGACGACGCTGGTGATCTCGCTGCTGTTCCTGCTCGTGTGCTCGGTCAACCTCATCGGCATCCTGCTCGGCAAGTTCCTCGCTCGGGCGCCCGAGACCGGAGTCCGGCGAGCCCTCGGCGCCAGCCGCACTTCGGTCTTCATGCAGCACCTCGTGGAGTGCGAGCTCGTCGCGTTTCTCGGCGGAATCGCCGGGCTCGGGCTCTCCCTCCTCGTCTTGAAAGTGATCAACAAACTGCTCGACAACGGCGGTCAGTTCGGCCTCGATCTGCCCATGATCGGCGCCGGCATCGGGCTGTCGCTGGTCGCCGGCCTGGTAGCCGGGACCTACCCCGCGTGGCGGATCTGCCGCCTCGCGCCCGCCATCCACCTCAAGCTGCAGTAACCGAGAGATCGGAGAAGCCATGCACCTCGGACCCATTGTTCGCGCCCTGTTTCACAATCCGACCCGGTTCTGGCTCATCACCCTCGAGGTCGCGCTGACCCTTGCCATCGTGGTCAACTGCGTGTCGATCATCCTCGACCAGAGGGAGCTCGTCGGACGCCCCTCCGGGCTCGACGAGGCGAACCTCGTGGTGGTGACGACCCGGCCGTTCACGGCCGATTTCGAGGACGAGGGTTTCCTCGACGCGGTCCGCGACGAAGATCTGCGCCGGCTGCGCGCGCTGCCTGGCGTCCGCGCCGCGGCGACCATCGACTGGCTGCCGCTGGCCGGCGGCGGCGCCATCACCGTTCTGCGTCCGCCCGGCGCCGAGGTCGACGGCCAACCGTCGCCGTTTTTCGTCGTCGGCTCGGACGCCCTGAACGCCCTCGGCGTCGAGCTCGTCGCCGGCCGGGACTTCGTCGAGTCGGACATGCGGCCGGGTCTCGACGATCCCGAAAACCTCATCGTCACCAGGGCCCTGGCCGACCGTTACTATCCCGACGGCGACGCCCTCGGCAAAGGGCTGCACGATGTCGACGCCGACACCCTTTTCGGAACCATCGTCGGGATCATCGACCGGATGGACAACGCCTGGCCGGGCTCGTCGATCGGCGAGTTTGTCATGCTCCGGCCCGGTCCCGACCGGGATCCGCGTCAGATCCGCTACCTGGTCAGGGCTCAGGCGGGCGCCGTGAACGAGATCTTCGGTCAGCTCGAGCCGACCGTCCTCGACGTCAACGCCGACCGGATCATCACAGTGAGGCCGCTGGCCGAATACAAGGCCCGCTACTTCCGCTCCGAGCTGGTACTGGTCAAGATCCTCACCTCCCTCGTCATCCTCCTGGTCTGCGTGACCTGCCTCGGCATCGTCGGGCTGACCTCGTTTTCGGTGACCCAACGCAAGCGGGAGATCGGCACCCGTCGCGCCCTCGGTGCAACCCGGACGCAGGTTCTCAAGTACTTCCTCACCGAGATCTGGATCATCGTCGGCATCGGTCTCGTCGCGGGAGTTTTTCTGGCCTATGCGCTCAACTATGCCCTCACCCACCTCACTGACGCGGCGGCGTTGCCGGCGATGCTGCTCACCGGGGGCATCGTCCTGCTCTGGATCGTCGGGGTCGTGGCGGCGCTCGCGCCGGCCTTCCAGGCAACGCTGGTGCCGCCGGTGGTCAGCACGAGGACGGTGTGAGGTGTTTGAGCGGCCATACGGCGACCACGACCGTGTGCCGGCTGGAAGCCTGCTCCACCGAAGAACGAGGCCCTCCAGGACGCAACCATCCCGCCCGCCGGCGCTCGACAAAGGAGCGAGGCTCGTCGTGGGGTTGAATTCCGAACCGCCATTCCAACGGCGTACAATGGGTCCACCGTGACCGATTCGCTCAGGGTCCTCGTGGTCGACGACCAACCGGCGGTGGTGACCGCGCTGGGTGTGCTCTTCGATCTTCACGGCATCCCCAACACCGGTGTCGCCGACCCGGGCGCCGCGTGCAGGGTGGCGTCGAACGAAACCCTCGGCGCGGTCGTGATGGACATGAACTTCTCGCCACACGTCACTTCGGGTGAGGAGGGGGTGGCGCTCTTTCATGCCCTGCGCGAGATCGACCCCGAGCTTCCCATCGTCGTCATCACGGCGTGGGCGTCCCTCGAGGCGGCGGTAGTACTCGTCAAGGCCGGCGCCGCGGACTACCTCGAAAAGCCGTGGCAGGACGAACGTCTCGTCGAGGCCGTCCGCAATCTCGTCGAGCTCAGAAAGGCCCGCCGGGAGATCCGCCGCCGCCGATCGACCCTCGCGGAAGACAGCGACCTTTGCGGCATTGTCTACGCAAGCCCGGCCATGCACAACGTGGTTTCGCTCGCGGTCAGCGTCGCCGACTCGCCGGCGCCGGTTCTCATCACCGGGCCGAGCGGGTCGGGCAAGGAGAAGCTCGCCGAGATCGTCCAGGCCAACTCCGACCGGCGCGAGGGTCCCTTCGTCCGGGTCAACGTCGGCGCCATCCCCGCCGAGCTCATGGAGAGCGAACTCTTCGGCGCCGAAGCCGGCGCCTTCACCGGCGCCGTCGGTCGCCGCATCGGCCACTTCGAGTCGGCCGACGGCGGCACCCTCTTCCTCGACGAGATCGACGGGCTGCCCCTCGCCGGTCAGGTCAAGCTCCTGCGGGTGCTCTCAAGCGGCGAGTTCCACCGGCTCGGCAGCAGCACGGCCCGCTCCGCCGACGTGAGAATCGTCAGTGCGACCAACGCCGATCTCGTGGCTGCGGTGGCGGACGGCAGCTTCAGGGAGGACCTCTTCTACCGGCTCAACGTCGTCGAGCTCCGGATCCCGCCGCTCTCCCGAAGGGCGGAAGACGTCCTCCCGCTCGCCCGGCACTTCCTCGCGAAACACGCCGCGGACAGCGGCGCAGAGCTCGCCGACGGCGCTGTCCGCGCCCTGGCCGCCCACGACTGGCCGGGCAACGTGCGCGAGCTCGAGAACCGGATCCAGCGGGCCACCGTCGTCGCCCCCGGCAGGCGCATTCGCGCCGACGACCTCGGCCTCGGCGCCTCGGCGGCCGGCCTCCGGGATCTCGACGATGCTGCCCGCGCCGAGCGCGGGCGACTGCTCGAAGTCCTCGACGCCTCCCGCGGCGTCGTCGCCCACGCCGCCGACGAGCTCGGCATCAGCCGCCAGGCTCTCTACCGCAAAATGGACCGGCTCGGCATCGAGCTCGAGCGCCGCCCGCGGAGCCGATCTCCGCTGTCATGACCGATTTTCCCGCGTCCGCGTCCGCGTCCGATTCCGGGACAGGGGCAGGGTCAGCGACAGCGGCAGGGTCAGCGGCAGCGGCAGGGACAGCGGCAGGGACAGCGGCAGCGGCAGGGTCAGCGGCAGGGTCAGCGGCAGCGGCAGGGACAGCGGCAGGGACAGCGGCAGCGGCAGGGACAGCGGCAGCGGCTTCGGCTGCGACGGGTCATCCGTTCCCGGAACGCGATGGGAAGGGAGTCAGGCACCCATCCGACGTACCCGACACCTCCTCCCGCCCGGAATCCCGTTTCCATTCCTCCCTCGCCGGCCGTCTGACCGCCGTCGTCGTTCTCATCCTCGTCATCGAGGGGCTGCTCGTCGCCCTTTCGATGCGCGTCACCGGCGACCCGTGGCTCGGGTTGTTGCTCGCCCTGATCGTCGGCATCCCGCTCGGCGCCTGGCTCGTCAGCCGCGCCCTACATCCCCTCGATCGCACGCTCAGCAGCCTGCACTTCGGCATCGCGAGCTTCAAGGACCACGACTTCAGCGTCCGTCTGGCCTCGGACCGGGAAGACGAGCTCGGCGATCTCGCGCGACTCTACAACGAGGTCGGCGAGACCCTGCGCGACGAGCGGCTGGCCGTGCGCTCGAGAGAGCTCCTGCTCGAAAGCGCCCTCGATAACTCTCCGGTGGCGATCGTTCTCGTCAACCCCCTCGACCGGGTGATCTTCTCCAACCTCGAGGCGCGACGATTGCTCACCGGCGGCGCCCGGCCCGAAGGCCGGCGGTTCACCACCGACATCGCGACCAACTGTCCGCCGCAGATGCGGGAAATCCTGACCCGCGACGGCGACGGCGTCTTCTCGGTCCGCAACGACGAGAGCGTCGAGACCTACCACCTGTCACGCCGCGAGTTCGTTCTCAACCGACAGCGGCACCTGCTCGTCCTGCTCTACCGGATGACCGCCGAACTCGGGCGCCAGGAGGCGGCGATCTGGAAGAAGGTCATCCGGGTCATCTCGCACGAGCTCAACAACTCGCTGGCGCCGGTGTCGTCACTGGTCCACTCCGCCGAACTCATCAGCCGGCGGCCCGAGCACGCCGAGCGTGCGGACGAGGTCTTCTCGACCATCCGCGAACGTCTCGGCCATCTCAAGGACTTTATCGACGGCTACGCGCGATTTGCTCGGCTTCCGGCGCCGCGTCGCGAAGAGACGAACTGGGCCAAGGTGTTCGACGATCTCGATGAGTTCCCGACACTGACCGTCGACGGGCCGGTTCCCTCGGGCGCATTGTGGATCGATCGCTCCCAGGTGCGACAGCTGCTGGTCAACCTCCTCAAGAATGCGGCCGAGGCGTCGGAGGGTTCGCCCGAAATCGTCGTCCGGGTCATCGAAACGGCCGATGGAGGCGCCTGCCTCCAGGTCCTCGACCGAGGCTGCGGGATGGAGGAAGAGACCATGAAGCGCGCTCTCCTTCCCTTCTACTCGACCAAGAAGACCGGCAGCGGCCTCGGTCTCGCGCTGTGCCGCGAGATCGTCGAGGGCCACGGCGGGCGGATCAGCCTCCAGCAGCGCCAAGGCGGCGGCACCGTTGTGTCGTGTTGGTTTCCGGACCACCAGTAGGCCCTCTCCCCTGAAATCGCTGGCCGATCAGGTCATTCGATCGGCGTCATCGGTGCCGGCAAACTCGCCGAGGGCCACGGGCGATTCGGCAGAGACCGCGTCCACCACTGGCGCATCGCGTTCGCATCTGCCAAGGAGGTCGATTGCCATCGTCGCCTGCTCGCCATCTCCGGCGCCATCGACCGCCGGCGGGCGGACCATGCGCTCCGGCTCTTCGACGAGGTCCGCGCCATGACCTGGAGGTTGCTGCACCCGAAAGAGTGATCAGCGGCAGCGGCGGAGAGAACCGTAGGCACGTCGTTCAGGGCGTGCCTCAGAGCCGCTGAGACCTCAACGCCGCCGAGGCGACGCTCGACTCCGAAAACTCCAGGCGACACAAAACCGGGGCTCCCGGCCGCACCTCGGCACCACTGAGGCAGGCCGTCAACGACCCGCCTACACGCACGTCGAAAACCGATTCATGGGCGCAGATACCAGCCCATGGCCTGTAGCGCCAATCCATGCGTCTCACGACCAAGTCGTCCCGCCGCTCTCAGCACCGCACGATCCGATGCGGAATCCCGCGTCTTCGACTCCGTCCGACCCTGGAGCTGGCGACTGCTCCAAACCTCGAGCCGATCTGCCGCTTCAGGGTCTCCGGTTCGTTGTAGCGCCGACTTCCAAGTCGGCGTCATGGCCGCCGTCAGCGACACCGACACCCACTTGGAAGTGGGCGCCACAAGAAGCGCCCCGTTGCCGTACCGCGTCAGAGGGAAGGACGCGTCCCACGATCTCTCGGATACGCGGTTTCTGCTTCGTCGATTCTGAAGGACAGGCGAGACGCCCGCCCCCACAACAACGACGCCGCGTCGTCGCGGGCGGTTCGGCAGGCCGGGGCCGGGAGAATCGAGGTCAGCGAGCAGCCGCCAGCTGCAGCGGCAGCAATCAGGGACCGCGGCAGCGACCGCGGCCAGCGGCAGCGATAGAAACAGGAACGGCGGCTGGAACAGGGGCAGGAGACACGACCCACCCACAGAGTCCTTCGCCGCCAATGCGATACCATACCCGCCGGACGCGTCGACTTGGAGGAGTCATGGCTTCATCGGATCCGATCCTGACCGAGCTCCCCGCGCTCGCGGAGCTCTTTGACCGGCCGTCGCTTGACGACTGGCGGGAGATCGCCACGGCGAGCCTCGGGGGCCGAGCCCTCGAACGGTTGACCGTCAAGACCCACGAAGGCCTCGAGATCGCCCCCCTCGCCACCGCAGCGGACACCGTGACCGATCCGGGTTATCCGGGCCAGCAGCCCTTTGTCCGCGGCCGCACCGCCCTCGGCCCCGGCGCCGCCGGTTGGGAGGTCTGTCAGCGAATCGCCCACCCGGATGCCGGTGTCGCGGCCCGGTGGGCGCAGGAAGAGCTCGGCCGGGGCGCGAGCTCGGTCTGGTTGGTCTTCGACCGCGCCACCCGCACCTCCGATGGCGACGCCGATACCGTCCCGGGAGACGGCATCCGGCTGACCACCATCCACGATCTGGATCCGTTCTTCGAGCGCATCGACTTCCCGGTCACGCCGTTCCACCTCGCCGCGGGCGGCAGCTTCGCGGCGGTGGCCGCGATGATGGTGGCGGCGGCCCGCGAGAGGAAGATCCGGCCGCGCGAACTCCTCGGCAGCCTCGACTGTGATCCCCTCGCCGCCCTCGTCTCCGATGGCGTGCTTCCCCTGGGAATCGACGGCAGCCTCGACGTCCTCGCCGAGATCGCGCACTGGGCCGAAGAACACGCTCCCGAACTCCGCACGATCACCGTCAGCACCGTGCCCTATCACATGGCCGGCGCCAACGCGGTCCAGGAGCTGTCGTTCGCCCTGGCGGCCGGGATCGAATACCTCCGAAGCCTGACCGGTCGCGGACTCGAGTCGGGCGCCGTCTGCCGTCAGATCGGCTTCCGCCACGCAGTGGGCCGTGATCTCTTCATGGAAGCGGCCAAGCTTCGCGCCTGCCGGCGCCTGTGGGCGCGCGCCGCCGGAGTCTGCGGCGCGGCACGCGAAGACCGGGCTGCGCCGATCCACGCCATCGCCTCGCCCCGCACCCTGACGACCCGCGATCCATGGGTCAACAGCCTCAGGACCACCGTCGGCGCGTTTGCCGCCGCGGTCGGGGGCGCCGATCTCCTCACCGTCCTGCCCTTCGACACCGCCATCGGCGAACCCGACGACCTCGCCCGGCGCGTCGCCACCAACAGCCACACCATTCTGCGCGAGGAGAGCCACCTCGGCCGCGTTGTCGATCCGGGTGGCGGATCCTGGTATCTCGAAAAGCTCACCGACGAACTCGCTCGGGCCGCGTGGGGGCATTTCCAGGCCATCGAGGCCAGAGGCGGGTTGATCGCCGCTCTGGGCGACGGCAGCGTCGCCGAGGAACTCGAGCGATCCCGTACGGCGCGAAAGCGCCTGCTGGCCACCCGGCGCGAGCCCATCACCGGCGTGAGCTCGTTCCCAAATCTCGATGAAACTCCCCTGCGGCGAGCGCAGCCGGCCACCTCGAAAACCCCGCAGCGCGAAGGCGAAGACCCCAGGGTGGAGCTCGCCCGGCTTTTCAAGACCGCCAACGCACCCGCCGGCGACGGCTCGGTCTTTTCAGCGGCCATCGATGCCGCCGCGGCCGGCGCGAGCGTGATCCAGTTGGCCGCGGCCCTGCGCGCCACCCGCCAGCCGTCGGTCATCGAGCCCCTCGCCTGCCACCGCGAGGCGGAGATCTTCGAGAGCCTGCGCGACGCTTCCGATGGCTGGCTCGAGGACAGGGGCGTTCGACCCAGGATCTTCCTCGCCAACATGGGCCCGATCTCCGATCACAAGCCCCGAGCCGCTTTCGCCGCCGGGTTTTTCCAGGCGGGCGGCATCGAGACCATCGGCAACGACGGATTCGCCACCCCGGACGAAGCCGCCGAGGCATTCGCGGCTGCGGACACCGCGATGGCGATCATCTGTTCGTCCGACGCCCGCTACCCCGATCTCGTCCCCGAACTCGCACGAGAGCTGGAGCGGCGGGGCGCCCGCACCGTATTGGTGGCCGGGAAGCCCGGCGAACACGAGGAAGCCTGGCGCTCGGCCGGCGTCACCGGTTTCATCCACCTCGGCTGCGACCAGCACGGCATGCTGGTCGATCTGCTCGAGGAGGAGGGGGTGCTCCATGTCTGAGCGGGCGTTCCCCGACTTCACGACGATCGATCTCGCCGATCGCCGCGCGCACGGCTCGCGGAGCGCCTGGGCGGACGCGGTCCGGATCGCCACCGGCCGCGAGCCGGAGGAGCTGCTCTGGCAGACTCCCGAGGGCATCCCCGTGAAACCGCTGTATGACGCGTCGGATCTCGAGGGCCTCGAGCACCTCGAGTATCTGCCCGGACTGGCGCCGTTTCACCGCGGCCCCTACCCCACCATGTACGCGATCCGGCCGTGGACCATCCGCCAGTACGCCGGTTTCTCCACCGCCGAGGATTCCAACGCCTTCTACCGCCGCAATCTCGCCGCCGGCCAGAAAGGCCTTTCCATCGCCTTCGATCTCGCCACCCACCGCGGCTACGACTCGGACAACGAACGGGTCATCGGCGATGTCGGGATGGCCGGGGTCGCCATCGACTCGATCAAGGACATGCGGATTCTCTTCGCCGGCATCCCCCTCGACGAGGTCAGCGTCTCCATGACCATGAACGGCGCGGTGCTGCCGGTGATGGCGCTTTATGTCATCGCCGCCGAAGAGCAGGGAGTGGCGCCCGAGAAGCTCGCCGGGACCATCCAGAACGACATCCTCAAGGAGTTCATGGTCCGCAACACCTATATCTATCCCCCCGAGCCCTCCATGCGGATCATCGCCGACATCTTCCGCTTCACCTCCGAGAGGATGCCGCGCTTCAACTCCATCTCCATCTCCGGCTACCACATGCAGGAGGCCGGCGCGACCCTCGATCTCGAGCTCGGCTACACCCTCGCCGACGGCATCGAGTATGTCCGCACCGGCAAGGCATCCGGCCTCGATATCGACGCGTTCGCGCCGCGGATTTCGTTTTTCTGGGCCATCGGGATGAACGTCTTCATGGAGATCGCCAAGCTGCGCGCGGCGCGGCTGCTGTGGGCGAAGATCATGAAGACCCTCGGCGCCGAGAACCCCAAGTCCATGATGCTGCGCACCCACTCGCAGACCTCCGGCTGGAGCCTGACCGCCCAGGACCCCTTCAACAACGTCGCCCGGACCTGTCTCGAGGCCCTGGCCGCCGCCATGGGCCACACCCAGTCGCTGCACACCAACTCCCTCGACGAGGCCCTCGCCCTGCCCACCGACTTCTCGGCCCGGATCGCCCGCAACACCCAGATCCAGCTCCAGGAAGAGAGCGGGATCTGCCGGGTCGCCGACCCGTGGGGCGGTTCGTACTATGTCGAGCGCCTGACCCACGAGCTCGCCGAACGCGCCTGGACCCACATCGCCGAGATCGAGGAGCTCGGCGGGATGGCGAAGGCGATCTCGTCCGGTCTGCCCAAGATGCGGATCGAAGAGGCCGCCGCCCGCACCCAGGCCCGGATCGACTCGGGCCGTCAGTCCATCGTCGGGCTCAACCGCTTTCCCGTCGACGAGGAGGAAGAGATCGACGTGCTCAAGATCGACAACTCGGCGGTTCTCAAGGCCCAGATCGGCCGCCTCGAGGCGCTCCGCGCCGAACGCGACGGAGACCGCCGTCGCGGCCGCCCTCGACGCCCTCACCTCGGCCGCCGATAGCGGCGAAGGCAATCTCCTCGCCCTCAGCATCGAAGCCGCCAGGGCCCAGGCGACCGTCGGCGAGATGAGCTACGCTTTAGAAAAGGTCTACGGACGCCACCGGGCCGTCATCCGCTCCATCAGCGGCGTCTACAAACACGAAGTGGGAGAAGGCATGGCAGATGTGACTGCGGCCCGCCGACTCACCGACGAGCTCGCCGAGCTCGAAGGGCGCAGACCGAGAATCCTGGTCGCCAAGGTCGGGCAGGACGGACACGACCGGGGCCAGAAGGTCATCGCCACCGCCTTTGCCGATCTCGGCTTCGACGTCGATGTCGGTCCCATGTTCTCGACCCCCGAGGAGACCGCCCGCCAGGCCGTCGAGAACGATGTCCACGTGGTCGGGGTCTCCTCCCTCGCCGCCGGCCACCTGACCCTCATCCCCGCGCTCAAAAAGTCCCTCGACGCACTCGGCCGGTCCGACATCATCATCGTCGTCGGCGGGGTCATCCCGCCCCAGGACTACGAGGCCCTGAGGTCAGCCGGCGCCGGTCACATCTTCGGCCCGGGCACCGTCATCGCCGAGGCCGCGGTCGAGCTGCTCGAGGATCTCAAGGGGCGGTTGGGGCACGGGAATTAGCCGCGGGGAATTGAACCGCTGGGGCACAAGGACCGCGTAGGCATCGCAACATCGCAGTTGAGAGTGGGCGATGTGTTGCTTGCAGACCGACTCGCACGAGTTTGAAACACGAAGGGCGCGAAGATCCACAAAGCCGCCACCAAGGACGTCTTTTTGACTCATCGCAGGCTTTCACGGGAGGACTTGCCCCCGGTTTTGTCAGGGGCCGGGTCAATGTTGCGATGCTTCGTGAAGACCTTTGTGGTTCTTGGTGTTCTTCGTGTTTCAAAACATCACCGACAAGACGTCTGCGCTTCGACAACAACCCACCAGTTGATTTGCTTCTTGTGGTGCGGGCGTCCACGCCCGCGTTGAGTTCGGCGCCACGGACCGGGACCGTCACGGCATTCTGCGAACGACGAAGAGCGTCCCGCCGGTCCAGAGCTCGGGCAGCTGGATGTTTTCTCGATCGACCTCGTACCCGTCGGCTGAGTAGTAGACGAGATCGACGCTCTCCATCCAGATCGGAACCTCGAAGCTCATGAGCTGGAGACTCGCGGGAAGGCTCTCCCAGTGGCGCAGATCGCCGGGCTTCGATCCGGCCCCGGCGCCTCCGGCCATGACGACCCGATCCGCCCGCAGACGGAGGCTCGCGACGGCGAGCTCCTCGACATCGGTGAGCTCGACGGACACCGCCGGGTCTTCGATCTCCACCGCAGCCCAGGTCACGACCTGAGGGTCGCGGGGGAGATAGCGAGACCAGCGAATGGTCTCCGAACCGGTGATCGCAAGCCGGTCGTAGTCTTTGAAGGGCCCTCGGCCGAGGAGGAGGATGAGGGTCAGGCTCCTTTCGGGTTCGACCGGCGGCGGCGCCAGACCCTCGGGTTGCGTTCCCTCGACGCCTCGCTGCAACCGTTCCCGCAGCACGGCGACGAGTTCCTCGTTTCGATCTTCCCCATTGACCCACGAGAGCGCTTCGAGCCCATCGGCGAATCGACCGGCGCCGCCGTACGCCATGGCGGCGAGAACCCGCGTGAAATCGAATCTGCACGGCTCGCAGTCGACTGCGGCGATGGCGGCCAAGGCGCCGTCAGCCTGGATCGCCGCGGTCTCCAGGTCCTGCATCGCCAGCGCATCGGCGATCCTGATGGTCTCCATCATGACCCTCTCGTGGTACTCCGGCAGCCACGGCGGCGACTTCGGGTCGTACGCCCTGCCGTCGTCGAGAAGGGTCTCGGCGCGGGAGAGTGCGGACGTGCTCTCGGCGTATCGGCCGAGTTCGAGGAGGGCGACCGACCTCTCGACTTCGGCAAGCGCGCGATCCTCGGGGAAGACCTCGCCCTCGTCGAGGAGCTCGAGGGTGACCTCGGGGCCGTGGAAGTAATAGGCATAGCCGACATAGTCGACCGCGTTGGTGGCGCAGCCCGACAGCGCGACCGCCGCCGCGAGAATCGCGCCCAGTCTCGTCCCGTGGCTCTCCATTTCCGCTTTGTACCATATGCGAAGATCGCGCCCATTCCCAGTGCCGGCGTGGATTGTCGCCGGCGCCCGGAAGATCCTTCCACCGGAGTCTCGGGGTCGCACACCGCGGAACCCGGGTCGAACTCGACGCCAGACAGGGATTTACAGCATCGTGATACCCAGCCGGTCGCGGCTCGGCTATGCTGAGGACGGGTAGGAATATGAGAATTCTGGTTGTTGAAGACGAACACCGACTCCGTGAGGGCCTGGTGGACCTGCTGTCCGCCGCGGACCACGATGTGACCGCCGTGGGAGACGGTCGTGCCGCTCTCGAGACCGGCATCGCAAGCACCTTCGATCTCGTGCTCCTCGACCTCATGCTGCCGCAGATGGATGGGATCGAGGTCTGCCGTCGCCTCCGCCAATCCCGCCCCACCCTCCCGATTCTGATGCTCACCGCGCGGGGTTCGGAGGAGGAGAAGGTCGCCGGTTTCGCGGCCGGCGCCGACGACTATGTGACCAAACCATTCGGTGTCCGAGAACTCCTCGCCCGGATCGACGTCTTTGCGCGACGGGCGTCTTCCGCTCCGGCCGAACCCGAGATCCTCGAACTCGACGGCTGCACCATGGATCTGGGCCGACACCTCGCCACCCGCGGCGATGAAACGACCCACCTCACCGCCCGCGAGGTCGGGATCCTGCGGTGGCTCCATCGCCAGCAGAGCCGCGCGGTACCGAGACCGGAGCTCCTGGAGCGGGTCTGGGGCACCAGCGGCGATCTCCAGACCCGCACCGTGGACATGACCATCGCCAAGCTCCGGCAGAAGATCGAACGCGATCCAACCGACCCCAAGATCGTCGTCACCGTCACGGGTGCGGGCTACGCTTGGGGCGAAGACGAGCAAGAGGGTTACGTGACCTCGTCCCGGCGACGCACCACCCTCGCCGCCCTCGCCCTGGCGGTGGCGGTGGTCCTTCCGACCACCGCCTGGTACCTCACCGGCGCCAGCGAGGCCGGACGCCACGCCCGGATGCTCGAGGACGCCGTTCTCACCGGTCTCCAGAGGGAACTCCACCGCGACTCCGACCGGCTGGGCACTCGTCTCGAACGACTTCGCACCCTCGAAAGCGTCCGACCCTTCTTCCAGTACCAGAGCATCACCCACGACCCGAGAGGGGCCGCGGAAGGGCTCGCAGTGGCGCCGTCGCCGTTGGCGCAGGGAGTTTCCGACCCGCTGGTCTGGACCCACTTCCAGCTCAACGAAAACGGGCTGGTCACCCTCCCCATGGTCAACGAGCGTTTCCCCGAGCTCTCTTCCATCGAGGACTTCACACGATTCTGTTCGCTCCTCGCGGACCTCCAGAACACGATGACATTGGGCCTCAACAACCCGGCCGGATCCGACAACGGTTATTTCGAGGGCGAACTCGTGTCTCTCAGCCGTTCGGAATGGGAGCAGATTCGAGACGCGGACCAGTTCTATGCCGCGTTCACGGGCCGTGGCGAAACGCCACAAAAGCCTCGCAGAGGCGATCTGAGCGACGTCGTCATTCGGGTCGGGCCTCTGAAGTGGCACACCATGGTCTTTGACAGCGGCCCGACCCTCGCCGCGCTGCGCGAGGTCGAGACGCCCCTCGGAATCCGCCTCCAGGGCTTTGCCATCGCCCAAACCGGCGTCGAGCAGTGGCTGGGGGCCGACACCGACGCCAACGTGGCTTTCGCGCCGGTGGTCATGCTGCCGGCCGATCGGCTCTCGTCGCCGGTCTCAGACACCGGCTGGTGGCTCAGCGCGGACGCAACCCCGCTGCTGGAGAAGGCTCGGGCCGAAGGACGCAGGGGCATCACCGAGTTCCGCCGGATCTTCGCGTTGGGCGCGATTGCGGTGCTGTTCTCGGCCCTGGCCGTCGTGGTCGTCTTCTACCAGACCGATCGGATCGCACGCCAACGCGGGCGATTCGCCGCCGCCGCGGCCCACGAGCTCAAGACTCCGCTGGCCAGCCTGCGGCTCTACAGTGAGATGTTGAGCGAGGGTCTGGGCCGACCCGAACAATCCAGGGTCTACGCCGCGAGGGTTGCGTCGGAATCCGGCCGCCTCGGACGGGTGGTCTCGAACATGCTCGACCTCGCTCGCCTCGAGCGCGGCGCGCAGATCGCGAACCCGCAGCCAGGCGATCTCGGCGCAGCCGTGGCGAGCTGCATCGAGCGGCTCGAAACGAGTCTCGGCGACGCAGGCCTGACCATCACCACCGACATCGCCGAGGACCTCCCGACGGCGAGCTTCGATGTCGACGCCCTCTGCCAGATCCTCGACAACCTGCTCGACAACGCCGAGAAGTACACAAGGGGTCGGCCCGATCGACGGGCGGAAGTCGCGGTGAAAAACGCTGCCGACGGCATCGAAATCACCGTCAGCGACAACGGTCCAGGCATCTCGCAGATCCGAGCAGCGATCGCTCTTCAAGGCGTTCCAACGACCCGATGACGACAACGCGCCAGCCGGACTCGGTCTCGGCCTCTCGCTCGCCCGCTCGCTCGCCAGGGCGCAGGGCGGAGATCTGGTGCTCGCGGAAGAACAATCGAGCGGAGCGACATTCGTGCTCACCGTTGCTCGGGCGTAGTTCTCAGTTTTTAGTTTTTAGTTTTAGTTTCCATCGCAGGACGCCGTCAGGCGGTCCGTGCGATGGTGCGACGTTGCGATGTACCTAAGAACTCAAAACTAAAAACTGAAAACTCATGGACCACCTGCGTTGTCGGAAAGAACGACGACTGCGAACTGAAGGCTCAGCTCTTCCGCAGCCCCTCCAGCACGCGTTCCGGCGTGATGGGCAGGGTGTAGAAGCGCAGCCCGATTGCGTTGTAGACCGCGTTCGCGATGGCGCCGATGGTGGGAACCACCGGCAGCTCGCCGCAACCCCTCGGCAGCTTCCCCTGGGTCACGTTGTCGAAGTAATGGGTGTCGATGGGCGGCACATCCGAAAACCGTGGAATACGATAGTCGCTCAGGCTTCGCGTGGCGGTCTTGTGGCCATCCATGTGGACCTCTTCGAAAAGCGCATAGCCGAGACCCCAGAGCATGGCGCCCTCGTTGTTCGCCTTCAGGGTGTTACGGTTGATGATCACCCCGATGTCGAAGGCGCCGACGAGTCGGACGACCCGGACGACACCGGTGCGGCGATCGACCGCGACCTCGGCTGCGACAGCCCCGAGCTGGCGCCCGCCGTGGTGGCAGATCGCGAACCCGACCCCGTGGCTCTCGGGCAGCTCCCTCTCCCGATACGCGATCGTCTCGGCTGCACGCGTCGAGCAGCGGAGCGAACTCCTCGGTGGCGAGATTGATCTTGCGGAAGGTCACCGGATCGAGGCCCGCAGCCTCGGCCACCATATCGGTGTGGCTTTCGACCGCGAAGCACGTCTGGACGAAGCTGGTGCCGCGCATGACGCCGTGGCGTGCCGGCATCCGTGTCCTGAACAGCCGGGTGCGAACATTCGGGATGGCATAGGTGTTCTCGGTGCCGTGACCCTCGTCCTGGTGCAGATCGATGGTCCGTGCAAGCAGCCTGCCGTCCGGCGCCACACCGCTGCGGATGTCGGCCACCACCGCTTCCTTGTAGCGCGAGTCGCCGACGAACTGGTGCGCCCGGCTGAAGACCAGCTTGACCCGCCGACCGGAGGCGCGGGCGATCCCGGCTGCGATCTGCGGAGCTTCGGTCCCCACCTTCACGCCAAAGCCCCCGCCGACCGGCATCGACCGGATCCGGACGTTGTCCTCCGCCACGCCGAGGTGTCTGGCCACCCGTTCTCGCGCCCGGAACGGCGCCTGCGTGCTCGCCCAGACCGTGACCTGATCGCCATCCACATCGGCAATCGCCGTCTCGGTCTCGATGGGCACCTGACTCGCGTACTGGGTGAGTAGGTCTCGGCCAGCTCGAACCGAGCTCTTCGCGAACCCTCCTCGAGATCGCCGTGTTCCTCGATGACCTTTCTCAGCTCGGCGCCCTCGCGAATTTCTCGCTCGACTTCGAGCTCGACGTGGTCGTTTCGGGATCGTCCATCGAGGCGTGATGGCGGCGAGGCCTCGTTCGACGGATCGAAAACTCGAACCGACGACCATCGCCGTCTTCCCGAACCGCTGTACATCCACGACACCCGGAATCCGCCTCGCCGCATCGAGATCCGCCTCGTCGAGGACGGTCATGTGGCTGTGAAACTCGGGCACCAGCCACGAGCCGTAGGAGACGTCGCCGGGGAACAGATCACCTGCGAAGGTGAGCGTGCCGGTCACGATCGCCTCGGATTTGACGTTCGAGCGTCCCTCGATCGACATACGTTGTGCCGCTGACGTAGGGTTCCCCTGGGATCGATGGTCGCGAGGTGGAGCTTCCCGTCCGCCAGCGCGCCGATTTCGAGGCGTCGAGACGCGATCGGTCCTTCCGACCACGGCGCCATCGCGATACTCGAGTTCGTCGGCCGGAGCACCGAGAAGCTCGGAGGCGCGCACGATCAGGTGCTCACGGATCCGTTCGCACGCGCGCCAATAACCCCAACCCACGATTCGAGTGGCGACGCTGCCCGAGGTTGGGCCGTCATCCGGACACAGCGCCGTGTCTCCCATGACGAGTTCGACGGCGTCGGGCGGCAGCTGGAGGCCCTGGCTGATGATGTTGCTCAGAACGGTCATGAGCCCCTGCCCCATGTCGACCCGGCCGGTGTGGGCGGTGACCGAGCCGTCTTTGTGGATGAAGAGCCAGTCGGTGTAGTCGACGAAGTAACGGATGTGGTTGGGGAGGTCTTCTTCATCCTCCGGCAGCGGGTGTCGGCACCGGCAGGTCGCCGCCTCCGGAGCACGAGTACGTGACGGCCCAGGCAGTGCTGCTGCCGAGCAGCTCGACAAACGACCGTCGGGTCAGTCGCATTCAGTCCTCCCGCTTGTCCGGCGGTTTCGACGACGCTCTCGATGGCCTTGATGATCGAGGGGTACGAGGCGCAACGGCAGAGATTGTCGTCCATGGCCTCGACGATGTCGTTCCGGCTCGGGCGCGGGTTTCTGCGCAGCAGGGCGTCGGCGGTGACGATCATCCCGGGCGTGCAGTAGCCGCAGCCGAACGCGGTGTGCTCGACAAAAGCGGTCTGCAGCGGCGACAAGCTGCCCCGGTTGCCCGATCCCCTCGATGGTGACGATCTCATCGTCATCGGCCACCTCGCCAACCGTGATCGCGCAGGATCGGTAGACCTCGCCGTTGATGAGCACCGAGCACGCGCCGCAGACGCCCTCACCGCAACCGAATTTCGTGCCGGTGAGTCCGAGGTGGTCGCGGAGCACCCAGAGGAGAGCTTCGTCACCGTCGGCATCGATCGAATGGAACCGACCGTTGACGCGGATTCTGCGGCTGATGGTCGACATCGCTGATCTCCAATTCGCGGCCTCCGCGGAGCATATCATCTGACGGCCCGTATCGGGGCCGGCAGCGATCTCCTTCCGGCGGCGTTATACTGCGCCTGGATTCGGGTGCGGATCCGGCAACATCATCCATGAAGTTCTCCCATTTCCTGATTCTTGTCTTCTCCGCAGCAACGCTCATCGTCGCGGCGGTGTATCTGAGTCACGGTGATCGTTTGAGCCTGGTCGGACCGACCGACGGCGAAACCCACCCCCCGGATCACTACTTCCTGGCCGTCGATCACACCACCGCCGCCCGGATCGACTGCCCCATGGTCAGAGACGTCAAGCACTCCGATGTCTGGTCGCGCGAGTTCCAACCGTGCTGGCTGGTCGACGGATGGTCGCCCTCGCAGAGTTGGGGGACATGGGCGACCGCGCCGGTGTCCCGAGTCGAGTTCAACCTCGGGACAGCCGCGGCTCGTTCGCTCGTGATCCGGGCCCGGGCCAACGGGGACCTTCCCGAGACCTCGCAGCAGGGTGTCACGGTGACCATCAACGGGACCGAGGTCGGCCACCGAGAAATCCGGCGGACTTGGACCGTGCTTCGTTTCCACATCCCCGAGGATGTCCTTCGGGTCGGCCGCAACTCGGTCACCCTCGAATTCGACCACAGCATTTCGCCGACCGAAGCAGGATCCGGCAAAGACCATCGGAGATTGGCGGCAGGTGTCGGCGAGCTGACGTTGATGGCGCCCACGGGCCTGGACACAGGCGGATCAGGAACAACCGCCAAAGTGAACATCTGGAACGAGGAACGCCAGAGCCTGCTTGTCGGCGAACCCGGGGTTCTGGTGCTGCCGTGTTTCATTCCATCCGGAACCGCTCGGATCGAGTTCACCGTGCGCGCGTCCATGAGCGTGGATTCGTCCAAGTGCCGCGCACTGCTCGCGGCCGAGGACCTCGATGGTGGTTCGGTTCAGAGGTCCGAGATGACCTTCCTGCCGGGCGGGAGCATGAGCACGGTCCGGCTTCCGGTTGGTGATCTGGCCGGACGCTGGGCGATCGTCACCATCGACACCGCCATCGAAACCGGCAGCCTCGAGATCTCGAAGATGGAGTTCGTTCCGGAAAACCCCCCGCTGCCACGAGCGGCCGCACACCCGCCGAAGACGAAGACCGACACCAAACCCGATATCATTCTCATCACCCTCGACGCCGCCCGGGCAGACCGCTTTTCCTATGCCGGTCACGACCGTCCGACGACACCGATGATCGACGATCTCGCCACCGAGTCGCTTGGTCTTTCCATCCGCCTACGCTTTGGTTCCCTACACCCTCTGTTCGGTGCCGACGATGATCACCGGGCTGAGCTTCCTCGACCATCAGGTCATCGGCCACAAGGACGTCCTGAGTCAGGATGCCGTCACTCTCGCCGAGTCCCTTCAGGCCGCGGGATACCACACCGCCGCATTCTCGGCGACCCCCAACAACTCCAGGGCCAAGGGATTCGACCAGGGATACGATGTCTTCCGCGAAATCTGGACCGAAGAGGCCGAGCGAGGCGGCAACCGCCGCGCCCACTTCATCGCCAAAAAGGTGGTCGACTGGCTCGACACTCTCGGTGACGACCCTCGGCCGCTCCACCTCCAGGTCCACATGATCCCGCCGCATGCGCCCTACGATCCACCGGCGCCATTCGATCTCTTCACCGACCCGGATTACGACGGATCGTGCAACGGCTATCACCAAACGCTTCTGGGTCTCGACGGCGGCTCGATGGCGCCGACCCCCGAGTGTCTGACGCACCTGTTCGCTCTCTACGACGGCAACCTCCGCGCCGCCGACGAAGCCGTGGGCACCATCATCGAGACCCTCCGCAGGCGGCCGCAGTGGTCGAACACCGTCGTTCTCGTCACCTCGGATCACGGCGAGGCCTTCATGGAACACGGCCGGATGGAGCACAACAGCACCCTCTACTCCGAAATGCTGCACGTCCCATTCGTCCTTCGGATGCCGCCCGACTTCGATATTTCGACCGTCGACACCGGTCTCCTGGTCACCCTGGCGGACATCACCCCGACCCTGCTGAGCGCGGCCGGGCTGACGCCGCCGCACCCTCCCGACAGCGTCAATCTGCTGGCGCCGAATCCGTCTCCCGGCGGACGGTTCATGGTCAGCCAGACCGCGACCTCACCTACGATCAAAGGCATCAGGACACGCCGGTGGAGTCTCATCATCAACCCCGCCGGATCGGGAGCGCTCTTCGATCTGACCAACGACGCCGGCGAAGGTTTCAACAGTCGCTTCGACCATCCGACCGAGTTCGTCGGTCTCGGTAAGATCCTGGCCGCCAGGTTCGCGATCCCCCCCGGCTCGTCGTCGCCTCCGAGACGGCGGACATCACCGAGGAGGAACGCCAGCTCCTCGAAACCCTGGGCTACATCAGGTAGGGGTGAGGGGCGAGGGGTTAAGAGTTAGACGTGAGACGTGAGACGTGGGACGTACGCAGCTAGAAAGTCAGGAGGTTGGGAAGCCGGGGGCTTGATGTTCTGGGCCCCGTCACCAGCGATCGAAGGAAGGCCTCACTTCTCACAGCGAGCATGGCGAGCGCTGACCTTCTCACCAGCGACCGAAGGGAGCGCTCACCTTCTCACTGAACATAGCCGATGGCGCGGAGCTGCCGTTCCTCGAGCATCTGCTCTTGGAGGCTCGTCTGACGTTCCTTCCACCTCCGGGTGAGCTGAGCGCGCACCCGTGAATAGAAACGGGGGTTGGTCATGAAAACCGCCGGGTGGAGATCGCCATCCCCCCCCGGGCCCTCGATCCAGGCGTCGATGCAGAGCTCGGCGCGCCTGAGACCAAAGCCCGGGACGGCCGCGTACCGGTCGCGGAAGATCTCCTCGCCGGTCGGGTGGAGGGTGTCCTCGATGACGACCCGCGTCTCGTCGCTGGCGAGATCGCGCACCGAGAGACGGAAGCTCGCCGCCGCCGGTGCGCCGTCGAGAGCGGCGTCGTCGAATCCATAGGCGACCTGGACCACCGGATCCACGGGAAGGAGCAGCTCACGACACCCGGTGGGTCGATGCAGGACCTCGCGGACGAGCCCGTAGAGGGTGGCCACCCGGTAGTCATCACGGAAGGCGAACTGTCCGAGCTCGATGTCGACCCAGTCGGGACGGTCGGTTCGGATCACCGGCTGGGTGTCCATGGAACCGAGGGCGGCGAGCTGCGGGCAGAAATCCGCCGGGTACCGGAGGACCCGCATGGGCAGGTACGGCGGGACCCACTGCCACACCAACCGCTTTTCAGGAGTCACCTCGAAGACCCGTCCGCCCTCGCTCGAGGTGATGAGGAGATTGCCGTTGGGCAGGATCTGTTCGACCCCCGCGACGGTGGTGTAGAAGGTCGGCGACGAGTACGCCCAGACCAGCCGGCCGTCGACCGGGTCGATGACCCGGATCTCGCTTTGCCGGTATGCGTTGAGGTCGTGGTAGCCGTTGTTGAAAAAGACCACGAGACCGGCGCCGAGCACGCCCTTCGGCACCATCTGCGCCTCGTGCTGGAAGTCGAGGCCCTCGCGGTGAATCCAGACGATCTCTCCGGAAGACCTCTCGATGATGAAGATCGCATTGAGGTTGCGGGCGCTGACGAGGATGTTGCCGGGCCGGAAACGAACATCCCCGGCATCGAACCAACGGTTCTCGGGCAGCTCGAAGACCGAGTTGGTGTGGGTCGGATCCGGATACCGCCGGTCGCGATCGGGGAAGTGCTCATCGAGGTGGTCTCTCGGCCACCACTCCCAGACCACCCTGCCCCGCCGGTCGACTTCCTGGATGTAATCCGACCGGGTTTCGACCTCCTGCGCGAGGACGAGGACGTTGCCATTGGCAAGCCCGGCAAAATCGTGGTGGGGAAGATCCTCGGATCTCGGCAGAGCGTAGGCCCAGGTCAGCGTGCCGTCCCAGTCGTACTCCTTGATGAGATCGTCCACGCCGATCACGGTGAGCCGGCCGCGCTCGTCGAGACGCACCCGTCCGACCGCGCGGACCATCGGCCAGCTGTGAACCAAGCGGCCCTGCATGTCGATGAGCATGGGCACCCGGCGGCGATACAACACGAGGTTGTAACCCGGTGAACTCGCCTCAGGTAAATAACTCTCAACCCACTCCTCGGGCACGGTGAATTCGAGTTCCTCGTGCAGGTCGTCGAGTTCGGAGAGATCATCGACCCGCGCCATGAACTCATCGACCGGATCCGGCCCGCAACCCGAGAGCAACAGCAAACCGGCGCAACCGACGATGGTGAGAATGAGAGAACGGAAGCTCATGGTGGCGAGTGTAGCGGCGCAGCAGCGAGTAACAAAGTCCCACGCCTTCCGGCGCATCGCTGAGGAATGACGGGAGCTGCAAGACCTCGTCATTCTGAGCGACCGCAGCACCCGCGTGTTGAAACACAAAGGACACCAAGAACCACAAAGAAACCACCAAGTCGTTCTTGACCCATCGCAGGGTTATCCAACTCTTCAAGATGGGAGGGGGACCGGGTCAATATCGCGCTGCTTCGTGGAACCTTCGCGGCCCTTTGTGTCCTTTGTGTTTCAATTGCGCGGGCCACCCGTCGAACCAGTAGCAACGGTCATCCGTTTCCAGTTTTTCCGTGTCCCATTCCGTTGCGATGCTGCGGCGTCGCTTGGGGTGACACGCCCCTCGAAACGCCATACACTCGATCGGCAATGACCGCACCCACTCTCACCCTCGAGATCCTCACCGACGAACTCGCCGTCTGCCGGCTCCCCATCGAAGCGCCGGTGCCCAACTGGGCATGGTCGGGCGAGCTGACGAGCATCACCAGCACCGACGAGGAGCTCTCGCTGGTCTGCGCCGCCGAGTCGGTGCCCGGCACCGTCACCCACACCGCGGGCTGGCGCGCCTTGAAGGTCCGAGGCCCGCTGGATTTCGGACTCGTCGGCATTCTCGCCGGGATCTCGGGCGCCCTCGCCGCCGCCGGGGTTTCGATCTTCGCCATCTCGACCTACGACACCGATTACATCCTGGTGGGCGGCGCCGAGCTCGAAGCGGCGGTGAAAGCACTCTCGAAGGCCGGGTATGAAGTGGTCTGACTCCGACCTCATCGCTCGGGCTCGGACTCGCGGAGACCTGATCGCCGTCACGATCCTGGTCGCGGTTTCGCTGGCGGTTCGGCTGCGCCACCTCTCCCGTCCGCTGCACGGCGACGAGCTCATCACCTTCGGCAACATGGTCCTGGGGCGGGATTTCGCCGGCATCATCTTCGGCCCCTTCGACAGCAACAGCCACCTTCTCAACTCGTTGATCATGAAGACGATCTATCTCGCCGCCGGTGAGAGCCCGACGCTCATGCGGCTGCCGAACCTGGTCTTCGTCCTCTTAGCGATCGCGCTCGTTTATCTCTTCGGCGCCCGGGAGCTCGGCCGCGCCACCGCCTTTGCCGCGGCCCTTCTGTTGAGCCTCCACCCGGCAGTCGTCCTGTTCTCGGTCTGGGGCCGCGGTTACGCCGGGATGATCCTGTTCACCGTGATCTCGAGCCATCTGTTTCTTCACGCTCTGCGTTCGTTTTCTTGGGGACGGGTGCTCTCAGCCGCAGTCGCCGGCTTTCTGGCCGGTACGTTTCACCTCTTCGCGGTGAACGTGCTCATCGCTCAGATTCTTCTCGCCGCACTTGTCGTTGTTTGGCCGGAAAAGCAGGGGACGGAGGTCTCGTCCGACCGCACCGTCCGGCCGGGTCCGGCGATTCTGGGGCCCGTGGGCGCTTTCGCCTTGCTGATCGCGCTCTATCTCCCGTCGATGCGGCAAGGCGCCGAGGCCGGCTCCGGTTTTTCCTTCCAGCCTGCCTTTCCCGCAGCCCTCTTGAACTTCATGGGTGGTTTCGCGTATCGCACGGAGCTGGACCTTCCCTCGGTTCTGCTTCTGGCCCTGGCGATGACGGGGTTTTTCGGCCTCGAGCGAAACCGCACGCTGAAGCTCTTCTGTGGACTCCTTTTTCTCTGTCCCGTTTCGCTCTATGTCCTGTCTTTCTTTGCCCCGGTCTTCACCTTACATCCCCGTTTCTTCTCCTTTCTTCTCCCGGTCTACTGCCTCATGGTCGTGGTCGGATCGACTCACATCGCCCGCCTCGTTTTCGCCAGAGTCACCGACCGTGGCCGTGCGGCTTTGCTCATCCGCGGCGCCGTTTGTTTGGCCGTGATCCTCGTCGGGGTCACGTTTGTCGACCGACTCGCCGTCCAGAAAACGAAGGCTCTGATCCGGGCACAGCGGGTTGTCGGAGACTTCATCGCCCGGCACCCGGAGGCCCGGCTCCTCACCAACGACACCGGGTTCGTCCGCATCCGTCTGCGCCAGGAGGCCAACATGGACCGGGTTCGGTCTGCCCTTGGGATCAAGCCCATCATGGAGTTCCAGGCCGGGGAACCGGCCGGCGAAATCTACTTCATCTACGTGCCCCAGAGGCATTTCACCGATTCAGACCTCATTCACTACAATCGAACCGTCGCACCCGAAGTGCTGTACGAGCGGGACGACCGGCTCCGGACCTATCTGACGAGGAACGCGACCCTCGAGCTCGATCTCGCGCCGACGGTGCAGATCTACCGGTTGGGTTTCTAGCGATAGACGTCCGTGCGCTTGCCGGGGCGCGATGGGAGCGGAGCCAGGCACCGGTCCCGCGCATCCGCATCGCGGCTGCCTGCCGGTATGTCCCCGATCAGCGTGTCCGGATTGGCGTGAGTCCGACGAACCGCGGTTATTCCGCCTCGGCCGCCGAGATGTACCCCTCGCGCTCGAGATGCAGCAGCACCTCACGAACCGCTTCGTCCGGCGTGACCAGCGAGGTGTCGATCCGCACATCGGCGTCCTCGGGGATCTCGTAGGGATCCGAGATCCCGGTGAACTCCTTGATGATCCCCGCCCGGGCCTTGGCGTACATCCCCTTGCGGTCGCGCTCCTCACAGACCTCGAGGGGCGTCGAGACGTGGACCAGGATGAAACCGCCGCAGGGTCGGACCATCTCGCGGACCTCGTGGCGCACGGAGTCGTATGGCGCGATTGGGGCACAGATGGCGACTCCCCCGCCCCGGGTGATCTCCGATGCGACAAAGCCGATCCGGCGGATGTTCAGATCGCGGTGTTCCTTCGAGAAACCGAGCTCGGATGAGAGGTTCTTGCGCACCAGATCGCCGTCGAGGAGGGTCACGCCGCGGCCGCCGAGCTCGAGGAGCTTGACCCGCAGACCGTTGGCGATGGTGGACTTCCCCGAACCCGAAAGGCCGGTGCAGAAGACGGTGAACCCCTGGGCGTTTCGCCCGGGCCGGCGCCGGCGGAGCTCGCGGACGACACCCGGAAAACTGAACCACTCGGGGATCTCGCGGCCGTCGGCGAGTCTTTTGCGGACATCCTCGCCCGTCAACGTCAGAACGCGGTCATCGGAACACGCCTCCGTCGCCGGGATATGGCGTTTGCGGTTCTCGGCGTAGACCATCTCTGCGGCGGGGACCATTTCGATCCCGAGCTCCTCGGCGCGGCTTGAAACGACGTCGAGCGCCTCGCCATCGCCGTAACCCGGAGCGCCGATCACATCGAGAACCGATCCTTCTCCGTTCTGCTCGACGAGAAGATGAGTACAGCCGTAGTTCTTGTGGACGATGGCGTGGAGCATGGCTTCGTTGGCCCCACCGCCGCGCACCGCCATGGGCAGCAGGTTGAGCCGGGCGAACATGGCCGGGTACTGGGGCAGGGTCTCCTGATAGCACCGGACCCGGGTGTAGTGGTCGACATCACCCGGCTGGTTGAGCCCGACCACCGGGTGGATGAGCAGGTTCGCCCCCGCCCCCCTGGCCGCGTTCCGGGTCTCCGCCACCTGGGCGCGGTGCATGGTCTGGTGGGTCTGATAGGCCAGCACCTTGCGCCAGCCGAGACGACCGAACTTTCGCCGCAACTCGAGGGGAGTGAGCCGAAGCTCGCGGAAATCATAGTGCACCGGCAGTTGGAGACCCTCGACCCTGCCGGCGATGGCGACGGGCGGTGTTCGCTTGAGAAACCGGGCCTTCGCCACGCGCCTCGAGTCGGCGTCGCCGAAAAGCGCTGCGGCCTCGGCCTCGCGGTCGGGCCGGAAGATCTCTTCGACCGTGATGACCGCGATCATGACACCCTCGGCATCGCGCAGGGCCACCGATTCTCCGAGGGAGAGAGCCTCCGCGCTCGGCTCGTCGATATCGAGGGTCAGCGGAAGCGGCCAGAGCACGCCGCTGGTGAGGCGCATCTCGGCGCACACGGCGTTGAAGTCCGCCGAACCCATGAACCCCTCGAGGGGGGAGAGTCCGCCGCCCAGGAGCAGTTCGAGATCACAGAGCTGGCGGAGATCGAGGTCGATGGACCGCCATTCACGCGAGTGCTCGCGGATCTCCGCGGCGCGATCGCCATCGGCGATCAGGTTGACGAGGGCGCCTCCGTGAGGCGTGATGAGGTGGTCCAAAATCCAAGACTCCAAGCGATCGTTCTCGTGTGACCGCCGCATTGTACTCATACTCTCTTGCTGCCCGTCGCCGGCATGTGCCGGCGACGGGCAGCAAGAGAAAGAGCGTACAATCACAAATTCGAATATTTGTTCAAAAACTCGAACATTATTTTATAAACAACCCAAAACAACGTGCAATCCGAATACGATTCAGCAATTTGCGTACGTTATCTTCATTCGTTACCTTTTCCGGGTTCGCGCAACCGACAAAAATCCGAGGAGGTGACCATGACCACGGCGACGATCAACGGTGTCGATCACTACATCGAGGCCGCAAAGGAAGCCACCGCCAGAAGGGCTGCGCTCCGGGCCAAGGTCCGCAAGCTGCGCTTCGACACCATCGCGGTGCACGGGATGTACGGTCTCGAGGAGGCTTTCACCGGCGGTCAGGGCGGCATCATCGAACCGATCTTCCCGTCCACCTCCCAGGCCTACCGCGACTCGGACGAGATGGAAGCCGCCCTCTCGTACCAGATCCCGACCTGGTGCTACTCGCGGATCCACAACCCCACGGTCTTCTACCTCGAAGAGACCCTGGCCCTGCTCGAATCCTACGGCTGCGCGACCGACGCGACCGGGCTCTGCACTTCGTCCGGGATGTCGGCCATCAAGCAGGCGGTCGAGCCGCTCGTCGCCAAACGCGGCAACGAACCGATCAATTTCGTCTCCACCGCCCAGGTCTACGGCGGCACCTTCCAGCTCTTCAACCTGCGCATGGCCGAGCGCGGCGCCGAGGTCCGGTGGGTGACCGAACCGTGGCGGATCGAAGCCTGGGAGCCGCTCATCGACGACAACACCCGATTCCTCTATGCGGAGATGCCGTCAAATCCGCAGCAGGCCTGCACCGATCTCTCCGCCGCCGCCGCCCTCGCCCACAGCCACGGCATCCCGCTCATCGTCGACGCCACCGTCGCGACACCGGCCCTCATGCGGCCGCTCGCCCACGGCGCCGACATCGTCGTCCACTCGCTCTCCAAGACGGCCGGGACCGGCGGCAACGCCATCGCCGGCGGGATCGTCGCCCGCCACGGGCTGGTTTCCCGCCACCTCGACGACAACCAGCGCGCCGACTACGCCCTGTGGCTCAAGCTCTGGCCCTTTCGCGATTCGGGCCCGTGCATGACACCGATGACCGCCCACTATCTGCTCAACGAAATGCGCACCCTGCGGATCAAGATGGCGCAGATGTCGAGCAACACCATGGTGGTCGCACGCTATCTCGCCGACCACCCGAAGATCGAGCGGGTCGACTACCTCGGTCTCGAGAATCACCCGTTGCACGCCCTGGCCTCGCGCTACCTGAAAGTCGTCGACGACGAAACGCCCGCGTTCGGGCATCTCATGTCATTCATCATTCGCGGTACGGCCGCCGACGCACGGGTCTTCTTCGATGGTCTGCAGCGGACCTTCCGCGCCACCGATCTCGGCCGCATCAAGAGCGTCGCCACGATCCCTGCGATCTCGACCCACCAACAACAGGGCGAGGAGGGACGCAAGCTCGCCGGCATTCCGCCGACCATGGTCCGGCTCTGCGTCGGCGCCGAACACCCCGCCGACACCATCGACGATCTCGAACAAGCGCTGGCGAGGATCTGAAGACGTGAGACGTGAGACGTAAGACGTAAGACGTGAGACGTGAGACGTGAGAGGTAAGGGGTGAGACGTGAGAAGTGAGGAACGAGATCCTCTCGGCGTCTAACGTCTAACGTCTAACCCCTAACTCCTAACCCCTAACCCCTAACCCTCCCAAGAAGGAGACCAACATGAAGCTGCTACTCATCGGATTCGGCACCGTCGGTCAGGGGCTGGCCGAACTCCTCATCGAAAAGAAACTCGAGCTCAAACGCAACCACGGTCTCGACTGCACCGTGGTCGGCATCTCCGACATGCTCAAGGGAAGTTGCTACGACCCAGCGGGCATCGATCTCGGCGCCGCCCTCGCCAAGACCGCCGCCGGCGAACCCCTGTCCGCGCTGCCGGGAGGCTGCGACTGGGATGCGCTGACCATGATCGAAAACGCCGACGCCGATGTCATGTGCGAGATCACCTATACCGACATCAAATCCGGTCAACCGGCCACCGACCACATCCGCGCCGCCCTCGCCAAGGGGATGTCGGTGACCACCACCAACAAGGGCCCGACGGCCCTCGCGTCCCAGGAACTCACCGAACTCGCCGCGGCCAACGGCGCGCGCTTCCTCTTCGAGGGCACGGTGATGGCCGGCACCCCGCTGCTCAATCTCATCCGCGAGACCCTCGCCGGATCCGAGATCACCGAGATGCAGGGCATCCTCAACGGCACCACCAACTTCATCCTCACCCGGATGGAGGGCGGGATGGACTACGCGGCCGCGCTCGCCGAGGCCCAGAGCCTCGGCTACGCCGAGGCGGTGCCCGACGCCGATGTGCTCGGTTTCGATGCGCTCGCCAAGGTGACGATCCTCGCCAACAATGTCTTCGGCGCCTCGTTGCGACCCGCGGATTCTCCGTGTGAGGGCATTACCAAGATCACCCCGGAACAGATCGAGGCCGCCGCCGCCGAAGGCAAGAAGTACAAGCTCATCGGTCGGGTCTGGCGGGACGGCGTCGCCGTCCGCGCCTCGGTGGGGCCGCAGCTCGTCGACAACACCCACCCGCTCGCCGGCGTCGCCGGCGCCACCAACGCCATGACCATCACCACCGACACCCTCAACGAGGTCACCATCGTCGGTCCGGGCGCCGGGCGCCGCGAGACCGGTTTTGCGCTGCTCATCGACCTCATCCACCTCGGGAGGTCCTGATGCGAATGTTCATTGCCGGCGAATGGGTCGATCGCGCCGAGACCATCGATGTCCGCGATCCCTTCGACGACTCGCTCATCGATACCGTCCCTTCGGCAACCGACGACGATGTCGAGACCGCCCTCGCTGCCGCGTTTGCGGCACGGGCGACGGCGCGGAAGATGACCACCTACGAACGGTCTCAGGTCCTCCTCCGGGCAGCCGCCATCGTCCGGGAGAACGTCGAGGACTTCGCGCGGGTCATCGCTCGCGAAGGTTCCAAGACCATCAAAGAGGCGCGCAAGGAAGCCAATCGCACGGTCAACACCCTGACCGTCTCCGCCGAAGAGGCCAAGCGGCTCAACGGCGAGACCATCCCCTTCGACTCCTTCCCCGGCGGCGAGCAGCGGCGCGGCCACTACGAGCGTGTCCCCATCGGCGTGGTCCTGGCGATCACTCCTTTCAACGACCCCCTCAACCTCGTCGCCCACAAGATCGGGCCGGCCATCGCCGGCGGCAACTCGGTCATCCTCAAACCCGCCACCGTCACTCCCCTGTCGGCCCTCAAGCTCACCGAGGCATTCATCGCCGCCGGGCTGCCAAAGGATGTGCTCCAGTGCATCACCGGCCACGGCGCCGTGCTCGGCGATGCGCTCGTATCCGACGAGCGGGTGCGGATGGTGAGCTTCACCGGCGGCCTCGAGGCGGGCAGGCACATCACCACCAGGGCCGGACTCAAGAAGATCGGCATGGAGCTCGGTTCCAACTCACCGGTCGTGGTGTGGAAGGACGCCGACCTCGAGTGGGCCGCCGAGACCTGCGTCTCCGGCGCGTTCTGGGCGGCGGGTCAGAACTGCATCGGCGTCCAGCGGATCTACATCCACCGCGAGGTCTACGACCGCTTTCGCGACCTCTTCGTTGGTCACACCCGCGGCTACAAGATCGGCGACAAAATGGATGAAGCGACCGACATGGGACCCATGATCACCCTCAGCGAAGCCGAGCGCGTCGAGCGTTGGATCGCCGAGGCCGTCGAGAAGGGCGCCACCGTCGCTGTCGGCGGCAGGCGCACCGGCACGCTGGTCGAGCCCACCGTGCTCGAGAACGTCCCGGCCGATGCCACCATCCACTACGAAGAGGTCTTCGGTCCGACCGTCAATCTCTATCCCTTTGACGATCTCGACGAGGCCATCGCCGCGGCCAACTCCGCCGACTACGGTCTCCACGCCGCCGCTTTCGCCCGCGACGTCGAGGTCTGCTTTCGGTTGATCGAGGGCCTCGATGCCGGCAGCGTGCTCATCAACGACTCAACGGACTATCGTCTCGACTCCATGCCCTTCGGCGGCATCAAGGGATCGGGGCTCGGGCGAGAAGGCGTCAAGTTCTCGTTGCAGGAGATGACGGAGCCGAAGGTCGTGTGTTGGTATCTGCCGAATCTTTGATTTGGCTGCTTGTACGGTTAACTCGTATTTTTTTGGCGGATTTCTCGGCCGTTGGCCGAGCTCTCCGGCAAAAAAATAGATATTGATTGTCTCTATCGAATCGCGTAACGTCGGCGGATGCGCTTCGACAAAGATCTGGATCCTGCCGACGTCGCCATTCTGGCGACCCTGAATGCGAACGCGAGGATCTCGAACAAGGATCTCGCCGAGCAGGTCGGTCTGGCGCCGTCGACCTGTCTCGAGCGGGTTCGGCGGTTGGTGGAAACCGGCGCCATCCACGGTTTCCACGCCGACATCGATCTCGGCATGCTCGGCTTCGGGCTCCAGGCCATGATCGCCGTGAGGCTCCAGCGCCACTCGCGCAAGGTCGTGACGTCTTTCCGCGAGTACGTTCTGGGTCTCGCCGGGGTCCGCGCCGTCTACCACGTCGCCGGCGCCGACGATTTTCTCGTCCACGTCGCGGTCAGGGATGCCGACCACCTCCGCGATCTCGCCATGGACGCGTTCACGACCAGACCCGAGGTTGCCCACATCGAGACGAGGCTCATCTTCGAGCACGTGCCGATCCGAAGGCTCCCAATCGCCAGCGGCGCCGAACCTTGATTTCCGAAAACGCGGCCAGGCGTCGGACGCCTGGCCGCGTTTTCGGAACTGCGTTGACAGCTACACGCTACTCGGCACGGTTTCGGTAGAGATTCGGATCGACCTGCAACGCCATCTTTTCCACATCCATATGGCCGCCGAGAAACTCGTTGATCTGCCTCGCGGCCGTCTCTGGATCGGCGACGACCTCGGAGAAATCGAGATAGAGCACATCGAACCAGTCCCGGAACCCGAGCTGGAATTTCACCTTGTCGAGGTGGCTTTCGTACATCCGCAGCATGTCGTCGTCGGCGGCGGTGCTCGATTCACCGCGGCGATCGAGCATCTTGGCCTGCGAAGCCAGAACCTCGTGCAGATTCCGCCGCATGAAGATCACCTTGTAGTTGTTGTCCTTGGGCAGGTACTGGAGCAGCGAAGAGACAACCTTGATGACCTTGCCGCGGGCGGCGCGGATCCAGGTTTTGTCTTCCATCTCGGCCAGATCCTTGACCCGTTCGTCCTCGAAATAGCCCTTGGGATTATCCTCGTCGGCGGTTCGGATATTGTCGACGATGGTCTCCATCCCGCCCGCCGAGAGCATCTTCATGGCCATGGAGGTGCCGGAGCGGGGAAGCCCCGACACCAGCACGATCGGTTTGCCGTACCTGAACCGGCGCATCAGTCCGCCGAGAATCGATCCCATGCTCAGTTACTCCCGCGGCCGCAAGACCCCGCAATCAAGGATGATAGGCCGTTTCGATGATATCCGCCGCCCTTGCAAGCCAGGGCGGCGGAGCCTATACTACACCCCCCTGGAAATGCCGGCCGAGACCGAGGGGTTCTCTGCTTCGAGCTTTCGGAAAACTCGATCAATCGCCTTTCACAATAAGGACGCCGCAACGAATGACGAAGACACTACGCGCCCACTGCAGGACCGGGGTCCGGTTCGCGGCAGCCGTGATGGTCCTCATGGCGGGAGCACCCGCCACCGCCGATGCCTACATCGGTCCGGGCGCCGGGTTCGCGGTCCTGGGTTCCTTCGCGGTGATCTTCGTGACCATGATCCTGGCCGGCGTGTCGATTCTCGTCTGGCCGTTCCGCACCGTCTGGCGGATGATCCGCCACCGCCGGAAGTCCAAACCCCTCGTCAAACGCACGATTTTTGTCGGTTTCGACGGACAGGATGCGCGGATCACCGAACGAATGATGGCCGAGGGCAAGCTGCCCAACTTCTCCAAGCTCGCCGATCGCGGCTGCTACCGCCAGCTCCGCACCACTTTCCCGTCCATCACCCCCGTGGCCTGGTCCTCCTTCAGTACCGGGACCAACCCGGGGCGGCACAACATCTTCGATTTTCTCGACCGTGACCCGAGAACGTATCTGCCAAGGCTGAGCTCGACGCACATCGGCTCGGTGGAGAAGTTCCTCAAGATCGGCAAGTTCAGAATCCCGCTGCAAAAGCCCGACATCCGATTGTTGCGGAAGTCCAAACCGTGGTGGACGATCCTCGGCGAGCACAACATCTGGAGCACCATCATCCGGGTGCCGATCACCTTTCCCCCCGACCGGTTCTACGGCGCGCAACTCGGCGCCATGTGCATCCCCGATCTCCTCGGCACCCAGGGCAGCTTCATGCTCTTTACCACCCGCGCCGAGGAAGAGGCGTTCCAGGAGGGCGGCATCCGGGTGAGCCTGAGCCCCAACGGCTCGGACTCGCGCTACGAGACCACCGTCAAGGGCCCCGAGAATGCCTTCTTCGAGGGCAATCCGCCCATGGAGCTCCCGCTCACCATCCATGTCGATCGCCCATCGGGCTCGGCTCGGGTCGCCATCGACGGCACCGATATCGAGCTCAGGACCGGCGAGCTTTCCGACTGGATCAAAATCGAATTCAAGGCCATCCCCGGGATGAAGGTCGGCGGTCTGACCCGGATCATGCTCACCGAAGCCGGCGAGCACGTCTCGCTTTATATGTCGCCCATCAACATCGAGCCCGGCAAACCGGCCATGCCGATCTCGCACCCGTCCTACTACTCGAGCTATCTCGAGAAGAAGATCGGTCCCTTCGCCACCCTCGGCCTCGCCGAGGACACCTGGGCGCTCAACGAAAAGGTCACCAACGACGGCACATTCTGGACCCAGACCCGGGATATCGACGACGAGCGCGAGCAGATGTTCGACATTGCCCTGGACAAGCTGCGTTCGGGGGCTCTCGTTACGGTTTTCGACGCCACCGATCGCGTCAACCACATGTACTGGCGATATATCGAGGACGGGCATCCGGCGGCGGCGGGGATCGACGGCGCCGAATACGCCGACGCCATCGAGCGCCAGTACATCCGCAACGACGGCATCGTCGGCAAGGCGCTTGCAAAGATCAACGACGACGATGTGCTCTTCGTCCTCTCGGATCACGGCTGCACCTCCTTCCGCCGCGGCGTCAACCTCAACGCCTGGCTGCTGAAAGAGGGATATCTGAGCCTCAAGGAAGGGGCGGATCCCAAGCAGCCCTGGCTCCAGTCGGTGGACTGGTCGAGGACCAAGGCCTACGCCGTCGGCCTCGTCGGAATCTTCCTCAACATCCGCGGCCGCGAAGCCCAGGGCATCGTCGATCCCGGCGAAGAGGCCAAGGCGGTCAAACGGCAGATCGCGGCCAACCTGCAGGGCCTGGTCGATGCCGAGACCGGCGACGTCGCCATCAACGAGGCGTTTGACACCGACACGCTCTACCGCGGACCGTACAAGGGCAACGCCCCCGATCTCCTCATGGGCTACAACCACGGCTACCGGATCTCCTGGGACTGCGCCTCGGGCGTGGTCGCAGGCGAGGTTTTCGAGGACAACACCAAGGCGTGGAGCGGAGACCACATCGTCGACCCGCGGCTGGTCCCCGGCATTCTCCTGTGCAACCACGATCTGAACTCGGAAAACCCGCACATCGTCGATCTCGCCCCCACCGTGCTGACCCTCTTCGGGGTCCGGCCGGAGGCGCACATGGACGGCAAACCGCTGCTGGATAGCCGTTTGCTGAAGGAACAGTAGTGTGGGTGCCACGTTCACATTTGTTGATTTGTGCGGTTTCAAGTCGGAGACACCGGGCACGACCCGGCACAATTCAACAAATGTGAACGTGGCACCCCGGGAGGCAACTCATGTTCGGTAGTACCAAAATCAAACTCGACGCCGGACTCGTCGACCGGATTCGCAAGTTTGCCGAAATCGCCGGCTACTCGTCGCCCGAGGAGTTCATCACCCACGCCCTCGAGAAGGAACTCGCCCTGCTCGAGGATGCCGAGGACGAGGAGGAGATCAAGAAACGCCTCCAGGGCCTCGGCTACATGTCGTAGGAGTCGATTTCAGACCATGACGAGTCTGAATGCGGTTCTCGGCACGGTGATCGACTGGCTGCAGATGCCCATGCGCGGGCTGCCGGCCATTCTCGGCGTCATCGTCTGGTCGATCCCGGTCTCGGTCTTCGCACTGTGGGTCTTCGGCAAGACATCCAACCAGAAAAAGATCACCGAGGTCAAAAACAGGATCGCCGCCTCGCTCTTCGAGATCCGGCTCTTCAACGACGATCTCCGGGCCATCGCCAGGGCCCAGTGGGAGATCATGGGTCACGTCCTGCGTTATCAGGGTCTGGCCCTGGTGCCGATGGTCTTCATTCTGCCGCCGCTCGTCCTGCTCATGGTCCAGCTCCACCAGTTCTACGGATTCCGCGGATTCGCGCCCGGAGAAACCGCTCTGCTTCGGGTCGAGCTGTCCGAGACCGGCGGATCACGCCCCGATCTCGTCATCGACGTCCCCGAGGGTCTTCACCTCGAGACCCCGGCGGTCTGGGTTCCCGCCCTCGGCGAGTTCAACTGGGAGCTCGGCGCCGACGCCCCGGGCGACTACGAGCTCGGTTTCACCCTCGGCGGCGCGAGAGCGACCAAGACCGTCCGCGTCACCGACCGGGTCGTGCGGCTTTCGCCCGAGCGACCGCCGACGGCGTTCGTGGATCAGCTCGAGTGGCCTTCAGAACCGCCGCTGGCCTCCGGCGGCGCGTTCGAGCGCATCACCATCGCCTACCCTGAAGCCGCCATGTCGCTGTTCGGCTGGAGCTGGGAGTGGAGCTTCGCCTGGATGGTGGTTTTCTTCGTCCTGACCATGGTCTTCGCCTTCGCGCTCAAGAAACCCATGGGCGTGGAGCTGTGAGCGCTCCCTCCCGTCGCGGGTGAGAAGGTGAGGAAGCGAGGCTCGCTGCGCTCGCAGCGCTCACTTCGGTCGCCAGTGAGAAAGTCGCTCGCTGCGCTCGCTGTGAGGAAGTGAGGAAGCCGGCGGTCGCTCCCTCACGCTCCCCCACTCTTCACTCTTCACTCTTCACTTCCTCTCTTCCTCACCGATAACATTCCCACTCTCAACTATCATGGTGCCCGTGAACAGGTCCTCCACCACCGTCGGCGCCCTCGCCGTCTGCCTCGCCGCCGCGCTTTGGGGCCTCGACGGCGTGGTTCTGACCCCCCGGCTGACGGGCATGGCCGTACCCTTCGTGGTCTTTCTTCTCCACGCCCTTCCTTTCGGCCTCATGCAGCCGTTTCTCTTCGGCTGCTGGGGACGACTCCGCAGCTTCGATCGAACAACCTGGCTGGTGCTCTTTCTGGTCGCACTCACCGGCGGTCTTCTCGGTACCATGTTCATCGTCAAGGCGCTCTTTCTGGTCGACTTCCGACAGCTCAGCGTCGTCGTTCTCCTGCAGAAGCTCCAGCCGGTCTTCGCCATCTTTCTCGCCTCGCTGTTGCTCAAAGAAAGACTGACCGGGCGTTTCGTCGCGTGGGCGGCAGCCGCCATCAGCGGCGGCTTTCTCCTGACCTTCGGGCTCTCGCTGCCCGATCTCGACGGTGACGAACGCACTCTGTGGGCGGCGCTCTTCTCCCTGGCGGCCGCAGCCTGCTTCGGCGCCGCGACGGTCTTCGGCAAGCTTCTCCTCGGCAAGCTCGAGTTCAAGACCGCCACCTTCGCGCGGTATGGGCTGACCTCGGTTCTCGCTCTCGTCTTTGTCGCGGCCACCGGGGGAGGGCTGCCATTCGCCACCGTGACCGCGGCGAACTGGACCGTGATCGTCGTCATCTCCCTGACCACGGGGTCGGGCGCCATCTTTCTCTACTACTGGGGTCTCACCCGGGTCAGAGCCACCGTGGCGACCATCTGCGAGCTCTGCCTGCCCCTGAGCGCGGTGCTCCTCGACTATCTCGTCAACGGATCCAGGCTCGGCCCGTGGCAGTGGGTCGGAGGGCTCGTCCTCATCGGATCGATCCTCAGAATCACGACGATGAAGAGTGCACCCGATCCTGCGTAGGGTGGGCCTGGGCCCACCGCCCGGATCAGCGAGGGGCGATTCCGGTCCGACGCGGGCCGATTCCGGTCCGACGTGGGGCGATTCCGGTCCGACGTAGGCCGATTCCGGTCCGACGTGGGGCGATTCCGGTCCGACGTGGGGCGATTCCGGTCCGACGTGGGGCGATTCCGGTCCGACGTAGGCCGATTCCGGTCCGACGTAGGGCGATTCCGGTCCGACGTGGGCGATTCCGGTCCGACGTAGGTGGGCCTGGGCCCACCTTCAGACACCTCCACGCAGGCCGGAACCTCGTACGCCAGTCCACCACCGCAAACGTCGGCGTCAATCAACTACCGTGGAACGCTAAAGGCCAGTCCACGCCTCTGAAGGTGGGCCCAGGCCCACCCTACGATTCTCCAGTCAATCTCGCCCGCTTCGATGATTCTGAAGGTGGGCCCAGGCCCACCCTACGGTTCTCCGATCGGATTACTCACCCGCATCGAGGTTGCCAATATCGTCGGGTTCGGTGGTTCCCCAATCGGGATCGATCCACCCATTCTTGAGGTGATCGTGGAAGCTCGACCATTTCCATGCTGCGATGCGCGACACCAGACGATGCTTCACCGGGTTGAAATGAATGTAGTTGACGTGGCGCCGAAAGTCGTCGTCATCCCGAATGCGATGTTCCCAATAACGACGCTGCCACACCGCAGCTTCCCTCGACCTCTTCCTGGACGCATTGCGCTCCCCCTCCGTCCCGCCAAGGCTTCGGTACTCTCGCGTGAATATGCCTTTGAGCTTCTTCCATCTTGTTGGGTAATCGAGATCACCCTCGGGTAGTGACCACACTGTGTGGATGTGGTCCGGAAGAACACACACGGCATCGGTGTCGAAAGGCATGGTGGAAGCGGTTTCTCGCCACGCGTATCTGAGGCAGCGAAGTCCGAGCTCAGTGGTCAGCGTGGGCCGCCGCTCGTGCGTCACGACGGTGAAGAAAAACACACCGCCTTCGAGCCTTTCCCTGCGATACCGGGACATGGATTCACCCTATCATGGGGCCACGACGATCTTCTCAGCAGAAAAGGAAGGCCACCACCCGCGGCCCGGTCCGACGTAGGGCAGGCCCGGGCCCACCGCCCGGATCAGCGAGGGGCGATTCCGGTCCGACGTAGGCCGATTCCGGTCCGACGTGGGGCGATTCCGGTCCGACGTAGGGCGATTCCGGTCCGACGTGGGGCGATTCCGGTCCGACGTAGGGCGATTCCGGTCCGACGTAGGGCGATTCCGGTCCGACGTGGGGCGATTCCGGTCCGACGCGGGCCGATTCCGGTCCGACGCGGGCCGATTCCGGTCCGACGTGGGGCGATTCCGGTCCGACGTGGGGCGATTCCGGTCCGACGTGGGGCGATTCCGGTCCGACGTAGGGCGATTCCGGTCCGGCGTAGGGTGGGCCTGGGCCCACCTTCAGACACCTCCACGCAGGCCGGAACCTCGTACGCCAGTCCACCACCGCAAACGTCGGCGTCAATCAACTACCGTGGAACGCTAAAGGCCAGTCCACGCCTCTGAAGGTGGGCCCAGGCCCACCCTACGATTCTCCAGTCAATCTCGCCCGCTTCGATAATTCTGAAGGTGGGCCCAGGCCCACCCTACGATTCTCCAGTCAATCTCGCCCGCTTCGATAATTCTGAAGGTGGGCCCAGGCCCACCCTACGGTTCTCTGGGAATTCTCAGCGCTTCGGCGGAAACGGGAAGAGGCGCGGGAGCTCGGCTTCGACGGCGTAGGCGAGAACGGCTTTGGTGGCCTTGAAGGTGATCCACTTGGAGGGTTGCGCGGGCTCGGGCGCCGCAAGCGACCGGGGAATCGGCGACGCGCGGGACCACCTCCCCATCCCGTCCTGCCGGGCCTGCAACTTCTTCAGGAGTCGCCGCCAGGGTCGGCGAAAACCGACGCCGGCGGCGGCGAGATTGGCGAAGATCTCGGCGAGATCGGTCCGCAGGAGATTGGGATGGCCGAAGGTGGTGAAGCTGGCGCCGCGGGAAGCGGCGAGGCTGCGACCAAGCCCGTCGACCGCCCGCTCCTGGAGCCCCGGCCGCAAGCCGCCGCGACTCGCCGCGAGAACAGCCACGGCCGCGGTGGCGTCGTCCTCCCAACCACCCGTCGCCTCGAACCACGCCAGCCACTCCTGCACCCGAGGATGCCTCCCCCACCCCAGAGCCACCATTGTCTCGAGCGCCCTGGCCGTCAGCTGCGGGTCCGGCTCGGAGCTTCGCGGGCGGACCAGCCCGCCCTCGCCCGCGGCGGTCTCGAGCAGGCGCTCCGACGCCGCGTGCACCCGAGGCTCCTCGGGATCGGCGCCCCACTGGACGGCTGCGACCAGGCGCCACCCGGGTCCGCCGTACGGCGCCCACAGCGGGAGGTGCGTCGCCCACCCCCCATCGGGGTGGAGGTCGGCGAGCAGGCTCGTCACCGGCTCGACCGCGTTGGCGCCGCCGCGGGCGCGGCGAGCCGCCGGGCTGTCCGCAGGACGCCCGACCAATTCCACCAGCACGCGCCAGTGCAGATTCGGCCGCGCGGGATCGAGCAGCCAATCCAACGAGTCGCCGCCGAGCGCTTCCCAGCCATGGGTGCATGTTGTGGTGTTCTTGGCTTCCATGTCGTTGCGGGTTAGAAGGTTAGGAGTCAGACCCTTGATGTTAGCGTTAGACGTTAGACGTTAGACGTTGAACGAATCATCGGGGATCGGCCTTCTCACGTCTTACGTCTCACGTTTGACGTCTCACCAGCGACCCTACAACCTCCCCATCTTCTTCTGTTGTACGGTGTGGCGCAGCACCCGGAGCTGGCCTTCGATCCTGAAGATCCGTCGATTCCTTTCCTGGAGCGCCGGTTGATCGTCGAGGTCCGGCTGCGAACCGCGGGTGAGGCGGAGGGCCTTGTCGATCTCGAACTCGAGCTGTTGCATCTGCTCGATGCTGAGCCGTTTGAGACTGGTGGGCGACAGCAGGGTATACCCGTCGCACACCTGCCGAGCCATCGCCGGCGCCGATCCACCCATGAAAGTGCCCATTCGATCCTCCCGTTCAACGACCCGTTCACCCCCATGGTATCGCAGTGTCGGATACCGGGCAGCCGTGGTTTCGAACGCGAGCTGGCCGGGATTGGAGTTCAGGATGCTCTCAGAACCCCATCGGCGAGCTCGTGGACATGGTCGGCGCGGTCAGCGAGCTCGGGATCGCCGGTGATCCAGATCGCGGTTCGGCCGACGGAGGCCCGGACCAGCGCCGCGCGCCAGAGATTTCCACGACGCGAATCCACCCACGGCTCCGGATCGACCACCACGACGATCCGGTAGTGCGACACCAGCACCCTCGCGGCGAGCACCAGCAGCCGGTGGTAGATCGTGAGTGGTTCGCCATCCGTCGCGATCGAACGGCCGTTCAAGACCGCGGCCACCTCGGACAGACCACAGGCGTCGCGGGCGGCGCCGAGTGCGGCGCGATCCGGCATCTCGGCCCGCAGCGCGCCGAGGTTGTCGTCGAGACTGCCCACGACCATGATTTCGCCGGGTCCGATCACCGCCGTCAGGCGGTCCCCGGGGGCGAGCGGCCCGCCGTCGATGAAGACCTCACCGACCTGCGGCCTGGTCCTCCCGGCGAGGACATCCGCCAGCGCCTGGCCGGCTGCCCGATCTCGACAGAGCACTGCCAGCGACTCACCGGCGCGAAGATCGAGTTCCAGCGGCGCCGTCTCCGGCAACCCCGCCGCCGTCGCAACCACCCCGCGCAGGCTCAGGGTTCCGCGAACCTCGCGGGTCGGCGGTCCGAGGGTGGGCGGCGTGTCGACATCATTTCCCGCCAGCACCGTTCCGAGCCGGCGCGCCGTCAACAACAGGACCGCAGGGGCCAGCCAACCGCCGCGTTCGACCTCGAGGAATCCCGGATTGGCGGCGAACGGCGCCGCCCAGCACACCATGGTCAGGCAGTCTGCGGCATCCGGCCGCCCACCTCCAGCTCGCGGGACGAACATGGCCGCGAGAGCGACCACCGCCGCCATCGCGAGCCAGAACCAGACCGACCCGCTCCAACCGCCGGTGAAGATGAGGAAGGCCGTACAGGGAATCGTGACATACACGCTCGACCAGGGTTCGGCCGACGTGCTGCGGCGCACCCGGGAATGAACGAGGGCGATTCCGACGATCATGAGCGGCGCCCACCGGGGATTCCACCAGGCGCACCAGGGCAACGCGCCCAGGAGTACTGCGTGGTACCATCCGGCAACTGTCGGCCAGGGGATCCTCATGGACCGATGGTACCCCGGTTTCGCCACGGCGCCACCCTTCGCAGCGTTGCAGTGTGTGATGCAATACTGCTCTGACGAACGTGGTTACCGATGAGGCACGATGCGACAACGCGAAGGGTGGCACCTCATGCGCGACTTTTCAAACTTCGACCTCTATCAGATCGACTCGCTGCTGACCGACGACGAGCGCATGGTCCGCGACTCGGTGCGGCGGTGGGTCCGCGACCGCGTCCTGCCGAAGATTGAAGACTGGGCATGGAACTGTCATTTCCCCACCGAACTCGTCCCCGAAATGGCCGAACTCGGCCTCCTCGGCGCACCCTATGGTGAGTACGATCTCCCCGGGCTCAACTCCATCGCGTACGGACTCATCAACCAGGAGCTCGAGGCCGGCGACTCGGGGTTGCGCTCGTTCGTCTCGGTCCAGACCTCGCTGGTCATGTTCCCGATCCTCCAGTGGGGTTCTCAGGAACAAAAACAGCGCTGGATCCCCGCCCTCGGCGCCGGCACCGCCATCGGCTGTTTCGGCCTCACCGAGCCCGACTTCGGCTCCAACCCCGGCGGGATGCGGACCCGCGCCGTCCGCGACGGCGACTCCTGGGTTCTCAACGGCGCGAAGGCGTGGATCACCAACGGCAGCATCGCCGATGTCGCGGTGGTGTGGGCCCGCACCGACGACGGCGTGCGCGGGTTCCTCGTCGAGCGCGGCACCGAAGGCTTCGAAACCGTCGAACACAAGGGCAAGTACTCTCTCAGGGTCTCGGTGACCTCGCAGCTCGCGTTCTCCGACTGTCGGATTCCGGCGGAAAACCTGCTCCCGGGAACAACCGGGCTCAAAAACGCCCTCATGTGCCTCAACCAGGCCCGTTACGGGATCGCCTGGGGCGCCCTCGGCTCGGCAATGGCGACCTTTTCGGCGGCCCTCGAGTACGCCTCCACCCGGATCCAGTTCAGCGGCAGACCCATCGCCGCCCACCAGATCACCCAGGTCAAGCTCGCCGAGATGTACTCCGAGATCGTCAAGGGCCAGCTGCTCGCACTCCAACTCGGGCGGATGAAAGACGCCGGCGGCCTTCGCCACGAGGCGGTGTCGTTGGCCAAACGCAACAACGTCGCCGTGGCGCGTGCATGCGCCAGTACAGCAAGAGAAATCCACGGCGCCAACGGCATCGTCAACGAGTACCCCATCATGCGCCACCTGATGAACATCGAGACCGTCTACACCTATGAGGGGACGCACGATATTCACACCCTGGTGCTCGGCAACTACCTCACGGGAATCCCGGCTTTCGAGCCACCCTCCGGCTGAGCCGGAGGGATGCCAAAACCGATTTCGGGACCTATATTGAGAGAAAAGAAATTGAAACCGAATCCCGGTTTCGAGCGTATAACCCACCGAGCTGAGGGAGTCAGGAGATAAGCCAACTTATCCCGATCGACCCTTCATCGAGCTCCTCCTTCATCAGGCTCCTCCCCCGGGAGCCATCTTTTTTTGCGGTTGCCTGCTCCGCAGGCAACCGCAAAAAAAGATATGGAGCGCACTCTCGAACTGTTAGGCTTTGCTCATGGACTGGATAGTCTCCCTCACGCCCGAAGTTTCCGACGATCCCATCACAGCTCTCGCCTCGCCGCCCGAGGGAGCTTCGGTCGTCGAGCTTCGCCTCGATCTCTTTCCCGGGATCGACACCCGGGCCGCGATCTCGGCGTGCCCGCTGCCGGTGCTCGCGACCCTGCGCTCGACGGTGGAAGGAGGCCGTGGATCCGACGACCCGACGACGCGTGCCGAGACCCTTGCCGCTGCCCGCGACGCGGGCGCCGCCCTCATCGATCTCGAGCATGCCCGCGATCGCCGGCTCGTCAACTCCCTCGGGTTGCCGCCGGAACAGATCGTGATTTCGTGGCACGATCCCGAGGAGACACCGGATGATCTCGAGAGCATCGCAGCCGAGCTCCTCGAAGGCCCCGCGCGGATCGCCAAGCTCATCCCCACGGCCGAGAGTCTTCGCGATCTCGAGCGGGTTCTCGCCCTCCACCAGCGCTTCAACACCCGCCGTTCCCGCAACCGCAGGCTCATGACCTTCGCCATGGGCGTCGTCGGTATCGCCAGCCGCTATCTCGCCCCGCTTCTCGGCCCACCGCTGAGCTTCGCGGCCTGGCGCTCCGGCGCCGCCGCGGCGCCGGGACAGCTCACCGTCACCCAGCTCGAAGCCGTGGTGGGCCACCTCCAGGGCCCTCCCCGCCGCCTCTTCGGCGTTGTCGGCGCCGATGTCAGCCGGTCGCTGAGCCCGGCGATCCACAACGCCGGTTACCGCGCCCTCGATCTACCGTATCTGTTCCTCCCGGTCAGCGCACCCGATCCGAGGGATCTCGAGGATCTCTTCACCGACCTCGGGCACACCCTCTTCGACCGTGTCGGTCTCCCCGCCCACGGTTGGGCGGTGACCACGCCCTACAAGGACATCGCCGCCGCCGCGGCCGAGATGGCCGCTCCGCGAGTCCGCCGAGCCGAGGCCGCCAACACCCTCGTCCTCCGAGAGAACGGCATGGCGGCCGACAACACCGACGCCGACGGCGTCGTCGCCTCGCTTCTGAGCATCGGGATCGACGCGCGCGGCCGCACCGCGGTGGTTCAGGGAACCGGCGGCGCAGGCCGCGGAGCGGCGATCGGTCTCCACCTTGCAGGGGCCGAAGTCTTCCTGCGCGGCCGCGACGCCGAGGGCACCCGGGAGTCCGCTGAAATGCTCGAGATCGCCGCCTTGGCACCCGGCTGCATGCCCGAGAAGGCCGAGATCCTCGTCAACGCAACGCCGCTCGGAACCCGGCCGGGCGATGACTCGGCGTTCTCCGACGACGAGATCAACCGGGCCGCCGCAGTGGTCGACATGGTCTACGGCGCCGAGGAGACCGCGCTCATCGCGCGTGCCACCGCCGCTGGGATCCCCGTGGCCGACGGCAAGACGGTTCTCGTCCACCAGGCCTTCGCCCAGTTCGCCGCGTTCACCACGAGAATGCCGCCAAGGGAAGCGATGCTCAGGGCCATCGGGCGGATTCAAAGGTAGGAAAGTGAGGAGGTGAGTAGGTCAGCGCTCGCTTTGCTCGCTGTGAGTGCTCCCTTCGGTCGCTGGTGGGAAAGTCAACCCGCGCCGTGAGGGGCAGTTGCTTCCGGCGTCCGGCGTCTGACGTCAGCCTCCTACAAGACTCCAACCTTTTAATGGTACGTGGTCTTTGTGCCGGCGAGACGCCAGCACTACAAAGGGCTGAGTTCTATTGTAGGGCCGGCGTCTCGCCGGCCTGATGGTGAAGAGGGCCGGGAGACCTCAGTGCCCAATTCTCGAATTCTGTAGGAGGCTCACGTCTCACCCTCTCACTTTCTAACCTCCTTACCTCTTAACCTCCTCACTTCCTCACTTCCGTTCCCCGTGTCATCCGCCCGCCGGTTGTAATAGAATCCCCCCCTGCAAGCGTTCACCCTTCCGAGGCTCCGGCCTCTCATCCTGAAAGGACCTTCAATGACCACGACCACGACCGATTACAAAGTCGCCGATATCACCCTGGCCGACTGGGGCCGACGCGAGATCATCATCGCCGAGAAGGAGATGCCGGGTCTCATGGCCGTGCGCGCCAAGTACGGCCCGGCCAAACCCCTTGCCGGTGCACGGATCTCCGGTTCGCTCCACATGACGATCCAGACCGCCGTGCTCATCGAGACCCTGGTCGATCTCGGCGCCGATGTCCGCTGGGCGTCGTGCAACATCTTCTCGACCCAGGACCACGCCGCCGCCGCCATCGCCGCCGCCGGCGTCCCGGTTTTCGCTTGGAAGGGCGAGAGCCTCGAGGAGTACTGGTGGTGCACCAAGCAGGCCCTGACCTGGCCCGACGGCTCCGGCCCCAACCTCATCGTCGACGACGGTGGCGACGCCACCCTTCTGATCCACCGCGGCTACGCTGCCGAGAACGACCCGTCAATCCTCGTCGAACCCACCGACAACAAGGAGCTGACGATCATCAACAAGCTCCTCCAGGAGACCGTGGGCGTCGCCCCACGCCACTGGCATGAACTCGTCGCCGAGTGGAAGGGCGTGTCCGAAGAGACGACGACCGGGGTCCACCGGCTCTACCAAATGGAGGAACGCGGCGAACTGCTGGTGCCGGCCATCAACGTCAACGACTCGGTGACCAAGTCGAAATTCGACAACATCTACGGTTGCCGCCACTCCCTCGTCGACGGCATCAACCGCGCCCTCGACGTGATGATCTCCGGCAAGATCGCGGTCGTCTGCGGTTTCGGCGATGTCGGCAAGGGTTCCGCCGAGTCGCTCTCGGGTCAGAAGGCGCGGGTCTGGGTCACCGAGATCGACCCGATCTGCGCGCTCCAGGCGTGCATGGCCGGCTACAAGGTCACCACCGTCGAGGACGCCCTGCCCGAGGCCGACATCTACGTCACCACCACCGGCAACCGCGACGTCATCACCGCCGAGCACATGGCGAAGATGAAGGACCAGGCCGTGGTCTGCAACATCGGCCACTTCGACAACGAGATCCAGGTCGACAAGCTCGAGGCCGTGCCCGGTATCGTCCGCGAGACCGTCAAACCCCAGGTCGACAAGTTCACCTTCCCCGACGGACACTCGGTATTCCTGCTCGCCGAGGGACGGCTCATCAACCTCGGCTGCGCCACCGGCCACCCGAGCTTTGTCATGTCCAACTCCTTCGCCAATCAGGTCCTCGCCCAGATCGATCTCTGGACCAATGAGCATTCCATCGGCGTGAGCACCCTGTCGAAGGAGCTCGACGAGGAGGTCGCGCGGCTCCACCTCGCCAAGCTCGGCGCCAAACTCACAACCTTGACCGAAGAACAGGCGGAGTACATCGGCGTGCCTGTCGAGGGGCCATACAAGCCCGAATGGTATCGGTACTGATACCGTCCCCGCGTCCAAGTCCGGTGCCGTAACCGATCCCGATCCCGATCCCGTCTCACGATTCCGCGACGGCCATTCGGGACCGGGATCGGGAACGGGATCGGGAGCGATTCCAACCCGGATGAGAGATTCCTACGTCACCGGCCTGCCCAAACGACGAGACCTGCGGTGCGGGCGAGACGCCCGCACTACAATGACGGCTTCGGCTTCTTTGCATCGCCGGCGTGCCCGGACGACAGAACCTACGGTGCAGGCGAGACGCCCGCACTACAATGGCGGCTTCGGCTTCTTTGCATCGCCGGCGTCCCGCCGGCGATGGAACCGCCGACGCCGTGGAGACGCCCGCACTACAATGACGGCTTCGGCTCCTTTGCAGCGCCGGCGTCCCGCCGGCGATGGAACCACCGACGCCGTGGAGACGCCCGCACTGCAATGACGGCTTCGGCTCCTTTGTAGCGCCGGCGTCCCGCCGGCGATGGAACCACCGACGCCGTGGAGACGACCAAACTACAAATGCGGCTTCGGCTCCTTTGTAGCGCCGGCGTCCCGCCGGCGATGGAACCACCGACGAAGAGGAAACGCACACACTACAATGGCAACCGGCCCGACCAACGAGGAGACCTCCAATGAGAACCGCCCTCATCTTCACCGCCCTGCTGAATCTCGCCGCACTCCCCATCTTCGCCCAGGGCCCGCAGGCTCTCGATCGCGACTCGTGGTCCGGCCCCATCGCTCCGGGTTCGTCCATCCGGGTCGACAACCTCTTCGGCGACGTTCGGCTCCGCCACGGCGGCTCGGACGGCAATCTCGAGGTCGCGGCCGTCCTCCAGCAGCTCTCCATCGACGGGGCCAAGCTGGTCCTCGAGGTCTCAATCTCCGGAGACGCCGCCGTCGTCTCCGTCGTCCGCTATGACAGCGAGGGCAACCCGACCCCGATGAAACCGCGCGACGACAAGGCGCGCGCCGATCTCGCGGTCATGGTGCCGGAAGGCTTCCCGATCCGCGTCGAGACCAGCCGCGGTCTCATCGAAACGCGCGGCGTCCGCACCGACATGGATCTCAACTCCACGGCCGGCACGATCCGGGTCGCCCAGCACCACGGCCGGATCACCGCTCACACCGAGGGCGGCGCCATGGAGATCACCCTCCTTGCTTCAACGACCAGCGAGACCCAAGAGTTCTCCTCGACCACTGGACCGATCACGGTGTTCACACCAGCCACCAACGACCTCAATGTCACCATGGCGACATCGGGTTCGTTTGTGACCGACTTCTCGCTCAAGGTCGAACGCCACGACACCGAGGAACCGGACAAGATCGCGACGGCCACCGTCGGCAGAGGCGGCGCCGCGTTGACCATGACGAGCAAGCGGGGCGACCTGGCCCTGCGAAGGTTGGTGACCGGCGACACCGATTGACCTGCGCCCGATGGTATAGTCTGCGCTGCGAATTTTACGTTGATTCAACTCGTAATTTTTTTTGGAGGAGTTCGATGACCACCCGACCCATTCATCTTTCGCGATTGTCTTCAGGATTGACTCGATTGAGCATCGCCGCGGCAGTCATGGTGATTCTCTTTGGCTGCGGAATCACCGCCGTTGCAGACGAACCCCTCCACATGAAGGGCGCTCAGGTCCTCGGCGGCCCGGTCACCCCGGTCATCGTCAACATCGACGTGCGCGACCTCCCAAGCGTCACGGAGTGGCAGCCAGGCGATCCCGTCAAGGAGATCCCACGCCGCTTCTTCCCGCCGAAGGACGGCACGCCCGGATTCTACGAAGCCAACCCGGATCCACTCGTCGATCTTCAGAGCTCCACTCCGCTTCGTTCCGCCGATGCCTTCACCACCCCCATCGTCAACCGGTCCGGTCAGGGCTACACCGGGGTCAGCCCGCCCGACACCGTCGGCGACGTCGGCCCGAACCACTACATCCAGGCCATCAACCACGGCAACGGCACGGCGATCCAGATCTACGACAAGACCGGAGCGACCATCGGTTCCCCGTTCTACCTGGAAGGCCTCGGCAGCGGCTCTTGCGCCAACGGCCTCGGCGATCCCATCGTGCTCTACGACCGCCTGGCCGACCGCTGGTTCCTGCAGGAGTTCAGTTCGGGCGGCAACTACATGTGCATCTACATCTCCCAGACCGGTGACCCGGTTGCCGGCGGATGGTACGCCTACAGCTTCCAGGCGCCGAGCTTCCCGGACTATCCCCACTTCGGTGTCTGGCCCGATGCCTACTACGGCACCGCCAACGAGAACTCGGCTGTCTACGCCTTCGACCGAAGCAACATGCTCGCCGGCGCGACGGCGCGGGCCATGCAGCGCTTCGGTCTCAGCGATCTGCCCGGGCTACGGCTTTCAGTGCGCCACCCCGGCCGATCTCGACGGCGCCGACGCGCCGCCCGCCGGCGCGCCCGGCCTCATCATGCGCCACATCGACGAGGAGGCCCACAGCACCTTCCCCAACAACCCGGACACCGATCTGCTCGAGATCTACGCCTTCACCGTTGACTTGGACAATTCGGCGAACTCGAGCCTCGATCAACTGCCCGACGTGGTCATCACCGATTTCAACTCGTGGTTGATCGACTACACCACCTTCTACTCCGTTCCCCAACCGGGAACCTCGAGCCGCGCTCGATCCGATCCGCGAGGTCGTCCTCAACCGGCTCCAGTACCGCAACTTCGGGAGCCACGAGTCGCTCGTCGGCGTGCTCCCGACCAACGCCTACACCCGACCTCGGGCTCCAACGTCAGTGCCGCCATGCGCTGGTTCGAGCTGCGCCGCAACGGCGGCGACTGGAGCACCTTCCAGGAGGGCACCTTCGCCACCGGCGATTTCAACGAAAACCGCTTTGTCGGCTCCGTCGCCATGGATCAGATCCGGCAACATCGGCATGAGTCTACAGCATCACCGATCTCGACCCGGCAGCACCCGTCTATCCCAGCCTGCGCTACACCGGACGGCTGTCGAGCGATCCGTCCGGGGTCATGACCCAGACCGAGACCCAGCAGGTCACCGGTTCGGGTACCGGCAGCGGCCGCTGGGGCGACTACGCCTCCATCAATATCGACCCGGAGGACGACTGCACCTTCTGGTTCACCTCCGAGTACCAGAACGGCAGCAGCTGGGCGACCCAGATCACCAGCTTCCGCTTCGACGCCTGCGGCTGCGACCTCGTCATCGCGCCCCCCACGGCGTCGGCCGGGGTCGGCGGCGCCAACCTGATCCAGGTCGGTTGGAACGACTCCGCGAACCCGGAGATGATCGAGTACCGGGTCTTCCGGTCGTTCTCCGCCGGCGGTCCCTACGATCTCATCGCCACGGTGCCCGACTCGAGCCCGGGCACCGGCGGCGGCGCCGGCTACACCTACAACGACTTCGACGTCAGCGGCGGCACCGAATACTTCTACGTCGTCCGTTCGTCGGACGGCGGCGCCTGCACCTCCGACAACTCCAACGAGGTCAGCGCGGTGGCGACCGGCGACTGCACGCTCGCTCCGCTCTTCGATGGCATCGAGACGGTGGTCAACCCGGCCATGAACGAGTGCTCGCTCGAGCTCGGCTGGAGCGCTGGCACCAGCCGCTGCGGCGGTAGCCTGACCTTCAACGTGTACCGATCGACGCTCCAGGGGTTCATCCCGGCGCCGCAGAACCAGATCGCGGCCGGTGTGGCCGGCACCGCGTTCACCGATGGCGGGTCTCTCCAGTCGCAGGTCCGGCACTACTACGTGGTCCGTGCGGTGGACTCGGTCAACGGCGCCGAGGAGGAGAACACCATCGAGGAATCGGGCGTGCCGACCGGTCCCTTCAGCATCGGGACCTGGACCGACGACGCCGGCGACACCGGCGACGCGACGCTGACCCCGGAGTCGCCGTGGTCGGTGGCGGCGACCGGCGGCAATGTCGGGCCGAGCGTCTACCTTACCGGCACGTACGGCAACAGCACCTGCGCGAGTTTGACCACCCAGAGCATGATGCTCGGCACCGGCTCGACCCTGACCTTCTGGTCAAAATACTCAATCGAGAACAGCTGGGACAAAGGCGTGGTCGAGATCTCGAGCAATGGCGGATCGACCTGGGCCAAGGTGCCGGTGAACTACCCCGGAAACTCGACCAACACCGCCGACTCCTGCGGGCTCCCCACCGGCTCGTACTTCACGGGCACCGGTGGACTGACCTGGGCTGAGTACAGCGCTTCGCTTGCGGCCTGGGACGGACTCGAGGTGATGCTTCGCTGGCGCCTGTCGACCGACGGCAGCGTCACCTCCACAGGGTGGTGGGTGGATGACATCGCGATCACGAACGTGATGGTCCCGGGCGACTGCGACAGCGAGCCGCCGCTGTTCGCGGACGATTTCGAGTCCGGCACGACCGGCGCGTGGTCGTACTCGACGCCGTAGCACACCGCGAGCCCATCAGATCACGACCGCCCCGGGAAACCGGGGCGGTTTTTGATCCGCGGCCGACACCGTGTCCGCCCATTCAAAAACCACGTCGAACCCATCAACGCATACGATGCCGGCGGGACGCCGGCACTACAATTCGCCGGCGATGAAACCAACCGCGCCTTGTAAATCCCCTGCCCCGCAACGGCGCATCGCCCTTTGTAGCGCCGGCGTCCCCGCCGGCGACGGAACCACCCGCAATGCCGAAGACCCGTCGCCTTTGTGATGCGGGCGTCTCGCCCGTGGGATGCCGCAACTCAGCCCTCGGTCGTCGCCTCGCGCAGAGGAAAAAGCGCCATGAACTTGGGATCGCCGAGGAGGCTGTTCATGGACGGCAGCAGCATCGGCAGATAGGGATCCGCGAAACCCATCTCGAGCGCGAGCCGCGTGCTCTCGATGGCGCACTCGCGGTGGCCGAGCACGGCGCAGCTCCGCGCGACCTCGAGTTGAGCGTCGGCATCGTCGGCTCCCAAGGAGGTGATCGCAGCGAGTTGCCTCTCACCCTCTTCAATTCGCCCCGCGGCGGCGAGCAGCTGGGCGAGATAGGCGTGGTCGGCCAGAACCCACTCCCGACCCGCCATCTCGGCTTCGAAGTCGGCAATGGCCTCGGCGGCGTACTCCGTCGCCGCTTGCCGGTCACCGGTTGCCGCAAGCGTCGTTGCCACATCGAGAATTCCGCCGCGAACCGCCCAACTCAGATTCTGCTCACGGATCCGCACCAGATTCTGACGGAAGTAGAGCAACGCCCTGTCCGGGTTACCGGCCGCCAACAGGGTGTAGCCCAAATTCGGCATGGCATAGGGGTGCTCAGGCTCCAATTCCAGCGCCCGCTCCAGCGCATCCTGCGCTTCGTCGTAGCGCCCCTGTACCGCCAGCGCCCACCCGAGCAGGCTGTGGTAGTTGGCGATCTCGGGATCGAGGCCGACGAGCCGCCGGCACACGCTCTCGGCGGCGACGGCGTTGGGTAGTCTAGTGGCGTACATGAAGGCCAGGTTGACCAGCGGGAAGGCGCTCTGCGGGTCGAGCAGCGCCGCCTTTTCGAGCATCTCCGCGGCTTCGTCGAACCGTCCCAGCTGCGCGAGAATCTTGCCGCGGTTGTTGTACGCGGCCATGTGGTCCGGATAGATCCCGTTGATGAGCTCGTACTCGCTCAGGGCTCCCTCGAAATCCGAATCGACAAAGTGGCGGTTGGCCGCCCTGAGCATGAGGTACTCGTTCCGCGGCAGGGTCTCGCCGTCGGCGAGCGCCCGTCGAAGCTCCCCGCGTCCGCGCTCGGGCTGCTCACCGAACTGGATGAGGAGCAGGCCGAGCGACCCCCTGCAGGTCGCGAACTCCGGGTCGAGATCGAGGGCCAGTTCATACAACCGAATCGCCTCGTCGTAGAGGCCGCGCCCCCACTGTCGGTTGCCGAGCGAGAAATAGTGCAGCGCTTCCCACGACGAGGTCGTCGCCACGGCGACGGGAAAGTCGGAATCTGCAATGGAGTCGAGGGACTCGCCGAGCCGCGCTCTCACTTCATGGGTGAGCTCGTCGATGGCGTTGAGCAGCACATCCTCCCGGCTGCCGGCGGTGACGCGGATCTGTTCGACGTGGCGGCCGGTCTGCGGATCGACGATGGCGGCCCGCAACTCGTAGGCGCCGCCAGCCTCGAGAATCCGCGGCAGGATCATGGCCCGAACGTTGGAGAAGCGGCAGATGTCGCGGCCGAGGTCCTCATCGATGACGCTGTCAGCGGGCTGCCGCATGAGGCGCAGGGTTTGCTTCACCTGGTGCCGTTGGAAGATCGCGGCGTAGGGGGATTGTTTGAGATCGGTCTCGAGGGCGGTGTGGAGCGCCAGATCGAAGGCTTCGTCGCCGGTGAGATTCTCGACATCCGCCACCAGCAGCCGGTCGCGACTCACAAACGCCAGGCTCGGACGGGTCCACTGCCATACCAGCGCCGCCGCAACGACAATGGCCGCGATGCCGGCCACGCTGCCGAGAAGGACACGCCGGCGCCGGCCCTTCGGCCTCTGTCGTAAGGCACCCGAGCGTACCGTCGACGGGCCTTCGCGCAGCTCGCGCAAACCGGCGGCGAATCCGCCCGCGGTCGCGGTCCGCACGCCGCGTTCCTTGGCCATGGCGCCTCGAAGCACCTCTTCGAGCCCGTAAGGAATGCCGTCCACAGCGCTTTCGATGGACGGCGGCTCTTCGCAGAGCACGCGGCGCAGGGTCTCGGGCACCGACCTCGAGTAAAACGGCGACTTCCCCGTGACCAGCTCGTAGATCACACAGCCCGCCGAGAAGATGTCGGTGCGCGCATCGACCCTCATCCCCGACGCCTGCTCCGGCGACATGTAGGCCGGCGTGCCGACCACCGCGCCCTCCTGGGTCTGGTCGATGGTGGGCCGGTCGTCGTCGCGATCCGAATCGTCTGAGGCCACTAACCGGGCGAGGCCGAAATCGAGGATTTTGAGCCGGCCCTCGGAGGTGAGCATGAGATTCGCCGGTTTGATGTCGCGGTGGATCGCGCCCTTGGTGTGCGCCGCCTCGAGGGCGTCGCCGAGCTGGATGCCGATGGCAATGACCTCGGCCGGCGGCAGAGCTCCGCGGCTGACCCGGTCCTTGAGGGTCTCGCCTTCAACCAGCTCCGAGGCCAGAAAGAGCCGGCCGTCCTCGGTCTCGCCCGCCTCGTAGATCGTCGCCACCCCGGGGTGGTTGATGGTCGCGGCGGCCCGGCACTCGCGGAGGAACCGGGATCTGTTCTTCGACTCGCCCGCCAGCTCCGGTTTGATCAGCTTGAGGGCGACGTCGCGCTCGAGCACCGGGTCGCGCGCTCGGAAGACGACCCCCATGGCGCCCTTTCCCAGAACTTCGAGGATCTCAAAACGGGAAACCCGTTTGAAACCAACGTCTGCGCGGTTCGGAACCTCTTCCATAATTGCGTTCCGAGTGTACCCGACCCGCTCCCTTCCTCTCCCTCTCCCTTGCGATGCTGATCCACTCCTGCCGCAACGCCAACAACGCGGGCGGGGCGCCCGCGCCGCACTGGACGCCCGCGCCACATGCGCAAGGACAACAAAACCGGGTCCCGCGGGACCCGGTTCGTCGATGATCGAGGTTGTCTACTCGACGGTCAGACTCTGCAACAGCACCGGGACCAGCCCGGTCCCGTACGCCCCGGCCGAGAAGGTCTCGCTGGTGGTCCAGGGGTTGGTCAACGGCGTGCCGTAGGCCGCACCGGCGATGTCGTAGACATAGATGTCGCCCGGTTGATCGGTCACCAGGTAGAGCTTTCCGTCGCCATACGCGAGCCCGTCGATGTCGGTCTCTCCGGCCGGGTAGGCCGCGACCACCGTGAGCGTCCCGTCGTTGTTGATCCGGACGAGCGAGTCGTTGGCGCCGTCGTCGGTGCCGTAGAGGACCCCGCCGACCGAGTCGTATGCCAGCCCGCCGATGTCGGCGGTCGAGGGGTACACGATGTCCTGCGACACCTCGCAGCTCGCCGGGCAGACGCCACCCGGCACGGCCAGCGAGTAGATGGCCTCGGTGGAGATGTTCCTGCTGAAGTAGAGCTCCTCGGTCACCGCGTTGTAAGCCGCGCTCACAACCGTGTGGTTGGCGGTCAGGTAGGTCAGGTTGCAGCACAGAACCGGCGCTCCGGACTGCCACCTGTAGAGCTCGAAACCCGAGGTGAAGAACACCACAGCGTCTCCGGGGTTGATACCGGGAATGATGGCCGCACCCCAGGGGTCGGTGCCGGTGAAGAGCTGGGTGAACGTATTGTCGCCGATATCCACCGCATTGGTGAACTCGGTCGGCTCGTCCACCGCGACAAAGAGATAGGGCTGGGTGCCGTCGATTCCGTCCAGGTTTCCCACAACCGGGAAACCCGCCGATGGTTTGAGACCCCGTTCCGCCTCGATTGCCTTCTGCTGTTCGAGCAGCGTTTCCGCGCTGTCAACCTGCGCCATGACAGGCGCCGCAAACCCGGCCACCAACACCAACACAACAAAAAACGCTCTGCCGCCCATGGAAACCTCCCAAAATGTATCGCCGGACGCATCCGCCCGAGCATTGTAAACGATGGCAAGGAGTCTAACACGTGGAGGTTTTCGAAAGAGAACGGCTCAAGATCCCGCTGCGACTTTGTGGGGGCCGGCGTCTCGCCGGCTCCTCAGATGCGGCCGATAACTCTTCACCCGACTGTCCCCGGCGCTCGCGGTGCCGGCGGGACGCCGGCACTACAAACTCGTCCGACTTTCTCTGCGCCAGCAGTGCCGGCGGGACGCCGGCACTACAAAATCCGTCCGATTCTTTCTCCGCGCCAGCGGTGCCGGCGGGACGCCGGCGCAACAACCCACCCCTGCGATGTTGTGGGGCCGGCGTCCCGCCGGCCCTTGCGAGCGAGTCCGACGAGCTCGCACCCGAATTCGGCGCCCCCGGCGCCGAATTTGCCCTGCTAGAATCAACAACGTTCCACCCTCAGGGAGGGCCGATGACAACCTCCGATCGCCACCAGGCAACGCACAAGATCCGCTTCGTCACCGCCGCCTCGCTCTTCGACGGTCACGACGCGGCGATCAACATCATGCGCCGGATCCTCCAGGCCCAGGGCGCCGAGGTCATCCACCTCGGCCACAACCGTTCGGTCAAGGAAATCGTCGACGCCGCAATCCAGGAGGACGCCCAGGCCATCGCCGTTTCCTCCTACCAGGGCGGCCATATCGAGTTCTTCAAGTACATGGTCGATCTGCTCAAGGAACGCGGCGCCGAGCACATCAGGGTCTTCGGCGGCGGCGGCGGCGTCATCGTGCCCCGTGAAATCGCCGAGCTCGAGGCCTACGGCGTGACCAAGATCTTCTCCCCCGAGGACGGCCGGACCATGGGTCTCGACGGGATGATCGCCTCGATGATCGAGGCCTCCGACTTCAACCCAGGCGAAACCGACATCACGGGCCCCGTCGGCACCACCGCCGACCGCTGGCTCGCCGTCGCCCGCGCAGTGACCCGCGCCGAAGACGGTTTGGACGTCGGCACCCTGCCGCCTCTCAAACCCTCACCCGTCCTCGGCACCACGGGCACCGGCGGCGCCGGCAAGTCGTCACTCACCGATGAGCTCGTCCTCCGCTTTCTCGCCGACGACCCCGAGATCACCATCGCCATCATCTCGGTCGACCCGACCAAGCGGCGCACCGGCGGCGCCCTCCTCGGCGACCGGATCCGGCTCAACTCCCTCGGCTCCGACCGCGTCTTCATGCGCTCGCTCGCCACCCGCCAGGCCCACCGCGCGCTGTCGCAGCACATTGTCCAGTCCATCGCCATCTGCCAATCGGCGGGCTTCGACCTCATCATCGTCGAGAGCTCAGGCATCGGCCAGGCCGACAGCGAGATCGTCGACATCTCGGATCTGTCCCTGTATGTGATGACCCCCGAGTACGGCGCCGCCATGCAGCTCGAGAAGATCGACATGCTCGACTACGCCGATCTCGTAGCCATCAACAAGTTCGACCGACCCAAGGCCCTCGACGCCCTGCGCGACGTCCGCAAGCAGTACCGCCGCAGCCACGAGCTCTTCGACGGCCCGCCGGACGAAGAGCTCCCGGTCTACGGCACCGTCGCCAGCCAGTTCCACGATTACGGCGTCAACGCCCTCTACCAGGGCCTCGTCCGCGCCCTCGCCGCCAAGTTCGGCGACCGCTGGACCCTCGAGGGCACCGCCGCCGTCCCCGCCGGCGAGCCCCGACGCCACCCGGTGATCCCCGGCGAGCGCGCCGGCTATCTGCGAGACATCGCCCGCACCGCCCGCGACTACCGGAAGTGGGCCGAGGCGCAGATCAAGATCGCCGACCAGCTCTACCAGCTCGTCGGCGCCCGCGCCATCCTCAGCGCCCGCGAGGGCGAGGGCAAACCGGAAGAACTCTGGGTTCTTTTCGAGGAAATCACAGCCGCCAAGGCCGCCCCCGAGGCCCGGTTCGCCGATCTCGACGCCGAGATCCGCCGCCTCTCGCACGATCTCGACCACGACTCGCGCGAGCTCATCGCGGTCTGGCCGAGGATTCAGGCCGACTACGCTCGCGACGAGTTCAGCTACACGGTCCGCGGTCGTGAGATCCGGGTGCCCCTGACCTCGGTCTCGCTCGCCGGCACCCACATCCCCAAGGTCCAGCTGCCGCGCCGCCAGACCTGGCCCGGGATCCTCCGCTATCTCTTCTTGGAGAACATCCCAGGCGCCTTTCCCTACACCGCCGGCGTCTTCCCGCTCAAACGCACCGCCGAGCTGCCGACCCGGATGTTCGCCGGCGAGGGCGGCCCCGAGCGCACCAACGAGCGCTTCCACCTCCTCGCCGGGCGGCCAGCCCGCCAACCGGCTCTCCACCGCTTTCGACTCGGTGACCCTCTACGGCGAGGACCCGGGCTCGCGGCCCGACATCTGGGGCAAGGTCGGCGAGGCCGGGGTTTCCATCTGCACCGTCGAGGATGTCGAACGGCTCTACGCCGGCTTCGACCTCTGCGACCCCTCGACCTCGGTGTCCATGACCATCAACGGCCCGGCGCCCATGATCCTGGCCATGTTCTTCAACGCCGCCGCCCGCCAGCAGGCGCGCAAACGGCTCATCGAATCGGGCCGTCTCGACGCCCCGGCCGAGGCCGCCCTGCAACCCCTCGTCGACGGCAAAGACTGGGAGGCCCTCGCTCCCCTCCTCGAAGACGGCGAGTGGGACGAGATCCTCAAGACCACCATGCGGGTCGTCCGCGGCACCGTCCAGGCCGACATCCTCAAGGAGGACCAGGCGCAGAACACCTGCATCTTCTCCACCGAGTTCGCGCTGCGGATGATGGGCGACATCCAGCAGCTCTTCTGCGACTGGAAGGTCAACAACTTCTACTCGGTGTCGATCTCGGGCTACCACATCGCCGAGGCCGGCGCCAACCCGCTCACCCAGCTCGCCTTCACCCTGGCCAACGGCTTCACCTACGTCGAGACCTACCTCGCCCGCGGCATGCACATCGACGACTTCGCCCACAACCTGAGCTTCTTCTTCTCCAACGGCATGGACCCCGAGTACACCGTCATCGGCCGCGTCGCCCGCCGGATCTGGTCGATCGCCATCCGCAACCGCTACGGCGGCAACGAGCGGTCGCAGAAGCTCAAGTACCACATCCAGACCTCGGGCCGCTCGCTCCACGCCCAGGAGATCGACTTCAACGACATCCGCACCACCCTGCAGGGCCTGCTCGCCATGGCCGACAACTGCAACTCGCTCCACACCAACGCCTACGACGAGGCGATCACCACCCCGACCGCCGAGTCGGTGCGCCGCGCCGTCGCCATCCAATTGATCAACGCCATGGAGTTCGGCCTCCTGAAGAACGAGAACCCCCTCCAGGGCTCGAACATCGTCGGCTGGCTCACCGACACCGTCGAAGAGGCGGTGCTCGACCGAGTTCGAACGGCTCTCGGAACGCGGCGACGTCCTCGGCGCCATGGAGTCCATGTACCAACGAGGCAAGATCCAGGAGGAGTCCCTCCACTACGAGCGCCTCAAGCACAACGGCGGGTACCCCCTCGTCGGCGTCAACATGTTCATCGCCGAAAACGGCGGGGAGGAGGTTGCGGAGCCCGAGCTGACTCGGGCGACAGCCGACGAAAAGAACGCCCGCCTCGCCCACCTCGCCGACTTCCACAAACGGCACGAAAGCGCGGCGGCGAAGGCCCTCACCAGCCTTCAGCGCGAAGCGCGCGAAGGCGGAAACGTATTTGAAGAGCTGCTTCGAACGGTCCGTTCATGTTCGTTGGGCCAAATCAGCAAAGCCCTCTACGAAGTCGGCGGCCAATACCGGCGCAGCATGTAACGGCGACAAGCGAAGCAAGTCGCCGCGATGCAAGGCACGAGCGAAGCGACGTGCCTCCGACTTGGCGCGTCCGACGCGCCACTGCGATTCGTCCGACGAATCGCCCGGCAACATCTTCGAAGAGCTCCTCGAGACCGTCCGCTCCTGCTCGTTGGGACAGATCAGCAATGCGTTGTATGAAGTCGGCGGCCAATACCGTCGCTCAATGTAAGGCACGAGCGAAGCGACCTGCCTCCGACTTGGCGCGTTCGACGCGCCACCGCAATTCGTCCGACGAATTGCCAACCCATGCCCCCACCCGCCCCCTCATGCGTTGAAAAACCAGCCCATGCTGCAAACAACCATGGAAGATCCTCCTGGCACCGAGTTGAACCATCCCAAACCCCGGGAGATCTTTGCAGGGTGGCAATAGCCGTGCTATTTCTCATTACCGGGGCCGGACGCGCATCTGCCCGTCGGGCGTGAACGATCATTCAGACAACAACGGACGGACAAAGGAAAAAGGCCAATGAGACGAGAGTTGTGTTCGTGTGTGCTCCTTGCGATTCTGTGCGCGGTATCCGGCGACGTGTTCGGCGCTACCTGGGACGGCAGCTGGGACACCAACCAGGGCAACATGCAGCTCGAGCAGAGTGGAAATCGTGTCACCGGGACATACGGCAGCAGCGGCAAGGTCGATGGAACCGTCACCGGCAACGTGTTAAGGGGCACCTATCAGTGGACGTCGAAATCGGGCGTCTTCGAGCTGACGATGAGCGCCGACGGCACGTCGTTCGCGGGGGAGTGGTCCCGGACCGGCGCCAAAGGCGCATGGTCGGGCAAGAGAGTGGGGGCGCCGGTCACTGGAGGTGGCTCCTCGTCGGATGCTGACGATCCCCAGGATCCAGCGAGCCCGCTCCGAATCAGCGATCGAGCGTTCTCCCCTTGAGAGACGGGCTGACTCAATATTCCATTTGGAGCGTCGACCAGGACGGCAACGGCGACTCGTCCGCCCAGGTGCTCAACATGGGGCCACACACGTATTGCGCTCTCACCTATGTCATGTCGGGCGGATTCAACAGCGCGTGTATGGTTGGAGTACGCGGCAACGACTGGATTCTCGCCGCCCGGGACCCGAAGTCGCCGGATCCGTGGACGGGAGAAAGCCAGGGCTGCAGCGCCATCTGTTTCGATCAGTAGTCAGTGATCCTCCGCCAGATCTCCGTCGATCACAACCTGGATCCCACGGTTCGACGATCGGGCGGTCTGAGGGCGCGTCACTCGTACCGATCGACGGCGACATCCGTGCCGCCCGTCGGCAGATCCTGTCGATGTCCCAACGCGCCGTCTGATGAGACAGTGCGATGGCGGAGCCGGCATCATCGAGCAGAGGCGGCGGACCTTCATCACCAGACATCGCTCCATCGTTTCGATGAAACCCGTCAAAGGCGAGAACCCATGGAATGGCGACAAGGGCCACTCACGGCCGACCAGACCGATACGTGGATTTCACGATTCCAAAGGGAATCGAAGCTGTACGCATGGGGCTTCTTCATCCTCCTGCACCCGATCGTATTCGGGATCATCTGGTGGAGCATGGGAGAGCTGAACAGAGATGTCTTCCTGTCGCTGGGTTTCTTCTCACTCGTCACCTTCATTCTGGCGATTCTCAGCCGAAGAAGGGCCGTGAGAGCCTGGAGCGGCGTGGTTGCGGACAAGAGAATTCAGCAACGGCGCGTCAGGGGCGGGGCAAACGCCGATGAACGAATCGAGTACCGATACGAGGTTGTGGTCGAAACGAGTCGACGACGAAAACTCACGCTGAGATGTCTTCCCGCCTTCTTCGAGTACGTCAACGAAGGAGACGTTCTCGTGAAAGCCCCGGGGTTTGACTGGCCGGAGAAGGCCGAGTTGGATCACGACCGCCGTGTTTGTATCGCCTGCGGGGGTATTCTGGATGCGGCCGACGGCAATTGTCCGCGCTGCGGCGCCCCGCTGCCCGACCACGCTTCGCTTGTGCGGGTGTGTGCCATCGACGGGGCCTTTGGAATCATGAAATGAACAGAAATCCACGACTGGTGTCCGCCCTTCAGGGGCTTGTTCTCTGTCTCGTTTATGGATTGCTGACGGGTTACGGCCGCCTTCTCGTCTGGTTCTTCCTGCCCGGAATTCAGGGCATGCTCATGGGTGGTGTTCTGGGCTTCACAACAGGCGCGCTGATGGCGCGGGAGGGGGGCGGGGCTCTTCGCTTTTCCCACCGTCTGATTCTGGTGTTCGGGGTGGCCCTGGCCTTTTACGGCGGCCAGGTTCTCGCCTCGGCCCTTGTTCTCGAGGCCTCGAACCCCCTCTTCTTGATGACCGCCATCCTGGACGGCCACTTCCGCGAAGTCATGACCGGAGCCTCGGTCAACAGCTTGACGGTTCAGCAGGGCCCCTTGACCCCGGGATGGTGGGTGTTCTTCCAGGGAATCGACACGCTCTTTTTCGCCGTCCTCGCGCTGATCTCGCTGGGCATCGGTCTCGGCGGGCAGCGGTCCGCCTCAGCGCGCTGGAAGCCCGCCGCCATCGTCGCCGGCTTGTGCGCCCTGGTCCTGATCACGACCGTTCCGACCCAGACCTTCAACGCCGACCTCCTCAGGGAGTGGGAGCTGAGATACGCCGGCGCCAAAGACTATCCCGAGTGGCGCGACGCCTGGGTGGCAACCTCTCTCAAAAAGACCGCCGTCGAACGATTTCTCGAAGACAGCGAAACGGTTGATCTCCGAGTGATCCCTCAGGTCGGTGTCCTGCGTTCGCTCGGACTGATCCGCTTGGGCCGACCGGCAGAGGCCCAAGAAGAGCTGTCCGCCACGTCTGCCGCCGCCGCGAGCCACCCGGGCCCGATTCGCCTCGATCTCGTCAGACGAATCTCCCCGGCGTCGTTCCTTGATCACATCGCTCTGATGCAACAGGAGTTGACGACTCGGCATCCCACCGGCGAACTGCCGCAGATCGATGGCAGCTCGGCTTGGCGCGAGCCCTCGGAACCAGCCGATCTGTTCCCGTATGAGTCCCTGCTGATCCGATAGGGGCCCAACGAGCCCCAGGAAAGCCGTCATCCCAGGGTGCCAGGTGAAACAAAGCTAACAAAGCCCGTCGATTCGTGGTTTCAGCCGAGGCTCGATGTAAGTTCGCCTCGTATGAATGCATCGAGGGCCCGGGCGCTCAAAGCCTGATCGACATTGTCCTTTTCTTCCTCGGATGCTCGATCTTCTTGAAGGCGGCAAGCCGCGTCCGATACCCAGCGGCTGACCGCAACCGGCTGACCTCGACTGATCGATGCGCCACTCGATTGATGTAGACTTCGCTGAGAAGATGACCGAATTCTTGTTGTTGGATTTCGAACGGAGCCCCGAGCTCAGCGAGTGGCTCTCCGGCGGGAGCGCCTTGCCGCTCGTCGAGCGTCTGTTCGCCGATGGTCGTCACGACGAGGCGGCAACCCACGCACGGCTGGCCCTCGCCGATCGCGATTGCGCGGATCGTGACCGAATCGAAGAAATCGTCGAGCGAATCGCGTCTCCGCCCGACGGGTGGACCGAGGCCGTGCTTCGGTTCGCCGCCAAACCGGAGCTCGATGCCTGGGAACGGCTGATGAGCTTCACCCCTCCGGACATGATCTACCAGCGGCTCCGGTACACGATCTCGCTGCTCCGACGTCTCGGAACGGATCCGGAGATCGTGTTCCGATGCGCCACCCACCTCGGCACGACACCCGACGCGATCGAACTCGTCGAGTCCGGGGCAGTCGATCCCGAGGTGGTCGCCCAGCGCGCGGTCGAGGCTCCTCGGGCGGCCGGAATCTGGCTTGGGTTGGCTGCGCAGGCATCATTGGCCCGCGGAGAGACGTTCGGCGTGGTCAGGTACCTCCGCGAAGCGTACGAACGAACCGATTCAGAATTTTCCCCCGACCTTTCGGCGATGGCGATTCGAAGCGAAGCCGACTCCGAGCTCCACCACATGCTCGACAAGATCGGTGTGCCCCGGTTCGACTGAAGCCCGGCAAGCGAAGCGAGCCGCTGCGATGAGTGACAAGCGAAGCGAGTCACTGCGATGAAACGCACGAGCAAAGCGACTTGCCCTCCACTTGGCGCGTCCGACGCGCCATCGCAATTCGTCGGACGAATTGCCGTCCGACGAATTGCAGATGGTATCGTGTACATGAGGAACCCAAAATGGCGACGACCGATCCGAACCCGCTCCCGACACTCCAGACCGTCAAACATCTCTTACGAGAGGAGTTACCGCGCCTCAAGAAAGACTATGCAGTCCAATCTCTTGAGGTTTTCGGGTCCTTTGTCCGTGGCGAGGCGTCAGCCGGAAGTGACCTCGATCTCCTCGTTGAATTCGACGATACACCGACGCTGTTCGGATTCGTGCGGCTCGAGAACGAGTTGTCGACCCTCCTGGGCGTCAAGGTAGATCTGGTCATGAAGAACAGCCTTAAACCGGCCATCGGGGCACGGATTCTCTCAGAGGCAATCGCGGTATGACGGGCGATCGTCTTGTCGACGATGCACTCAACGACATCCTTTCGGCGGCAAAAAAGGCGATCGAGTTTGTAGATGGCATGGCCCCGGGTGACCTCGAAACAGACGAGAAAACAGAGTACGCGGTCATCAAGGCGCTGGAGATCGTCGGCGAAGCTGCCCGTCGCGTACCGGACTCCTTCCGCAACTCTCATCCTCAGATACCCTGGCGGGAAATGACCGGTATGCGTGACAAGCTCGTCCACGACTATTTCGGCGTCAACCTCGACGTGGTGTGGAAGACCATCCATGAAGATCTGCCACCCCTCATCACCGCGCTTCAATCTCTCATCGCCGAACTTAAAGCGCCCGAGTAAAGCGGCCTACACACCGTTACGTAGTACACCCGATCATTCTTCCCCTCACCATCCTCGCGTGTTTGCCTTTCCATATCCCATCTGCGCTCCGGCAAAGGAGCGCCCAAATGAAATCCCGCCCAACACTACTGCGACGAAAATTGGCGCGTCCGACGCGCCATCGCAATTCGTCCGACGAATTGCCCCGAACTGCCAACCCATGCCCTCAACAACCAACCCATCGCCGGAATCAACCAACAGCCTCCCCCCCTCAGCGACGGAACCGGCAAGCAAAGCGAGCCGGTGCGATGGAAGCGGCGAGCGAAGCAAGCCGCTGCGATGAATGGCACACAGATCGGTGCCACACTTCGCATTAACGCTTTGTTGTGAGCGCAGACCCTGACGAGGTACCTCGATTCGTGTTCGTACTATGAGTGATCGCGAAGTGTGGAACCTTTCCGAGGCGGACAGTGACGGCCTGAACGCTCTGGATGAGTGGGTGTCGGGTGGACTCGGGAGGTTACCCGCCCGGGCCTGCCCGACTCCGTCCCTGTTCCCGCCATCACGGCGTTCGTCTTCCCGAGGCCCGGCGAGGGACCGGCGGTGCCGGGACATACCCGGCGCAGCTGATGGGTGAAACGATCTCGAGGCCGGATCCGAACGCAGCGGCGTAGACGAGGTCGCCGGACACCGCGGTGCCAACGACATCGTCTCGGAGAGCGGTGAAACCCACCTCGACAGGATTGCCTGGCGTCGAGACGTCGACCACGCGTACCCCGCCGTCCAAAGCCGCGACATGGGCGTAGCCGCGAGAGACGGTCACGCCAAACGCTAAACCTTCGGGGTAGGCCGCTCCCGGGAACTCGATGGACCCCACCTCGAACGGACCCTCGGGCGTCGAAACGTCGATCACCCGAAGGCCTTCTCCCAATGCCGCCACGTAGACGTAGCTGCCGGAGACCGCGACGTCGAGAGCGGTCCCCGGGTTGCTGTATGGGCTGGGGATCTCGAAAGACGCCACCTCGAACGGGCTCTCGGGCGTTGCGACGTCGATCACTCGCAGGCCCGAGGAAAGGGCCGCGACGTAGGCATGATCGCCGGATACCGCCACGTCGTAGGCATACCAATCGCCGATGAAACGACCTACCTCGGTGGGGTCGTCGGGTGCTGAAACGTCGATCACCGCCAGCCCGTCTCTGCCGGCCGCGATGTAGGCGATGCCGCCGGCCACCACCACGTTGTTGGAGTACCCGGCGCTGTAGAGGCTCCCAACCTGGAGCGGACTGGCAGGGTCCGAAACATCGACCACCCGCAGACCGGCGCTGCCTGCCACGAAGGCGTAGCCGCCGGAGACAACGACGTCGTGGGAGTTCTCGGGAAGGTCGACGGAACCCACCTCGGCCGGGTTTTCGGGCGTCGAAACGTCGATCACGCGCAGGCCTCTTCCCAAGGCCGCAACGTAGGCGTGGCTGCCGGAGACGGTCACACCGTACGCAACCGCCTGGATTTCGACAAAGCCCACCTCGGATGGGTCTTCGGGCGTTGAAGCATCAATCACCCGGAGACCGCCGTGGAAATCGGCCACATAGGCGTAGCCGCCGGAGACGACCACGCGATCGGCATACCCACGGCCGTTGGCCGATTGCCGAAGATCGACGAATCCGGCCTCGGTCGGGGATGCCGGCACCGAAACATCGATCACTCGAAGACCCCGGTCGCCGGCTGCGACATAGGCGTAGTCGCCCGAGACGACCACGTCGCGGGCAGACCCAGGGGTTTCGACAAAACCCGTCTCGAGCGGAACCGCTGGCGTCGAAACATCGAACACCCGCAGACCGATCCCGTCTGCAACGTAAGCGTGGTCACCGAGCACGGCCACGTTGAGGGCGTACCCCCCGGTCTCGGTGGAACCCACCCCGATCGGATTCGCCGGCGCCGATACGTCGACGACGTACAGACCGACTTCGAAAACCGCGAGATAGGCATGCCCGCCCGAAACGGCGACGCCGCGGCAGGGGGCGGGTGTCGCGAACGAGCCGACCTCGAGAGGGAACGCGGGGTCGGACACGTCGATCACACGAAGCGCAGTACCGGTCGCCACGAACGCGAAGTCCCCCGAGACGGCCACGTCCGCCGTGTCGCCGATGGCGTCGTTGAAACCGATCTCGTTCGGACTCGCCGGTGTCGAGAGATCGATCACTCGCAGACCGCTTCCTCCAGCCGCGACATACGCGTAGCCTCGGGAGACCACGATGCCCACCACGCGGTCACCCCTGGTGAGGGGAAGCTCGACCGCTCCGATCTGCTGCGGCGATGCCGGGTTCGAGATGTCGGCCACCACCAGATCTGCACCCCTGCCGAAAATCGCGACGTCTCCATAGACAGCAACCGCGTGGGCCCCTCCGTATGGCAGCCTACTGACATGCTCGAGGCAGTCGTCGGCGTCGACACGGACGGCCAACCCGTGCACGCCGATGCCGAGCAGGACCGAGAAAAGCGTCAAGCGTCCGAGGTACTTCATGGACCGTTCCTCCTGACACGGGTCCGCTCGTCCAGATTCAGGTTGCACTCGTCTCAGTCTAGCTTGTCCGAACGGTGATCGGTGCCACCCATTAGAAGGCGCTTGTCAAGTAGGTGGGGCTTCCCCAGGCCGGGATGCGAAGGCCCGACTGGTTGAATCAGCGAGAGAACGATCGCGCTTCGTCGTCGTGACTGTGGGATCTGCTGGAAGGTGCAGAGCAGCTTTCCGCAGATTCCATAGGCAATTCGGACGCGGACCCGATCGAGTTTCGCCTTTTGTCGTTTCCGCGAGGCCGGACTTTCTGTCGTGTCGGAGTCAGCTGTCGACTGCCCCAGCCACCCATCAGGATCAAGGCGATGGAGATCTTCGGAGGAAGGTCTCCGGCCCCTGGCGCCATCCGGCGCCCCAGAAAGCCCTCGAGCTCTGCCGGCTGTGTCCAAGCGATTGAAGATCCGCATCGGTGCATCGGTGCATCGGTGAAACAAAGTTAACAAAGTTTGCCTATTCGAGGTTTTCGTCTAGGTTCGGCGTGAGTTCGCCTCTCTTGAATGCATCGAGGGCCCATGCGCTCAAAGCCTGATCGACATTGTCCATTTCTTCCTCGAATGCTCGGTCTTCTTGTCGGCGGCGAGCCGCGCCCGATACCCAGCGGCTGACCGCAACCGGGTGCTTGTTGAGCAACTTCGCCAACCGCCCGCTCGCTGTCCCCATCGCTCTACCCCTACCGCCGTAATCAGTTCCCTCAACCGGGCGGTCCCTCGGTCTCGGCGCGAGCTCGCCGGTCTTTCCGTTTCCACATCCAGGATCGAGCATGCTGCTGCGAGGAACCGAACCGCGTCGAGAGCCGGTCTTTCGAGACCGGTGCTCCGCCCAGTTCGTCAATGTAAATCGGTTCGGGGGCAGACAGGTCGCGATCCCTGGCCCCGACAGTCCGAAGATCCCCGCCCACTCCTCTGACGGACTCTCGCCCATGCCGGCTCGAATTCTCCCTTTGTAGTGCCTCCTCGCCTCTTTCAATGTGCTTCCGAAACCGATCAATGCGTGGTCCACGTCGACAAGGGGATCGCGGATTCTCTTCACAAGCTCCCGGTGCCCGCAGAATACGTAGTCGGCAGGGTCGTCCACCAACCCCGCCCGTACTGGATTGAGGTGTATGTAAAGGATGACCTGTTCGCAGTAGTCCTGGGAGTCGATCACGCGTGCTTGATATCGACTCTGCCAAAGCGGGCCGGATCGCCGCCACAAAGAACTCGAGGACGAGTCGCGCACCCTCAAGGCCGATGATTCCGCGCACCGAGCGCCGTCACGACGATCTGGTCGTGGCCGCCCGCAAGCAGATCGACCGCGACGAGGCCCTCCGGGTCAACTCTCACCGCCTACCCGGCGACGACCCACGATCAACCACCGCGCCGACCACGCGGGCATGCCTCGACCCCGCCCGACCGCCGATGTAACGACAAGCGAAGCGAGTCGCTGCGATGAACTTGGCGCGTCCGACGCTCCACCACAATTCGTCCGACGAATTGCTTCAGCTACACTGACACAAACCCTACCAGGAGGATCCCATGCGCCAAATCGCGCTCATCGCCCTCGTCATCATCGCCCTCGGTTGTTCTGCCCCCGCCCCGCCGCCCGAACCCGCGGCCGAAGAGACCACCGCAGTCGGTCCGGGGACCGTGACCGCCGGCGATGGCGTCGAAATCGCCTACACGGTCACCGGCGCCGGCACACCCGCGCTGGTCCTGGTCCACGGCTGGATGTGCGATCAGACCTACTGGCTCAACCAGGTCGACGACCTGGCCCAAGACCACATGGTTGTCACGGTGGATCTTCCCGGACACGGCCTGTCCGGCGTCGATCGTGCGGAGTGGACGGTTGCCGGTTTCGGCAACGACGTGGTGGCGGTCGTCGAGCATCTGGGTCTCGGCGAAGTCATTCTCATCGGTCACTCCATGGGCGGCCCGGTGTCGCTCGAGGCCGCCCGGCTGATGCCCGGACGAGTCCGGGGTGTGATCGGTGTCGACACCTTCCAAGATGTCGAGTCCGAGTGGGACCCGGCGCAGCAAGAGGCGATGCTCGACGCCATGGACGCCGATTTCGTCGGCTTCTGCACCACCTTCGTCACCATGATGTTTCCCGACGGCGCCGAGCCGAACCTGGTCACGTCGGTGACCAACGACATGTGCAACGGGCCGGCCGAGATCGGATCCGCCCTGATGCGCAACTTCGCGGACTACGACCATGCTCAGGCGATGCAATCGGCCGGCGTCCCCATCCGCGCCGTCAACGCGACCCTGTGGCCCACCGCGCCCGAGGTCAATCGCAAGTACGCCGACTTCGACGCGGTGCTGATGGAGGATGTCGGCCACTTCCTGATGCAGGAGGCGCCTGAGGCGTTCAACCGCCACCTGCGCGCGGTGATCGCCGAGCTCGAGACCGGCTGAGGAGGATGATGATGGGGATGGGTGCGTACTCATCCAAACTGGTGGAGCGTTTGAACGTCGGATCCGATCCCCGGAGAAGCCAACCGATTGTTGAGTCCTCAGAATCCCGGGCTCCACGTTCTCTGCACCGGCTTGCACCTCTCCCCCACTCCCATGTTACGACCCAGTGATTGGTTGGCTGCAGCATTAATCCTCATCCGAAGTCGGCAGCAAGCCTGGGGGTGTGGCACCTTTCTTCGGGTGGGAACCTGCTAGCATGATGGAGACAGCTCCAAGTTTGACAATTCGATGGAGGAAAAGACGATGGCAACAAGCCTCTTTTTCGTGCGGTCGCTCGGCCGGAGCGCGCACCCAGTGGCTCGAACCCTGGTCTTGGGTCTTGTGCCGCTGCTCATGCTCGCGCCGGCGGTCTCTTCGGCCCAGTGGTCTCAGATCGGCGCCGATGTCGACGGTGAGGCGGCGTACGACTGGTCGGGTTACGCCATCGCCATCACCCCCGACGGATCGCGTCTTGCCGTGGGGGCCCGGGCCAACGACAGCGCCAACGGCACCGGCGCAGGTCACGTACGGGTCTTCGGGTGGGAACCCGGTCTCGACGACTGGGTCCAGCTCGGCGACGACATCGACGGCGAAGCGGAGCAGGATCATTCGGGTTACTCCGTGGCCCTTTCCTCGGACGGATCTCGAGTCGCCATCGGGGCGCCCGGGAATGACCAGTTCGGCGAGTCCTCCGGTCATGTCCGCGTTTACGAATGGTCGGGTTCCGCCTGGGTCCAGCTTGGCCAGGACCTCGACGGGCACGCGCCGTACGACAACTTCGGCGGTGCACTGGCCATCTCGGCGGACGGATCGCGTCTTGCGGTCGGAGCTCTGGGCTTTGACGGCAACGGCAGTGATGCCGGGGTGGTCCGTATCTACGAATGGGCCACCGGATCGTCGAGTTGGGTCCAGCTCGGCCCGAACATCCACGGCGAAGAGGCGCACGATTTCTCGGGCTCATCTGTCGCCATTTCGTCAGACGGGTCGCGGATCGCGATCGGAGCGGCCGGGAACGACGGCAACGGCACGGACTCCGGCCATGTGCGCGTTTTCCACTGGGACGATCCGTCCTGGGTCCAACTCGGCCAGGACATCGACGGCCCCGGGAACTACAGCGGCGGGCACATCACGGCTCTGTCGCCGGACGGGTCCCGGCTCGTCATCGGCGCACCGCTCTACAGCGGCACCGCCGGCGAATCCGGTCATGCGCGGGTCTTCGATTGGCAAGACCCCTCCTGGGTCCAACTCGGCCAGGACATCCACGGTGAGGCCGACTTCGATCATTTCGGAACCCGTGTCGCGATTTCTTCGGATGGGTCCCGTATCGCTGCCGGAGCCCCGGGCAACGACAACGCCAACGGAAACAACTCCGGCCGCGTGCGCGTCTTCGAGTGGGACGACCCAGCCTGGGTCCAATACGGCCAGGACATCGACGGTGAGGCCGAGGACGATCGATCGGGCATCTCGCTGGCGTTTGCGTCCGGCGGATCCCTGCTTGCCGTCGGGTCGTACTACAACGACAACGCCAACGGAGATGACTCCGGCCACGTGCGCACGTACTTCGATGCGATCTTCCGCGATGGCTTCGAATCGGGCGACACCGGTCGTTGGAGCTCGGTCATCCCTTGATCCTCCTAAGTAACTGCTTCCCCCATGTCGTTGAGAGGTGGATCGGGGATGACCTGAAAGCCGAGTGATTTGGCACGTCTTCTGCATCGGTGAAACAAAGTTAACAAAGTCTGCCTATTCAACATTTTCGTCGAGGTTCGGCGTGAGTTCGCCTCTCTTGAATGCATCGAGGGCCCATGCGCTCAAAGCCTGATCGACATTGTCCATTTCTTCCTCGAATGCTCGGTCTTCTTGTCGGCGGCGAGCCGCGCCCGATACCCAGCGGCTGACCGCCACCGGGTGCTTGTTGAGCAACTTCGCCAACCGCCCCGCTCGCTGTCCCCATCGCTCTACCCCTACCGCCGTGATCAGTTCCCTCAACGCAGCGGTCTCTCGGTCTCGGCGCGAGCTCGCCATTCTTTCCGTTTCCACATCCAGGATCGAGCATGCTGCCGCGAGGAACCGGACCGCGTCGAGAGCCGGTCTTTCGAGACCGGTGCTCCGACCCAGTTCGTCAACGTAAATCGGCTCGGGGGCAGACAGGTCGCGATCCCTTGGCCCCGACAGTCCGAAGATCCCCGCCCACTCCTCTGACGGACTCTCGTCCATGCCGGCTCGAATTCTCCCTTTGTAGTGCCTCCTCGCCTCTTTCAATGTGCTTCCGAAACCGATCAATGCGTGGTCCACGTCGACAAGGGGATCGCGGATTCTCTTCACAAGCTCCCGGTGCCCGCAGAACACGTAGTTCGCAGGGTCGTCTACCAACCCCGCCCGTACTGGATTGAGGTGTATGTAAAGGATGACCTGTTCGCAGTAGTCCTGGGAGTCGATCACGCGTGCTTGATATCGACTCTGCCAAAGTGGGCCCGATCGCCGCCATCTTCGATTGAACTTCTTGGCGAATCCTCCCTGGAGTCGTTGCATTGACCTGGAGAGCGGAACAGCCGAGGTCCGCACGGCGATGTGGTAGTGGTTGGAGAGAAGCGCCCAGGCGTAGACCGTCAGACCGTCCCGTTGCTTGACCTCCCGCAGCAGATCGGAAAACTCCACCGCCTCTTCCGGGTCGGCGAACACATCCTCACCGCGGGCGAACCGGTTGTATACGTGGTACAGCCCACCTTCAACCAACACCCTTCTACCACGCGGCATCCTCAGTAACCTCTGCCGCGAAGCTACCAAAACTTTGTTAACTTTGTTTCACCTGGCACGAATGCACGAATGTATGTCGCTCGCGCTCAGAGCATCCAGGCGTAGCCGACCTTGAGGAAAATGGTGCGGTTCTCCTGGGTGAGCTCGATCCGTTCGTCGCCGAGGTAGTTGTCCGAGTAACCGAGGAAGAAGACCGTCTGCGGGTTGATCTTGTACGAAAAAAGAACCTGGTTGAAAAGGGTCCGGCTCCGGGCGTCGACCGCGTCGGCGTAGAGCGACGGGTCGCGGTCGACGTCGAGGTACTGGCTGATCCAGCGGACAAAGGTGCGCACGTTGAACTGGTAGGTGGCCCGCATCTGGTACAGCCGGGCGGTGTAGAGGCGACCGAGATCGACATCGAGCTGTTCGAAGGAGTGATTGAAATCGAGCCGCAGGTGGCGCCCGACGTCGAGGCGCAGACCTGGGTCGAGTCGGATCTGATCGCCCTGGCGGGTGTTGGCGAAGTCCACCTGCCCGCCGATCGTGGTTTCGAGGGAGAAGTAGAGATTGGGCAGGATCTGCGCTTCACCGTAGGCGTTGATCCGGTCGGTGTCGAAGAGCTCGCCGCCGTAAAACAGATCGCCGTCGTAAAGCGAGAGGCGGACGAAAGACTGGCGCGGCCCCTGCGCCCACGAGAAGAGCTCGATGTCGCGGTTCAGGTGCTGCCCGCCCTGATCCCGGACCTCGTTCACCCGCCCGCCGAGGCGGACCTGGCTCCAGCCGGCCGCTTCCGGGTACCACGCCCGCTCGAGCATGGCCTCGCCCTGGCGGAAGTCGGCCTGCGGCACGAAGCCGAGGTCCGCCCGGAAGTCCCTGCCGACGTCGCGGTAGAGGAGGTAGTACATCCAGTTCCGCGAGGTGTGCTGGTAGACGATGCGCAAGGCATAGTCCGTGAGCCGTTCGGTGCTCTGGCCGTGCCTGTCGGCGATTTCCTCCGGGTACCGGGTCTGCGAGCCGAGGATCTCGATCCGCGCCGCCTCGGTGTCCTTCCAGCGGAAAAGGATGTCGCCGCCGAGCAGGCGGTTGGAGTAGTCGTCGCCTTCGCGCCCGGTGTAGAAGAAGCCGCCGGTCGTGGCGCCGAAGAGATCTCGGCGGTAGCGCACGATGGTCGACAGGTTCTCCTGCTCGAGGGTGTCGAGCTCCGACGACTGGCTGGACGGGATGAGGAAGTTGGTCCGGCTGTCGCTCGCGATGATGACGCCGATCGCGTCCTTGCCGACCTTGCCCGTGAGCTTGACCCCCCAGTCGGGGTCCGCGATGTTGCGGCTGTAGATCGCGTTGAAGCGGGTGGCGAAGAGGTCCGCCCCCTCGAGGAAGAAGGGGCGCTTTTCGGGGTAGAAGAGCGCGAACTGGGTGTTGACGTCGAGCTGGGCTGCGTCCGCCTCGACCTGGGAGAAATCGGGATTGAGCGTCCCACTGAGGACGAGGTTCGGGGTGATGCCCCAGTGGGCGGTGATCCCGGGCTCGATGTCGGGGTCTTCGCTGACGATCCCGCCCTCCGGGAAGTCCTCCCGGACCCCGCTCATGGACGCCGTCAGGGTCGGGTCGAGCTCGATGGATCGGGCCGGCCTGACGCCCTCGAAACCGACGAGCTGATCCCCCTGGCAGAGGTAGCAGTTGTTGCCACGTTCGATGGGGTGCAGCCCCAGCCGGTAGCGCTGCCCGCGGGGGTAGGTGCGCACCGCATCGATCCCCCAGGTCATCCCGTCGTCGGATCTCGGAAACCGCAATGATGAGAACGGAATCCGCATCTCGACGATGTATCCGGTGTCGGTGATGCGGCCGGCTGAGTCCCAGATGGCGTCCCAGGAGTCATCCTCACCGTCGGTCATCTCGTTCTGGGTCATGTCCATCTGCACCCCGAGCGGGTTGACGAAAAACTCGAACGCCCGGCGCTGGTCGTTGAACGTGTCCAGAACCACACCGACGAAGTCGTCCTGATACGCGGTGTCGCGGTCGGAGAGGCGGCCGCGGATCTTCTCCGGCTCGGGGTCGTGGGCCCGGAAGGCGACGTAGAGGTTGTTCGGATCGTAGCCGATCCAGACCTCGGTGCGCACCGGCGCCGGGCCGTTCTCCGCCGGCCGGGTTTCGTACGCCAGCTCGAAGGTCGGCGGGCGCTGCCACGGCGCCTCGTCGAGCCGCCCGTCGACTTCGATCTCCGCTTCGACGGGATGCACGGTGTAGACCGCAGGTTGGCGTGGACCAGTTGCGGGTGGAGCGGTGGGCTCTTCGGCGCCGAGACCCGGCGTCGACATCAGGGTGAGCGGGCAGCCGACGAGGGCGATGAGGACGAGCGTGGAACCAAACCATGGCGTAATGGGTGTCGCTAAGCGGATCAGAGTTCTCAACTGCCGGTCCTCCCCGGGTTTTCGGTCCGAGCGGTCGCATCGACCGATCGATGGGTCGTCGTTGCTCCTCGGCGCCCGGGGCCCCGCCGCCACGCAACCCTGCCATTGAGATACCGACGAGCGCGAAAAAGGTTGCCTCGAATCTCCGACGAACAGGTCATCGGCACCGTCGTTGTCTCGGCCCCGCAACCGAACAATCCGTGACCGGAGTTGATCTCGACCTCGATGCGGATGTCCATATCCCGGATCGCGTCGACGGCGACGATCTCCCAATCCATCAGGGCGCGATCACGGCCGCCCATCCAAAACCACCCTTGTTCCACCACGTACAACCGTTACAAAGAGGAGAACGATCATGAGATCAGCATCTTCATCCCTTCCGACACTCGTCGCAGTTCTGGCTCTGGCCACGGGCTCGGGCGCCTCGGAGATCGGTGCGAACTTCAACGGGTCCGTGGATGAGACCATGACCGACGCTGCCGCCCGTTCGCGCGCCCCGTCCGAAGCCGATTACGACGAGGTCAAACGGGTCATCGAGTACGCCATCGGGTGGGCGGTCGAGAAGGACTTCGAAAAGATGTTCTCGATCTGGGCGCACGACGAACGGCTCTATCACCACTGGCTCACCGCGACATCGACGACCCGTGGTTTCGCCGAGTTCGTGGCTCACGCACAGACCTGGAAGGATCCGAAGTTCAAGGGCACGACCTCCAAGTTCCGAAATCTCGAGATCACCTTCTCGAAATCGGGCGACGTGGCCTGGTACTCGTGCCGGCTGGATGACTGCTACGAGTTCGACGGCCGACCAGGATGCGTCGAAAATGTCCACCAGACGGGCGTCTTGGAAAAACGCGACGGCGCCTGGGTGCACGTGTTGATGCACGGGTCCTACCCCATCGACGAAATCCCCCTCGAGATCGTCAAACGCACCTACGGGGATGCGCTGGCGAATCCGCCCGTCGAGAACGACGAAGGCCGATAGAGAAACCCACCGAAATGGCATCAACCGAAGCGAGTTGCCGACCCGACAGCGACGCCTGACCCGCCACCGCAATTCGTCCGACGAATTGCCGGCTGAGAGTCGGTATACTCCCGATTCGTGAGCACTCCCGACGATTCTCCGCGCTCGGTCACCCTGCTCGGCCCTCAGCGGCTCAAACCCACCGTCGGCCCGGCGCTCGCGAGGCTCGGAGTCGACGGTCCGGTTGCCGCCATCACCGCGGGCTGGCAGGAGTTCGAGGACGAAGACGCCGAGCTCCTCGCCCACCTCGGCAAGAAGGCATTCAACCTCCAGGTCTACCATCGCGCGAACCGGGTTTTGGAAGCCGACACCGATCTCGCCGAGGCGATCCATCGCCGGCAACAGCGGCTGCGCGACCTGCAACGTCTGTACAGCATCCGACTCGACTTCGCCCTCGCCGCATTCCGGGACCTCGGCCGTCCGCGCAAGGTCGAGAAAAGACTGCTCGATCGCAGCCGCGCCGAGGCGATGGAGGCGGTGCGGCGGCTCGACGGGGACCACCTGGAGCGCCTCGCAGAGGTCAACGCCGGCTTCGAGCGGCGCTGGCATCCGGCGGCGCGATCGGCGGTGAGCGCCGAACGGAGCGAGATCGCTCGCCGGCTCGATGACTGCGAAGCCGTCGTGATCGCCGGCGGTCACGTGGCGGTTCTGCTCAACCGGCTGCGCCTGTTCGGGCTCGGCCGGATGCTCGGCGGCAAACGGGTGATCGCCTGGTCGGCGGGCGCCATGGCGAGCGCATTCCGGGTGGTTCTTTTCCACGACATGCCGCCCCAGGGGCCCGGCAACTCCGAGGTCTTCGAATCCGGTCTGGGCTTGTTTCCGTCAGTCCTGCCGATGCCCCATGCCAACCGCAGGCTGCGCCTGAACGACCCGGCCCGGGTCGCCGAGCTGGCCCGCAGATTCGATCCCTCCTGGTGCGTGGCGATGGACGAGGAGTCCCTTCTCGAGTGGACTCCCGAGGGGAGCTGGGCAGCCGGCGAGGGCAACCTGTGTCGCCTCTGCCTGGACGGCTCGGTCGGCGAGGTCGGTTCGTGCTGACGGCGAAGGGAATTCGAGCCCTCGAGCTCGGCGGGAAACCGCCGACCGCGGCGGCGATCGCCGATTTTCTCGCCGGCCACAGCTTTCCCATCGTCGAGGCCGGACGCACCACCTTCGTGTTCCACGGCCGCGCCGAGAGCGTGCGCCTGGTCCACTGGATCTACGGGCTCGAGTCGACGAACGACTTCACGCGGGTGAGCGGTTCCGATCTCTGGTATCTGACCCTCGAGCTGCCGGACCGGTCCCGCCTCGAATACAAGTTCGAGGTCGATGACGGCGGTGAACGGAGGCTGATCCAGGACCCTCTCAACCCGAACCGCGCCCATGACCCGTTCGGCAGCAACTCTGTTCTTCAGACCACCGGCTACGAGGTGCCGGAGTGGACGATGCCGGACCCGGAGGCTCGAGTCGGCACTCTCGAAGACGTGTCCATCGCGAGTTCCGCGCTCGAAAGCGAACGACGGGTCACCGTGTACCTGCCGGCGCGCTTCAGTCGCAAGCGCACCTACCCGCTGCTGATCGTTCACGACGGCGGTGACTTTCTCAGCTACGCCGGGATGAAGACCGTTCTCGACAATCTCATGCACCGTCTCGAGATCCCCGCCATGATCGTCGCCCTGACCCATCCCGTCGACCGGCTGGCGGAGTACGCCGACAGCGAGGCGCACGCCCGCTTTCTGGTCGAGGAGCTGACCCCGAGGCTCTGCGCCGATCTGCCGCTCATCGACGCGCCGTCATCGCGGGGACTCATGGGCGCCAGCTTCGGGGCCGTCGCCTCCTTGGCCGCGAGCTGCCGATACCCTCGACACTTCGGCCGGTTGATGCTGCTCTCCGGCTCGTTCGCATTCACCGATATCGGCATCCACAGCCGGTCCCCCGTCTTCGATCCGGTGGTGGGATTCGTCAACTCCTTCCGCACGAGACCGCTGCGGGTTTCGGACCGGGTCTACATGGCGTGCGGTGTATTCGAGTCGTTGATCTACGAGAACCGGTCGTTGGTGCCGGTCCTGCAGGCGACCGGAATGAACGTCCGTTTTACGGAGGCTCGGGACGGCCACAACTGGGAATGCTGGCGAGACCGTTTGCGAGAGGGTCTTTCGTGGCTGTTCCCCGGACCTCTGTGGGAAGTGTACGAGTAGGGGGCGACCGGGGCATCCTCCTGCTACCCTGTCGGAAAGGGTTCTGAGAAGGAGGAGCGAAGATGGCGGACGTCACCCGGAGAATCGGCCTGTCGCTCGGCGCCGATCTCTGTTGGCCGGTGTGTTTCGAAGAGATCATCAAACGCTGCGATTACCGGCTCGAGCTCGGTGGCGACACCGTCCGCTTCGAGGTCGACCGGATCAGCATCGAACCCTTCGACCTGCTGCAGCCCTGTTCCTACGACGTGGTCGTCGACCGCCTCACCCACTGGTACCACACGAGCCGGGAGTGGATCAAGAAGGCGGTGATCCTCGACAATCTCTATGTCTTCAACAACCCGTGGTCTCTGCAATCGATGGAAAAGCAGACGACCTACTGCGCCATGATGCGCCTCGGCCTGCCGATTCCGGCGACCTGGCTGGTGCCGCCGAAAGAGTACGAGCCGCTGGCCGATCTCACCCCCACCCTGGCCCGCTACGCGAAGATCTTCGATCTCGGCGAGGTCGGCGCCAAGCTCGGCTACCCGATGTACATGAAACCGTACGACGGCGGCGGTTGGGTCGGGGTCAGCCGGATCGAAAACGAGGCGGCGTTGCGCGCGGCCTACGAACAGAGCGGCAAGCATGTGATGCACCTGCAGCGGTCGGTCGAGGGGTTCACGTCGTTCGTCCGGTGCGTCGGCGTCGGGCCCCAGATCCGCTTCGTGAGCTACGACCCGGGCGCCCCTCTGCACGACCGATACCGCATCGACGAGAACTTCCTGAGCCCCGACGACATCTCGGTTCTCGAGGACATGACCCTCGTCATCAACGCCTTTTTCGGCTGGGACTTCAACTCCTGCGAGGCGCTCAAGGACGACGTCGGATGGCGGCCCATCGATTTCGCCAATCCGTGCCCGGACTCCCAGGTCACGTCGTTGCACTGGCACTTCCCGTGGTTGGTGGGCGCCATCGTTCGCTGGGCCGTGTACTGCGCCGCGCGCGACCGGCCGATGCGGATGAACCTCGACTGGAAGCCGTTCTTCGACATCGCCGAGCGCGAGCTGCCGTATCGCGAGCGGTTGGCGGCCTATGCCGAGATCGCCCGCGAGCGGTTTTCGAAGGACGACTTCGACGACTTCTGCGACCGCCACCTCGGCGATCTCGACCGGATCGTCTGGGAGTTCTTCGCCTCCGATGAAGCGCACTGCGCGATCCGCGCCAAGGTCGCGGCACTCTATCCGGCGGACGAGGTCGATCGGTTCACCGAGCTGTTCTGGGCCCGCATCCAACAGTGGCGGCACGACCACGTCCCGGAGGGCCGGTCGTGACGGTGCGGGAGAGCTGGCACTCGCCGCGGATCAACGAGACCGTCAACCTCGCGCGCTGGGGCGAGACAGGAACCCCGGTGCTGCTCTTTCCGACCGCCGGCGGCGACGCCGAAGAGGCCGAGAGGTTCCTGCTCATCGACTCGTTGTCGGCGCTCCTGACGGCCGGCAGGATCAAGGTCTACAGCTGTGACAGCATCCCGGGCCGGGTGATCACCGCGGGCGCAAGCTCGGCCGAGCACTGCTCCTGGATCCTGGCCCGCTTCCACGACGCCGTCTACCACGAGATCGTCCCCGCGATTCGGTCCGACTGCCGGTCGGCGGAGATCGAAATCATCACCGCCGGCGCTTCAATCGGCGCCTTCAACGCCGTCGCCGCCCTGTGCCGCCACCCCGATGTCTTCAAGACCGCGCTGGGCATGAGCGGAACGTACGACCTGGTGTCCTTGCTGCCCGGCGGGCAATACACCCGGGATTTCTATTTCACCTCGCCGATCCACTTTCTACCCAACCTGAACGACGGCCCTCAGCTCGACGCATTGCGGCGCCGCTTCGTGCTCTTGGCGACCGGCGAGGGCCGCTGGGAGGATCCGGAGCAGTCGTGGCGGATGGCCGACGTTCTCGGCGGCAAAGGGGTTCCGAACCGGGTCGACGCCTGGGGCCCGGATGTCGACCACGACTGGCCCACGTGGCGAAAGATGCTGCCGCACTACTTGTCGCAGATCGTCTGAAGGGCCCCCACGCACAGGTTTCCCCGCCTCAGCTAAGGAACGGTCCACCGAGCCGTGTCGCCATTTTCGGCAACTCCAGTGGTGTGCGCCTCCACGAAGCTCAGCTCTGTGCCCGTTGCGAGACCGGTTGCGAGAAGCGCCGCCAGCGTCAACGCGGGTACAGCGAAGGGCTCGCGGCGACCGTTGAAAGTGCAACCGAGTGTGAAATTGCTCATCGACAACCTCCTGTTACAGTTCAGCCCGGCGCTTTGCATGCAACCTGTCGGACCTTCTACGGTAGAAATTGGATCAGAACCGCAGCGGAGGGAATAGACCAACGCGACACCGCCATGTATCCGCACGACAAATGCATGGACAAACGCGACGCGCGTCCGCGCGCAGAAGCGCGGAACTCGGGTCAGTCCGGCAGGGGTTTCTTGTCGTGGGCAGGGCGACTGACACTGTCCTGCTCGTCGTTTCCCCTGTCCTCGATGACGGCTTCGGCCGCGTCGAGCAGATCACCGACAAAGAGGCTCGAGTTCTTGACGAAGAAGACCACTGGGAGATCGCCGGAGAGCCTGTCGATTCGCTCGGCGTAGGCCTCCTCGTCGCCGACCGCAGGAACCTCGAGACCGAGGAAGACCGCCGGCGACGTTCGGCGCAACGGTGGTGCATTCCCTCCCGGGATGCAATAAGTAGGAACCCAAATGGTGTTGTTCATTTTGGAAGCCGGTCGCCGCCGGCCGGATCGCCTTCGCCTCGTCGCGCGAACCACAGAGAGGATCGATTTCATGAAATACCTCCCTTCAGTTCCACCCGGCGCACCATCGGCGGAAGCACGCATCGGCTCGCGGTCGCCGGGGTCGTGCGGCGCGATTCGATCGATTCTCACAACCCTGCTGGTGGGAGTCGCCCTTTCGGTGATGGCTGAAAAACCGGTCGAGCTCCACCTCGCATCGGACGACTGGCCTCCGTTCACGGGCAGCCTGGCCAACGAGAGGGCGGCCATCGAGTTGGTGCAGACTGCGCTCGGTCGCGCCGGAATCACCGCGTCCACCGAGATCGTCGAATGGGAAGCCGTCGAAATCGGCATTCGTCGCGGAGAATTCGACGGCAGTGCCGCCATCTGGCGTACCAAAGAGCGCGAGCGGGACCTCGTTTTCTCGGCGCCCTATCTGGAGAACCGGCTGGTGCTCGTCGGCCGTTCCGGGAGCGATGTCTCGGCAACCCGGATGACCGACCTTGCCGGCAAACGCGTGGCGGTCGTCGGCGATTACGCCTATGGCGACGCCATCACCAAGGCCGTGGGTGTCCTGTTCGTCAATTCGAACAACGACCAGGACAGCCTCGACAAGCTGCTTTCCGAAAAGGTCGACTACATCCTCGTCGACGAGCTCGTGGCGCGCCACCTGCTGACCTTTCAGCCGGAGGAGACCGCGGCGAATCTCGAGATCGCCTTCACCCCGCTCTCCCGGCAAATGCTGCACTTCGCGATCCGCCGTGATCTCCCCAACGCCGACAAGATCATCTCGGCGTTCGATGCCGAGATCGGTAAGATGTTGGCGGACGGTTCCTATGCGAGGATCCTCAACGTCGGGTGGATTCGAGTCGACTCCAACGGCGACGGCCTCTACGAACTCATCCCGCTGGGGGAGAACACCGCAGCGTTGACGCCGGGGACGGTGTACGACGTCTTCGGCGAGATGCCCGAGGATTCACCGGCGCAAAAACAGCCGATCGTCATTCAAGGAAACATCTACAAAGGCTGGGACGCCATCCCCGATCGCTACAAGCTGGCGCCCACATCGGCCGGCGGCGACACCTCGTTCAAGTACGGGACAACGCTGGTGACCCTGAAGTTCTGATCGCGGCGCCCGGGCGCCGCGCACCGACTCGGCGTTCCCCATCCGGGATTTCTCAGTGCACCCTCTGTGACGCCTGCATCAACGCCTCGATTCTTTCTCTGTACCCGCGTTTGTCTTCGTCGGTCTCGGCCACCTTTTCCGCCTTGTCCGTCCACCGACGCGCCTTCTCCTCGTCGCCCTGCATGAGATAGCAGACGCCGAGGAGAAAGAAGTACTCGGCGTTGTCGTCGACTCCTCGTACGGCGCTCTTGAGGTGCTCGATCGCCGCTTCATAGTCGCCATCCGAAAAAGCTTTGCGGGCAAGGCTGTAGCGGAGGTGGGGGTTGCGGAGTCGGTGTTTCTCGACCTTCTTCTGATAGACCTGCAGCTTCTCGAGATCGCCGGTCCTCTCGTAGAGACTCACGAGGTTGCTCATGGCCACGTCGTCTTCCTTGTCGATTCTGAGCGCCTCGAGGTAGGCGACCTCGGCGTGGTCGTAGTGTCCGAGCTTACGATACAGGGTGCCGAGATTCGTCCATGGCGGGGAGAAATCTCCGTCACCGTCGACGATGGCTCGGCGAAAGAAGGCGACCGCGTCGACGATCTCCCCGGTCTGCATCCGTTCGACACCCATGTTGTTGAAAAAATGCGAGATGGCGCGTCTGTCCGGGATCTTTTCGACTTCGTAGGTACTCTTGAAATCGCCGATGTTGAAGTCGATGGCGCGGCTCCCGGACGCCCCGAGCCGGACGATGACATTGACGTGCCGATTGAGGACGAAGACGTCTGACCTCGTGGACCAGTCGGGCGGGATCTCCACCTCCTGGAAGTCCGCTCTGAGCCCCACCCCACGGGCGAGGGCGACAAAGAGCGTTGTGAACGACAGGCAGTTTCCCTTCTGCAGCCGGAAGGTCTCGGCCGCGATTCGGGTGTTCTCGTCGTACTCCAACTTGAAGCTCGTCGAACCCATCATCGCGTCGATGAGCTGCTGCATTCTGAAAACGTCGGTGCCGCCCCGATTCACGTTCTTTTTCAGAAACGCGCGCATTTCATCGTTCAGGGCGAGCACCGAGCTGCTCGGAATCGAGGTTGCGAGATCGTCGGTGGCGCCGAGGAGCTTGCCCGCGAGCACCTCCTCCGGCGTGACCTCGCTCTGCGCCCACGCTGGGGAGAGTCCTCCGGCCGAAACGCCAACAACCAGCGCCGCAACGAGGGCGCCTCTCCTCGACATCCTTCACCCCTTTGGTCGTGCCGGCTTCCCGACCGGTAATTGTCCACCTGATCATACCGGGCGCCGGGCGATGATCGAGGCGGACCGGCCCATCAGACTCTCAGACGAAATACGGGGAAGCACGGGATTGGTTGTCATGATCGCCCCGGATGGACGCGCGGGGGCAAGATCGGGTTTATGCTAGGCTCAGTCGCGCAAATGAGAACAGATCGCGTGAAAGGGAGAGGTCATGAAAAGAAATCTCGTTTTGGGTTTGGTGGTGGTCGTCGTTGTCGGGTTGGTGTTCTCGAGCACCGCATTCGCACAGGAAAAGAAGGTCCGCCCGAGTCTGCACGCGAGCGTTTCGCAGACCATCGGGGTCGATACCGTCGTCACCTTCGACTTCAGCCGTCCGGGCGTGAAGGGCAGGACGATCTGGGGCGAGCTCGTCCCCTACGGGCTGGCCCCGGGAAACAAGTACTCCGAGGAAAAGCCTTTCCCCTGGAGAGCGGGCGCCAACGAGAAAACGACCATCGAAGTCAGTGCTGATGTCCTCGTCAATGGGGAGGCGCTTCCAGCGGGCAAGTACAGCATTCACATGATTCCTTCCGAAAAGGACTGGGTCATCATGTTCAACACGAACAGCGAGGGCTGGGGGAGCTACGACTACGACGAGTCCCTCGACGCTCTCCGCTTGACGGTGACTCCCGTCGAAGCCCCGTTCGAGGAGTGGCTGCGTTTTGAATTCGACGATCTCGCGGGAACATCCGCGGTCGCGGCTCTCCGATGGGAGAAACTGAAAGTGCCGTTCACCATCGCCGTGGCGGCGGCAGAGTAGACATCTCGACCTCAACAGCTGTGATCGGAGGCTTCCCGGCGAACGGGTCGATGTCGAGTTCTCGACGACGATCCGCTGCGCCGGGAAGCGCCCGCCGACGCGGCTGAATCGATGAGCGCCGAACGAACTGGGGAGACACGAGTGGACAGGTGTTCCTGCATTTTCCTGTTGGGAGCGCTGGTGCTGACCGCGCCGGCAGCCGCGCAACGGATTCAGATGCCCGATGCCGCCGAGATTCAGCTCGGCCTGGAAAAACTCAACGTCCTGGGCAGTGTCCTTTATGTCGCGGCCCATCCCGACGACGAGAACACGGCCGCGCTGGCCTATTTCTCCAAAGGCGCGAAATGGCGGACCGGCTATCTGTCGCTCACCCGGGGAGACGGCGGACAGAACCTCATCGGCTCGGAACAGGGCGCAGAGATCGGGATCATCCGCACCCAGGAGCTCCTGGCGGCCCGTGGGATCGATGGTGCGGAGCAGTTCTTCACCAGGGCGGTCGATTTCGGATACTCCAAGACCCCGGAGGAGACCCTGGCGTTCTGGGGTGAAGAGGCTGTTCTCGCCGACGTGGTGTGGGTCATCCGTTGGTTCCGGCCGGACGTGATCGTCACCCGGTTCCCCGTCGACGCGTCGAGCGGCCACGGTCACCACACGGCCTCCGCACAACTGGCGCGCGACGCGTTCCACGCGGCGGCCGATCCGGAGAGGTTCCCGGAGCAGCTCGACCGCGTCGAACCATGGCAGGCGAAGCGGCTGTTCTGGAACGGTTGGCGCCTGAGTGAGCAGGAACAGGCGGGGGCGGTCAGGGTGGACGTCGGCGAGTTCAATCCCCTGCTCGGGGACTCGTACTCGGAGATCGCCGCCACCAGCCGGTCGATGCACAAGAGCCAGGGTTTCGGCGCCGCGGGGACACGAGGAACCCGATACGAGTACTTCAAGCTGGTCGAGGGCTCGCTCGAGGGAAACCACCTGCTGGCGGGGATCGACACCACCTGGTCGCGCGTGGCCGGCGGACAAAGCCTCGGAGCGGCGCTGGGTGAGATCGCCGAGCGCTTCGATCCGAAAAACCCGGCGGCATCCCTGCCCGGACTCCTCGATGCCTACTCGGAGCTCAAGAGACTGGCGCCGACGGGCTGGGGCCAGGTCAAGGAGAAGGAACTGCTCGGGCTCATCCAGGCGTGTGCGGGTTTGTGGATCGAGGCGATTTCGACCGATTTCGCCGCCGCCCCCGGAGACACGGCCACGGTCAACACGATGCTCGTCAACCGATCGAGCTTCCCTTTCAGGCTCAAGAGCATCTCATTCGAGAACTCCGAGCCCCCAAGCGTCCAGGATACGGTGCTCGAGAACAACACGCCGCACACGATCGAGAGCTCGGTCCGAATTTCATCCGGGCATCCCACATCCCAGCCGTATTGGTTGAGAGACAGCCCGGAGAAAGCGCTCTTCACGGTTCGCGACCAAGCCCTCATCGGCGCGGCGGAGAACGCCCCGTCGCTGCAGGCGAGAATCACCCTGGACGGTCAGGGAACCGAGCTGGAGTATCTCGTCCCGGTGCTCTACCGTTGGACGGACAGGGTTGACGGCGAGTCCTACCGGCTTTTCGAGGTCCGCCCGAAAGTAACGGTGGAACTCGGGGGCGGGGTCAGGATATTCGCCGACGCCGAACCACAGCACGTCCGAGTCCGGGTGACCGCGAATTCACCGGATGTCGATGGAACCCTGCGGCTCGCCGGGAATCCGGATTGGCAGGTGGTTCCTCAAAGCGTTGCCTTCTCCCTTGCCGGAAAGTACGACGAGGCCGAGTTCTCCTTCCAGGTGACCCCACCTAATGCCGCCGGTGATGCCGTATTCGTCGCCGAGGCCGATGTCGACGGGCGGCGGTTCTCCCGTGCCCTGGTCACGATCTCGCACCCGCACATCAAACGTCAGGTGTACTTCCCCGAGAGCACCATCAAGATGGTCAAGCTCGATGTCGAACGGCGGGGTGACAGCATCGGATACATCGACGGTTCGGGTGACGAGGTCGCCGACGGTCTTCGCCGTCTCGGCTATGACGTGACCGCGTTGAGCGACGATGATCTCGAGAGCGGCGACCTGGGTCGTTTCGATGCGATCGTGGCGGGAATCAGAGCCTACAACACCAGGGAACGGCTCGCGGTCGTCCAGCCTCGATTGCTTCGGTATGTCGAGGAGGGTGGGACGTTGATCGTCCAGTACAACGTGTCCCGCGGGCTGGTGACCCAGGACATCGGGCCCTATCCCTTCACCATCGGGCGCGACCGCGTGAGCGAGGAGGATGCTCAGGTCACGATCCTCGCCCCCGACCATGAACTCCTGAGATTTCCCAACACCATCACGCAGCGGGATTTCGCGGGCTGGGTGCAGGAACGCGGTCTGTATTTCGCCTCGGAGTGGGATGACAGATACGAGACCGTCCTGGCGTCGCACGACGCCCGGGAACCGGAAACGGCGGGCGGCCTCCTGTTCGCCCGTTACGGTAACGGCGTGTTCATCTACTCCGGAATTTCCTGGTTCCGCCAACTGCCGGCGGGCGTGCCGGGCGCCTACCGGCTCTTCGCGAACATGATTTCGTCGGGACAGGACCATGCAGACTGAGGAAGTCGAGATCGAGAGAACCGACGAGGGCAAGCCTCCTCTGGTCTCCTCGTGGAATCGCCTCTACGCACTCGTGTTGGTGAATCTGGCGGTGCTCATCGCCGTTTTCTACGCCTTTACGAGAGCTTTCGAATAAAGGGGAGGTGAATCGCTTTTCATGCGGATCTCAGCAGCCGACCTGCCCTCGCTCTCGCCCCTCGTGCGCGACTATTACTTCGCCTTCGACGGAGTGCGCGAGTTCTTCAACGGCGACTTCCGCGACCTCGCCGTCTTCGACCGCCAGCTGGAGCGATTGGGGTCCCGCGGGTACGCTCGCGGACGTTTGGCTGAGATTCTCGAAGAGCAGAACCAAAGCTACGGCTGTGGGCCCCGAACCCTGCAGAACATCGAAGCGCTGGCGATGGACAACGCGTGCGCCGTCGTCACCGGGCAGCAGGTCGGGTTGTTCTCCGGCGCCCTCTACACGATCTACAAGGCCCTGACCGCCATCAAGCTCGCCGAAGCACTCGGTCAGCGCGCCTCGGGGCCCGTTGTGCCGGTCTTTTGGCTCGCCACCGATGACCACGACTTCGCCGAGATCAACCACGTCGATCTGGTGGATCAGGCGGGCCATTTGCAGCGCATTTCCTATGACGACCATCCGTCCGAGGCGCGTCTGCCGGTCGGTGGATTGAGGTACTCGGGTGAGATCGGAGCCTGCGTCGACGCTCTGGACGATTTGACCCCGCCATCCGAGTTCAAACCGGAGGTTCTGTCACGGCTGAGGGAGGCCTATCAGCCCGGGCGAACGTTCGCAGAGGCGTTCTCGATCTGGATGACCCGGCTTTTCAGCAACCACGGCCTGGTGCTCATCGATCCGACCCACCCCGATCTGATCGCCATGGCGCGACAGCCGCTCGAACGGGAAATCGGCGAAGGATCACCATTGAGCCGGTGCGCGATTGAGGCGTCCGAGCGGCTCATCGCAAAGAACTACACACCCCAGGTAAAGCAGCAGGAGGGCAGGCTCAACCTGTTTCTTGCGGAACCCGAGCGCCGTCCGATTCACATCGATGGTGATGACTTCGTCGTCAAGGACCCGGAACGCCGATTCACCAGGGACGACCTCCTCGAGTTGGCCCGCACCACCCCTCACGCCCTCAGCCCGAACGTCCTGATGCGCCCGCTGGTTCAGGACACGATCCTGCCGACGATCGCCTATGTCGGCGGCCCGGGCGAGATCGCCTATCTCGCCCAGCTTCGCGGCGCCTACGAGACCTTCGACATCCCGATGCCCGTCGTCTATCCGCGCAAGGGTTTCACCGTGGTCGAGCGGCACATCGGATCGACCCTGGAGAGTCTCTCGCTCTCCGTTCAAGACGTCTGGGGCGGTCTTGCAGAGAAACGGAAATCCATGGCTGCCGAAGACGTCCCGGAAGCCCTTCGTCGGGCGCTGGCGACCGCCACGGTCAATCTCGATCGTGAGATGAACACCGTCTGCCGCGAGGCGAAAGCCATGGACGGCTCCCTCGGACAAACGGCTGACGGAGTCCATCGCAAGATCCAACATCAGCTCAACCTCCTCGACGGCAAGGTCCTCCAGGCCGCAAAGAAAAAGCAGGAAGTCGTCGGACGAAAACTGACGAAGGTGGAGAACACCCTTTGTCCCAACGGACATCTGCAGGAAAGGGTGCTCAACGTCACCCCCTTCCTCATGAAGTACGGATTCTCCTGGCTGGATGAACTCTACGAGGCCGTCGACCTGAGTCATTTCGACCACCAGATCCTCGGTATCGAGGAATGAGCTTTCGGGGGAACAGTGAAGCTTGACGTCATCGCATTCGGCGCGCACCCCGACGATGTGGAGCTCGGGTGCGGAGGGACCATCGTCAAACTGGGTGTCCGGGGATACAAGACCGGGGTCGTCGCACTGACCCGCGGCGAGATGGGCACCCGAGGCAGCGCCGAGATCCGCGCGCGGGAGTTCGCGGCCGCGGCCGCGGTGATGGGCGTGGCGATGCACAAGGCGCTCGACATGCCCGACGGCCGGGTCGAACCGAGCTGGGAGAACAAGCTCAAGGTGATCCGGGAGATCCGGGCTCATCAGCCGAGGATCGTCTTCGCGCCGTACTGGGTCGCCCGCCACCCCGACCACGAAGCCGCCAGTCGGATCGTCCGCGAAGCGAGCTTCCTTGCCGGTTTGAAGAAGCTCGACACCGGGCAGGAGGCGCACCGACCCTTCAAGGTGCTCTTCTACCAGTCGCGGTTCGAGTTCACTCCGTCATTCGTCGTCGACATCTCCGGCACGCACGACAAAAAGCTCGAGGCCATCAGATCCTATGAGTCCCAGTTCGACAACCCGAACAAGGCGAATCACGGGACCGACGAGACCCGGATCAGCAGAGCGGATTTCATCCCGCGCATCGCGACGAGGGACCGCCAGTACGGAACCTATATCGGGGTCGAGTTCGGTGAACCATTTCTGATCCGGGAGGCGCTCCGAATCGATGATCCGATCGATTTCTTCGGTCCGGAATGTCTGGAGACGATTCCGTGAAGATCGGCGTGCTCTGTTATCCGACCCATGGCGGGAGCGGCGTGGTGGCCTCGGAGCTGGCGATCGGGCTGGCGGATCGGGGTCACGAGGTTCACATCGTGAGCTACGCAACCCCCTTCCGCCTGCAGGGTTTCCACCCGAATCTCTATATGCACGAGGTCGATTTCGCGACCTATCCGTTGTTGAAATACCCCCCGTACGCGCTGGCCTTGGCGACAAAGCTCGTCGATCTCGCCGAGTCCTTCCGAATCGAACTCATTCACGCCCACTATGCGATGCCCCACGCCACCAGTGCGTATCTGGCCAAGCAGATCATGGGTTCCCAGGGCATCAAGACGGTCACCACTCTGCACGGGACCGACATCACGCTGGTGGGCGCCGACGCCTCGTTCAAGAAGGTCATCAAGTTCGCCATCGAGGAATCGGATGGCGTAACGGCGGTGTCGCAGTATCTCAAACAACGCACCATCGAAGAGTTCGGAATCCAGCGCGAAATTCGGGTCATCCACAACTTCATCGATCCCGCCCGGCCGGCGCTCAATCGCAACCGGTGTTCGCGCGAGGCGTTCGCGCCCAACGGAGAAAAGCTCCTCATGCACGCCTCGAACTTCCGGCCGGTGAAGAGGGCGGACGACGTCGTACGGGTGTTCGCGCGGGTTCAAGAGCTCATACCGGCCCGGCTGGTCATGATCGGCGACGGCCCGCAGCTACGGAAAACCCAAGAACTGGTGAACAACCTGGGTCTCGGCGACAAGGTCCACTTCCTCGGAGAGCAGGATCAGCTCGAACCGGTGCTCTCCTGCGCCGATCTCTTTCTGCTGCCGAGCGAGCAGGAGAGCTTCGGTCTGACGGCCCTCGAAGCCATGAACTGCGGCGTGCCGGTGATCGCGACCTCAATCGGCGGGCTCCCCGAGCTCGTTGTTCACGGCGAAACCGGGTACCTCTTCCCCATCGGCGCGACCGAGAAGATGGCCGCGGCCGCGGCCGATCTCCTTCAAGATCACGATCGCCACCGGCTTTTCGGGAGCAGGGCGAGGGACCGCGCCGTCCGGGGATTCAACGCAAATCGGATCATCCCGAAATACGAAGCGTTCTACGAGGAAGTCCTGCGTGGTTAGCCCATGAGCACCATCGACTGGATCGTGATGGCCGCCGCCCTCGTATTCGTCGTCGTCTTCGGCGTTTGGAAATCACGCGGTCAGAAAGACATGGACGGCTACATCCTGGCGAACCGGGCGACACCCTGGTACATGATCACCCTCTCGATCATGGCCACCCAGGCCAGCGCCATCACCTTTCTCTCCGCGCCCGGCCAGGCCTACGTGGACGGAATGCGTTTCGTCCAGTTTTATCTGGGGCTTCCCATCGCCATGGTGATCCTCTGCGTCACCGCCGTGCCGCATTTTCACAGGCTCAAGGTCTACACCGCCTACGAGTTTCTCGAGCAGCGTTTCGACGTCAAGAACCGCACCCTGGGCAGCCTCCTCTTTCTGACGCAACGGGGCCTGGCCTGCGGTTTCACGATCTTCGCGCCATCGCTCATCATCTCCGTCCTCATGGGGTGGGATATCCGGCTGACGATCCTGGTGATCGGCGGGCTGGTGACGCTCTACACAACGACGGGCGGGACCGATGCCGTCAACAAGACCCATCTTCTGCAGATGGGGATCATCACCATGGGGATGGTGGCGGCTTTCGTCATGATCCTCCGCCTCCTTCCTCCCGACATCTCCTTCCTGGACGCCACGAGGGTGGCCGGGAAGATGGGGAACCTCAACGCCATCAACTTCGAGTTCGACCTGAAGGACAAGTACAACGTCTGGTCCGGGCTCATCGGGGGGACGTTTCTCGCGCTCTCCTATTTCGGAACCGATCAATCACAGGTCCAGCGCTACCTCTCGGGCCGCTCGATCGGCGAAAGCAGGCTCGGCCTGCTGGCCAACGGCGTGTTGAAGATCCCCATGCAGTTCTGCATCCTCTTCATCGGGGCGATGATCTTCGTCTTCTACCAGTTCGTCGCACCGCCGTTGTTCTTCAACCCCGTCGAGTCCGCCGCCGTGAAAGACGGCGCCCAGTCTCAGGCCTACACCCAATTGGAGTCGGAGTTCGAGCAGCTCCACGACGAGAAACAGATCCAGATCCGAGAAATGCTCGCCGCGATGGCCGGCGGCGACCCATCAGAAATCGACCGGGCGCTGGAGACCCTCGACGGATCCCGACACCACGAACGACAGCTGCGCCAGGAAGCCGCATCGCTCATCGCGCAGTCGGATCCGACAGCCGACCCCAACGACATCAACTACATCTTTCTGAGCTTCGTCATCAACTACCTTCCGGTCGGTCTGGTGGGTTTGATCCTGGCGGCGATTCTCTCGGCCTCGATGTCGTCCACGGCCGCGGAACTCAACGCATTGGCGTCGGTGTCGGTGATCGACATCTATCGCCGGGTGCTCAGACCCGGGCAGTCCGATCACCACTATCTCAACGCCACGAAGATCATCTCCGTGTTCTGGGGCGCCTACGCCATCGGTTTCGCCATGTTCGCCAACCGCCTCGGCTCGCTCATCGAAGCCGTCAACATCCTCGGGTCGCTGTTCTACGGCTCGATCCTCGGGATCTTCCTGATCGCGTTTTCGTTCAAGAAGATCGGCGGCGACGCCACCTTCATCGCCGCGATCTTCGCGGAGGCCCTGGTCCTGGTGTGCTTCTTCTTCACCGACGTTCCCTATCTGTGGTTCAACGTCATCGGCTGCGTCGTGTTGATCGCGGTCGCGTTCATGCTCAATCCCCTGTTTTCTTCTGAACGAAAACGCGCGTAGCCGGTCGCCGGCGAAATTCGCCACGTTCCGGGTTTTTCTTGACAAATCGGGACACGAAGCGCAAAGTCAACGAAGACTCAATCTCTTCAGAGGTCAAACGTCCGATTCAGGAGGAAACACCCGTGCATGACTCGATTCTGCGTCCGTGGTTTCGCTGGATTGCGGTCTCGCTCGTCGCCCTCGCTCTACCGAACATCGCCTTCCCGGACACCTGCGACCCGACCGCTCCCCCCGAGCTCCTGATTCCCTTCGAGGAACACCTCGGCGCCCGGCGGGAGTCCCAGATGGTCACCGTTCCCGGGGATGGCGAGGCGCCTCTCATCGGTTTCATCGACAGCCCCAGCGCCACCTGCCTGCAACCCGATGCAACCCAGGATGAATGCTGGATCAACTGGTACTACCAATCGGTCGAAAGCAGTCCCAATTACATGATCTGCATGTATACGATGCTCAACGCGATCGGGAAGGTCGCCCGTACTCAGGGGTTCTTCCAAACCTCCATGTACCTTCCATACAGCATGTACGGACGCGGCTTCCGAGTTCCATGCGGCGCCCTCGGCGCCGGCGGCGACCCTTCCCTCGGAGCGGCCTACGGGTACACGATTCGAGCCAAGGATTCCGCCGGATTGTCTTCGGCGAACTACGGCACGGTCTACTGCCCCGCATACATTCCCTGACCGCGGGAAAGGACCGAGTACCATGCAAACGATCTCCACCGGCGGACCGCCGCGGTTTGCGCTTGCGGCCCTGGCGTTCTGCCTCGGATTGGCCGTGTCGGCGGCCACGGCTGCGGACGCGGTTGAAAACCGCTGGACGTCGCATGCAGACGCCCCGCTGCCTCGGACTCAGGATCTCAAGGCGAGGTTCCCGGACATTTCGGGTATCGATGCATCGACCGGCACCTGCTATCGAGAGGAGGAGAACTCCGACACCTGTTTCATCGAGTGGGCCTATCTCTACGTCACAGCCGGAACCGGGCACTACATGATCGACATGAGGGTCGAGATCGACGGCCGGCTGAGGGCGTTCACGCAGGGGTTCTTCCAAGACTACATGTACATCCCTGCCGAAATGGTCGGCCCGGGATTCGCGGTTCCCTGCGGTCTTCCAGGGGCGAGCGGCCTCCCCACCCTCGGCAACGTCTACGGCTTCGTCATCAGGGCGCGGGATACGAGCAGCCAGACGTCGACCAGCAGCGGTACGATCTCATGTCCGTCAGCCACGGGACACATCTTCTCGGACGGGTTCGAGGGAGGGTCCACCGCGGCCTGGTTCTAGGGATTTCGTCGCGAGGGCGGCGAGGCGCCGGCGCGATGGGCCGGGCGCTCCCAGGATCAGTGCGAATCTCGGCGACCGCTCCGCGTTTTTGATGGCTCCGGAGCTTTGGGCCCGGCGCCGCTGCGGGGCGCGGCATTCGCGATGCGCTCCTCGATGCCGGCAACCTCGTCGTCCCGAAGCCGTCGCCAGCGACCCCGGCGCAGGGTGCCGAGCTCGATGTTCATCACCCGAACGCGGCGGAGCCGTTTGACGTGGAGGCCTTCCCTTTCGCACATCCGCCGGATCTGCCGGTTCCTGCCCTCGGTCAGGACGATTCGGAAGCCCCGGGGACCGAGCCTCTCGATGCGGCACGGCAGCGTCGGCCGCCCCATGATCATCATGCCGTCGCGCATCCGGTCGAGCGCCGCATCCGAGATCGGGTCATTGACCTCGACGAGATACTCCTTCTCGTGGTTGCCGCTGACCCGGAGAATCTCGTTGACGAGCTCGCCGCGGTTGGTCAGCAGGATGAGCCCTTCGCTGTACTTGTCGAGCCGTCCGACGTGGAAGATCCGCTCGTGATAGCCCACCGCATCGATGATGTTTTCGGGAACCCGCTGGTCCGACGTGCACTCGATCCCCGGCGGCTTGTGGTACGCGAGCACGATGGGCCGCTTTTCAGGCGCGGTCACCGGCTTGCCGTCGAGGGTGACGAGGTCCCCATCCGAGACGGTGTCGCCGTGCTTCGCGACGACGCCGTTGATGCTCACCTTCCCGGCCTCGACAAGCTTGTCGGCCGCGCGCCGCGAACACACACCATGCTCGGTGAAGTACTTGTTGATCCGCATTCATGCACACGATATCAGCCTCAAGACGTGCCCGACCACCGGACGGGCTGGAAATGGGCAATCGCCGTCACTTCCGTCCCGGCCCGAAGTCCTGCCGCAGCGCATCGGCAACGAAGCGCCGGCCGACCCGGGTCTTCGGCACCTTCCGGTCGAACCAGGTGCGGACATCCTCATCGAGACCGACACCGTGCATGAAGTTGTAGAGCGCCTTGTCCAGGGCCGATCCCAGGGCGTCGTGATCGGTCCCCGTCGGGTCGATGAAGTCGACGTCATTGGTGGCGAAGGTGATCACGGGCAGCGGTTGCAACTCGATGCCGTACTCGGCCGGGTTCAGTCCGACCGGCGAATGCACGGTGCAGGTGAAGCGGTGGAAGAAACCGGACTGGATGCAACCCTCGGCGAAAAGCTGACGGACGTATTCCAGCGCGTCGACCGTGTCCTGCACGGTCTGGGTCGGGAAGCCGTACATCAGATAGGCATGGACGAGGATGCCGGCCTCGCTGAAGGCGCGCGTGACGCGGGCCACCTGGGAGACCGAAACACCTTTTTTCATGAGCTTCAAGAGCCGATCGGATGCGACCTCGAGACCGCCGGAGATGGCGATGCAGCCGCTTTCGGCCAACAGATTGCAGAGTTCGGGAGTGAAGGACCTCTCGAACCGGATGTTGCCCCACCAGGAAATCGCACGGTTGCGCCTCAGCAACTCCTCGGCCATCGCCTTGAGGGCCTTTGGCGGAGCGGCTTCATCGACAAAATGAAACCCGCTCTGGCCGGTTTCCTCGATGACGGCTTCGATGCGGTCGACGAGGAGCTCGGCCGGGGCGCCGTCGAAACGCCCGATATAGTCGAGACCGACGTCGCAGAAGCTGCACTTCTTCCAGTAACAGCCGTGCGCCACGGTGAGCTTGTTCCAGCGGCCGTCGGACCACAGGCGGTGCATCGGGTTGAGCATGTCGAGCAACGAGAGATAGCGGTCGAGGGGCAGACCGTCCCAGGTGGGAGTGCCGACTTCGGCGAAGGGCACGTCGGGTTGGTTGCTGTCGCAGTAGCGGACCTCGCCGTCGATCCGGGTGTAGGTGCGAACCAGGTTCAGATCCCGACGGTTGCCGTCCAGGTGATCGAGCAGGGCCAAGAGCGGCCGTTCGCCGTCATCGAGGGAGACAAAGTCGAAATAGTCGAAGACGCGAGGCTCCTTGAGTTCGCGCAGTTCGGTGTTGACCCAGCCGCCGCCGAGAACGGTGACGATTTCGGGATGGTTCGCCTTGATGGTCTGAGCGATGCGGAATGCGGCATAGACCGAACCGGGGAATGGAACCGAGAGCAGCACGACATCCGGTTCGCGGCGTTCGACGGCCCGCCGGGTCAAGGACTCCAGCGTGCTGTCAACGAGCGTCATCGGCGCCGCCAGGGCTTCGGCCAGCGGGTCGAAGCTCGCCTGGCTGTGGGCGAGCGACTCGGCGTAGCGGACGAACTCGAACCCCGGATCAACCGCCTCGCGCAGCACATCGGCCAGATCGTTGAGGTACAACGTGGCGAGATGCCGGGCCCGGTCCTGAACACCGAGCGAACCGAAGGCCCAGGCCAGCGGATCGCCGCCATCCTCCGCGATGAAGTTGTCGAGCGCGTCGAATCGCGGCCCCTCGGGGAGGAGGTCGCGGCCGCAGATGCGGTGGCCGATGGAGGGATCGCGGCCCTGCAGGAAGGCAACCACCGGCGTGATGGTCGCCAGATAGCGGTCGAAGTGGTCGCAGAAACCGAGTACCACGGGGGCCCGTTCGCACACCGGCAGCCGGTCGACGCACTCGCGGATGGCCCGCAGACCCTGCGGCGAGAACAGCTCGAGAACCAGGCCGATGGCGATGTCCTCCTGCACCGCATCGATGCCGCGCGAGCGCAGAAAGCCGGTGAGATAGGCGGTCGAGGGATAAGGAGTATTCAACTGCGTCATCGGCGGGATGAGGGAAAGGACGCGGCGGCCTTTGGCAGAGATGGCGGGGTGTTTGATCGGTGGTTCCTCTCGAGAGCCATCCTACGTCAGGTGGACCCTCATCCACCACTCTGCGCCCCGGAGAGCGTCTCGTTTTCAAGAACCCGAGAGAAGGACCGACGAAATCCCGAGCTTTGTTGTAGTCTGCGTTCGTGTCCGCCACTCGATCGGTTCCCGAACTGCTGGCGCCTGCCGGCTCACCCGACTGTCTGCCTGCCGCGGTGGCCGGCGGGGCCGATGCCGTCTATCTCGGCGTCGGCCGGTTTTCAGCCCGGGCCCGGGCGCAGAACTTCGAACTCGAGTTCCTCGCCCACCACATCGACTACCTCCACGGCCACGGACTGCGTTGCTACGTCACCCTGAACACGCTGCTCCGCGACCTCGAACTGCCGGCGGCCGCGGCTACGGCGGCGGCGGTCGCAAGCGCCGGAGCGGACGCGGTGATTCTGCAGGACCTCGGGCTGTGGCGGGTGATCCGGCGTGAGCTCCCGGATCTCGAAATCCACGCATCGACCCAGATGACGGTCCACTCTCCGGAGCAGATCGAGGTTCTGGCCGATCTCGGGGTTCGACGGATCATTCTCGCTCGAGAACTCTCCCTCGGCGAGCTGGAACGGTGCGCCGAGACCGCCCACCGGCGAGGGATCGAGGTGGAGTGTTTTGTCCACGGGGCGCTCTGTTATGCATACAGCGGTCAGTGCTCGATGTCGGCCCTCGCGACCGGGCGCAGCGCCAACCGCGGCGCCTGCGAGCAGTGCTGCCGCTTCGATTTCGACGACGGCCGTCGCCGGGGGCCGCTCCTGAGCCTGAGCGATCTCAACCTCCTCGACCACATCCCGGAATTGGCCGCTGCCGGGGTGAGCTGCGTCAAGATCGAGGGCCGGCTCAAAGGACCCGAGTACGTCTACACCGTGTGCCAGGCCTATCGTGCCGCCCTCGATGCCTTTGCAAAGGGCGCGACCCTCGACAGCGCACCGTGGCAGCGGCGTCTGCGCGAAGTCTTCTCCCGACCCTTCACCACCGGGCCCGTCACCGGCGAACTCGGAGAGGGCTGCAGGGTCATCGACTCGGGATCGCGGCGCAGCGAACCTGATGCGCGGCTGCTTCGGGTGTCGCGCTCCAAGGGCACGGCGGAGTTGGCGAGCGATCAGGAGATCCGGGCCGGACAGGGTTTTGCCTGGGTGCTCGACGATGGCGGCGAGGGCGGATTCCTCGTCACCCACGCACGGAGAGACGGGGCCGGTCTCTGGCACTGCGCCATTCGAATCGCCGCCCGTGGTCCACATCTGCCCGAGAATCTCGCGCTCCGGCGCAACACCGATCAGCAACTCGACGCGGATGGAAGACGTGCCATGGCGCGCTTCGCCGTCCCACCACCACGGCCTCGCCGCCGTCACTCTCGACATCGACGCCACGGCCCGTCTCGGCCATCCCCTCGTCTTGCGCGCCCGATCCGCCGATGGCCGGAGCGCCGAGATCGAAGGCCCCGTGGTCGAGCGCGCCTGTCGGCAACCGCTCGACGAGAGCCTGTTGCAGCGTACCGTCGGCGCGCTCGGTGGCTCGGGTTACCGACCGGGAGAATGGACGCTTCAGCTCGATCCGGAGGTTTTTGTTCCGGCCTCGACCCTCAAGGCGCTGCGGCGCCGGTTGCTGGAGGATCTGACCGCCCAACCGGTTTCGATACCGGAGCGTTGGCAACTACCGCACCCTCAACAACGCTCCTGGCCGCCGATTCTGGCGGCCGTGGCGGCGGATGTTCCGATGGCGCGAGACCTGCTCGCGGCGGGCGCCGACCAGGTCTGGCTCGACGATCCTCGCCTCGATCTGTGGCGCGATGAGCCGCCGCGCATCGAGTCGACGGCGCCCGGGCTGTGGTTGCGCCACCCGGCCGCCGCACCGGTGTCGCCTCATTTGAAAACCCTCGGCCTGCCAGTGGTGGCGGGTCATCTCGGTGTGCTGCGCGCGGCGGTGGAGGCCGGGTTGGAGGTGATCGCGGACGCCGGTCTCAACGTGGCCAACCATGCCGCCGCGGCGGCCCTCGCGGAGCTCGGCGCCAGGGCCGCGGTTCTGAGTCTGGAACTCGACGCCGAACAGATCCCCGACCTGGTGGCCCGCTCCGCCCTCCCCTGTCTCGCCGTTGCGGCCGGACGGCGTCTCCTCATGGCGTCGCGACAGGACCATGGTCTGGCGGCGGGAGATCGACAGCGCCTGAGTGCCATGCAGGATCAACGGTCGTACACGATTGAACGCCACATTGCCGGTTTGACGCTCATCCGCGAGGCTCAGGACCTCGACAAAATCCTCGGCTTCGCCACGGCCCTCCCGGGTCTCGCCGGCATCGTCCTCGAGACCGGAACATTGCCGATCGAGCAGGCGCTGGCAGTGGTCCGCCACGCGGCGGAGGTTCTCGATGGCTTCGCTGGACCTCGTGGGCGCCGCAACCACGATTGAGCGGCCCACCGCCTCCTCTCTGCAGGATTTCCATCGGATGGGTCCGGCGAACCGACTTCCCCACGACGGTCGCGGGGAAGCCGCCGATCACCTCCGCCTGACGACGGCCGGCGGTCGATCCGACCCGATTCGCGATCCGACGGCCCATTCCGCATCGAATGCAGACATGCGAAGACGAAGGAACGACACAGGGTTCGTTCGGATCTGCCCGTCGTTGATTCCTTTCAGACGACTATGGAATCGAGGCACTCCAGGAGAGGACGTTGCCGCTTTCGAATCCGTCGGCGAAGAGAAAGCAACTCCCATCGCAACAGGCGGTGCAGGTCACGCTGACGGTGTAGCCCTTGTCGGCCGCATACGCGCCGCCGTACATCGTCACCTCGAAATCAAGGAATGTTCCTGTAACCGACGTGTAGTTGATCAGCGATGCCAAACCGGGCCCGCCGTCATCGTCAAATGCGACCTGGGGACCGCAGTTTTCGTGCAGGCTCATGACCGTATCGGCTCCGTTGAGCAACGCCGAGGTTTCGATCCGGTACGAGGCCCCGATCGTCGGATTGAAGGTCAACCAGTCGTTGTCACATGCCTTGTGGTTCTGCGATGTGCCGATCGTGATGTCGCTGCCGAAACAGCTGTTGTTCGGCTCGTAGCCGTCGTTCACGCACCCCGCCATGTCGAAGTTGAAGTCGCTTCGATCCAAGGCCGTATAGACGGCCCCGTCCCAGGACCCGACGAAGATCTTGCCCTGGCCGGTGGATGTGAACATGGGAGTCGTCCACGACAGGGAGGTCGCGCTCGACGGGAGCGCGCCGCCGATCTGAACCCAATTGGTTCCGTTGTCGGTTGAATAGAACACATAGACCTGGTCGCCGGGGGGGAGCGAATTCGGAGTCCAGCTGATGGTAGAGGACCGCCCGCCGATCAGCGTGGCGCCGTTGCCGGGAGCCGTAATGTCGATTCGCGGGCAGGCGGGTTCCTCGTCGAAGTTCGTCATCAGGATCTGCGTCGACCAGCTGTTGGTCGCGTCGGTGTACTCGGCCGCGCCGACCAGATGGCCGCAGGCCCAGTCGTAATCGGCGCCGCTGTAGTCGCCCCAGCGGTTCCTGTTGTCGGAATCGAGCAGGACATAGGGCGAGGTGCCGCTCTGATACAACGCGAACTCACCCGCGCTCGAGTTGGGTTGGTCTTCGTAGATTTTGAAGATGGTGCTGGGGTAGCGATCGGTACCATTGGTCCAGGTGCCGACAACGCCGATATTGCTCGTGGTCGCGGTTCCGGCCACGGTCAAAGCCGGGTATGTATAGTATTCGCTGTTTGTCCACACCGTGTGGCCCCACTCGTAGGTCCCGGTGTCGGAGTTCAGCTTCGCGGTGTACCAGCCGCCGTCGGTGGTGTCGTTGTTGACGTCCGTCCCAAGGGTGAAGAACACCCTCCGGTTGACGTACTTGGCGTTCATCACCCGGCTGTCGCCGCCGTCGATATCGGTGCTCGACCCAGGTTGATCGACGTTTTCTCCGAGCCCATAGTAGGTCGGCAGCCCGGTGATCGTGGTCACCGCCAGGACAGGCGGGCTCCCCACCCCGGATCGATCCCCTGTGACGGTCCACAGACCCACCTCCGATCCGAAGCCCGACCAGGTGTTGACGAAGTAGGACTCCTCGTTGGTGTTGTTGGTGTGGATATCGGCGAACTGGAGACCGAAGGCGTTGTCGCCACCGGAGAACTGGAGGTCCCACCACTGCCAGCCGACCGCGCTGCCACCCGTCCACATGGCGGGCGTTAGGGTCCACAATTTGGCCCAGCGGAACCCGCCCGCCCAGTTATACATATTGCCGCAAAAATAGATTCCGTAATCATCGGCGCCGAGGGTGGCATAGTCCATCCAGTCGAGGCCGTCGGAGTGCTCGACATCGAAGTTCCAACGCCACCAGTCGCCGTCGGCCCAAGCTTGCTGCGCGATGGCGATCCGCAGCCTCGATGTCTGTGCCGCCACGTTGCGCTCGAGAACCAGGATGACGTACCTGTTCTTGATGGGGTTGTAGATGATCCGGGGATCGAAGATCGAACCACTGGTCGAATTGAAGAACGAGGCAAAGGTCGTGTAACCCTGGATCTGCCGTCCGGTCTTTGAATAGATGGCGAACCCGGAGTTGGTGGCCTCGACGATATCGTAGAGGCCGACGGCCACCACGGTGTCGGGCGGGATCCACCCTGAGGAGTCGATCCCTTCGAAGTCGAGGTAGGTGGTGCCCTCAGTGACCGTCGGAGCCTCGGACGCCTCATTCGGGGCCTCCCCGCCCACTATGGTCCCGCCGATGACCCTTCCCCCCGCAGCCGGATCGCCTTGGATGTGGGACCTCGGACCACCGAGAAACTCCTCCGGCGGCGCCTCGGACACATCCGACATCCTGACCACCTCGGCCTGAACCGGCGCCACCGGTCCGCCGATGGTGTGCTGAACCTCGATCGACTCACGCGGAACATATCCGGGAGCCGCGGTCTCGACCACCCCACTCGCCGGGGTATAGGTTCGCGCCGGGCTGCTGTTGGGGTCCTGGGCGCCGGCCATGGGAGACCAGAGCACTCCCGCCGAGAGCAGCACCAAAACCACAGCTCGACTTCCGGACACGGTGTTGATGATCGCAAGAGGTCTTTCGGATTTCATCGCCTTCCTCCTTCGGGTTCGACCTTTTCAGGCGGTTGAATATCTGTGGCGACCGAGCACGTTGATCGACCATCGTCCGGATCACCGGTCTTCTTTGGTACGTTGCCTTGCGCGTCGGCGGTCACCAGCGGATCGGCCACCTCGATCACTTCGATCCTGCGGATCACCACCGGATTGGCGGGTTCGTAGATCGGGCGGTTTCTGAAGGTCTTGAGCTCACACACCGACAGGCGAGTTGCGAGCTCAAGACCTTCGACCACCCGGCCGACGACGGTGACGCGCCCATCGAGCTGCGGCCGATCGGTCAGCAGGATTCGCAATGCGGGACTGTTTTCGACCTTTGATTCGGGTTTGAGGTAAACATAGCCCCTCCGAGCACGAAGACTCGCTCGTCCCGAGACATATCGATAACCGAGCACCTCGTTGATCTCCTTGATCGAGGTCTCCATCAGGAAATCGACCGAGTTTGTTTCGCTGAAGATCTGGAACCACTCCTCGAACTGCTTCGGGCGGCTGCCCTCACTCTTCCACCGTTCGTCGGCCTCGGCGAATTCGAACTGCCAGAGGTTCATCGCGGTGCTGCTCTTGGTGATTTTCGCGGTGTCGAACCCCAGAGACGCCGCGTCGATCTCCTGCGGAATCACGATGGGGTCGCCCGCTCGGACGCCCGTGCCCAGCTCGATATGCGGCCAGGTGTGGCTCAGGGCAAGTCCGTCGTAGTACCCCTGATCCTCCCCGTTCGGACCCGGTTGCGGCCTCACCAGGTCGAGAATCGTACGAATGCTGTCGGGAGCGGCCTCCCGGTCGAGCGCGATGACGATCTCGCCCTCGTCGAGAACCAGTCGAAGCCCGGTTCGGTGACTGCCAGCAGAGGCCCCGGGCTCTTCGACCGATTCTGCGGACGCAGTCGCTCCCGCAGCGATGATGCCAATGAGAGCGGGGAGCAGCGCCGCAAAGATGCCGGCTTTGTAATGCGACAGATTCTCAATAAAATGAGAAACGAACGACCACCAATCCGATGCCACACGTTCCATCAAATCGTTCTCCCTCTGCCGGGTCAGGTCGATTTGGGCCGATTGCTTGATCTAATTGCTACTGGGTATCAGTATATCAGGTGTGTCAAGGGCAGGGTCTTCAAATCACAGATCCAGGAGCCTGTCGCATGGTCGACGTCAGGGAATAGCCGCCCTCCACTTCGCCACCGGGTCTTCGTGCCCCGCACCCGGCGCGGGGTCTGCCCACGCCTTGAAGATATCGGCCGGCGCGGATGCATCGTCGGCCGCAGCAGACAGCCCATGAATTGTCCGGGTCAGGGCGAGTACGACGATGACCACGCCCCGAGATCGGCGCTCTCGAAGCCATCCGCAAAAATCCCGCCGACGTGGTTGGTCATGTGGACGCGCTCTGCGGTGAGGTCGAACCAGCTCGAGAACGCGTCGTCCGGCTGGCTCACCGTCACCTTCCCCGTCACCGGATCGGGAACCAGGGCTGCCGGAGGAAGCGCTCCGGTGCCGACATCGGGTTGAGTCGGAATGATCACACCAATGCACAACGGAGGTGAGATCGCGCAGCCGCTGACCAGAAGATCGAGGGTCGAATTGCAGCCGGGTCCGACGGGGTTGCCGTCGCCGCACCAGGTGTACGCGCGCGATCCGCCGCACGAGGACGCGCACTCAGCGCTCCCGCCGCTCGTGAACTCCGCCGGCAGCGGCATCGCCGCCAGCGACCCGACCGTGAAGTTGCCGCACAAACCATGATTGCCGTCATTCGCTTGCAGATCTTCGAAGGCTGCGTAACCGGCAGCGAACTGGTCAGGGGGTGGTCCGGGCAGGCTGGTGCCGGTTCCAACGGTGGCGGTGACGCGGGCGTCCTTGACGGTGATCATTCCCGTGAGGAACCCGATCTCGATCCTCCCCGGTCCGCCCGCAAGCTCCCGCGCACCTACCGCGCCGGGAAGACGCAGGACCGGAAGGTCATCGTTGTCGAGGAATCGGCTCGCCGCCAGGTACCACCCGTCGAGCCCGGTACTCGAACCTCGGGGGTCGGGGTCCGAATCGAGAATCCCGATTTCGAGAGTCGGATCGTCGATGCCGGCAGGATCATCCAGGGAAATGACCTGCAGCAGCTGGTTGAGGTCTCCCGAGGAGATGTCGGATGCGAGTTGTGCATTGACCGCGGAAAGGCCGAAGCCGGTGAACGCCGCGCCCAATGCGTTCGTCGTCGGTGTGCAGGATGCAGGGGCGGTTCCGGCCTGGAGTTCGAGCAGGGTGACCCGCTGCACGTGCTCGAATGTACAGTCTGAGGCGCAGCCGTCAAGACGGAAAAAACCGCCGTCATCACACTCTTCAGGGGGCTCGATGATGCCGTCGCCGCAGACCTGGGCGATGCCCGTGGTCGCAGCGGCGGTGCTGAGGAGAGCGACAGCGGAGATCACAGCCAGCGTCACGACCTGCGTATGTTTGTTCATTTGCGCCCCCCTCAGCTCCACCTTATCAATCCTGCGGAATTGGCGATACATCTGCGAGCTCAATCGAGAATTCCCGGGTTTGGATTCCAGATTGCTGGATTACGGGCGCGGCCGGCCATGTTGTCCTCTCCGGAGGTGGTGATGGCTGTTGAATTCGACTTCTCAAAACTTAACGCGATGGACGTACTCGACCTCGCATGTTTCATCGAACGCGAGGCCGCAGGGAATTACGAGCAGCTGGCCTCATGGGCCGAAAAGAACAGCCCCGATGCGGCGCAGTTCTTCCAACGGATGGCCCGCCTCGAGGGCCAGCACGACAGCCAGATCGAGAAGCGCCGGCGCGAGTTGTTCGGCAACCAGCCTTCCCGTTACCTCGACAGCGCTCCGTGGGAGGTCGAAGTGCCCGATTTCGAAGGCGTCGGCACGACGTTTACTCTCGCACAGGCCTATGCGCTGGCCCTCGGCGCCGAGGAACGCGCGGAAGCCTACTTCCGGCAGGCGGTGGATTACATCTCCGATTCTCAGACGGTGAAGATTCTCAAGGACCTTGCCGAGGAAGAACTCGAACACCAGCGACTCCTCCGAAACGAGATGGAACACCGACGGGTCCGACGCTGAGATCGATCCGCGCCCGGCGACGACGAACCGCGGCTCCGCGACCCGAGAGAGGTTAGTATTGCGCAGGGAGAGCGGTATTCCCCCCCAAGCGATATGTTGAGATCGAGCCAAGGAGAGTCATATGCCGCCTGTCAAACGCCGCGATCACGTCCGTGCGGTTCCACTGATCGTATCGGCCTTCCTGCTCGGTTTTCTCTGCATCTCGCCGCCGGCGCCGGCACAAACGACTGCAAAACCCGTGCTGCACGGCTCACACTGGGTGGCGGTGACCGGAAAACCGCTGGCGGCCACCGCCGGAGCGATGACCTTCACCCGCGGCGGCAACGCGGTCGATGCGGCCTGCGCCATGCTGGCGGCCACGTCGACCATGTGGGACACCCTGGGGTGGGGTGGTGAAACCCAGGCCCTCATCTACAACCCGCACACCGGCGAGGTCAAAGGGATCAACGCGCTCGGCGTCGCTCCCACGGGGGCGACCCCGGAGTTCTTCAGGGAACGGGGCATGGTCTATCCGCCGGAGTACGGCCCGCTCGCTGCCGTCACGCCGGGCACCCCTGGGGGGCTCATGGTCATGCTGGCCGAGTACGGCCGGCTGAGTCTCGCCCAGGTTCTCTCGCCGGCCATGGAGATGGCCGCGGGCTATCCCATCGAACAGTCTCAGGCCGACAACATGGAACGCCGCCGCGACGTCCTGTCGCGGTGGTCGTATTCAGAGAAGGTGTTCCTCCCCCACCTCGATGCGGAGAACCCCGATCGGCGGGCGGCGCCGGTGGCCGGTGAAGTGTTCCGCCAGACCGACCTTTTAGCGACCCTCGAAAAACTGGTCGCGGCCGAAGCCGAGGCCCTCGAGGCCGGCAAGAACCGCAAAGAGGCGATCTATGCGGCCTACGATCGCTTCTACCGCGGCGACATCGCCGAGGAGATCGTCCGCTCATCGCGAGAGCACGGCGGTCTGTTCACCATGGAGGACCTGGACCGCTGGCAGGTCCACATCGAGGCACCGGTGACGACCAACTACAAGGGCATCGATGTCTACAAGCTCACGACCTGGGTCCAGGGCCCGGCGCTCCTCCAGGCGCTCAACATCCTGGAGGAGATCGACCTCAAGGCGATGGGATACAACACCGCTCGGTACATCCACACCATCTACCAGGCCATGAATCTCGCCTTCGCCGATCGCGACTTCTACTACGGCGACCCGTATATGCCGCCGAAGGAACCCATCGCGGGTCTGCTTTCCAAGGAGTACGCAAAGCAGCGTCGGGGACTCATGAACACCGAGCGCAACGACCCCGATGTCCACCCGGGCGACCCCTATCCCTTCCAGGGTGAGACCAACCCGTATCTCGACCTCTTGCAAAGCTGGAGCCCGATTCCACCGACCGCCGAATCAGACGGTGTGGATGGATTCCAACAGGCTGCGCACATGACCGACGACGAGAGCTTTGTCGCCGGAACGACCTCGATTCAAGCCGCGGACGCCGAAGGCTGGGTCGTCTCCGTCACACCCAGCGGCGGCTGGATCCCCGCCTTCATCGCCGGCAGCACCGGAATCGGCCTCTCCCAGCGGATGCAGAGCTTCGTGCTCAGCGAGGCGATGAATCCGTTCAACGTCGTGCAACCGGGGCAACGCCCGCGAGCGACGCTGACGCCGAGCATCGCGATCAAGGAAGGCAAGCCCCTGATCGCCTTTTCGGTGCAGGGCGGCGACACCCAGGAGCAGAACCTGCTGCAGTTCTTCCTCAACATGGTCGAGTTCGAGATGAATGTGCAGCAAGCCGTTGAAGCTCACAACATCACGAGCTACCAGATGCAGAGTTCCTTCGGCGCTCACCAGGCCGAGCCCGGAAGACTGGAGCTGACCCCGAAGGTCTCCGAATGGGCGCGCGGCGAACTGGGTCGGATGGGGTACTCGGTGGAGACTGTCGACCGCACCTACAGCCCCATCACCGCCATCTACTTCGACCGGGAGACCGGCACCATGTGGGGCGGCGCAAGCGACTACGGCGAGGACTACGGGGTGGCTTGGTAGAGTGGTGATCGGCGGCGCGCCTCGGGCGCGATCATGCCCGCGGCGCCCGGTGCTCCAGCAATCGGCGCCGATCAAATCGTCGGTCTCCGATGCTAGTCTTGACCGGACACGCACAGAGGGGAGATAAAGTCGTGAAAATCGAGGTTTTCGAGATGGAACGGATGCAGTCGACCTGGGAAAACGTGGTCGACTTCGACCTGAGCGAGAGCGGCGTGCTCCCGGTTTCCCTCCGTGAGCTGTCCGAGATGGGGCTCGATCTGGAGTGGGCTCTCGACACCCCGCTGACCTACAGCCAGTCCAACGGCACCCCGCAGCTGCGAGAGGCGCTCTCACGGATCTATCCCGGCACGACCATCGAGAACTTCGAGGTCACGAACGGGACCTCGGAGGCCAACTTTCTGACCGCCCTGACCCTGTTGCGGGACGGCGACGGGTTCGCCCTCGAGGTGCCGAACTACATGCAGCTCTGGGGTGTTCCGAGAAGCATGGGAGCCGACGTCAGCACCTTCGAGCTGAGGCAGGAGAACAACTGGGAGCCCGACTGGGCCCAGTTCGAACGCGCCGTCACTCCGAAAACCCGCCTCGTCTATGTCTCCAACCCCAACAACCCGACCGGGTCGGTGCTCTCCCCCACCGCCATGGAACGGATCGTTCGCCGGTGCGAGGAAATGGACGCCTACCTGCTCGCGGACGAGGTCTACCTGGGAGCCGAGATCGACTGCCCGCGGACACCGAGCTTCTGGGGCATGAGCGAGAAGGTCATCGTCACGAGCGGGCTCTCCAAGGCCTACGGGATCCCGGGCGTTCGAATCGGCTGGATCGTCGGCCCGGCGGATCTGGTCCAGGAATGCTGGACCCAGCACGATTCCGTGACGATCTGCCCGAACAAACTCTCCGACGCTGTGGCGCGCATTGCGGTGCAGACCGAGAACCGGGAGAAGCTCTACGCCCGCGGCCGAGCCCTTCTACAGAGGAACTCGCGGATATTCAGCGACTGGGTCGCCGGGCTCGGGGACGGGTATTCGTTCATTCCCCCGAAGGCGGGCGCTCTGGCCTTTATGAAATACGCCGCATCGATACCGAGCTTGGAGCTCGTCGAGCGGATCCGCACCAACCAGAGCACGCTCATCGTCCCGGGAATCCACCTGGGCCTCGAAGGCTATCTGCGGATCTGGCTCGGTGGTGAGCAGGCCTATCTCGAGGAAGGACTGAAAAGGGTCGCCGAGGAGCTTCCCTAACCCGCTCTTCTCACCGGTTGGTCAGGGCCCGGTAGACCAGCTTCGAGATCTGAATGTCCTGCACCGCGACACCGGTCAGATCGGCGACGGTGATCTGCGAGTCCGACGACCGCCGCAAACCGGGCTCGACGATGAGATTGCCGAGCTCTACGACATCCGCGACCGTCAGCTCCCCGGCCTTGATCGCGTGACTGATTTCTCCACGCACGAGGCACTGCTCGATGCTGTCGGCCGCCACGATGTCCGCCATGCGGAGGATCGAGGGTTCGAGCTCGTTTTTCTCTTCGGTGTCCGACCCCATGGCGGTGATGTGGGTTCCGCGCCGGATCTGGTCGGCTCTGAGCAACGGGGTCCGGGTCGGGGTCGCGGTGATGATGAGGTTGCAGGTGGCGGCAACCTCGTCGCTCGTTCGGGTGGTCTCGACGGCGAAACCAAGCCCGACCATGGCCTCACGGTAGGCTTCGAGTTCCTCCTCGCCGGTGCCCCATACGATGACATCTCGACACTCGATGATCGGCAGCAGTGCTTCGACCTGCATTCTGCCCTGCACGCCCGCGCCGAAGACGCCGATCCGCTCGACGTTGGTCGGGGCGAGGTGGCGGGCGACAACCGCGCCGGCGGCGGCGGTCCGGACGTTGGTGAGATAACACTCGTCGAGGAGGATACACTCGAGTTGAGCCGTTTTCTGGCTGAACACGAGCATGAGACCGTCGGCCTGAGGCAGACCGAGCTTGATGTTGTCGTAGAAGCCCGAGGCCACCTTGATGACGAAGACGTCGTCGTTCTTGATGTAGCCGTACTTGATGTGGACGTCGCCCGGCGGATCGTGAAATACCAATTCTCCGACCGGCGGCACCACCACGTCACCTTTGGAGTAGGCGACGAACCCCTCCTCGATGGCCGCGGTGACATCGATCCCTTGAAGCGCATTCCTGATCTGCTCGAGATTGAAGATTTCCGGCATGGCGTCCTCTCTCAAGGGGATCTCTGGGAACCCATCTTCGCATTGTCGCACTCTCCGACCCGCGGGTCGGGCCGATACGGCCCGTGACCGGTCCTGGCTTCCGCGCCGGCCTCGGCGTCGGCGCCGCCATGATGAACCCATCCGTCATCGACGCTCGACCGAAGACTCCGGCGCGTTGCGGGCGAGACCCCGGAACCCCGAGAAACAGAGCACCGAGAATGTGCTAGATTATCGGCACAGCCGGAGCTTTTGTGGAAATTTTGGATTCTCGTTGGGGCAAATGCCTGCACGAGAACCGATGTTGAGGGCCAAATGAAGATCTCAAGATGTCAATCGTGCCCCGTTACGGCCAGCATCGACTGCATGAGGACCTGTCTTCAACAGCATCCGAGCGGCCTCGACCGCCAGCTCGTGCTCCGCCGCTGGGTCAAGCTGCCGCCACCGCAGGTGGACGCCCTCAGGCCCGACGAAGACGGTCGCCGGGTGCACGCCCGGGCTGGCAACCTGTAGCGCATCGAGTCGGCAACTCCGACCAATACTCGGTCGATGGCCGGTCTCCCCAGCTTCCACTCTCCTGCCACCGAGGCCCTCAAGCGCATCCACAAGGGGTCATCCGCGTCGAGCTCGCAACGCGACGAACTCATCGCGACGGTTTCTCGAGGATCTGCGGAATGTGGCCACCTCGCGAAGATCCGTGCGGTTGAGATACCATCTATTCGGGAGATGCGGGTGGCACCAAACGACGTCGAGGATCTTGAGACGAGCGATCCTGAACGCAACGATCTGAGGGCGATCGTCAAGCGGCTCAAAGAGGTGCAGCGAAAGTGCGCCGAAGCGCCCGGTGTGTCAGGGCGCGGAAACTCCGCGGAGGCAGGCCTGCGCGCCATCCTCTCGGAACTCGAGGCGTCCCTGGATCCGAACGCAGACCTCATGGAGGTCGAGATTCTCGACCTTCGTCTCGCGACGGTCGAGGAAATGTTCGAGGCCACGGGTTCTCCCGGCGTCGCTCGAGTCCTCTCCAGGATCCGGAGCTCTCTGGCGAGCCCATCCGAGGGCACCGGCAAGGAGGTGGAACCGCCGCCGCCCCAGAGATTCCAGCCCTCGCCCACCTCCGCCGTCCGTCGCCGCCGGCCGCGGCCAAAGACCCGAATCAGCCCGGCCCCGGCACCCGCCCCAAAGCGACGTTTCGGGTGGCTGATTGTGGCGGTCCTCATCCTCGGAGCGGCCGCAGTCGCAGCGACGATGTATCTTCAGCAGCTCGGTCCATGGGCCGCTCCACCGGATTCCTCCGTTCAGGGCGCCATCGAACGGCCGCTGATCCCCTGGAGATCGACGACAACCGACTCGGCCTCGGCACCGTCGGGATCCGGATCCGGCCACGGAATCGATCTCAAGGAGGAGGACATGGCGCGGTTCACCTTCGAGATGAGCCTCGCCGAGTCGAGCCTGCAGGGCGGAGACATCAACGAGTCCCTCCGGCATTTCGCAGCTGCGGCGGCCATTGACCGACAGCACCGCCGCGTCGTCGCGATGGGCAAGACCCTCATCGCCGCCATGCTCCACGATGCCGATCTGGCTTACGACATGGGCGACAAGACGGCGGCGGGCAAGAGACTCGAGAGCTCCCGCAGTATCGCCAGGGGCCTCCAACTCGTCGGCGCGTCCAGCGAAGGCGCAACCCAATCGAGCCTCTCGACGGTCCGGTTCGAGGACATTTCGCCCCACGATGACGAGGAGCTCGCCCGGGCGGTTGGTCATACGGTGCGTCTGAACCTCAAGACTCGGGACACCATGTACGGCTACCTCATCCAGATCCGGGGCGACCTCCTCATCCTCGACGCCTACTCCGGCCCCGGTGGCCCGGGAATCGACTCCTCGTCATCGATCCTCGACTCGACGATCAGAGAGATCCGGGTTTACGACGTGGACTGAGACTCGGCGCACCTCTCGAAGCCCGCTCGGTTCCGAGGCCGGCAGTCACTTCAGGATGCTTCTCATTGCGTTGTACTGCGAGCGGATGGCCGAGAACTCACGGTGGTCGAACTTGAGCTCGGTGGCGATCTTTCGGACCTCGCTCTCCTCGACGAGCGAAATCGAGGCGTCGGCGGCGGAAACTTCGAACAGACAGTGCAGGAGTCTTTTCTTCTGATCACGGTCTGAAATCTTGTTGAACTCGCGGGTCACGAGGTAGTTTTCGGTACCACCTTTGAGAAGCTGTTGCGACTTGGCGATCTGAACAACGAGAACGGCCTGCGCCTCGGTCAGTCCTCCGACGTCTCGGACGACCTCTTCCATCCTCCGACTCTCGTCCTCGCTGATCTCCATGTCCGAGTTGGCGACCCTCGCCAGGACGAACGCGAACGCGGCGAGGTAACGCGCCTCGTCGGCGTCGAGGAGATCGAGCTCCCGGGTGATCCGGCGCACCGTCTCGGTGTCGTTGGCGGCCTGCGCCGCCGTGTCGTCCTTTTGACCGAACAGCTTGCTCAACAACGAAACCACATCCACCTCCGAGAAGGCGAGTTTACTGCACCCGATATTCGCGTTCGAGTGAAACGCGTTCCACACGATTGGGCCATAATGCCTCATGACTGACGAGGCTCCTCCACACCGCCGCCGTCCGCGCTACAAGGGGACCCATCCGCGGCGATTCGAGGAAAAATACAAGGAGCTCGTTCCTGAGCGCTTCACCGAGGAAAAGCTGAAAGTGGAGGCCCGGGGCCAAACACCGGCCGGCTCCCACCGGTCGATCATGGTCGAAGAGATTCTCGACCGGCTGGCGCCCGCTCCCGGCGAATCGGCACTCGACGCGACCCTCGGCTACGGCGGCCACGCCCGCGAGATCATGATTCGTCTTCAGCCCGGCGGCCACCTGATCGGGCTCGACATGGATCCCATCGAACTCCCCCGCACCGAGGCGCGGCTTCGGTCCGCGGGATTCGGCCCCGAGATTTTTACCGCGCGTCGAATCAACTTCGCCGGGCTCCCGGCGTTGATTCCCCAAACCGGCAGGTTCGACTGCATCCTCGCGGATCTCGGGGTGAGCTCGATGCAGATCGACGACCCGCTTCGGGGTTTCACGTACAAGGCCGACGGACCCCTCGATTTGAGGTTCAACCCCCGGCGCGGCAAGCCCGCTTCCGCGCTGTTGGCCAGCCTTTCGGAGCTCGAGCTGACCGAACTTCTTGAGGCCAATTCCGACGAGCCCCTCGCCCGGCAGATCGCCCACGCGCTGTGCAGCGCCGACGAGCCCATCTTAAACACCCAACACTTCGCCGATCTGATCCGGGGCGCTTTGACAGCATCAGGGTATGACCGTACCGCACCGAAGACCCGATCGTCGCTGCAACGCTGCTTCCAGGCTTTACGGATCGCGGTGAACGATGAATACGGCGTCTTGGACCAGTTTCTTGCACACCTTCCCTCCGCCCTCAAACCCGGCGGCCGCGTGGCCATCCTCAGCTTCCACAGCGGCGAAGACCGCCTTGTGAAGAAGGCATTCCAGGCGGGGCTTCGTTCGGGGATTTTCGAATCGATTGCAGCAAACCCCGAGCGTCCTTCCCACCAGGAGCGACGGGAGAACCCACGTTCGTCGTCGGCAAAGCTGCGGTGGGCGGTGAAACGGCGGTGATCGCTCGATGCGCAGCACGGCAGCGATGGTAGACTCCGATCATGAATCAAAGACAAGGAACCCGCGTCCGGTCGGGGCGCCGATAGGGAATAGTATGAGAAACCTCACAATCCTGATCGCGGTTATTGCGGCGGTTCCCGTCCTCGCGGACGACATCTACCTGCGCGGCGGCGGCCAGATCACCGGCCAGATCGTCGAGCAGACCGAAGATTCGGTGACGGTCGATATCGGCGGCGGCACCATCTCGGCGAAGATGTCGTCGGTCGTCAAGATCGACAAAAACAACTCGCCGCTCCAGGAATACCGGGAACGGGCCGCGAAGATCCCCGCGGGTGATGCCGAGGGGTGGCGGGAGCTGGCGCGCTGGGCCGCGGGTTACTCGCTGTCGAGCCAGGCGAGAGAGGCCTATCGGAAGGTGGTGGCGATTCTGCCCGACGACGAGGAAGCAAACAAGGCGCTCGGCATGGTCCAGGTCAATGGCACATGGATCACTGAAGAGGAGAATTTCCGATCCCAGGGGTACGTGCAGTTCGAGGGCAAGTGGATGACCCCGGCGGAGCAGCAATCCATCATCGCGGAACGGCAGACCCAGCAAGCGCAAGCCGAAGCCGACCGTCAGGCGAACGCGGCCAAGGTCGAGCAGATCGAGGCCCAGGAGCAGGCGGACAAGAAACGCCAGGAAGAGGAACGCAACCAGTTGGATGCGAACAACAACTCCTACTACAACCCCAACACGGTCTGGGGCTGGGGCACAGGACCGGGGTACTGGCACAACCCAACCGTAGAGCCGCAACAGTGGCCGCAGAATCCGGCCACGCGGGGGCGATGATGAAACCGGAAGCAACCATGAGAAGTTATCTGCAAGCACTCCCACTCCTCGGCGCGCTCTTCGTGGCGTGTTCGTCTCCTCCGCCTTCTCCGGTCGACGAGATCGTCAATGCGAATCTCACCGCCCGCGGGGGTGCGGAGGCGATCCAGGCCCTGCAGTCGATCCGGGCGACCGGGATGGCGACGGCGAGCGGCGGCCGGATCGCGCGAGTGGTCCAGGAGATCAAGCGTCCCGGATTCTATCGCCTCGAGTTCTCGTCCCAGGGCACGAAAGCCGTCTTCGCGCACGACGGCACGATCGGTTGGCACGTCGCGCCCATGCAGGGCATCTTCGAGCCCCAGCCCATCGCGCCGGAGAACGACTCCGGGGCGGGCGTCGATGAACGCGACATCGAAGGCCCCCTCGTCAACTGGCGGGCAAAGGGACACACGGTCGAGCTCGTCGGCCGTGAGACCCTCCCCGGCGGCGAGGCCGACAAGCTCAAGGTGACCCTCGCCGGCGGCGGCGTCCGCTACGACTACGTGGACGTCGCCTCACACCAGGTGGTCCGGTCGGACAAGACAAAGGTGATCGCAGGGCGAACCGTGCAGATGGAGGCCGCGTATTCGGACTTCCGGGAGGTCGGTGGGCTGTTCTTTCCCCACCACATCGAGACCCAGGTCACCGACCGGCCGGAAACGATCACGATCAATGTCGAGGCGGTCGAACTCAACCCCGATCTCGACGACTCGCGGTTCCGGTTTCCCGAGTAACGCCTGTCCGATGTGAATTCAAGAGTCGAATTCGCCGAGCTCGAATCCGTCGGCAGAGGATCTGCCCGTCGAGGCCGCGCTCGAACGCCCCGGGATCAGGTCGGTCGCCGGTGAACGCCGGAAGGACCCCCTGGCCGGCGCTCCGACCTCGAAATCTGTGACACGGGGCTCACCAGTCGGCGGCCGAAGAGGACCACCGGTGTCCGGCCGGATCTCCCGCCGACCAAGTGTATGATCGAGCGATGACGGCGTCCAATCAGGAGGTCGCCCTCGCTCGTCTGGGCGCCGCGCGGTTGCTCGGAGCGGGCGCGATCGCGGTTCTCGGCCAGCTCGCGGTGAACATGCCGGGAGGCTACTTTGGCGAGGCCGCGACGGTAACCAGGTTCGGTGTTTTCTACACTGTCGCGCTGTCGGCCGGGGCGGTCGCGGGTGCGTTCCTCATCCTGCTCGGATCGCGAATTGCCCGACCGGTGACTCTGGTCGTCCTGTTGATCGGTATTGCCATGTTCCTGCCCGCAGTGGTCTCCGATCCGGTCATCGCCGGAGGCGTCATCCTGTGGAACCTCGTGGTGCTCGGCCTCACAGAGCTCGGTCGCGGCTGGGAGCACCGTCCAGTCAGCGGCCCGGTTCCGCGGTGGATGGACCGCAATGGGTCCGCGGCCCGCCACATCGTCCTTGTTGCCCTTGTCGTCTCGACGCTCGTTCTCGGGTACGGTGTCGGTCAACCACTCGGCGCCTTCGTCTTGTGCGTGGTGTTGGATCTCGTCGCGGTCGCCACATCGGTCCCGATGTACCTCCGGATGTGGCGCGGAGGCTCGCGGCTACCGCCGCTCGTCGCAGCCGCATGCCTGGCATCGGCCGCAGCCGCCGCGCTCGTCGTCGGACCGACCATGGCGCTCGGCCTGCTCGGCGGGTACCTCGTACTCACCATGACTCAGCTCATCGTGCAGACCCCGCTGTTCGAGGAGCTGTTCCGTCACTTTCTTCGCAACCCAGGGCTGCTGCTCGTGTCGTCTTTCGTCATCCTGATCGCCGTGGGCACGGTACTGCTCAGCGTCCCCGCGGCGGCGGCCGACGGCCACCGCGTCGCCGCGGTCGATGCGCTCTTCACCGCCACGAGCGCATCCTGCGTGACCGGCCTGATCGTGCTCGACACCCCGCACGACTTCTCGACCTTCGGGCAGATCGTCCTCCTCGTCCTGATCCAGATCGGGGGTCTGAATATCATGGTGCTCTCCACCTTCGCGGCGGTGATGCTTGGGCGTGATCTCGGCTTCCGGAGCGAAGCCGCGCTCGGCACCATCCTCGACCTGAGCTCGCCGGCGACCGCCTTCAGACTGACGACCTTCATCGTGCTGTCGACGCTGGCCGTCGAGGCCGCAGGCGCCGTGGCTCTGGGGTTCGCTTGGATCGCCCATGGCGCAGCGCCGCTCGAAGCGCTCTGGAAGGGTGTCTTTCACTCGGTTTCGGCGTTCTGTAACGCCGGCTTCGCTCTCCAGTCCGACTCGTTGGAGATGTTCAGCCGAGACCCGGCGACCCTGCTCGTGTTCGGTCTCCTCATCGTTCTCGGAGGGTTGGGTTTTGCTGTCCTGGCGGGCTTGTGGTGGCGGCTGCGGAGTAGATCGTGGGCCGGGCTCGCCGTTCAGGTCCGGCTGGTGATCATCACCTCGACCGTCCTGATCGTGGCGGGCTGGGCGCTGTACCTAGGCCTCGAGTGGAACCGTTCCCTTGCCGGGCTTTCTCCAGCGGATCGGGTTGTCAACGCGCTGTTCCAGAGCATCACCACCCGAACCGCAGGCTTCAACTCGGTAGCGATGACCGGCCTGCAGCCGGCGACAATCCTGATCTTCATCATGCTGATGTTCATCGGAGCCTCGCCGGGAGGAACCGGCGGAGGAATCAAGACCACGACCGCTGCGGTTCTGCTCGCGGCGATTCCGTCCATCGCGGCCCGGCGGTCCGATGTCGTCATCCTGAACCGCAGGATTCCGCTCGTCATCGTTTTTCGAAGCGCCGCTATCGCCGTCGTCGGGCTGGCCGTCGCACTCGTCACGGCGGGTTTGCTGCTGGCGACCAACGATGCGTCCTTCGACTGGCTTCTGTTCGAGAGCTTCAGCGCGTTCGGCACGGTCGGGTTGTCGCTCGGCGCGACCTCGAGCCTGGACGAGTTCGGTAAGCTCGTGATCGCGGCCGCGATGCTGGCGGGTCGAGTCGGACCGCTGACCCTCGCCCTGCTCCTGGGAACGACTCGGCAGGCAAGAGTGAGCTATCCTCAAGCTCGGATCATGGTGGGATGACATGGCGGATTTCTGTGTGATCGGACTCGGGATGTTCGGCCGTGCGGTTGCGCTCAACCTCACCGCCGATGGACAATCGGTCCTCGGCATCGACTCGGATCAGGACGAGGTCGACAGGATGGCGTCCGAGATGGACACCGTGGTATGTGCGGACGCGACCGACGAGCAGGCTCTCCGGGAACTGCGGATCGAACGCATCGGTTGCAGCGTTGTCGCCATCGGGGCGGAGTCGATGGAGGCGTCGATCCTGACCACCACTCTCCTACGGCAGCTCGGCGTTCCCCAGATCGTAGCCCGCGCTCTCGGACCCCTGCACGCCCGCGTGCTGCGCGCTGTCGGCGCTCACCGAGTCGTGAGCCCGGAGTGGGAGATGGGTGAAAGCCTGGCCCGGCAGCTGTCGCAGCCGAGTGTGCTCGAACGGTTCAACCTCGGCGATGAGGTCGAGGTGGCGGAGATCGAGGTTCCTCAGGCGTTTGTCGGCCGGTCCCTGGTCGAGCTCGACGTCCGCCGCCGGTTCGGAGTGTCCGTCGCGGCCATCCGCCGAGGGGACAGGGTGCAGGCGACCCTCGATGGCGGCGAGCGGATCCAGACCGGGGACGTGCTGGTGGTAATCGGCCGCGAGGAGGGGATCGCCGGGCTCGCGGCGCTGGCCTGATATGGACCTGCGAACCCGCATCCTCGTCGGCTACGCCTACCTCGTCAGCCTCATCGTCGTCAGTGCCGTCGCCTCAGCGCTCGGCTTTCACCACCTCGGGTCTCGCCTGTCCGAGGTGCTCGACGAGAACTTCGCCAGCGTCCGATTCTCGATGGAAATGGTCGAGTCGCTCGAACGTCAGGACTCGGCTCTGCTCGCCACGCTCCTCGGCGACGAGAACGCCAACCGCGCCATCTCCGCCTCTGACACTGCGTTCGTGACCGCCCTCGACAAAGCCAGGGCAAACGTCACGGTGCCCCGGGAGTCCGACGTCATCGGCGAGGTCAGCCGCACTTACGGCGCCTATCGGGGGGCGCGCGACCGCCTGCTCGCCCGATCCCACGACCATCCTCTCGCCGCCTACAATGACGAGGCGTTTCCACGGTTCGTCGAAGTCAAGCGTTCGGTGGTCGAGCTGCTCGAGGTCAACCACCAGGCGATGGTGGAGGCGGATGACGCGGCTCGCGCGGCCGCGAGGCGACGCGCGGCCGGCCACGGCCTGGTGGTCGTGCTCGCCTTGCTGTCTTTCGTGTGGATGTCCCGCGCTCTGCGGCGAGACGTCCTGGTACGGCTCGAGAACCTGAAGGCGGTCGCGCAGTCGATGGCGGCGGGGAACCTCGACCGGAGAGCCGACGCCACCCGTGCCGACGAGCTCGGTCTCCTCGCCGAGCAGCTCAACGCCCTGCTCGATCGGCAGGTGGAGCTCCGCGGGAGGATGGGCGCCCGTATCGCCGGTTCCCGCGACCTGATCCTCGGCCTGCTCGCCGCCCGCGGCGCATCGTGCGTTCTTTTCGCTCCGGATGGTCGGATCGTCGGGGCGACGGTGTCGGAGGCGGAGATCGCTCCCGCCAGGTCGGCGCTGGAGAGCTTCCGAAGCGGCGGGATTCTCGACCGGTCACGGTTCGAGGTGACCGATCTGCATGCGGGATCGCGGTCGGTCGGATGGCTTGTGACCCTGACCTGACGAGCACCGAGAGCTTCGCGACCGCTGCCGGCGCCCGGATCTCGTCACCAGGGGTGCCGGTTCCATCCTCCACCAGGGTCGGATCGACCTCATGCGATCGGAGAGACCACCCCCGGCTTCACCATCGATACGAGCCGAGGAGTCACGGCTCGAGTACGGTCTCCGAGACCGATCGGGCCTCGAAAATGCGGAGTTCGCGGATCATTGAAACGGGAATCGTCGTCGAATACTGCGCGCCCCCTCCCTCGACCCCGCTGTGGATCTCGACCAGAAGAGTGTCGTTCTCCAATGTTTCGAGTCGGCCGAAGAGCACATCCCCGTAGATCGAGGTCACTCGAACCGCCCGGCCCACCGCCCTGCCGAACCCGCCAGGATCATCAGGTGTGACGTCCTCAAAACGAGTCATGAGTTCATGTTTGCGGGCCGTGTGGTCGATCTCCGAAGTGTCGAGGTAGAGACCCCTCGCGATCCGTCGCGCATCCTCGACCCGAGCAGCGGCGACCGCCCATTGGGTCTTGTCGAACGCGGCGTCAGCTTCCCTCAGCAGGAGGTCGATCAACGATCCGCCCACCTGGGTCAATCGCCGGTGATGACGGTCGATGGCCGCTGCTGCGGCGAAGTGGCTCAGCGCCGAATCGAGGTTTCCGGAGCGCATGGAGCGTTCGGCGAGGGAGATCTCACTCGAGAAACGCTCCATCATCGCCTCCTCGTATTCAGCCGCCCGTTCCACAACCGCCTGGTCGGGGACCGGATCCGGAGCGGGCCGCGCTTCCGGCCTCGGAGCTTGCGGCTCGTCGACGACCAACCGGTCTGCCGAGGCTCCGAGGTCGGGTCGTTTCTCTTCCCCGTGATAGAAGGCGAACCAGCCGATGGCGACGCAGCAGATGATGAGCGCCGCCTTCGTGAGCCATCCCGATCCCCGCTGCCTCTCTTCGGCCGCGGCCCGAAGATCCCACTCATCCGCATCGTCCTCGGACGACGGCCGTTTGGTCTTCGGGGCGGCCGGCGGCACGTAACGCCGCGGAGGAGGCAGTTCATCCTCGCCGGAAGGGGCTCCGACGGGTTCGACCAGCGCCTTGCGAACACCGGAAACGACGTGGGCGTAAGCCGGGAAACCGACGGCCTCGATCATCTCCTCGACCGCCGCCAAACGAAAGTCGAGCTCGCTGATATCGACCGGAACGCCGCCCGAATTCAACCACCCGGCCAGATCCGAAATAATCGAGTCGAGCCGCTCCTCGGCCGGGGCGAACTGCTCCCCGTGCCCGGCGTCGAGGATGAACCTCCGCCGCACCTCACTCAATCGGGCGAGGGCCTCGTTGAGCCGGTGAGCTGCGACGTCTCCGGGGTCGGCGGTTTCGGCGATTCCTGATGCCACTTCTACTCCCCGGCAGATGGTAGCTCAATTGCGCGCGATGACAATGTGAGCCAAACCTCTCGAGGATCGCGAATCCCTCATCGACGGCGCACCGACCGATCCCGCGAACTCCCCGACACCGGCGTCGTGGGCAAACTTGTCTGCCCGAGCGGGTTGACAAAAGGTTGCGGTTGACATATGGTTGCAAAGGAGGGAATCATGGGCGGAGAAGCAGCGGTGTTGACCGATCTCACTCCGGGCGAAGCCGCGCGGGTCCTGGTGAGCAGAGCGGACGAGGTGTGGCTCTCGGAACTCCAACGATCCCTCGACCGACAGCGCGCCCGCTCCGGGTTCGACCGCGTGCTCGCGATCTGGAATCTGAGCCAATCCGATGCGGCCGACCTGTTCGGCGTCACCCGCCAGGCCATTGCAAAATGGCGGTCTCGCGGCATCCCGGCAGGTCGAATCGAAGCGGTGGCCGATCTCTCGGCCGCCACCGACCTGCTGGTCCGTCACCTCAAACGCGATCGCATCCCGGCGGTTGTGCGCCGCGGGTCGACCCAACTGGGCGGTCTGTCGCTGCTCGACCTCGTGAATCAGGGCCGTACCCGAGACGTCCTTGACGCGTGCCGGGCGATGTTCCGGTTCGGCGACGCGCACTGAGCCATTGCCGTGCGCAGCGAGATCCTCCCCGATGGTCGTACCTGGTATCGGATCGCCGATGCCGATTGGTCCGACCCCCTCGACCCGAGCTTTGCCGCGGTCGTCGGCGGCCGTTGGAATCCACCGGGCAGCCACCCGACCCTTTATCTCAATGAGGACCGGATCACCGCTCGACTCAATCTCAAGGGGTTCATCGACGGCTGGCCCTTCGACCCCGAAGACCTCCTCGACGAGACCGGCCCGGTTCTGGTCCACGCCGCCTTGCCGTTGCGCCAGCGGGTGGCGGATGTCCACACTCGACCGGGGGTGGCGGCAGTGGGTCTCCCCGCGACCTACCCCAGGGATGCCGATGGAGACCTCGTCGGACACGCGATCTGCCAGCCAATCGGCCTCGAAGCGAAACGGATCGGGCTCCGCGGCGTGCGGGCGAGATCCGCACGCGCCCCGGAGGGCGGGGGGCGAGAACTCGCGTGGTTCCCCGCCACCCGCGGCTCCCGCGCTCGGGTCCTCCTGATCCAGTCCTTCGAGACCTGGTACTGGCGGACAGCTGGTTAGCCCGAAGTAATCATGAGGTTTCGTCGCGAGGTCGGCGAGGCGCCGATGCCAGTCGCCTTTTCTCATCTCGGGGCGCGGAGGCGTACTTGACAGTACGTTGAGCACCCCGAGATGAGAAACGGAGGCTGGCGCGGATGCATCGTCGGCCGCAGCAGACAGCTCATGAATACTTCGGGCTAGCCCTCAGGGCGGTCCTTTCCTCCACGGCGCCAGGAACTGCGAGTCGCGCCAATCCCAGACCCGGGATGGGTCCTGATCGACGCTGACCGGCGACCAGTTCCACTCGTTGGTCGCCGCGGACCACGCGCCGGCGCCGTTCATCCCCATCGCAGCGAGCGACAGTACGACCAAAAGCGCCGCTTCGACCCGGAACCGCGCGTTCCTCTCCGGTCGATCCGAGGGTGCCCTCCCCCATCCCTGAACCGCAACCAGCGCGACGAGGATCAACCACGGCACCGCATCGGTCATCAGCCGCGGGCCGTAACCCTCGCCGCCCCACCAGATCGGGAAGCTCGCAACGACCAGGAGATGACCGAGGGTGACCGCGGCACCGAGAACCGCCAGCGGCAGCAGTGGAGATCGCCGGCGGTACCGGATGAGGAGGTAGCCGATGACGAGGAGGTGTGGAAGAAAAATCAGCAGCCCCCGGCTCGGCGAAACCAGGTTACCGGTCAGACCGGCGAAGAACTCGGTCGTCCCGAGCTTGGCTGGCCGGTAGTAGGGAGGCAGAAGCCGTCCGTAGAGCAACCACGAGGCAGCGCCGAAGGCCGCCAGCCAAGCAGCAACGGTGGCGGCGTACGGCACCAGAGCCTTGCGATACCGAAACGCGAGATAGATCCCCACCGCCGCGACTCCGATCGCCATGGTCGGTCGGGTGAAATAGGCCCAGCACATGATCGTCGCGAGCAACACCGGACGGAGCCTCCCGGCTCCCGAATCGTGGCGGACCAGGAGGAAAATGGCGGTCAGGACCAACAGAATCGCCCAGGTGTGCGACCACAGGCCGCGCGACGCCGTCGACCAGACCTGGGTCGTCAGCACCGCCGCCGCGGTGAACGCCAGGGCCCGGCGGTGGACCATGAGAGCACCGGCGATGCGATAGACGACCACGGCAAAAAACGCCATGAGCAGGGCCGCGAGCCGGAGCTGCATACGGCGCTCCTCGCGATAGTGGTAGCCGCCGTCGGGATAGACCGCCGACATCCCGAACAGGTGGGACAGCGCCACATAGGGCACCGAGAGAATCGACGTCCCGGGTGGATAGGCGTAGTAGACGCGGCCGCCGGACTTCATGAGTTGATACGGCAGGTCGCCATCCGACGATGCCGGGTGAACGGCCGGATCGAGCGGGGCCGCGACATAGGCATCAAGCGCCAGGGTCCCGTGGCGCAAAAGGCTCTCGCTGACGAGCAACGAGTACGAGGCGTCCGAGACCTGACGCACCGGCGACAGCAAGAAAACCGCCAGCGCCGCCAGGAACACCCCCACTGACCGACCACGCGAAGGACGCCGTCTCTCGGCTTCAATCTCGGTGGAATTCATGGCAACATGGTAACCCGGCTCATCGGTGCAGTCCTTCTTCACGCGATGCAGGCCATATTCATGCGGTAGTCATCGGAGAAGGAGATGTTCCGCTGCCGAGGGACCGCATGGGCCCCGTTCCCGTCGAGTCGTTGCGCTTCGATGTGATTTGACGGAAAAGGCGCGCGCCACCCGTGTCACAATGGAAAGAAGGAGATGGAACAAGGAGTCTGGCGTGGCCGAGGATCCACGAAACGAGCGCGAGGGCCGCGGCCGCAGCGAAAAAAAGCGGGCGGCCCAGGAGATTGGGACGCTGGCTTCCCGGTTGATCGAGGCGAGCGACGCGGTCTGCAGGCAACTGCCCCTGCCCGAAGACGTTCGCGAGGTTCTCGACCTGGCCCGCCGCTCAACCGCGCGCGGCGCGCGCAAGCGTGAGCTCAAACACCTGGCCGGCCTCCTCCGACGGGACGAGGAAACGACGGACGCGGTTCGCGCGGCCCTCGACGCCGCCGGTCGGAGCAGCCTCGCCGAGCGGGAGCGGTTTCACCGCATCGAAGACCTCCGCGACGCCCTCTGCGATCCGGATCGTTTCGCCGCGGCCCTCGAGACCGTCGGGACCGAGATACCGGGCCTCGACCGCCAGGCCCTCACGCGTCTGGCGCGAAGAGTTCACGAAACCGGCGACAAACGCGCCTTTCGGGAGATCTTCCGCCGCCTCCGGGAGCAGATCGAGGCGACACCCCAGGAGTGAGGCGCGGCGGTGAGGGTCACAGGGCAGAGGATACGCGACCCGTTCAGGGTCACCCCGAATCCCTGACTTTCTTAAGAAAGCTTAACCAACATTAAATATTCGCGTGAACTTCTTGATCTTGAGAAGAAAGTACGCAAATGTCATGGGGTGTTTATCGCCATCGGACATCCGATTTGACCAACCCGGGGACAGTCGCAGAAGGGGGAACAGCTATGAAACGTGCTTTCTTGCTCACAGTGTGCGTGCTCGCGTGTCTCGCCACCGGCGCCGGCGCATCTTCGATCGACCGCGAATCGATCGGGGCGGTTTCCGCCGAGATGATCATCGCGCCGGGAGCATCCGATTTCGCCGCTGACGCGGCCCAGCGGCGGTCGCTGTATCGGGAGCTCGTCGCCGGCGCGGCCAAACACTTTGCCGTCGAGTTGGGCGCTCTCGATCCGACCGAGGTCGAGCAACTGTCCGGGGTCAATCAGCCGCAGAGCCGGCGCTATCTCGTCGGCATCGATCGACCGGTCGGCGCGGAGATCGACCTCGCCCTCGGAGACAAGACCCGGTTGATCGGCGGGTGGTACACAAGGACCGATGGAACCATGGTTTGGACCGCAAGCCTGCGGTCGGAGGGCGCGACAGCGGTTCGCGCACACCTGACCGACCTCGCCCTGCCGGAAGCGGCGGCACTCTACGTCTACGGCACACGCGGCCAGGCATTCGGCCCCTACACCGGCGCGGGCCCGGTCGACGCCGGGGAACTCTGGACCAACAGCGTTCTCGGGGACACTCTCACCCTACAGCTCGAAGTCACCGGTCCGGTTTCCTTCGAAACCCTTCTCGACACCTACTTCGTCATCGACTCCATCGGCCACATGGGGGATCGATTCTCGGTGACCCGGTGGGAGGCCGACCAGGCTTCGAAGTCGTTTTGCACTGGCCCTTCCGGCCCAATCAACGAGGACTGCGTCTTCAACGCCGACTGCTCGCCGGTTCCGAGCGCCATCGCGCCGGCCGCGCAGGCCGTCGCCGAGATGCTCTTCGCCTCGGGCAGCGGCTACTACATGTGCACCGGCGGATTGGTCGCCGACACCACGGGCACCATGACCCCGTACTTCCTCACCGCCAACCACTGCATCTCGACGAGCACCGAGGCGGCCAGCCTCGAAACCTATTGGGACTTCACCGCCCCCTGCGGCACCACCGCCTGCGACTACGCGTGGTATGCGGGTCGCACGGTCACCGGGGCCACGATCCTCTCCACCAACAGCACCTCGGACTACACCATGATGCAGCTCGGGTCGGTGCCGGGCGGTCGGACCTTCCTCGGCTGGACCAGCGCCGCCATCGCCTACAGCAACGGCGCCGGCCTGTACCGGCTCAGTCATCCTTCGGGCGCGCCGCAGGCATACTCGACCCACTCGGTCAGCACCACCGCAGGGACCTGCAGCTCGTGGCCGCGGGGATCATGGATCTACAGCAAGGACACCTACGGCGCCACCGAAGGCGGCAGCTCGGGATCGCCGGTGCTCAACGCCTCGGGTCAGATCGTCGGCCAGCTCTCCGGTGCCTGCGGCACCAACCTCAACGATGTCTGCGACAACGTAAGAAATTCGACGGTGGACGGGGCCTTCGCCGCCTATTTCTCGAGAGTTGCGCCCTGGCTCGATCCGAGCTCCTGCGTTCCCTCGACCGAGGTGTGCGACGGCGTGGACAACGACTGCGACGGCCTCGTTGACGAGGACGACGTCTGTGGCGCACCCACCTGCGGCGCGAGGTTCGCCCCGTGTACGACCAACGCCGACTGCTGCTCGCTTCGATGCAACACCCGCAAGAACTACTGCCGCTGATTCGCTGACTCATCAACCGGAACCGAGGGGGCCGCCGAGCCCCCTCGGTTTTATTTCCCAGCGGTACCGAGCGTCAGCTTCAACATTGGTGTAGGATTTTTCGACATGGCTTTTCGCAGCACCTCACTGAGGCGACGGATCGGGCGCGATGCCGGCGGTCGGATTCGGAACGAGGACGACCGCCGGTTTCACAGCCCTGAGCCAGGGTTGGCCACGACCATTCGCCAGTTGCTGGCGGGCGCCTCTCATCGGCCCGACCAGACTCGCTGGGGTGAGTTCGCCGATCTTCCCCTGCCCGATCTGCTGAATCCGTCGAGCACCGAGAGCCCCGATCGCGCTCGCCTGCTCGACCTCCTCGATCTCGCATTCCTCGGTCGCGCCAGCGCCGGGGAAACCGACGGCGCTCTCGATGAGCTTCCGGTGGCCGTCGGTCAGTGGGATTCGGCCCATTTCGCAGACGACCTCTTTCTCAGCGCTCTCGTCCGAAAGGTCTTCTCATTCGAAGTCTCGGGCGCAACCGTCCCCATGCACCGCCGGTTTCTCGAACGGGTCCTCGCAAACCCTCCCGTCGACACCGACCACATCCACTATCGCCAGGCCATCCTTCTCGAACTCGAGCAGCAACCCGCCATCGCCGCCGCGACCGAACGGCTCGCCCGAAGCATCTTCGATCTCCTCGCCCTGCTCCGCGCCTCGCGCGATGACGCTCGGCTCGAACCGGTTCGGTTCCGGCTCGACGTGCTTCGGTCGTTTCGAAGGGTGATCCTGCAGATGACCGAGGGGTTCGGAGCCGCCGGATCCGGGCTGCGCCGTCTCCACGATGTCGGCGTCGAGATTCGCGCCTCCGAAGCCTTCGGCCGGATGGAGGCGTTGCTCGACCACGACGAGTCCATGGCGCACCTCGATCTCGAAATCGTCATCGGCGCGAACGGCCGGCTCCGTCACATGGAGATCAGAAAGCTGGTGGAAGCCCGGCGGAACCCGTTCTTCCGCCGGCCCGTTCGGCGCTGGTGGGACCGGCTGCGGGTGGTCTACCACCGTTACGGGCTCGGCGCCGACGAGTTGGTCGACCGACTCGTCATGGGGGTCTATCAGGACGTGGCTCCCGCCATGGTCACGATCGTCCAGACTCTGTGCCACCTCGAGGTCTACCTCGCCTCCCGGGCCATGGCGGCCAAGGTGCGGGCGCGGGGTTTGAAGGTCTGCCTCCCGGAAATCGGAAAGAGCGCCAATCTCGAGTTCGACGATCTCTTCAACCCTCTCCTCCTGGCGATCACCGACCGGCCGGTCCCGTCGGGTCTTCGGATGGACATCGCCACCCCCGTCACCCTCGTGACCGGGCCCAATTCGGGAGGCAAGACCCGCCTCCTCCAGGCAATCGGCATCGCCCAGGTTCTCGGGCAGTCCGGGCTCTATGCGCCATGCCGAGGCGCCCGGATGCCGGTGGTCGCGGGACTTTTCGCCTCGATCATCGAGGTCGACCGGGCGGATCAGGCCGAGGGCCGGCTCGGCTCGGAGATGGTTCGTCTCCGGACGCTCTTCGAACACGCGCCGCCGAACTCCCTCGTCCTTCTCGACGAACTCTGTTCGGGCACCAACCCTTCCGAGGCCGTCGAGATCATCGATCTTGTGCTCCGGATGCTCCACCGGATCGATCCGGTGGCTTTTGTGACCACACACTTTCTCGACTTCGCCGAAAAACTCCAATCCGAGTCCACCCTCGAGTCGCTTCGTTTCGTCCAGGCCGAGGTCGATCCGGCTGACGGCCCCACCTACCGATTCATCCCGGGCGTCGCGAGGACCTCGTTGGCCGTCGGCACGGCCCATCGGCTGGGTGTCACCTTCGAAGAACTCGAAAAGAAGATCGCGCAGCCGTGCGCTCGATCATCGGAAGGACGACGAGGCCTGAGGCGAGGCGAAGGCTCAGGCTCTCCCGGAGGCTTTCGGCTTGATGAAACCACCCACCAGCGACAGCAGAATCTGCCAGTGAAGGGCCGAGCCGGGGAACGTGGTCTTCCCGACTCGGGCGCCCCACAGCTTGGCGCCGGTGAGAATCGCCTTCGAAAGATCGGCGTTCCTGAGGTCGGCTCCGGAGAAACGACACCTGCTGCAGTCGGCTTCCACGAGGTTGGCGGACCGGAGATCGGCGGAACTCAGATCGGCGTCGCTGAGATCCGCCGAGCTGAAATCGCTGTGCGCGATGTTCGCCTGCCGAGCCGACGGCATTGACCAGTGAGGCGTTGCGAAAGCGGGTCCCCCGCATCTTCGCGCCGGTGAACCTGGCGCCATCGAGGTTGGAGCCGTCGAAGTTGGCGTTGCTGAGCTCCGCATTGTCGAAGCGAACCTGCTCCATCCTCCAGCCGCTCATGGTCATCCCCGACACCGTGGCGCCGATGAGGCTGGCGCGGACCAGCGAGAGCCCTTCGGCCCTCAGCGCCGTGAGATCCAGTCCGTCGAGCCTGGCCGCGGCCAACTGGATGCCCTCGAGCAGCATGCCGGTCACGGTCGCCCGCCTGAGGTCGACCGCCTGGGCATTGCAGGCGAACCATCGGCTCCCGGTCAGATTCGCTCCCCCGAAGGAGGCGTTGTGAAGGTCGGTCTCGATGAGCTCCGCCTCCTGCATGTTCACCCGCTCGAAGTTGGCGTCCCTGAAGTTGGCCTTCGAGATCTTGGATTTGAACAGATTGGCTCCGACAAACTGAGCTCCTTTGGCACTGGTTCCGGCTACGTCCAATCGGGCCAGATTGGCTCCGGCGAAGGTCACGCGATCCAAGACCGCATCTCTCATCACGGCGCCCACGAGGGTGCTCTGGTCAAAACTCGCGGTGCGAAGATCGGCGCCGGAGAAATCGGCGCCCGAAAGGTCGGCGCGATCGAAGACCGCACCGGCGAGGTTGACTCCCGCCAGCTTGACCCCCGTCATCGTGCACCCTCTGAAGTCGGTCCCTCGGAGCGACGCGTCGGTCAACACGGCATCGACCCACGACGAGCCCTTCATTTCGAGTCCGGCGAGCAGAATTCCCGCGCAGAATGTGTTGTCGAACACCGTTTCTTCGCAGATGACGCCGTCAAACTGGGCTCCCGCGAGATTGGCGCCCCGGAGAATGGTTCCCCGCAGCTTCGCCCCCGTCAGTGTTCCCTTACTCAGGTCCATTCCCGACAGATCCGCGCCGCTCAAGTCGGCCCCGACCAGATCGGGAACCGAAGTCGGGTTCGCGGTCTTCCACTTCCGCCAGTGGCCGGAAAGAACCAATTGCAGGTGTTCCTGATTTGCCATCGTCGTTGGTCCCCAATGCTCCGCCATCGCACAATTGAACCCCACCGGGCGTTCCAGCACCGCTTCGAATAACCCTCGCTGAGACGGTGGCGACATTCCATTCTCTCCCAGATTCACAAAAATGGGGAAACTCCCACCAGATCGGCGCCGGCTCCGACAACGGATCGCCCCGGCTTGAGTATCGTTTTCGAGCGGGATACGATGGCGACGCAGATCCTGATCGGACAATCGGAGGGTTCAGAGTCGAAGACTGGATCGCAGCGGTGACCCGTTCCCTCGATGATCCCGAAACCCGGAATGCGGCTCTCTGGGCTCTCCAGGATGCCGGTGGGTACGCCGCATCGGCGGCCCCGGCCATCGCCGGGGTCGCCTCGAGCGACCCGGATGCGGACAACAGAGAACGCGCCGCCGAAGCTCTGGGAAGGATCGGCAACCGCAGCCAGGCCTTCCCCTCTGAAACCCTGCGCACCGTCGCCACGACCGCGCTCCCCGTGATGACGAAACAGGCGGTCGACGATCCGGATGACGACGCTCGAGGAGCCGCGCTGGGGACCCTCGACACGCTCTGGGTTTCTTCCGAGGAAGTCCTGCCGACCTACCTCGCGGTGGCGGCGAACGACCCGGATTCCATGAACCGCTTCGGCGCGCTTCGGCGGATCCGCGACCTCGGTTCCGATGCCGCCTCCGCCGCCAACCAACTGCAGGCGATCGCCGCGGCCGATCCGGTTGCTTCTGGAACGCGGCGCCGATCCCAACCTCGCGGACGACCGCGGCAACACCGCACTCAAGCTCGCGGCGTCCGCCTGCGACGCAAAAGTCGTGCGGGTTCTCATCGAAGCCGGCGCGAATATGGCGGCAACCGACAACTTCGGAATGACCGCCTTCGATCTGGCCATCGGCATGAGCGCCTTCTCGGGCAGCGATGCTCCGGAGGCATTCATCGAGGCGGGCTACCGGATCTCTCCCGAACAGGCCGCCACGCTCGGAAACAACTACCCCGACAACCCCCGGATCCAGGAGATTCTCAAGCGGGCGACGGCCCACTGAGGATCGTCGCTCGCGATCGCGTGGCTGAGGAGGACCTCGCGGTGTTGTCCGACCGTCGATCTCATGGGATGTCGTGGCAGTCGATTCGCCACGCACCGAGATCGGGGGTCTTCTTCAACCACGAATACTCGAGGACGTTGAATTCGGGCGGAGGAAAAGGAACCCCTTTCCCCACATCACCGCGACACCCCCACTGTCAGGATTTCATCCCCATCACAATGCTACCCTGCGAAACGGAAAAGGGAGGCGATATGGGCGAACTCAACGGCGGACAACGAAAGTACCTCAGGGGTGTTGCCCACGGCTTCAAACCGCTGGTGCAGATCGGCAAGGAAGGACTCACCGACAACGTCCTTCGAACCATCGACGAAGCCATCACCGCGCACGAGCTCATCAAGGTCAAAATGGCCGCCGAGCGCGACGACCGGGAAGAACTCATGACCATCATCGAGGACCGTCTCGGCTGCGAGTGCGTCGGCGCGATAGGACGGATCGCGATTCTCTACCGCGAGAACCCCGATCCCGAGAAACGGCGAATCACCCTTCCGTAATCCGACGAAGAATGCCGCGGGGACCGAGAAAGCAAGGGCCGCACGATGAAAAGACTCGTTTTATTGATCAGTATATTGGCCTCGACTGCATCCTCCGCTCCGGCGGAAACAGTTTTCAATGGAGACGTTATCCAAGGGCGTAAGGTCATCACAAGACTCGACGTCACGGATCTCGAAACAGGAAAGACACATGAGTTTTTCTTTCGGGCCGGCGGCGAAAATAATACTGGGCAGAACTACTTCGTTCCTGTATCTGTAATACGGGGCACTCAAGACGGTAAACGAGTCATCTTCGTGGCGGGAGTTCACGCTAACGAAATGAATTCTTACCTCTACCGCTCATCTCATCAAGAGCCATCTGGATCCACGTCAAATGAAGGGCACCGTCACCATCGTTCACCAGTTCAACATCCCGGGTTTGATCAGTAACATACGTGAATTCGTGCCGTCCGGTCCCGTCAAAGTGAATGAGAATCTCAACCGTCAAGCAAATACAACCTCGCAGAAAACATCGGGGCAACGATACTCCTATTCGCTCTGGAATGATCTGCTTAAAGACAATGCAGACTTTGCGATTGACATGCACACCGCCAACCCGACGACGTTCCCTCTTTTTGCCTACGCCAATCTGAGCATCGATGAGGTCAGACGAATGGTCACGTTATTCGGGCCGGATGTTTCGTTTAATAGCCACAGCAGCACGACGGTTGCAGGTGCGTTCAACGAGATTGATGTACCGGCTTTTACTCTTGAGATTGGTGCCCGTGAGGCCTTTGAAGCGGATCTGGTGGAAAGAGCCGTTTCCGGAGCAGTCAATTTCCTTATTTATACGGGTAATTTAACCGGAGAGTTTACTGAACATAATCAGATCTTCGAGACAAACGAATGGGTGGAGATTTACGCTGAGAATGGCGGTTTTGTCGTCCCGAAGGTCGCGATGATGAGTCGATGTTGAAGTCGGCGACATTCTATTCGTTCAATACGATGCTTTTGGTCATATCGTCCGTGAATACGAAAGCCCAGCCGCCGGCATTCTCGTCCAGGTCATCCAGACACCGATGGCCGAAGCTGGCACTCAACTTGGCGCGGTTGTGTACTTCAATCCCGACAAGAAAGCCGACGACAATCTCGGCGCTGGAAGCATCACTATCAAACCGGAATTCTCGGACAAAAAGACACCAATCCGAAAATAGTTCACCCTTGTGGATTCGGTGATGCCGCTGAGCGCCCATAGCCGGTCACGATGGCGAACAGGGTCACCAGCAACAATGCCCACGAGTGAAAGTTGACGAGGCCGATCTGAAGGGGGGCGAGATGCGGCAAGCCCTGCCGCGATCCCGGAGCTCGTGGTGCTCGACGCGAGGACGGTTGGGATGCAGTACGGGACGATGAAGGGATAGATGCAGACCGTGAGATCGAGGATGTTGGCTCGTCGGTACCGGCCGAGGCCGAACCGCTCTCCGATCTGTTTCGCATAGCCGCCCACCGTCAGCAGAGCCACCACCGAGTGGGTCGTCAGGAGGACGGCAACCGAGGTGGTCGAGAACATCCAGGCCTCGACGCCGCGCGCCGATCGGATCCAGGAAGTGGTCCCGTCGACGATCCGATCGAGGATTCCCGAGGCCTCGATCCCCGCCACCAGACCCGACAGTAAGATGGTGAAGATCGAGATCCCGATCCCCCGCTCCATCCCGTCGATGATCAGCCCCTTCGCCGAGAAGTTCTCGACATCGATGAAGATGATCTGATGAACGCCGATCAACCCGAACGCCAGACCGAGGCCCGCCGCCACCAGGATCCCGCTGAGGAGACCTTCGAGAAGCGGTCGTTTCGCGATGAGCAGCGCGATGACCAGCGCCGGAGCGACGACCATGACGAGCGCCCGAGGACTGCCGGCGGAATCCGACCCAGGGTTGCTGACGTGTCTCCGCCCCACCGAGCGCGCCATAGGCGATCATCGCCATCGCCGCTGCGGGGATCGCGTACTTGATCCGGCTCCTGACAACCCCGCCGATATCGGCGCCCTGGGTCGATGCCGATGCGATGGTCGTGTCCGAGACGGGCGAGATGTTGTCACCAAAGGTCGCGCCCGCCGATGATCGCACCCATGAGGATGACCGGATCGGCCGCAAGCCCGGCCGCCGCGGGGTACAGCAGCGGGGCGCAGAGGATCAGGGTGCCGAGGCTGGTTCCGGTGGCCGTCGACACGAGACAGCAGATGAGAAACGCGGCGATCGCGAAGCCACCGCCACGGACACCGCCGACCTGCGCCACCGAGACGAGGGCATCGACGAAGCCGCTCGCGTTGATGAGGCTCGCCAGGACACCGGCCAACAGCCACGCCAGGATCATCAGCAGGACGATGGGCCGGCTCATGCCCTCGAACGACGGCATCGGCCCACTTCGAGCGGTCCTCGGCCAGCAGCATCGCCAGCGCGAGGGCCGCGGTCAGGATCGGCCAGAAGCCGCGTTCATCCGGCGCCCCCGAGAGCCCGAGCCATGCGACACCGGCGAGAAAGAGCACAAAGGGAGCGAGGGTGCCGTAGACACCACCGCGGAAGCGCAGGACGTGGAGATCTGATCCAGGTCGTTCAAAGCGATTCAAGATACCAGACGCCGGAGCCGCCCGTTTAGAATGGCCTAGGAAGGGGAGGAATCGAATGGCCGAAACACCCGACGAGTTCACCCTGTGGGATCTGCGAGTGGAAGTGATCGCCGGCGACACCGATATGGTGTGCAACCACAAGGAGGGCGACTACTTCGAGCTCTCCGGCGAGAATCTCTCGCTTCCGGCCGGACAGAGCTTCCCGCTCTATCCCCTTGGCGGCGATTCTCCCCCTGCTCCCGGCCAAACAGCGGGAGACGGCGCCCAACGACTGGATGACGACCGACACCGTGATCGCCTGCCCCGATCCGAACTGCGGAGGGCGGTTTCGGATCGTCCGCACCGGTCGCAGCACCTTTCGCCACGGCGACGTCACCCGGGTGCCGTTGCACCGGCGGCGCTGGCGAGACCGGCGACGACTCGTGACCGAACGCTTCGAACTCGCGCCCGGGTATTCGGTCTGTCGCATCATCAACGGACTCTGGCAGCTTTCGCACGGACACCGGTCCGAAGATCCCGATGAAGGCCGGACCATCCGCGGCCTTCTGCGATTGGTCGATGCCGGTTTCACCACCTTTGACTGCGCCGACATCTATCTCGGCGTGGAGGAACTCCTCGGATCCTTGCTGAAGGAGATGAAGCGCGCCCACCGCGACCCGGCAACCATCCAGATTCACACGAAATACGTTCCCGATCGGTCGGTTCTCGCCACCCTCAGACGACCCGGATGTCGCCACCGCCATCGAGACTTCCCTCGCGCGTCTCGGGGTCGAGCGCCTCGATCTCGTGCAGTTCCACTGGTGGGATTACGATCTCCCCAACTCCATCGAGGTGGCGGGTTGGCTCACCGAACTCAGGCGCCGAGGGCAAGATCCGCTGTCTGGGAACGACGAACTTCAGCCCGTCGCGCCTCGAGGAGCTGGTGACGGCGGGGATTCCCATCGTGACGAACCAGGTTCAGTACTCGCTGCTCGACCGGCGAGCCGAAGGCGCCATGACCATCATTGTGCGACAACCGCGGATGTCCGGCTCCTGGCCTATGGCGTACTTGGCGGGTGGATTCCTCGCCGAGAGTCCACCGCGGAGCTCAGAACCCCAGCCGCCTTTCGAAAACCGCTCGCTGGCCAAGTACGGGCTCATCATCGACGAGTTCGGCGGCTGGGATCTTCACCAGATCCTGCTCGAATCGCTGCAGACGATCGCCGCCAAACACGCCACCTCCATCGCGGTGATCGCGGCACGCTGGGTCCTCGATCGCGACCCGGTGGCGGCGGTGATGATCGGCACGCGCTCCGATGCCCATGTCGACGACAATCTCAGGGTGTTCGATCCACCGCTCGAGGACGAAGACCGTGACCGGATCGACGACGTTCTCTCGCGTGCTGCAGGCCCGCTCGGTGATCCCTTCGAACTCGAACGCGAGACCGGGGGCCGTCACACCGAGATCATGTGGACCGATCTCAACAGCCGGAGGAACGCCTAGGTTCAGGGCGCTCGACGACGACCCGGTGACGATCGACCCAGAATGCCCAAAGCACGAGCAGCCACTGAGCCTGGCCGACCCAGGCGATCGCCGTTTTCCTTTCGAGATCGTCTGAATCATCAGGGGAAAGGGACACTCAGCGACCTCGGGCAGGGTGCGTCTCGAAGATCTCGCGGAGGGACTCTACCGGACGGCCTCCACTGCGTGCCCTCCATAGCCGGTCACGGACATGGCCTTCAGCAACGAGTTGTAGACCGCCTCTTCGACCGCCTCGACCGTGGCCAGGAACAGCGGGCTCATGCTGTCGTTCTCGACGACCACCACCTCGCGCTCCCGCTCGGCACGGTTCGGCCGGTTCCGGATTTCTGGTCGAGAAGGCGATGACGAAATCGCCCGATCCGTTGCTCATGACCGAACCCGTGCGGGAGAGACCGAGGATCGCTCGGCGAGCGATGCCGCTCCAGGTTCCGCGCTGAGAGCGGAGCGTCGGTCGCGATGACGATCATGCACGATCCGTCACCCCGCGGATCCCCCTCGATCGTGGTTGGTTCCTTCTCGGCCGCCAGACCATACGGCACACAGCCCGAGCAGCTCGCCCACCGGCGCCCCGTCCACGGTCAGCAGCCCGCCGAAGTTGGACTGGACCAGCGCGCCGACGGTGTAACCGCCGTTGGCCTCGGGCAAGACCCGCGACGCGGTGCCGATCCCGCCCTTCCAGCAGAAGGCGCGGGTCCCGGTGCCGGCGCCGACGCTCCCCTCCTCCACCGGTCCCGATCCGGCTGCCTCGATGGCCGCGACGACGTCCTTGTCGGTCACGTGCATGCCGCGGATGTCGTTGAGATAGCCGTCGTTGGTCTCTCCCACGACGGCGTTGACCGAGCGGACGTCTCCGTTTCCGGGCTGCGCGATGGTCCAGCGGACGACCGCCTCGACGGCGGTTCCCACGTTCATGGTGTTGGTCAGAACGATCGGCGTCTCGATGTTGCCCAGTTCCTGAACCTGGAGGAACCCGGCGGCCTTGCCGAAGCCGTTGCCGACATGGACCGCGGCCGGGACCTTGCGCTGAAAGAGATTCCCGCCGTGCGGAAGGATCGCGGTCACGCCGGTCCGGACGTTTTCGCCTTCGATCAGCGTCTGATGACCGACCTCGACCCCGGCCACATCGGTGATGGCATTGTTCGGCCCCGGAGAGAGAACCCCCGGTTCGATTCCGAGGTCGCGGATCCGCGGCCGTCCCGGCGTCTCGTTCGGCAGACGCCTCGACGACGAACGCGAGCACGACAACCACCACCAGGAGCTTTCGCCGCCGAGTACACCTGTCATCACCGCCCCCAGTCGATCTATCTCGCCACAAAGCGGGCGAAGAAATTCGAGAACTCCTCCGGACGGTGGACGCACTTCAGCTTCATCGGCTCCCGTCCATAGGCGCGCCCGACGATGTCGGCCACGTGTTCGAGGTGGTCGCGGGTGTAGACCCGTCGCGGCACCGCCAGCCGAACGGTGCCGTCGAACACGCCTGCACGGACCCCACCCTCGAGATAGACTTCCGCCGCCAGCGCGTGCGCCGCATCCTGATCGTCGCGCGAGGATGGATGACCACCCCGTGGCGCCGACCGGCTCGAAGATCTCAACACCGTTCTTCTTGAGCTCGGCCGCCAGGTACCGCACGTTTCGAACGTGGGCGCCGATCACCCGCTCGTCCACCGCTTCCTCGAGACCCACGGTCATGGCGGCGAGATCGCGAGCAGCCAGACCACCGGCGCTGGGGTAGGACTCCTGCCGGATGACCTCGTGGGCGAGCGGCTCGAGCAGCCGGTGATCGTCGAAACCGATCACGCCACCGACGTTGGCAAGTCCGTCCTTCTTGAGGCTCAGAAACGCGAGGTGGCTCCGACCGAAGCTCTCACGGCAAAGGCTCTTGATCGATTTTCGCGACCGCGTGAGTTCCTTCACCAGATAGGCGTTGCCTGCGAATCTGCTGGCATCGAGCGCCAGGAGCGCACCATGCGCATCGGCGAGCTCCCGCGCGCGGGCGATGTTCTCGAGGGAGACCGGTTGACCGCCTTCGATGTTGTTGGTCACCGTCAGCAGAATCAGGCGGACTCGCCGGTTCCGGCGCAGCGTCCGTTCGAGGCGCTCGAGATCGATATTCCCGCACCACGGAGGGGTCGCATCGGGCAGATCTCGGGCCTCGCAGCCGAGCACCTCGATATTGGCCCGCGTGGTCTCGAAGAAGGTGTTGGATACGGCGACATCGCCCGGTTTCAGAAGCAGCCGGAAAAGCAGGTTCTCCGCCGCCCGGCCCTGGTGCACGGGCTGAATGTGCGCGAATCCGAAGATCTCCCTCCCCACGGCCACAAAATTCCTGAACGACTCCTGACCCGAGAAATCCTCGCGCGCGGCGATGACCTCGCTCCACTGCCGGGAGCTCATGGCGCCGGTACCCGAGTCCGAGATGAGATCGATCTCGACCTCCCCGGCCTGAAGCTGGAAGGTGTTGAAACCGGCCCTTTCCATGGCCGTTCTGCGAGCCGAAGGGGAGACCCTCGGCAACGACTCGACTACCTTGATCCGATAGGGTTCGTGCATGTACCAATCCAATGATCGATTCATTCGCCGGTCGGTGGCGCCGGGCCGGTCGGGTTGCAGATCAGCGTGGTCTCGTGTGCCGAGGGCACCGCCCTCTCCCAGAGGCCGCGGACGCGGCCGAATATACCGCAGAACGACGAGGACGACTTCGCCGATGGAAAAACCGGCTCCACCAGCCGCTACGCCTGGGTCAGCGGCCGTCGCCCGACGCGACGAAGGGGGCCCACGACGACGGGTGGACGCTCGCGCCGCGGCTGCGGCGGGCCGCCAGGACTTCGAGGTTGGCCCGGCGGACCGCTTCGGCGGTGGCCAGGCCGTCGACCAGGTGCGCCCGGTAGAGTGCCGTCATCCACTCGCGCGCGGCCTCGTCGTCGACCGACCACAGGCTCATGATCACCGTCTCGGCGCCGGCGATCCTGAAGGCCCGGCGGAGCCCGAAGACCCCCTCGCGGACGCTGACCTCGCCGACCCCCGAGTCGCAGGCCGAGAGCACTGCCCACTCGACGCCCGACAGATCGAGGGCGGCGATCTCCTCGGCGGTGAGCACCCCGTCCTCGGCGCCGGCGGTGTCGCGCCGGTTGGCGCCGGCTAAGGCGAGACCGGAGAGGCGGAACGCGTCGTCCGCCGAGACGACGGGCTCAGCGCCGGCGGCGGGAACGAGCGCGCCCACGCCGCGGCCGGAACCGGTCACAGAAGTGCTCACGCCACCGAGAAAGAAACCGTGTGTGGCGAGATGGAGCACCCGAAAGCCCGGTGCGAGGGTCTTGAATGCACCCTCGGAGGCCTCACTGCCGGTGAGTCGAAGCGCCTCGAAATCGCCTTCGGTCTCCGCCCACAGCGTCACCACTGCGGCGGTCTCGTCGGCCGTCCCCGGTAGCCGTGCGAATCGAATCCCGGACAATCCACCGTGCGGCGCGGCGAAAGGCGGGTGATCGGGTTCCATCGCCCCGAGGGTCGTCGTCGGCCGATCCATTCGGCGGGCGTTGAAATCCGGATTGCCGAACGCCAGCAGGCAAGGACCCGAGCTACCTTTCACCGGTTCGGGCACGAGGTCCCTCTCCTGCCCGAGTATGGCCAGCACGGGATCCTGCTCGACCAGGAAGGTGTCGTCTCCGGTGGGCAGAGCGGCAAAATTGAGCAGGCCGAGCTCGCCGTCGGGAACCAGGAGTGCCCTGCCGGCGTTACCGAAGACGGCGGCCACCGGGTCCCAGATCGTTGACCGCAGCCGTTCGCCCACCCACCGCGATGCGTCCGCGCCTCTCGCCGAGTCACCTGCGGCGGCGCGCCAGTCGAAAACCAGTTGATCGATGGTGAAAGCATCGGCCAACGGCAGCACATCGAGCTCGCCCAGGGGAGTGCGGACAAAGGCGAGGTACCAGGTTTCGCGACCTTCGCTTCGCCGCACCGGATCCTGGGTGAACCGGCGGTTGAAGCGCGCATAGGCGACCAGGGCCGCGCCGGCGGGGAGAGCGGCGGTGACCTCGTCGAGGCCGATCTCGGCCTGCGCCAGACTTCGCGCGAAGGGGGGACACGCCTCGCCGAGGGCGCGTTCGGCGAGCTCGAGCTCCTGGCGGGCGAGGCGGATCTCCTCCGAGATGGAGGGGCCGATTCCCTCGACCAGGTGGCGGGAGAGGTGGCCCGCGGCACGCCGCACTTCGGTCGCCAGCGGGGCGATTTCCGGGGCGGCAGCGCCGATCCGTCGGCCGGCCATCTCGTCGAGCACCTGACCGCGCGACCGGATGAGAGCGTCCCAGGCGGCGGCGACGAGGATCGGGTCGTCGAGGGAGGGCTCCACCGCCAGGCTGAGCGCCAGATCGAGCCGATCCACCTGCTCGCCGGCGTACTCCAGCGCCTCGCGCTCGGACAGCCCGGCGGCGGTGAGCCGCAGGTGCTCGCGGCCGATCCGCACCGCCTCGAGCGCCAACCCCAGGGCGGCGTCGACCCGGCCGCCGAACGCGGCGGTCCTGGCCTGGTTGGAAATCACCTCGGCGGTCCTCGGGTTGTCGTGGCCGCGGGTCGCCTCATAGATGGCGCGGGCCCGCGCGAGGGCCGCGTCCGCTTCCTCCACGAAATCTTGCTTGAGCATGACCATCGCGAGGTTGTTGAGGGCATCCCCGAGGTTTGACGCCCTGGTGGGATACCGCTCGAGGATCGCGACCGCGCGCTCGAGCACCGGACGCGCCCGTTCGAGGTCGCGGTTCTCGTCGAGCGCCCAACCGAGGTTGAGTAGGGTCAGACCCACTTCCCAGTCTGCGGGCCCGAGGCTCCGCTCGCGGATGGCGAGCGCCCGATCGAGCAGGGTCACCGCCCGCTCGGGGTTTCCTGCGATCGCCGCAACAGCCCCGAGGTTGGACAGGCTCTGGGCGACCGCAGCGGAGTCCGGTCCGACGGTCTCTTCCCGGATCGCAAGAGCACGTTCGTGCGCCCGCTGTGCCGCCGCTAGATCACCGAGCTCGACCGAAAGATCGCCGAGATTGTTGAGCGCTCCAGCGACATACGGATGCTCCGGCCCCAATCCGACCTCGAAGATGGCGAGGGCCCGCTCGGTCAGAAACAGCGCCTCGCGGATAGTCCCCCTGCCTCCGCACCACCCTGGCGAGGTCGTTGAGAACGAGCGCCACCTCGATGTCGTCGGGGCCGAGGGCGTGCTCGAGGATCCCGATCGACCGGCGATACCTTTCCTCGGCCGTCGCCATGCTGCCTTCGGCGGCATCGATCTTGGCCAGCAGGTGCAGGGCGATTCCCACGCCGGCCGCACCGGGGCCAATGCGGCTTCGCGTTCGTCGAGGAGCTGATCGAGGGTGCGGCGGGCGCGGTCGAGGTCTCTGATGGCGTAGGAGTTGCGTCCCAATCCGTCGAGGGCCCTGTCGCGCTCGGCGTCCCCCGGCTTCGTCACCGGTTCGAGGTGCTCGCGGGCGACGGCGTACCTCTGCGCCGCCTCGGGGTAGTTCCGCTGGGCTTGCGAGACCGCAGCCAGCCGATTGAGGGTCCGGCCGCAGTCGCGACCGGCGCCAGCGGTGCCGCAGACCATCCCCTCGGCCTCGGTCAGCGCCGACGCGGCGGCCTCGAACTCGCCCCTGGCGATCAACACTTCCCCGAGGCGGGTGAGGCTGGTGGCGAGATCGGCCGAGTCGCCGGCCATCTCCCGGCGGAGGTCCACGGCCCGCCCGGCGAGCTCGAGGGCCTCGGTGTCGGCGGCCCGATCGGTCGCAATCAGCAGATCGACCAGCGCATCGAGTGCCCCGGCCAGTGCGGCGTCCGATCCGTCCTCGAGACCGGCGACTCTCGCACGGGCCGCCGCCTCGGCCTCGACCGGACCGGCGGCAATCGGCTGCTCGACCACCCTTGAAGGAGTTTCGGCCGCCGCGCCACGGATCGGACACGCCGCAAGCACGACCGCAACCGGAAGAGCACGGAATCGCACCACGTGAGTCACCAGGGAGCTGTTTGACAACTCAAAAATTGGACTCCTGAGGTCTTCCGACCCTCGTCACCTATCAGGCCGGCGAGACGCCAAGTCCTGCGATGGATCTCAGCCCTCTGTGGTGCCGGCGTCTCGCCGGCACGGAACCCACTGAACCACCAAGAACGGGATTTTTGCAAAAGGCTCAAGTGTCTATTTTACACTCAAAACGAGACCGACAGGCTGGACACTTTGTATCGCAGGCCGCATGAGAGAGCAGGTGAGATCAGCGGGCTACGGATTGACCAGCTCGATGCGTTGCACCCACACCGAACCGTCGCGCTCCCGAAGAGCGGCGAAGCGCTCGGCGAGGGCGTCAAGACGACAGCTGCCGGGTAATGAGGCAGGTCCGATGCCGCCGACACCGCGGTGGAGGCCGGCTTCCTCCCGGGAGTTCGCTGCCGCCATCCCGGCGAGCTCGCGTTCGAGCTCGGGCAAGGGGTTTCGCGATGCGAGCACCAGAAATCGTTCGCGTCCGCCGGCGCTGGTGACCTGCCAGTGCTGCGGCACGCCGTTGAGCCGTCCCGGCAGCCGGTGACCGCGGTCGGCCGAGAGCGGATTGTCGAGATCGAGGCCTGCAATGGGAAAGAGCAGAAAGATGTTGCCGTCGAGGTCCTCGTTGACCACCCAGACGTGAGCGGCCTCCGGGGTGTCGATCTCCAGCGAGAGCCGGTCGCCGGGGCGGATGCGGCCGCCCTCGGTGAGCTCTTCCACGCCCTCCTCGGAAAAGCGAAGCATGACCGCACGGAGCTCGAGAGCTCGCAGCGCGGGGATTGCCGGCCGGGTAGCGAGTTCGCCGGTTGCAGCCGGTTCACCGACAACCCGATCGGTGGCAGGGTCGCCGGGGTCGGTCGCCACGGCGGGATCGGACGATTCGTCCCCGAGCAGCGATTCTACTGCCGGCCCCTCGACCACGACCCCGGGAGGATCGGACGGAGCCGACACCATTGCCCGCCTCGTCTGCCATATACCGAAGGCGGTCGCCACGAACACCGCGGCGGCGGCCGCCCAGACTGCGAGCCTCGCGGTTCGCCGGACGCCCGAACTCCGCGTATCGGCGTTCTCGACCGCCGGCGAATCGGACGCCTCCGCAGGCTGCTGACGAGCGCCGATCAGAGCCTGCTCGAACGCCCCCGCCGATGGGAAGCGCCGCGCCGGGTCGGGGTCGGCGGCTCGCTCCACGGCCTCGATGAGCGCGGGCGGCAGGTCGGGCCGCACATCGCGCAGCATGACCCGGGCGGCGCCGGGGTGAGCGGCATCGAAGGGAAGGCGACCACAAAGGAGCCGAAAGAGCAGGACTCCCAGGCTGTAGAGATCCGCGTTCGGGGTCGCGGGACCGCCGGCGAGGACCTCCGGCGCCAGCGTCGCCGGACTTCCGGAAATCGGTGTCGCGCCCGCCTCGGTGGCCGATCCGAGATCGCCGAGCACGATCCGACCGCCGCGCTCGCGCAGCACATTGGCAGCCTTGACATCACCGTGCACCAGACCGGCGGCGTGGATCGCAGCCAAGGCCCGGCAGAGATCGAGACCGACGGAGATCGCCTCGCCGGCGCCGAGCGGGCCGTCGCCGGCCAAACGCGTCTCGAGATTCGGTCCGTCGACGAACTCGGTCCAGATCCCGACCCGGCCGGCGCAGAGATCGGCGCCGTGGACCGCCACGACGTTCGGGTGGCGAATCCTCGCCAACCGGCGCGCCTCGTCGAGCAGGCGCCGGCCGGCGTTGTCGACATCGCCGGGGCCGGCATGACGCAGCTTGAGAGCAACCTCGCGGTCGAGGTTGGGATCACGGGCGCGAAAGACCTCGCCGAATGTCCCTTCGCCGATGGGTTCGAGAATCTCGAGCTGGCCCCAGCGGCTGACGAGGGGTTGGATTTCTTCCCGGTCGGCGGGAGCCTGAACGGCGGCAAATGCCTCGGCCAGGGCCTGGACGCGCTCGAGACCGTCGACCACCGGACGCAGCTCGAGGTCAGCCGACCGGGCATCGTCCCACGAGACAGATTGCCGGTCGCTGATCGCCTCGGCGAGGCGCAGCAGGCGGGGGTCTGCGTCAGCGCTCACTCAAGACCTCACCGAGCCGGAGCAGCGCCCGCGACACCGCCATCCGAGCGGCATTGGCCGACGGCCGGCCGAGCGCCTCGGCGATCTCGGGGTAGGTGTAGCCGAACTCGATCCGCATGATCACCGCCTCCCGCTGCTCGTCGGGCAGGACAGCCAGGGCCGCCTCGTAAGCTTCCACCAGCTCGCGGCCGATGGCCTCTTCGACGATCGACGGCCCCGATTGGGGCAGCGAGTCGCCGAGATCGGTCCGGGGCGGCCGCCGCCCCGCCCGCCGCAACTCGTCGCGCACCGCGTTGAGAACGATCCGCCGCAGATAGGCGAGAAATGCGCCCTCGTGGCGCGGCTCGAAGTCCTGCAGATGTTCCAGGGCGCGCATGAGCGAGACCTGCACCAGATCGTCGGTGTCGGCCATGTCGCGGGCGCTCTGCGGGAGACGACCGTGGGCCCACCGTCTGAGTCGCGGCAGAAGCCGGCGGACCAGCTCATCGCGGGCGAGATCGTCTCCATGCCGTGCCCGATCGAGGAGCACGGTCGTCGAACGGCCATCGCCGCGTTCGGGCGGCGTGGCGCGGGCGGTCGGTTGCTCAGAGACCAATGTCGATCGTCATTCCCCCGTGCTAGGCTCCTTCTCAACCACTCTACCGCGCCGCGGCTCGCCGGTCGAGAGGCGCTCCGGCTTCCCGAGGCGGATCCCGGCAGCGTGCCATTGACGTCGTCTCTATGAGATTGCCAGCGCGACATAGCGCGGTGGTGCCGCGGGGAGCTCATCCTCTACCTCACCACCGCGGACCACGACGAGAGGAAGCCGCTCTCGAAAACCTCGACGAAGACCTCGCCGGCACCGGCGAGCTCGACCGCACCGATGTCGCAGACCGCCGTGCTTCCGCCGCCGTCGCGTGGTCGGGACAGGCTGCGTTGGTCGAGCGCCGGGCAGTTCAAGGCGGCGACCGGAGCGTCGAGGGCCGGACTTCCGGCGATCGGCCGATAGACCGGCGTGGGGCCGCCGAAGAACCCAAGCGCCGAAATTCCGGGATCGGGGACGAACTCGAGATCGTTGGGGCCGAGTTGGCAACTGCCACCCGGGCTCTCGAGGTTGCCGCCGAGGGTGGTCAGCACGCCGGTTCCCGTGCACCAGCCATCGATCAGAGTGTTGCTCATGGTGGCGCTCGCACCGGACACGACGGAAAGCGCAGGTCCGTTGTCGTTGCTGAACGTACAACCGGAAATCTCGACCAGAGTGGAATAAACCACCAGATCGAGGCTTCCGCCTGGGGCTATGTTGCCGCCGAACGTGCTGTTGAGCAGAATACTGCTCGCGCCGGAGATTCCCACCGTGAGTCCGATGGCTGTCCTCGTATTGCCGCTCACGGTGGAGCGCTCGATTCTGGCGTCATTGAGGGCCACGGTCGTCCATGGTCCCGTGTTGCCGGTGATCCAGCTGTCGACGATCTCGGTCAGATCGCCGGGGCCGTCCGACATGGAGTAGATCGCCACGCCCGGGTTCATGGTCGGAAGCTCGTTGCCGGAGACCACGCAGGTCTCGAGACGCAGGGAGCCGTCGAGGGCGCGGATCCCGCCTCCGATGTCGGTGTCGGGAGAACCGCCGGTGATCGCCACGCCGCGGAGCGTCAATCGCTGCCCCGGCGCGTGGACATCGAAGACGCGGTCGTTGATGCCGCCATCGCCACCGGCGTCGATGATCGTGCTCTCCGGCCCGTCGCCGACGATGGTCAGGCCACCACGGACATCGAGATCCCCGGTTTGGCAGAAATCCTCACTCGCACCGGCGATGGACAGCGTGTAGGTGCCGGCGGGGAGTCGGATGATGTCGTCGCCGGCATTGTTGTTGGCGGCGATGATGGCGCCGCGCAGCGAGCAGTCGTTGGGCTGGAGCGTGCACTCACCGACCGCGCTGTCGTCGAGACGATCGACATCGTAGGTGGTGGCCGAGGCTGGTCCGGCGACTGCAAGTGCGAGAATGGCGCCGGCCACGAGCGCTTCGGCCAGTGTGTTCCGGATCGGGTTCTTCATGGTTTCCTCCTGAGGAACGGTTTCCCTCTGACCTTAGTGCGGCAGCACCGTGGTTGGGTCCGAGGTCTGGTTGTCGAGCACCGAGCCGTAGCAGGCGAAGGTCGCTCGCGGCGTCGAGGTCCAGACATCGACATACCCCGACGTGATCGGCGCGTGGTTGCGGAACACCCGGGTGATCTGGTCGTTGGAGCGGGGCGGCAGGTTCATGGTCTTTGTCTCGAGCAGGGCGCCCTGCGGGCTGAAGAGCTGGATGTTGACGGTGATCGGCCCGTCACCTCCGTTTTGGCAGCCGATGTTGGCCCGGACATCGTCGTTTTCGTCCATGAAGATGATCCGCTTCTTCACTCCGGTCGGGATCATCCGGTCGGCCGGAATCCCGGCCAGCTCCTGGCCGAAGGTGCCCGCGGTTTTGCCCGAAGGTAGATTGTAGGTCCGGCTCATAGCGAGCAGATCGGGACTCTTGGCCTCTACCGCCAGCGCGCCGACCCGGTCCGGCTCGAGCCCGAAGACCTCGTCCAGCACGTTGGCGTAGCGCACCCCGGCGCCGGGGGCGAGGGAGAATTGCTCGCTCCGGGCCGGGTTGCTGTTGTCGGCCCCGCGCGGCAGCCACAGCAGCTGATAGCTGATGGCGGTCGAGCCGCTGTTGTTGAGCTCGAGATCGGTTTGAAAGAAGGCGCCCTCGAGCCCGGCGGCCAGGGCCGCGGCCGGGATGAAGCTCATCTCGTCAGACGGTGTCTGCGGCAGGATCGTGGTCGGGTCCGAGGTGAGGTTGTCGAGCATCGAGCCGTAGCAATAGTAGCGGGCGTCGGCGTCGTCGCCCGAGACATCGACATAGCCGTTGACCGGCGCCCAGCTGCGCAGGATCCGGTTGACCTGGTTGTTGGAGTAGGGACCGAGGTCCATGGTTCTGGTTTCCAGACGTGCGCCCTTGTCGTCGAAGACCGCAAGCGAGACCCGAACCGGCTCGCTCGAGCCGTTGACGCAACCGACGTTGGCCCGGGAGTCGGGGTTTTCGCTCAGGAAGATGATCCGCTGCGGCGCGGCGCCGGCAATCATCCCGGCCGCCGGGATCGCGGGCAGCCCCTGGCCGAAGGTGCCGGCCGCCTTGCCTTCGGGCGAGTTATAGGTCCGGCTCATGGCGATGACGTCCGCAGTGGTCGCCACCAGTCTGAGGGCGCCGAAGGAGTCCGGGCCGAGACCGAAGAGTCCGCCGAGGACATTGGCGAAGCGCACGCTGCGTCCGGGGGCGAGGACGATCGTGTCGGCCTGCACGGGCGCCGAGTTGTCCTCGCCGCGGGGCAGCCAGGCGATGTCCACCCGCGCCTCCTGGTTCCCGGTGTTGTTGAGCTCGAGATCGGTGGAGAAGAAGGCGCCCTGGGCGCCGGAAGCAACCGCCGCCGCCGGGACAAAGGACTCGAATCCCGGCGGGCCCCCGGCCTGGCAGTCGGCGAAGACCGCAACGCCGGCGTCATAGTCGGCCACCACCACCCTGCCGTTGGACAGTGTGAGGCTTTCAGACAGACCGGGTGTGTCGTACGAGCCCACGAGCACCGGTGTGGCAGGAGTGCTCACGTCGAGCACCAGCAGGCCGTATCCCCTGTTTGCCACGTACGCCAAGTCGCCGGCAACGATGACATCGGTGGCCGAGGTGTCGGTGGTGTAGAAGCCCACCTCCTGCGGCGCGGTCGGGTTGCTGACGTCGATCACGCGGAGCCCGGAGTTGTCGTCGGCAACGTAGGCGTGGCCGTCGGCCACGGCGACCGCGTATGCCGTCCCCGGGGTGTCCACGAACCCCACCTCGGTCGGCGAGGCCGGGTTGCTGACGTCGATGACCCGAAGCCCGGCACCGGCGTCCGCGACGAAGGCGTGGTTGCCTGTGACGGCAACGCCGTACGCCGTTCCCGGGGTGTCCACGAACCCCATCTCGATCGGCGAGGCCGGGTTACCAACGTCGACTATCCTCAGCCCTTCGCTGCCATCGGCCACGTACGCGGTGGTGCGGACCACCGCCACCCCGCGCGCCACGCCCGGCGTGTCGAGCAGGCCGACCGGGAGGGGCTCGAGGGGACGGCCGAGGTCGAGCACCTGGAGCCCCGCATTGAGCACCGGAACATACGCGTGCCCGCCCGAGATGACCACCTGTTGGGGAGATCCGAGCAGGTCGATCCAGCCGACCTCGTACGGCGCGGACGGCGTTGCCAGGTCCAGCACCCTCAGGCCGATCGGACCATAGGTCCCGACGTACGCGAGTTCGCCGGCGACCGCGACCGAAATGGAATACCCCGCGGTCTGGAAGGCGCCGACTCGGGTCGGAGCGTCGGGATCGCTGAACTCGAAGACCACGAGCCCTTCAGAGTCGACTGCGACATACGCGAGCCCGGACGCGACCGCGATGGCGACGGCCTTGCCATTGGTGTCGAGAATTCCCAGCGCTGCCGGCGCCGCGGGTGTGCTGACGTCCACGACCAGGTTTTCCCAGTAGCCTTCCGCCACAAACGCGAAGCTGCCGTTGACTGCAATATCCGTCGCCTCACCAGGGGTGTCGAGGAAACCGACCTCGACGGGCGCCGAGGGGTCGGCGACGGAGATCACGCGGAGACCGCCGTTGGCACCGTCCGCCACGTAGGCGTAGCTCCCTGCCACCGCGACTCTCTGGGCGAGCCCCGGAGTGACGAGGGAACCGACCTCGACCGGCGCCGAGGGGTTGGCGATTGAAATCACGCGGAGACCGCCGGACCATCCGTCCGCCACATAGGCGTGGTTTCCAGCCACCGCCACGTCCAGGGAGTAGCTCAGGGTATCGAGGAAACCGACCTCGACCGGCGCCGCCGGGTTTGCGATCGAAATCACTCTCAGACCGCCGTACCCATCGGCTACGTAGGTGTAATTTCCTGTGACCACCACACCGTTGGCGTAGTACGGGGTGTCGACGAAACCGACCTCGACCGGCGCCGTCGGGACGCTGGCGTCGATCACCCGCAATCCGGCGTAGCCGTCGGCAACATAGGCATGGTCTCCCGCCACGGCGATTCCCCTCGCGATCTCGGGCAGGTTCACCTCCCCGAGCAGCTGCGGAGCGCCGGAATTCGAGACATCGACCACGAGCAGCACGCTGCCGCTGCCGACGAAGGCGAACGAGCCGGACACGGCCACGGTGCTGGCCGCGCCGTACGGCCAGCGGCCGAGCAGCTCGGGGCAGTCCTGCGCCGCCGCCGGTAGTGCAAGGAGTGGGACAAGGACGCTGCAGACGAGCGCCACGGTCATGCTGTTGTGAACGGCGGCCTTCATGGTGTCCTCCGGTTCGCGAGACGTTGTCAAAAGGTGAAACGATCAAGACGGAGGAAAACGCACAACACCTTCGCCGAGAGGCTGGCGATCGGCGGCAGTTCGGCCGCCCGGCGTCAGCGGCCGCCGGTGCCCGCTACCACACCGTTGCGGACCAGGGGGCGAGGTGGCCGCACTCGAAGCCTTCGACGAAGATCTCGCCGGCGCCGGCGAGCTCGACCGCGCCGATGTCGCAGACCGCCGCCGAGCTGCCGGCGAGGGTGCAGCTGCTGATGGTGACCGCCGCCGCCCAGATCTCGACCCCTCCGGTGTGGGTGGGCGAGGTGTTGTTGCTGATGGTGGAGTTGTGAAGCACGCTATTGGCGCCGAACACGTCGACCGCGGGCCAGCGCTCGATCGAGGTGTTGTTGCTGACGGTGGACCGCTCGAGAAGGAGCCGCGAGGTCGAGCGCACGCCGCCGCAGCCGCGCGGTGTTCCCCGTGACCCAGGTGTCCAGGATCTGGACTCCGAGGGTGGTGTCGGAGGCGTAGTCCCAGATCCCTCCCCCGTCTCCGTTCGGGGCGTGGTTACCGGTGACCACACATCCTTCGAGACGGAGACCGCCCTGCGACGAGAGGACCCCACCGCCGCCCTGCAACCCGGAGTTGCCGCCGGTGATGGTCACCCCTCGAACCGTGAGCCGCTTCCCCGCGGCGAGCATGTGCAAACCCGGTCGATCCCGGCCGCATCGATGAAGGTCCGCTCCGGGCCTTCTCCGTCGATGATCAGGGTGTCGTGAACGTCGAGGTCGCCGGTCTGGCAGAAGTCCTCGTCGGCGCCGGCGATCGAAAGGGTGTAGGTGTAGGCGCCGAGCTCGACGATGTCGTTGCCGACGTGGTTGTTGGCCTTGATGATCGCCCCCCGCAGGGAGCAGTCTGGGTAGGTGGCCGGGTCGCACCCGCTGTGGATGCTGTCGTCGGTGCGGTCGACCTGGTAGACATCGGCCGCGGCCGGGCCGGCGGCCAGCAGGGCGATCGCGATGACGATCGGGAATGCACAATGCCGGTTGTTCGGGCTCATCGTCCTCTCCTTCAGTGAACGCGACGATTGCGGTCTCTGGCGGGACGCCCCGGCGCATTGTGCTCGCGGTTGACGTCGTCGACTCCAGGCAACCGTCTCACGGCTGCACCGCCGACCATGCCGAGGAACCGAGGGCCTCGAAGCCGTCTTCGAAGACGACCTCGCGGCAGTCGTCGAACACCGCGAGACCGGCGTTGTAGTCCGCCAGCACGAGCGTGCCGTTGGACAACGCCAGGCCCCTCCCTTCCCCAATTGTGTCGTACGAACCGACGAGCACCGGAGCCGCCGGCGTGCTGATGTCGAGCACAAGCACACCGCCGTCCCGGTCAGCCACGTACGCCCTGTCACCGAGCACTGCTATATCGAAGGCAGAGCCCGGAGTGTTGTAGACGCCGACCTCGACCGGCGCGGTCGGCACCGAGATGTCGATAACCCGGACGCCGCTGCTGTAGTCGGCCACGAACGCGTGGTCGCCGGCGACGGCGATGCCATAGGCTGAGCTCGGGGTATCGAGAAAGCCGATTTCGGCCGGCGAGCCCGGGTTGCTGATGTCGATGACCCTCAGGCCCTCGCTCAGGTCGGCCACGTAGGCGAAGCTACCGGCGACGGCGATCGCGAAGGCGGATCCCGGGGTGTCGACGAAGCCGAGCTCGGAGGGCGTCCCCGGCACGCTGACATCGATGACCCGCAGACCGGAGCTTCCGTCGGCGACATAGGCATGGTCGCCGACCACCGCCACACTGCGGGCCTCGCCTGGAGTGTCGATGGATCCCACGGACACCGGCGCAGCGGGCGCGGTAAGATCGAAGATCTCCAAGCCCTCGTCGTACTCGGCGGCGTAGGCGTGCCAGCCGGCGAGCGCGATCCGATGAGGAGTGGAGAGAGCGGTGACGCTGGCGATCTCCACCGGCGCCGACGGGGCGGTCACATCCATCACCCGAATGGTGTCGGGAAAGACCGCGACGTAGGCGAGGCCGGCCGCCGCCGCCACCTTGTAGGAGATCCCGCCGGTGGGCAAGGCGCCGGCAACCGTCGGCAGGCTCGGGACGGCGGCGTCGATGATGACCAGTCCGCCCGCGTCATCCGCAACGTAGGCGAGCGAGGCCACGGCCGCAACCCCGTAGCTCTGGGAACCGGGACGCATGGAGCCGACCTCGGACGGCGCCGAGGGGTTGGTGACGTCGACGACGCGCAAACCTCCCCAGTAGTCCGCGACGAACGCAAGACTGCCGGCCGCAGCGACACCGCGTGCGTAGCCGGGTGTGTCCACGAAGCCCACCTCCACCGGCGCCAGCGGGTTGGCGACAGAGATCACTCGCAGACCGAAAGAGTCGTCCGCGAGGTAGGCGTAGCTGCCGGCGACCGCCACATCGTGGGTGTATCCCGGGCTGTCGAAGAACCCAACCTCGACTGGCGACGCGGGATTGGCGACCGAGACAACGCGCAACCCTTGACTCCCGTCCGCGACATAGACGTGGTTCCCCACCACCGCCACGCCGACGGCTCCTCCGGGAGTGTCGAGCAAACCGACCCCGGCGGGGACCGCGGGGTTGGCAATCGAGATCACCCGCAGTCCATCGTTTCCATTGGCCACATAGGCGAAGTTGCCGGCGACCGCCACATCGTAGGTGTATCCTATAGTGTCGAGAAACCCGATCTCGACCGGCGATGACGGGACGCTGACGTCGATCACCCGAATACCGGCGAGATGATCTGCCACGTAAACATAGTCGCCCGCCACGGCGATCCCGTTGACGATGTCGGGCAAGGTTACGTCGCCGAGCAGCTGCGGCGAGCCGGGAATCGACACGTCGACCACCAGCAGCGAGGGGCCGCTCGAGACGTAGGCGGTCGAGCCCGCCACCGCCACCGCCTGGGCGGCGCCGAAGGGCCAGAGACCGAGCAGCTCGGGGCAGGCCTGCGCCGACGCCGGCGGAATGGAAAGGACGAGGATGGCGCTTGCCAACAGCGCGGGGACAATTGCGATGCGGATCGAGTTCTTCATGGTTTCCTCCGGTTCGCAAGACGTGTTCAAGAGGTGAAACGATGAATCCAGCAGTAAACGCACACCGCCTTCGGCGGGACGCTGGTGAAAAGCGCTGGCACCGCGGCCTGGCGTCAGCGGCCGCCTGTGCCCGCTACCATACGGTTGCGGACCAGGGGGTGAGGTAGCCGCACTCGAAGCCCTCGACAAAGACCTCGCCGACGCCGGCGAACTCGACCGCGCCGATGTCGCAGACCGCCGCCGAGCTGCCGCCGCCGTCGCGCGGCCGCGACAGCTCGCGCTGGTCGACGGGTGGGCAGCCTGGGGCGGCGATCGCCTGGTCGACCGCCGGGCTGCCCGGCAGCGGCCGGTGGACCGGGGTCGGTCCCCCGTACCAGCCGAGGTTCGAGAGCATGGCGTCGGGGACAAAGCTGAGGTCGGACCCGCCGAGGTCGCAGGTGTTGCCCGGGCTCTCGAGGTTGCCGCCGGAGGAGACCGGTCCGAAACCGCAGTCTCCCAAGATCACGGTATTGCGCAGCGTAGGGGCGCTGCTGGCGACCGGGTCGAGCTCAAGGCCGTCGTTGTTCGCGAGAGTGCAGCCGACGAACCACACCCCGGAGCCACCGACCTGCACCCCGGCGTTGGCGTTCGAGAGGTTGCCGCTGACGGTGCTGTTGATCACGGTGCTGTTGTCGCCGTTTATCACCAGCGAGTAGCCTCCGCTGTTGGCGCTGATGGTCGAGCGCTGGATGAGAAGGTAGGAGGTCGAGTACACCCCGCTGGCCGCGGCGCTCGAGTTCCCCGTGATCCAGCTGTCGAAGATCCGGAGCCCGAGAGTCGTGTCCTGCGCGAGATCGAAGATCGCTGCCCCGGTGCCGGCGGGTGTGACGTTGGCGGTGACCACGCACCCTTCGAGGGTCACGCCCCCCTGGGAGAGGAAGAGCCCGCCGCCGTTTCCGGAGGCGGAGTAGCCCCCGGTGATGGTCACCCCGCGAACGGTGAGCCGCTTTCCCGCGGCGAGCATGTGCAAAACCCGGTCGATCCCGGCCGCATCGATGAACGTCCGCTCCGGGCCTTCTCCGTCGATGATCAGGGTGTCGTGAACGTCGAGGTCGCCGGTCTGGCAGAGATCCTCGTTGACGCCGGCGATGGTCAGGGTGTAGGTGCCGGTTCCGAGGTTGACGATGTCGTCACCTGGGTGCTGGTTGGCCTTGATGATGGCCCCTCGCAACGCGCAGTCGTTGAACAGGATGCTGCACGTGTCGATGGTGCTGTCGTCGAAGCGGTCGACGATGTACGTGTCGGCCGAGGCCGGGCCGGCGAATGCCAGTCCAAGAACGAAGCCTGATACCAGGGCCCGGGTCGCGAGGGTCAGGATCGAGTACTTCATGGTGTCCTCCAGAAGGTCGAATTCGCTCTCATCCCCAAACGCCGGTTGAGGGAGAAAGCGCACCGCCTCCGGTCCGTGACCCGACTGAGAGCGTGACGAGCGGCTGCGAATCGGCGGGCGGCGCGGGAGTGGATCGACTCAGTCCCAGGCGGAACCGGTCGCCACCCAGAGGCCGCCCTCGTGGACGAGGGTGATCTCGCCTGTCACGGACTCGCCGTCCATGGCGCCGGTGATCTGGAGGATCGCGGTCTCACCATCGCTCGATCCGCTCACGACCTCGACGTCGGTCGGCGTCATCATCTGGATGAACCCGATGTTGTCCTGGGCGTCTTCGCCTTCGAGCATCGCCGCCCTCTCGGGGGGCACAAGGGCCTTGAGCCTTTCCAAATCGCCGGCGTGGATGGCATCGACAAACGCGAGATAGGCCGCGCCGGGTTCGCCGCCGCCGGCAGGAAGGGCCTCGCCGATGGGTCCGAACGGATCGGAGAGCGGCAGGCTAAACGTGAAGTCGTACTGGAAGGTGTCGTCGAAGAACTCCGCCGGCTCGGCGTGGTAGACCCTGCCTGCGAAGATCTCCGGTCCAACGCTGGCAAGCTCGATCTGCGGGTAGGTCCCGCCGGTCACGTTGCCCTGGGCATCGGCCGAGAACCGGATGTCCTGGGACAGGACCTGGAGCTCGGGCTCGTCGCCGAACTCGGCGCTCAGGGTGATGCCGACGCGCACGTACGCCGCGTCGAAGATGTGGTCGTCGAGGCTGCGCTCGTCGATGGGGTGGCTGACAAACAGCAGCGTCCAGGTCGGGTCCGCCTCGTCGTAGAAACCGGTCTTCTGGGCGAAGGCGTAGACGTACGGCAGCTCGACGGTGGTTCCGTTGACCACGAGCGCGCCTTCGACGGAGGCCGCGGTCTCTTCCGCTGCGGTGGCCGGGATCCACGACGCGATCATCATGTAAAAAGCGAGAGCGAGCGGCGCGATGAGGCGAGTCTTTGACATGTCTTGATCTCCATTTTCTTCGGCCGCCGCTGCCGGCGCCGGGGTTGATGAACAAACTCGATGGAACGCCACCTCGGGTCTCACTGCGTCCTCCCTTCACGCTTGCGCGCACTCCGGATACCGGCCTCCTGCAGCCAGATCAGCCCTTTCTCCTCGGGCTGGCCCCAGAGCTCGGGTGCGAGGTAGGTGCCGCGCTCGTCGTCGGGCTTGTCCTCCTCGACCGGGATCCGGTGGGCGTCGGCCCAGACGTCGCGGCGGATGCCGGTGACCTGCCAGGACACCTTCAGGCCTGCTTGACCGCCGGCGATCCTGAATCGGTTCCCACTGATCTCTTCTGAGATGTAGAGGTTGGGGCCCGGTGCCCCGATCGAGGTCAGCTGGTAGCGAAAGTCGCGGTTGAGGGCCTCGAACCACTCCGGCAGCTCGACGAGCGCCTCGCCCTGCGGATCGAGAACCACGTTGCCGTTGTAGACGTTCATCATGTCCGGCGACTCGACGAAGGAGTGGGAGAGGGTGCGGTTTTCCGGGTCGAGGGGGTGGTCGATCCTGAAGCTCCCACCGGACTTGGAGAGGTTGCCGTTGATGTTGACCGGGCCGTTGAAGTAGCCGGCGTAGCGGCCGGCGACGGTGCACCGTCCGTAGACGCCGTTGGTGGTGCCGAGACCGCCGACCGACGAGTCGTCCCCGCGATGGCCGAGCACGCCATAATCGGCGGAGCCGAGGTAGCCGTAGTTGCCGGTCGGGAAGTGAACGCCGAAGGCGCCGCGTTCCGGTTCAGCAAGTGTGCCGGCGGTGCTGGTAGCCCATTGAACGCCGCTGATCCCGGCGCCAAGCGGGTTGGTCGCGATCCCTTGAACGCCTATCTGATGGGCGCCGTGTGCATTGCCCTGAACGCCGGTCCCGCCGGTGCTGTTGCCGATGATGGCGGCCCCCTGGGCGGTGTTTTCGACCCGGAAGAGCGGGGAGGCTGAGTTGCCGGAGCCGTCGTATGGAAGCGAAAACCCGTTTTCAGTACCCCACACCACCGCCGAGCCGGTGTGCTTGAGAATGTTGCCGGCGGCGCCGCCCGTGGGCGACAGCTTGGCCGCGGTCACGGCCGCGTCCTGGAGCATGGCGGTGGCGATGCCGCTCGTGGCGACCGACAGGGTCACGTCGCCGGTGGTTCCTCCCCCTGAGAGCCCTGCGCCCGCGGTGACGGCGGTGATGTCGCCGCCGGCGCCGCCGGAAACCGCCTGCCAGGCCGCGCCCGAGGGCGTCACGGTGAGCACCTGGCCAGTGGCCCCGCCGGCGGTCGAGACCTTGGCGGGCGTCACCGCGCCGTCGGCGAGCTTTGTCGTCGTGACCGCACCGTCGGCGATCTTGCCGCTCGCCACCGCGGCGGCTGCCAGCTTGGCGGTCGTCACCCCGGCGTCGGCGACGGAAACCGCGTCGGCGGCGACCGCAATGCCGGCGCCGGCGCCGATGTTGAGGGTCACGTTGCCCGCCGCGCCGCCACCGGTGAGGCCGGCGCCGGCGGTAACGCCGGTGATGGTGCCGCCGCCCGCGTTGGCTGCGAGCAGCTCATCTGCGAAGCGCATCTCCAGCGTCGACGGGTCGTCGAGCCCGTTCGACACCGACGAGCCGAAGGCGATGACCCGGCCCCTGCCCGAGATCACGGTGACGGTGAGCCGGACGTTATCCGACGAGACCCTGGGAAACTCGTTCGCGAATGCCTTCTGCAGCTGCTCCCACTGCCCGAGGGTGTAGCCCCTGGTGGCGAGGGTGGCGCCGGTTTCATCCTTGGCCGCGACCTCGACCTGGCAGGTGCCGGTTCCGGTAGTCTCGACGAAGCCGAAGTTGAAGCGGAAGGCGGAGTCCGCGGTGGGCCGGATCTGCCAGCCGCCGACGATTTCGGTGGACTCGCCGGCGCCGATGGAGAAGGAGGCCGGGACGGCGGCGAAGAACTGGCCCGAGGAGTTCTCGAGGGCGGCGCCGGGCTGCGAGTAGATCCTCGAGCCGACGACGACGGCGACGTTGGCGGTGACGCGGATGGCGCCGAAGGTCTGAAGGCCGAACAGCGTCTCGACCGCGTTGTCATAACGCCGGGTGTCGCCGGGCGGGATCGAGTCGGTGAAGGTCAGCGGCGACGGGTTGGCCCGGCGTTCGAGCAGCGCGAAGGTGACGTCGGCGCGGGTGGAGCTCGGGTTGTGGACCCAGACGGTGGTGTACCAGACCGCGGGCGGGACCCCTGGCGCGGCGCCCACCGCCGGGAGGTAGACCTCGGTGTCGGCGAAGCCGGCGAACGCGATTGCGGCTGCGGCCAAGAAGACGATGGCGATGATCGAGATCAGTCGGATCCTGGTCGTGGACATGGCACCCCCCAGCCAGCTCGGCGACGGGTTCGACCCGTACCGCGCTGTATTCAACCTGTTAACGTCGATGAGAGGCGATTGCGCACAACGGGCACGCCAGCCGGCGAATGGAGGTCCTTGGTGATGCCCCGGTCAACGCCAGTCGCCGGAAGCGAGGAAGGGGGCCCAGAAGAACGGGTGGACGCTCTCGCCCCGGAGGCGGCGCGCGGTGAGGACGTCCAGGTTCGCCCGACGCACCGATTCGGCGGTCGACAGCCCGTCGCTCAGGCGGGCGCGGTAGAGGGCGGTCATCCACTCGCGGGCGGCCTCGTCGTCCACCGCCCACAAGCTCATGATCACGGTGCGGACGCCGGCGATCCGGAACGCGCGGCGGAGCCCGAAGACACCCTCGTGGCTGCCGACCTCGCCGACCCCGGAGTCGCAGGCCGAGAGCACCGCCCACTCAACCCCGTCGAGGTTGAGGGTGGCGATCTCCTCGGCGGTGAGGATTCCGTCCTCGTCGCCTGACTGCCGCCGGTTGGCGCCGGCCAAAACCAAGCCTGAGAGTCGTACCGGGTTCCCGTCGATGTCCTCGTCAGAAACGGTGTCCGCTGCTACGAGGCCGCCGACGCCGCGCTCGCCTCCACCGGGTACCGGCCCGGTGTCATCGAGAAAGAAGCCGTGGGTCGCGAGATGGAGGACCCGAAAGCCCGGCGCGAGCGCCTTGAAGGCGGCCTCGCTGGCCTCGGCCCCGCTGAGCCGGACGACCGTCGCGCGAACGTCCGACGCGGTCCACAGAGCGGCCGCCGCCTCGATCTCGTCGGCGGTTTTCGGCAATGGCGGAAAGCGGACCCCAGTCAGGCCCCGTGACGGCGAGTCATTCGCCGCGTTGCTTGGCCCGATCGACGCCAATCCGGAGTCGGTCGAGCCATCCGGTGCGGCGTCGAAATCCGGAGAGCCGAGGGCGAGAAGGCAATTGCCTGCCTCGGTCTCGAGAGGCCTGGATACGAGGTCGCGCTCGTGGCTGAGCACGGCCATCACCGACGCCCGTTCGACGAGAAAGGTGTCGAGCCCTCCCGGGAGGGCCGCGAAGTTGACCAGGCCGAGCTCGCCGTCGGGTACCAGAAACACCCGTTGCGCATCGTCACACCGTTCGGCCATCGGGTCCCAGACCCGGTTCCGAAGAAGCTCACCGACGGTTTTCGCTTCGCTCTCACCACCGGTGGACCGCCGGGCCGCCCCCCGCCAGCGCTCGACCAGGGGATCGATGGTGGCTGCGGGGGCGAGCGGCCGGGCCTCGACCACGCCGGCCGGCGAAAGCACGAAGGCGAGGTACCACTGCTCGGGCGCCTCCAAACGCCGAACCGGGTCCGAGGCGTAGGTTCGGAAGAAACGGGTGTAAGCCACGAGACAGGCATTCGGCGGCACGGCGGCGGCGACCTCCTCGAAGCCGTATCCGGCGCGCGCCAGCTCGCGCTCGAACGGCGGGCTCGCGGCGCCCAGCTCGCGCTCGGCACGCTCGAGGTCCCGGCGCGCCTCATTGACATCGTCGGCGGAGTTGACGGCGCCACCCCCGACCAGGAGCTGCGAAAGCCGGTCCGCGGCGGCGCCCCACGCCTCGAGCGCGGCGCTCGCTGCGGGTGTTCCGACGAGCAGCGCCCGACGCAGCGTCATCTCTTCGAGCACCAGAGCGCGGGAACGGATGAGGGCATCCCACGCCGCCGCCACCAGGATCGGATCGTCGACGCCGGGTTCGGCGAGCAGGCTGAGAGCGAGATCGAGCGACTCGCGCTGCTGGTGGGCGTAGATCAGCGCTTCGCGCTCGGACAGCCCGGCCGCGGTGAGACGCAGGTGCTCGCGGGCGATGCGCTCCGACTCGAGCGCATAGCCGAGCGCGGCGTCCAGCCGGCCGTCAAACGCCGCCGCACGGGCCTGGTTGGCGATGACGATGGCGGTCCGGGGGTGGGAGTGACCGGCTGTCTCCTCGACGATCCGGCGGGCCCGGTCGAAGGCAGCCGCCGCTTCGTCGCCGTGACCTTGATCGAGCAGGAGGAGCCCGAGGTTGTTGACCGCCTCGGTGGCGTAGGTGCGGTCGCCCCGGTCCTGCTCGAAGATCGCGGCGGCGCGTTCCAGACACGCCCGCGCGCGGTCGAGGTCGCCGGCCTGCAGAAAGGCGTCTCCGAGGTTGATGAGAGGCACACCGAGGATCGGCGCGTCGGCGCCGTAGGCCCGTTCGCGAATCGCGACCGAGCGCTCGAGCAACGGTACTGCGCCCTCGGGATCGCCCTGGTTCAATATGACAGCGCCCAGGTTCGAGAGAACCCTGGCGACCTTGGGGTCATCGGGTCCGTAGGCCCTCTCCGAGATCACGAGCGCGCGCTCGTAGGCGAACCGGGCGGCCGGGAAGTCGCCGAGCCCGATCTGGACGTTGCCGAGGCTGGTGAGCGCCCCGGCGACCTGTGGGTCGTCGGGGCCGAGCGCGTCTTCCAGAATGGCGAGTGATTCCTCGAGCAGCCGTCGCGCCTCGACGAAGTCGCCCTGCCTGCGCACCACGTTGGCGAGACCGCTGAGGACGGTGGCGACCTCTACATGGGTCGTGCCGAGCGCCGCCTCCAGGGTCGCCTGTGCTTGCCGGAAGAGGGCTTCGGCTGCCTCGTACTCGCCCGCGCCGGCTGCGGCCTGGGCCGTCCTGGCTCGTGCGACGCCCGCCTCGGGAGAGTCCGTTCCGTGGACCGACTCCTGGTCCTCGAGCAGCTTTTCGTAGGTTCGCCAAGCGGTCCGGTAGTCGCCCATGGCGTTGGCGATCTCCGCCAGCTCGGCGGCGCACTGCGCACGGTCGGGGTCGCCCGGTGCGGCGTCGCGCTCGAGCAGCTCGAGACCGGAGGCTGCGAGCAGGGCCGCCTCGGGTGGGTTGCCCTCGGCTCGCCGAACCACCGCAAGCCTGCAGCGGACCCGGCCGAGCTGCCGTTCTCCGTCCGCGAGGGGAAGCAGGAGCTCCTCGGCTTCGACCATCGCATTCGCTGCCGGGTCGAGCTCGCCCGCGGCGAGCAGGACCTCGCCGAGCAGGCTCAGGCTCGACGCCAGGAGAGCGGGCGGGTCGGCGGCGCCGCGCCGGAGCGCCACAGCGCGCTCGGCGAATTCGCGGACCTCCGGCTCGGCGGCCCGGCCGGCCACGACCAGAGCCCGCACCCGCTCGTCCAGGGCATCGGCCTCGATGGCGCTCGGCGCCGCCGCGAGGGTTGCGATCTCCTGCTGCGCGGCGGTCTCCGACCTGTCGCCGCTTCCCGAGAGCTGCTGTGCATCCGCCGGGCGCGACGGCAAAGCCGCCCAAACGGCTATCGCCGTCACGAGGAACGCAGCCAACGCTGCGCGGTTTTTCACGGCGCGACCTCCCGGGGTCATTCTACCCTCAAACCCAGTATCTTGAGGCACTGTCTCGTGATCGAAGCCGAGAATGGGCGCCGGTTAGAGAGCGAAGAACAGGGATTTGTTGCGCGCGGCCGCGAATTTCGACGAAGAGCGCATCCGCCGCGGCCGGTTTAGGCTTGCCCTGGGGAAACTCACTCCCCGGCTTCGACCCGGCGTTTGATCTCGCCCGCCATCGCTTCGAACTCGGGGTCTCCGCGGAGCGAGTCGAGATCAGCGTCCGACTCCACGCCGTACCACGACCAGCCGGTGTCGAGGGCGAGCTGGAGGTTGACCAACGCGTCGCCGGCGTCGCCCTCGATGGCGTTGATACAGGCGAGGTTGTAGTAGGTGATCCCGAGCCGCCGGGCCTTCGCGCCGACGACGCGGACCTGGGTCTCCAGACTTCGCTCCATGAGTTCGCGGGCGACGCCTACCCTCCCCACCGCATACTCGTGGTACGCGAGACCGGCCAGGGCAGCCGCCGTTTCCATGTGCTCGGGTCCGTACCACTTCTCCGCGATCGCGAGGTTGCGCTCGAACATCCGCCGCGCCGCCGGCTCGTCACCGAGGTCTCGCAGGAGATGCGCGTAGGGCAACAGGATCCAGACGAGATCGGGGTGGTCGGCGCCCATGGCGTTTTCCCGGATCTCCAGGGCCCGCTGGAACAAGGCCCTCGCCTCCTCGAGCTCGCCATCGGCCTTTCTCGCCACCGCCAGCCGCGTCAGCGGCATGGAGACCGCGTTGCTGTCGGGCCCGAGCGCCTCGGTCTGGATGGCCATGGCCCGCTCATGGAGAGCGCGAGCGGTGTCGTACTCGCCGACGAACTCGTGGCACAGGGCGAGATCATGGAGCGCCCAACCAACGGCGGTGTGATCCGGACCGAGGTGGGTCTCTCGAATCGCAAGGGCGCGCTGGGCGACCGCCAGCGCCTGCCGGTGCTCACCCAACTCCCGCAGCACGATCGCCTGGTTGTACAGAGGCGTCGCCACGGCGAGCCCGTCAACTCCGTAGTTGCGTTCGAGATTGGCCACCGCCTGATCGCAGTAGTCCATCGCAATGTCGTAGTTTCCCAGGCGCCACTGGACGTAACAGATATTGGTCAAGGTGTAGCCGACGGCCCCGTGATCGAGCCCGACCGAGCCCTCGTAGACCACCAACGCTTTTTCGAGGACAGCAAGCGCATCCTCGTAGTCTCCCGTGAGCATCCTTGCAACGCCGAGGATGTCGAGGCTGTCCCCGACCGAGGGATTGGCATCGCCGAGTTCGGCGAGCCTGACGGCATAGGCGTCCTCGAGCACCGGCCGCGCCTTGAAGAACTCACCCAGTCCCATGTACACACGGCCGATGAGGTCCTTGAGCCGGGCCGCAACGAGGGGTTGACCCTCGAGCGTCTCATCGATCTGCACCAGGCCGCGATCGAGGATCTCGTCAATGGACTCGGTGTGGCCGTAGGCCCCCGTCGGGTTGAGCCCGCCGAGGATCCCGGACATCAGTTGGACCACCTGCTGCGAAGCCTCGGCCTCACGTTTCGCCTTGACCATCCCGACGGCCGTGCCGATGGTGCCGAGGACCAACGCCGAGACCACCAGCGAAACCGTTGCGACCGCCGCGCGGTTTCGCCGCACGAACTTACCGAACCGGTACACGGTGCTCGGCGGGCTCGCTTCCACCGGCTCGTTGTCCATGTGGCGCCGGACGTCCGCAGCCAGGTCCATGGGCGTGGAGTAGCGCCGGGTCCGGTCCTTCTCGATGGCCTTCATGACGATCCAGTCGAGATCACCCTTGAGTTCGCGCGCGAGATGGGCGGCGTTGGTCCGACGGCGCTCGGCCGCCACATCGGAATCGTGGTCACCCCGGGTCAAACGGGTCGATGGTCGGGGCGGCTCGTCTTCCCGGATTCGCCGCCGCATCTCGTCGAACCCGGCGCTGCGCAGGGTGGCGGAATCGAAGGGCTGCGCGCCGACGAGCAGTTCATAAAGAACCACACCGAGCGAGTAGACATCGGTTCGGGTGTCGATGTCGAGACCGGTCATCTCGGCCTGTTCGGGACTCATGTACTCCGGAGTCCCAATCCACTGACCGAGCTCGGTGAAGACGGTCCGTTCGGTGAGCCGCTGGGAGGTCGCCTTGGCGATTCCAAAATCGATGATCTTGGGGACGGTCTCTTCATCCTGGACCGTCACCAGAATGTTCGACGGTTTGATGTCGCGGTGGATCACGCCCCTCTGGTGGGCGTGCTGAACGCCCGCGCAAACCTGGTTGAAAATCCACAGTCGTTGCTCGGTACTCAACCTGTGGGTGTCGCAGTACTCGGTGAGCGGCACTCCCTTGACGTACTCCATGGAGAAATAGGGCCGGCCGCTCTCGGTCATCCCCGCGTCGTAGACCTTGGCGATGTTGGGGTGGTTCATCAGGGCCAACGCCTGCCGCTCGGATTCGAACCGCGCCAGCACCTCCTTGGTGTTCATCCCCCACTTGATGATCTTGAGCGCCACCCGGCGCCGGACCGGCTCGGTCTGCTCGGCCTCGTAAACCTCCCCCATCCCGCCCTCGCCGATCCGTTGCAGAACCTTGAAGTTCACGATCGACTCGAGATCATCGAGCCTCGCGGTTGATCTCGTGCTCTCGCCGGTGGTTTCCGCCTGGTGAAATCCCAGGAGCTCCTCGACCTCATCCATGAGCGTCTCGTTTGATCCGCACTCGCGCCGGAGAAACTCGAGGCGCTCCTCGGGCGGCAGTTCGCACGCCGCGAGGAAGAGCGCCTTCACTCTCGCGTGATGTTCAGAGCTCAATCGTCACCTCTCCGCGCAAGTTCTCTATTAAGCCATGCTCTCGCGTGCGCCCAATCACCCTCGACGGTTCGCCGGGAAACATCGAGGATGAGGGCCACTTCGGGAACCGTCAGCCCGCCGAAGAACCTCAGCTCGACCACCCTCGCCTGGCGCGCATCGAGCACCGCCAGCCGATCGAGACCTTCATTCAAGGCGAGGAGATCCTCGGTGTCGAACTCCTGGTGCCCGAAGGGCGTCAGACCATCGGCAAGGGTCACCTTCTGCCGATCGCCGCCGCGTTTGGCCCGCCCCTTGCCCCGAGCGTGGTCGATGAGCAGGTGCCGCATGACCTTGGCGCCAACCGCAAAAAAATGGGTCCGCCCCTGCCAGTCCATCTTGGACTCATCCACCAGTTTGATGTAGGCCTCGTGGACCAATGCGGTCGGCTGCAGAGTGTGTCCGGGTCGTTCGCGGCTGAGGTACTTCCTCGCCAGCCTGCGGAGCTCGTCATAGACGTAGGGCAGCAGCTCCTCGGCCGTGGCTCGATCGGATCCCCCGGCCTCCTTGAGGCGCGTCACGATCTCGGTGACTTCGGCTTCGCGGTCCTCAGCCATGGCTTTCTCCAACGGGTTCTCGCAAGCCATTGTGGCATGCGGAAATCGAATCGGAGCGGTTTCGACGTATCCTGGTACGGCGTCGGCCCGACCTTTGAGATCGACACCGCTCCGAGGGACGGTACGCAGAAATCAGTCGAAGGGTACTTTCATGCGAATCACAACCTTCATCTGCTGCGCGGTTTTGCTCCTGGCCGCCACGCCCGTCGGGGCGACGTGGTCCATCGTCGCCGCCGACACCGAGACCCAGGAGGTCGTCGTGGCCTCGGCCACCTGTCTCACCGGATTCGATCTCGAGCAGTATCTTCCGGTCATCGTGGTCGGCAAGGGCGGGGGCGCGGCGCAGTCCTACGTCGATGCCACGGGCGTACGACGCACCATCATCTGGAACGGTCTGCACAACGGTTCGACGGCGCAGCAGATCGTTGACGAGCTCATTCTCGTCACCAACTCCCACCTCCACCAGCACGGGGTGGCCGAAGCGACCGTCGCCACCTCCGCGACCCAGACGGGTTCGGGCAACGGCGCCTATGCATCGGGAACGACGGGATCCTTCGGATCGGTGCACTACGCGATCCAGGGGAATGTCCTCACCGGCAGTCCGGTGATCACCGCCGCCGAAAACGCATTTATCGGAACCGGCGGCGATCTTCCCGCCAGAACCATGGCGGCCATGGAGGCGGCCCGGTCCATGGGCGGCGACGGCCGCTGTTCCTGCAGCCCGAGCAACCCCACCGGTTGCGGTTCCCCGCCTCCGAGCTTCGTCAAGTCCGCCGATGTCGGTTTTTTCATCATCTCTCGATTCGGCGACACGGACGACCCGGTCTGCAACAGCAGCGGCTGCGCCGACGGCGACTACTTCATCGACTTCAACATCGCCTTCCAGGCCACCTCGGATCCGGATCCGGTCTATCAGCTCCAGGCGCTCTTCGACGCCGAACGCACCGCGCTCATCGGGCGACCGGACGCCATTGCTTCAAACGTCGGCTTTGCGAGGGTCGCGGGGTCCGGGGACGAGTGGCTGATGCGGGTCGAGCTCAGGGACTGGTCGGGGGACTCTGCTCGGCGCCGGCGTCACCGGCTTCACCGTCGAGCACGCGCCCGAGAGCGATGAGTTCACGACCATCGGATCCATCAGCGACCTGGGCGACGGGAGCTATGAAGTCACGCTCACAGAAACCGGACCGGCGGGGATCGATGTCTTTCTGATCACCGCCGACGACGGAATTCGGCCGGTGGTCCTCCCGCCGCGACGGGCCACCCTCGATCTGCTGCCGCTCTTTGCCGACGGCTTCGAGTCCGGCGACACGACCGGCTGGTCGGGAGTCGTTCCGTAGAGTGCGGGATCGCCACGCGGTGTTCTGTCGAATTGAGCTTCATTGAGCGATTTCTTCCCGCGCCGGTTCGTTTTCAGCCTGTGCTCCGGGGCCACCGATCGTGGGCCTCGCATCGGTCCCGAAAGGCCGGTGGATATGCGATGCTGGCACCGCCCGAGTGACTCACCACGGCGGAGGACAGCCGATGCGGATGACGGTGCTCATCGAAAACGACGCTCCCACCCACGGCGCCCGCCTCGCGGCCGAGTTCGGCCTCTCTCTTCTCTTCGAGCACGGCGAAACCCGGATCCTCTTCGACACCGGTGATTCCGGGGTCTTTGCCGACAACGCCGCTCGCCTCGGATTCGAAATCGAGACCGTCGATCTGGCGGTGCTCTCGCACCAGCACTTCGACCACGGCGGCGGGCTGGCGCGGTTCCTCGCGCTCAACGACCACGCGCCGGTCTATCTGCGCCGGGCCGAGCACGCGGATCGGTTTTCCCGTTTCCCCGACCGCACCCAGCCCATCGGCATCGATCTCGGTTTGTTGGAGAGGTTCCCCGACCGCTTTGTCGAGCTCGACGGAACCGCCGAGATCAGCCCGGGCGTCACCCTCGTCATGGAAGCCGGATCCCGTCATCGCCGGCCGCCCGGCAACGACCGTCTTTTCGTCCAACGGGGCGATCAGCTGGTGGCCGACGACTTCGACCACGAGCTGACCATGGTGCTCCACGACGACGACGGCATGGTGGTGGTCACCGGGTGCTCGCACAGCGGCGTGCTCAACATGATCGACGCCGCCCTCGAGCGGTTCCCCGACCGGCGGCTCAGGGCGGTGGTCGGCGGCTTTCACCTCATCGGTCTGCCGTCGGCAGATTCCATGGCGCTGAGCAGGGACGAGGTCGAGGACATCGGCCGCGAGCTCCGGGCGCTCTGCGACGGTCCGATCTTCACCGGCCACTGCACGGGACACACTGCATTCGGCGTGCTCCGGGACGTGCTCGGCGAGCAACTCCACCCTCTCTCGATCGGTATCACTGACGAACTCTGACCGCGCCCTTTGATGGTTGATCAAGGTTCCCTGGCGACACCAACCCTACCGCCGGGCCGCCTCGGCGGGGGCGCGACGCCGGGCCGTTTCGACTCGATGTAGTCCTCGATCACCCGCTCGAGAAGAGGCAGCGGGAGACAGTTGTGGACGAGCACGGCCCGGTGGAACTCCTTGATGTCGAAGCGATCGCCCAGCTCGTCACGTGCATGTTGGCGGAACTCGAGGATCTTCATCATCCCGGTCTTGTAGGCGGTGAAGTAACCGACGTAATAGAGATAGAGATCGATCTGCTGGGCGGCCAGCTGCTCGGTGGCGCCCACCGCGTCGACGTAGTAGTCGATGGCCTGCTGCCGGCTCCACCTCCTCCAGTGGAGACCGGTGTCGACGACCAGGCGGGCGGCCCTGAGGAGCTCCCACTGCAGCCGGCCGAGCTCGCTGTAGACGTCGTCGTCGTACCAGCCCAACTCCATGGCAAGGTACTCCGCGTACAGCGCCCAGCCTTCGACAAACGCGGTGTAGAACCCGCCGCCCTTGGAAAAGAGAGGCACATCCTGCTCGTTGCCGATGGCGATCTGGAAGTGATGGCCGGGAACCGCTTCGTGGTAGGCGATGGTCCGCATCCAGTACCGGTACGAGTCGTTCTGGTTGCCGATGTAGTAGGCCCCGGGGCGCGACCCGTCCAACGATCCCGGGACATAGAATCCGCCCGCCGGGATGCCGATGACGATGACCTGGGCTTCGGGTGCGATGTCGAAGACCTCGGTGATGTCCTCCTCGGCCTGTCTGATGAAACCCTCGTTAAGAGCGACGATCTCATCCGCCGGGACGAGCCCGGAATCGACGGCGACCCTCTCGTAGAGCTCGGCAAAGGTCCCGTCGATCGGATAGCCGAGATCGTCGAAGTGGCCCCGAATCTGCCCTCGGATCCTCTCGACCTCGTCCAGACCGGTCTGGTGGATCTCATCGGGAGTCAGGTCGGTGGTGGTGTGGTGGCGCACCCGGGCACGGTAGAAGGCATCGCCGTCTGGAAGCTGCCACACCCCGTTCATCGCCGGCGCCCGCGGAATCTGATCGTCCAGCTTGACCACCAGGGCCTGGTAGGCCGGGATCACCGACGAGTTGATGGCGTTTCGAGCCTGGGTGAGGAGATCATCCCGCTCGTCCGGGCTGATCTCGGCGATCGCCTGGATCTTGGTTGCGAAGGTCGTGTAAAAGGAGAGGTCCTCGGCGGTCCCCGGGACGATGCCCCGGATCTGGCCGGCCGCCCGCTCGAGCATCTGGGCCGGCGCGAGGATGCCCCGGGTCTCGCTGTCGTCGAGGTTTTGGATCAGACAGTCGAACTGGTCGTCCACGAGTTTGAGCCGTCTGATGTAGTCTCTGGCGTTGCGCAGCGTCGCCATGGGCTGGTCGTCCTCGAAGAACCGGAAGAGTTCGTTCTGCCGGCTGAAACCGTGAGTGACCGGGTAGAAGTGGTACATGTACTCGTGTTCCACCGCCCACCCGGCAAGAACCCACGAGTACGAGTCGTAGCTGATCTGCTGCTCGTAGGAAAGCAGTTCGCGATCGTAGGTGCTCAGGAGCGCCTGGATTCCGGCCTTGAGATCGAAGGTCTCGTCGACATAGGAATAGCAGATGTTGTCGAGCCGGTCGTCTCTGATTCCGAGGGTCTCGGACAGACCCATCGAGGTCACCAGCTCGGGGCTTCTGAGGAGGATCTGGATGTACGACGCGTCGATGAACTCGTCGAACGGCAGACCCCGCAGATCGTCGAGGATGTCCTGGATCTCGCCGTCCGCCAACGAGGTTGCGGTGCAGACCGGGACGGCAGACGGCAAGGCGAGCAGAAGAAAACCGACGGCCGTGATGATGCGCGGGATTCTTCGGTTCATTGAATCCACCCTTCCAGATGTTCACCGAGCTTTGACTCGATCATCGCAGAAATCTGTTCCACCCGCCAGTCTCGCAGGAGCCGGCCCGATTTCGGATCGGCCGTCGTCGCCGCGAACCCGCGCAGCCGATGTTCCTGGTTTTCATGAGAAGAGTTACGGATCGCACTCCCACCGAGTTTCCGAAGCGGGTGCTATCTTGAGGTATGGATGACCCCGCCGAAAACGGATCTCCGAGCGTCCTAGCCCGCTCTTCTCACCAGCTGTCGGCTGCGGCCGGCGATGCACGGCACCCAGCTTGGCTTTCTCACCTCCGGGTGCTCGACGTACTGTCAAGTACGCCTGCGCGCCCCTCGGATCGAAAACCCAGCTGGGCACAGCACCTCGCCGACCTCGCGACGAAACCCGGTGAGAAGTGCGGGCTAGGGGAGCCGGACGCGACGGCGCCCGCGGTTCGCGCGTCAACCGTCAAGCTGCCCGAACGGCCTCCACATGGTGAGCGGACGGTCTTCGAGTTCTTCCTGCATCGATTTCCGCGGATCCCGCACACCGTCTGGCAGGAGCGATTTGCGACCGGGAAGGTCTGGGCGAGACAGACGCCGATCGATGACCGGACGCCCTACCGGCCGCTCCTCGAGGTCCACTACCGGCGCGAGGTGGCAACCGAGCCGCCGGTCCGAGCGGACTTCCGGATCGTCTGGTCGGATCGAGATCTCATGGTCGTCGACAAACCGCCCCACCTCCCGGTCACCCCGGGCGGGCGCTGGGTTCGCGGGTGTCTCCTCCACCTCCTCCTCGAGGCCACCGGCAACGACCGGATTGCGCCGCTCCACCGTCTCGACCGGCTGACATCCGGCCTGGTGCTCCTCTCCCTCGACCCCGCGACGCGTCCGCACTTCAGCCGGCTCTTCCAGCCGCACCCGCTGGCGGAGAAGGACTACACCGCGGTCTGCGAGCTGCGCCGCGATCCCCCACCCCGACGATTCACTCTCAGCGACCACATCGTCCGCAGTGAAACCGAGTACTGGCGCCAGGTGGTGCGGCCCGAGCTGCCGCCCAACGCGCGGTGCGACGTCGAGGTTCTGGCGACGGCGAACGAGCTCGTTCTCGTTCGGGTGCGCCCGCTCACCGGCCGCAAACACCAGATCCGGATCCAGCTCGCTCACGCAGGCCTGCCGATCCTCGGCGATCCTCTCTACGGCACCAACCCCTCGCACGACCCCGCGGATCTCTCACAGCGTCTGTGGCTCGACGCGCACCGGCTCGCCGTCACCGACTTCCCGCGTCCCGGCGCCACCGAACCGCTGACCGCGGAGTGGATCTCGTCCCGACCGCCCATGGAGTTCTTCCAGCGCGCCGCGCGCTGAGGGTCGCGGCCCATCCTGCGACACGGCAATCCCGTCCGCCAGACCATGCGCCAGGAGACCAGACCATACGCGAGGAGACCAGACCATGCGCGGGGAGACCAGCAAGCCGGAGCCGGTGACCGTCCGGATCAGGCCCGCGATGTACAACTGGACCTTCGCCGCGACTGGTCTGTGAACTCCCACCCAGCCCAAAGGACACCATCCCAACCCGAGTGTCCGCCTGCCCTGCGCCGTCGTTCATCGTGGAGTGCTGCGGTTCTGATCGGTTCTCGCCACGACGATCGGTCGGGCGACGACCAAATGGGAGTTCATCACCGCTCCCAATCCTCAACTCACCAACGAGGATCAGCTTCCATTCGTTTCATTCCGAATCTCGGGACCGGCATACTTCCTACAACTGCAACCGATAATCGGGAAGCACCTCTTGACCACCGACACCTCGCACCGGCACGTCTGATTCTCGGGTTCCCAGGCTAGCTGTTCTGTCGGCAGATCGGCTCCGTCCCGGACTTCTGCCACCGGGGCCTGTGGGGAATCGAGGGTCGCATAAAGTGCGACACGCTGACCCTTTTTGAAGATCGGGCGCACGCCCCAGGTGAGTTCGTAGGTCCGCTCTTCCCCTCGTTTCAGCGCGCTCACTATGGCGAGATTCGCATAGGGCTCCGGAAGGGCGTTGGGCGAGCCATCGTCGTTGAGCACCGAACCAAAAAGGCGGAGCGTCGCTACGGGTATCACCGATCCACCCAGATTCTTGAGGGTCACCCGGACCGGCGTGTTCGTGCAACGCTTCGCAACTTGGGTCGTGCCATAAGAACCGACCTTCTTGCGGCGTTTGGTCCGCACGCTATCGGGTACAATTTCCACCTTCGGCGTGGGACCAGAAATCAAGCACGAGTGGGCTGCGGTTGTGTCTGACTCGACGAGAGAAGCCACCGCTTTCCAGTCCTCGCCGAGGTTTTCGATGGAGCAGAAGTCTTCGACCGGTTCCGGATCTCCCCGTCCGCCGTCGAACTTCTTGGCATAGGTTACGGCTTCGCAGAACGAGATCTTCCCGTCCGGTTGGCCTTCGTCCGGTTTGAAATCCGCGCCGCTGGTCCCAAAGGCCTCGATGTAGCCCCAAACGGTCTCGCTCCCGACATCCTCGCGGTTGCTGTCGTTCCCATCCAGGTCGGCGGAGGACGACCTCGTCTCGCCGGCCGACAGCAGCATTCGAATCGACAGCCCATCTGAACCTATTCTGTCTTTGCACACTTCGTCCGCTTCGATCAGCCTCCTGATATGACCGCTCTTGCAGGCTTCAACAACGATGGTCAACGTGTCGGTGTTGGCAGAGCAGATCAGGCTCGTCAGGTCCTTGAATTCCAGTCGATGATTGCCGCTCCCACGTGCCTTGAGCTGCACGAAGAAGATCGGCTCCTCGGGATCACCGCTCGGCAGGGTGCCCCCATGCGTCGACAGGAAGAAGACGACTTCTCTTGCATTCCCGCCTACTGTCATGCCGTTAATATCTTTGATTGCTTTTTTCAAATTTTCTCGGGAAGTCAGGTAGTCTCGCACCTGCGATTTGTATGGGCTTACGTACACAATCTGGTCGTCGGGGAGTCCGAGGCCCCGAAGGACCTCGTACATTCCGTCGGCGTCGTCGTCGAAGGTGTTGTCTTTGTCCCGGTACCCGTTCGCCACGAGTGCGAATACGTTGCACGGCTGGGCAAGCACCATTTGGGGCAACGCAGGGGTCGACGGGGTGATCGGTTTCGGGATCGCGGGCAGCACCACCGACGCCGCATTCATTTTTCGCATCGCCGACGGGCCAACCCTCCCGGTCCTTTCGTACACGCCGGACCGTGTCCTTGAGCGAACGGTGTCGAGAATGTGGTGGTCGTCGTTGAGCACCGGCCACCACTCGCCTTTCGCCGTTTGGAGTTCGCCCGACTCGTGGTCATAGAGTCCGATCACGGTCGGGTGAGCGAAGTGGTCCCCCGGCCGAAGATGAGAAAGAACAACGAGCAGAAGGAGGGGCACTCGATGACCGAAGCGGAAGGGCCGGTCCCATAGGGTTTGACGCGGACGCCCCGGCGCAGCCCCTGCGGGAAGAGACTCAGCCGGTAACCGAACTCCTTCTTGTCGGCGTCGTTGCACAGGCTCTCGGCTTCCCTGCAAAGTTCCTCCATCACCCATTTGTTCAACCTGTAGGGGTTGGTCGTTACGAAGGTCGCGACCGGTTCTTCGGCGAGGCAGGGGGAGCTGAGAATCATCATCAGAAGTTGCAGATCTCACGCTCTTCCTGGCCCACCTTGGTGCCCAGGTTTAGA
>CAWGLT010000008.1:5000-369860 GCA_963823445.1 uncultured Acidobacteriota bacterium
CCACTCAAAGTTCGTTTGTACGAAGGGGTGACGCAGTAGGGTAGACCATCCTGCGACCGGAGGTGCAGGTTGAAGCACGTAGGGAGGCCCGGTAGGCAAATCCGCTGGGCTGTTAATCCTGAGGTGTGATCTCGAGTCCTCTTTTGGACGAAGTGGTTGATCCCACACTGCCAAGAAAAACCTCTAAGGAGAGCTTTGGGTGACCGTACCGTAAACGGACACACGTGGGCGAGGTGAGTATCCACAGGCGCTTGAGTGAACCCTTGTGAAGGAACTCGGCAAAATTGCACCGTAACTTCGGGAGAAGGTGCGCCCTCATATCGTGAAGGCCCTTGCGGCTGGAGCGAGAGGGGGCTGCAGTGAAAAGGCCCAGGCGACTGTTTAATAAAAACACAGGACTCTGCAAACGTTTATGCGGACGTATAGGGTCTGACGCCTGCCCGGTGCCGGAAGGTTAAGGGGAGAGGTCAGTCTTCGGACGAAGCTTTGAACCGAAGCCCCGGTAAACGGCGGCCGTAACTATAACGGTCCTAAGGTAGCGAAATTCCTTGTCGGGTAAGTTCCGACCTGCACGAATGGCGTAACGATCTGGGCACTGTCTCCACAAGGGGCTCAGCGAAACTGTAGTACCGGTGAAGATGCCGGTTACCCGCGGTAAGACGGAAAGACCCTGTGAACCTTTACTACAACTTGGCACTGGCATTTGGTGTTGTATGTGCAGCATAGGTGGGAGACTTTGAAGTCGGGGCGTTAGCCTCGGTGGAGTCACCGGTGAGATACCACCCTTACTGCACTAGATGTCTAACCCAGGCCCGTAATCCGGGTCGGGGACAGTGTCTGGTGGGTAGTTTGACTGGGGCGGTCGCCTCCCAAAGTGTAACGGAGGCGCCCAAAGGTACCCTCAGGCTGATTGGAAACCAGCCGAAGAGCGCAAAGGTATAAGGGTGCTTGACTGCGAGACAGACAAGTCGAGCAGGTACGAAAGTAGGGCTTAGTGATCCGGCGGTTCCGCGTGGAAGGGCCGTCGCTCAACGGATAAAAGGTACTCCGGGGATAACAGGCTTATCCTGCCCAAGAGTTCACATCGACGGCAGGGTTTGGCACCTCGATGTCGGCTCATCGCATCCTGGGGCTGAAGCAGGTCCCAAGGGTTCGGCTGTTCGCCGATTAAAGCGGTACGTGAGCTGGGTTTAGAACGTCGCGAGACAGTTCGGTCCCTATCTACCGTGGGCGTAGGACATTTGAAGAGATCTGTCCCTAGTACGAGAGGACCGGGATGGACGAACCTCTGGTGCACCAGTTGTCGTGCCAACGGCATAGCTGGGTAGCTATGTTCGGAAAGGATAACCGCTGAAAGCATCTAAGCGGGAAGCCCACTCTGAGATAAGATGTCCCGGGTAGCAATACCCCTTAAGACCCCAGGAAGACTACCTGGTTGATAGGCGGGATGTGGAAGCGTGGCAACACGTGGAGCTAACCCGTACTAATCGGTCGTGCGGCTTGACCACACGTTTTACTTAACTCTTGTTTCAGCTGATATTCGACGACATGATCTCAGTGACGGTTGTAATTTTTTTCCGGTGGCCTTAGCGAGGGGGAAACGCCCGTTCCCATACCGAACACGGAAGCTAAGCCCCTCAGCGCCGATGGTACTGCGTCCCTGTGGCGTGGGAGAGTAGGTCGCCGCCGGGAAGTCTTATAAAGGGAAACACCCCGCATTTGCGGGGTTTTTTCTTTTTGCCATTCGTCGGACGAATGGCGGTCGCTCTCGCTTCGCTCGTGCGAGTTGGAACTGTCCTCGGTGCTCACCAGACCGTGTCCTCCTGAGCACCGCCACGCCGCGGGGCGGCGCCTACTCATGCAATGACAAAGCCCGCCAATACCCTGTCATTCTGAGCGAGCGTAGCGAGTCGAAGGACCCCCCGAAGCCCACGTTCGACAGTTGTAGGCATATTTTGAGGACCCAGAAATTACTAACTACTCTTTTTAAATGACTTGATGATTTTGGGTGACTCATTTTTCTGAAATGTTGTAGTAATGCGATTTTGACCTTTTCCTATTGACAGGTTATGTAGTACACGGCTATCATGTAGCCATGTACTTGAGGTCGATGAAGCGCACCAACAAGGACGGCTCCGTCGCCGAGTACATCCAGCTCGCCCACAACTTCCGAGACCCTGAGACCAAGCGTCCCAAGCCTCTCATCCTCCATAACTTCGGCCGCCGCGAGAGCATCGACGAGGAGGGCCTGCGACGTCTCGTCCAGAGCATCAACCGCTTCCTTGGTGACGACGAGGCATCCGACGTCCAACCCGGCCTTTTCACCAGCGATCGCTCGGACGTCGCCGTCGAGCAGTCGCTCTCTATCGGCGGCTCGTACCTGCTGGACTCCCTCTGGCATCGCCTCGAGCTCGACGCCACTCTGAGGAAGCTCCTTGCCGAGCGGTCGTATGAGATCGAGATCGAGCGCCTGCTCTTCGCCATGGTCGCCAACCGGGCCTTGGCGCCGCGGTCGAAGCTCGCGATGGAGCGGTGGGTCGGTCGGAAGGTCCACGTCGAAGGGCTGGACTCGGTCCAGTCGCACGCGCTGTACCGGGCGATGGACTTCTTGGTGGAGCACGGCGAGGAGATCCAGCAGTCGGTGTTCTTCTCCGTGGCGAATCTGCTCAACCTCGAGGTCGACCTGCTGTTCTTCGACACGACGAGCACCTACTGCGAGCTCGAGGAGCCGGACGAGGATGGCGGCCTCAGGCAGTACGGGCACTCCAAGGATCACCGGGAGGACCTGCCGCAGATCGTCATCGGGCTGGCGGTGACCCGAGGCGGCATCCCGGTGCGGTGCTGGGCGTGGCCCGGCAACACGGCGGATGCGGCGACCGTCGACGAGGTGCAGCGGGACCTGGCCGGGTGGAAGCTGTCCCGGGTGGTGTGGGTGGTCGACCGGGGCTTTGCCGGCGAGAAGCAGCGTCATGACTTCCAGCGCGGCGGCGGCCACGTCATCGTCGGCGAGAAGCTGCGCGGCGCCCAGCAGGTCAACCAGGAAGCTCTCCAGCGACCCGGGCGCTTCCGGACGGTGCGCGACAACCTCGAGGTCAAGGAGGTCGTGGTCGGCGAAGACAGTGCCAAGCGGCGATTCGTGGTCGTCCGGAACCCGGAGCAGGCGGTGCAGGACCGGGCGGTCAGGGACCGCCTCCTCGCGCAGGCTCGAGGTCGCCATCGAGCACGTCAACCGGAGCAGGAAGGGCCATACGAAAGCTGTGTGCGCGCTCAAGAGCCATCGAGGGTACGGACGGTACGTGCGGGAGCTGAAGAACGGCAAGCTGCGCATCGACCGGGCACAGGTCAAGGCCGACGAGAAGCTCGACGGCAAGTACCTGATCTCGACCACGGACCCGACCCTGTCGGCCGAGGACGTGGCACTGGGGTACAAGCAGCTGCTCGAGGTGGAGCGGGCGTTTCGCACGCTCAAGACGACCCTCGAGCTGCGCCCGCTCCACCATCGACTTCCCGAGCGCATCCGGGCGCATGTGCTCCTGTGCTGGATCGCGCTTCTCCTCGTGCGGCTGGCAGAGACCGAGTCCGGCATGACGTGGGACGGGATTCGGGAGGCGATGGAAGATCTCTCGCTCGTCAAGTTTGGAACAAAAGATGGACGGGTCGAAATGCTGACCGATACCACGGATGAGCAACGCAACATCATGAAAAAACTCGATGTTACGCCGCCACGTCGGGTCAGAAACCTCGCTCCAACCCCCCAAAACCTGTAGTAACTACGCCTGAGATCGCCTTCTCGGAAATCTCTGAAAACAGGCGAGTTCTGTCATGCGTATTCCTACCACTGTCGAACGTGGGCGAAGCTCGGCGGTTGTCTCACGGAGAGTTTGCGCAGGCGTCTCGCCCGCTCTTGAGTTTTTCCAACTAAGCTCATGGCGATCCAACAAGATCCGAGGTCGGTCCGGCACCTTGTAGGGGCAAGCATCCCTGCTTGCCCTTCAGAGCCTTGCCGGCGACCCATGGCCACGTAAGAAGCCAGCAGCCGTTCTGGCCGGATTGGAGTGCGGGCGTCCCGCCTGCACCGTGTGTCTTCAAGCCAACAGGACGTCCGAACTGCTCAGCCGCAAAGTTCCCTGGACCCCTGTCGCTCGTCGCGATCCGTGCCTTCGACTCAAAAGGGCTCCGCAAGGTGCGGACGACACGGAGAGTGGAACCAAGATTTTTCCCGTGAGCTTTGTCAGACTTTTGCAGTTCCTTTATGACGATCCTGTCTGGTTTACCTACCTTGAGTTCAGAACCGACGAAACGTCAACCAAGGAGGCTGTCATGCGCGGGAAAGTCCCTTTCATCGTTGTGTTTGTCCTGGCCGCAGCGCTGGCCGTTCAGGCCGGAGGCGAATTTCGGATTCACACCATCGTCAGCGATGCACTCGGAGAACAACGAAGTGTCGCTGTCTATCTTCCCGAAGGCTACACAGCTATTGGCGGAGCAGGCTTCCCCGTGATCTTCTATTTTGCGGGCGACGGTTCGTCCTTCAACATTGCGGCGGCAGTTGATCAGCTCGACGCCCACATCAGCGACTATGACGCACCTGCCGTTGACGGGAAGCCCGGCCATCGACACCGGCGACGACGCGCTGTGTCCGGAACTCGACCAGCACGGCAACATCCGCCCCTGGGATGGAGACGGAAACGGCCAGGTTCACTGTGACCGAGGCGCCGTCGAGCTCGGCGCCCCATTCTTCCACGGCGGTTTCGAGACCGGCGACACGACCGGGTGGTCAAACACGGTGCCCTGACCGACAAAACCACGAACACCACACCACACGCCCCGCGGACGGCGGGGCGTGTTTCTCCTGTGCACGTGCCCGAACGGGATCGCGTTGTAGTAGCAAGCATCCCTGCTTGCGGCCTCGTTTGTACCATCACACCGCAACCAGGGATGCTCGCCCCTACAAGGCGGCGGGTGCGAGCTTCCGGCTTGCGATGGATCGTGCAGGGCGGGCGATCGGCACGAGGCCCGAAGGGCAAGCAGGGATGCTGCCACAAAGGCGGACGATTGTAGTAGCAAGCTTCCAGCTTGCGATTGGACATCGCTTCGGGAACGGGAACGGGATCGAAGACGCAAAGGAGGGCTGGGAGGTCACCGAAGGCAAGCAGGGATGCTTGCCCCTGCAAGAAACTGGCGCATTGTAGTAGCAAGCTTCCAGCTTGCGGTGCGATGGGCAACAGCACCGGACCGCAAGCAAAGATGCTTGCCACTACAACTCGGATCACTGTAGCCGCGAGCTTTCAGCCTGCGAGCCGGCGGCGATCAATCGAGAACCGCAAGCACGGATGCTTGCGACGACAACGCGGGTCCTGCCGGCGGCAGGCGTCCAACGTGCGACGAGACTGGCGCGTTCGGCGCACCATCGCAATTCGTCCAATGAACTACTTGTGTTACAATGAACACATGGATCGCACCATTCGCAACCTCGATGAGGACGCGTATCGCCAGCTCAAGGCGCGCGCCGCGCTGCGTGGAACAACCGTTGGCGAGCTCATGAACGAGGCCATTCGCGCGTGGCTGGCGAGGCCGGAAGGTGGGCCCGGCCGACGCAGCCTCGCGGATCTCGAGCCCGAACCCTACCCGGATGGCAATGAGCGCCTCAGCGAAGAAATTGACGCCGTCGCCTACGGGGTCTGAGGCTCGGCGCCGGTGATCGTCTTCGATTCGAGCTTCCTCGTCGCCTACCACAACAGCACGGATGCGCACCACGAGGCAGCCGCCGAGGTCATGGCACGGTTTCTCGACGGCGAGTGGGGACGCGGACTGCTGCTGGAGTATGTCTTCCTCGAAGTGGTGACCGTCCTCATGGTCCGCCGCGGGCCTCGGGTGGCCTCCGAAGTTGCCGACGTCCTGCTGGGCGCCCGTGAGCTCGAGTTCGTCCCCTGCTCCGACCATTTCATCGAAGCCGCCAACACCTTCCAGCGGCAAACCAAGACCCGGCTGAGCTTCGTTGACTCGACCATCGTCAACGTTGCCCGCGATCGTGCCGACGGTCTGGTCGCCACCTTCGACCGAGAGCTCGCGAGTGTACGGGGAATCACCGCAATTCCGAGCTGATGGCCGTGTCGTGAGCGAACTGGGGCGAAGCCCCACCGCAATTCGTCCGACGAATTGCTCCTACCCACCCCATCGTACGAACCGCTGCTGCAGCGGCCTGATCTCGGCGATCACCTCGAAATCCCGGTCGCGATGGACCAGCGGCACACCGCGCTCGATGGCGATCTGCGCGATACAGCAGTCGATGGGGCTGCGGACGGTCCTGCCGAGACGGCGCAGGTCGAAGAAGATCCGGGCGGCGGCCGCCCAGGTCGGTCGAGTCGGCTCGACGTACTCCTGTGTTCCCAGGTAAGCGGCGAGCAGAGCCCATTCCTGCTCATCCCGGCAGCCCTGAAGAAGTTCGAGCTCAGTGAAGGGCGTCAGGAGTACGTCTTCCGGGTCGACGGTCTCCTCGAGCCGACGTCGTCTCTCGGAGGTTGCATCCCGAAAGACGTCGACCCAGACCGAGGTGTCAACGATCGTCGGAACGGACATCCCGCATCGCCTTGTGGTCGAAGTCATCGCGCAGCCGAACCCGCCCGGCCAGATCGGCCAGGTTGAGTTTCCGCCGGACCCGGATCAGCTCCTCAAGCGCCAGCTGGATGAGCTCCCGCTTGGTGCGGGCGTCGGTGAGCCGAAACGCCTCCGCCACGAGCTCCTCGTCGAGAACGATGTTGGTGCGCATCACCATCTCCCATCTGTGTGTATAGTAATGTGTATTTGGTGTATTCGCAAGTCGACGGAGGAATTGCGCGCGGAGACTTTTCCGCCCTTCTGGTCGTTTGGAGCATGGATTGGCCTTTGATCGCATGGACTGGCGCCTGGGAGGATGGGCTGGTTTGACCGGCGATGAGGTTGACTTGAGGCAGCTCGATGAACAAGCTGGATGATCGGGAGTCGTCGGCGGTGACGGGCTGGGTCGGAGAAGCCTCGATCGCGTTGGCCTGTGGAATGCCCGACGAGGGTCTCGCGGAGGCAGCCTGCGCCCCGGGGCATCGACGTCTTCACAGGTTGAGCTTGGGGCAAAGCCCCACCACAATTCGTCCGACGAATTGTCAGCCCTTCGGCCGCAGGATCTCCTGGAACTCGGGGTCATCCCAGAGGGGCTCGAAGAAGATATTGTGTTGCAGCTCATGGATTCCGAGGTCGGTTTCGACCGGAATTGCCCCCTGGACGAGTCCCAGGCGAAGCAGGTCGAGGCTCTCGTCAAGCTCGCCGAGCTGCGCGGCGATCATCGCCTGACCGATGGTGAGGTCCCCGCTCCGGGTGGCGCCGTAGAACGGATCGGTTTCCGATAGGTCGTCCAGGCGTTCCAAGAGCGCCCGTGCGGTGGTGGTGTCCCCGGTTCGGGCTGCCGCGATCCCGGCAAAGACCAACGCGGACGGCCAACCTGCGAGCTCTGGATCGAGTCTCGATTGCGAGTTCGGCGGCCTCCTCATCGCGACCGGCGATGAGGAGCGCCTCGAGCCTGGTTCTCGTGAACGGTATGAAACATGGTTCCGCCGGGTCCGAGCAGACATCCGGGAGATCAATGAGAGTCCGGCTGATCATCGCCTGGGAAGCCTCGGCGTAACCGTGGGCTCGAAGCTCGTGGCATGCGTCGATCCGCGCCAATGCGGTCTCGAAGAATCCGAACTCGCCCCCGCTTGCGTACTCGAGGAGTCTCTCGATTTCTTCGATCTCGCCCTTGGCCCCGAGGGCGCTGATGTGGCGACCGAGACTCCAGTCCGTGGTCCCGGAGGCTGGGAGCTCAGCACGCATGCTCTCGAGAACCTGAATCTGCTCGTCGTACTGTCCCAAGAGGTGGTGGGCGTCGGCGGTGTCGGTGGCCATCAATACGTAGATGATGGCCGGGACGCTGTCGTCACGAACGCGGTTCTTGTAGATCTCGATCGCGGCTGCCGGCCGGTTGGCGTAGAGCGCCATGCGGACCGTGGTTTGCATGAGGAGAATGTTCCGCCGGGAAGCTGCGAGTTCATCTCTGAGATACCGAAATGCATGCTCGTATTGACCCGAAATCCACTTCTGAAGAGCGAGGAAGATCGCCGTCTGGTGACGATTGAGATCGGCATCACTGAAAACCTCGGCCTTGAGTAACTCCTCGGCCCCCCGGATCCCCGAGCCATTGAGAAACCCCGCCACGAGCATGAGCCGCAGCCGGGTGAAGCTCGGGTCTTTTACGATGAGGGCGAAAAACGGCTCGAAGTTGCCCCTGTCCACCAATTGGAAGACGCCGTCGGAATTCGCGGTACGTTTCGAGACTCGGGAGATCGTCTCCGGCGCCCCAGGCGAGGGATGGGTGGAGGTGGTCCTGCACCGCCATGAGGGTCCAGTCCGAAGGGTGGCGATGGCATGCCTGCGGCGCAGGTTCGGAGCGGTCCGGGATCGCGGCTCGAAGGCTCGGACGACAGTCCTTCGAGGCGTCCTCGAGCGTGGCCTGGAGCTCGAGGCCGGTCGCCGACGGCGTCCGACACCCCGGTGAGGACCATCCCGGCCGACGTCGCGGCCGTGACCTCCCGACCAGACTGCGGGTATCGATGTTGACGGACCCACCGGCCGGCGGTCGCCGCCACCACGCTGGCGGCACGACCTCGATTTCCTCGAGCTCGGCGAGCCCTGGGTGAGCGATCGGTCGGCGGCGCGAAGCCGAGGTTGTCGAGGGAGGCGTCGCCGGTGCGGTTGGTGAAGGGCACCACCGCGATGCGGTTGGGGTCGAGATCGATGGTGGGCTCGATGCGGGCGCCTGGTCGCCGCCGGGGAAGAGCACCCGCCAGGCGATGATCGCGGCGAGGATGACGAGGATGGCGGCCGTGCCGATCTGCGGCAGAGAGAACTTCTTCCTGGTTGTGACTCCGGTCCCGGATCCCGGGGTCGCCATGACAGGCGCGATTCCACTGAGGCCGACGCTCTTGAGGCTGTAGGCGAGATCGGCCGCCGACTGAAATCGAGCCTCCGGGCGCTTCTCGAGACAGCGGTGGACCGCGCGTTCGAGATCCACCGGCACCGCGGCGCCGGAGGACGAGAGCTGCGGCGGCTCTTCCTTGAGGATGGCCGCGATGACCTCGGCGCCGGTGTCGCCGCCGAAGGCCCGGTGGCCCGAGGCCATCTCGTAGATGACGCAGCCGAGGGAAAAGATGTCCGAGCGGGCGTCGGCCGGCTGGCCCTTGACCTGCTCCGGCGCCATGTAGCCGGGGGTGCCCATGACGGTGCCGGCCTCGGTGATGGTGGCGGTCCTGGCGTCGGGCGAGGCCTCTTCGTGGACGGCCGCGAGGCCGAAGTCGAGGATCTTGACCCGGCCGTCGGCGGTGAGGAAGAGGTTTTCGGGTTTGATGTCGCGGTGGATGATCCCGCGGCCGTGCGCGGCGGCGAGGCCGTCGGCCACCGCAGCGCCGATCTGGGTCACCTTCTGCCAAGGCAAACCGGTCGGCGTGATGCGCTCGCGCAGGGTGTCGCCTTCGAGGAGCTCGGTGACGGCGTAGTGGATCCCATCGGTGGCGCCCACATCGTAGATGTCGAGGAGGTTGGGGTGCGACAAAGCGGCCAGCGCCTTCGCCTCGCGCTGGAAGCGCTCGAGCCGGATCGGTCATCGAGGCGAAGGACTCGGGGAGGATCTTGACCGCCACCTGACGGTCGAGCTCGGTGTCGAGCGCCCGCCACACCTCGCCCATCCCACCGGCCCCGATGGGCCCGAGGATTTCGTAACGACCGAGACGATCACCCTGAGAAAGGGACATTATGTAATGGTTCGCGCTGCGATCTCATTATGACAAAGCAATCAGCGAGGCGCCAGTTGGCTCGACGCCCGCCAGGCTTCGATGGGCCTTGTAGTAGCAAGCATCCCTGCTTGCGGCCTCGTTTGTACCATCACACCGCAACCAGGGATGGTTGCTACTACAAGGCGCCGTCGCCGGATTCGCGAGCATTGTAGTAGCAAGCTTCCAGCTTGCGATGCGATGGGCAACGATAGCGGATCGCAAGCAAGGATGCTTGCGGCTACAAATAACGTCGACAATGCTCTTTGACGGATGGGCGGGTTATTGTAGCCGCAAGCTTCCAGCTTGCGATCGGATGGCGTTCATCTGCGAAGAGCCATGAGTCGATTCGAGGACTCTGAAGGCAAGCAGGGATGCTTGCCGCTACAAGAATCACGACACCTTTGTAGTAGCAAGCTTCCAGCTTGCGATCGGATATCGCATCGAGAACGGGAACGGGATCGAGAGCGCAAACTCTCATGCAGGGCCGCAAGCAGAGGTGCTTGCGATTACAAAGACCGGTCGTTGGAGCTGCGAGCTACCGACTCGCGAAGATGGTGTCAGTGGAGATCAAAGAGAGGAAGTCCTCGACCGGCAGCCCGTCGACACGCCCGCTGCGAAAGCGTTGGTCGCCTCGGTACACCACGACTCCGCGGGTGATCGTGCCGGCATCGAGAAACTCGTTGATGGTCTTCGCATACCGGGACCGCCATTGACGCGAGTTCTTGACCTCCACCGCAACTCGCCGCTCACCCTTGCTCCAGATGAAGTCGATCTCCTTCGACCCGGGCGTGCTCCAGTAGGAGAGCTCGCCGCCGAAGCCCCCGTAGGCGATGGCGGCGCGCAGCTCGTGGAGGATCAGGCCTTCGAGCAGGGCGCCGGAGTCCGCGTCGGCGAGGGGCTCGTCGGCCACGTCGCGAATCGCGCGAACCACACCCGGGTCGAAGAAATAGAACTTGGGTTTCGCGGCCTCGCGCACCTTCGCCTTCGGCCGCCAGGCGGGCAGCAGGGTTCCGATGAGCGTGTCCACGAGCGTGTCGAAGAAGCGCTGGACCGTGGTCCGTGCGACGGCCGCGTCCCGAGCGATGGCGATCTGGTTGACGACCTGGCCGTGCATCAGGGCGGCGACCTTGAGAAAACGGTGAAAGGAACCCAGGTCCTTGACCAGGGCTTCCTGCTGAATCTCCTGTCGGAGGTAGGTGTGGACGTAGGCTCGGAGCTTTTCGACCCTGTACTTCTCGTCGGTGCAGATTCCCGGGATCGTTCCGAATCGGAGGGCCGACTCGAGGTTGAAGTCCGACCCGAGCTCATTAGCGACGAAAGGGAACATGGATCGTTCGATCACCCGTCCGGCCAGGAGGTTCACGTCGAGGCGGCGGAGCTTTCGGGCGCTGGACCCGCTGAGCGCGAACTTGTAGCTGTCGCCGTGGCGGGAGATCAGGTCGTGGACCTCATTGAGCAGCCCGGGAAGGCGTTGGACCTCGTCGACAACGATCCAGGAGCCGGGCGGCTGTGCCTCCACGCGCTCACGGAAGATCGCCGAAGAACCGAGCAGGGGCAGGTAGTCGTCGTCGAGAAGGAGGTTGAACCACAGCGCATCGGGAAGATGTCGCCTGAGCCATGTGGTCTTTCCGGTGGCCCGGGGCCCGAACAGGAAGAAGGAGTGATCGGGAACGGTGGCGAGTCGTGGATACATCACGGGCATTTTATCATGCAAACTGCCCGCGCGCATAGCAAAATTATGATATTGCCGAAAGAGCTTCCAGAAGTCACCGGGTATTCCACGGAAGAGCGAGGACGTGATCGTTGAGGCGCATGGGGCGCTTGACAGGACACATGACCAGTCCGGGGGCGATGTCGGCGGCGCCATAGGTCTTTCGGAAAGTCGTGATCCCCGAGGTGTCGCGACGACCGGGTTTGGTCGTGAGCTTGATTTCTCACTTGAAAATTGATGATTGCATCATCAATTTTCAAGGATTTTGGTTGATCTCCTGCGATTCTACGGGAGGGCGAACTTGTAGCTGTCGCCGTGGCGGGAGATCAGGTCGTGGACCTCATCGAGCAGCCCGGGAAGACGCTGGACCTCGTCGACGACGATCCAGGAGCCGGGCGGCTGCGCCTCCACGCGCTCACGGAAGATCGCCGAAGAACCGAGCAGGGGCAGGTAGTCGTCGTCGAGAAGGAGGTTGAACCACAGCGCATCGGGAAGATGTCGCCTGAGCCAGGTGGTCTTTCCGGTGGCCCGGGGCCCGAACAGAAAGAAGGAGTGATCGGGAACGGTGGCGAGTCGTGGATACATCACGGGCATTTTATCATGCAAACTGCCCGCACGCATAGCATTATCACGATTACACATCCAACCCATCCCACTGTCCGGCAGGGCGCCCGTCGTGAAGCGAGCCCCTGCGACGAAACTGACGCGTCCGACGCGCCACCACAATTCGTCCGACGAATTGTCTACCCCTTCGGTCGCAGGATCTCCTGGAACTCGGGGTCGTCCCAGAGGGGTTCGAGGTACGGATCGGAGTGCATGAAGGCGTAATCGGAAAAGCCTCGCGAGACCAACCCCTGGAGCAGGAGCAGCGCCTTCCGGGTCTCGCCGAGTTGGGCCGCAATCACGGCGCGGCCATACATCCACGCACCGTCGTTTTCTGCCTCCTTTTCGGCCTCCTCCATCCTCGACGCGATGTCCAATGCTGCCTCCCGGTTTCCGAGGCGCACCGCGCATATCCCCAGGTACTTCGGAATGAACGGATTGTTCGTGTTTGCTGCGGACAGCTCCTCGAGGAGAACTTGGGCCACTTCGAGATGGCCGGTGAACATCAGAGCCAATGCATACTGAAGATGAAGATTAAGCGCCGACTCAGGATGGAGATTCGACTCGAACCACTCCACCGCGCGGGCAGCCATGGCTTGCGCTTCCGGTTTATGGCCATGGACGTAGAGTTCGAGCGCCGTTCCGTACTCGAACTGCCCTCCGGAACAGCACGAAGAGTGGCTCGAGCGAGCTTCTGCCTCCACCGGACCGATCTCATCGAGTCGGCCGAGCGCGGCCAGTGCACGACCCTCAAAAAAGACCGTGTTCGTGTTGGGGGCGACCTCCTTCCAGTGTCGTGTCATCGCGAGCTCGTCCTCGTAGCGGCCGAGCAGGTGATAGGCATCCCCCGCCCAGCGGTTGGTGATCACCGAGAAGACGTCAATACCGAATGGCGGAGGTCCGAGGTGTTCGTATGTTTCAACCGCCAGGCGGGGTCGGTTGGCATAGAGCGCGCACTGCAGCACGGCCATCCGGATCACCCAGTTGTCGTGCCCGCTGTTTTGGACCAACTCGAACTCGGCAAGGCAATTGTTCCAGTTGTTGTCGAGGATGGCATCGAGCCCACCGACGATCCGCGTTTGCCGGACGGTCAGCCCGGGATCTTCTGCGAATGCCAGGAGCATTTCCTTGGCATTTGGGTCGCCGCCGACCATGTGCGCATAAACCGGACCGAAACGAGCTCGAAGGAATGTGGGATCGAGCTCGACTGCTCGTTGCCATCGTCCGCTCCCCATGGTCTGAAACCAGGTTCGATACTCCTGATACGCCTCATATTTTGGGAAATGATCGTCCGCCCCAAACGCGAGCGCAGGGTGGAAGTGGTCCTGCACCGCCATGAGGGTCCAGTCTCGAAGGGTGGCGATGGCATCCTGCGGCGCATCTCGGCTGGCCGGGATCGGGTCGAAGGCTCGGACCACCGTTCGTTCTTCGGCGTCCTCGAGAGTGGCCTGGAGCTCGAGGCCGGTGCCGACCGAGTCCCACACCCCGGTCAAGACGAGACCTGAGTCGGTTTCCCGCGCCACTTCGCGCACCAAGACTGCCGGTTCGACTCCGGCGCTCGCCGCCGAGACCACGCTGGCCGGCGCCACTTCGATCTCGTCGAGCTCGGCCAGGCCCTGCTCCAGTCTGTTGGCGGTGAGGGCGGCGAGGTTGTCGAGGGAGGCGTCGCCGGTGCGGTTGGTGAAGGGCACCACCGCGATGCGGTTGGGATCGAGAGTCGATGGTAGCGCTCGGTCGGCGCCTGGTCGCTGCCCGGAGGAGCACCCACCAGGCGATGATCGCGGCGAGGATGACGAGGACGGCCGCCGCGCCGATCTGCGGCAGAGAGAACTTCTTCTCCGGTGGTGATCTCCGGTCCCGGATCCCGGGGTCGCCATCACCGGCGCGATACCACTGTGGCCGACGCTCTTGAGGCTGTAGGCGAGATCGGCCGCCGACTGAAAGCGCGCCTCGGGGCGTTTCTCGAGACAGCGGTGGACCGCGCGCTCGAGATCCACCGGCACCGCGGCGCCGGAGGACGAGAGCTGCGGCGGCTCTTCCTTGAGGATGGCCGCGATGACTTCGGCGCCGGTGTCGCCGCCGAAGGCCCGGTGGCCCGAGGCCATCTCGTAGATGACGCAGCCGAGGGAAAAGATGTCCGATCGGGTGTCGGCGGGCTGGCCCTTGACCTGCTCGGGGGACATGTAACCTGGGGTGCCCATGACGGTGCCGGCCTCGGTGATGGTGGCGGTCCGGGCGTCGGGCGAGGCCTCCTCGTGGACGGAGGCGAGACCGAAGTCGAGGATCTTGACCCGGCCGTCGGCGGTGAGGAAGAGGTTTTCGGGTTTGATGTCTCGGTGGATGATCCCGCGGCCGTGCGCGGCCGCGAGACCGTCCGCCACCGCTGCGCCGATGGCGGTGACCTTCTGCCAGGGCAGACCGGTCGGCGTGATCCGCTCGCGCAGGGTGTCACCTTCCAGCAACTCGGTAACGGCGTAGTGGATTCCGTCGGTGGCGCCCACATCGTAGATATCGAGGAGGTTGGGATGGGTCAACGCCGCCAACGCTTTCGCCTCGCGCTGAAAACGCTCGAGCCGGTTCTCATCCGAGGCGAAGGACTCGGGCAGGATCTTGACCGCCACTTGCCGGTCGAGCTCGGTGTCGAGCGCCCGCCACACCTCACCCATCCCACCGGCCCCGATGGGACCGAGGATTTCGTAACGACCGAGACGATCACCCTGTGAGAGGGACATCATGTAATGGTTCGCGCTGCGATCTCATTATGACAGAGCAATGAGCGAGGCACCAGTTGGCTCGACGCCCGCCAGGCTTCGATGGGCCTTGTAGTAGCAAGCATCCCTGCTTGCGGCCTCGTTAGTACCATCACACCGCAACCAGGGATGGTTGCTACTACAAGGCGCCGTCGCCGGATTCGCGAGCATTGTAGTAGCAAGCTTCCAGCTTGCGATCGGATGGCGTTCATCTGCGAAGAGCCATGAGTCGATTCGAGGACTCTGAAGGCAAGCAGGGATGCTTGCCGCTACAAAGATACGCAGGGTCCATTGTAGTAGCAAGCTTCCAGCTTGCGATGCGATGCAAGCGGTCTGACCGCAAGCAAGGATGCTTGCTGCTACAACAACCATCAAAACGTCAGCCGGAAACCGACCTCCCAACGGCGGGGTGTTTCCCAATCAACAGGGTCGCCGAGCTCGAGGATCCCCAATTCGCCGCAACCGGTGACGTCCTCGCAGACCCAGGTGACCGTCTCCTGCGAGAAGACGTTGAGCACCGAGACGATGAGATCGAGGTGGGTCGGACCGATGCGGAAACCCTTGGAGATCTGGAGATCGAACCACGGGTAACTGGCGCCTTCGCGGCTGCCGCGGGGTTCGGTGAAGTAGTTGCCGCTGCCGTCAGGCATTTCTCGGGTTGTCGTAATACCAGATCTGAGGCGTCCAGCGGAAGGCCGAGCGCCAGCCGGCGTTGAAGGCGATGGTGAAGTCCAGCGGAAGGAGAACGTAGCCGTTGAGCTTGAGGTCGTGGCGGTAGTGGTTGCCCAGGTAATCCGTAACGGTTCTCCCAGTGCCAGGGATAGAAGTCCCAGTCATATGGCGAACCCGAGAGAGTCCTGGTTGCCCTTGGATTCGGACAGGGTGTAGGAGGCGAGGACGGTCAGCCAGTCGAGGGTGCGGCTCTCGAGCTTGACGATGAAGGCGTCGTAGTCCTGCTTGAGCTCGGGCAGATTGGTCATGACATAGTAGTCGCACGGCGCGCCCTCGGTGGGCTCGGGGATGTTCCCGGCGCAGGTGTCCTCGAAGAGGCTTCGCGGTCCGTTTGGTGACGAGGCTGAACTCGACGGAGCTGCGCGGCCACAGGGCGCGCTCGTAGCTCAGGATGAACTGATCCGAGTAGGCCGACTCGAGATTCGGGTCGTAGACGTTGGCGCCGCCTCCGTAGGCGTCGTCAAGGAACCAGCCGTACGGATCCCAGCCCTCGGGATCCGTCCGCCACTGGAGTCCGATGGCTGGCCGCAAGCGCCGGACACAGGTCGAGGGATCGAATCCCAGGTGAACTGCGGTGCCGCAGCGAGCACGACCCCCAGTAGTAGTCGGTGAACTGTCTGAACTCCGGCGAAGTACGCGCAGATTCATGGTTGCCTGGTCCATGAAACGACCGGCCGAGGCCCGGATGACGTTGCGGGCGTCGCCGCTGATGTCCCACGCAAGACCGAGGCGCGGCTGCCAACGCTCCAGGGTGATCGAAGCGCCGGTCGGTCGATGTCGTAGCCGACGCTGTCGAAGCGCAGCCCGGCCTTGACGGTGAGGTTCGGGCGTCGGACGCCAGGCGTCCTGGATGTAACCCGTCCACAGCAGGCTGCCATGAGCCAGCGGCCCTGCGGTTGCTCTCCTTCGTCCATGCCGGAAGGGAAGTCCTGCTCTCCATGCCCGAACGTCGTAGAAGACATAGCCGCTCACCCCAGCGCCGCAGCCGACGCCGCCGGGAGTTCCGGTGTAGCAATGCGCGACGTTCGCGCTGATGCCGGATACCTCGATTCCGGCCTTGAGCTCGTGCGAGCCGCTGGCGCCCGAGAGGAACCAGGTGAGGTCGGTGGCCGCCTGGAGATCGCTCTTGCAGGCTGTGTTCTTCGTCGGAGGCGTTTGCCGAATAAGATATTGGTGACAATGTTGTAGTGGCGCGATGGTCTCGAGATCGCCGCTCATGGGACCTGCGTCGAAGGTCCGTCGGTTGTAGCCGGTGCGCAGCGTCCACAGCATCGACTCGCTCAGCATGCCGTCGACCCCCAGCGACAGGTACGTGGGCTCGATTGTCGACGTAGTGCGGTGGCCTCGGGCATGGTCCATCGGGAGGAGTCGTCGTTGTCGAAGTCGGGTGTCCTGGGAGAAGGTCGAGGCGACCGCACGCCACTCGGGGGAGATCTGCCAGGTGAGCTTGGCCTTGGGCGACGTTCACGGTGCCCTTGAAGGTCGTGGGCGAACCCATCGGGGGTGATCTCGGCCTCTCCGTGATAGAAGGCGGCGAAGAACCACAGACGGTCGCGGACGATGGGGCCGCCGAAGGTCGCGTCGACGGCGAGGTTGCAGTTCTCCTGAAGCTCGGGGTCGAAGTGCTCGCCGCCCTCCTGGAAGGCGTCGGCCTGGTAGCGCACGTCGAGGCTGCCCGAGAATGCGTTGCCGCCCGACTTCATGACGATGCTGGTGACGCCACCGAGGGCGCGGCCGTACTCGGCCTCGTAGCCGCCGGTCTTGACCTCGATCTCCTGATAGGCGTCGATACCGTAGGTGGCGACGCCCCAGCGTCCCTGCTCCCCTGAGCTTTTCTTCGGTGACCTCGATCCCGTCGAGGAACCAGGTGTTCTCTGATGAAAAGGAACCGAGCATGTCTTGGCCGTCGACACCCGGGCACTTGCGCGCCGGGGCTGTTGACAAACCGCTGCCAGGTCCCGATGGCGGTCTTCTCGATGTACTCCGCGTCGAAGACCTGCTCGGTGCCCACCTGCATGGGATCCACCACCGGAGTCTCGTCGAGGACGACGATTTCATCGCCTTCGAAGGTCGCCTCGGGCATGGTCACCATGAGCGCGGTGACCGAGCCCAGCCGGACCCAGACCTCGCGCCGCTCCTGGGTGGCGAAGCCGTGGAGTTCGGCCCGCACTTCGTAGGTGCCCGGCCCGAGGGTGAGGAAGAGCGCCTCGCCCCCGGTCGTCGGTGATGAGGGTCCGGGCGCCGCCGATGAGCGATGGCGACGCGATGGTCACCGTGACCCCCGGCAGCGGCGCCTCGGCCGCATCGCTGGTGCGCACCAGCATCCGGCCGGTGGTGTCCTGTGCCATGACCGATGTCGTGCAGAGAATGACCACACAGCCAATCACGAGACAACAAAGCTTCTTCATCAGTCCCCCCGAAACGGTGGAGTCCACCGCGACTGTTTTCGCCCGTTTCTAGTCAAAGAGCGTTTCTGACGTTTTCGGTCTTTGATGACCATCATGAGACAAATCAACCAAAACTGCAATCTTGGTGGGATAGACTGCTCAAGCCGACAGCCTTGGACGGGCCGCGGAGTCGTGCAACAGAAGCATCGGCCGGCGTGTGATCCCGCATTTCACACTCCTCGTCGGCCTGCACGTCTCAGGATTCGTGGTGCGGCCGGCAATGCACCGCGCCGGCCGTCCCGGCAACGAAACCCGGTGACTCTGCAGGCCGATGGTTCGCGCCCCGCGTTTCGTTGCTGAGGACACTTTCAAGATCGGCCCATGGCAGGTGCTTGGCCTAAAGGAAATGCAAAGGATGGATAAAACCCGGTCGGTAATCGTGACGCCGCTTCATGCGATAAAGTAGGGGCATGACGAGCTCGAGTGTCCAGGCAATCATCCAGGCCCTCAACGAGGCCGGTGTCCGCTACCTTGTCGTGGGTGGATTGGCCGTGGTGGCGCACGGTCACGTGCGATTCACGGCCGACGTCGACCTCGTTCTGGACGATGACTGAGAAGCCTGTTGTCGAGCCGGCCTTCAACGACTGGGGATGGGAGTCCCACGAGAAGGCGCAGCGGCGGCGCTATGCGCGGATGCCCCTCGCTGCCAAGATCGCCTGGCTCGAAGAAGCACAGCGGATGGTGCTGTTGATGGAGCAGCAACGATCGGCAGTCCACGACCGCGTTGCCGAGTACGACTCAGAGGACTGAAATCAGAACTCGAGCGGCCGACGGTGGCGCGGGCCTCACGTTCGAAGCGTTTGCGCCGATCGGGGCTGTCCGCGACCTGTGGCGGCAGCACCTTGATCGCCACCTCGCGGCCGAGCTCGGTGTCGCGCGCCCGCCACACCTCGCCCATCCCACCGGCCCCGATGGAGGTGAGGATTTCGAAGCGGCCGAGACGATCACCTTGTGACAAGGGTCATGATGAATCCACGGCGTTTGCGCACCACGCCCTCGGGGATTCCCAGTTGCTGAAGATGGCTTCGATACCTCGGGTGGTCGCGGAGGGGCGCGAGAAAATCGACACACTCGATCAGCATGGCTTCGATCTCGCCCTGCTGCCGGGAAGCATCAGATGCAGTTGAAGAAACCCTCGTCGATCGCCTTTCCCAAAGGCAATCAACGCCCGAGTGAAGTGCGAGACATACCGTTTGGTTGCCAATTCGTCGAGCTGGGCGTCGATGGCTTCGAGACGATCGGTTTGTCCCAGTTTGGCACAGGCACAAGCGAGCGTTCCCGCATCCAGGACGAGACCGGCGCGAAAACCAATCTCCAGGAGAGGGATAGCTTCCTCGTAGCGGCCGAGGTAAGCCAGTTTCTGACCGAGATAGTGGTTCACGACCGGGTGTTTGGGGTCCATCTCGAGCGCCCGACGCAGGTAGATGAAGCCCTCCTTTGATCCGGCGTTGAGGAGATTGATCCCCGCCAGGGCCTGGACAAGAGGCGCCATGGGTTCCGCATCGGCCGCGGCACGAGCCTGTATCTCGCACTCATCGAGGCGCCGCAGGCCCCCCAGGAAACCGGCGTACCAGCACCTGGCGAGACCCCAGTTGGGTTCGAGCTCGATGGCTCGTCGAAAGCTCTCTTCGGCGAGCTCCCAATGGAACTCGTGGTAGCCGTAAAGGGCGCCCTTGACGGCGTGGGCCGAGGCGACGGTGTCATCGAGTACAAAGACCTGATCGAGCTCGGCTCGCACCCGGGCGAAGGCGAACTTTGGGGTCCAGGTAGGCATTGGAAGCCGAGGACGCATGAAGACCTCGGCAATGCCGGCGTGGGGCTGGGCATACTCGGGGTCCTTCTCGATCGCCTTTTCGAAGAGCCCGATGGCGGCCATGCAGATCACCCTCACGGCGTCGGTACCACAGATAGCGGCCCCGCAGATAGAGGTCGTTGGCCTCGCGATCGGGGATGTGGCGTTTGAGTTGCGAAGTTCGTCCAGGAAGAGGGTCGTTCGGAGCTGATTCGCCACCTCGATGGAGATCTCGTCCTGGAGCTCGAAGATGTCCGAGATGGTGCGGTCATAGCGATCGGCCCAGAGCTGGGTCCCGTCGGTGGCCTGGACCAGCCGGGCGGAGATCCGCACCCGGTCGCCGAATCGCCGGACGCTGCCCTCGAGCAGGTGGTCGGCGCCGATGGTCCGCCCCACCTCGCGCGGGTCGGCGTCCCTGCCCTTGAACGCAAAGGACGAAGACCGCGCCAGCACCCTGAGACCGCGGACCTTGCCGATGGCGCCGAGGATCTCCTCGGTCATCCCGTCGCAGAAGTACTCCTGCTCGACATCGTTGCTGAGGTTGGCGAAGGGCATCACCGCCACCGCCGGTTCGGCGCCGCTGCTCGTGGCTCGGATGGGTGGCGCCGATTGCGCACCCGAAACCGCGCCGAGGCTGTCCGGGTCGAGGGTCTCGAGGACCGCCACCAGCTCACCGGCGCTCTGGTAGCGCGCCGCCGGCCGCTTCTCGAGACAGCGGCGGACGATGGCCCGCAGACCGAGGGACAGGGAATCTTCGAGGGGCGCGGGGTCGTCGCGGAGCGCCGCCGAGACATAGTCGGCGGAGGACCCGCCCGCAAACGGGCGTCGCCCCGAGAGCATCTCGTAGAGGACGCAGCCGAAGGCGAAGACATCGGTGCGGGTGTCGACCGGGTCGCCGCGCAGCTGCTCGGGCGCCATGTAGCCCATGGTGCCGAGGAGGGTGCCGGCGGCGGTGTCGCTGGAGAGGGCGGCGGTTTCGTCCTCGTCGGCGGTCTCGGTTTCGAGGATCTTGGCGAGCCCGAAGTCGAGGATCTTGACCCGGTTGTCGGTGGTGAGGAAGACGTTGTCGGGCTTGAGATCGCGGTGGACGACGTTGCGGCCGTGGGCGGCGGCGAGGCCGTGGGCGATCCCCAGGCTCCAGGCGACGGCGGAGACCGGCGGCGGAGGGCCGTGCCGGAGGACCCGGCGGAGCGTCTCGCCCTCGAGCAACTCGGTCACGATATAGGGTTGATCGTGGTCGATGCCGACGTCATGGACGGTGAGGAGGTTGGGGTGGTTGAGCGCTGCGGTGGCGCGGGCCTCGCGCTCGAAGCGCTTCCGCCGATCGGGACTGTCCGCGACCTGTGGCGGCAGCACCTTGATCGCCACCTCGCGGCCGAGTTCGGTGTCCCGCGCCCGCCACACCTCGCCCATCCCACCGGCCCCGATGGAGCCGAGGATTTCGTAGCGGCCGAGACGATCACCCTGTGCAAGGGTCATGATGCAATGTTGAGCGCTGCGGTCTCATTATGACAGAGCCGGGGTTACCTTTGTAGTAGCAAGCTTCCAGCTTGGGGCCCGGGCTCGTCACGGTTTTGAGGCACGGGGCACTACCCGAAATCAAACCGAGGGGCTTGTCGTCGCCTTCGACCGCGGGCTCTCGAACGTCGAGGGAATCAACGCCAACCCCGGCTGACCGTCGTCGCAGACTGTGGTTGGGACGAAGTCCCACCGCAATTCGTCCGACGAATTGCTCCTACTCACCCCACCGTACAAACCGCTGCTGCAGCGGCCTGATCTCGGCGATCACCTGGAAATCCCGATCACGATGGAGCAGCAGCACACCATTGTCGATGGCGACCTGCGCGATACAGCAGTCGATGGGGCTGCGCACAGTCTTGCCGAGACGGCGCAGGTCGAAAAAGATCCGCGCCGCTGCCGCCCATGTCTCTCGGTTCGGCGCCAGATACTCCTGCGTTTCCAAATAGGCCGCGAGCAACGCCCACTCCTCCTCGTTCCGGCAACCCTGGAGGAGCTCGAGTTCGGTGAATGGAGTGAGGAGCACGTCGTCGGGATCGACAATCGACTCCAACTGCCTCCGCCTCTCAGCCGATGCATCCCGAAAGACGTCGACCCAGACCGAGGTGTCAACGATCGTCGGAACGGACATCCCGTATCGCCTTGTGGTCGAAGTCGTCGCGCAGCCGGATTCGCCCGGCCAGATCGGCCAGGTTGAGTTTCCGCCGGACCCGGATCAGCTCCTCAAGCGCCAGCTGGATGAGCTCCCGCTTGGTGCGGGCATCGGTAAGCCGAAACGCCTCCTGCACCAGATTGTCGTCAAGCACGATGTTAGTTCGCATACCGAGTCCTTTCACTGGTGTGTATTATAGTGTGTATTGAGTGTATTCGCAATCCGAGACGAGTGACACGTCCAGCCTAGAGCGATCAACGGTTGATGGAGCGATTGGGGCGAAGCCCAACCACAATTCGTCCGACGAATTGTCTTGTTACCCCTTCGGCCGCAGGATCTCCTGGTATTTGGGGTCGTCCCAGAGGGACTCGAAATTGGCGTCACGGTGGATGAGGAGATAGTTGAAGAACCCGGCGGTGACAGCCTGCTGGAGCAGGTTGATCGCGCGGTCGTACTCACCGAGCCGGGCCGCAATCTGCGCGCTTCGGTACTGGGTCACGCCGTGATAGCCGAAGATGCCGTCTGATTCCAGGTCTTTCTCGCCAAGCTCCGCGAGCCGGGTCTCGATCTCGAGCGCTCGGGTTCGTTCACCCAACCGCGCAGCACAAACGCCGGCCTGCCTGAGGGCATACTGTTCATCCTGTTCATTTAGGGATTCCTGCATCAGATTGTTCAGGATGGTCCATGCCTCCTCGACCCGCCCTGCGCTCATCAGGCATCGCGAGTAGTCCACACGACGTGGCACCTCGGGATGGCCATCCCACCACGCCACTGACCTGTCGGCCATGGCCTGTGCGGCATCGGGGAACCCGTGGACGCGAAGTTCGTCCGCCGCGAAACCCATGATTCCCCAGTCAGCCGACCCTGAGTCTGGTATCAGGAGGATTTCGCCCAGAACTCGATCGACCTCTTCAACCCGACCGAGGCCGATCAGAGCACGGATTTCCAACCACTGGAGCGGCAGCCCCCAGGGAGATGACGGCCCAGCCGCAACCACGTCCCGAATCAGGGCGAGCTCCTCGTCGTACCGTCCGAGTCGGTGGAACGCGTCGCAGACCTCCTCGACCGCAGTGACCTTGACAACGTTCGGCGCTAGGGGGTCGTATTCGAGCCCCTTGTAGGCTTCGACTGCAGCCAGAGGACGATTGGCCCATCCCGCGGATCTCACGACCTGCCAGCGACGCATGCTGTCTTCCGGATGGCGGCCGTGCTCTTCTATGGCGATGAGAAACGCTTTTTCCCATCGACCTTCCATTCGGGCATCGATCATCCCCACGAGGCGTTGCTGGTCGGTCGTCAGTTGCATGTCGTGGACCGGCTGAAAGATCCCAACTGTGCCGCGGTGAACATCGGGCAATAACGTGGGCGTCCACCAGCCGCCCAGCTGGATGCGCGGACGGGCAAAGTCGGGGTCGAGCGACATCGCGCTACCCAAGTGGATGCGAGAATCGCTGGTCCCGAACTCCTCATAGAAACGCCGGTTTTCCAGATAGGCCTCGTACACGGGGAAACGATCTCCCGCCCCCCAGGCAAGCAGGGAGTGGAAGTGGTCCTGCACCGCCATGAGGGTCCAGTCGCGGAGGGTGGCGATGGCGTCCTGCGGCGCATCTCGGCTCGCCGGGATCGGGTTGAAGGCTCGGACCACGGCGCCCTCTTTTGCGTCTTCCAGGGTTGCCTGCAGCTCGAGGCCGGTGCCGACGGCGTCCCACACACCGGTGAGGACGAGGCCCGAGTTGGTTTCCCGCGCTACTTCGCGCACCAGGATCGCCGGTTCCACCCCGGCACTCGCAGCCGAGACCACGCTCGCCGGCGCCACTTCGACCTCGTCGAGCTCGGCGAGGCCCTGCTCCAGCCGATTGGCGGTCAGCGCGGCGAGATTGTCGAGGGACGGGTCTCCAGTCCGGTTGGCGAAGGGCACCACCGCGATGCGGGTGGGGTCGAGAGTCGAGACAGCCTCAGCCGGAACGTACTCGGAGCCTTGCTGAGTCAGCGCCCACCACGAGGTGATCGCGGCGAGGATGACGAGGACGGCGGCCGCACCGATCTGCAACATGGAGAAATTCTTCGTGGTGGTGGTCTCAACGCCCGATCCTGGTGTCGCCATGACAGGCGCGATTCCGCTGTGGCCGACGCTCTTGAGGCTGTAGGCGAGGTCGGCCGCCGACTGGAAGCGCGCCTCGGGACGTTTCTCGAGACAGCGGTGGACCGCGCGCTCGAGATCGACCGGCACCGCCGCGCCGGAGGACGACAGCTGCGGCGGTTCCTCCTTGAGGATGGCCGCGATGACCTCGGCGCCGGTGTCGCCGCCGAAGGCGCGGTGGCCCGAGGTCATCTCGTAGATGACGCAGCCGAGGGAGAAGATGTCCGATCGGGCGTCGGCGGGCTGGCCCTTGACCTGCTCCGGCGCCATGTAGCCGGGGGTGCCCATGACGGTGCCGGCCTCGGTGATGGTGGCGGTCCTGGCGTCGGGCGAGGCACCCTCATGGACGGACGCGAGCCCGAAGTCGAGGATCTTGACGCGGCCGTCGGCGGTGATGAAGAGGTTTTCGGGTTTGATGTCGCGGTGGATGATCCCGCGGCCGTGGGCGGCGGCGAGACCGTCGGCCACCGCCGCGCCGATGGAGGTCACCCTCTTCCAGGGAAGCCCGGAGGGGGTGATCCGCTCGCGCAGGGTGTCGCCCTCGAGGAGCTCGGTGACGGCGTAGTGGATCCCGTCGGTGGCGCCCACATCGTAGATGTCGAGGAGGTTGGGATGCGACAAAGCCGCGAGCGCCTTCGCCTCGCGCTGGAAGCGCTCGAGCCGGTTTTCATCCGAGGCAAACGACTCGGGCAGGACCTTGACCGCCACCTGACGGTCGAGCTCGGTGTCGAGCGCCCGCCACACCTCGCCCATCCCACCGGCCCCGATGGGACCGAGGATTTCGTAACGACCGAGACGATCACCCTGAGAAAGGGACATCATGTAATGGTTCGCGCTGCGTTCTCATTATGACAGAGTGATTCGCGAGGTGCTACTTGCCGTTGCAGGCCGGTGAATCGCGAGTGGGTTCGTTGAGTGAAGAAGTGAGGAAGTTAGGAAGTTAGAAGGTCAGGAGGTCCGAGGGGCGGTCTGGTGAATCCTCGGCGCACAGCTCTCTTTCAGCGAACGAAGCGAGCACTGACTCCTCACCAGCAAGCGGAGCGAGCGCTGACAGCGACCGGAGGGAGCGCTCACTTCTCACTTCCTCACCCCTCAAAACGTCAGCCGAAATCCGACCTCCCAGCGGCGCGGTGTCTCCCAGTCTGTGGGATCGTTGAACTCGACGGGGCCACCGTACGGTACTGCGGAACCCGACCTCAGAAATTGAACTGCACGCTCGAGAAGATGTACCGCCCGAGGCCATCGTAGTTTCCATATTCATTAATGGTGAAATCGCCGTTGAGCCCGGGTATCAGCGGCGGTTCCTCGTCGAGGATGTTGTTGACGCCGAGGGTCAGCTTGACGCCGCTCCTGAAGGTGTAGGACCCGGCGAGGTCGAACCAGTTGTAGGCCGGGATGGTGTCGCTGCCGTTGATCCGCCAGTACTCCAGTTCGTCAGGGTCGCCCAGGTTCGGGTCCGGACTGGCGGAGTCGACTTCGACCCCGCCGAGATAGCGCCACGCCAGGGAGAGGTTGAAGCGAGCATTCGTCTCCCACGTGGCTCGGAGCCGGTGGCGCCAGACCGCGAGGGACGCGCCGCAGGTCTCCCCGTAGTAACCCGTACAGTCGAAATCGATAACCGGGTCCCGCAGGCTGTTCTCCAGGGTGTAGGACCCCATGAGGTCGGTGGCGAGATGGCCGGCCTTGCCAAGTCCGATCAGATAGGTGGCGTTGAGGTCGATTCCCCTTGAGCTCAATGCGCCGATATTCTGCTGGGTGGTGTCGGTGTAGCCGTCGTCGGTCAGCCACAGCGAGCCTGCGGCGTCTCGGTGGATGAGGCCGCAGTAGAACGGGTCGCCGGTTTTCATACAGATTCTTCGGATGTAGTAGTCGGAGATGCTGGTGATGGCGTCGTTGATCTGAATGTCGTAGTAGTCCAGCGTCACCGAGAGGCCGGTGATGGTCTGCGGTGTCCACACGACCCCGACGGTGAAGGTGTCGGCCGCCTCCGGGCTGAGCTCCGGGTTACCGCCGAAAAGGGTCTGAGAGAAGCCGAATATGCTGGCGGGAATGTGGCCGTACTGGGCCTGGGTCATGCCGGTTCTCGCGCACTCCTCGAAGGTCGAGTCCGGGTTCTCGCCCTCGCACGAGTCGGTTGTCCCTTGGCCGAAGTTCTGTTGGTAGAAGAGGTCGTAAAAGTTGGGCGCGCGAACCGCCCGGTTGTAGCCACCCCGCAACCGCCAGGAATCCGACACTGCCCAGTTGACGAGTGCCTTGTAGGTGTCGATCCCGCCGGACGTGCTGTAGTCGGAGTAGCGGTAGCCGAGCTCGAGTGAAAGATCGCGGGCGCCGCGGACATCCTGCACCACCGGCAGCAGGGCCTCGATGAAGACCTCTCGGATATTGAACGCGCCGAACAGCGAGGGGATCTTGGTGCCGGCAAAGCCTGCCGCGTTCCCGGTGCTGTAGACCTCGTCTTTCATGTCGCGCCAGGTTTCCTCTCGGTACTCGGCGCCGATGGCCAGTTGAAGCCCCTCGGTGGCGGTGGGGACGATCACTCCGGCCTCCTCGAGATCACCGGTGAATGTGAGGTTGACGACCTGGGTGGTGGCCTTTCCCCAGCTGACGGCCACCGTCGAGATGTAGTCGGTGGCCTCCTGGGTGACAGCGCCCTCTTGAAAAATGTTCCACGGAACACAGCCATTGCCGCGGGCCTGGGGGTCGCGGCAGACCCATTCGCCGGTATAGGGGTCCTCGATGACATCGAGGGCGTAGCCCATGCGCTCGATATTGAGATCGTTGAGATAGGCGTCCTGGACATTGTTGGTGGCGCTCAGCCCGTAGAGATCGTAGGCCCAACTGTCATTGATCTCACCGCGCAACCCGGCCACGAGTCGGCTGTTGGTGTGACCGAGGGAGTTGGTACGAGGTCCGCCCTCGACGTTGCGGCGACCCTGGTAGAGCGTCGCATACTCGTCATCGGCATAGCCGCCCTGAGTGCAGATGATGTCGTGTTGCTGCGGGCTCAACATGGGGTTGTCGCAGTTGATTCGTGTCACGTTGCCGAAGTTGCCCGAGTGTGCGACCTGCGCCTCGGTGGAGTTGTTCATGTACATGATCTCCATGTACACATCGAAGTGCTCGTTGATCTCGAAGTTGGCGAAGGCGCCGGCATTGTAGTTTTCATCCGGCCGTTGGAGGTGGCGGTACTTGGAGAAGTTATAGCCTTCGCCATACCACGGCCGGAATGAGTGGCCATCGCCGCCGTCTTCGACCCAGTCCAGCGTGTACGTCCCGGTCGGCCAACGGTAAGGGTCGGATGCGTTGGTGGTTGCGAAGGTCCCCCGTTCGCTGATCGGCTGAGAACCACAGAGAGGTCCGTCATCGCTGGCGTTGACGCTGCAGTGGAGGTAATCGCGAGCCGCCTTGGTCAGTTCGTCGATCTTGCGGTAGTCGATGTAGGCCACCGCGTGTCCCTTTCCGTCGGCGAACTTGCCACCGACGGCAATGTTGGCGTTGACGGCGTTGCCATCGTTCGTCATCCCGGTGGGCGCTTCGAATCCTGCTTCACGGTTGAGCTCCCGGGCGTAGAGATTGTTGTTGTCGTGGTTGTAGAAGCTGTACTGGAGCCCGCCGCGAACCCCGGTGAAGTTGGTGTCCATGATGAAGTTGACGACCCCGGCCACCGCGTCCGAGCCGTAGACCGTCGAGGCGCCGCCGGTGAGGACATCGACGCGTTTGACCAGCGGCGCCGGGATCGAGTTCAGATCGGCCGAGGAGTAGGTGCCGAATGCCATCCTGCGGCCGTTGATCAGAACCAGCGTACGCTCGGCGCCGAGGTGCCGGAGATCGATGGATGCCGTCCCCGTCGCGCCGTTGACAACGGTGGAGTTCTGATCGGCGAAGACCTGCGGCATGGTTCTGATGAGATCCTCGATCCGCACCGTCCCCGAGTAGGTGAGCTCGTCAGCGATCTCCATCACCGTCACCGGGCTCAGGGATGTCAGATCGGCGCGCGGAATCAGAGATCCGGTGACCGTGACCTCGCCCTCGAAGATGATTTCCGGGATTTGGCGGATTGGCTCAGCGGACCCGATATCGACCTCCACAGGGTCGTCGGCAGCCTCCTGAGCCAGAACCGGCATTGCGCAGAGAACGATCACACAGCCAACCATGAGACAGCAGAGCTTCTTCATCAGTCCCCCCGGAACGGTGGATTTCACCGCGACTGTTTTCGCCCGTTTCTGGTCAAAGAGCGTTCGTGACGTTTTCGGTCTTTGATGGCCATTATGAGATAAACGAACCCGAAGTTCAATTCTGTTGGGATGCTTGCTCAAGCCGGCAGCCTTGGACGGGCCGCGGAGTCTTACAACAGATTCACCGGCCGGCGTGTGATCCCGCATTTCACACTCCTCATCGGCCTGCGCTTCTCAGGATTCTCATTGCGGACCGCGATGCACAGCACCCGGCCGTCCCGGCAAGGAAACTCGGTGACTCTGCAGGCCGATGGTTCGCGCCCCGCGTTTCGTTGCTGAGGACACTTTCAAGATCGGCCCATGGCAGGTGCTTTGCCTAAAGGAAATGCAAAGGATGGATAAAAGTCTGATTCGAGCTGATGCTTTGCGAATCAGTCGATCTCGATCTCCCGTGACAGCTCGGTGATGGTGGATCCGTGATCTGCCGCCACGATTTGCAGGATTGCCGCCAGTTGACCGAGGCGGATCTGGTCGCCGTGGGTGAGCGGGGTCGGTCCCTCGATCCGGGAGTCGCCGACAAAGGTCCCGTTCTTGCTCTCCAGGTCCTCGACCGCTGCGCTGTCGCCGTCGACGATGATCCTCGCGTGGTGGCGCGACACCTTCGGCGACTCGATGCGGATGTGCGCCTCGGGAGCGCGGCCGATGAGGTTCTCGCCCTGGCGCGAGCACGAGCTCGATCCCGGCCCCGGTGAGCCAGAATCGGGACCCTCCCGGGCGGACGCGGTCGGCGTCAAGGCTTGTCACCGGCGCGATGAGCCGGTAGCCGCGGCGCGGGATGGTCTCGATGAACTCGGGTTGCTCCAGGTCGTCGCCGAGGGCGTCGCGAAGCTCGCCCACCGCCACCGTCAGCGAAGCGTCGCCCACCGTGACATCGGACCAGACCAGATCGAGGAGACAGTGTTTGGAAAGCACCTCGCCCGGATTACGCGCGAACGCGGCCAAGAGATCCATGACCTTGGGCCGGAGACGAACGACGGTGTCGCCATCGCACAGCTCGCAGGCGGCGGGGTCAACCCGCCATTGGCCGAGTTGAAAGCTCGCCTGCCCGGGCATCGAAGTCGTGATTTTCTGGTTCACCAATGGACATGTTACCCAAGCAGAGGCAAGTATCGCAAGTCGAACTACTTGAATGAGAATCAAGTTCAATCGCGATCGTCGGTCGAACCCAAAGTGATTGGATCCCCTTCAAGTGCGCGAACGGTTTGTAGCCGCAAGCTGAGCCTCTTGAAAAAATACAAGACCTGTCATTCTGAGCGAGCGTAGCGAGTCGAAGAATCCCCCGAAGCTCAGAGCGACGATGAGGAAAGCAGCGTGCGTCCAACCCGATGGGGACCCTTCGACTCACTCGTCGAACTCGTTCGCTCAGGGTGACATGCCGGGCTGGTTCTGGTTGTTTAGGTGAGAGTCTCGACTGTTTCAAGAGGCTCAGCTTCCAGCTTGCGATCGATAGCTGTCGGGAACGGACACGGGAGCGGGCACGGGCACGGGAGCGAAAAAGGGCCCCGCGTTGCCGCGGGGCCCAGTGGTCCTGCCCGGACGCGGGATCCGGGAGGCGCGAACCCTGTTTCAGTCGATGCCGACCGGCCACGGCGGCCACGACGGCATGGACGCGGCGGCCGGGAGATTGACGGCGCGCTGTGAGTCGGTGGCGGCGAGGAACCAGCCTTGGCTGGTCTCGCCCTCGATGGTGACGTCGAAGGGCTCGTCTTCCTCGATGCCGAGGCCGGTGACGGCGCGCACCAGGGCGGGTTTCGAGAACCACACGGTGAGGTCGTCGCGGCCGTTGCCGTTGAGATCGCTGATCTCGTGGGCGACTTTGGCGCGGATCGGTTGATCGAGGTCGTCGCCGTTGATTTGTGTGATGGCGAGAGTCATGGCATCGATGTCGGCGACATCGAGGTCGCCGGGCAGCTCGATGGTGGCCTTCACCAGTGTCCACCAGTGGTAGCGGCCGTTGAGGACACGCGGGGTGAACTCGACGGTGGCGTTGAGGGGCATGAAATAGGTGACGTGGGATTTGTAGGCGTTGCCACGGTGGGATCGGAGTGATCGCCATGGAAAGTCTTCATGGTGTAGGGAGATCCGAGTGCTTCTAGACTGCGGCGAAGAGCCGTCGTGAACGCCAGATGGAATCGCTGTCTCCGTAGTCCATGAAGATGTCGAGCTTGCCGCCAGCTGCGGCATCTCGGCGGCCGAACGGCTGGTGCTGTAGGCCAGAAGTCGCATCCACTGAGTTCGGATCGAGGTTCCGTTTTCATCGAGGATGAGATCGACGTACCACGGTGGATTCGTCAGGTTCGGAGTCATGGCTGCGCGACCACGAGAACAGGTAGAAGGACCAGGTCACCTGCCATGGGATTGAAGTCGATAGGGTGGACCGTCGGGGTACTCGGCCAGAAGCAAGGGCAAGCGCTACTGCGACCGGTTCCGACGAGACGGTCCCGACCTGGAGACAAGACCGCCGAAATACGTCCGAGTGGCGCAGCGCCAATCGGGCGGCGCCGTACTCCACCCGGCGGATGCGCCCTGAAGATAAATCGGGTTCGCGATCGGCCAGCGTCCGGTAGTTTGCATCGATCCAGGGCACGAGATCCTCCACCATGCGAGGTCTCGTGATTGCCGTTGAGCTCGGAGTCGACCATGAACGCGGGCACATCGATCGGGAATTCCGGCGCCCACGGGGTCGTCAGCGGATCGACCTCGACGAAGATGAACGGATCGATCAGACCATCGCCGATCATTTCGTCCAGGACCGCGTGGTATCCCGCATCCGGCGTGATACCAGTTACCGGCGATGCCGGAACACCGGGGATGAGGTAGATGACGGGGTACTCGACACCGGAGGTCTCGTAACCTTCCGGCAAGTAGACCAAGGCGGTTCGTTCTGTCCCCAAGGCGTCCGAGATAGAAGACGGTCACCTCCGACGCCGTTCCGCCGGCCAGCGCCGGCACCGAAATCGCCAGCGCCACGACCAGAACTGCACACACCTTGAATCGATTCACAACGCACCTCCTCCGTGGTTCGCACCATCTCGGACCTCTGCCTCGAAGGTACTCGGCGTCGGTGGGCCAAACCGGCGCGGTTGATGAAGCCATGGCGTGGGTTGTCGATCTCAGTGTGGGTTTGGATCGGGAGTCTGTCCTAAAGGAAAGCTAAAGGAGTTGCAAAATCGGCGATTGGTGAAAGACGGCCGTCGACGACTGATTCCGCTGACCAACAACTTGAGACCGTCCCTCGGACCCCGTAACATGGGGGGCCGAATTCAGTGTGCTGGGAGGCAGCCATGCGTTCTCGTTCTCTCGTTATCGTCGGTTCTCTGATTCTCGCTCTTGCCGTGGCGCCTTCGCTCACGGCTCAGGATGACCCCGCCCCCGCCGAGACGACCGAAAGCCTCCTCGAGTGGGACGAGAGCCCGGCCGGATTTCTGCTCACCAAAGACGAGCAGAAGGCCTGGAAGAACGTCTCCACCGAGGCTGAGGCCCACGCCTTCATCGAGCTCTTCTGGGCCAGGCGTAACCCGGACCCCGCCAGCGCCTTCAACCCCTTCAAGGCCGACTTCGAGAACAAGGTCCGCTACGCGGACGAGCAGTACACGTGGGAGAAGCATCGTGGTGCGCTGACCGACCGCGGCCGGGTGCTCATCCTGATGGGTGCTCCCCACTACTCGGAGAATCGATTCCCCACCGAGACCGTCGAGCGCATCGAGGACCGCTCCGTCGGAACCGACGAGGTGCGGTCCAACGCCAAGCTCTGGTTCTATGATCCGCAGCAGTTGCCCGAGCCCTTCGGCATCAAGGGTTCGAGGCTGGTTTTCACCTTTTATGAAGAGAAGGCTGAGTCCAACAACTTCATCCTCGACCGATCCCACAAGGATGCCACCATGGCCATGCGGGCCATGTCGAAGGCGCCGGAGGTCTATTTTCTCCACCCCGATCTCACCGAGGTCCCCAAACCGGTCTCGGTTCCCGGCGGCGCTGCACCGACGGCGGCGCAACTCGCCTGGCTCGACGCCGGCTCGGCGCCCCTCGATGATGAGCTGCTGGTCGTCGCCGAGGTCGGCGTGGCCGATCCCGGCAACCGTCCCTTCTGGCTCCACCTCGAACTCCCGGCTGATGCGCCGGCCCTCGATGTTCTTGCCGGCCGCGTCAGCACCACCGACGGCGGGGTGATGAGCACCTTTCAGATCCCCGCTGTGCCCATCGCGACGGTAACGGGCAATGCCTATCACCTGACCTTCCCGCTCAACCCCGGCACCTACAAGGTCGAGGTGGCGGGGAGTGCCGGTGGGGCCGCACAAATCGTCTGGTCGGACGAGGTGGTGATTCCCCCGACCGCCATGGAAGGCACCTGGATGACGCCGTTGATGTTCAGTCTCTCCGTGGTCAAGGAAGACGTGTGGCAGCTCGGATCACCCTTTGGCTACGGCGCGCTCCACCTCATGCCGTTGACCCAGACGGCGCTGCCCAGCCAGACCGAGCTGTCGTACTTCGGCCACGTGATTCGCCCGGGCCTCAACGAGGCCGGCGAGCCCGAGCTGGAGGTCAAGGTGACGCTCAAGATGGACGGCCAGCGTCTCGGACGGCCGTTGACCATGACCCTGCCGACGGTGGCTATCGTCGATGATCTTTATGTCTACGCCAACTCCATCAACCTCGCGGCAATGCCGCAGACGGGCAACTACAAGCTCGAGTTCAAGGTCACCGACAAGATCTCGGGCGTGTCGGTGGAGCGCGATGTCGAGCTCGACATCACGGTGGAGTGAGGACAATTATGAATTCTCAATTATGAATTTTGAATGACGTCGCACACCACGCACATTCGCGGGAGTAGATCCGTTGCGATGACAATTCAGAATTGAGAACTCAAAATTCAGAATTCGATTACGGTTTCGTCTCGTCGGCGCTACAACGATGAGTCAGTCCGGCTCGACCGGGCTTTTCTCGTCGGCGGGTTCTTCAATGCTGCATCCCCGGCCACCGGCCGAGGGGTTTGGCACCGCTCAAGTGCCGACGCCGAGCTTGGGCAGGATGACGTACTGCAACGCCAGCCAGACCACGAGAAAGCCGCCGATCATCAGAAAATCACTCATGGTTTTTGATCTTACCTTTTTTTGTAAATTATTCATAATTAGTAATTTATAATTCTTGACACGGCCGTCATATGATCTCTTCGACGCCCCACTGGATCATCTTCATGTTGCGCTCGCAGGCATCGCAGTAGGCGCAGAGCCCTTCTTTGAGCGGAACGACCAGGTCGGGTTCGACCACGGTGAAGAAGATCGATGACGTCTTGGGGTAGGCCCCCGAACCCATTCGGATCCCGGTCATGCCGACGCCGTGGGCGTTGGGGATCTCGCTGTAACCGGTAACGCCGTGGTGCTTGAAGAGCACCTCGAGCTCTTCGCGGCAGTCGCTGTCGACGATGATCATCAAAAGTTTCATGGTTCCCCCTTGGAGAGTTATGAATTAGGAATTATGAATTATGAATTGCCATCGCGCCGGGTCCCCTTCGTCGTGGTGGGCCGGGTGCAGCGCAATTCAAAATTCTCAATTTTCAGTGACATCGCAAGTGCTTGCGGGAACTGTGCGACGGCATTCATAATTCATAATTAAGAATTCATAATTCCGTGTGACGTCTAGCCTTCCTTGAGTCCCATCCTCCTGAAAATCGCCATCGCCGGGCACCACTTGGTGAAGGCCGACTGCAGCAGGTTGAGCCCGACAAAGGCGGTCAACAGGTACCAGTACGGATTGTCGAGGAAGTATCCGAGCGCGAGTGACAACAAGGTTACGATTCCGGCCATGGCTCTGAGTGCTTCATTAACGGTCATTACGATGTTCTCCTTTAATATTCTTCCTTTTTTCGGGTTCGCTTTCGAATCGAAGATCCGAAATGGGACCCGAAAAATGAATCAATCGATCTCCACGACGTTCTCCGGTCCCACGGTCTTCAGGTACATGTAGTAGAGCAGCGGGATGACGACGAGGGTCAGTGCGGTCGAGACGATCACCCCGGCGATCAGGGCCACCGCGAGGCCCTGGAAGATGGGGTCGAGGTAGATGACGAGTCCGCCCACGACGAGGGCCGCGGCGGTCAGGACGATGGGTCGGAAGCGAACCGCGCCGGCCTTGAGCACTGCATTTTCGAGGGTCTCTCCCGCCTGCAGCTCGAGATCGATGAAATCGACCAGTAGGATGGAGTTGCGGACGATGATCCCAGCCAGCGCGATGAAACCGATCATCGAGGTGGCGGTGAAGAAGACCCCGAGGATGCCGTGCGCCGGCAGGATGCCGATCAGCGTCAACGGAATCGGCGCCATGATGACGAGCGGTGTGATGAATGACCGGAACCAGCCGACGACGAGTACGTAGATGAACACCATCACTACAGCGAAGGCGATTCCCATGTCGCGGAAAACCTCGTAGGTGATCTGCCACTCGCCGTCCCACTTCATGATGTAGCGGGTCGTGTCGCGTGGGAGATGAGTGGTGATGACCTGGAGCTTCTCCGCGAGCGGCGTGACGATCTCGTTCAGTCGGTCCTCCATGGCGAGAATCGCGTACACGGGGGAGTCGGACTCGCCGGCCACCTCGCCGAGGACATAGGTCACGGGCTGCAGGTTCTTGTGGTAGCGGAAGCGTTCGCGTCCTTCCTCGCGCACTGTGACGAGTTCGGACAGGGGGATCATCCGCCCGTCGCCGCCGTGGACGCTGAGCTGCAGGAGGTCGTCGATGTGGGCTCGTTGAGCCCGGTCGAGCCGCAGCGTGATGGGCACCGGATCGCGGCTGGTAGGCACGTGGGCGAGCCCGGCGTCAGCGCCGGCGAGAGCGACGCGCAGGGTGCGCACGACCTGCTCCGGCGAGACCCCCGAACGCATGGCCTTCTCGTTGTCGACCTGGACCTCCCAGCGCGGCGCCGGATTTTCGACATACCAGTCCACATCGACGACGCCGTCGGTGCTCTCGAAGATCTCCCGCACCTGCTCGGCGACCTCGAGACGCCCCTCCAGCGAAGGACCGTAGATCTCCGCCACCAGGGTGGAGAGGACGGGAGGACCGGGCGGCACCTCGGTGACCTTGACGTTGACGCCGAGCCGTTCCCCGATGGGCACGAGGCGCTGACGGATCTCCTTGGCCATCGGGTGCGACTTGGAGTCGCGAGCGTGCTTGTCGACAAGATTGACCTGGATGTCCGCGACGTTGGCCCCCGAACGGAGGAAGTAGTGCCGGACGAGACCGTTGAAGTTGAACGGCGCCGAGGTGCCGACGTAGACCTGGTAGTCGGTGACCTCGGGGATCGAGCGGAAGACCCCGGCGATCTCACGCGCCGCGGCGTTGGTTCTCTCAAGGGTGAAGCCCTCGGGAGCGTCGATCACTACCTGGATCTCGGACTTGTTGTCGAAGGGGAGCATCTTCACGGTCACGAAATGGGTTGGAACCGTTGCCATGGCGAGCAGCAGGAGGACGACGATGCCGATCAGGGTCCCATAGCGAAGCGCCCGCGACCGGATGAGCGGCTCCATGACCCGCGCGTACATCCGGTGCAGCCGGGTCTCCTCTTCGGTCTCCTGGTCCGGGTTCGCGCCGGTCTTTTCGAGCTCAGCTTCGGCGTGCTTGCGGAAGAGCTTGAAGGTGAGCCAGGGCGAGACCACGAAGGCGACGACGAGCGAGAAGAACATCGCCGCCGACGCATTGACGGGAATCGGCTGCATGTACGGTCCCATCATGCCCGACACGAAGGCCAGGGGCATGAGCGCGGCGATGACGGTGAAGGTCGCGAGGATGGTCGGGTTGCCGACCTCGTCGACCGCGTAGACCGTGGCCAGGCGCGGGTTGGCCCACCGGAGCTGGTAGTGTCGGTGGATGTTCTCGACGACGACGATGGCGTCGTCGACGAGGATGCCGATGGCGAAGATGAGGGCGAAGAGCGTGACCCGGTTGAGGGTGTAGCCGAAGAAGTACGACGCCGCCAGGGTCAGGGCGAGGGTGACCGGCACCGCCACCGCGACGACAATCCCCTCGCGCCGGCCGAGCGCCAGGGCCATGAAGATCACCACCGCGAAGGTCGCGATCAACATGTGCTCGATGAGCTCGTTCGATTTTTCGTTGGCGGTGAAGCCGTAGTCGCGGGTCTTGGTGACTTCGATGTTCGAGGGAATGAGCCGGCCCTTGAGCGACCCGATCATCTCGTCGAGGTCGTTGACCAGGCTGACCGCGTTGGTGCCCGGTTTCTTGGCGACCGCCAACGTCACCGCCGGGGCGTCGATCGAGGCGCGAGCGATGCCCTTCTCGGGCGCCGCCGGGCCGGATCCCATCCACACGTAGGTGGTCGGCTCCTCCGGCCCGTCCACGACCTTCGCGACGTCTTTGAGAAAGACCGGTCGGCCATCGTAGACGCCGACCACCACGTTGCCGATCTCGTCGGCGTCGCGCAGAAAGGCGCCCACGTCAACCTGAAACTCCTGGTCCAGGTTGACAACGGCACCCGCGGGAAGCCTCCAATTGAAGCTCTGGACGGCCTGGTAGGCCTGGAGGATCGATACGTTGAAGGACGCCAGACGGTCGCGGTCGAAATCGACACGGACGACTCGTCGCTGGCCGCCGAGGACCGTGACCTGGGCGACGCGGGGATGCCGGGTCAGCTCGACCCTGAGTTCGTCGGCGATCCGCCGAAGCTCGGCGGGGGTCGCCTCCTCGCTCCACAGTGTGTACGCCGCCGCCGGCACGTCGTCGATGGAACGGGGTTTGACCGCCGGTGGCATCATGCCTTCGGGCATCGCGTCCATTGCCGAGGCGATCTTGGCGTGGACCCGGACCACCGCCTGATCGGGATCGGTTCCAACCACGAAGCGGACGATGATCATTCCGCCCGATGGCTGCGACGTCGAGTAGATATAGTCGACGTTTTCGATCTCATAGAGCAGCTTCTCCAACGGTGTGATGATGCGGTTCTCAACCTCTTCGGCCGAGGCGCCCGGGTAGCCCACCATGACGTCGATCATGGGCACCTTGATCTGCGGCTCCTCCTCACGGGGTGTGATGAGAACGGCGAAGGCGCCGAGGAGCAGCGAGAAAACGACCAGAAGGGGCGTCAGCTTTGACTCGAGGAAGGCCTTGGCGATTCTGCCGGAGGCGCCCAGCGGTCGCCGGGTCATCTTCAAACGCAACGCCTCTCGCCGGGCGCGCTCGATCTCCTCTGCGGATGGAGTCGAGGCCGTCGCTGCCGGCCGGGCGTTGGAATCCGGTGTCTGGTGCTCGCGATCGCTCATGACGCAATCTCCAGTGGGGTGCCGTCGGCCACCGGCGCCGCGAGATCGATCGCGATCTGGTCGCCCTCGGCGAGACCGGACAGGACTTCGACCCGCTCGTCGGCGAGTTCGACACCGGTGGTGACGGCGCGGGTGCGGGCCGTCCCGTCGGCTGCGCGAACGACAACGAGCTCGAGACCGCCGCGGCGGTGGACCGCCGTGGTCGGAACGAGCAGACGGTCACCGGCGTCGCCGGCGATGATGGCCCGGCCGCTGAGACCCGAGGGCACCTGAAGCTGTCCCAGATCGGCCTTGACCGTGAAGCTGTGGGTGTCGGGGTCGGCGGACGGTTCGATCTCGCGCACGGTCCCGACTACATCCCCGAGCTCGGGTCGGGAGTCGAGGCGGACCGCAATCGTATCGCCGATCGTGAGGCGCTGGATGTCCGTCTCGCGGACATCGAGCCAGATCTGCTGGCCCTCGCGCGATTCCACCTGGACCAGCGGCCGGCCGGGGGCGGCGAGATCACCCACCTCGACCATGGTCTTGACCACGCGCCCCGCAAACGGCGCGCTGACGGTTGATTCAGAGGCCACTGAGCCCGCCGCCTGGACCGCGCCCTTGGCCTGTTTGACGGCGCCATTCGCCTGCTCGTACTGCATCCGGGCCATATCGAGCTCGAGCTCGGAGGCCGCGTTCTCGGCGTAAAGCGCCTGGTAGCGCTGGAAGTTGCGCTCGGCGAGGGCGAGGGCGGCCTCGGCCTGGGCGAGGCCGCCGCCGGCCTGGGCGAGCTGGCCATCGCTCGTCTCGGGCTGGATCTCGATGAGCGTCTGACCGGCTGCGACCGTGGCGCCGGCGCGGACCTTGACCGCCACCACCGGCCCCATGACGCGGCTCGAGAGAAAGGCCTCGCGCGTCGGTTTCACGATGCCCCGAACCTCGATGGTGGTGGCGTCGGTGCTGCGTTCCACCGTGGCGATGGTGACCGCCACCGGGGTGAGGTCGGCGTCGGCGAGTTCGGCGTCGTGCGAGCCGCAGGCCGTGAGAGCAACCGAGGCGGTAACAGCGGCGACGAGGGCGAAGGGACGGGTCATGCGTGCGTTCATCGGGACTCCTCCATGCTGGGAATCAGGGTTGCTCCAGAAACGAACTGGAGCGTGGTCGTGCTGAGGATCACGTCATAACGGGCGACCAGCTCGCGGGTCTCGGCTTCGCGAAGTGCGGTCTCGGTGTCGAGCAGGTCGAGCATCTTGTCGAGGCCCTGCTTGAAACGCTGTTCGCGGACGCGGAGGCTTTCGTTGGCGGCGGCCAGGGCATCCCGGGCGGTGGCGTATCGGGCGCGTGCGGTCTCGAGATCCTGCCAGGCTTTGCGGACCTCGAGTTGGACGCCCTCTTCGAACCGCCGGATGTCGGCTTCGAACGAGACCGTGTCGAGCTCGGCGGCCTTGTTCGCGTTGGCTCCGGCGATCCCTCCGAAGAGATTGATCTTAGCCACTGCCATGATGGTCCCCGAGTGGCCGTTGGCGCCAAAGATGGTGTCGTCGTAGAGACCATAGCGGCCGACAACCGCGACTTCGGGCAGATAACTGGACTTTGCGACCTTGGTCTCGAGTCGGCCGGCCGCGGCCTGCTCGCGGGCGGCGGCGAGATCGTGCCGGCGTTCGACGGCCGCCTCCACCCACTCGCCGAGATCACCGGTGATCGAAGGCGGCGCCGGCAGGGGGGCCAGCTTTCGCGGGGTGGCCTGATCGGCGCCCATGTGGAAGTTGAGGGCGGCCTCGGCGAGCTGGGCCCCATTCTTGGCCTGCTCGAGCAGATCCTCCATCTCGGAGAGATAGACCCGGGCATCGAGCACGTCCGCGTCGAGGATGATCCCCTGCCCGGCATAGGCTTCGGCGAGCTTGACGTGCTCGGCAGTGGTGGTTCGTGCTTTGCCGAGCAGTTCGACATTCTCCCGTGCCTTGGCGAGATTGACGAAGGCGGTGGCGGTGTCGAAGGCGACCTGCTCGCTGGTGTGGCGCCACGTCTCGTGACCGGCGCCGGCCATGGTTTCGGCCTGGTCGATACGGGCCCCGATCTGGCCGCCGGTGTAGATGGGCAGCGTCAGATCGAGGGAGGTGATCCAAGTGGAGAGGCCGGCCGGGTTGTTGGGATCCGAGCTGAAGAACTCGTCGAAGTCGAAGCGGCGCTGGTTCAGGGTCAGAGCGAAGACCTCGGCCGGGTTGGTGGAATAGTTGAAGGTTTCGGCGAGGTCGAGTCGGCCCCAGCGGTGGCCTTTCGCCTGTTTTGCCCGGGTGGTGCCGGCCTCGGCCCGCGCCGCCGCCGCCTGGACGGCGGGGTTGGCGACCAGCGCCGATTCGACGGCATCATCGACGGTGAGGACCTGAGCGGAGAGTCCGCTCCCGGCGGCGAGAGTGATCATGAAGCTGAGCGGGATCCATCGCATGGTGGATGAGCCTCCTTCACCATATAACTAATTAAGAATATGCAAATATGCCGGAGTTGTCAACCCCTCCATCGCCGATTGATTAACGTGAGCTGAGGATAGCCCGTTGTGCTCTAAGTGTCTATAGATGTCGCGTTTGATCAAGTGTGAGCAGGTGGTGATCGGGTTGCTCCGCGCAGACCTGTCCGGTGTATCCGACGCGGGGATTGAAGGGTGTCAGATTGCGTGGTGGCGGGCTCTCGGCCGGTAGGAGTCTGAACGGCAGCCAGGATGGCTACCCCCACAACCATCGCAGATCAGGGTTTCGGGTGAAACAGACGCCAGGTGATGGCCCCAGGGATGCCGAGCTGGAGCTCGGCGGTCCCAGGGGACGGCTTCTGGGGTCGCGGAGCTCCAGCTCGGCACCCGGGCGTGGTGAGCGCACCCTGGGCGAGCTATTGGGGGCGCGATGGCGGGGATGCCAGGCACCCATCCCGCGTTGTTTCGAGGGTACGAGAACGAGGCGCGTCAAGGGCACGCGGAAGTGACCTCGAACGGGGTGGCTCCCGTAGCTCTTCGCGCCAATCAGCATCTCGTCAGTGCCGCGGTGGGGAACCAGTGCCGACCATTGCCTCGGACGCAGTCCCTGGGATCGCCGAGCTCCAGCTCGGCCGGTGTCGATGGCGAGGTCGGCCGCTGTCCCGTTCGCTGCCGCTGCATTTAGGGAGCGGGAGAGGGTCATCGGGGACTCGGCCGCGGATTCGGCCGCCGCCAACGATCCCGCCTAGGTCGTCTGTTCCTCACGGTAGGGGGGGAGTTGGAAACGGGCGATGGTGCCGCGATTGTGGCCCTCGCTCTCGAGCTCGAGCGTTCCTCCCATGAGTTCGGTGAGGCGTCGCGAAATGGTCAGGCCGAGCCCGGTTCCGCCGTGCTCGCGGGTGGTGGATCCGTCAACCTGGTAGAAGCTCCTAAAGACCTTCTCGACCTCGGCCTGAGGAATTCCGACGCCGCTGTCGGCAACGGTGAAGGTGATGAACTCATCGCCTTGATCTCGAAAGCACCTCACTTCGATCGTGCCGTTGCCCGGGGTGAACTTCATCGCGTTGGACAGCAGATTGGTGAGGATCTGCGTGGTGCGGTCGGGGTCCGCCCACACGACGAGGCCGGGGCCGGGGGAAGAAACGGTGAACTTGATCCCCTTGCTCTTCATCTGGTGCTTGAACAGGGTCTCGACGCCCTCGAGGACGGAGCGCACGGGCACCGGCCCGCGATGAACCTCGAGCCGTCCGGCCTCGATTTTTGCCAGATCGAGCACATCGTTGATGATGGTCAGCAGCTTCTGGGCCGAGTCGTGGGCAATGGAGAGGTACTCGCGTTGCTTGTCGGGGTCGTCAATGGTGCCGTCGATGACCAATCTCAGAAAGCCCAGGATGGCGGTCAACGGCGTTCTGAGCTCGTGCGATGTATTCGCCAGAAACTCCGACTTGAGACGTGACGCCTCGTAGGCCACCGCGCGCTGCTCGTTGAGTTCGCGGACAAGCTGGGCTACGTAGATCGTCCCGCCGAGGAGGAAGCCGATCTGGGTCATCAGATCCATGTCGTCCGCAGCGAGTCTGGGCTGCATGCTCGATGCCGTCACCAGCACGCCGATCACCCCGCCCGCTGCGAGCAGGGGCAGGAAGCCGAAGTGTTTGATGTCATGCTCGATCTTGAGCCGCGCCGCCTGGTCAGCCGACACCACCGCGCTGGGCTCCGCCGACCGAGGCACGCCGGTCTCAAACGCGATTCGGCACGGGTGATCCTGCGATTTCATAGTCTGTTTGCGGTGGTGGGCAAAAACCTCGGTGCCCGGGCCGGCCGCGGCAACGAGCCGCAGCTCGGTGCCGCCGGGAAGCGGGCGATAGAGCAGGAGCGCCTTCATGGGCGTGATCTGTTGACCCGTCTCGAGATAGCGCTCGAGAATCCGTTCCTCCTCGACCTCTCCCGCCATGCTTTGGGCGAGGTTGGACAAAAACGAGAGGCGGGACTGCCGCGCTTCGGCGCTCTGTTGAGCGAGGTAAAGATCAGTGATCTCGGTGGCGACGATCTGGACCAGGACCTGGTTCTCCGTCGGGTCGACGACCTGGTGCATCTGGGTGCTCAACCACTGAACGCCGCCGCTCGGATCCTCGGTGCGGATGACGCCTTCCCAGACGCCCCCGGGTCGGTCGAGCACCGAGGCCACCGCCGAGTGCACCTGCGGCCGGTCGTGCGGGTGGAATCGCTCGAGCCACCCCGGGCCGGGCTTCTCCTCATTGTCGGCGGTAATGCCCAGCACCGCTCGGGCCCGACGATTGGAGTAGTGGAGTCGTCGGTCCCGGTCGACAGAGAGGACCATCGCCGGGAGGGTGTCGAGGAGGATTTCCGTTCTGCGGCGCAGCCGGGTCAGCCGGTCGTGCATGGCGTCCTGGTCGAGCAGGCGGGTGGCGTTTTCGCCGGTGGAACCCATGATCGGGGTCGCCATCGCGATACCCATGAGCAGCAATCCCCACATCACCGATCCGTCGTATGGGGTGCGGCTCATGGCGAGTACGGCGTGGGATCCCGCGACCAGCATCATGGCGACTCCGAGCCAGAGGTCGCGGCCCTCGTTTTCGCGCCAGATCAGCAACATGGCCGAGGCGGCTGCGAAAGCGACACTGAGGCCGATTTCGGCAGGTTGGACGCCGACCAACCAACCGGCTTTTCCCAGGCCGATCATCGCCAGGGTCGTCGCCACCGCCAGGGCGATGGCCAGAGCACTGCGCAGGGCCTGGCCGCGTTCGACGGTGAGATACTCGTCGCGGACCGGGAGCAGCAGGACCAACACCGCGGTCGCCTGCGACAGGAGCCAGGCGACACCATCGGCGGCCGCCAAGCTCGCCTCGGGTACGGCGATCGGCGCCACCGCGAGCCGGATCAGAAAATACGTCGCCATGGGCAGGTAGGCGTTGCGGATGCGGCGATCGTAGAGGCTGCGGGTGGCGAGCCAGCGGAGGTGGAACAGCCAGGCGCCGGCGGTGCAGACCAGGGCGTTGCCACCGATGAGCAGGAGTAACTCGGCGATGTTTCCGTCCCAGGTGATGACCACCTGGGTTGTTGCGACCGCGAGCCACACGGCCACGATGGTGCTCAGGGTGATGATCCGCCAGTTCGGCCAGATCGAGCTCGCCGGAACCTGGTAAGGATCAGGGTGTAACACGCTTCGAGTATAGAGCGGTTGCGGGCCCTTCCGACCCGCAGCCGCGGTGGCGCACAACCAAAAGCAAAGATCGCGCCTCGATTTGCCCGAGCTCTGGGATGAGCCCCCGCGACCGGATGCGGCGTTTAGAAACACCGAGGCGTGCGGTGATCCGATGCGGGACAGAGGAAGCTGAGATTTCTCATCCTGAGCACAGCCACGCCGCGAGGCGGCGCCTACCCTTGGTATGCCAAAGGAAGCTGGTTCCTGTCATGCTGAGCGAAGCCCGAAGGGCGAAGTCGAAGCATCCCCCGAGGGTTGGCAGCGCGATTGGTGTCTCGACGTCACACCTGTTTCGGGGAACCCTTCGACTCGCTCGGCGGCACTCGCTCGCTCAGGGTGACAGTGGGTTTGTCATTCGGAGGGGGAAGATCGGGGACGTCTTTCGTGTTGATTCCCGCGAATGGCGAAATTGAAAAGGGCGGATTCGCCCGGATTGCACCATCAGAGGAGGAGAAAAATAGATGGAACACCACCGAAACACCAAGCGCCTGATCGTCGTCGCAATGGTTGTCGCATCACTGACGGCATTGCCGGCCCTCGCCCAGGAGGCCGGCGCCGAGGAAGCAGCAGCGCCCGAGCCCAACTGGAAGAACGAACTCGGCCTGTCCTATGTCGGCACCAGCGGCAACACCGACACCTCGAGCTTCGGCTTCGACTACGCCGGTAGCCGCAAACCGACACCCTGGGGTCTCGATCTCCTCGCCTCGTTCACCCGAGCCGAGAACGGCGGCGTCACCACCGCCGAGCAGTACAACGTCGGCGGCCGCGGACTCCGCCAGCTCAACAAGAGCCTCTCGGTCTTCGCCGGGCTGAGCTGGGCGCGCGATCCCTTCAGCGGTTTCGAAAACCGGTTTATCGTCGAGGGCGGCGTCGAGTTTCTCGCGATCGACACCGAACACAACACGCTTTCCTTCGATGCCGGTCTCAACTGGACCAGTGAGGATCAAATTCTCTACAGCGATGTCACCCAGGAGAATTACAACCAAACGGTGGACTGGTTCGGCGGTCTTGCCGGTCTGAAGTGGGAATGGAACTTCAGCAAGTCCGCTTCGTTGACCCAGCGGCTGCTCTACTTCCCCAACTTCGACGACACTTCGGATTGGCGGGTCGCTTCGGACACCGCGGTCACGGCTTCGCTGACCAAGTTGTTGGCGCTGCAGTTCAGCTATCTGGTGCGCTATCGAAACCAGCCCATCAATAACCTCGAGAAGACCGACACCACCACCAAGGCGTCGGTGGTCCTCAATTTCTGACGGCCTCGACCAAAGGAGACTGCGCTGTGAGCTTCGACCCGAACATCATCATTCCTTTTCTGGCCGAGTGGGGTCTCAAGGTCGTCGGCGCCCTCGCGGTGCTCGTGATCGGACGCATGATTGCCGGCATGATCCGGTCCGGGGTGCGCAAGGCCATGACCAAGGCCAACATCGACGTGACCCTGATCCCCTTCGTCGCCTCGTTGGTCTACTACATGACGATGGCCGTGGTCATCATCGCGGTGCTGAGTCTCTTCGGCATCCAGACGACCTCGCTCATCGCGGTCCTCGGCGCCGCCGGTCTCGCCGTCGGTCTCGCCCTCCAGGGCACCCTGTCGAACTTCGCCGCCGGCGTGATGCTGCTGCTCTTCCGGCCGTTCAAAGTCGGGGATTTTGTGGAGGTCGGTGGAATCACCGGGTCGGTGGTTACGGTGAAGATCTTCTCCACCGTCATGAAGACCCCGGACAACATCATGATCACCGTGCCCAACGCCCAGGTCTGGGGCGGCACCATCAAGAACTACAACGGCTTCGACACTCGCCGGATCGATCTCGTCATGGGCATCTCCTATGGCGACGACATCCAGGTCGCCATGGACACCATCAGCCGGATCGTCAACGCCGACGAGCGCGTGCTGGCCAACCCGGCGCCGCAGATTGCGGTTTCCAACCTCGGCGACTCGTCGGTGGATCTGGTGGTCCGCCCGTGGTGTTCGGGCACCGACTACTGGAACCTCCGCTTCGACCTCACCCGGCAGCTCAAGGAAGGCCTCGAGGCCGCCGGCTGCTCGATCCCGTACCCCCAGCGGGACGTTCACATGCACCAGGTCTCGGCCTGACCGAAACCCATGGAAACCCCAACGCGGAGCCCACCGGGCTCCGCGTTTTTTGTACAATCACTCCAGAATGGGTCACTGTCATCAACGAACGGCACGCAACCCTCGCGAATTGGCAAGAGGAGGAGGAACAGATGTTCAAGGAGTTCAAAGAGTTCGCCATGAAGGGCAATGTCCTCGACATGGCCATCGGCATCGTCATCGGCGGCGCCTTCGGCACCATCGTCAAGAGTCTGGTGAGCGATGTCATCATGCCGCCCATCGGGCTGCTGCTCGGCGGTGTCGATTTCTCCAACCTCTTTGCGGTGGTCAAGCAGGGCGCGCCGGCAGGTCCGTACGCGGCCTTGGCCGACGCCCAGGCGGCCGGGGCGGTCACCGTCAACTACGGCGTCTTCGCCAACAGCGTCATCAGCTTTCTGATCGTCGCCTTTGCCGTATTCATGCTGGTCAAGTCGATCAACGCCATGCGGCGCAAAGAAGAGGCACCCCCGGCGGAGCCGACCACCAAGGATTGCCCGTTCTGCGTGACGGCAATCCCCATCAAGGCCACACGCTGTCCGAACTGCACGTCGGAGCTTGGTTGAAGCTGAGACCCTAGTCGGATGCTCTGATATCGAGGCGCTCGAGATCGGCGACGACCTCTTCGGCATGTTCGCCCGGTTTGACATCGGGATAGGCCACGAGGACGACGCCATCGGCCCCGATGAGATAGGAGATCCGCTTCGGCAACGGGATCATGGAGCGTGCGGCCCCGACCTGTTTGGCGAGGATCTTGTCCCGATCGGAGAGCAGCCTGAACGGAAGGTCGTTCTTTTCGGCCCACTTCCGGTTTGCCTCGGGCGTGTCGTAGGAGACCCCGACAACCGTCACCCCGCGGGCTTGAAGATCGGTCCAGCTGTCCCGCAGCTGGTTGGCTTCGAGGGTTCAACCACCGGTGTCGGCTTTGGGGTAGAAGAAGAGGAGATAGGGGGTCCCCTCCAGATCGGCGCTCGAGACGGTGGTGCCATCGTGGGCGGGAAGCTCGAAGGCGGGGAAGCTCTGACCGGGTTGCAGCATGTCGTCGTCTCCCATGGCGGTTCCGGCGGCGGCGATGAGTGCCGCGCCAATAACAATGGTCATCAGTTGTTTCTTCATAGCACCAGGTGAAACCGATGACTGCCCGGTCGACATTCCCGGATAGACACGCTCCTCCGACGAGATGCGTCAATCACGATGGGCCGAGGCTCATTTTGAATATCAACCCACCTGTCACCCTGAGCACCGCCACGCCGCAACGCGGCGCCTACTCATGGAATGACGGGGCAACCAAAGCATGTCATCCTGAGCGAGCGAGTCCGCGAGCGAGTCGAAGGATCCCCCGAGGGCCGGATTCGCGCCAGTCGTCATTCGGAATTGTGCTAGGTCAGAGCGATCAAAGACCAATAGAAGGCTGGTCTTCCTCCACCGAGACAGAGGCGAGTTGCCGAAAGAAGAAACGCGCGTCCGACCCCGGAGACCCTTCGACTCGCTCGGCGGCACTCGCTCGCTCCCAATGACAAACCTACTGTCACCCTGAGCGGAGCAGCCTCCGTGGCTGCGGAGTCGAAGGGTCTCCTCCGGGTCGGACGCGCGCTCCTTTCCTCATCGCCGCTCTGAGCTTCGGGGGATTCTTCGACTCGCTACGCTCGCTCAGAATGACAGTTATTCGTTGTCTCCGTCGTTGCAGACGAGCGGGGAAACTTCCCCGCCCACTCTGCCCCACGCTTGATCCCCCGCTGCAGGTGATCGTGGGCGGCGATCACCAGCGAGTGGGTGATGGCGCCTTCATCGATCAGGCTCGCGAAGTCCTCGATCGGGGCGAGCGAAACCTCGATCTCCTCCGATGGATCGAGGCTCACCGTGCCGTCGTTGCGGCAGCCCAGTGCGAGATAGGTGAAACACCGGTTCGAAAGAAAGGCCGGGTTGGGATCGACACGGCCGATCTCGATGAGCTCCGGCGCCCGGTAGCCGGTCTCCTCTTCGAGTTCACGAGCGGCGGCGACTGCGGGAGTCTCGTCGGGATCGACGGCGCCACCGGGGATTTCCATGGTCATCTCGTCGGTGCCGTGGCGGTACTGCTCGACCAGGACCATCAGACCGCCCTCGGTGACGGCGATGACGTTGACCCAGTCAGGGCAGTCGAGACGCAAAAAATGGTGCTCGCAGCCCGACATGGGTGATAGCTGTCGGCTGCGCGAGAGCTCGAAGATGGGGTAGGTGCCGAGCACCTCGGTGGCGAGAGTCATCCAGGGGCGGGGCTTGCCGTTTTCCATGCGGCATTCTACTCATGGTTGACGAGTAACGGCGATGCTTGACCGGCCCACAGCGGCCGCGGTAGGTTGTTCGTTGATCAGACTGGAAGCGAGGCGAAGATGGCAGGTAAAGCGGATCTCGTGGATCGGATTGCAGTGCTCACCGGTATTCCGAAAACCCACATCGCCATGGTGTTCGATGCGATATTCGAACTCACCGGCGAGGCGCTCGCCGAAGGCGACAAGATCACCGTACCCAACTTCGGCACCTTTATGGTTTCGGTACGTCCGGCGCGCCAGGGGAGGAACCCTTCGACCGGCGAGACGATCAACATTTCGGCATCCAAGAGCGTCAGGTTCAAGGTCTCGAAAAACCTCAAGGATCGGCTGTAATACCACAACGGAGATTCGGAACGATCACTCCTGATGTTCCAACCGATTCCCGAGCATGATCGTCAGCTGTTCATCCATCGGCATGGCGGGTTTTGCCTCGTCATCGTCTACCCACGGCCAGCGAATGACCGTGGCGGGCTGCTCGTAGAAGTCCACGCCGCTCGCCGAATACGACGCCACCAGCGCGGCCGCGAGACCCTTTCGGAGACGGACCGAAAGAGCCAACGCCCGCGGTTGCGCGATCCCCGGCAGGTAGCCGCCGAGCATCCGCGCCTGGTCGGTGGCCATGGCCATCTCGACCCGCGCCATGGGGTCGTTGTTCCACCGGTCGAGCCGGGCCCGGGTGCGTGGGTTTTGCGGCCGGATTGAGATCTTGTCCAGTTGGAGATTGAACTGCTTCTTCTCTTCAGCCTCATCCGCCGCGACCGGGGCGGCGATGAGCAGTGCGAGAACGAGAATGAGGCGAGTCAGCATCAGAGTCTTCCAATGTAATCTCCAACGCGGCGCGGCGCCAGTTGTTTCCGGAGGTCGTACCCGGCCGGGGCGCGACGCTGAACCCGATTCTCAGAGGCGCGGTTGCCCGTGGGAGCCCCCCTTGACATTGTTCGGCCCCGACGTTCGGCCGACGCCAAAGGCGACCTGAATCCGAACAATGATCAAGGACGGCACACCCGTTCGAGGCCACGGTTGCGGGTCCTCAACAAGACGCGGAACGGGTGCCTGGCTCTCTTTTCGCCGCGAAAAGGTGCCTGGCACCCCTCCCATCGCTTCTCTGGGGAACGGCCTCGGCTACACTCCTCTCGTGAGATCCACGGTCGCAATGATTGTCCTCCTCGCTTTGGCGATGGCGGTGCCGACCGCTGCTCAAGAACGCGATGTCGTCGACTACGACATCGAGGTCGTCCTCGATCCCGAGACCCACGAGCTCGACGGCCGCGAGACCGTTCGCTGGCTGAACACGACCGGCGTGTCCACCTCCGAGATCTGGCTCCACCTCTACCTCAACGCCTTTGCGAGCTCCGAGAGCACCTTCATGCGCGAGCTTTCGAGCGATCCGCTGGATGTTCTACCAAGTCTCGACGATGAGTGGGGGTGGACCCGGATCACTCGTCTGGAGCTTGCCGATGGCGCGGATCTGATGTCAGGGTTGAGTTTCGAGCGGCCCGAAGATGGCAACGAGAACGATTTCACCGTGGTGCGTGTCGAGCTGCCGCGGGAGATCCTGCCCGGTGAGGCGGTGGAGCTCGAGTTCGACTTCGAGGCCCGCCTGCCGAGGGTGGTCGCCCGAACCGGTTCTTCCGGCGACTTCCATATGGTCGCCCAGTGGTTCCCCAAGATCGGTGTCTTCGAGGGCGAGGCGGGATGGAACTGCCACCAGTTTCATGTGGCGAGTGAGTTCTTCGCGGACTTTGGGAGCTACCGAGTGAGGATGAGAATCCCGCGCGGTTGGGTGATCGGCGCCACCGGCGAGCAGATTTCGCGCGAGCCCGTCGGCACCGACGACGTGGTCGAGTTCCTCGCGAGAGACGTCCACGACTTTGCCTGGACCACCGCCCCGCCAAGTCTGATGTCCGCTTTCGAGGTTGATTTCGATCCCGGCCGCCACGTGCCTCTGGTCTGGCTCGAGCGGGCGGGGCTGCAGCTCGATCTCGGGGCCGCGGCTCTCGAACTGCCGCCCATGACCATCCGCTTTCTGGTGCCGCAGGCCCAGGGCATGTTGATTCCCAGGATGATCCGCGCGACACGGCTCGCCATCGCGTGGTTCGGGCTCTATTTCGGTCCGTATCCGCACGCGCAGTTGACGGTGGTGTCGCCGCCGCCGGGAGCAGAAGGGGCCGGCGGGATGGAATACCCGACTCTGATCACCACCGGGGCGAGCCGGCTCGATGCCTCGCCGGTGTTGTCGTGGCGCAAGAACATCGAATCGGTCACGGTGCACGAGGTCGGCCACCAGTACTTTCAGGGGATGCTCGCGTCGAACGAATTCGAGGCCGCCTGGCTCGACGAGGGGCTGACGAGCTGGGCGGAGAACCGTTGCCTCTCCGATATCGTCACCGACGGGCTGGTCCCGGAGATCCGATTTGCCCGGGTCTGGGGGATGGAGCGCGTCTGGGCGTCTTTTGGGGATCTCCCGGTGATCATGGATCGCCCGAACTGGGAACAGCGCCGGATCATTGACGCCTTCTTCGCCTCGTACGCCAAACCGGCGCTTGCGATTCGGACCCTCGAGGGACTCTCCGGCGAAGACCGGATGCTACGGGCTCTTCGCGCCTATGTCGCCGAAAATCGCTTCAGGCATCCCACAGGCGGCGATTTCCAGGCCTCACTGGAGCGCTCGTTGGGCGAGGACCTCGGGTGGTTCTTCGACTCGGTGGTCCGCGGTGATCGCCGACCCGATTGGGCGGTGTTGTCGGTGAGACACGATGAGATCGAGTCGGCCGACGGGATGGTCTGGAGCGACGGAGCGTGGACCCAAACCGAGGACGAGGGGGATTCCGACTTCCAGGAGGATGGCTTGTGGCGGGTCTCGGTGGAGATCGGGCGCCGCGGTGACCTCGTGGGCCCGGTGGAAGTGGAGCTGCTGTGGGCGGACGACCGGCGTGAGCGGCGAACGTGGGACTCGCGTGAACGGTGGGTCAGCTGGACCGAGGAATCCACAGCGAGGCTCAGTCAGGTCGTGGTGGATCCGGATGGCGCCTGGGTTCTCGAGACCCGGCGTGCGGACAACTACTGGCGCGACGAAGCCGCGGATTCGGACGCGCTGTGGTGGCTCGACGGCGCCCTTCGACTGGTGAGCTTCCTCACGGTTCCGTGGAGCTAGATTGATGAATCCCGCTCCATCCTGTTCGTTCGGCCTCAAGAAATCCGTGGTCCTGTGGCGGGTGGTTTGCGTGGTCTTTCTCGTATCAGCGCTCGTCTTTGTCCCCGCCCGACTCGTGCTCTGGACCACCGTGGGGGGAGTTCTCGCCAACCTCCCCGGCGGCGATCTTCCGGATGGCGAGATCACGCTCATCCTCACCGAGCTGCTCAGGCCCGTCTGGCCTTCGTTGGCGTTGGCGTTTCTCTCGGGTTGTTTCGCCCTGTGGGCGTGGACGGTGCTCTGGCACGCCGGTCTCGTGCGGTGGTTCTTCTATTCCGGGCGCCACGACGTCCGCTTGGCTGAGGTTCTCAGCCGCGGGCTCTTCGGCTGGTGGCGTTGGGCCCGCCTCGGCCTCACCTCGGTGGCGGTGCTCGTACTCGTTCACTCGGCGGTCGGCATGGCGTTTGTCAAACTCGAGCAACGTGCGGCGGAGCTCGCCGACGACTCGGCCCTCGGCATCTATCTGGAAACGGGAATCCTCGTGTGCCTCGTCGCCGCCGTTCTCTGCTGGATGGCCACCCTCCGCGGCGCGTGGTTGCTCGGTCAGAGCCATCGACGATCGGCCGTTCTCGCCTGGCTGGGTGGTTTGTGGGGAACTATCAGACAACCGGTGCGATCGCTTCTGACCTTGCTGGCGTGGGCGGTGCCCGGTCTTGCCGCCGTCGTCACCCCCACGATCCTGGGCTGGCGCTTTGAGATCTTCCGAGAAACGATCCCGAGTTCGGTCCTCGGCATCGCCGCCGGGCTCTTCGTCGCTTTCTGTTCCGTAGGTCTCTTCCTCTCCTTCGCCCCGGTCACGGGGATGGCCGACAACAGTCGATCGGAGGAGCTGTAGGCAGGTCCCTTCAGGACCTGAGACCACGGCAACTGAGAGCACGAGGTCGCTGGGCTCGGTTAGACGGCTCTGGGTGCTGGGAGGCCAGTTCCGCCAATGAACGGTTTGGTCGCGTGTCGTCAACGACCCGCCGACAGCGGGACGGAACCTGCAAAGGAATGCGGGCTCTCTACTTCAACCGGGTCGGCCCCGCGCTCGCTACCTCTTCGGGACAGCCATCGGTGTAGAGCTTGAAGTTCTCGATATAGCGCGCCGCGAGCGCGTCGTAGCGCTTCCAGTACTCGTCCTTCGAGCCCCACGAGGTCGACGGATCGAGGACAGCGGTGGGCACATCGGGACAGCTGAGCGGTACTTCGAAACCGAAGAGCTTGTCCTTGCGGAACTCGACCTGGTCGAGCTTGCCGTCGAGTGCCGCGTTGAGCAGACCCCGCGTGTGGCGGATCGAGATGCGCTTGCCGACGCCCCAGCCGCCGCCGACCCAACCGGTGTTGACCAGCCAGCAGGCGGCACCGTGCTTGAGCATCTTCTTGCGCAGCATGTCGGCATAGACAAAGGGGTGGTGGACCATGAAGGGCGCGCCGAAGCAGGCGGAAAACGCGATCTCGGGTTCGATCCCGAGACCGATCTCGGTGCCGGCGATTTTCGAGGTGTAGCCCGACATGAAGTGGTAGACCGCGTGAAGGGGGTCGAGCCGCGCGATGGGCGGCAGTACACCCTGGGCGTCGCAGGTCAGGAGCACCACGTTCTTCGGGTGTGAGTTGACCATGGCTTCGGGCACGACGTTGGGGATGAAGTCGAGCGGGTAGCCGGCGCGGGTGTTCTCGGTGAAACGGTCGTCATCGAGATCGAGCTTCCGCGAGGTGCGGTCCTGGACGACGTTTTCGAGCACGGTGCCGAAGCGGCGGGTGGTGGCGTAGATTTCGGGCTCGTGCTCGGCCGACAGCCGGATGACCTTGGCATAGCAGCCGCCCTCGAAGTTGAAGATTCCCTCGTCCGACCAGCCGTGCTCGTCGTCGCCGATGAGCTTGCGGTTGGGGTCGGCCGACAGGGTGGTTTTGCCGGTGCCCGAAAGACCGAAAAAGAGCGCCGCATCGCCGTCGGCGCCGACGTTGGCCGAGCAGTGCATCGCCAGCACTTCACGCAACGGAAGCAGGAAGTTCATCACGGTGAAGAGGCTCTTCTTGATCTCGCCCGCGTACGAGGTGTTGCAGATCAGGGCAAGCCGCTTGGAGAAGTCGAGGATGATGGCCGTCGACGAGCGGGTACCGTCGAGCCGCGGATCGCAGTGGAATGACGGCGCCACGATGACGGTGAATTCGGGGACATGGTTCTGATACTCGTCCTGGGTCTTGAGCGGGATGAGCAGGTTGCGGGCGAAAAGCGAATGCCAGGCGTACTCGGTGATGACCCGCACCGGCAGACGGTAGTTGGGGTCGGCGCCGACGTTGCAGTCCTGGACAAAGAGTTCCTCGTCCTGGAGGAAGGCCTGGACCCGTCCGTGCAGGGCCGAAAAGAGTTGCGGATCGTAGGGCCGGTTGTACTCGCCCCACCAGATCTTGTCCTCGGTGGAGTGCTCGCGGACGACGTACTTCTCCTGCGCCGCTCGCGCCGACCATTTGCCGGTGTTGACGACGAACGGACCGCCGTGGCCCATGAAGCCCTCGTTGCGGAAGATGGCCTCTTCGTAGAGCGCGGGCGCCGGCAGATTCCAATACACGCGATCGACATGGGTGAGGCCGTGGTTTTCCAGGCCGAAGCGGCTCTTCAGGTCTGCGGCCTGGGCCGCAGCGGGGGTGGCGAACTTCAAATACTTGCTCATGACCAGTCCCTCACCAGCTTGCGTTCGCCGATATAGAGCTCGTTGGGCGAGTTGGGGTCGAGGGCCCACTTGATGCGTTCGATGCCGTCGGTGATGTCCTTGATCGAGCCGCAGTAACTCAGCCGGAGATGGCCTTCCATCCCGAACTCGACGCCGGGAACCGTCACCACCTGCACCTTGTCGAGGATGAACTTGGAGAGCTTGACCGAGCTCTTGCCGTAGTGGCTGAAGTCCGGGAAAGAGTAGAAGGTGCCGCCCGGCTCTTCGATGATCACACCGTCAAAGGCCCTGAGCTCGTTGACGAGCACGTTGCGGTTGTTCTCGAGGGTTGCGCGCAGCCCCTCCACCGATGACTGGATGCCGTTGATGGCGCCCACCGCAGCGTGCTGGAGCAGCGCCGACGGGCCCGAGGTCTCGTGGCTCTGGATGTTGGTCATGGCATCGATAAGCCGGCGGTTGCCGACCGCCCAGCCGATCCGGAAACCGGTCATGGCGTACTGTTTGGAGACGCCGTTGACGATGATCAGCTTGGAGTTCTCGCTCCGGTCCTTGGCGTAGTCGTAGGGGTTGAGCGGCTTACGGCCATCGAAGATGAGCCGGTGGTAGATGTCGTCCATGAGTAGCCACAAGCCGCGCTTCTCGCAGAACTCGACAACATCGGCGATGAACTGCTCGGGGTAGACCGCACCTGACGGGTTGTTCGGGCTGTTGATGATCACCATCTTGGTGTAGGAGCCGACCACCTGCTCGACGTCCTCGATCCGCGGGATGAAGGAGCCGTCCTCGGGCGTCACCGCCACCGGAATCCCGCCCACCAGCCGGACCATCTCGGGGTAGCTCACCCAGTAGGGTGCCGGATAGACGACCTCGCCCTGGGGGTCGAGCACCGCGTGGAGCGCCGACATGATGGCCTGTTTCGCGCCGCCCGAGGCCATGACGTTCTCGGGCGCCGGCCGCCAACCGTAGAACTCTTCGGTGTAGCGGATGATGGCCTTCTTGAGCGCCGGCGTGCCATCCGGCGGGGTGTAGCGGATCTCGCCCGAGTTGAGCATGGCGGTCGCCGCGAGCAGCGCATCGAGCGGCGGTTTGCCCTTGGGCTCGCCGCCACCGAGGTGGATGACGGGGTCGCCCTTGGCGCGGAGAATGGCGGCCACTTCGTTGAGTTTGAGCGTGGCCGACTCGCCGATGTTTTTCGCGATCAGAGAAAGGCTCATTTTGTTCCGATCCTTCCGCCGGTCCGTCCCGGCCAGAGCGGATCGGCATTATCTCATAAAGGCCTTGGAAATCCAGCGGTTTGTGGTGATAAGGTCAGCGCTCCCTACGGTCGCTGTCAGCGCTCGCTACGCTCGCTGTGAGGAGGTTAGGAAGTGAGCGCTCCCTGCGGTCGCTGTGAGGAGCCAGTGCTGACTTTCTAACTTCCTAACTTCCTAACCTCCTAACTTCCTAACCCCTAACCCGTGTACGATCGAGCCATGGAAAAACTCGGTAAACACGGTGCGCGTCTCAAGGATCTCCGGCGCAGGGTCAAGCGGCGGCCCGACGGCCAGGTCATCGTCGACGGTCGGAGACTCGTCGCCGATGTCGTGCGGTGGGGAGTGCCGGTCTTCGAACTCTATCTCGCCGAGGGGGTCGAGCTCGATCCCGAAATGGTCGCCGCGGCGGGCGAGGTCTTCACCGTGGACGCCGAGGTGCTCGATGAGCTCGCGCCCACCAAGCACCCGCAGGGCGTGCTCGCCGTGGTCGCCGATCCCAAACGGCCGCCGTGGCCGGCCCGCGAAGGCGCCGCCCTGTGGCTCGACACGGTCCAGGACCCCGGCAATCTCGGCGCGATCGTCCGGTCGGCCGCCGCCCTCGGCGCCCGCGCCGTGCTCCTGTCTCCCGGTTGCGCCGATCCCTTCCACCACGCCGCGGTGCGCGGCTCGGCGGGCGCGGTCTTCCGGCTGCCGGTGACCCGCGACATCTCGGTCGCCAGGGTCGCCGAACGGATGAGCGAGGCGGGCGGCGAGGTCTGGGCAGCAGGTCCGGGCGGGATCCCGCTCGACCGCTGGGCGCCCTCCCGACCGGTGGTGATTCTCATCGGCGCCGAGGGCGCCGGGCTTTCCCCCGAGGCCCGGGCGGTTGCCGGCGGCGAGGTCACCATCCCGCTCGATCGCGAGATCGAGAGCCTCAACGTCGCCGTCGCCGCCGGGATCCTCCTCGAGCGGTTGCGTTCGGGCTGAAGGTCGGCAAGAAGGGCGCGCTCATCGGAGGTGCCTGGCTCCAACATTGTTCGCCGCGAACAATGTTGCGTGCCTGGCATCCTCACGGGATGAGCGATGGGGGATTCGGGTTCGGGAACGCGTTGCTGAGCACCGACCCGGAGGGTGCCGGGAGAATCGGGCTCAGAGGCGCGCCTTTGTGCTTGATTCTCCCGTCGCGCTCCCCGTGAGTGCCCCCCGTAACATTGTTCGGCCCAATCGCCAGGCCTGCCGGGACGTGTTTCTCCCGAACAATGTTACAAGCGGCACGTCCGGTCGAGGCGACGTCCGCCCACCCTCGAGAGAACGCGGGACGGGTGCCTGGCTCTCTTTTCGCCGCGAAAAGGTGCCTGGCACCCCTCCCATCGCGTGGCCGAGGCGGGGATGGCCTACCGCAGCCGGACAGTCCCCGCCTCGCCGTCGGTGACCCGCCCGACGATGGCGGCGCCGGGGAGGCGGCGGACGATCTTCTCGGCGTCGTCGGCAGAGACGGCGGCGAGGAGGCCGCCCGAGGTCTGGGGGTCGAGGGCGAGGTCAACTCTGAGCTCATCGGCGCCGTCGGCGATAGAGAGCACCGCGGCGATACTCGTGCGGTTCTTGCCTGCGCCCACCGGGACGAGCCCGGTGGCGGCGGCATCGAGGGCGCCGGGCATGGCCGGCAGGGCCGCGAGTTCGAGTTCGATGGCGCAGCCCGAGGCCTCGGCCATCTCGGCGGCGTGACCGGCGAGACCGAAACCGGTGACATCGGTGACCGCGTGCGGCTCGGCGCCGTGGAGGGCTTCCGCCGCCTCGCGGTTGAGGGTCGTCATCCAGCGCATGGCGGTCGCCAGATCGTCGGGCTTGGCCATCCCGCCCTTGGCGGCGGTGGTCACCAGCCCGGTGCCCAGCGGTTTTGTGAGCACGAGAACGTCGCCGGGCAGCGCGCCGCCGTTGCGCCACACCCGGTCGGGGTGGACGGTGCCGGTGACGGCGAGGCCGTAGAGCAGTTCGGCGCCCTCGATGGTGTGACCGCCGGCGAGCACCGCTCCCGCCTCGGCCATGGCTTCGAGGCCGCCGCGGAGGATTTCCTTGAGCGCGTCGGGGCCGAGTTGCTTGAGCGGGTAGCTGACGAGGTTCATGGCGGCGAGCGGGGTGCCGCCCATGGCCCAGACATCGGAGAGGGCGTTGGTGGCGGCGATCCGGCCGAAGGTGTAGGGGTCATCCACCATGGGTGGGAAGAAATCGGTGGTGTGGATGATGGCGAGCTCGTCCGAGACCTTCATCACCCCGGCGTCGTCGGCGGATTCGATGCCGACGATGAGGGCGTCTGAGGTGAGCCGCGGCAGACCGCAGAGGACGGTGTGGAGGAGCCCCTTGGAGAGCTTGGCGCCGCAGCCGCCGTAGGCCGAGCCCTCGGTGAGCTTGACGGCATCGACCGATGTGGTGGAGCGCAGCGTGCTCGGCGTCCAGGTCCCGCCCTGGTTGCGGTAGACCGCCTTGGGCGTGAGCTTCAGGGTGTCGAGGATGTCGATCAGCGCTGCCGAGTCGGCGGAGCTGGCCTCGAGCACGACACCACACTCGGAGCTCACCGACCGCGGCGCCGGCACCGCATCGACATCGAGCCCTCCGTCGCGCGCCGCGCGCTCGACGCGCATGACGCGCTGAACCGAGCCGAAGACGACGAGGAGATCACGTGGGTGGTTCGAGCTTCGTTCCATGAACGTGAAGGATACCGCAAATCATTGCTGTCCTCCTCGACCCCCTGCGGGCGGGACGATCGCATCGCCGGTTTTTCGGCCCCATGGGCCCGGTGGGCTCCCGATGACCCACACACTGTCACCCTGAGCGAGGGAGTCCGACGACCGAGTCGAAGGGTCCCCCTCGGGTCGGATGCGCACTGCTTTCCTCATTGTCGCTCCGAGCTTCGGGGGATTCTTCGACTCGCTACGTTCGCTCAGAATGACAGGTATTGGCTGTCCCTGTCATTCCATGAGTAGGCGCCGTCTTGTGGTGTGGCGGCGTTCAGGATGACAACCCGGGTCCGAGGCACAATGCTGCCGCGCCGAAAACCGCCGCGTGCTCGAGAATACTCGGCACGATCTCGACCCGCTCGACGATGTGCGGGTAGGCGAAGCGCTCGAGGCCGCGCCGCAGTCCGCCCTCGAAGAGATCGAAGGCCGAGCTGATGGAGCCGCCGAGGACGACGACCTCGGGGTCGTAGGCGTAAAGGGCGAGCATGATCGCGGCCGATAGCTCGTTTCCGTAGGCTACGAAGGCGCGCACCGCCTCTTCGTCGCCCGCGCGCGCCCGGCGGTGAAGCTCGTCGGCGGTAGCGTCCCACTCGCGCAGGAAATAGGGGCTCGCGCACCAGCCCTGGAGCATCAAACCTTTGTGCGCCGATTTGCCGAGTTCGCCGACGCCGCAGTTGGCGCCGTGGAGCAGATGGCCGTCCATGACCACCCCGGTGCCGAGCCCGGTGCCGAGGGTCATGCCGACCAGGTGACGGCGGCCCTGCCCGGCGCCGAAGACGAACTCGCCGAGGGCGAAGGCGTTGGCGTCGTTGTCGATGGCGGCCGGCAGACCGAACCGGTTCTCCAGTTCCGTCTTGAGCGGCACCGCCTTCCACGACGGGATGTTGCCGACTTCGCGGACGATGCCCTCGGCGACATCGACGACGCTGGGCACGCCGCAGCCGATGGCGACGACCTCGGCGGTGGTGACCTCCGCGACGGCATCCATCACCGCAGCGAGCACGGTGTCCCGGTCTTCGTGCGCCGGGACGCTGTGCTTCACCAGTTCTTCGATGCTTCCGTTGCGAACTCGCCCGGCCGCGACCTTAGTGCCGCCGAGATCGACCCCGATGACCGACCGATCAATCTTTATCATGACGCGAAGTATGACATCGATTGTCCCGTCACCCTGAGCGAGCGAGTCCGACGAGTGAGTCGAAGGGTCCCCAACGGGTAGGAAGGGCCTTGCTTTCCTCATCGTCGCTCTGAGCTTCGGGGGATTCTTCGACTCGCTACGCTCGCTCAGAATGACAGGTATTGACGGCCCCCCGTCATTCCATGAGTAGGCGCCGCCCCGCGGCGTGGCGGTGCTCAGGGTGACAGGATTTCTCGTTGTCATCCTTCGTTTTGTCGGCCTTCAGGGCCCTGGGAGGCTCAGGATGACAGCCATAGGCGCATTCCATGGGTAGACGCCGTCTCGGGGCGTGGCGGCACTCAGGGTGACGACGAGGCGGACTCCCTCACCGCCGCGACCAGAGCATCCACATCGTCGGCGCTGTTGAACGGGCCGATCCCGGCGCGCAGGGTTCCGTCGGGGAAGGTGCCGAGCCGACGGTGGGCGGCTGGAGCGCAGTGGAGCCCCGCGCGGAGCATGATCCCGTGCTCGCGGTCGAGGCGGGCGGCGAGCTCGCCGTTGTCGAGCCCGGTGACGTTGAAGCTGAGGATCCCGGTGTGCGGCGCGTCGTCCCGCCAGCCGTGGAGACGAACCGCCGGGATTTCACGCAGCCCGTCGGCGAGCCGGCGCACCAGGCGCCGCTCGTGCTCGGCCACCGCCGCCACCCCGCGGTCGGCCAACCAGCAGCAGGCGGCGCCGAGCCCGGCGATCCCCGGGCCGTTGGGGGTGCCGGCCTCGAGGCTGTCGGGCAGGTGCTCGGGCATCTCTTCGCTCTCCGAGTTCGAACCGGTGCCGCCGCGGACCAACGGGTCGACGTCGAAGCTCGGGGCGAGCAGGAGCACGCCGCTGCCGGGCGGGCCGAGCAGTCCCTTGTGCCCCGAGCAGATGTAGGCGGCGACTCCGAGCTCGGCGAAATCGATCGCCAGACTGCCGGCTGTCTGGGCGCCGTCCACCACCACCGGGACCGGCGCGACGGCGCGGGCGATCTCGGCCACCGGGAGCACCGCACCGGTGACGTTGGAGGCGTGGCTCAGGACCACCATGGCGGTGGGGGACGCCGTCGTCCGTGCCCGGAGCGAGTCGGCGGTGGGTACGCCGTCCGTCCCCTTGCCCTGCTCGACGACCACCTCGATCCCGCGCGACTGCTCGAGCCAGCGCAGCGGCCGCATGACGGCGTTGTGCTCGAGCGCCGAGACGACCACCCGGTCGCCCGGGTTGAGCTGGGTAAGCAGCACCGTGTTGAGCCAGAAGGTGGCGTCCGAACCGAAGAGGGTGCGTTCGGGGTCCGCGCCGAGCAGCGAAGCGACATCCTGGCGGGCGCCCTCGATGACCCGCGACGCCGCCACCGTGAGCAGGTGGCCGCCGCGGCCGGGGTTGCCGGCCTCGTGCTCGAGGAACCGGGTCATGGCCTCGACCACCCCGGGCGCCTTCGGCCACGAGGTCGCACCGTGGTCGAGGTAGATGGGCGGGTCTGCGGTCATGGTCGGACGACGCGCCCTGCAGCCGCGAGTCGGCCGGCGATCTCGAGCATGTCGGTCACCCGCCCCACCGCCAGCTTGTCCGCCAAGTCGAAGTAGTTGAGGCAGGTGCCGCAGGCGGTGATCTCGATTCCGGATGCCTCGAGACCACGAAGGTCGTCGAGCAGCAGTGAGCCCTCGCAGCACAGCCTGACCCCGGCGTTGTAGAAGATGATGGCGTCCGGCATAGCCTCGAGCTCGGCCTGGGTCTTGATGAATGAACGCAGCAGCAGCGCGCCGAGCTCGTCGTCGCCGCTGCCCATGGTGGTGGCGGTGATCTGGACCACCGTCGGGCCGGCCGTGCCCGCCGGCGCGGCCTGGGCGGGCGCGGCGGGGGCAGTGTCCGAGCCGGAATCGTCCCCGGCGTGAAAGGTGACGTGGAAGGTGCCGTCGTCGTGGGCCTCGACCTCGGTGGCGATCCTGCGCGAGGCGGCAAAGCGGGTGACGTTGGAGCGACACAGATCATCGGCGACCCAGAACCGGATCTCACGCTCACCCTCGTCGAGCAATCCGCGCAGCTTCAGCACCGGCCCCGGGCAGGCGAGATCGCGAACGTCGTAGTCCTTCATCGGCAATCCTCCGGTAACAAATTGTACTGCGTCTCCGAATCGGGGCGAAACGAGGTACTATGGAAGAAGCCCACATCTGACGGAGGTGACCATGCTCGGACGGGGCGTTTTGAGTCGTCTGCACACGTTGACGCAGCAAGAGACCTTCACCCTCACCTTGTATCTGGACATCGATCAGAACAAGACGGTCAACCGCAAGCGGGGTTTCGTGGTCCAAGCCGAGGCCCTGCTCAAAGACCTCAAGGCGACCCACGGTCCCGACCGGCAGTTGGCCGACGCCGACCGCCGTGCTCTCGAGCTGGTCAAGAAGCTCCGTCCAAAGGGGCGTTCAACTCTGGTGGTGGTGAACAATCCGACCAAGCTTGCCGAGATCCACGAACTCGGTCTGCCCTTCGCGGCCTCGGCTCACTGGCGCAAGGGCGCCTTCCTGCGGCCCATCGTCGAGGCCATGGACGAGAACGAGCGCTACGGCGTCGTCCTCACCAGCACGCACCCGGGCGCGGATCTTCACCTCGCACATGGGGGAGATCACCGAGCACGAGGATCTGATCTTCGACACCACCTCGCGGACGCGGGCCCTCGGTACCGATCAGTGGCGGTCGCAGAGCAGGCACGAACGCCGGCACGAGGAAGAGGTCGTTCTCCACGCCAAGAGGGTCATCGACGCCCTCCACGACCTCGCCCTTCGCGGCCCTTTCGACCGGCTCATCGTCGCCGGCACCAAGAAGGCCACCGCCCAGCTCGTCCGGCTGCTGCCGCGCCGGCTCCAGGGCAAGCTCGTGCGGACCATCACCATGCCGGTGACCGCCACCAAGAAGGAGGTCCTCGAGGGAATCCTCAAGCTCCAACAGGGAATGGAACGCGAGCAGGAGGCCAAGCTCATCGAAGGCCTCGAGGCCGAGCTCCACGACGGCGGCAAGGCGGTGGCCGGTTTCGCCCCCGTCATCGACGCCGTCAACCACGGCCGGGTCTGGAAGCTGCTCTACGAAAAGAACCTCAAGGTCCAAGGTGGTGAGTGCGGCGACTGCGGCTCCTATTCGCCGCACGCCAAGGGCCCCTGTACCTATTGCGGCGGCACAGTCAAACCCGTGGCCCAGACCCTCGATCGCCTGAGCCAGACCGTCCTCGAGATGGGCGGCCAGGTCGAGGTCGTCGACGGCCCCGCCGCCAAGCGCCTCGGCAAACACGACTCCATCGCGGCGTTGTTGCGGTATTGATCTGGGTGAGGAAGTTAGGAAGTCAGCGCTCACTTCCTCACCATCGACCGCAGGGAGCGCCGGCCTCGCGGTTCACACCCGCCGCAGGATCACCAAGGTCCGGTCGTCGTGATAGGGCACGCCGCGGACAAATGTTTCCACCGTTTTGTGGATCGCCTCGGCCATCGCCTCGACCGGCAGCCCGCGGTTTTCGACGCAGCACTCGCCGAGACGCTCGCGACTGAACTCTTCTTCCTCGGGATTGTTGGCCTCGGTGATGCCGTCGGTGTAGAGCACCATGGTGTCGCCGGGCTCGAGGATCGCATCGGACGCCGAGTAGGTGGCGTCGGGCATGAGTCCGAGGGGCATCCCGGTCGGCATGAGCCACTCGATCTCGCCCGAGCTTCGGATCAGCGCCACCGGGTCGTGGCCGGCGCTGGCAAAAACCAGCCCGCCGGTTGCGGGCTCGAAGAGACCGAGAAACGCGGTGGCGAAGGACTCCGGCGGGGTCTTGGCGTTCATCTGCGGCGACACTCGGTTGAAGACCTCTTCCGGCGGGTGGCCCTCACCGAGATAGGCGAGGCACAGAGCATCGACGTAGCCGGTGAGGAGTGAGGCCGCGATGCCTTTTCCCGAGACGTCGGCGATAATCACGGCGAGGTCGCCGTGTTCTGATCTCTCGAACACCTGATAGTAGTCACCCGAAACACCACGAGACGGGATATTGCCGCCGTAGATCTCGACTCCAGCGATCTGCGGCATCTCCGCTGGCAGGAACCTGACCTGAAGCCGCCGCGCGAGCGCGACGTCGCGTTCGAAGCGTTGCCGTTCGGCCGCCTCCTCGGCGAGGGCGAGGTTGCGCATCCGCAAGCCGATGGCCGAGGCGACCACGACCAGCAGCTCCATGTCCGGTTCGCGGAATTCCCGTACGGCGAGACTGGAGCTGAGGACGATCATCCCGATGGCCCCGTCGCCGGTCAACAGAGGTGCGGCCACGAGACTGCGCACGCCGGCCATGACCAGGCTCTTGGCTTCCAAAAACCGCGCGTCGGTGGTGGTGTCGTAAACCACGGCCGCCAGTCGTTTGCCGATGACCTCGCCGGCCAGGCTCTGTGATTCGGGGAACTCGTCCGCGGTCTTCTCCATCGATCGGCTGACCGTTCGGATCAGCTCGCCGTCGCGCAGGAGGAAGATCGCCCCGTGCTGCGGACGAAAGTGAACGAAAACCCGATCCAGAACTCCTTCGAGGAGCTCCTCGATGGTCATGGCATCGGCGAGAGCTTGGTGGACATCGACCAGAACGCGCAGTTGCTCGGCGGCCCGCCGCAGTTCCTCTGGGCCGAAGCTGTCCGATCGCGACATCGCCTTCCTCGACTCACCGAGGATCGCCGCCGCAGGGCGCATGATCGTGCGGGTGCCGTCGTCGACGGATTCGGTCCGCTGATTGCCAACGCCACAGATCTCCACGATGGATGCCGAAATTCCGATCACGTCCCCGGGGCCGACTGCGGTCGGTCCCGAGATCCTGACCCCGTTGACGAGGGTGCCGTTGCGCGACCCGAGATCTTCGACCAGCCAGTCTTCGCCGTCTCGGTAGAGACGCGCCTGGCGGCGCGACAGGAACCGGTCGGAAATGGACACATCGGCTGAGGTCGAGCGTCCTAACACGACCGAATCGGTATCGACGGGGACTTCGAAACGATCGCCATCGGCGGGTCGAATGTCGAGCTTGATCATTGTCGGTCGATTATCGCAGCGGCGGGGGCGGTGGGCAAGTGGATGTTCGACGTTGGAGTTGACTCCATGTCATCCTGAGCACCGCCGCGCCGTGAGGTGGTGCCTACCCATGCCATGACGAGGCCCGCCACTGCCTGTCATTCTGAGCGAGCGCAGCGAGTCGAAGAATCCCCCGAAGTTCAGAGCGAAACAGAGAGAACCGGCGTCTTACCAACCCTCTGGGGACCCTTCGACGCGCTCACTTCGTTCGCTTGCTCAGGGTGACAGGGTGTTTGTCATTGGGAGCGAGCGGAGCGACTCTTCGGAGTCGCTTGCTCAGGGTGACAGGGTGTTTGTCATTGGGAGCGAGCGGAGCGAGTCGTCGGAGTCCCTCGCTCGGGATGACCGGTCGTCACCGCGCCAACGCGTTGATCTGCCAGAGCTCGCGGTCGCTCATGTGGCGCACCGGGTGGAGGGAGAGCAGTCCGGTGGGTCCGATGGCCTGCTCGAGGTACTCGATCTCGGCGAGGCGGTCGTTCATCTCGGGGTCCGGCGGAAGCGTGAAGCCGGCTTCCCGAGCGAGCAGGACGCCCTTGGCGCGGATTGAGAGCTCGGCCCGCAGGCGCACGAGGCACAGCATGTCGGCCACCGTGGTGGCCGGGAACCGGTCTCGGAGCTCCTCGAGATAACGGCCGATCCGGTTCTCCGAAACCCGGCCCCCGCCGATCAGCTCGAGGAGCTCGGTATCGGTGTCGAAACCGATACCGAGCCAGGCTCGGGTGCGGCGTTCGCTGAGGGCAAAAACCGTGATGAAGAAGACCGGCAGCACCGCGAGAATCAGCGCGGTCGAAAGATAGGGAGAGAAGAAGAAGTGGTTGAAGATCGAGTGCAGGGTCCAGGCCACGAGGAAGCCGGGCAGGAAGATCCACGCGCGAGGTCCACCCCTCCGATCGGCCAGGGTCTTGGAGATCATGGCGAAAATGGCGGTGACCCCACCGTGCATCACCGCAGTGCCGAATCCGCGGACCACCCACAACGCCAGGCTGCGATCCTCGAGGATGAGGAAGTAGCTCGGGTTCTCCACCAAGGCGAAGCCGGCCCCCACCGCGAAACCGAAAATCGCGGCGTCAACCAGGAAGCCGATTCTGCGCCGCACCAACATGACGACGATGACTGCCCCCTTGAGCAGTTCTTCGATGGCGGGGGCGACGATGCGCACCAGCCAGCCCTCGTCGATTTCGGTGTGATCGAGGATGACGCCGTTGAGGTAGAGACTCGCGAAGGCGGCAATCGCCCCTGCGGCGATGAGCCGGACCACCCACCGGGGCCGGACGAGTTTGTAGCTGTCGAGGAGGATCAGCACAACCAAGAAGGAAAACACCGGCAGCAGACCGAGGAGGATCCGGGCGCCGGCATCGATGGGGGCCATGCTCTTGAGGTTATCAGCCTTCTGTTGAGATTCGAGTGCTTTTTGTAGCCGCAAGCTTCCAGCTTGCGATCGGACCCGGCGACGCACAAGGGCAAGCAGGGATGCTTGCCGCTACAAGAAAACGGTGCTTTGTAGCCGCAAGCTTCCAGCTTGCGATCGGGATCGGCGACGCACAAGGGCAAGCAGGGATGCTTGCCGCTACAATTCGGACTCTATCGGTCGGCGGAATGAATTGTGGTGCGCGCGTCCCGCGCGCAGGTGGGGTGTCGAAGGTCGGCGGTGCCCGAGGCCATCTTGCGGGCGGGACGCCCGCACCACAAAGGCGGTTCGGACCCGGAGGCTGGCCGCTACAAGATCTTGAGCGAGATCATGAACTCGTTGGACGCCTTCATACCGTGAGCAAAGGCCTGCGCATAGCCGAGTGACAGGGTCATGTCGAGCCGCGAGAGCACGCCGAACCGCAGGTCGAGCTGGACGCCGACGTTGCCGACCTCGCGGCGCTCCGCCGCTTCATCCCAGCTGGTCACGATCCCGGTTGTGAAAAGCGACGGGCGGATCCAGGTGATGAAAAAGCCCGGCGATCCCACCTTGCGGAACCGGATGGGCGGCAGGTTCCACTCGAGCAGCGCCTTGGTGAAGGTCTGGCCGGCGATGGAGTTGAGATCGACGCCGGGAAAGCTGTACCACTGGTGGTAGCGCTTGATCGGTCCGTCGTCGATGTAGTTGTTGCCGAAGCCACCGAAGAAGAAGTAGGCGAAGGGGTCGTCGGCGTCGCCGTAGGCATAGCCGGCGTCGGTGCGCAACCAGATCGAGGAGTGCCGGATGGGCAGGGCGAAGCCGATGTCGAAGGCGCCGCGGATCTGCGGGACCGCCTGGCTGTTGACATAGTTGTTGACCGCGACGAGCTCCCAGGTGTGACCCTTCTCGTCGTCGACGTGGCCCAGCGATGAACGCACGTTCGAGTAGTGGAGCCTGGCCTCGAGTCCACCACAGCTTGTCATACGGCGAGGTCACGTTCTGGTAGCCGGGGACCTGGTCGAGACCGCCGTAGAAGGCGGTGTCGAGCTCGAGCGCAAGCTCGCGGGGGCTGTCGTAGATCAGGTTCTTCGACCAGCCGAGTTCGGCCGAGTAGCCCTTGAGACCCCGGTAGGTCGGACCGAGGAGATCGTAGAAGTCGGCGTTGTTGTAGCTTCAACGCAGCGGTCCAGTTGTAGCGCTCGTACTCGAGCTTGGCGTGCAGCCGCTCGTCCGAGGCGAGGGTGTTGTCGGGAGTGTAGGAGGCCGAGAAGAACGAGCCGGTTGAGCATCAGGGGATCGGAGAAGTTGATCCGGAAGCCGATCCCCGGCGACCCGCGATAGCCCTGGATGATCGGGTAGACCGACTCCAGCCCGATGTTCTTGAAGCCGTGGTAGTCGCCCTTCTCGACGCCCTCCTCCTCGAGATCGATCTCGGCCGGCGAGCCCACCGACCACTCCTTGACCACGGGATACTCATTGGCGATCTGCTGGCCGAGGAAGGTGATCGGCGCGACATCCTCGAGCGGTTTCGCCTCGATGGTGGCGGGCACGAAGCCTTCGCCGGTGTAGCGGAAGACGATGAGCTTGTCGTCGCCCAGGGGGATCGGCCGGAAGAGCCCGGTCTCGGTGTTGCTCACCGCCTCGATCGCGTCGGTGGCCAGTTCGTAGCGGAAGATGTTGGAGGCCCCGGTGAAGTAGGTGCTGCCGTAGAGGTATCGGCCGTCGGGCGAGAAGACGAAGTTGGATGGGATGGTGGAGCCGAACTCGACCTCCTCGACCGGCGTCGATCTCACCGGCGATCAGCGACTGCGGTCGGCCAGACCTGCGAGGATGTGGTGGCCGTCGATGCCGCCGATGGAGGCCGACAGCAGGCTGCCGTCCGGTGAGATGTCGACATCGTAGATGACCTCGCCGTAGGGCCAGGAGTGGATCTGCTCCCATTCCTCGTAGGGGTGGGGGATCCGGACCAGGGTGGCAAACCCGTTGAAGTGACGGACGCCCCAGATCGACCGGTCCGCCGGGTTGAAGGCGAGGTCGCCGATTCTCGCGTCCTTGAGGAGCATCTCCGATTTGCCGGTTTCCGGATCGATGACCCAAAGATCACGGTGCGAGACGTTGTCGGTGGTGTAGAAGATCCGTTTGCTCTCGTGGTCGTAGGCCACCGAGGTCACGGTGAAGATCACCGGCTCCTTGATGTCGATGATCTTGTCGACCTCGCCGTCCTCGACCGCGATCGAACCCAGGTGGGCGACGACCCCGGGGTAGTTGAAGGCGGCGTAGATGAGTCCCCGTGTCGGCGTCGAAGAAGGCGCTCGAGACCGAGCCCAGGGCCTGCGGTGAGAGGTCCTCGACGGGGGTGATCGGGTACCGCCGGATGGCCTCGAGGTTGGCGCTCTGGAACTCGTGCTCCCAGGCGATCCAGTCGGCCCAGGCCTCGCTCAGCTTCTTGCCGTAGACGTGTTCGAACTGCGACGCGAAGTACGCCTTGCTGCCCTCCCGGCGCGAGACCCACTCGATCAAGCTCTCGGGTCCGTACTCGAGCGCCAGATAGGACATGAAGCGGGTGCCGTAGAGATAGGAGTTGACCTCGACCTGGAAGTCGATCTTGGTGCCCTCGGAAACGAGCCCGAGAGGGGTGTAGAAGCGGCTGCCGTCGCGCACCATGGATCGGAAGACCATCTCGTCCCAGGCGCCCTGGGCGCGCCCCATGCCGCCCGCCATCCAGGTCTCGACAAAGACCGCGATCCCCTCCTGATACCAGCGCGGAGCGGCGTCGCGCGGTGTGGTCAGGTAGGCGTAGAGGATGGTCCCCGGGTTGTCCGGGCTCGGCTGCACCTTGCCGGCGAAGAACTTGCGCCAGAAGTGGTCGCGGCCGGCTGCACCGTCGACCGCCGCGATGTGGACCAGTTCGTGGTTCATGAGCCAGTTCATGCGCTCGTTGGCCGAGACGATCTCGTAGACGAAGGAGAGCGGCGCGATCTCGAGCATCAGCATGTTGCGCGGCACCGCGCCGGCGGCGGCGTTGCCGCGGTCCGAGAGATCGACGAGCAGCACCGTGACCGGTTGCGACGGCTCCCAGCCCCAGAGCTCGCGGTGGAGCTCGAGGGAGTTGAAGAAGCAGCGCGCCACGTGCGGTGCGAGATAGCCCTGGGTCGCGTCGAAGTAGAGCAGCCGCAGCTCCTCGGCCGACATCTCGTCGAGTTCGACCGAGGCTGATGACGAGGCCAGAAGGAGAACGACACCGATCGACGCGATGACTGTCCTTCGGCGCATCCACTCCCCCCTTCGAGTCACCTCGAGTCCGCGGCTCGAAACCACACCGGCATGTCACCCTGAGCGAGCGAGTCCGACGAGCGAGTCGAAGGGTCCCCCGCGGGTTCAGACATCCTTCTGGTTCTCATCGTCGCTCCGAGGTTCGGGGGATCCATCGACTTCGCGGCCTTCGGCCGCTTCGCTCAGGATGACAGCGTGTTCTTCCCCCGGGCGGACAGACAAACCCGGGTCGGCGCCGCAGACTGCGGCGCCGACCCTCGAACAACCCGATTGCCTGCTGAGCTATCGGTAGTTCTCCATCGCTTGAACCATCGCTCCGTTTGCCAGGGCATCGCGCACCGAGGCCTGAGCCATGGCGTTGGCGAAAGCGTCGTTGGCCCAGGCATTCATAAAGGCGTCATTGGCCATGGCGTTTTGGAACGCATCGCTGGCCAGCGCGTTTCGGAAGGCATCGTTGGCCATGGCCTGCCTGAAGGCGTCGTTGGCGAGCGCCGCTTGGAACGCATCGTTGGCGATCGCCGCTTGGAAGGCGTCGTTCGCGAGGGCGTTTCGGAAGGCCTCGTTGGCCAACGCACTCCTGAATGCGTCGTTGGCCATGGCTTCCCGGAAGGCATCGTTCGCCAACGCGTTGCGGAATGCGTCGTTGGCCATGGCGTTCTGGAACGCATCGTTGGCCATTGCCTGTTGGAACGCGTCGCTCGCGAGCGCCTTCTGGAAGGCGTCGTTGGTGAAGGCCTGTTGGAAGGCGTCGCTCGCCAGGGCGTTTTGGAAGCCCTTGTCGGCGAGCGCCTGCTGGAACGCGTCGTTAGCCAGAGCATCCCTGGAACGCCTTGTCGGTCATCGCGACGCGAGTGCTCTGTTGGGCCAGGGCGTTGACAAAAGCGTCGTTCGCCATGGCGTGCTCGGAAAGCTTCATTGGCGAGCGCGTCGTGGAAGGCATCGTTGGCCATGGCCTGTCGGAACGCATCGTTCGACCAGGCTTTGTGGACCGCGTCATTGGCCATAGCCTGCTGGAAGGCGTCGTTGGCCCACGCCTGCTGGAAGGCGTCGGATGCCAGCGCCTGTTGGAAGGCGTCGTTGGCCAGGGCATCGCGGAACGCCTTGTCGCTCATGGTGCTGCGAGTGGATTGCTGGCCCAGGCGTTGACAAAGGCATCGTTGGCCATGGCCTGCTGGAAGGCCTCATTCGCCCATCGCCTCGTGGAAGGAGTCATTGGCGAGAGCCATCCTGAACCGCGTCGTTGGCCAACGCATTGCGGACGGCGTCGTTGGCGAGGGCCATCCGCACCGCGTCGTTGGCCATGGCGTTCTGCATCGCCTCGCTCGCGAGCAGCTTGCGGGTCTCCGGATCGTTGATCAACTGGTCGAACTCGTCGGTCTGCAGGAATGCCTGCAGTTCGAGTCTGCTCGATCTGGACGTCCTCGGCCGTGATCTGCTCCGACCGATAGCGGTCGGCCGCGCCGACGGCGCCGACGGCGTCCTCCTCCAGCGCGGGCGGCTGATGCAGCGAGAAATAGCCGATCGCGACGATGCCGATGACGGCGACCGCCAGAAACGCACCGATGATCCCCTTGTTATTCGAAGCCATACTCACCCCCTTGCCAGGCATGAAGCCCGGCTGTTCTGTCGTGGTTTCATCGGGTGTCACTACTCCAAATACCGGTCAGCGGCCAAAATGTTGGTTTCTTTTTGCTTTGGATGGTCGATGGCGGTCGGGTCGGCATCTGAATTCGCTTTGAACGAGGCTTCCCGGTGGTGTCGACGGCCTGCCGGACCGCTTCCAGTGCGCGGTCGATTCTCGACCTCAGCTCCACCGGTGGATCCAGCTCAACGACGTTCGCCAAGCGGTCGGCGAGCAATCTGAGCTCCCGGTCGAGATCCCTCGCCTCGAGGTTGCCGGCAAGCCACGCATCCAGCTCCGCGCGATCGGTCGTCTGAAATGACGCCGTCGATCCGCTCCCACAGCAGGGCTTCCAGGCGCTCGGGCTTCATGGCGTGAACCCCTTCTCGAGCAGCACCGTGCGCAGGCGTTGACGGGCGGTGAAGAGGCGTGATTTCACGGTCTTCTCCGGGACGTCGACGAGTTCGCTGATCTCGCTGTAGCTGAAGCCCAGGATGTGTTTGAGCACGATGGCGGTGCGCTGGTCGGGTGTGAGCTCGTGGAGGGCCCGCTCGAGGAACTCGCCGGATTCAGTGGTGCCGTAAAGGATTTCGGGGTTGGAGTCGGAGCTGTGGGCCTCGGCGTCGATCGCGGCAAGGGGCCGCCGGGCCTCCACCAGTTTGAGCGCCCGGTTGCAGGTGATGCGGTAGATCCAGCTGAAGAACCGACGCGAGGGATCGAAGGTGTGGAGCTTTTCATACGCGGCGACAAACGCCGACTGGGTGACATCCATGGCGTCGTCGACCGAGCCGGTGATGCGGTAGGCGGCGTTGTAGAGCGCGCGTTGGTAGCGATCGACGAGTTCGTCGAACGCGCTTCGATCTCCCTGGAGGCAGCTTTGGACAAGCATGGTGTCGTGTTCATCTCTGGTCATAAATACCGGCCGCGCCGACAAAGGTTGGTCAGCCTGTCCGTCTTCCTCCTGACTCGTCAATTTTGAAGATGTTGTCGAAACCGGCGATGCGGAAGACCTCGCGGATGTGCGGGTTGAGGTTGGCCAGGGTCAAGGCCTGCCCCCGGTCGGTCAGGCGTTTTTGGGTGGCGAAGAGCAGTCCGAGACCGGCGCTCGAGATATAGCTGAGTTCGGCGAAGTCGACCACGCAAGAGTCGTCCACGAGGCTGAAGACCTCCTTCGCTCGCGTCACCTGAGCCGCGTCGAATCGGCCCTGGAGCTGAACTCTGCCACTGTCGTCACGCGTGATCTCGAACATCTAGCTCTCCAGTCGTTTGGTCACCGAAACCCGCATCTTCCGGGTCCCGGGTTCGTAGCTGTAGCTGACGTCGTCCACCATGGTCTGGACCAGATAGAGCCCGAGCCCGCCCGGCCGGCGTTCGTCGATGCCGGCGTCCACCGGTGGCGTCGGGATGTTCCCGGGATCGAAGCGCTCGACCCCGGAGTCCACCAGCTCGAGGTGAAGGCAGTCGTCGACCCGCTCGATGCCGAGGTCGATCTCCGCCTCACCCCCGGCGTTGTGCCGAACCATGTTGGTGAAGAGTTCTTCGACAACCAGGTTGATGGTGAAGGCGGTGCGCTCGTCGATCGCAGCCTCAGCGACGAAATCCTCCAGGAATCGGAAGATCTCGTCGAGAGCATCGATCTCCCTGCGGAATCCCCTCCGCATGACCACCACGACCTCTCCTCAAAAACGCGACGTCGATCCCGGCTCCGCCGGGGCGAAGCCGTCCTTGAACTGAATCCGATTACCTTGCGTTCAAGTCTAGCCCGGATTACCCGGAGGGTCCACCGCACGGGTGGTTTGGGACCGCTTTCGCCATCGTCTTTCCCGCGTTCATTTCTTTCCATGCCCTTGGCCATTGTGGTGCGGGCGTCCCGCCCGCAGGGAGTTGATGCGGGTATGTGATTGGAACCGAGGGAGTCCGACGGCGCTCTCCCCTTGTCATCCCGAGCACCGCCACGCCGCGAGGCGGCGCCAACTTATGCCGCCAACACCTGTCATTCTGAGCGAGCGTAGCGAGTCGAAGAATCCCCCGAAGCTCAGAGAGAGGTTGAGGAGTACGAGACCACACCTACCCTCGGGAGACCCTTCGACTCCGCAGCCTCGAAGGCTGCTCCGCTCAGGGTGACAGTGAGTTTGCCATTGGGAGCGAGCGAGTCCAACGGCGCTCTCCCCTTGTCATCCCGAGCACCGCCACGCCGCGAGGCGGCGCCAACTTATGCCGCCAACACCTGTCATTCTGAGCGAGCGTAGCGAGTCGAAGAATCCCCCGAAGCTCAGAGAGAGGTTGAGGAGTACGAGACCACACCTACCCTCGGGAGACCCTTCGACTCCGCAGCCTCGAAGGCTGCTCCGCTCAGGGTGACAGTGAGTTTGCCATTGGGAGCGAGCGAGTCCAACGGCGCTCTCCCCTTGTCATCCCGAGCACCGCCACGCGGCGGCGCGCAACTTATGCCGCCAACACCTGTCATTCTGAGCGAGCGTAGCGAGTCGAAGAATCCCCCGAAGCTCAGAGAGAGGTTGAGGAGTACGAGACCACACCTACCCTCGGGAGACCCTTCGACTCCGCAGCCTCGAAGGCTGCTCCGCTCAGGGTGACAGTGAGCTTGTCATTGGGGCGAGCGAGTCCGACAACGCTCCTTCCTTGCCTCCGAGCGAGCAGGCGAAGCGGCGCCTACCCATGGAATGAAAAAGGAAGCAAATTCGTGTCATCCTGAGCGAAGCCCGAAGGGCGAAGTCGAAGGATCCCCATCGGGTTGGTGGCGCGTTTCTTCTCCCGGCAACTTGCCACTGCTTCGGTGGGGAAAGGCCAGGCTCACGTTTCTCGTTGGTCGCTCTGATCCTGAATAACCTCGAATGACGAGCAGCGCCCTCCCTACCCTCGGGGGATTCTTCGACTCGCTCCGCTCGCTCAGAATGACGGTTTTCGGCGGCCCGTGTAATTCCTTGAGTGGGCGCCGCCTCGCGGCGTGGCGGTGCCCAAGACGACAACGGATGCTGCTCCGGGTGAAGCTCGGTGCTAAGCTCGAAGACAGGATGAACCAAACATGCAAGTGAACTTCGAACAACCTCTGGACCGCCCGGGGGTCCTCATCGCCCGCCTCAATGGCGCGTCACCGCCCTCGAGGCAGACCAGTTGTGGGAGTCCACCTCACAGCAGCTTGATTACGAGACGCGTTTCGTCGTCTTCGACTTCACCGAGGTCACCATGCTGACCAGCGCCGGAATCGGGATCCTGATCCGTCTCTACACCCGACTGAAGGCCTCGGAGGGAGGACTGGCGATCTTCGGCTGCAACGCCAAGATCCGCGAGATCTTCGCCATCGTCATGCTCACCAATGTGCTCAAGGTCCGCAACAGCGAAGCCGAGGCCTGGGAAGCCCTCCAATCCTGACGCGCGCATGGTAGGGCCGGCGCCCCCGCCGGCCTGAACGCGATCGGTGCAGGCGAGGGCGCCTGTACAACAAAGATCGAGCACTCAGCGTGGTGCGGTCGTCTGCGTCCGAACAACGCCTCTGATCCTGCTGCCACAGTCATGCCGAAAGAAATTGGGGGGCGCATTGACACTCAGGAGGTTTCGATTTAGACTAGTGTAAGACTAGTCGAAACGGAGGATGGTCATGGTGAGAGTCGGTGCGTACGAAGCGAAGACCAATCTTTCGAGCCTCTTGGATCGGGTGGCCGAAGGCGAGTCCATCACCATCACCAAGCACGGTCATCCGGTAGCGGTCATGAAGCCCGTTTCCGAAAGCGCGCGGCTACCGTTGACCGAAGTGATTGCCGATCTCCGAGAATTCCGGCAGCGGTGGAGGCTTGACGGCATCAACCTTCGGGAAATGATCGAGGAGGGCCGACGATGACTGCGCTGGTCCTCGATTGCTCGGTGACCATGGCCTGGTGTTTCGAGGACGAATGTGACGAGTTGGCTGACGCGGTTCTCGATTCGTTTGACAAATATGAGGTGTGGGTTCCAGCGTTGTGGCCCATCGAGGTCGCCAATGTTCTGCTCGTGGCCGAGCGTCGTGGTCGGCTGACCTCGGCCGGTTCGGCTCGTTTCCTCGAGTTGCTCGGTGGATTGCCGATTCGTGTCGACGGCCAAACCCACGAGCGCGCCTTTGGGTCGGTTCTCTCAACCGGTCGTGAGTTTGGCCTCTCGGCGTACGACGCGACCTACGTCGATCTCGCCATTCGTCTGGGTGCGCCGCTGGCAACCCGGGACAAGCGATTGAAGGGTGTCTGTAAAGCTGCAGGCGTCGAAGTCTTCAATTAGGAACTGAGAATTCAAAACCGAGAATTCACGATGCTCACCACGTCGGCACCGTCGCCAACCCTGGGAAGGGATCATCCCTGAGAGAGTTTTGAGTTCTTAGTTGTTAGTTACTAGTTCCATCGCAGACGGTGAGGGGACACTGCGATGGAATTAAGAATTAAGAATTCAAAATTAAGAATTTGCGATGTTCACCACGTCGGCACCGTCTCCCACCCCGGGAACGGGTCGTGGGTGAGCTTCCAGCCGGTGGCGGACTCGGGATCACGGACGACGCGGAGGTTGGTGAGGGTCTTGAGCTTGGCGATGAGCTCCGCGCGCGGCAGGGTGTGGAGCGGGGGTTTGGAGAGGTCGGGCATGGGCCAGAGGCGGACGGTGTTGTCCTGCCCGCTCGACGCGATCCAACGACCGAGTGGATCGACTGCGAGGGCACGAATCTGGCCACGACTCCCCAGGAGAACGTGAGGCTCTTCGCCGCTGGCGGGACCAACGCGGATCACACCGTCCTCGTCGCCGGTAATGACGATTCCCCCGTCGGCATCCATGGCCGCTGCAGTAATCCGATCACCGTGCAGATCGAGAGGCGTTGTGAAACCTGTCTCGACTTCGTGAACAACTGCTCGGCCAACCGGGAAGATTCCTTGGTCCATTCCACCCAAGATCAGGACTGCCCGCGCGCCGTTTGAACTCGCGAACCCGACGCCGATCGATTCATCAAACAGTAATTCACTGCCACCTGTTTCGAGGTCCCAGCGCCACAAACCTGAGGCACCTGCCGACAGAAGATGCCCGTCTCTGCCAAGATGAAGGAGCCGTTCCCAATCTTCGCGACCCGTGTCGAGCACACTCACTACCTCGAGAGTTGCGAGGTCCCAGATATTGAACGCCCAGGTGTCCGAATCATCTGGGCGGGTGCTGGCAGCGCCCAGCCGGCCGTCTGCGCTGATTGCAACACCCCCGACGACGAAGCCGAGTCCAGCGCCCTGAAGAGATTGTGGAGGTTTTTCATCGAGTGACAAAAGATCAACACCCTTGAATTTTCCCAGCAGAATTTTTTCTCCGTCGGGTGAAACCGCAAGCCCGAACGCATAGGTTCGGGCCTCGTGGATTGTCCGTGCAGGTGGCAGGGAATCACCTTCCAACTGCCACAGCCGGACCGTGCCGTCCGCGTTGACACTGGATGCCACGAGCCATCGCCCTTCGGGCCCGAAGGCCAGATTCGCGATTTGCTCCTCATACCGTTCGATGACAACTGGGTAGCTCCGAGAAACCGGCCAAATCGTGAGGCCATCAGTGAATGCGGTGGCAATCCAATCTCCGCCAGGATGGACCTCGACCGTCCGAGGCGCACCGATATCACCGTTTCCCAAAAGCACCGGCTCGGAATCCGCTGGCGCCGACAACGGCCAGAGGCGGATCTTTGCGTCAGCATTGAAAACGCTCAGAAGCTGTTGTCTGACGGGATTGAGGTTCCAGCCCGATGAACCACTGGCCTTTCCGAGATTGACTCGGCGTAACAGAGTCGGCTCGTTGGTCTCGAGCGACCAGATCCACGTTTCGGTTTCATCATCCTGAGACTTGACTGCCTCGACCATCGAACCGTCTGTCGTGACGTGATGATAGGTGAAATTCAGTGGCGCCTGAATTACCCGTTGTGGAGATTCCCCCTCCAGATCCCACAGGCGGATGTTCCCATCTGCGTGCCGGGCCGCGATGAATCGACCGAGGGGGTCGCATTCGATGTCAACCACAGGACCCACGATGTGGTCCAGGAGCACCGGTTCTGACAGGCCGTGATCTCCGACCTCGACCACGACAACGCTCTTATCGATCACTACTGCAATCCATTCGCCGAGCGGGGCTTGGGTGCAACGGTACTTTGAGCGGAAGGAGAAAGGTAAGGTGCCAAGGCGTTCGGACGTGCCATCAAAACCCAGAGCGTCGATGAATGTCTGGTCGCCACTCTCTATCGCCAACAACAGGCGTTGCCGCCCTAGATCGGGGTACATCCCGATCGCGTTTTCTGGAAACCCTGAGCGCCCTTTCGACAGCAGCTTTTTCTGCGGCGCCGACCACAACGCAAGAGGCTCGTTCGGCTCGCGGACATGCGGATAGGTTGCGAAGACTCCCGAATCCAGACCCATGCTCAGCCCGACCCAACCCTCGTGGACATCCTCCAGAAGCTCGTCACTCCCGCCCGCGCCGATGACGTGGAGACGATAGGGAGCCGCATCGGTAGTCTGTACGAGCCACTGCCCATCTGGCGTGAAGCCGATGAAGAACGACGGAATTTCGTTGACCACGAGGGCAGTTGGGCCCTTCCATAGTGCTTCGAGCGCCAGCCGGCGGGCGGACTCGCTGTCGGAGAGTTCGAGGCTGGCGATCGCGTGAGCAACCGTAGCAGATGGGTACGAATCGAGCTCCAGCTGACCCAGGGACAGGAGATTTGCGGCCTCAGCGCGCCGTTCCTGGAGGGCGCTGCGGCGCCAGAGAGTCGTCGTGACCGTTACAACCACCAGTGCCATGACCAGCGCTGCGGTCACCGCCACCCGCCGGCGGCGGCGGCGGGTCGCGAACGAGGTCATGGCCGGCAAACGCCTCCTCGATCTCGGTGAGCCCGCCCGGGTACCGCTCGCGCCAAAGCTGGAACTCGCGATACGCGGTTCCGGTCCAGAGGCGGTCGTCGTGCCGGCCGTGCTCATCCCAGGCGCGGGCGGCTTGGCGAAGCTCGTCGCGGAGCTGGGCGCCTTCCTGGTCCTGGGTCTGCCAGCGGACGAGGCGCGGCCAGTTGGCGAGCAGGGACTCGTGGATGATCTCGACCCGGCGAATGGGCTCGTGCTCGTCCTCGTGGACCTCGTAGGAGGTGAGCAGGCGGGCGTCGATGAGCTCGCGGAGGACGTCGGCGGCTGCCCTCTTTCTGTCATCCTGAGCGAGGGAGTCCGACGATCCACCCCCCTGTCATCCTGAGCGAGGGAGTCCGACGAGGCCGAGTCGAAGGATCCCCCGGGTTGGAGAGACGCTGCTGCTCATCGGCGTCGCTCCGACCTTCGGGGGATCCCTCGACTCCGCGGCCCGGAGGCCGCTTCGCTCGGGATGACAGAGAATCGGATTTGCTGAAGATAGAGAGCAACTCCTCCCACTCGCGGACTGCGCGGGTGCCCTCGGCGGTGACGAGGTTTCGGAAGAGCTCTCGCACGATGGGGATGCGTTCGACGCCGATGCGATCGACCGTCGCCTCGGCGTGCCGGGCGAGCGCGCCACCGACGCCGCCGATGTCGTGGTAGGCCTGACGGGTGAGCAGGCCCGTCTCGCGGTCGCGTTTCTCCCACAACCGGGCGAGGGCAAACGCCACGAGAGGGAGAGCGCCTCGTTCACCCTCGACCTCGGCGAGGATCTCCTCGACCAGCGCGTCGTCCTCGAATCGGTAGCCGCATTTCGTCGCCGGTTGGACGAGGGCGCGGCGGAGGGCGCCGCCCTCGGGAGGCCCGAGCATTGTCAGCTCGGTCAGACCCGGGCGCAGCCCTTCAAAGCGGTGGCACTGGAAGAGGAAGTCATCCCGCAGACTCAAAAGGACAAAAATGTCGGAATCGAGAACGAGTCGGTTCAGGAGTTCCGCGACCTGTTTCTGCACCTCGGGCGGATTGAGGGTGAAGAGCTCCTCGAACTGATCGACGATGAGCATCGCCCGTTGGTGCCCACTGCGCCAGTTGCCGACGATCTCGACCGCGATGTCGGGTTCGTGGAATCGCAGCAGCCGGCGCACGGCGTCCGGATCGCCGGCGGTGCCGCCGGCCAACGCGCCGGCGAGTGCGTTGAGCGGCGCGGTCCCGGGTGTGCAACGGACGATCCCCCAGCCGGGCTGAGCGTGCGGCACCAGACCGGCTTGGAGAAATGAGGTTTTCCCTGCACCGGATGGGCCTGCGATGGCGAGCATCCGAGGAGAGCCCTCGAGCTTGCGCCACATCTGCTCGACCTCGGCCTCGCGGCCGAAGAAGTACTCGGCGTCATCCTCGGTGAAGGAGGCGAGACCAGGGTAGGGGTGGAGGTCCTCGGCGCCCTCGACGCGGAGGGTCACATCCTCGAGCTCGCGGATGAGGGTGTGGGCCGAGTTCTGGCGGCGCTCGCGGTCGCGGGCCACAGCGCGCTTGATCACCGGCGCCCAGGGCGAGTCCGGGATCTTGGCGGGTTCGGAGCGGACGCCCTCCCAGACGCTCTGGCGCGACTGGTAGCTCTTGATGCCCTCGGGGCTCACCATCTCGGCGAGGACGACACCGGCGGAGTAGACATCGGCGCGGGCGTCGACGTCGCCACCGGCCGCGTGCTCGGGCGCCATGTAGGCGGGTGTGCCCGACACCGATCCTGCGCCGCTCTCGGGACCTCTCGCGAGCCCGAAGTCCATGACCACGACCCGCCCCGCGCGCGTGAGCATGATGTTCTCGGGCTTGACGTCGCGGTGGACGAGACCGGCCTTGTGGATGGCCTCGAGCCCGGAGAGGAACTGCGACGCGATGTCCTGCGCCTCTTTCAGCTCGAGCGGACCTCGCTCCTGGAGGACGCCGAGCAGGGTGGCGCCGTCGACGTACTCCATCGAGACCAGCTCGCGACCGTCGATCTCGATGAGGTCGAAGATCCGGCAGACGTTGGGCGAGACCACCTCGCGGGCGGCGCGGACCTCCTGCCGAAGCAGCTCCAGCCGACGCTCGGACTGGAAGAGATCCTCGCGCAGCGCCTTGAGCCCCACCTCGACTCTCAGCTTGAGATCGAAGGCGCGCCAGACCTCACCCATGCCGCCCCGGCCGAGCATCTCGAGGATCTCGTAGCGCTCCCCCAGCACCTGCCCGGTGGCGAAGAAGCCGAGACCTTCCGGCAGGTCGACGGTCGCACCCTCAGCCTCGGTGCGGGTCACCGGATGATCGTCCGGGGGGAGCTTCTCATTCATTCTGTCGTCTCGAGTTCTCGGTCGATTGTAACTCGGCAGTTGTTGTGGCGGTGGACGTCTCGCCCGCTCCCACAATCATCGCAACGGGGCCAAGAGGTCAGGGCGGGAGGTGCGCAGTCTGAAAGTAGAACTTTCAATCTGCAATCTTCAGATAGTGATTTTCCCGAGGTGGTCCTCGAGCAGCGGTTCGAGGATGCCGCGGAGCTCGGGCAGTTCATCGTGGGCGATGGCCCAGACGACATCATTGGAGATGACTGCGTATCCGTGGACTAATCGGTTGCGGAACGCGATGATTCGTCCCAGTGAACTTATCTCGTCTTCCAATTCCGGGAAACGGCGGACGGCCTGGCCCGCAGCCTCGCCGATGATCAGAAACTGCCGCTCGACCCCGCTGCGAAGAAGGTCGTCCTCTTCGTATTCCTGAAGAGTCTTTCCTTTGATGAACGACTCGATGTGGCGCGCCGCCTGAAGCATGTCCCAAAGGAATGCCTCGCGGTCACGCAGCGTCATACAACGTCTCCTGATCCATCTCGATGCGGGTTCTGACGAATGGGTTTCGTATGGCTTGGATCTCGACGAGATCGATCGTGACCGGGAAAAGCGCCTCGAGATCCTCCAACAACCGGAAATACGCTTCCTTGTGTTCGCGAGGGCTCATCGGTTTGAAGTCGACCAGGAAGTCGAGATCGCTCTTCGCCACATCGAAATCGCCTCTCACGCTCGATCCGAAGACGGCAAGCCTCAGCACACAATGCTTCCGGCAGAGAGTTCGAATCTCGTCCAGATTCTGTTGAATGATCGTCGTCATAGCGTGCTTTTCCCGAGTGGACTAATCGTGAGTTGATTATCAAGTACCGCAAGCCGTTGATTCGCTTTAAGTTCCTCTAGAATGCTATCACGTGGCAGCCTAATCATCGCTGATTGAACGCTAAGCCGATCAAGACGGTTCAAGACCAACCACCAAGAAGTCGCGTCCTCTCGTTCAACAGGAAAACACCCAGGTGCGATGACTGCGATGAAATTCATCATTCATAACTCAAAATTCATAATTGACGTGTCACCACGTCAGCACCGTCTCCCATCCCGGGAAGGGATCATTCCAGAGAGAGTTTTGAGTTCTCAGTTATGAGTTCTTAGTTACATCGCAGACGGTGAGGGGACACTGCGATGAAATTAAGAATTAAGAATTCAAAATTAAGAATTTGCGATGTTCACCACGTCGGCACCGTCTCCCACCCCGGGAAGGGATCGTGGGTGAGCTTCCAGCCGGTGGCAGAGTCAGGGTCGCGGACCACGCGGAGGTTGGTGAGGGTCTTGAGCTTGGCGATGAGCTCCTCGCGCGGCAGGGTGTGGAGCGGGGGCTTGGTCAGATCGGGCATGGGCCAGAGGCGGATAGTCTTGTCCATGGAAGTAGAGGCGATCCAGCGGCCGAGCGGGTCGAAGTCGATGGCGTGGATTTCGTCAGAGTGGCCAAGCAACAGATGGGGCTCGGTTCCATCAATCCGGCCGACGCGAACGATGCCGTCTCGGCCACCGGTGGCGATCATGGCATCACCGGGACCGAGTTTTGCGAAATAAACTTCATCGCCGAAACGGCTGAGCTCGGTCGTTTTTCCGGTTCTCGTGTCGAGAAGAACGACAGTTCCGTATCTCTCCATGCGTTTCTGGGGTTTGACAATCACGACAGTCTTGCCGTCCTCGCTGGCTGAGAAGAAGGCGACGAGGCCCTCGTAGACGAGTGAGCGTTCCTGAGCCTTGATGTCCCACAACCAGAGCCCGGTTTCCGTCGCCGAGAGAAGACCGTCATCTGCGACGAACTCGATTGTCTCAACGGCCGGAAGTTCTTCGAACTCGAGGAGAGCAATCTGGTTACCGGTACTCGTTTCCCAGACGCGGACTTCTCGTTCTTCCGGTTCCCACAAACCCCCCGCGACCGCCACCAACCGGCCGTCCATGCTGAAGTCGACTCCCCAGGTCTGGCCGCGAAATCCGTCGAGATTGATTGGCGGTGACCCGTCGAGTGACAGAAGAGACAGCTCGCCGCCGTTGTGTGTGGGGAGGACCTTGTTTCCATCCGGAGAGGCTGCGACGCTGAGCCATATCTTCCCTTCCGCGAGGATCGAGCTCTCCCTCGACACGTTGCCGTCAAGGGGCCAGTACCGAACCGTTTGATCAAACGAAGCAGAAGCCATCCAGCTTCCGTCGGGCGCAAATGCCAGCCCATGGATTCGATCTTTGTGATGCCGAATGATCCACGGGTATTCCCTCGCGAGGGGCCACAGTGCCGAGCCCACCAGATCGGCGGTGGCCAGCCACGGTGACGTGGGATTGAACTTGACTTGTTTTGTCTCCATATTTTTTCCGCGCCGGAGGAGCAGCGGTTCCACAAAGATCGACGCGTTCATGGGCCACACGCGGAAGTTCGTGTCTGGACCCGACCGCGCGATAAACCTCTGTGCGGGGTCCAACCTGAAGTTGCCGACGCGGGAACCACCGAAATCAAAGCTCCGCCGGAAACGGGGACGGTCGCCGCTCGTGTCCCATACGTTACAGATCCAGTTGTCGTCTTCGAAGCCTGCCGCCCAAAAAATTGTTCCGTGGCTCTCGAAACCAGCAAACCCGAAGTCGGCTTGCGATGGGCCGGTCAAAGTCTGTGGGGGTTGTTCGCCTGTGAGGCTCCAGAAGACAAGTTGTCCATCCTCATCGACACTGACCACGAATCGCCGCAGGGGATCGAGCTGGATCTCTTTGAGAACTCCCTCGTGGCTTCCGATGAATCGAGGTGGCGCCAGTTCGTGCTCGGCAATCTCGATGACTGAGATTCGGTTGCCGGCCGCAACGGCGAACCAATCCCCTGTCAACATGGTGTGGTCGATTGCGATCTTATCGAACGCGAAGTCCAGGGTGCCGAGGTGCTCCGTCGCCCCGTCGAACCCGAGGGCATCGACACGGAAAACGCCGTCCGCGACAATGAAGAGAACCAACCGTTCTCGACGCGAGTCCAGATCGAGATTAACCAAAGTATCTGATGAGTCCACGGTCGTCTCGACCAGAGGCGTTTGGCGTTCGACCGACCAGACGGCAATTTTGAGCGAGGTGTCGGTATTGGTTGTAGGCGCCCATGAAACGAAGTGACCCGATGGCGAAATCCACGAGAGGGCAACCGATACGTTTTTCTCGTGAACCATCGCCAGGGGGAGGCTCGATCCGTCAGGCTTGTAGATGGTCAACGCGCTTTCATCTACCTGCGCAAGGATGGCTGATCCCCTTGACCAGGGAGCGGCCGTCGGGGCTGAAACGAAGATTCAGTGCGGGATCCTCGGAGACGACGAAGGCCGTCGGACCTGCCCAGAGCGCTCTGAGTGCGAGCAAGCGTGCAGTTTCACTGTCGGCCAGCGCGAGACTGGCGATGGCGTGGGCAACGGTGGAACTGGGGTAGGACTCGAGCTCGAGTTGGCCGAGGGCAACAAGCTCGCTCGCCTCGGCGCGGCGGGTTCCGGCGACGCTGCGACGCCAGAGATTGGCGAAAACCGCCGCGACGGCAATGACGATGACAGCGGCGGCCGTGGAGGCAATTCGTCGTCGCCGTTTGCGCCGGGTCGCGTAAGAATTCATCGCTGCGCCGAATGCCTCCTCGACCTCGGTCAGCCCGCCGGGGTAGCGCTCACGCCACAGCTGGAACTCGCGGAAGGCGGTGCCGGTCCAGAGCCGGTCGTCGTGGCGTCCGTGCTCGTCCCAGGCGCGGGCGGCTCTGGCGCAGCTCGTCGCGGAGCTGGGCGCCCTCCTGATCCTGGGTCTGCCAGCGGACGAGGCGCGGCCAGTTGGCGAGCAGGGACTCGTGGATGATCTCGACGCGGCGGATCGGCTCGTGCTCGTCCTCACGGACCTCGTAGGAGGTGAGGAGGCGCGCGTCGATGAGCTCGCGGAGGACCTCGGAGGCAGCCCTCTTTCCGTCATCCTGAGCGACCGAGTCCGACGGCCCACCCCTCCTGTCATCCTGAGCGACCGAGTCCGCGAGGGAGTCGAAGGATCCCCCGAGCTTCGGAGAGACGTTGAGAACATCGGCGCGCTTCCGACCCTGAGGGGACCCTTCGACTCCGCGGCCTCGGAGGCCGCTCCGCTCAGGGTGACAGGTCTGGTCAAACACCGACAGCAACTCATCCCACTCGCGCACCGCACGGGTGCCCTCGGCGGTGACCAGATTCCTGAACAGTTCGCGGACGATGGGGATGCGCTCGACGCCGATGCGGTCGATGGTCGATTCGGCGTGACGCGCAAGTGCGCCGCCGACGCCACCGATGTCTTTGTAGGCCTGGCGGGTCAGCAAGCCGGTCTCGCGGTCGCGTTTCTCCCACAGCCGCGACATGGCGAATGCCAACAGGGGGAGGGCGCCGCGTTCGCCCTCGACCTCGGCGAGGATCTCCTCGACCAGCGCGTCATCCTCGAAGCGGTAGCCGCACTGCAGGGCGGGTTGGGTCAGCGCCCGTCTGAGGGCTGCCCCGGTCGGTGGGTCGAGCAGGGTCAGGCCTTGCACAATGGGTCGCAGACCTTCGTGACGGTTGCATAGCATCAGGAAGTCGTCTCGCATCGACAGGAGCACGTGCACGTCCACGTCGAGCGGGAGCCGCGCGAGGAGGTCCGCGAAGCTCGCCTGGGCTTCTTCCGAGTTGAGGGTGAAGAGCTCCTCGAACTGGTCGACGATCAGCAGCGCATGGCCGTGGCGCTGGCGCCAGCGGCCGACCGCGGACACCGTTGCCGAGGAGTCATCGGTCCGCACCAGCTCCTTCATGGCGTCGGCGTCACCCGACATCTGCGACACGAGGGCTTCGCGCAGGGCCGCCATGGGTGAGGTGCCGGGCGTGCACCGAACAATGGTCCAGCTGGAGCTCGCATTGGGGATCAGTCCCGCCCGCAGGAACGACGACTTGCCGGCCCCCGACGGGCCGACCAAGGCGAGCATCCGCGCCGGCCCATCCAGCCGGCGCCACATCTGCTCGACCTCGGCCTCGCGGCCGAAGAAGTACTCGGCGTCTGATTCGGTGAAGGAGGCAAGCCCCGGGTAGGGGTGAAGATCTTCGGCGCCCTCGACCCGGAGGGTGACATCCTCGAGTTCGCGGATGAGGGTGTGCGCCGAGTTCTGTCGGCGCTCGCGGTCGCGCGCGACGGCGCGTTTGATGACCGGCGCCCAGGGTGAGTCCGGGATTTTGGCAGGTTCCGAGCGGACATCTTGCCAAAGGCTCTGCCGCGACTGATAGCTTTTGATCCCGTCGGGGCTCACCATCTCGGCGAGGACCACGCCGGCGGAGTAGACATCGGCTCGCGCGTCGACCTCGCCACCCGCCGCGTGCTCCGGAGCCATGTAGGCCGGGGTGCCCGACACAGACCCGGCGCCGCTCTCGGGTCCTCGTGCCAGGCCGAAGTCCATCACCACCACCCGCCCCGCTCGGGTGAGCATGATGTTCTCGGGTTTGACGTCGCGGTGGACGAGACCGGCCTTGTGGATCGCTTCGAGACCGGACAGGAACTGCGAGGCGATGTCCTGCGCCTCCTTGAGCTCGAGCGGCCCCCGCTCCTGAAGCACGCCGAGCAGGGTCGCCCCGTCCACGTACTCCATCGACACCAGCTCACGACCGTCGATCTCGATGAGGTCGAAGATCCGGCAAACATTGGGCGAGACCACCTCACGTGCAGCGCGCACTTCTTGGCGAAGCATCTCGAGCCGGCGCTCGGATTGGAAGAGCTCCTCGCGCAGCGCCTTGAGCCCGACCTCGACTCTCAGCTTGAGGTCAAAGGCCCGCCAGACCTCGCCCATCCCGCCGCGACCGAGCATCTCAAGGATCTCGTAGCGGTCTCCCAACACCTGCCCGGTGGTGAAAAACCCGAGTCCGGCCGGCAGGTCCACCGTCGCCCCCTCCGCCTCGGTGCGGGTCACCGGATGATCTTCAGGGGGGATCGTGCCATCCATGATGAGGTTTCGATTTCCCCCCGATTGTACATGGTGGTCAGAGCTGCGATGGAACTAAAAACTCAAAACTAAGAACTTAGAACTCTACCCTGAACCCAAGCTCGTAGCGGCGAGGCTGTTGCCATTCAATACCGTCGCCGAAGTCGTACTCACCACAACCGGTGACGCTGCCACAGATATTGTTTTCGTTCTGCGAGTTAGTGAGATTGATCACGGATGCCAGGAGGACCAGGCGGGCCGGGCCTACACGAAATGCCTTACTCGCCTGGAGATCGATCTGATGGCGATCCCCTCCCTTGCCGCTGCCGCGGGGCTCGACAAATTGGACCCCGGATGGCATGCCGGGAACTGTTTGGTCATATGGGGTCCAGCGAAACTCGGAATCCCACCAGCCGTTGAAGGCCAACGAAAAACCATAGGGCAGCAGCCAGTAGCCGTTGAGCTTGACCCGGTGACGGCTGTGATCCAACAGGTGCCCGTAACGGTTTACGAAGTGGTATGGGTAGAAATCGAAAGCACCAGTGGCTCCGGTATTGCCATCCATTGATCCCTTCGACTCCGATATCACCCAGGATGCGAGCAGGTGAAGGTTGTCCCAGGCGCGGGTTTCGAATCGGAGCATCAGCCCTTCGTAATCCCACTTAACCGCCGGCAGATTCGCCACGACGAAGTAGTCACACTCGGAGTCCGGTGTCAGTTCGGGCACATTGCCGTTGCAGGTGTCGTCGAAACCATCCTTGCTGATTTTGTTGACATAGCTGAGCTCGATCGATGTTCGCCTGGTGAGCTCTCGCTCAAATCCGATGACCCACTCGTCCGCATAGCCTGCGCGCAATCCGTCGACGGCTTGGGATGGTTCGCTCAGAAAGACATTTCCAGGATCGAGAAACCAACCCGCCGGGTCCCAATCCTCCGAGTCAATTCGATACCCGAATTCTTGGGCATCCGCAAAAGCTGCGCACTCACCGGGATCGGTCGAGACAAGGGTTGAGCACGAGAGCCAGTACTCGGTCGGGTAAGCGGTTTCGTTGGTCAGAGATGCGAGGATGGCGGTTCCGGGGTGCATGAATCGCCCCCACGATGCCCGCAGGAGGGTTCGGCCATCGTTGGTGATATCCCAGGCGAATCCGGCGCGCGGTTGGAACTTGGAAAGATCGGCGATCAGACCTGTGTCATTGTCATACTCCACGCGATCCCATCGTATGCCCAGCTTGAGGGTGATGTTCTGTCGAACCCGCCAGGCATCCTGCAGAAACGCCACATAGAAGTTCCCTCCGTAATTCAATGGCCCTTCGGCCTTGGCGACCGGCATCAGATACGGAATGGAGTTTCCGTTTTCATCCTCAAGGTCTCGAAAATAGAAACCCTCGACGCCGGCGGTGCACCGACCGCCGGGTCCGTTGTAGCAGGAGTCGTCGGTGAATCGAGGATTGCCATAGCTCAGACCTGCTTTCAGCTCATGAGACCCGGCTGCGTCGACAAACCAGGTCATGTCGGTCGAAACCTCGTTCTGACTGGAATCGGCGTACCATTGTTCGCCCCAGCTACCGGTGGACTGGCCTGTTACCAGATTGTAGTGCCAGATCGACTCGAGATCCCCGTTGGAGGGCAATCCGGTCTCGTTCCATTCCTTTCGACCCATTCGCAACCCCCATAGCACGCTCGATGACAGGACTCCGAAGGTCTCGATCGTTGCAATGGACGGCTTGAGCTTCCAGATGGCTGTGGTTTCGGCCGCCATGAACTGGCTTGAGCCGAGGTTGTCCTGGGTAACAGGTGAATAGGAGTACTTACCAACCACCGACCACGACGTGCCTGGCTGCCAGCTGACTTTGCCGAGGAAAATGTCCCCGGTTTCGCTATAGGTTGTGGGAGAACCTGTGGGCGTATCCTTGAAGTCGTTTCTGCCATAGGTCGTGAAGAACCACAATCGGTCCTTGAGGATCGGTCCTCCGAGGGTTCCCGTAAAGCGCGCGTTTTTCGACTCCTGATCGTTTGGATCGTAGTGCTCGCCCGCAGTCTCGAAGTTGCTGCCGGTGTAGCGGGCGTCAACGGTGCCGGAAAATCGGTTGCCGCCGGATTTTGTTGAGACGTTGACAACCGCGCCGGTCGCCTGGCCGAACTCGGCCTCGAATCCGGCGGTGTGGACCGCCACCTCTTGCACGGCGTCGAACGGCAGGTTGTCTGCAGCCAGGTTCGGATATCGTTGATACCAATTGGTGGAGTCCATGCCGTCAAGGAGATAGCCGCCGTCCTGGGGTGTCGAGCCCAGGACGCGCCGAAAACTGTCGTTCGAGGCTCCGGCGGTCTGTGTGATCAGATTCGACCAGTTGGTACTTGTTTTTGTCATGTACTCGGATGTGAAGGTCTGTCCGGTGGAAACCTGGGCTGGATCCACAACCGGCGTCAGCTCGACCACCTCCACCTCGGCGGAAAAGGAGGTAGGCGGGAGTGTGACATTGACACTGGTCGTGCGATCGAGCCGAACCTGAACCTGTTCCATCTGGCTGGGGGAATAGCCAACGAGCTCGACCAAAATCGTGTAGAAGCCCGGGGCCAGGTGTGGAAACCTGAATCTGCCGTTCGGACCCGTCGTGGCCAGCTGCTCTGCGCCGATCTGGGCTGGAGAACTGGTGGTGACATTGGCTCCTTGCAGGGGAACTCCCTCGTCATTGAAAATGATTCCGCTGAGTTGGCCGGTCGTGCCGGCCCCGGCCAGAGCTGCCCCGAGTGCCGAAAGGACGAAGACGAAAGCGGATACCCTCCCAATCTTGAAGATCTCCTCAAGAAGCTTCGAGTACGGGAAACCGAAACGGATGACGGATCGCCCATTGCGCATCATGGCCCCCCGTCGCAATTGTCGTCAGTGTTCATTTGGCTATTTTGCTCATTACCACAATTATGAGATGAAAGCGGTTGAACCACAAGTTTTATGAGATCACGTCGCATCTTTGGTTGCATGGCGCTGGACTCCCACTCCCCAAGATCGGTGCTCGGAGTCCGAAAGTCCTCCGGTTTTTGTCTGGTTTTGGTGCGATCTCGGTAAGACACACTGCGACCTCACCGCTGGTGAACCGAAGGACGGTCGGCCGTTGGGTTGTGGTCGAGACATTGACCTGCCGGAGAGTTTCGCGTAATATTGGAATCATTAATTCCGAATTGAGGCGCAAAATGGAATTTGTAACTCGTTTTCTCCGCCCACCTGGACAGAGCTTTTTTCTGTTCGGGCCCCGCGGCACCGGAAAATCAAGCTGGATCCGGCACGAGTGGCCCCAGGCCCATGTTGTGGATCTATTGAAGCCGGAAATCTTCAGGGAAATGAGCGCTCGACCCGAGCGCCTCGCCGAGGTCGTTCTTGCTGATCCAGGTAGCCGTCCTGTTGTTGTCGACGAGGTTCAGCGGGTTCCAGAGCTTCTCAACGTGGTGCACAGTCTCATCGAGCAGGATGACGGGCTCAAGTTCGTGCTCACGGGTTCGAGCGCGCGCAAGCTCCGGCGGGGAGGGGTCGATCTGCTCGCGGGCCGCGCGCTCAACCGCAGTCTGCACCCTTTCATGGCGGCCGAGTTGCCCTCGTTCCGTCTCGAAGACGCCCTGGTGAGGGGCCTGGTTCCCGTGGTGGTCGCTTCGCCGGAACCCGAGGAGGTGCTGAAGGCGTACGCATCCCTCTACATCGACGAGGAGGTTCGCCTCGAAGGGTGGGTGCGCAACGTCGGCAACTTCGCACGCTTCCTCGAGGTCGTGAGTTTCTCGCACGCATCCGTGCTCAACATCAGCAACGTCGCCCGCGAGAGCCAGATCGAGCGAAAGACCGTCTCTGCCTTCATAGAGGTTCTCGAGGATCTGTTGCTGTCGTTTCGGCTGCCGATCTTCACACGGCGTGCACGGAGAAAGACGTCGGCGCACCCCAAGTTCTATCTCTTCGACGCCGGGGTCTTCCGCTCCCTTCGGCCCCGGGGTCCCCTCGATCGACCCGAAGAGATCGACGGCGCCGCCTTTGAGGGACTGGTCGCACAACATCTCAGGGCCTGGATCGCCTACTCGAACACAGACTGCAGGCTCTTCTACTGGCGAACCCGAGCCGGTGTCGAGGTAGATTTTGTCGTCTACGGCAAGGATGGTTTTTGGGCGGTGGAGGTCAAGAACACCGCTACCGTTAGATCGCAAGACCTCAGGGCGCTCCGGGCCTTTTGCCAAGATTACCCAGAGTGCACGCCGATCTTTGTCTACCGCAGTGATCGGCGTTTGCTGATCGACGGCATCCTCTGTGTTCCGGGGGAAGAGTTTCTCGCGAATCTCAAGCCTGATCGTGACCCGATCGAGGGTTGAGCGCCGGATTTGTCGAACTCGATTGTGACCACATGGCAGGCTGAAGGCCCAATGCTCCAATCGCGCCCCGGAGGTGCACGACCGTCAGATCGCAAGCTGGAAGCTTGCGGCTACAATTTCCGCAAGTAATTCAAAATTAAAAATTTAAGATTGAGAATTCGCGATGCCTACCACGTCGGCACCGTCTCCCACCCCGGGAAGGGATCGTGGGTGAGCTTCCACCCGGTGGAGGACTCGGGGTCGCGGACGACACGGAGGTTGGTGAGGGTCTTGAGCTTCGCGATGAGCTCCTCGCGCGGCAGAGTGTGGAGCGGTGGCTTGGAGAGATCCGGCATGGGCCAGAGACGGGCCGTGCTGTCATTCGCGCCGGAGGCGATCCATCGGCCAAGGGGGTCGAAGGCAAGGGAGTAGATTGTGTCCTCGTGACCCAGCAGCAGGTGGGGTTCCTCGCCGGTGATGGGGCCCACTCGGATTGCGCCGTCTTCGTCGCCGGTGGCGGCGATCGTGCCGGTCTTGTCGAGTGCAACAGCCCAGACACGGTCGCCGTGGGTCTCGAGGGGTGTGGCGACCCCGGTGTCGAGATCGAGGACCACGGCACGCCCCCCTTCTTCTGCCCATTTCTCATTCAGTATCTTGACCAACAGCACTCGCCGATCGTCGGCGCTCGCTAAAAACGCGCGTACCATTCCCTCGTACAGGAGCTCGCTCTCACCGGTCTCCACGTTCCACCGCCGTAGCCCGTCTTGACCCGACGACAGCAAGCGATTGTCTGTGGTGAACTGAAGCACATTTTGATGGAGATCAGCCTCCGACGCCAACACGGTCAGCTCCTCCCCCGAGACCACGTCCCAGACGCGGATCACGTTCTCTTTCTCGCTGAAGGAGCCGCCGGCGCCCGCGGCGAGGCGCCCGTCCGGGCTGAACGCCACTCCCGAGGTCTGGTTCCCAAAGCCGGTCAGCAGTCTGCGGGAGCTGCCGTCGAGGGAGAGCAGTAGATCTCCCCCCTCGCGTTTTTGAGTACCCACCAGGATGGTCTCGCCGTCAGGAGATACCGCAATGCCGCACGGGTCGTTCTCGAAAAGGGCCCGGCCCGCAGCTGGCACCTCGTCGTCGAGCGGCCAGATCCTGACAGCCTCGAGACCACCTGACGATGCGAACCAACGCCCATCCGGCCCGAACACCACCTGGCCCACGGACTTCACGACGTGCCGCATCACCGATGGGTAGGATCGGCCCAGTGGATAGAGGGCAAGTCCGGAACTACTGCTCGTGGCCAGCCATTGTCCCTTTTGATCGAATACAGGCCACCACAGCTGACCGGTCTCATTGCGCCCCACGATCAGCGGCTCGGCATCGGCCGGTGCGCTGAACGGCCAGATGCGTATCTTCATATCCCAATCCACTCGGGCGAGGTGGCCCCGCACTGGATCGATCTCCTCCCATACCGCCGGGCCGGCATCGCCGAGATCGAACCGGCGTAGAAGTTCCATCTCATCCCCGGTGACAGACCACAACCACAGCTTCAACTTCGACTGCCCCTGTTGTTCCTCCACAAACAACACACTGAACATCGACCCGTCATCGGTGAATCTGAAGCCCCATAAATTTCCAACTGGACCTTCCAAAATCCTCGTCGGTAAGGTTCCGGTCGGGTCCCAAATGCGAATCCGAATCTCCCTCTCTTCGTTGGTCGTGGCGAGGTAACGGCCCATCGGGTCAAACGCGATGTCGGTAAGAGAACCCTCCTGCCGGCCCAGAAGCCGCGGCTCGGAGAACCCGTGCTCGCCGATTTCGACCACCCACACCTCGTTGTCATCGACCACCCCGAGCCAGCGGCCGGTCTGATAATCCATCGCGGTACGAATTCGCCATCTGTTGCCTTCGACGAGCCCAACGCCAAAATGCAGGTTTCCGAGGCGTTCGCGAGTGCCGTCGAAACTCACCGCGTCAATGATCCCTCCGTCGTTCTCCGACACCAACAGCAGCGCTCGTCCATCATCCCAACTCAGTTCCCGCACGTGCTGGTCGTCGTCGTACTGAACCTCGGTGATGAGACGTCCTCCCGATGCCGACCACATCACCGCGTTACTTCCCTCCCGATCCCTGGAAAGAAAGACGTCGGAAGTGGGGCTGACGTCAATCATGATCGTGTCCGCTTCGTGCACCCGGTCGAGGGCCTTGGTGCTGCCGTCGGCGCGGATGATGCGAACCCCGCTCGATGGTCCGTGAACCGATTGCACCAGCCAGCGACCGTCGCCACTGAATGCGGGTTTCCAGTTGTCGTCCTCGTCGATGACAAAGGCGGTCGGGCCCTTCCAAAGCGCCTCCAGCGCCTGCCGGCGCGCTTCGGGTGTGTCCGCGAGCTCGAGGCTGGCGATGGAGTGGGCGACTGCCACTGATGGACTTGCCTCGATTTCGAGCTGCCCGTAGGCGATCAGCTTCTGGGCCTCGGCACGGCGGGCCTCGAGCACACTCCGCTGCCAGAACGAACCTACCACCGCGAGCCCGGCGACGAGCGCTGCCATTACCGCGGCTACAATCAATCGGCGTCTGCGGCGGCGACGGCCGGCGAACGAGGTCATCGCCGAGCCGAACGCTTCTTCGACATCGGTGAGTCCGCCGGGATAGCGTTCGCTCCACAGTTGGAACTCGCGGTAGGCGGTGCCGGTCCAGAGCCGGTCGTCGTGGCGTCCGTGCTCGTCCCAGGCGCGGGCGGATTGGCGGAGCTCGTCGCGGAGCTGGGCGCCCTCCTGATCCTGGGTCTGCCAGCGGACGAGCCGCGGCCAGTTGGCGAGCAGGGACTCGTGGATGATCTCGACTCGGCGGATGGGATCGTGCTCGTCCTCACGGACCTCGTAGGAGGTGAGCAGGCGGGCGTCGATGAGTTCGCGGAGTGACGATCCTGGCAGCCGCGGCCCCTCTGTCATCCTGAGCGAGGGAGTCCGACGGCCCACCACTCTTGTCATCCTGAGCGACCGAGTCCGCGAGGGAGTCGAAGGATCCCCCGAGCTTCGGAGAGACGTTGAGAACATCGGCGCGCTTCCGACCCTGAGGGGACCCTTCGACTCCGCGGCCTCGGCGGCCGCTCCGCTCAGGGTGACAGGTCTGGTCAAACACAGACAGCAACTCGTCCCACTCGCGGACCGCCCGCGTGCCCTCGGCGGTGACGAGGTTGCGGAAGAGCTCGCGGACGATGGGGATCCGCTCGACGCCGATGCGGTCGACCGTCGCCTCGGCGTGGCGGGCGAGAGCGCCGCCGACGCCGCCGATGTCGTGGTAGGCCTGGCGGGTCAGCAGGCCGGTCTCGCGGTCGCGCTTCTCCCACAGCCGGGCGAGGGCAAACGCCAGCGAGAGGGAGCGCGCCTCGTTCGCCCTCGACCTCGGCGAGGATCTCCTCGACCAGCGCGTCGTCCTCGAAGCGGTAGCCGCACTTGGTGGCGGGCTGGACGAGGGCGCGCCGCAGGGCGCCGCCGGTCGGTGGACCGAGAAGCGTGAGCTCGGTGACGACGGGATTGAGCGCTTCGAACTGATGGCAGTTGAAGAGGAAGTCGTCGCGCATGCGAGAGCAGGACAAAGACGTCTGCCTCGAGGACGAGTCGTCCGAGCAGCTCGGCGAAACGAGCTTGTACGCTCAGACGCGTTGAGAGTGAAGAGCTCTTCAAACTGGTCGACGATCGAGTAGGGCGTTCGTGCTGGTGGCCTCGCCAGCGGGTCGACCGCGGAGATGGTGGAGTCGAGATCGTCGAGACTCAACCAGCTGGCGCATCGGCCTCGGCATCACCTGCAAGCTCGGAAGCCAGCGCCTGGCTGAGCGAACGAAATACTGTGCTTCCGGGAGTGCAGGTGATGATCGACCAGACCGGCTCGCTGCGTGCGGGATCACACCCGCGTTGATGAACGAGGATTTTCCTGCCCCCGAGGGGCCGACGAGCCCGAGCATCCGAGGCGGCCCTTCGAGCTTGCGCCACATCTGCTCGACCTCGGCCTCGCGGCCGAAGAAGTACTCGGCGTCCGCTTCGGTGAAGGAGGCGAGACCGGGGTAGGGGTGGAGGTCCTCGGCGCCCTCGACGCGGAGGGTCACGTCCTCGAGCTCGCGGATCAGGGTGTGGGCGGAGTTCTGGCGGCGCTCGCGGTCGCGGGCGACAGCGCGTTTGATGACCGGCGCCCAGGGGGAGTCCGGGATTCTTGGCGGGTTCCGACCGGACGCCTTCCCAGACGCTCTGCCGCGACTGGTAGCTCTTGATCCCCTCGGGGCTCACCATCTCCGCGAGGACGACCCCGGCGGAGTAGACATCGGCACGGGCGTCGACGTCACCACCCGCTGCGTGCTCGGGGGCCATGTAGGCCGGGGTGCCCGACACCGATCCGGCGCCGCTCTCCGGTCCCCTGGCGAGACCGAAGTCCATGACCACCACCCGGCCGGCGCGGGTGAGCATGATGTTCTCGGGTTTGACGTCGCGGTGGACGAGCCCGGCCTTGTGGATGGCCTCGAGCCCGGCGAGGAACTGCGAGGCGATGTCCTGCGCCTCTTTGAGCTCGAGCGGGCCGCGCTCCTGCAGGACGCCGAGCAGCGTCGCCCCGTCGACGTACTCCATGGACACCAGCTCGCGGCCGTCGATCTCGATGAGGTCGAAGATCCGGCAGACGTTGGGCGACACCACCTCACGCGCGGCGCGGACCTCCTGCCGCAGCAGCTCGAGCCGTCGCTCGGACTGGAAGAGATCATCGCGGAGCGCCTTGAGCCCGACCTCGACTCGCAGCTTGAGGTCGAAGGCCCGCCAGACCTCGCCCATCCCACCGCGACCGAGCATCTCGAGGATCTCGTAGCGGTCGCCCAGCACCTGCCCGACGGTGGAAGAAGCCGAGGCCTTCAGGCAGATCGACCGTCGCCCCCTCCGCCTCGGTGCGGGTCACCAGCGGATCGTCTCGGGGAGGCTTCTCATCCATTCTGTCGTCTCGATTTCAGATCGATTGTACACGGAGGATGCCGGTCAGCGTTGCATGCCGCTTCGGCATCAGGCCGACGAAGGCTGCCGGACCACAAAGGGATTTGGCAGTCTTGTAGTCCACCGACGTCCCAGCTCGGCGGTGGCGACGTGCGATCATCGTGCCATCGCCCACGAGAGCGTGGGCGCTACAAAGACCGCAACGGTGCTCGGTGCTAGAAGTTGAACTGCACGCTCGAGAAGACGTACCGCCCGAGCGGGATCGTAGAGGTTGATGCCCGCGTAGCCATCCCCGGAAGGAACGGCGGTTCCTCGTCGAGGATGTTGTTGACCCGGGGTCAGCTTGATGCCGTTTCTGAAGGTGTACGACGCGGCGAGATCGAACCAGTTGTAGGCCGGGATGGTCGCTACCGTCGATGGCCTCCCATACGACCAACTGGTCGGGGTTCGCCAGCTGCGGGTTCGGGCTGGCGTCGTCGATCTCGACGCCTCCGACGTAGCGCCAGGCAAGGGAGAGATTGAGCCGGAAGTTGCTCTCCCAGGTGGCGCGGAAGCCGGTGGCGCCAGAGCGACTGCGGCTGACCGCACTGGAAGCCGAAGTAGCCGACGCACTCGTAGTCCACCTCCGGGTTCTGAGAACCGGTTTGCGAGCATGTAGCTGCCCATGAGATCGGTGGCGAGGATAGCCGGCGCTGCCGAGACCGAGGAGATAGTTGGCGTTGAGATCGATGCCCTCGGCCGTCCGCGAGTGCCGATGTTCTGGTCGGTGACGTCGGTGTAGCCGTCTCTCGGTCAGCCAGATGGTGAACTGCGCATCGCGGTGGATCCGGCTCGCAGTACTGCGGATCACCGGTGTCAGGGCGCACCGCTGGATGGGTTGTCGGCGCCGCAGCGATGCCGATGGCGTCGCTGATGTCGATGTTGTAGTAGTCGAGGGTGATGGACAGCCCGCGGATCGACTGCGGCGTCCAAACCACGCCGGCGGTGATGGTGTCGGCGGTCTCCGGATCCGAGCGACGGGTTGCCGCCGTCAAGGGCGTTGTATTGCGGAGACGGGTTTGGCAGGACATGCCCGTACATGTGGGCCGGCGACGCCGGTCCGTGCGCACTGCTCGACGGTCGCCATCGGGTTTTCACCTGCGCAGAGATGTCATCCCCGCCGCCCAGGACGAGGGTCTGCGGAAGTACAGCTCGCCAATGTTGGCCGCGCGGATCGCCCGGTTGTAGCCGCCGCGGAGCCGCCAGTTCGAGGCTCGGCGCATAGCTCAGCTGGGCCTTGTAGGTGTTGACCCGCCTGAGGTGTGAGTAGTCCGAGTAGCGATAGCCGAGCTCGAGGGAGAGATCCTGCGCGCCACGGGCATCCTGCACGATGGGCACCAGAGCCTCGAGAAAGGGCTCCATCACGTTGAAGCCGGCATCGAGGGATGTCGGGCTGCCGAACCCGGCCGCGTCGACGGTCTGGTAGACCTCGTCGGGCACGTTGCTGAGCCACTCCTTGCGGTACTCGGCGCCGGCGGCGAGCTGGAGCCCTTCGCTCGCGGAGGGGATCACCACCCCGTAGTCCTCGAGATCGCCGGTGAAGGTCAGATTGACGACCTCGGTTGTGGTCGTCCGGTACAGCACGGCCACGGTCGAGATGTAGTCGATGGCCTCCTGGGTGACCGCGCCCTCGGGAAGATGTTCCACGGCACGCAGCCGTCGGCGCGGGCCTGCTCGCTGCGGCAGACCCACTCGCCGGTGTCGGGTCCTCGATGACATCGAGGGCGTAGCCGATCCGCTCCGACGCTGATGTCGTTGATGTAGGACTCCTGCTGAGTTGCTCTGGCCCTCAGACCGTAGAGATCGTAGCTCCAGGCGTCGTTGATCTCGCCGCGGAGGCCGCCAACCATCCGGATGTCGGTGTGACCGAGCTGGTTGGATCGCGGCTCGCCCTCGACGTTGCGGCGGTAGATGAACACCATCGGCGTACTCGTCGTCGGCGTAGCCGGCCTTCGGACGCAGAGGATTTCGTGCTGCTGTGGGCTCAGCATGGGGTTGTCGCAGTTGATCTGATTGTATCGCCAGAAGCTGCCGGATGGTGCGATCTGGGCGTCGGTGTAGTCGTTCATGTACATGACTTCCATGTACACGTCGAAGTGCTCGTTGATCTCGTAGTTGGCGAAGGCGCCGGCGTTGTACTTCTCGTCCGGTCGTTGGATGTGGTTGTAGGGGCCGTAGTTGAAGACTCGTCTCCAGCCGCGGCCGGAAGGAGTGGCCGTCGCCGCCGTCCTCGAGCCAGTGCAGGATGTAGATCGCCGATGAAATCGCCGGCAGCGTTAAAGGCGAAGAAGACGCCTCGTGCGCTGAGTCGACGAACCGCCGCAGTACAGGGCCGTCCATCGTCGGCTGCGACACTGCAGTTGAAGTAGTCGCGGCGCCGCCTTGGTCAGGGCGTCGATCTTGCGGTAGTCGAGATAGACCGCAGCGTGGCCCTTGCCGTCGGCGAACTTACCGCCGAGGGCGACGTTGGCGTTGACGGCGTCGCCGTCGTTGATCATCCCGGTGGGCGAGTCGAATCCCGCCGGCGGTTGATCTGCTGCGCGAGTGGGTTGTTGTTGTCGTGGTTGTAGAAGCTGTACTGGAGGCCGCCCCGGACGCCGTCGAAGTCGGTGTCCATGATGAAGTTGACGACCCCGGCCACCGCGTCGGAGCCGTAGACGGTCGACGCGCCGCCGGTGAGCACGTCGACCCGCTTGACCAGCGGCGCCGGGATGACGTTGAGATCCGGCGCATAGCCCCCCGACGCGTCGCCGGGGGACATGCGACGGCCGTTGATCAGCACCAGGGTGCGCCAGGCGCCGAGATATCGAAGATCGATGGTCGCGGTGCCGGACGCGCCGTTGGCGATGGTCGAGTTCTGCCCGGCGAAGACCTGCGGCATGGTTCTGATCAGATCCTCGATCCGCACCGTGCCCGGAGTAGGTGAGCTCCTGCGGGATCTCCATGACCGTCACCGGGCTCAGCGCGGTCAGGTCCGCCCGCGGGATCAGCGAACCGGTGACCGTGACCTCGCCCTCGAAGCTGATCTCGGGGAGCTGTTGGGCCGGTTCCTCGCCGACCGTCTGCTCCTGAGCACCGGCGAGCGGACCAGAGGCGACCAAGAACATCGAAACGGTGACCAGTGCAAAGATCCCGTGGCGCATCATGCCTCCCCGGTTGCTGACCTCGTCGGTTCTCGTCTTGCTTGGTTGTACGTTGCAGCAATTATGAGATGAAAGATGTTTAACCGCAAACCTCATGAGCTCGCGTCGCATCGTTGATCGCATGACGGTGGACTCCCACTTCCCAAGATCGGTGCTCGGAGTCCGGAAGTCCTCAGGGATCGGTCCGGTTTCGGTGCGAAAGCGATAAGAGAGCGAATGATGAATTATGAGTTATGAATGAATTATGAATGACATCGCACATAACCACGACCGCATCAAGAGGTCCGGTGCAGCGACAATTCTCAACTCTCAATTCTTAACGACATCGCAAGTGCTCGCGGGAACCGTGCGATGGCAATTCAAAATTCATAATTCAAAATTCATAATTCGTGATGTTCACCACGTCGGTACCGTCTCCCATCCCGGAAAGGGGTCGTGGGTGAGCTTCCAGCCGGTGGCGGACTCGGGGTCGCGGACGACGCGGAGGTTGGTGAGCGTCTTGAGCTTGGCGATGAGCTCCTCACGCGGCAGGGTGTGGAGCGGGGGCTTGGAGAGATCGGGCATGGGCCAGAGGCGGAGGGTGCCGTCCATGCCGCCAGAGGCAATCCAACGGCCCATTGGGATCGATGGCCAGGCAGAGGATTTCGCCGTCGTGACCGAGCAACAGGTGGGGTTCCTCGGCAGTCAAGGGTCCAACCCGGACGATTCCGTCCGAGTCCCCCGTCGCCACGATCGTAGCGTCGCGATTGACGGCCATTGCCCAGACCTTTCCCGCGTGACCGGTAAGTTCAGTGGTCTCTCCAGTGTCGAGGTCGAAGAAAACCGGGCTGCCTTTTGGGCTCTGCGCCGTTCCCTTCTCCGTCACCAACAAGCGACGCCCATCCTCGCTCGCCACGAATTGTTGCAGCGGAAACTCGATGAGCAGCTCGTGTTTGCCGGTGTCGACATCCCAGGAAACGACGCCTGATGTGACGCCGGTCAGCAGGCGCCCGTCGTCGGTGAAGCTGGAACCTGGTCTCAACTCTTCTCCGTCGATGCGTAGGACAGCGATCTCTTCACCGGTGCTCACCTCCCAGACGTGGAAGGCCGAACGTGAGAGGTCGTAAGCGTTGTCTGCCGCCGCTACAAGTCGTCCGTGCGGACTGAAGGAAATCTGCCAACCTCCTTCCCCAGGCGCCGGGCGGCTCCCCGCGCCGCCCCAGCGAAACTCCGTCCAATTCGACTGCAAACAACTCTCCGTCTGATGAGACCGCAACGCTGTCGACACCGGCGGAGCCTTGGAAGACGATCTCTCCGGCAGGGACTCGCGCCTCTTCGAGCGGCCACAACCTGGTCTCCACTCCCGCAGACGTCGCCAGGAAGCTCCCGTCGGCAGGGAACGCCATACCGTGAGACCAGGGCTTGAATTCGACCCTGATCACTGAAGGGTATCTCCGGGCAAGCGGCCACATCTTCGTACCGTTCGTGCCATTCGTCGTCAGCCATTGTCCGTCGGGGCTGAACGAAGGCTCGTGGACGTAGCCTTCCGGGCCGACCCCGAGGATCATCGGGTCTGACCCCGCAGGCGCACCGAGGTTCCACAAGCGGTGTGCCGGAAGTGGCCCGCGCATCGCCAGGCGCGCCCCTACCGGATCGAACGAAGAAAAATCGAGCTTGGCGTTCTCGACACGGCGCAAGAGGTGAAAGTCGAACCCATCGACTTCCCAGATCAGAATCTCACCATCCTCGCCGCGCTCGGCTGGGAACACCAACCCCAAGAGATGGGAGCCATCCGCTGAAAATCGGACCATGGTATTGGGCGGCGCGACGAGGGTCCGCGGAGGTTCCACGCCGGTTGCATCCCACACCTGGATCTCACCAGATTCTTGAACAGTCAGAAAGAACCGACCGCTTGGATGAAGCTGCAACCGTGTGAGGGTGCGCCGGCCATCCGGCGCCCAAGATGCCGGCGGCTTGAGAGATCGTGACCGACATTCACGACCGAAACCTCTCTCCCATCCACGAGGGCGAGCCGCGGCAAGGCAGGCGCCATGCACAGCCGAGATCCTTGGGCAACCGGAATTTGCAGCTGAATTTGGCCGACGGAATCATGTCGACCATCGGCGTATAGAGCGTCGACGGCGACCACCTCGCCGGCAGCGTCGGTGGTTGCGAAGAGGGCTCGCGATTCCTGGTCGCCGGTGGTGATCGCGATCTGATCAGGTCCGTACACGAGAGGATCTCGCCGTCGTGTCGCAGCAAGAAGTCGGCCCTCCCGAGCCGACCAGAGTGCGAATTGGCCTGCGTCGGTTGCCGAACCAGCGGAGACAAAAAGGTCTTGGCTGTTCTGAAAATATGCTCCTATCCTAGTTGTTCCCGTGTCGGATGGAGCGTCAACGACGCGCTGACTACCGTCGCGACGGATGATGGTCATCGAGCTCGAAAATTCATTACCTTGTACGAGCCACTCCCCACTCGGGCTTGAACCGCGCGTCGAAGCTTGACCGGTCGTTGGCGACAAACGCCGTCGGCCCCCGCCACAGTGCTTCGAGGGCGAGAAGCCGCGCCTCATCGCTGTCGGCGAGCTCGAGACTGGCCGCAGCGTGGGCCAGGGCGCTGGTCGGGTAGTCCTCGAGCCGCGACCTGCCCGAGCGCGATCAGCTTCTGGGCCTCCGCGCGGCGCTCGCTCACTACACTCTTGCGCCACATTGTGGTCGTCACGGCACTCACCGCGAGTGCGACGACCAGCACGGCCGCCGCCGCGATCCGACGTCGTCGCCTGCGTCGGGTGGCGAGTACGACGTCATCGCCGACGCGAAGGCCTCTTCGACCCGGTCAGCCCGCCGGGGTAGCGCTCCCGCCACAGCTGGAACTCGCGATAGGCAGTGCCGGTCCAGAGTCGGTCGTCGGTGCGGCCGTGCTCGTCCCAGGTGCGCGCCGCCTGGCGGAGCTGGTCGCGGAGCTGGGCGGCGTCGGGGTCCTGGGTCTGCCAGCGGACGAGCCGCGGCCAGTTGGCGAGCAGCGACTCGTGGATGATCTCGACGCGGCGGATCGGATCGTGCTCGTCCTCGCGAACCTCGTAGGAGGTGAGGAGACGGGCGTCGATGAGTTCGCGCGAGGACCTCGGAAGCCGCATCGGCGGGCGGGTGAGGAGTGAGCAGGTAAGCGCTCGCTCTGTTCGCTGTGAGACGTGACACTTCGTAACTCCTAACCCCTCACTGCGACCGAAGGGAGCGCTGTCGGGTTTCGCACTCTGTCTCACCCTCGAACACCGACAACAGCTCATCCCACTCCCGGACCGCTCGCGTGCCTTCGGCGGTGACGAGGTTGCGGAAGAGCTCGCGGACGATGGGGATGTGCTCGACGCCGATGCGGTCGATGGTCGCTTCGGCGTGGCGGGCGAGGGCGCCGCCGACGCCGCCGATGTCGTGGTAAGCCTGACGGGTGAGGAGGCCGGGTCGCGGTCGCGTTTCTCCCACAGGCGCGCGAGCGCGAACGCCAGCAGCGGGAGCGCGCCGCGTTCGCCCTCGACCTCGGCGAGCATCTCGTCGACCAGCGCGTCGTCCTCGAAGCGGTAGCCGCACTTCATCGCCGGCTGGACGAGGGCGCGGCGCAGGGCTCCACCGGTGGCAGGACCGAGCAGAGTCAAGATCGGGACGATGGGATTGAGCGCTCGAGCTGGTGGCAGTCCAAGAGGAAGTCGTCGCGCATGGAAAGCAGGACGACGACGTCGGCCTCGAGAGCGAGCCGCAAGCAGCTCGGCGAATCGTGCTTGGTGCTTCGAGGGGTTCGAGGGTGAAGAGCTCCTCGAACTGATCGACGATCAGCAGCGCGCGTTGCTGTGACGCCGGCGCCAGCACGAGATGCAGAGACGATCGCGATCGTCGGCGTCACGATGCCTACAGCATCTCGCACGGCGTCGGGGTCTCCGGCCAGCTCGGAGCCAGCGCCCGGGCAAGCGAGGGAATGCTGCGTTTCCGGGAGTGCAGCGAACGATCGCCCAATCCGGTGGGGCGTTTGGGAATCAGCCCCGCCCCGATGAACGAGGTTTTCCCTGCTCCCGAGGGCCCGACGATCGCGAGCAGGTGGGCGCTCTCGATGAGCTTGCGCCACATCTGCTCGACCTCGGCCTCGCGGCCGAAGAAGTACTCGGCGTCTTCCTCGGTGAACGAGGCGAGACCGGGGTAGGGGTGGAGGTCCTCGGCGCCCTCGACTCGGAGGGTCACATCCTCGAGCTCGCGGATGAGGGTGTGGGCTGAGTTCTGGCGGCGCTCGCGGTCGCGCGCGACGGCGCGTTTGATCGACCGGCGCCCAGGGCGAGTCCGGCACCTTGGCGGGTTCGCAGCGGACGCCTTCCCAGACGCTCTGCCGCGACTGGTAGCTCTTGATGCCCTCGGGGCTCACCATCTCGGCGAGGACGACGCCGGCGGAGTAGACATCGGCCCGCGCGTCGACCTCTGTCCTGCCGCGTGCTCCGGGGCCATGTAGGCCGGGGTGCCCGAGACCGAGCCGGCGCCGCTCTCGGGTCCTCGCGCGAGACCGAAGTCCATGACCACGACGCGGCCCGCGCGGGTGAGCATGATGTTCTCGGGCTTGACGTCGCGGTGGACGAGGCCGGCCTTGTGGATGGCCTCGAGCCCGGCGAGGAACTGCGAGGCGATGTCCTGCGCCTCTTTCAGCTCGAGAGGGCCGCGCTCCTGCAGGACGCCGAGCAGGGTCGCGCCGTCGACGTACTCCATGGAGACCAGCTCGCGGCCGTCGATCTCGATGAGGTCGAAGATCCGGCAGACGTTGGGCGAGACCACCTCGCGGGCGGCGCGGACCTCCTGCCGCAGCAGCTCGAGCCGTCGCTCGGACTGGAAGAGATCATCGCGCAGCGCCTTGAGCCCCACCTCGACCCGGAGCTTGAGGTCGAAGGCCCGCCAGACCTCACCCATCCCACCGCGGCCGAGCATCTCGAGGATCTCGTAGCGATCGCCGAGGACCTGGCCGGTGGTGAAGAAACCAAGGCCCTTAGGAAGGTCGACAGTCGCCCCCTCCGCCTCGGTGCGGGTCACCGGATGATCGTCCGGGGGGAGCTTCTCATTCATTGTCTCGTCTCGATTTCCAGACCAATTGTACCGCGGCGCGAATTTTGGCGGCAGGCATTCCTGCCTGCCGGGAGGTCTGGCCATGCCTTTGTGGGGTGCGGATTCTCGAGAGGTCGGAATCTACTTGGAGTCAGTCGATCTTTCGAGGGCGGCGATGAGAATTCGGGAGGTCGTCCTGGATGATGTTCCACAGGATGTCGAGATCGACGGTGAAAATAGCCGTGGACCAGCCGATTTCGCAGTGCGATGATCTCGCCGCCACTGGATGTGAGGAATCGAATCTCGTGTCTCTCGACAGGCGAGACGCGGCTTCGTCCAGTCAATTCGACAAATCGCTCGAGGGCTGCCGTCAGCACTCGGTCATCCTCGAGATGGGTCCGTGATCGTCCAGTCGCAGCGTCGCTTGCCCGACTGGCGAAGTTGAGCATGTCTCGGAGCAGCGCCGCGTCGTCACGCTGCGTCAAAAACCGGCCTCGCTTCCCGCATCACCCGCTCGCGGAACTCCGGGCTCAGGAACCCGGGAGTGTTGAGGTCGACCTTTCGCCCGAAGAGTTGGGAAAGCTCCTCCTCGAGCGAAAAGAAGGCGAGGCCGACCCTGGCGCCTTCCTCGAACTCGACGAGAATGTCGATGTCACTGCGGTCCGTGAAATCGTCGCGCTCGACCGAACCGAACAATGCCAGTCTTCGGACGCGATCCGTCGACGAGTTCGTCGAGTTCTCGCGGTCGATTCTGATCTTCGGAGCCATGAATCGATGCTATCACGCGACGGTGGAGAGGCTCACCACCTTCGGCACCGTCTCCCAGCCGGGGAAGGGATCATCGCTGAGAGAGTTCTAGTTCGAAGTATTAAGTTCTTATCTACATCGCAGACGGTGAGAGGACACTGCGATGAATTCATAACTCATAATTCAGAATTCATAATTCGCGATGCTCACCACGTCGGCACCGTCCCATCCCGGAAAGGGATCGTGGGTGAGCTTCCACCCGGTCGGCGGCTTCAGGGATCGCGGACGACGCGGAGGTTGGTGAGCGTCTTGAGCTTGGCGATGAGCTCCTCCGCGCGGCAGGGTGTGGAGCGGCGGTTTGGTCAGATCGGGCATCGGCCAGAGACGAACGGTGAAGTCGCTACCGCCGGAGGCGATCCAACGGCCGAGGGGATCGATGGCCAGGGCGAAAACCGCGTCCTCGTGACCCATGAGCAAGTGGGGCCTCCACCGTCCACGAAACCGACACGCACCTCGCCGTCTCGGTCACCGGTGGCGATGATCGAGGCTGTGGGATCACAGGTGATGGCCATGACTTCACTTCCGAACTTCTCGCAGAGGGGTTGAATCTCCCGTTTCCGTGTCGAGAAGGACAACCTTTCCAAAATCCTCCCTGGTGCGTTTCCCTTCAACCATAAGCACCCGCCGGCCGTCTGTGCCGGCGGCGAAAACGAAGATAGTCCCTTCGTAGAGAAGAGTTCGTTCTCCGGGTTCGATGTCCCAGCGCAGGAGCCCCGATTCGGCTGCCGAGATAAGATCGTCTGTCTGGGAGGAACCGGACCTTTTCAATACTTGGCGGTTCCCCGACCTCGAGGACCCTGACCTCTTCTCCCGAGGCCACATCCCAAATGCGAATGACTCGATCTGCAGGGACGAAACCGCCTCCCGCCGCCGCTGCCAGCCGCCCGTCGTGACTGAAGGCAACCCCCCAGCTTTGATGTTCAAACCCGTCGAGAACTGTCGGGGGAGTTCCGTCGAGAGACAGTAGTGTTGTGTTGCCTTCGCCCTCCCCGACGATCAGTCTCTGCCCATCAGGCGACACCGCAAGGTCAATCATTACGGTGTCCGTTTCGTGTCGAATTGACCCTTGCGGCCGTGGATCACCCACGAGGGGCCAGATTCTGACCGTGCCGTCAGCGGACGATGAGGCGATCCAACTTCCGTCGGGGGCGAAACCAAGCCCGTACACCCCCCCTGCGTGACGCCGGATCACGGATGGGTACTCCCTCCCGAGAGGCCAGAGGCGAGCCCGGTGAGGTCGGTGGTGGGGAAGCCAGTCGGCCTTCGGGTTGAATTCAAGCGGGTTAGCCTGAACAATCTCGCCACGGTGGAGAACGATGGGCTCGGCATCGGCGGGCCGCAGCCATCGGCCACAAACGGAACTTCGTGTCCGGACCGAATCGCGAGATGTAACGGCCCGAGGGGTCGAGACGAAGAGAAGCCCCAAGCGGTTCCACCCACGTCGAGCTTGCGAAGGAACCGGGGCCGGTCTCCGCTCGTATCCCACACCCAGACGGTCCAGTTGTCGTCACGCTCCTCCAACGCCGAGAACAGCGATCCCTTGGGTGTGAATTGGAAATACTGGGTGTCAAGTGGACCGGCGACAACGACTGAGGGCCTCTGATATTCCGTGCTCCAGAATTGGAATCTACCATCCTTTGACCCGGTCACCATGAACCGGCCCAAGGGATCCGAGGACCACCCGTGAGAGCCGGTCGTCTTGCTGTCCGACCGAACGCGGTGGGCGCAGCTCGTGAACTCCTCTTCGCCGATTTCTACCGCCAACACTTGGTCGTCGGTCACCAGGCCTACCGCTGCCCCGCCCCTGGGTCGAGGGCGGCGATCGTGGTCCACCGATCCGAGTCATCACGTCTGGTTTCGAAATCCAGAGTTCCAAGGCTTCCCTGTGGCCGTCGAATCCCAGGGTCTCGGCTTGAAACCGGTTGTGATCCCGAATCAAGAGAACGGCAGACGTTCTCGACTTGAGTCGACGGCGAGTCCCAGCAAAGCCTGAGACGACCCAAGCGCTGTTTCAGCCAAGCGGCCGTCCCACTGGTTATGGAATGAGAGGCCACCTTCGTTAAAGAATCCACCTCTGTCGATGCCGAGAGTGATGCAAAGTGGCCGGACTCCGAAATGGCGGAGAGGGTAAATATCCGCGTCGATGGTTCATCGCTGATTGCGAGCGGAGTGCTGGAACCGTCGGCGCGGAAGATGGTGATCAGGGGTTCATCGGGGTTGTTCTGGTGTTCGCGTCTTGACCAGGGAGCGACCGTCAGGACTGAAGCGAAGTCTCCACGCGAAGTCCTCGGATGCAACGAGGGCCGTTGGGCCCTTCCAGAGCGCCTCGAGGGCCAGACCACGAGCGGTGGTGCTATCCGATCGCTCGAGGCTCGCGATGGCGTGGGCGAGGGTTGCGGTGGTAGGAATCGGCTTGAGTTGACCCAGGGAGATCAGGTTTGCCCCCTCTGCTCGGCGGGTTTCGACAATGCCGCGCCGCCAGAGAGTTCCCGTCACCGCCGCGACGATGAGGAGAATTGTGAACGCCGCTGTGGCTGCGACGCGCCGCCTTCGTTTTCGTGAGCGCTCGTTCGCTCGCTGTGAGGGATGGGACGTCTAACCCCTAACGCTTGACCAGCGACCGAAGCTGCGCTGACCTTCTAACTTCCTCACGAGCGACCGAAGTGAGCGCTGAGTTTCCAACCTTCTACCTTCAACTCTGCCACCTTCTCACCCTCAAACACCGACAGCAACTCGTCCCACTCTCGCACCGCCCGCGTGCCCTCGGCGGTCACTAGGTTGCGGAAAAGCTCGCGGACAATTGGGATGCGCTCGACGCCAATCCGATCGACAGTCGCCTCGGCATGGCGAGCCAAAGCTCCGCCGACACCGCCGACATCGTGATACGCCTGACGGGTGAGCAGGCCAGTCTCGCGGTCTCGTTTCCCCCACAGCCGGGCGGCGGCGAAGGCGAGCATCGGCAGCGCGCCCCGCTCGCCCTCGACTGCGGCGAGCATCTCTTCCACGAGTTCGTCGTCCTCGAAGCGGTAGCCGCACTGCAGGGCGGGCTGTGTCAGTGCGCGCCGGAGCGCCGCGCCGGCCGGTGGACCAAGCGGGCTGAGCTCGGAGAAGACCGGCTTGAGCGCATCGATCTCGTGGCAGCGAAACAGGAAGTCGTCCCGCATGCTGAGTAAGACGTGCACATCGGCCTCTAGGACCAACTGCTCGAGGAGGCTGGCGAATCGCTGCTGCACCTCGATGCCGTTCTGGGTGAAGAGCTCCTCGAACTGATCGACGATCAGGACCGCCCGACCGGTCCGGTTTCGCCAGCGGTTGACGACCTCGACCGCCGTCTCCGGGTCGTCGAAACGCAGCAGCAGGTCCACCGCACCGGCATCTCCGGCAAGCTCCGCGGCGAGGGCTCGGCTCAGCCCGAGCACGGGGTTGGTGCCGGGGGTGCAGATGGCGGTCGCCCAGACGGACGTGGTGGCCGGGAGGAGCCCTGCTTGGAGGAAGGAGGTCTTGCCGGCGCCGGACGGTCCGACGAGCCCGAGCATCCGAGGCGGCCCCTCGAGCTTGCGCCACATCTGCTCGACCTCGGCCTCGCGGCCGAAGAAGTACTCGGCGTCTTCTTCGGTGAAGGAGGCGAGGCCGGGGTAGGGGTGGAGGTTGTCGGCGCCTTCGACGCGGAGGGTCACATCCTCGAGCTCGCGGATCAGGGTGTGGGCGGAGTTCTGGCGGCGTTCGCGGTCGCGGGCGACAGCGCGTTTGATGACCGACGCCCATGGCGACTCCGGGATTCTGGCGGGTTCCGAGCGGACATCTTCCCAAAGGCTCTGCCGCGACTGGTAGCTCTTGATCCCCTCGGGGCTGACCATTTCCGCCAGGACGACCCCGGCGGAGTAGACATCGGCGCGGGCATCGACGTCGCCACCCGCTGCGTGCTCGGGGGCCATGTAGGCCGGCGTGCCCGAGACCGACCCGGCGCCGCTCTCGGGTCCTCTGCGCCAGACCGAAGTCCATGACCACGACCCGGCCCGCGCGGGTGAGCATGATGTTCTCGGGCTTGACGTCGCGGTGGACGAGGCCGGCCTTGTGGATGGCCTCGAGCCCGGCGAGGAACTGCGAGGCGATGTCCTGCGCCTCTTTGAGCTCGAGCGGTCCACGCTCCTGCAGGACACCGAGCAGTGTCGCCCCATCGACGTACTCCATCGAGACCAGCTCGCGGCCGTCGATCTCGATGAGGTCGAAGATCCGGCAGACGTTGGGCGAGACCACCTCGCGCGCGGCGCGGACCTCCTGCCGCAGCAGCTCGAACCGCCGCTCGGACTGAAACAGATCATCGCGGAGCGCCTTGAGCCCGACCTCGACCCGCAGCTTGAGATCGAACGCCCGCCAGACCTCGCCCATCCCGCCGCGACCGAGCATCTCGAGGATCTCGTAGCGGTCACCCAGCACCTGCCCGACGTGGAAGAAGCCGAGCCCTTTAGGCAAGGTCGACCGTCGCCCCCTCCGCCTCGGTGCGGGTCGGCAACGGCTCGTCTGGGGAGGCCTGGTCATTCATTCTGTCGTCTCGAGTTCAGATCAAGTGTACACCGGAGGCCTGTGTGTGATCACCGCAAGCAGGGATGCTCGCTACAACAAGAGCGCTCATTTGTAGTAGCAAGCTTCCAGCTTGCGATGCGATGTGGTTATGGGGGAAGTCGAACCGCAAGCAGGGATGCTTGCTACTACAAGGGCGTTCGGTTTGGAGTAGCAAGTTTCCAGCTTGCGAGTCGGCGCCACTCTTCTTGCGATGAACATGTTGACATGCTGCTGAACATTAGAATATGTTGTTCACATGACACGGATGATTCAGATTCGAAATGTCCCAGAAGATCTTCACCGACTCTTGAAGAGCCGGGCGGCTCTGGCGGGGAAATCCCTGTCCGATTACCTGTTGGAGGAGTTGCGACGGACGGCCATGCGACCGACCGCTGTGGAGCTCGCACGCCGGATCGCGTCGAGGACTCCGGTGACGCCGCCTGTACCTCCCGCCGATGTGCTCCGGCTCGAACGAGAGTCCCGGTGATCGTCCTCGACGCCTCGGCTGCGCTTGAGCTCATCCTTGGAACTCACACCGGCGTTCGGATCGCCGAGAGGATCTTCGACCCCGGGGAATTGCTGTGCGCGCCTCACCTGATCGATCTCGAGGTCGCTCAGGTCTTGCGACGGTATGTCCGGGCCGGAGATGTCGCGGAGCCGCGCGCGGATGAGGCTCTTCAGGATTTCCTCGATCTCTCCATCGAGCGGTATCCGCACGAGCTTTTCCTCAGGCGCATCTGGCAAATGCGGGAGAACGTGACCGCCTACGACGCGGCGTACGTCGCACTGGCAGAAGCTGTCGACGGAGCCCTGTTGACGACGGACTCGCGCCTCGCCCGGTCGTCAGGACACGACGCGAGGATCGAGCTGATCTGAGTCTGAATTCTCCACCGCGTTCACCACGTCGGCACGGTCTCCCACCCCGGGAACGGGTCGTGGGTGAGCTTCCAGCCGGTGGCGGACTCGGGGTCGCGGACGACCCGGAGGTTGGTGAGCGTCTTGAGCTTGGCGATGAGCTCCTCGCGCGGCAGGGTGTGGAGCGGCGGCTTCGTCAGATCGGGCATGGGCCAGAGGCGGAGGGTTGTGTCAGTACCAGCCGAAGCTATCCAACGTCCGAGTGGGTCGAGTTTGACGGCTGCGATTTTCCCTTCGTGGCCGACCATAAGGTGCGGACCATCACCCTGGGTGGTCCCGACGCGGATTTCGCCGTCCAGGTCACCGGTGACAACAACGTCTGTATCGGAATCCCAGTCGACAGCAAACACCTCGTCGCCGTACTCTCCGAGTACAGTCGTATCTCCATTCGAGGTATCAAGAACAGTGAGTTTTCCGGACATTTGAGAAGCGCTATCGGTTTCCACCATCAATATTCGCCGCCCGTCTGCGCTGGAGACAAAATTTGGGATAACGCCCTCGTAGAGAATGGACCGCTTTTCAGAATCCAGATCCCAGCGTACAAGCGCTGACTCGTTCGATGACAACAGGTACCGGTTCGAGATGAACTGAAGGCTCTCCACGTAAGGCGATTCCGTGAAGTCGAGAACGCTAACCAGGTCTCCAGTCACCCGATCCCACACTCGAATCGATCGTTCCGCGGGATCGAATAGGCCACCGGCTGCCGCGACCAGCCGCCCATCGGGGCTGAACGCGACCCCCCAGGTCTGACCCTGGAATCCCTCGAGAACGGTCGGTTTCGAGCCGTCTAGAGATATGAGGACCGTCTGTCCGCTGTTTGTCCCTGCCATCACCTGCGTGCCATCCGGTGACGCAGCAAGACCAAGGGTGAGAGCATCCGCTGCGTGGAGAACCGGCCCGATCGATGTTTCCTCGGGCGCCATCGTCCAGATGCGGACAGTATCGTCGTCGGACGACGTAGCAATCCACCGGCCCCCCGGATCGAACACGACATCATTGACGCGACCGGCGTGCTGCCGGATGACGTGAGGGTACCCTCTTGCCAGCGGCCAGAATACCAGCCCGGTTAGATCGGTGGTCGCCAACCACTTTCCATCGGGATTGAATCCGTGTTCGTTCGACTGTTGATTGTCACCACGCCTGAGAACCAAGGGGTCTGCTGCAGCGGGCCCGGCAAGCCGGAAGAGCCGGAAGTTCGTATCGGGCCCCGATCGAGAGATGTGCCTACCGTTTTGGTCGAGGGTGAAGAATCCCCAGGCCGCTCCACCGATATTCACTTCTTGGTGGAAACGCGGCCTGTCGCCCCTTAGATCCCAGATCCGCACGATCCAATTGTCGTCTTCATTGCCCGCGGCCGTGAAGAACGATCCATCGAACGTGAAAGCAAAGGCGACCGCCTTCAGTGCATCTCGATCGACTACTGGAGGCTTCAGACCAGCCTGGTCCCAGAAACGAACACCACCGTCAACCCCGGCCGTGACCACGAATCGACCTGAAGGGTCGCATGAAATGTTGGACACGGCGTTGTCATGATGGCCGATCTTGCGGGCAGGGCCCAGCCCGTTGTCGAGGACATCAACAACGTAGACCTCACCTCGACTCAGAACTCCGAGTCGATTGGCCCCTTGTTCGAGCCGTGCAACCGACGTCCAACCTCCGGAGTCAGTACGTTCGGTCTCGAATTCTAACGTTCCCAGGCGACGTGTCGTCCCGTCGAAGCCCAAGACGTGAAGAGCGATCTTCCGATCCTCTCGGAGCAGGACGACGAGACGACGGCGGTTTTCGTCGACCGCGGATCGCCAGTACCTTCCCGTCGGTGAGTCCATCTGTGCCAATGGCTCGTCGCGGTTCACCGACCAGAGCACGATTCTGTCTGAGGTGTCTGACGCAGTGGTCCCAGAAAACGACGCAAAATGGCCCGACGATGAGATCGTCGTGAGGCCGATTGTGAGCGACTTGTCATGCACGTCTTTCAGCGGCATCCTGGAACCGTCAGCGCGATAGACGGTCAAATTCGACCTCTCGGAGTCGGCGAGGAGGTTCCTACTCTTGACAAGCGATGAGCCATCCTCGCTCAACGCCAATGACCAGGCGGCATCCTCCGAAGCGACCAGAGCTGTCGGGCCTTGCCACAACGCCTCCAATGCCAACCTGCGCGCAGCCTGCGAGTCTGCCTCTTCGAGGCTCGCGATAGCGTGGGCGACCGTTGCGCTCGGGTATGAGTCGAGCTCGAGCTGGCCGAGGGCGACGAGCTCACTGGCCTCGGCGCGGCGGGTTTCGGCGAGACTGCGTCGCCAGAGGTTGGCGAACGTTGCAGCGACGGCGATGACGATGAGAGCAGCGACGGTGTAGGCGGCGCGTCGCCTTCGCTTCCGGTGGGTCGCGAGCGACGTCATCGCCGCGGCGAATACTTCCTCAAGCTCGGTGAGCCCGCCGGGGTATCGCTCCCGCCAGAGCTGGAACTCGCGGTAGGCAGTGCCGGTCCAGAGGCGGTCGTCGTGGCGGCCGTGCTCGTCCCAGGCCCGGGCCGCCTGACGGAGCTCGTCGCGGAGCTGGGCGCCCTCCTGGTCCTGGGTCTGCCAGCGGACGAGGCGCGGCCAGTTGGCGAGGAGCGACTCGTGGATGATCTCGACCCGTCGGATCGGGCTCGTGCTCGTCCTCGCGGACCTCGTACGAGGTGAGGAGGCGGGCGTCGATGAGTTCGCGGAGGACGTCGGCGGCCGCTGCGCGGGCGGGTGAGGAGTTAGAAAGTGAGCGCTCGCTTGTAGAAGTTAGGAGTGAGCGCTCGCTGTGCTCGCTGTTAGAGAGTGAGCGCTCGCTTCGCTCGCTGTGAGCGTGGGACGTCTAACCCCTAACGTCTCACTAGCGACCGAAGGGAGCGCTGACCTCTCGAACACCGACAGCAGCTCATCCCACTCGCGCACCGCGCGGGTGCCCTCGGCGGTGACCAGATTTCGGAACAGCTCGCGGACGATCGGGATGCGCTCGACGCCGATCCGATCGACCGTCGCCTCGGCGTGGCGGGCGAGCGCACCGCCGACGCCGCCGATGTCGTGGTAGGCCTGGCGGGTGAGGAGGCCGGTCTCGCGGTCGCGTTTCTCCCACAGACGTGACGCTGCAAACGCGAGCATGGGCAGCGCGCCGCGCTCGCCCTCGACCTCGGCGAGGATCTCCTCGACCAGCTCGTCGTCCTCGAATCGATAACCGCAGGTGAGCGCTGGCTGGGTCACGGCCCTCCGGAGCGCGGCGCCGGTCGGGGAATCCAGCGGCGTGAGGGTCGCAAAGAGCGGACGAAGACCCTCGTGCCGGTTGCAGTGGAGCAGAAAGTCGTCGCGCATCGAGAGCAGTACACGCACGTCCGCCTCGACCGTCAGTTGTCCGATCAGGGTCGCAAAGCGCGCCTGTTCATCGGCTGGATTCAGGGTGAAGAGTTCCTCGAATTGATCGACGATCAGGAGTGCTTCGCCGTGCCGCCGCCGCCACCGCCCCGCCGCCTCCACGATGGAGTCCAGCGAGTCCGAATCCACCAGAGCCTCGAGCGCTTCCGACATCCCCGGTGAGCTCGCGGATCAGCGTCCGGCGCAGCGAGGAAACCGCTGCGTTTCCGGGTGTGCAGCGGGCGATCTGCCAGGCAGGCGGCGAATGTGGCGTCAGACCCGCACGCGATGAACGAGGATTTTCCTGCCCCCGAAGCCCCGACGATGGCGAGCAGGTGGGCGCTCTCCAACCGGCGCCAGATCGCTCGACCTCGGCCTCGCGGCCGAAGAAGTACTCGGCGTCAGCTTCGGTGAAGGAGGCGAGGCCGGGGTAGGGGTGGAGGTCCTCGGCGCCTTCGACGCGGAGGGTCACGTCCTCGAGCTCGCGGATGAGGGTGTGGGCGGAGTTCTGGCGGCGTTCGCGGTCGCGGGCGACAGCGCGTTTGATGACCGGCGCCCATGGCGACTCCGGGATTCTGGCGGGTTCCGAGCGGACATCTTCCCAAAGGCTCTGCCGCGACTGGTAGCTCTTGATCCCCTCGGGGCTCACCATCTCGGCGAGGACGACCCCGGCGGAGTAGACATCGGCACGGGCGTCGACGTCGCCACCCGCCGCGTGCTCGGGGGCCATGTAGGCCGGGTGTGCCCGAGACCGAGCCGGCGCCGCTCTCGGGTCCTCGTCGCCAGACCGAAGTCCATGACGACCACCCGGCCGGCCCGGGTGAGCATGATGTTCTCGGGCTTGACATCGCGGTGGACGAGACCGGCCTTGTGGATCGCCTCGAGACCCGACGAGGAACTGCGAGGCGATGTCCTGGGCTTCCTTGAGCTCGAGCGGTCCACGCTCCTGCAGGACACCGAGCAGTGTGGCCCCATCGACGTACTCCATCGAGACCAGCTCGCGGCCGTCGATCTCGATGAGGTCGAAGATCCGGCAGACGTTGGGCGAGACAACCTCGCGAGCTGCCCGCACCTCCTGCCGCAGCAGCTCGAGACCGCCGCTCCGATTGGAAGAGATCATCGCGGAGCGCCTTGAGCCCGACCTCGACCCGGAGCTTGAGGTCGAAGGCCCGCCAGACCTCGCCCATCCCGCCGCGACCGAGCATCTCGAGGATTTCGTAGCGATCACCCAGCACCTGGCCAACATGGAAGAAGCCGGTGCCCTCCGGAAGATCGACGGTCGCCCCCTCCGCCTCGGTGCGGGTGGCCAACGGCTCGTCGGGCGGCGGTCGCTCACTCATGTTTCTGTCTCGATACTGGAGCCGCAAGCAAGGATGCTTGCTACTACAAGGGCGGTCATTTGTAGCAGCAAGCTTCCAGCTTGCGGTGCGATGGGGTAGCGCGCCAGACCGCAAGCAAGGATGCTTGCTACTACAAGGGCGGTCATTTGTAGTAGCAAGCTTCCAGCTTGCGGTGCGATGGGGTAGCGCGCCAGACCGCAAGCAAGGATGCTTGCTACTACAAGGGCGGTCATTTGTAGTAGCAAGCTTCCAGCTTGCGGTGCGATGGGGTAGCGCGCCAGACCGCAAGCAAGGATGCTTGCTACTACAAGGGCGGTCATTTGTAGTAGCAAGCTTCCAGCTTGCGGTGCGATGGGGCAGCGCGCCAGACCGCAAGCAAGGATGCTTGCTACTACAAGGGCGGTCATTTGTAGCAGCAAGCTTCCAGCTTGCGGTGCGATGGGGTAGCGCGCCAGACCGCAAGCAAGGATGCTTGCTACTACAAGGGCGGTCATTTGTAGTAGCAAGCTTCCAGCTTGCGATGCGATGGGGTAGCGCGCCAGACCGCAAGCAAGGATGCTTGCTACTACAAGGGCGGTCATTTGTAGTAGCAAGCTTCCAGCTTGCGGTGCGATGGGGCAGCGCGCCAGACCGCAAGCTCGAAGCCTGCGGCTACAAGGGCGACCGGGCGATTGCATCAGGAGAGCCGCGGTCGTCGGTCATGTTGTCGAGGCCTCGGTTTTTGTGGGTTCACCCTCTATGAGGAAGCGCATCCGGGCGACGCTGCGGCCGATCCAGATCTCGTCGCCGTTGTTGAGGGCGGTGGGGCCGTCGAGCCGGCGACCGTTGACATAGGTGCCGTTCTTTGAACCGAGGTCCTCGATGATGGCGGTAGTTCCCTGGACGGTGATGATGGCGTGGCAGCGGGAGACTTCGGTCCTGTCGAGGGAGATGTCGGCTTCGCCGGTACGACCGATGACGTTCTGACCCTGGGTGAGCGGGCGGGTTCCACCTTCGGTTTCGATCTTGAACGGCATGGACACGCCGTGGTTCGAGGCGACCGACTCTGCTGCCGGCGTCACGGACGCCACCAGTCGGTAGCCGCGGCGCGGGATGTTCTCAATGAAACTGGGCTCCTTGGCATCGTCGCCGAGGGCGGCGCGGAGCTCGGCGATGACCTGGGTGAGAGCGTGGTCGGAAACGTACTCGGTGCGCCAGACTTCATCGATGAGGGACTGCTTGGAGACCAACTTGCCGGCGGCCAGGGCGAGAACGGTGAGGACATCCATGGCGCGCGGCCGCAGCCGGACCTCGCGACCGTTTTGCGAGATCCGGTCGAGGGTGGGTTCCACCATCCAAGAGCCGAGGTGGAATGTGCGTCGGATTGGATTTTCCATGTCGTTGCAACCGAGTGCTTTGACAGGAGTATACGTATATTGCGATGAGACGGCAAATGAGCAATCGGCACAGGTTGGTGCAAAAAGAGAGTCACGGAAAGAATGTGGGGCGCGCCGCGGCGCGAATCATCCGGGAACAGTCCGGATCTTGTTCGAAGTCGGTGCGAGCGCTGGATCTTGCGCAATGACACAGGTACACATAACATGTGTCAATGAAGAACGTCACTCTTGCCATTGATGAATCGTTGCTTCGCGAGGCGCGGCGCATCGCGGCCGATCGCTCGACGACGCTCAACGCGATGATTCGGGAGTTTCTACAGGAGCTCGTGGAGCGGGAATCGAAGGCGGCGCTGGCTCGGGAGAGGATCGTCGATCTGTGCCGGAACGCTCGCGCCGAGGTCGGTCCAAGAACGTGGACGAGGGACGATCTCCATGACCGTTGAGGTCTTCCTCGACACCAACGTTCTGATCTACGCGGTGTCGTCGGCGACCGAAGAGTCGGCGAAAAAGAGACGGCGCTGGAGTTGATCCAGCATGCTGATTTCGGTCTTTCAGCCCAAGTCCTTCAGGAGTTCTATGTCAACGTGACCCGGAAGATCGCAGATCCGCTGACACCGGGCGTGGCGGTTGAGCTGCTTGATCAATTCCGGCAGTTTCCCCTGGTGCAGACGGACTATCCACTCATCGTCGCCGGGGCAGAGGTCGCCCTTCGATTCGGCATCTCGTACTGGGATGGCGCCATCGTCGCAGCCGCCCGATTCCTGGGGGCAACGACGCTGTATTCAGAGGATCTGAGCCACGGTCAGGTCTATGGTTCGGTCCGGGTCGTGAACCCGTTTCGCGGCGGCTGGCCGGATGAGGTGCATGAGGCGCCGATGAAAAAGTACTGACCTCTTGAGAAACTCAACGGTTGGTGGGTGGCGTCCGGGCGTCGGCTTCTTGCCGGCAGGACGCCCGCACCACTTTGATTGGTTCTTCTTTGTGGGGTAGGCATCCTGCCTGCCCTTCAGACCCAATCCGGCGGGTACTGCCGCAGACCGCCACCTCGTCGTTCCATGAGCAGGCTGGAAGCCTGCTCCACAATGCGGTTTCGTTCTTTGTGGTGCCGGCGTCTGACCTGTAACGACAAAGCCATCGCCGGCGGGACGCCGGCGCTACAACGCTGCATCAGGTTTTGTAGTGCGGGCGTATCGCCTGCACCGACGACGCCATCGACGGCGGGACGCCGGCGCTCCAAGGCCGCATCGCTTCTTGCAGTGCCGGCGTCTCGCCGGCACCGAAGAGATGCCGCGCCGATCGGTCAGGGCACGGGGAGCTTCTTGACGAGCTTTGCGACGGTCTTGAAGTCGTCGGTGTCGCAGCGTTCGACCAGCTCGAAGAGGGCGGATTCGGTGGTGGTGATCGTGGCACCGGCCTGCTGCATGCGCTGCAGCGCCCAGCTTTTGTCGGCGGGCCGGCGTGAGTTGACGGCGTCGTGCGGGACGTGGACCCGGTAGCCGGCGTCGAGGAGATCGAGGGCGGTGGAGAGAACGCAGACGTGGGTCTCGATCCCGGTGACGACCACTTGTGCGCGTCCCGTTGCAGCGATTGTTTCGCGAATCCCAGTGTCGCGAGCACAAGAGAAGCTGTTCTTGGCGGCGGGGGTCTCGCCGAGGAGCCCGGCCAGGGGCTCGACGGTCCCGCCGAGGCCTTTGGGGTACTGCTCGCTGCCGATGACTGGCACACCGAGGGCGCGGCACGCCTCCACCAGCACCTCGAGGCGGGGGATGTGGCTCTGGTCGGTCATGACGGAGTTGATGCGTTCCTGGACATCGATGACCAGGAGGGCGGCGGAGCTGCGTTCGAGGAGATGGCTCATGGGGGGATTGTAGCGCTCGCTCCGGAGCTTCGCTCCTGCGCTCGCTGAATTATGAATGATGAATGATGAATTTCATCGCAGGCATCGCATTGCCAAAGACATGAAGAATGCCCAGGTGATCGCCTCGTGACTCTATGGTTGCGGCGAAACCGCCAAGTCGTTGAGGGCGAGACAGCTGCACTACAATGACCGGATGAACAGGGAAAACGACGAGACCACCCCGGTCGGGACCGAAACCGACGGGGCGCTGACCCCGAAATCGACTCCGATCTTGCCGCCCGAGCTCCTCGCGGTGGGCCGTAAGGAAAAGCCGGCGTGGAAGACGGGGGGCGTTCCCGGGCGCTGGGCGACCATCGGCTGCGGGCTGGGAATCGTGGTGCTCATCGCGGCCCTCCTCACCGGTTCGACCCTCATGCGCAGGACGGTTTGGGCCGGGTTCGCCGGCGCGTCGAATCGCTTGACGGCCTATGTGGCGGGCGATGTTCAACCCGCGGAGCGAATGCGGTTGAAACGCAACCTGGATGCGTTCTCGGTCCACCTGAGGAATCAGGACGACCCCTTCCCGGTCATGGGCGAGTTCCAACGCCTGGCGCGCGAGGCGGTCAAGGACCGGTCGGTCAACCGCGACGAGGTCGAGGAGCTCAATCTCTTTTTGGAGGCGCAGCTGGCCGATGCCGCGTTGGCCGTGCCGTACTCGATGCCGTAAGCGAATTGTGAATTTTGAATTATGAATTCTTAGTTACCATCGCACCCAACCCGGGAGCACCGTTTGGGCACGCTGCGATGAAATTCAAAATTCAGAATTCAAAATTAAGAACTGGCGCTGACGCTACAATCCCCCCATGACTTCGAAGCGCTTCACTCTCGAAACCCCATTCCAACCGGCGGGGGACCAGGGCGCCGCCATCGAGCGGCTCGTGGAGGGCGTCGAGGGCGGCCTCGCCTACCAGACCCTGCTCGGCGTCACCGGCTCGGGCAAGACCTTCACCATGGCCAAGGTGGTGGAGGCCACCAACAGGCCGACCCTGGTGCTGTGCCACAACAAGACCCTGGCGGCGCAGCTCTACCAGGAGTTCAAAGCGTTCTTCCCGTCGAACGCGGTTGAGTACTTCGTCTCGTACTACGACTACTACCAGCCCGAGGCGTATGTTCCGTCATCGGACACGTATATCGAAAAAGAGACCTCGATCAACGAGGAGATCGACCGTCTCCGGTTGTCGGCGACCCGCTCGCTCTTCGAGCGCCGCGATGTCCTCATCGTCGCCTCGGTGAGCTGCATCTATGGACTCGGATCGCCCGAGGCCTATTTCAACATGCTCCAGTTCTTCGAAGCGGGCGTCGAGCAACCCATGGAGGAGGTTCTGCGCCAGCTCGCCAAGATGCAGTACGAGCGCACCAACCTCGATCTCGCTCCGGGCAGCTTCCGGCTGCGCGGCGACGTCCTCGAGATCTATCCGCCGTACGACGACACCGCGGTGCGGGTCTCCTTCTGGGGCGACGAGGTCGAGACGATCCAGCGCATCGATCCGGTCCGCGGCAGCGTGCTCGAGACCGTGGACCGTCTGCCCGTCTACCCGCGAACCCACTATGTGACGCCGCGCGAGAGTCTCCTGAGGGCCGTCGACGGAATCCGCGACGAGCTCGACCACCGCCTCGCCGAGCTCAACCGGCAGGAGAAGCTGCTCGAAGCCCAGCGGCTCTCGCAGCGCACCCTCTTCGATCTCGAGATGCTCACCGAGCTCGGCTACTGCCAGGGGATCGAGAACTACTCGCGCCACCTCACCGGACGATCGCCGGGGGAGGCGCCGCCGACCCTGCTCGACTACTTCCCCGAGGACTTTCTGCTCATCGCCGACGAGTCCCATGTCACCATCCCCCAGGTCGGCGGGATGTACCACGGCGACCGGTCGCGCAAGCAGAATCTGGTCGACTACGGTTTCCGCCTGCCGTCGGCCCTCGACAACCGGCCGCTCATGTTCGAGGAGTTCGAAAGCAGGATCCACCAGGCGATTTTCGTCTCTGCGACTCCGGGGCCCTACGAGCTCACCCACAGCGAGGGCGAGATCGTGGAGCAGGTGATCCGACCCACCGGCCTGCTCGACCCGGAGGTCGAAGTGCGGCCGGCGCAGCACCAGGTCGACGATCTCCTCGCCGAGATCCGCACCGTTGTCGCTCGCGGCGAACGCGTGCTCGTGACCACTCTGACCAAGAGAATGTCCGAGGATCTGACCACCTATTTCGCCGAGGTCGGTCTCCGGGTCCGCTATCTCCACTCGGAGATCGAGACCCTGGAGCGCATCGCCATCCTCAGCGATCTTCGCCGCGGCGAATTCGACGTCCTCGTCGGGATCAACCTCCTGCGCGAGGGCCTCGATCTGCCCGAGGTCTCGCTGGTGGCGGTGCTCGACGCGGATCAGGAGGGTTTCCTGCGGTCGGAGACCTCGCTTGTCCAGACCGTCGGCCGGGCGGCGCGCAACCTCAACGGCCGGTCGATCCTCTATGCCGACAAGGTGACGGGATCCATGGCGCGCGCGCTGGCCGAAACCAAACGCCGCCGGACCATCCAGGCCGAGTTCAACGCCGCACACGGGATCGAGCCGCGCTCCATCATCAAGGATGTCGCGAGTCCGCTGCTCGCCATGTCGAACCTCGATTTCTACGGCCCCGGCGGCCCGAGCCCGAGGGTGTCCGAACCCGTCGCGGGCGAGTTCGAGGACGCCGCTTCCCTCGCCAAGCTCATCACCGAGCTCGAGAAGCGGATGCGGACCGCCGCCAAGGCTCTCGAGTTCGAGGAGGCGGCGAGGCTTCGCGATCGCATCAAAGAGCTCAGGCGGCAGCAGATCTTCAAATCGTAACGATTTGTCCGACAAATCGTGGCGGCGCGTCGGACGCGCCGAATCGTCGCATTCCATCACATGAAACCCCGGGGAGCCGGAGCGGTGGCGAACCCCGGCGTTTGGGTGATATCGACGATGGGGCCGCGCGCCCTCAAAGGGAACGCCTGCAGATGACACGCCTACGGTGGGGCGCCTGAATGATCTCTAGGCGGGTCGTTTGGGGCCGGCAACCATGGCGATCGGATCATTGAGTGCGCCCGACGCCACAAAGCCGCCGCATAGACGATTCGCACGAGCGGAGCGAGAGCGACCGCAATTCGTCCGACGAATTGCTGTAGGATTCGCATCGGTGGATATTGAGCAACTGCTGCCCTGGGTCATGGTCGTTGTCGGCATCGTCGGCCTCGGCCAGGGTGCGTCGTGGCTCGTGGACGGTGCGTCCCGGCTCGCGCTGCGACTCGGGGTCTCGCCCATGGTGGTGGGGCTCGTCGTCGTCGGATTCGGGACCTCCATGCCCGAGTTCGCCGTCTCGGTGCGGGCGGCGGTGGTCGGTTCCGGAGGGCTGAGCCTGGGCAACGCAGTCGGCTCCAACATCATGAATCTCCTGCTCGTGCTCGGTGTCGCGGCGATGCTCAAACCGATCCACGTCGTCGGTGGCGAGCGGGTGCTCCGTCGGGACCTCATCTTCGGCGTCATCCCGGCGCTGCTCATCATGGTCATGGCATGGAGCGGTTTCATCGGTCGTCAGACAGCCGTGCTCCTGCTCGTCGTGTTCTTCGCCTTTATCGTCCTCGCCCTGCGTCAGGCGAAGACCGAGAACACCGGCAGGACCGTGATCGGTGGCGGGCCCATCCGCCACCTCGGGCTCACGGCACTCGGCATCGTCGTGCTCGTGATCGGTTCCGAGCTGATGGTTCGGGGCGGGATCGATATCGCCCGGGACTTCGGTATCTCCGAGGCGGTGATCGGCCTCACCCTGGTCGCCTTCGGCACGTCGCTGCCCGAGCTCGCCACCTCGGTGACGGCGGCCCTCAAGGGCGAGTCGGAGATCTCCATCGGCAACGTCCTCGGCTCCAACATCTTCAATCTCGGTCTGGTGGTCGGCGCGGCCTTCACCATCAACCCCTCCGCGGTCCCGGTCTTCGTCATCCGCCAGGACATCCCGTTTCTCGTCATCGCCACCTTCATCGTCGGCAAGGTCTTTATCCGAGACGGCAGAATCAGCCGCGCCGAAGGAGCGGCGATGCTCGCCCTCGTGGCGGTGTACACCGCTTACGTTGTGGTTCGGGGCGGGTAGGCCTGGCGGCCAATTATGAATTATGAATTATGAATTTCATCACAAGAGCCCGTCGATGCGCTGCGATGGTCATTCATAATTCATAATTGAGAATTCATAATTATTTAGAACGGGATTCCGAAGCTCAACCACAGCTGCCCGGGTGATTCGTCGGGCTCCCGATCGAGCTTCCAACCGTACTCGATGCGGATGGGGCCGGCCGGGGTGTCGAACGAGAAGCCGAGGCCGGCGCCCCAACGGATGTCCCCCCAGCGCACCGACCGGGGACTGTCCCAGACGTTGCCGGCGTCGACGAAGATGTGGGTCGAGAAAAGCCACCATATCTTGCGGATGTACTCGGCGTTGAAAAGCACCAGGGCGGCGCCGCCGACGGGCTCGCCCTCAGAGTTGATGGTCTGGCCCGGGATGCCCAGGTAGTCCCTCCGGAAGGCGCGATGGGTGTTCGACCCACCGGCGAAGAACCGGGTGTTGAGCGGGACCTGGAGGTTCGCCGGAAGGTCGCTGTCGGGGCCCAGGGGGTGGATGGCGCCGAGCCGGACGCCGACGGCGCCGCGACCGTTGGCGATGGAGCCGTAGAGGGTGGTTCGAGCGAAGAGCTTCAAGAACTCGGCGTTGGCCTGGAACAGCGGGAAGGCATAGCCGACCGCGATCTCCGAGTACGTTCCCCGGGTCGGGACCAGTTGATTGTCGCGAAAGTCCCACTCGAGGGTCGGGGTGATGGAGGAGATGCGGGCTTCTTCGTCCTCGCGTCCGATCTCGCCGCTCACGTTCTCGGGCTGGACGATCTGATACTCGTAGCGCCACCACGACCGGAAGGGGCGTCTGTAACGGTCACCGACATCAATCCAGAGACCCTGGCGCCGTTGGGCGTAGGTCGCGAACTCCTCATAGGTCCGGTAGATCACGAAGTAGGCCGGGAGGTTGAGCTTGGGCAGACGGGGCTCGCGGAGACCGAGTTGGAAGCGCTCCTCGGTTCCCGAAAGGACGGTTTCGACGGAGAAGGCGTGAGCGCCGCCGAAGAGGTTGAGGTGGTACCAGCCCAGGGTGACCCGGAAGCGATCGGTTTCATTCCAGCCGAGACCGACGACATAGCTCTTGTGGAGGCCCTCTTCGAGGAGGACGACCAAACCGCGTTCGGTGTGTCGTTCCTGGCCCGGCATGGGCAGGAGTTCCACCCGCCTGAAGAGCGCGAGCTCGTAGAGCTGCTGCTGTGCGAGGAGCATCTGCGCTCGTGAGTAGGGCTCGCCTTCGCGAACCCCGGTTCTTCGGAGCGTCCGCGCCACCACCGACTCCCGGGTCCGTTGGAGACCGGCGATGACGATCTTGCCGATGCGGACAAAGCTCCCGGGCTCGGCGGTGATGACCACGCGCGCATCGCCGGGACGGGAGGCGTCGACCTCGGCCTCGACCCGTCCGTCGGGGTAACCGGTGTCGGCCAAGATCGTCTCGAGGTGTCGACGAGCTTCCTCGACCTGACGCGGATCCCAGGGAGTCGCCTGCTCGATGGGCAGGGTCGTCTTCTCGAGTGCGGCAACGGTTTCGGCGGGAAGTCCCTCGATACGAAGATCGGTGAGGAACCACCGCAGGCCTTCGGTCACGGGAAAGACCACCCGCACCGAGTCTTCGCCTTCGGCCACCAGATCCGGGTTGCCGATCTCCACTTCGGGAAAGCCATATCTCCGGTAGAGGTCGATGAGGGTGAGGCGATCCCGGTCGAGCGAACTCTCGCTGACGTCCTGTCCTCTGAGCCCGCGAACCGCCCCTTTCTGGGTCGTGATGGTCGACAGGAGGAGCTTCTCAGAGAGGCTGACGGCACCGGGGAACTCGATGGCCGCGACCTTTCTGACGATGCCCGGTTCGGCGGTGACCTTCAGGGTGGACCCCGACTCGTCGGTGACGAGTTCGGCCGAGACCTCCGCGAGGAGATACCCTGCCTCCTGGAGACGCTCGCGGACCCGTTCGGCGAGGGCGTCGGTCTGCTGAGGATGGATCTCTTCCTTTTTGGGATCGGGGATGGCGTTGAGAACTGCTTTCGAGCCCTCCTCGGGGTGGGTCAGTTCCATCCGATAGCGGTCTCCCGGTGCCACCGCGACCTCGAGATCGACCACGTCGCCGTCGCCGTCGCGCCCGACGTGCAGGACTTCGGCGTCCCAGAAGCCGGCCTCCTTGAGATCTTCTTCGATCTTCTGCCGGATGTTCTCTTCGAACCTGACGGTGAGCTTTTTGCCCGGTTTAATCGTAGGGGTGGCGATGGCTGCGATTTCGGGATCGTCGATGCCGACCAGCCTCACCGAGCCGACGGTCAACGGCGGACCGAGATCGGCGGTGACGGTCACGGCGATGGTGTTGGTTTCCCGCCGATAGTCGAGATACACATCGACCTGCGGGTCCGAGTAACCCCGTTCCCGCAGCTTGCGGGTGATCCGCCGGGCGCCGGCCTCGATGCTCGTCGTCGACACGACGTCTCCGCGCCCGACCTCGAGCCATTTTTCGATCCGTTTGCGCAGGATGCGGTTCCCGACCTCGACGTGGATCTGGGCGACCGTGGGTTTGACGCTGATCCGGACCAGCACGTCGAGGCCTTCCGGCGTCTCGGCGGCCTCGATTCTGACCCACTCGGCGTCGGTGGAGGCGTACATCGACAAGATCGCGTCGCGGAGAAGGGCGCGGTCGAGGGTGCCGCCGATCTCGAGTCCGAGCACTTCGAGGGTGGCTTCGGGTGCCACCGGGCCGTCGCTCTCCACAGCGATCTTCGCGATGGGCGTTTCATCGAGTCCGGCGGCGAGGGGCAGGGCGGTCGTCGCGACCAACGACGCCGCGATTCCCACCAGAATCGATCGCGGCGCGGGAAGGCGGAGGGAGGCGAGCGCCATGACGCAGGCTCTCAATACGGTCGCCGCATTTTGATGTCGAGACCGTAGGAACCATCGAGATCGCGGCTCGCCTCGAGAAAGATGCCCGGGGCGAGGTACCAACGGCTGACGATGACCTCGGCCCGTTCGCTCGACAGATTCGATTGCAGGGTGACCGTCCAATCGGGTGCGAGCTGCTGAACCACGGTGACCCGCGCTGCCGGTCCGCTGGTGGCATTGTTGGCGAAGGGGTCGACGCGGACGTGGGGCAGCACCCATTTTGTCCTGCGGTCGAGCTCCGAGGAGATCTGCTGCGAGAGGATCGTCGATGCGAGACCGACTCCCATGGCGCCGCTGCCCAGTGCGTCGCTGCGGTATCCCATGGCGAGGAGCGAATAGACCTGTTCCTGTGGCAACGGCGGGTTCGAGGTGACCTGGGGCAGGAGCCGGTCCGAGGTGCCCGAGACCCGCAGTGTCACCTGGTAGTTCTGCACCCAGGTGGTGAGCTGGAGCTCGATGTTCGGGTCGATTCGATGGGGATCGGCAAAGGTGAAGATGCCCCTTTCGAGGTCGTAGCGGAGGTTCTGGAAGGTGATCTCACCCCCCTCTTCGAACTCGACTTTGCCCACCAGTCCGGGACGGTTCGTGGTGCCGGTGACGTGCAGGTTGGCCGAGCCCACGAGACGGACATAGGGGCTGCGCAACTCGATGGTCTGATCGGCCTCGACCCTCAGATCGAGGCTCGGGCCGCCTTCTCCGGGAGGCGATGAGACGCCGCCAAACCACTCCAGAATGAGCATCGAGGGAGCTTCGCGCCGCTGCAGCGATGCGCGGTCGACCTTGAGATCACCGCTGATATGGAGGTCGTCCGCGGGGCCACTGAGTGTCCAGGGACCCGAGAGGCGTGCGTTCAAACCGGGAAAGACGGGATAGCTGAGTCCGCTCATGTCGCCTGCGAGATCGAGTGAGATGACCCCGTTGCGCCAGTTGACCCGTCCGGTTGCGATCCCCCGGCCCTGCATGAACCGGAATCCGGATCCGTCGATGACGATATCGTCTTCGGACAGAAGAATGGTCCCGTCGACACCGGACAGAATCGTCTGTCCTCCGGGGATGCGGAAGGAACCCTGGGAAATCTCGGCGATTCCTTCGAAACGGGGCTGGTCGAGGGAGCCGAGCATCTCGATGACGCCGGTTGCCCGCCCCGCGGGCTCCCATTCCGGTACCATGAACCTCAACAGCAGTGCGTCCAGGGTGCCGGTGGCGTTGCCGTGAATCGACCGATCCGAGCCGATTCCCCAGCGCAGGAAGACGCGGTCGTCGCGGTGGCCGAGGTAAAGATCCTCGACCTCGAGGCCATCCGCCGACACCGAGAAATGAGTCGGTCCGAGGAGTCGGACGGGATCCTCCTGGAGAACGAGGTCGAGCTCCTCCACGGTGCCGGCGATGATCGGCAGCGAGCCCGCCGGCCAGTCGACATCGATGTCGAGTCTGGCGGTCCCGTCGAGGGGGATCCCCGAACTCGGGAGCGCCCTGGCCAGGAGACCCCGGGCCGAGCTGAGTCGAAGCTCTCCGCTGCCGGCGAGGTGTCCCTCGGCCTGACGGAGCAGCTCCACCGAGCCGTCAACGGCATCGGCGATCCCACCGCGGACAACCCAGCGGTCGGGCGCCGCGGTCACGGTGATGTTTCCCCCGGCGGACGTTGCATCGAGGTTTCCGGTGGGGTAGCCGTCCGGGCCGAGCCGACCGACGACGCTGACGTCGGCGGTCTCGCCGATGGTGCGGGTGACGGTGTCGCCGAGAAAGGCCAGCGGCATGCTTGCCCAGTCGAGGTCGGTGCCGACCTCTCCAGTCGCGACCTGCCACCACACGCGACCCTGGAGACCGTCGTCGAAGTCGAGTCCGAGCGCCTCGAAACGGCCGTCGGCAAGATCGATGGTCGCCGTCGCATCGCCGAGATCGAGGCCGGCGGCAACCACATCCGCGAGACCCGCGGCCCAGGAACCTCGGGGGAGGCCGAGGGCGCCGCGGAGACCGCCGGTAAACGAGAAGGCGCCGTCCGCCATCCCTGCGAGCCCGGCCCACTCGGCGATGTTGGCGATGGGCAGACGGTGGCCTCGGAGCTCGAGGGCGAGTTGCTCGTCACCCGCGGCCGCATCCCAGGTCAACGATCCCTCGAACTCTCCGGAACCGTCACCCAGGCTGAAACGCGAGGGTTCCAGGGTCAGCCGTTTGCCGCCGATGAGGGCGTTGGTGACGACGTGGTCGAGGGTGATCGGGCCCCAACCCAGAGGTTTCGCATCGAGGCGGGCGTTCACCACGAGCTCCTGCCACGGTCCGCTCAGGCTGACCTGAAGACGGCCGCTTCCTGTGACCGCCGGCAGGGCCTCGCTGCCGATCCACGAGTTGACCATGGGGACGATCTCGTCGAGGACCGCGGGCGTCGCGGTGACCGACCACGAGGGTTGCCACGTGCCGATCTCGAGGGGCCCTTGCCAGCTCATGACCGAGTTGCCGATCTGGAGCTCGTCGGAGCTGAAGGTGAGGGCGCGATCTCCCTTGAGTTCCACGAGCAACGGTCCGGATGCCGGCAGAGCGCCCTTCGTGGGGTGCAAGACGGCGTCGGCTCGGCCGAGGCCGAGGGGGAACGCGCTGCCGTTCCAGGCGATCTCCACATCCGCATCGAGCGCCGAGGCGATCCCGGCCGATGGGATGCCGAGACTGCGGAGGATCGCGGCGACCCCGACGCCGCGGCCGTTGACCCGGACGCTGTGTGGGAAGGTGCCGCCGAAATCGGCGAGCGAGTAGGCGCCGTTGAGCCGGCCGCCGAAAAAGGTCGCGCGCTCGAGATCGCCGCGCAGGGCGCCGCCGGCGAAGACGATGCGGCCGGCGAGGTCTTCGAGGGGAAAGCCGGCGGCCTCGAGGTGGTCCGATCGAACCTCGACCTGAATCGGCTCGTCCGCTCCGGGTTGGATCAACGAGTCGATGTCGATGGTGCCGGACAGGATTCCACCGGCCTTGACGACGCGATCCAGGGTCGCGAGATCGATGGCGCCCGCGGCGGCGATCGATGTTCCGGCTTCGCCGCCGAAACTCCCGTGTCCGCGCAGCGTGACGCCGTCGCCGGTGACGGTCCACGATGGGAGGTGGAGACCGTTCTCGATCTTGAGTCGAGTCGCAACCGCGAGGCTGAACCGCTCGAGACCCGGGATCTGGATACCGGCGTCCTCGACCCGGACGAACCCGATCGGAGGGCCGTCCTCGGAACTCCAGCCGACATCCATCCCGGCCAGTGACAGGTCGATCCTGCCCGGCATGTCGGTGCCGACGAAATCGACGCGGGTGAGATCGAGGTGGCGGACCCGAATCTTGAGTCTGGATTTTTTTCGGTCGCCGGTGGAAGGGGTGCCGTCGAGCGCGATCCTGACGCCGTCGGCGGCGACGGTTCCGAGCTCGATGGTCTGGCGGGTGAACCAGATCCGCGCCAGATCGACCTCGGCGGTCTCGATCTCGGCGCGGATGCCCGAGCCCTCGAGCCGAACGCCGTCGAGATGGAAACTCGGGGGGATGAGTCCCCAGGAGAGGTCGTCTATGGTCAGATCGATGTTGCGCTGTTCGGCGACCGCCTGGATCCACTCGCGCGCGAGTCGTCGGGTCGGCCCGGCGTTGAGCAGCATCCTCCCGATGAGGGCGAGCAACAGGAACGCTGCGACCATTGCAAGTACGGCAATGATCGTGCGTCTGAGATGACGGTATCTCAGCCTCCGCGTTCGCCCCATTTCAACTTCCGATGGAGCACCTGAAAGTAGGACCGACTCGGTTCGATGATCAGATACACCGGATCCGAACATCTCCGAATTCGGACCAGATCGCGAGTGGTCAGGGGAAAGCCCTGCTGGCCGTCGAGGGTGAGATAGACCTCTTCCGAGAGGCTCTCCAGCCGGAGGTCGATCACCGAGTCGAGGGACAGAGCGATGGGTCTGTTGGTCAGGGTGTGGGGACAGATCGGGGTGACGAGGAGCACCTCGAGAGTGGGATAGAGGATCGGGCCTCCGGCCGAGAGATTGTAGGCGGTGGATCCGGTGGGGGTCGCGACGATGAGACCATCCGCTTTGAAACGGCTGACAAACTGGTCATCGACCCGCATGGACAGGACGAGCATCCGTGCGACGGCCGACTTGTTGATCACCATGTCGTTGAGGACCCAGTGCTTTGCCTCCGGCTCGCCCGGAGTGTGGACCGTCACCTCGAGCCGCTCCCGGCGCTCGAGGGTCGTCCGGCCTTCGATGGCGGCGGCGAGCATGGGAATGAGTTGATCGACCGGATGCTCGGTCAGGAACCCGAGGGTGCCCATGTTGATGCCGAGAATCGGGGTGCCGTTGATCGGACCGTGGGTCACCGACAGCAGGGTGCCGTCGCCGCCGAGAACCACCACCAGATCGGAGCTCGAGGTGAGTTCGGAACGCCGGCAGCCGCCCTTGCCGCCGAGAACCTCGGCGGACGACGCGTCGAGGACGGGCTCGATTCCGCGGCGCTCGAGCTCGACGAGAAGCTGACGGCCGAGGGCGGCGGCTTCCCTGCTTGAGGTCTTGAGCACGACCCCGACACGGCGGATGGTCTTTTCAATCACCGCGCCATTGTACAAGCCCGGTTCGCGGCCCGGCAGCACCCGACCCCCATCGCTGCCTCGTTCGAGCGGACGATGCGGAGATTCCAGATTCGACCCGGGGCCCCGGTTCTGCGAGTAAACCCAAGATGTAGTGGTGCATGGCCTGTAACTGTACAAGATATGGTGGTTCTCACGGTCGGATCGAGGGATCTTGACCGATCGCGACACGGACCCCTAAATTCTTCCCACCCAAACCCTTGACAGCGCTCTGCAGGCCCTTCATCATTGGGTGGTCTGAAGTGGTCGGAAATGGTAAGAAGTGGCTCGCGGCGTGTCAGCGGGCCGCTCGACACGTCGAAAGGAGTGAGAGTGGATCGTTTTCGTGGGGGATTCCCGGCGACCATCGACGCCAAGGGGCGGGTCAAGCTGCCGGCGAGGCTGCGCGAGCAGCTCGAGGCCTCCTTCGGACGTGAAGTCTACATCTGCTCTTTCTTCCCCCACGAGCTGAGGATCTACCCGCTGCCGGTGTGGCAGGGGGTTGAGGAACGCCTGCTCTCCAAGCCGACCTTGAAGCCGGCGGTTCGCAAGCTCATCGAACGGGTCAACTACGGCCAACTCCAGGAGTTGGACGATCACGGCCGACTTCTCGTGCCGGCTCTGCTCCGAGAAATGGTCGAGGTCGAGGGTGAAGTCGTGGTCTCGGGTCGAATCAACCACCTGGCGGTCACCAACCGGTCGCGCGCTGCTTCGTTCCTGACCCAGGAGCTGCTCAGCGACGAAGAGCAGCACGAACTCGCCGATCTGGAGCTGTGATGGAGGACCCTGGTGCTCTCCGTCCACATCCCCGTTCTTGCCGGACCAGTCGTGGAGTGGCTGGCGCCCATGGCGCCGGGTCTGCTCGTCGATGCCACGCTCGGTCTCGGCGGTCACTCTCTGGCCCTGCTCGAGGCTGCCCCGGGGTTCCAGCTCCTGGGTGTCGACCGTGATCCGGTGGCCGTCGCCGAAGCGAGGCGACGGTTGGAGCCGTACGGCCGCAGGGTCACCCTCGTCAACGGTCGCTTCGACAGCTTGCCGGAGATCCTCGCCGAAAAGGACCTTCCAGGACCCGTTGCGATCCTCGCGGATCTCGGTTGCTCGTCCCTCCAGCTTGACACTCCGGAGCGTGGATTCTCGTTTTCGGCCGATGGGCCCCTCGACATGCGAATGGGGTCCGGAGGCGCGACGGCGGCCGAGTTGGTCAACACCGCGGACGAGGAGGACCTCGTGAGTCTCTTCTCGCGCTATGGCGAGGAGCGGCGGTCGCGCGCGGTGGCCCGCGCCATCGTGCGCCAGCGACCGTTGGAATCGACCGCTGAACTCAGCCGGTTGATCGAACGGATCGTACCGCGAAACAAGGGCCAGAAAATCCATCCCGCGACCCGCGTATTCCAGGCGCTGAGAATCGCGGTCAACGATGAGCTCGGCCAGCTCGAGCGATTCGTCGAGCCCGCCGTGCGGTCGTTGCGGCCGGGCGGGCGGATGGCGGTGATTTCGTTTCACTCGCTCGAGGACCGGATCGTCAAGCACAGCTTTGCACGACTGCAGGGCAGGTGTACCTGTCCGCCGGATTTCCCCGAGTGCCGCTGCCGGCCCGAAGCACTTCTCAGGGTCCTGACCCGCAGTCCCATCCGACCGACCGATGAAGAAATCCGTGACAATCCGAGATCCCGGTCGGCCCGCATGCGGGTCATCGAACGGAGCGGGGGGGACTGAAGATGGAACTCCCCGTCGTCGGACCGTCCAACCGTTTTCTGGTTCCCCAGCGTGATCGACGCTGGCCGCACGTGCTGAGCACCTTTCTGTTGCTCGCGGTGCTGGTGGTGGGCACCCTCGGTCTGGTGGGCTGGCCGCGGCTCAAGATCACCTCCATCCACTACGACCTCATCCGACTTCGCGCAGAGGTGGATGAGCTCGAGTCGCGTGAGCGGGCTCTCCGGCTCGATCTCGAGTATCGACGGAGTCCTCGGGTCCTGGCGGCGCAGGCCGCCGAGCTCGGTCTCGTGCCTTCCGAACAGTCAGGGGTGACTCCAGCCCCTGCCGAGGGAGGCGTCTCGTGAGCGGGCGGCGACTGTGGGTGGTCGTACTGGTGCTCTTAGTCGGCGGAATGACGGTGGTCGCGCGCGCGGTCCAGATCACCGTCGTCGACGGCGAGGAGTGGCGGGAGCGCGCCAAGCGCCAGCACCAACAGGTCATCAAGGTCCACGGTCCGCGCGGCGCGATCACAACCGCCGACGGCTATGTCCTCGCCACCTCGTTGGAGCGGGTCGCCGTCCAGGCCGACACCCACCTGTTGGACGATCCCGAGCTCTTCGCACAGGCCGCGGCGCCCATCATCGGGATCGATGGCGATGAGCTCGCCGAGCGGTTGACCAGCGGTCCGCGGACGGTATGGCTTGCCAAGCAGGTTTCCGTCAAGACCGGTGAGGCCATCCGCGAACTCGCGCCCACCGCGGTGGTTCTGGTTCCCGATTTCGCACGCGTCTACCCGCTCGGAGAGGTCGCGGCCCCGGTGGTCGGATTTATCGGCCGGGAAGAGCTCCTCATGGTGGGCCGGGCGGGTCTTGAACACCACTACGACGAGATGCTCGCCGGTGGGCCCCAGACCTATCTCGCGGTCAACGACGCGATCCAGCGCAAGGTCAGACTCGAGCGCCTCGAGCGCGGTCTCGATGGGTACGATCTCGAGCTGTCCTTACACGCGCGGCTCCAGGCCGTGTGCGAGACCGAGCTGAACCGGGCGGTCAGGGAGCTCAGGGCCGACGCCGCGTCGGCGGTCATTCTCGATCCCCGTTCCGGCGCCATCCTGGCGCTCGGCTCGGTTCCGTCGTTTGATCCCGCAGCGCCCGGCGAAGCTGCTCCGGAAAGGTGGCGTTTGCGACCGGTTCAGGATGCCATCGAGCCCGGTTCGACGGTCAAACCCGTTGTCGCCGCGGCGGCGCTGGCCGCCGATTCGGTTCGCCCCGGCGAACGTTTCAATTGTCTCGGCCGGGGAGTTCGACTCGCGGGTTTCTGGATCCGCGACCACGTCGAGCCCGGGCGATACACCCTCGACGAGGTGGTGGCGCAGTCAGCCAACACCGGGATCATCGAAATCGCCGAGCGGATTCCGCAGGATGTGCTGTACCGGACGTTTGTCGCCTTCGGGTTCGGCCGGCGCAGCGAGATCGATTTTCCCGCCGAGGCCCGAGGCCTGATGCCCGAGGTCAAGAACTGGTCCAAGCTCAGCCGGGCCGGTTTCGCCCTCGGACAGGAGCTCACGGTGACGCCGCTCCAGATGGCGCTGGCCTACGCCGTCATCGCCAACGGCGGCTGGCTGCCGGAACCTTTTCTCGTCACCAGCGCCACCTCCACCGAGGATTCGTTCCCGGTTGACAGCCTGTGCCGGGCGCGAGTCCTCGATGAACCGCTTGCGGCGCGGCTGACCTCGATGCTCGAGGCGGTGGTTGACGAGGGCACCGGTGAGGCGGCCCGGATTCAGGGACTGCGGGTCGCCGGCAAGACCGGAACCGCTCAGCGCGCCGTCGACGGGGGATTCGACGACGACCATCACGTCGCCTGGTTCGCCGGCTTTCTGCCCGTGCCGGACCCGCGGATCGTGATCGTGGTCGCGGTGGAGAATCCGCGGGTCGACTTCTGGGCCTCGACCGCGGCGGCGCCGGTGTTCGCCCGCATCGCCGAGGCCGCCGCCGGTCATCTCGACATACCCCTCGAGGCGGATGAAGCGAACGACGTCCGCCTGGCCCGGACCGACACGGCCGGGAATGGCCGAGGTGGGGGCGTATGAAGCTCAGCGAGCTCCTCTCCCGTTGCCCGGATGCCTGCCTCGAAGGCGACGGCGGAACAGAGATCGGCGGCATCACTCACGATTCGCGTCGGGTGGGCTCCGGCGATCTCTTCGCCGCGCTGCCCGGTCTCAACTGTCACGGTCTCGATTTTCTCGATGCCGCCGTTGCGGCCGGCGCCGGCGCCATCCTGAGCGATGCCGACCCGCAGCCGGGTCTCGATCTGCCGTGGGTTCGGTCGACCCGTCCGCGCCGGGACATGTCGGTCATGGCCTGGGCCCTCGCAGGGGATCCCGGGCGCGATCTTCGTCTCATCGGCATCACCGGAACCAACGGCAAGAGCACGACCGCGTCTCTCATCGGGCAGCTCTTCAAGGCCGGTGGTTTGCCCACCGCCATCATCGGGACGCTCGGGGCGCAGCTCGGTGATCAGCAGATCGCCGAGAGCGATCGCACGACTCCCGAGAGCACCGATCTCGCGCTCATCCTGCGCCGAGCGGTCGAAGGCGGCGCCCGCGCCGTCGCCATGGAAGTGTCGTCGCACGCGCTGATGCAGGATCGAGTCACCGGCCTCGAGTTCGAGGTCGCGGTCTGGACCAATCTCACCCGCGATCACCTCGACTATCACCTCGACATGGAGAGCTACTTCGCGGCCAAACGGCGGCTTTTCGACCATCATCTCGCGGTCGGCGGACGGCGGGTGCTGCCGGTGGATGATCCGTGGGGGGCGAGGCTCCTCGACGAACCCCTCAGCGGCGATCTTTCCTGGGGGCTCGATCGGGGGGATGTCTGCGCCCGGGATCTGAACTCGACCCTCGAGGGTTCGGTCTTCGAGCTCCGGCTGCCCGATGACTCGGTCCGCGTCACCCTGCCGTTGGTGGGAATCCACAACCTGAGAAACGCTCTGGCCGCCGCTGCGGTGGCCCATGCCTGCGGCATCAACGCCGCCGCCATCGCCCGGGGGATGGCCGCCGCGCGCCCGCTCAGCGGCAGGCTCGAGCCGGTGGCCACCGATCTCCCGCTGCCGATCTTTGTCGACTACGCCCATACACCCGAGGGACTCCGCGCCGTTCTCCAGTCGTTGAAGAGGATCACCGACCGCCGTCTCATCGTCGTCTTCGGCGCCGGTGGCGATCGCGATCGCGGCAAACGGGGACCCATGGGCTTCGCGGTCGGTCAGCTCGCGGATGTCGCGATCGTCACCTCCGACAATCCGCGTTCCGAGGACCCGGCCGTCATCGCCGAGGCGGTGGCCGCCGGGGTCACGGCGGCGGGTGGCGAGCCCGTCATCGAGCTCGATCGCCGCGACGCCATCAGCCGCGCCCTCGAGCTGGCCGACGATCAATCGCTCGTTCTTGTCGCCGGCAAGGGTCACGAGGCGACGCAGACCATCGGCAGCCGCCGGATCCCGTTTTCCGACCAGGTCGTCATCCGTGAACTTGCCGGGAGGGTGCCGTGCAGCTGAGCGTCGGTGAAGCCGCCCGGGTCGTTTCCGGCACCGTCGCCGGGGTTGCCGGTGCGCTGCTCACGGGCGCCGAAGTCGATTCGCGCCGCGTTCGGGAAGGCGATCTCTTCGTCGCTCTCCGGGGCGCCCGGTGCGACGGCCACGTCTTTGTCACCGATGCGCTGGCGGTGGCTGCGGCGGCGCTGGTGCGTTACGACGCGGAGTTCGACTCGATTCCCTCGGATCGCGCGTTGATCCGCGTCCAGGATCCACTCACGGCGTACTGGGACCTCGCCCGGCACGAGAGAACGCGCCGCGACTGGCGGGTCGTCGCAGTGACGGGGTCGGTGGGCAAGACCACGACCAAGGACATGCTGGTGGCTCTTCTCGAGCCGGTCTTCGCGGTCGGCGCCAGCGAGGGAAACCGAAACTCCACCCTCGGTCTGCCGGCCGAGATTCTCTCGCAGCCGGAGGATCTCGACGTCTTCGTCGCTGAAGCCGGGATGAGTCGGGCCGGCGAGCTCGACGCCATCGGGTCGATCATCAGACCCCAGGTCCTGCTCTACACCCGGATCGCTCCGGTCCACACCGAGTTCTTCCCCGACTTCTCGGGCATCGTCAACGCCAAGGCCGAGCTTCTCCGCCATCTCGATCCCGGCGGCACCCTCGTCATCAATGCTGATGATCCGCACCAGCGCGACTTCCCGAAAGCGACCACGGCGTCGGTGCTCCGGTTCGGGGCCGCGGGAACCGATGGCTGGATCAGCGATCTCGAAGACCGCGGCATCCTCGGCACGAGATTCAGACTCCACCTGCCGTCGGGAGAGGCGATGGTGGATCTCGGTCTCGCCGGCCGCCACCAGGCGGAGAATCTCCTCGCGGCCGCCACCGCGGCGGGGGTCTTCGGAATCGATGTTGAAGGCGTGGCCGCGGTGGCGCCGACCCTGGAGCCCGCCGCTCACCGCGGTCGGATCCACCGGCTGCCGATGGGCGCCACCCTCGTCGACGACAGCTACAACGCCTCACCGCTGGCCATGCGCAGGTTGCTCGAGATGTTGGCGAAAGCACCGGGGCGGCGGGTCGCGGTGCTCGGAGAAATGTACGAATTGGGCGACGGGGCGATCGAGGCCCACCGCGAGGTCGGCCGGGTGGCTGCCGCTTCGTGTGATTTCGTGGTCGCCACGGGAGCCAAGGGCGCCGCCGAACTCGCCGGGGCCGTCAGAGCCGCCGGGAAGGAGGCGAACGCGGTTCGCCATGTCCCGGACGCCGAAGCGGCAACGGAAATGCTCAAGGCCGTTCTCCGGCCCGGCGACATCGTGCTCGTCAAGGGTTCGCGCGGGGTCGGTCTCGACCGCACCGTCGATGCCCTTCTCGGTTGGGAGGCTGCCTGATGCTGTATGCCCTCCTGACGTCGTTGGCGGACACCTGGTTCGGATTCAACGTATTCCGGTACATCACCTTTCGGGCCGGACTGGGGATTTCCACCGCCTTCTTCATCAGCCTCATCGCCGGTCCGTGGCTCATCGAAAGGATGCGGTCGCTGCAGATCCGCCAGGCAATTCGGGAGGAGGGGCCTCAGCACCACCAGGTCAAGGCGGGGACCCCAACCATGGGTGGCGTTCTCATCGTCGGCAGCACCGTGTTGACAACGCTGCTCTGGGCGAATCTGCAAAACCGGTATGTCTGGACCGTCCTGCTGGTGACGGTGTCCTTTGCCGCCATCGGCTTCGCCGACGACTGGATCAAGGTCCGCAACCGCCGCAACCTCGGTCTCACCGCCCGCCAGAAACTGGCTCTTCAGGTCATGGTCGGGCTGGCGGCCGGGCTCGCGGTCCGCGCCGTGGCCGGTGGAGCCGCCCACGCGGGCGCCCTCTCGGTGCCGTTCTTCAAGGACCTTTTGGTCCCCATGGGCGTTCTCTATCTCCCGTTTGTGGTGATCGTCCTGCTCGGGGCCTCCAATGCGGTCAACCTCACCGACGGACTCGATGGCCTGGCCATCGGCTCCATGGCCATTGCCGCCGCAACCTACACCATCTTCGTCTATGTCGCCGATCACGCCCGGATCGCCAACTACCTCCAGATCGTTCCGGTGCCGGGCGCCGGCGAGGTCGCGGTTTTCACCGGCGCCATGGTCGGCGCCTCGCTCGGTTTTCTCTGGTTCAACTGCCACCCGGCCGAGGTCTTCATGGGCGATGTCGGTTCGCTCGCCCTCGGCGGCGGGATCGGCATCGTCGCCGTGGTCGCCAAACAGGAACTCCTCCTTGTCCTCGTCGGCGGGCTTTTTGTCCTCGAAGCGTTGTCGGTGATGATCCAGGTGCTGTCGTTCAAGCTGCGCGGCAAACGGGTCTTCCGGATGGCGCCGCTCCACCATCACTTCGAACTGTTGGGCTGGACGGAGACCCAGGTGGTGACCCGCTTCTGGATCATCGCTGTGGTCTTCGCCCTCGCCGGTCTCTCGACCCTGAAGCTGAGGTGACGGTGAAGACGATGGACTTCTCGCGGGTGCTGGTGGTCGGGCTGGGACGCTCCGGTGTCGCCGCCGCTCGTCTCGCGGCGGCGGGTGGCGCCGATGTCGTCGTGACCGACCGGCGCCCGGCGGACGAGTTGGCCGGGGTCCTCGGAAGCCTTCCCGAGGGATCCGAGATGTTCTTCGGGGGCCATCCGACAGCGTGTCTCGACGGCGTCGATCTCGTGGTCGTCTCTCCCGGAGTTCCGCCGACCGCCGAGTTGCTCGTTACGGCGAGGCAGCGCGGTCTCACGGTGATCACCGAGGTCGAGTTTGCCTGGCTGCACCGGAAGGATGCGACTCTGGTAGCCATCACGGGTTCCAACGGCAAGAGCACCGTGACCACCCTGGTCGCGGAGATGCTGCGAGCTGCCGGGTTCGCCGCCGTGGCCGGCGGCAATCTCGGGATCGCCGCCTCGGATCTCGTTCTCGCCGGCGGCTGGGATCATTGGGTGCTCGAGATCTCGAGTTTCCAGTCCGAGTTGCTGACCACCATGGACCCCGCGGTCGCCGTCTTTCTCAACCTGAGTCAGGACCACCTCGAACGACACGCCGATCTCGCAGATTACCTCGCGGCCAAGAGACGGCTCTTCGCCTTCCAGGGGGCCGGCGACGCCGCCGTCCTCAACGCCGACGACCCGGCCTCGGCGACGACCGAGACCGCCGCTGTCCGGCGATTCTTCTCCCTCGAGAATCGGGCGGACGCCTGTCTCGGCGGCGACCGGTTGATCCTTGACGGCGAGGAGTTCCTCGCGGCCGGAGACGTCCGGCTGAGCGGCGCCCACAATCTCGCCAACATCCTCGCCGCGGCCCTCGCGGCCGTGGCCGCCGGCGCCACTCCGGAGGCGGCCGCCCGCGCAGCGGCGACCTTTGACGGTCTCGCCCACCGCCACAGGATCATCCACGAATCCGCCGGGGTGCGATGGGTTGACGACTCCAAGGCGACCAATATCGGAGCGACCGTGGCGGCGCTGCGGGGCTACCCTTCGGGATCGCTCCATCTCATTCTCGGTGGCCAGGCCAAGGGCCAGGACTTCGGCGTGCTCGCGGATGAAGTGCGGCGGGCCGTCACTCGGCTCTATGTCATCGGAGTCGACGGGCCCGAGATCGCCCGTGCGCTGGCCGGCGCCACCGAAGTGGAGAGCTGCGGGACGCTCCAAGAGGCGGTGCACCGCGCCCGCGCGGCGGCCGCGCCCGGGACGACGGTGCTGCTGGCGCCGGCGTGCGCTTCCTTCGACCAGTTCTCGGGTTACGAACAACGCGGCGATGTTTTCGCAGCCCTCGCGCGGGAGGAGGCGGCGGCATGCCCATAAGGCAACGCTTCGACCGCCTTCTGCTCGGCGCCGCCATCCTCCAGGTCGGGGTGGGTCTGGCTCTCCTGGCCTCGGCTTCGTGGCTCATCGCCACCGAGCGCTACGGCCGTCCGGGCTCCTACTTCTTCACCTGGCAGGCGGCCACCGCGCTCGTCGGTCTCGGGGTGCTGGTCGTGTGCATGCATGTGCGGTCCGACCTCCTCACCGAGCCGCGTCTGGCTCGCTTCGGTGTCGGCTTGAGCTGGCTGCTTCTGGTGGTTGTCTTTTTCCAGCCGTCGGTCGCTTCGACCCACCGCTGGCTTTCCATCGGGGGTCTTTCTTTGCAGCCATCGGTTCTGGCGCGGCTGGCCCTCGTCGTCTTTGCCGCGGTGGAACTCGACCGGGCCCGGCGCGAAGGCTGGCAGAGACACCGGTTGTGGAGGTTGATGGCGATCTGTTCGTTCACCGCAATCCTCATCATCGCCGAGCCCGATCTCGGCTCCGGAGCCCTCCTGCTGGTGGTCCTCACCGCCATGGCTTTTGTCGCGGGGATCCCGGTCCGGATGATCGCGGCGCCGGCCGCGGTCGGGGTTCTCGCGCTCGTGGTTGCGGTCGTAACCTCGCCGTATCGTCTGGCGCGGGTGCGGGCCTTTGTCGATCCGGACGCCGCGTCCGCCGCCGGTTGGCAGAGTTACCAGAGCCTGGTCGCCATCGGCAGCGGTGGCATCACCGGGCGTGGTTATGGGACCGGGCTCCAGAAGCTCTTCTTCCTGCCCGAGCCCCACACCGACTTCATCTTCTCCATCGCCGGCGAGGAGCTCGGTCTGCTCGGTCTCCTCGGTCTGCTCGGACTCATCGCGCTCATCACCTGGCGAGGTCTGCGAATCGCGACCCGACTCGCATCCCCGGACCGGGCGCTCCTCGCCTTCGGCCTGACCTTCGCCTTCGCCGTTCAGAGCTTGATCCACATGATCGTCTGCCTCGACCTGCTCCCACCCAAGGGAATTCCGCTGCCGTTGGTGAGTTACGGCAAGACCGATCTCGTCGTCACGCTGGCCTCGGTGGGGTTGCTGCTCAACCTGTCGCGGGAGGCGAGCGTATGAGCCGGCGAGTGGTGATTGCGGGTGGAGGCACCGGGGGCCACGTCTTCCCCGGTCTCGCGGTGGCCGCGGAACTGCAGTCTCTCGGCGTCGAGGTTCACTGGCTCGGCGCCCGGCGCGGCCTCGAAGCCGAGTTGATTCCCGAGCGCAACTTGCCCTTGACCCTCGTCGATCTCGAGGGGATCCAGGCCCGAGGTCCGGCGGAGGCGGCCCGTGCGATCTCGCTGCTGCCGCGGGCGGTGTTCAAGGCGATGCGGATGCTGCTCGAACTCGAACCCATGGCGGTGGTGGGCGTCGGCGGCTATGCCTCGGCTGCGGGTCTCGCGGCGGCGGGGCTCCTGGGCGTGCCGTTGATCCTTCAGGAACAGAACTCGATCCCGGGCATGACCAACCGATTCCTTGCGCCGTGGGCGGATCTCATCTGCTGCGGCTTCGTCGATGCGGTCGAGCATTTCCCGTCGCTCCCCGCCGTGTGGACCGGAAATCCCGTCCGCGCGAGATTTTTCGATGTCGGCGCGCTCGAGCCCCACGATCCGCCACGCCTCCTGGTCCTCGGAGGCAGCCAGGGGTCGCTCTTCCTCAATCGCATCCTGCCGCGGGCGTTGGCCATCCTCCAGGCCGAGGGGATGACCCTCAGGATTCAACACCAGACCGGCGGTCGCTGGTCGGAGGTCGTCACGACGAGCTACTCCGATCTCGGTGTCAAGGCCGAAGTCTCCGCCTTCCTCGCCGAACCGTGGCGGTCGCTCGGCGAAGCCGACCTCGTGGTGGCGAGATCCGGCGCGCTGACGGTCTCCGAGCTCGGAGCGGCGGGACGCGGCGCGGTTCTGGTGCCCTTCGCCGCGGCGGCAGGGAATCACCAGGAGTTCAATGCCCGCTCGCTCGAGAAGGCGGGCGGCGCGGTGGTCCTCACCGAAGCCGAGGCCAACCCTGCGACCATGGCTGCGGTTCTCGGTGAGATACTCGGTGATTCCGAGACCATGATCCACATGGGGGCGTCGGCGTCGGCCATGGCCCAACCCGGCGCCGCGCAGATGATCGCCAGTCGGGTGCTCGCCATCGGGGGTGGGCTGTGAGACGGCGGCATCTCCACTTCATGGGCATCGGCGGGGTCGGAATGTGCGGTCTCGCCGAGGTCGCGCATGCCGGTGGCGCCGTTGTGAGCGGCTGTGATCTCAGCGTGTCGGAACGCACCGAGAGGCTCTCGGCGCTTGGGATCGAGATCCACCTCGGGCACGACCCCGGCCACCTCGACGGCGTCGACGCCCTGGTCTACACCGCCGCGGTTGCCCGTGACGAAGACGAGTTCGTCGCCGCCGCCGAGCGACGAATTTCCATGGTGCGGCGAGCCGTGATGCTCGGCGAACTCCTCGACCGCCACCGTGGCATCGCGGTTGCGGGCACCCACGGCAAGACCACGACGACGGCGCTCATCGGGCACTTGTTGACCGAGGCCGGGCTCGACCCCACCGTGCTCGTCGGTGGCCGGGCCCGCTTCGCCGACTCCAACGCCCGCATCGGCCGCGGCGAGCTCATGGTCTGTGAGGCCGACGAATACGACCGGTCCTTCCTCGAACTCCGCGCCGCGGTGGCCGTGGTCACCAATGTCGAACCCGAACACCTCGACTGCTACGGGTCGCCGGCCGAGCTCGACGCGGCGTTCGCCACCTTCTGCAACCAGACCGGGGAAACCGGTCGCGTTGTCCTGTGTCGCGACAACGACGGATCGTGGGCCCTGGCCGAGGCGGTGCATCGACCGATCCTGAGCTACGGGTTCTCCGAGAATGCGGATCTTCGCGCCGTCGACGTCCGCACCGAACCCGGGCGCAGTCGATTCACCGTCGTTTACCGCGGCGAGACCCTTGGCGAGGCGGCAATCTCGCTGCCAGGCCGATTCAACATCCTCAACGCCCTGGCGGCCCTGGCCGTCGGTCTCGAACTCGAGATTTCCTTCGCGGTACTGGTTCGGGGTTGCGCGTCCTTCACCGGCGTTGCCCGGCGTTTCGACGTGCTCGGTTCGAGAGATGAGATCACCGTCGTCGACGACTACGCCCACCACCCGACCGAGATCGAGGCGGTCCTCGAGGCGGCGCGGCAGGCGTTCCCCGGGCGCCGCGTCGTGGTGGTTTTTCAACCCCACCTATTCAGCCGGACTCGCGATTTTGCCGACGGTTTCGGACGAGCCCTGCTCGGCGCCGATGTCGTCGTGGTGCTGCCGATCTACCCGGCCCGGGAGCGTCCGATCGATGGCGTCGACGAGGCATTGGTGGTGTCGGCCGCGACTCGTCTGGGACACCCGGCGATCTCGGTCGGACCCGCCGTGACCGAGGCCTCGGTCTATGTCGACGGGCTGCTTGCAAAAGGTGATGTTCTGGTGACCCTGGGAGCGGGTGATGTCCACCGGGTGGCTGAGGCATGGCTGCGAGGTGCCGCATGACTTCGGTTCATCGTCGGTTCCTCCCCGATCGCTTCCGGCCGCGAACGCCCCGACGTCGCTCCTATCGGCAATACCTGATCACGGCGGCCGCGTTGACCCTCTGCTTGCTTCTCGCACCGCTGTGGAAGGTCGAATCGGTGGAGGTCCACGGCGGCGAGGTCGTCCCCGATTCGGTGACCGCATCCCTCGAGGGACTGGTCGGTCACATGGTGCCGCTCCTCGGGCTCGACTGGCTGCGCCAGATCGCTGCGACGTGGCCGGCGGCTTCGGAGGTCAGGGTTCACCTCGAACTCCCGGGAACGATCGTCGTGGAGATCTTCCCCGAAACCCCACGCGGGTCGATCCCGGTGGGAACCGGTTGGCACGCGGTGGCGGTGGACGGTCGGTTGGCCGGCCCGCTCAGCGAACCGCTTCCTCCCGAGTTGATCGGCTTCCGGCGCCCCTCGGATCGGCGGCTCGCGTTTTCGGTGGTCCGGCGGATCGCCGAAGCGAGCGGCGGAGACGTCGTGGCGGTTCACCAGGTGACTCCGGCGGACCTTGTCGTCGATCTCTGGTTCGAAGAGCCGGGTCGTTTGACGACGATCCACGTCATCCCGGAAGGGACCGCCGCGGAGGCGGCGTGGTGCGAACAGGTGACGAACGAGGGAGTGATGGTTGAGTGGGCCGATCTGCGTTGGCCGCACCGGATGGTGCTCAGGGCGGTCGTCTCGCCGGAAGATCAGCGTCCCGGTCCCGAGCCCGTCGTCGGGGGGGCGGCATGATGAACGAGATGGGGCCCCTGGTGGGCATCGACGTCGGTTCGAGTCGGGTCTCGGTGGTCGTCGGGACGGTTGAAGACGACCGCCTGGTGATCCGAGGCTGCGGTCAGGCCGGCCACGACGGTGCCCGCAAGGGCGTGATCGCCAATCTCGAGGACGTCGCGAGAGCGGTGCGGGTGGCGGCCGAGGAGGCCGAAGCCATGGCCTCGGTCCCGGTGGAACTCGCCGCGGTCGGTCTCGGCGGGCTCCCGATCCAGGGTCTTCCCGCCACCGCGTCGGTGCCGGTCACCGGCCGCAACATGACGGTGTCCGAAGACGATCTGCGGCGGGCGCTGACCGCCTGCGCCCAGGTCAGCATTCCACCGGACTTTCGCGTGCTCGACATCATCGCCTGCGGATACGCGCTCGACGGTCAGTCCGGGATGGACCATCCGGTGGGGATGCCGGGCAGTCGGCTCGACGCCTCGGCCTTCGTGGTCTACACCAACAAGACCCACGCCGATACCGTGGAGCAGACCGTCAACCGCGCCGCGGTCGCGGTCAAACAGCTGGTCTATGAGCCCCTCGCCGCCGCCGAGGCGGTGGTCACGCCCGACGAACGCGAGCTCGGCTGTCTGCTCCTCGACCTCGGCTATGCGACCACCGAGTGGGTGCTCTTTGCCGAGGGAGCGGTGGTGTCCTCCGGGGCCCTGCCGGTCGGTGGGCGCCACTTCACCGCCGATCTCGCGGCCTTGCTCAAGACGACGACCGCGGCCGCCGAGCAGACAAAGCGGCGGGTCGGTGCGTCCCTCGAGCGCGAGGGTCTCGATATCGACGCCATCGAAGTGCCGAGCCTCGGCGGCGATGGCAACAGCGTTCACCCGGCCCGATTCGCGGCCGAGATTCTCCACGAGCGCGCTCGCGACCTCTTTATCGGGGTCCACCGGGTGCTCGTCGAGCACCGGCTTGATCGCCTGCCGCGGGCGGGGGTGGTTCTGACGGGCGGCGGCGCCGCCCTCGACGGGCTCGAAGAAGTGGCGGAAAAGATCTTCGGACACCGGGCCAGGGTCGGCCGGCCGTTGAACCTGGCCGGTCTCACCGAACCGGTGTCCGGACCGGACTGGGCCGTGGCCTGCGGTCTGATCCGAATGCAGTTTTGTCGACGAAACGAACATCTGGCGCAAAGGGGGCGAAGCGGTGGCCTGTTGGCCCGGCTGCGCGGCGCCCTCGGTGATTTCTTTGAAATGGGAGGTGGGCATGATCGAGTTTGATGGTGATGTGATTGACGATATCGACGATTTGGACGACAACGATCCGTCCCTGTTCGACGACGAACCCGAGTCGGGGATCTTCCTCGACGAAGGAACGGCGCCGGCCCGGATTCGGGTGATTGGGGTCGGCGGTGGCGGATGCAACTCGGTGAACCGGATGATCTCGGCGGGGCTCACCGGTGTCGAGTTCATCGCCGCCAACACCGACCAGCAGGCGCTCGTGGCCAGCATGGCGCCGGTCAAGCTCCAACTCGGTTCCGAGCTGACCCGCGGTCTCGGCGCCGGCGCCAATCCGGAGATCGGCCGCAACGCCGCGCTCGAGGCCGACAAGAAGATCTTCGATCTCCTCGAGGGAGCCGATATGGTCTTCATCACCAGCGGCATGGGGGGCGGCACCGGCACCGGCGCGACCCCCGTCATCGCGCAGATGGCGCAGGACGTCGGCGCCCTCACGGTGGCCGTGGTGACCAAGCCCTTCTCGTTCGAGGGATCGCGGCGGCGGAAGGTTGCCGAAGAGGGGATCGCCTTGCTCGCCGAGCACGTCGACACCCTCATCACCATCCCCAACGATCGGCTGCTCAAGTTCGTCGAGCGCAACACCAACTTCACGGATGCCATGCGGATCGCCGACGACGTCCTTCGCCAGGCGGTCCAGGGCATCGCGGACATCATCACCGTTCCCGGTCTGATCAACCGCGATTTTGCCGATGTCCGCACCGTCATGAAGGGGATGGGTCACGCCCTCATGGGCATCGGTCTCGCCTTCGGCGAGCATCGCGCGGTCGAGGCCGCCCAACAGGCCATCGCCTCGCCGCTCCTCGAGGAGACCTCGATTCAGGGGGCACGCGGGCTGCTCATCAATATCTCGGGCGGTACCGACGTCACGTTGAACGAGATCAACGAGGCGGCGGAGATCATCACCGAGGGCGCCGATCCCGACGCCCAGATCCTCTTCGGGGCGGTGGTCGATCCCCGGCTCGAGGACAGCCTGCAGGTGACGGTGATCGCGACTGGATTCCAGAGCGAGCGGGACTCGGTACGGATGCCGGCGACCGAGATGCGGCGACTCAACGACCCGGTCAAGGACGAAAAGCCGTCGGCGCGGGCGAGTCGGTTCTTCGTGCCCGGTGGACCCAATTCCGAGTACGGCATCAACCAGACCGACGACTACGAGATCCCGGCCATTTTGCGTAAACAGATGGACTAGAGCAGACAGTCCAGGTTCATCATCGCGCCCGAGGCATGCCTCGGAGGCGTTTCCTGCCCCTCCCGCTCAATCACCTCCCGGCGGGAGGGGCAATCTTTTTTCGGTGGTGGCCACCGAAAAAAGATGCGCATGATCAGGTTGTTCTCGTCCTCGCCATTCGGGTGGCTGATTAGGGAGTACGCACCGGCAACGTCGAATCTGGCGCGAGCCGCTCTCGCACGGATCAGAACCCCGAGCACCGCGTTGACGGAACCTCTGCCCCATTTGGATTGCGCGTCCGTTTCGAGGTCATGAACCTCGCGGGGAGGATCATGGTCCCGGCCGAGTACTCCCCAGTCGGAAAGAGAAATCCTGCCCGCGCTTTTTTCTGAGGGCGGCGAAGCGCCCTCAGAAAAAACTGCGCTACGCTCATCACATGAGCGAACCGTCCCCTCCGATGATGCCGCGGGAGATCACGCTCGATCTCGGCCATCGACGGCTGGCGGCCCTTGAATGGGGTCCGTCCGACGGCGCTCCGGTGCTGGCGATCCACGGTTGGCTCGACAATGCAGCCACCTTCGCCGGTCTGGCGCCGATGCTCGAGGGATTCAGGGTCACCGCCCTCGATCTCACCGGTCACGGCCGATCGGAGCACCGGCCGGAGGCCCACAGCCACTACTTCGTCGATTGGGTTCCGGAGGTCATCGAAGCTGCGGATTTCATGGGTTTCGAACGTTTTGTCCTGATCGGGCACTCGATGGGCGCCGGAATCGCCTCGTTGCTGCCGGCGGCGGTCCCGGGGCGGGTTGCCAGACTGGTCCTTTTAGAGGGCGCGGGGCCGTTGACGACCCCGCCCGGAGAGGCACCGGCTCTGCTGCGACGCGCCCTCGAGGACGAACGCCGGGTCGTCAACTCGAAGGCGAGGATCCACCCCGATCTCGGCAGCGCGGTCGCCGCCCGGTGTCAGGGAACCGATCTCGATCCGGCCTCGGCAAGGGTCCTCGTCGAACGCTCGGTGGAATCCGTGCCCGATGGCGTCCGATTCACCTTCGACCCGAGGTTGAAGACGCGGTCGAGATGGCGCTTCACCGAGGAACAGGTGCTGGCCTTCCTCGCGGCCATCGACTGCCCGGTGCTGGCGGTGCGCGCGACCTCGGGCTGGCCCGTACCCGAAGACCAGATGAAGACGAGGTTGGATGCGATCCCGGACGTGACCAGGATCGAGATCGAGGGCGGTCACCATGTGCATCTGACCCACCCCGAACGGGTCGCGCCGGCGGTCAGGGACTTTCTCGATACGCCTTGACGGACTGCCCGTCGCGCAATCGATCCTGACCCGAGACGACGACCTCGTCTCCTTCGAATCAGGCAGAAAACGACCTCAAATGACGCTCCGAAATCCATCCACCATCTATGCGGTGCAGGCTCTTAGTCGAACCGCTCGTGGGCAGCGGCGGATCATCGGCGTGCTGGGTTGATCCGTTCATTCGATCCGACGGACGACGACGATGGTGCGGTCGTCGGCGAAGGGTCGACCGGAGGCGAAGGTCTCCAGCGCTCGGTCGACCGTTTCGGCGAGATCGGCGGGTTCGCGTCGGTGGTGTTCGAGACAGACCTCGGCGAGCCGATCCTGACCGAATTCCACCCCGTTGGGGTTCTCGGCCTCGGTATAGCCATCCGAGTAGACCACCAGCGTGTCTCCGATCTCCAAAAGCGCCTCACCGAGATGGTACTCGGCGGGAGCCATCAGCCCGAGCGGCAGGCCGGTGGACTCGAGCCACTCGACGGAGCCGGAGGCGCGCACCAGACACGCCGGCGCGTGACCGGCATTGGCAAACCGGAAACGGCCGTTGGAGGGTTCGAGTACTCCGAGAAACATGGTCGCGAATCGATTCGAAGGCGTCCGGTCGAAGATTTTCTGGGAAACCCGGTTGAAGATCTCGTGTGGCGCCAGACCGTCTTCGATGGGAACCGAGGCAACGGCTTCGAGATAGCCGGTCAGCATGGCGGCGGAGATGCCCTTTCCCGAGACATCGGCGACCGCTAAGACGTACTCGTCGCCAGCGGCTCGTTCGACGAGCTGATAGTAGTCCCCCGACACCCCGCGTGACGGTTTTGTGGCGCCGTGCAGCCGATACCCCTTGACCTCGGGGAGCCGTTCCGGAATGAGTGCGACCTGGAGTCTGCGGGCGATGGTGAGCTCACGCTCGAGCCGTTGGCGTTCCACCGCCTCCTGGGTCAGGGCGAGATTGTGAATCCGCAGGGCCGCCACCGAGGACAGGGTCACGAGCAGTTCGAGATCCTCTTCGGAGTACTGTCGAACTGCGGCGTTGGAGCCGAGCACGATGAGACCGAGGGCCCGGTTCGGAGCATAAAGGGGCGCTGCGAGCAACGATCGAACCCCTGCTGAGACGAGACTCTCGGCCTGGGCGAACCGGTGATCCGAACGGGCATCGTTGACGAGGGCCGCCATGGCCTTGTCACCGACCTCGGAGAAGAGATTCTCCGAGTAGAGCGACTGCAGCGTGGAGCGGGGCCCCGAACGGGTGGCGACGCAGGTATAGCTGCCGTCGTCGCAGCGCATGAAGACTTCGGCGCGTTCGGGCTGGAGCTGGGCGAAGATGTGGTCGAGAATCAACTCGAGGAGGTCGTCGAGACCGATGGATGTCGCCATGGCCTGATGGACGTTGTTGAGCAGAGCCAGGCGGGTTGCATAACTGCGCAGCGCAGACGAGTCGGTGACATCGGAATCGGGCGGAGGAGTGCCGGTTCGGCGAAGTACTTCGGCCGCGGATCGGAAGACCCGGTCGGAGGACGGGACATCGGTGGGGACGGTCGAGGGTGTATTCGCGTCGGGCACGGACTCGACTTTGATCAGGCTCGCGGAAAGGGCGATGACGTCGCCGGCCTGGATGGCGGCCGGTTCCCCGACCTGCCTTCCGTTGACATACGTACCGTTGCGCGAACCGAGATCCTCGATTCGCCATCCCTCGCCGGTGTTGAAGATGCGGGCGTGTCGGCGCGACAGGAACCGATCGGCGATGGTGATGTCGCAGTGGGTCGATCGTCCGACAAAGAGGGATTCGCCGTCGATTTCATGATTGAAGGGATCGCCTTCTGCCGGAGTGACTTGAAGCAGGAACATGACTGTCCCTATTATGACACCGATGGATTGAGATCCGGTCTTGGCTATAATCTCGCGGTCTGAAGGAGTGATGATGTCTGCATTTCGGCTCCGGATTGTGCTCGTGTTCCTCCTCGGCCTTGTCGGCGGGATCGGTCTGACCGCGTTGGCCACAGCTCAGCGAACCGACCGCGGGGCCGAACCGAGAACCATCACCCCGAGATCGGATCTCACCGCCGAGGAGCGTTCGGTGACCGCGCTCTTCGAAGAGGCCAGCCCATCGGTGGTCTACATCACGTCCATCGCGCTGCGTCGAGATTTCTTCCGGCTCAACGTCATGGAGATCCCGCGCGGCACCGGATCGGGTTTCATCTGGGACGACGATGGCCACGTCGTGACCAACTACCACGTCATTCGGGATGGCAATCGGGCCGAAGTCACCCTCGCCGATCAAACGAGCTGGTCGGCGACCGTGGTCGGTGTGGCCCCGGAGAAGGACCTCGCGGTGCTCCGGATCGAAGCCCCGGTGGAAAAGCTCCGACCGCTGCGGATCGGCGACTCCGAGAATCTCCTGGTCGGCCAGAGCGTCCTCGCCATCGGAAATCCGTTTGGCTTCGACCAGACCCTGACCACCGGGATCATCTCCGCCCTCGGCCGCGAAATCGACTCCATGGCCGGGGTCCCCATCCGCGATGTGATCCAGACCGACGCCGCCATCAACCCCGGGAACTCCGGCGGCCCGCTGCTCGACAGCGCCGGCCGGCTCATCGGCGTCAACGCCGCCATCGTCAGCCCTTCGGGCGGGTACGCCGGGCTCGGTTTCGCCATCCCGGTGGATACGGTCAACTGGGTCGTACCGGAACTCATCGCCCACGGCCGGATTCGACGACCGGTGCTGGGCATCGATCTGGTGAGCGATCACGCGGCCCGCAGGCTCGGGCTCGAGGGCGCCCTGGTGGGCAGCGTCTATCGGGGAAGCGGCGCCGACGAGGCGGGAATGCGGCCGACCTATCGAGACAGGAACGGGCGTTTGGTGCTCGGGGATCTCATCGTGGCCGTCGACGGCGTGCCCGTGCGTTCGGGCGGCGAGCTCGGGTTGACGCTCGAGCGACGCGAAGCCGGCGAATCGGTCACGGTGACCGTCGACCGGGACGGCGCCGACATCGACCTCAACGTGCGTCTCGGTGAGGATCAACGCTAGACTTCGGGACTATGGCGCCGTTTCGGCGACGGCGGACCAGGCGCCGGTGTCGCCGGTCTCGAAACCATCGGTAAAGATGTGGCAGGGGCTGTCGCGGAAGATCGATATCCCGGCGAGGTGGTCGGCGACATACACCCTGCCTCCCGACACCGACACACCCTCATTGTCACTCGGTGTTTTGAACGATCCGACGACGACGGGCATAGTCGGGTCGGTCGCATCGACCATCTGAAGACCCCATCTGTCCGTGACATAGGCAATGCTGCCCGATGCCGCGACATCCGCAGGGTTTCCAGGCACCCCGACGGAACCGGTTTCGAGCGGGAACTCAGGGTCGCTGACATCGATCACCCGTAGGACACGATTGAGCCCGTCGGTAACATAGGCAAATGACCCTGCCACGGCGACTTCCTCGGCATAGCCGATTGTCGTTACCGAACCGATTTCGCTGGGCGCCGCCGGGTTGCTGACATCGATCACCCAGAGAGCAACGATATCGGTGACATATGCGAGATCACCCACGACAGCCACGTCTTGAGCCCAGGGGAGACCGTCGAAGAACCCGATCTCGTTGGGGAGGGACGGGTCGCTGATATCAATGATGAGAAGTCCTTCGGCTCCGTCGGCGATGAATGCAAGGTTCCCATCGACCGCGATCGCTTCGGCACTACCGTTTGTGTCGAACGAACCGATCTCAATGGGGGTTTCGGGAGGATTCACATCGATCACCCTCAGTCCCACGTTGGCAACCGTCACGAAGGCGTGGTCACCCGACACCGCGACATCCCGAGGGCTACCTGCGATGCCCACGAATCCGACCTCCACCGATACCGCCGGGTCGCTGACGTCCAAGACTCGCAGTCCCTGGTCCGGGTCCACGACGTACCCGTACGAGCCGCTTGCGGCGACCGCACGGGAACTCCCAGGGGTCTCCACGAGGCCTTCCTGGGTTGGCGTACCGGGCGAACTCACATCGATCACCAGTACGCCGCCGTTGAAATCCGCAACGAGGGCGAGGTCTCCCGCCAATGCGACATCGAACGAAAGACCGGGGGTATCGAGGGAACCGACCTGGGCGAGGGCGGACGGATCGCTGACGTTGATGATCGTCAAACCGGCCGACTCATCCGCCAGATAGGCGAATGTGCCCGACACCGCAACCTCCAGGGCATACCAGGTAGCGATGGAGTCCGTCTCAACGGGCACCAGTGGATCGCTGATATCGATCGCGCGGAAACCTGCATAGCTATCGGCCAAAAAGGCGTGGTTTCCCAAGATCGCCACGCCCTCGGCGCCACCGGGGGTGTCCAATGATCCGACCTCAACGGGAGTTGAAGGGTTGCTCACATCGATCACCCGCAGTCCACCGGCCGATCCGTCCGCGAGGAACGCATAGCCACCTGAAACGGCGACACCGTTTGTCGAACCCGGCGTGTCGAAAGCACTCAGTTTCGTCGGCACCGACGGTGTGGCGATATCGACGATCTGAAGACCGGCCGAACCGCCCGCAATGTAAAGGGAGGTACCGGCCACCGCGATGCCGCTGGTCCACCCGAGGCCGTCGAGGGACCCGATCTCGACCGGTGTCGATGGATCGCTGACGTCGATCACCCGGAGACCGTCGGGACCGCCCGTCGCATACACATGGTCGCCGCTCACCGCGACCCTCTTGATCACCATCGAGAGATCGACCTCGCCGACCACCACCGGGTTCGTGGGATCGGAGATGTCGGTGATTTTCAGCGTCGGCCCGGTGCTGAAGAATGCGAGGTCGTCATCTGCCGCAACCGCGAAGGAGGGCCCGTAGGGCCATTCGCCGATCAACTCGGGACAGCCCTGGGCGAACACCGTGTGGCCGAAGCAAGGATAGAGAAACACGATCACGGTCAACGCGGTTGATATGACACCGTAACTACGAAAGCTCATTTCCTCCCCCAATAGTCAGTTCGACTTCCCTGCAGGGACATTGTTATTCAATCATATCGTGTTCATCAAGATTGAGACGACTATTTTTGGTGTGACAGCGTGACTGAGATTCTTTTGCCGCCAATGCGCTCCAGGGATAGCGGCAGTCGTCCACGGCAGGGGAAGTGATCTGCGACAGGTGACACGCGATTCTCAACCGTCATCTTCGCGAGGTCATGCCACAATGGACAGATACAAGAGGCGCTGCTCCTACGGAGGAACCCATGCAGAAGATCGTCCTGATCGTCGTCGTCATCGTCCTCGGCCTGCTGGCCTTCAATTACTTCACCACCGGTGAATTGAGTCTGATGCCGGCCGGGGGCTCGGGCGGCGACGGGGGCGAGCTCAACCGGTTGCGGGGCGAGTTCCGCGCGGCGGCGCGTGAATTCCGCCAGGCCGGTCGCAGCGCCGGACTCAGCGGAATGGATACCACCGATGCGGCCGGAGCGGCGCTGGCGGCGGTCGAGCGGGTCGAAGAGCAGGTCGAAAAGCTGGCCGAGCGGACCGAGGACCCCGAGGTCAAGGCCGAGGCGGGCAAGCTCCTCGACGAGATCAGGAAGTACAAGCAGGACATCAGTTGAGAAATTCTTCCACCCGGGCCTCAAGACCGGGGCGGAAGAATTTCTTTTGAGGAGAGTTTTCATTAAATTCTCGACGCGGATTTCATCCGCGTCTTGTCCTCGCTTCGCTCGAGACCAGGCATTTCCTCGGAGTGCGTATCGGTGAAGTTGCGGGGTTTGTCGCCGGGTGTCGCTTGGTGGAGTAAGAGGCAGGTGGCAACCTTGGCGCCGTCTCGACGTAATTTCATCTACGACCCGGGAGGAAAACATGTCTCGACGAGTAGTTTTCGGCGCCATGGTCGCCGTGATCGGCCTTGCAGCTTTTCCGGCCATCGGCCAACAACGCGTGTGGACCGAGACCGGGGAACCGGTCGCGGGGTGGGAGTTCGTCGACGGGGGCGTTCAGGACTACATGCAGACCTGGGCGGTCCCGGGCGCGGCCTTGTCAGCCGCCACACGGGGGCGGCTGGTATTCTCCCGCGGCTACACCTGGGATACCGCCGATGCCGAGGTCGTTCAACCGGAGTCGCTCTTCCGGATTGCAAGTGCGTCAAAACCGATCACCAGCGTCGCGATCCACCAACTCATCGAGCGGGGCCTGCTGAGCTACGACACCCGCCTGGTCGATGTGCTGGATCTCCGACCTCCCCCGGGCTTCACGGCCGACCCCCGGCTCGGCGATGTCACCGTCGATCATCTCCTGTATCACACGGGTGGTTGGGACCGCGACCAGACCTTTGATCCCATGTTCCTCGACAACCTCATCGCCGCCTCCCTCGGGGTCGATCTTCCCATCAGCAAGTATGACGTCGCCACCTACATGACCGGCCAGCCCATGCAGTTCGATCCCGGCGCCCGCTATGCCTACTCGAACTACGGCTACTGTCTGCTCGGGATGATCATCGAGGAGATCACCGGCCGGGACTACAGCGAGTGGGTCGCCGAGAACATCTTCCAACCCATTGGAGTCGGTCGGCCGCGGCGTGGGCACACGGCGATCCACGAGCGGGTTCCCGGCGAGGTTCGATACTACGGCTCGGGTGGCGAGGATCCCTACCGTTGGAACATCGAGAACATGGACGCCCACGGCGGCTGGATCGTCGCGGCGCCCGACTATGTTCGTTTCCTGAGCGCCCTGTTCGACGATTTTGATGCGAGCCCACTGCTGAGTCGGCAGGGCATCCAGAACATGGTTCGGGTCAACGACGCCACCAATGAGAGCTACGGCCGGGGCTGGATCGTGGGGGAGGAAGGCGGCCGGATGGTGTACGGTCATTCCGGTTCCCTCCCGGGGACCCTGACCCAGACCAGCTGGACGGAGCCCGGGATCGCCTTCGCCGCGTTCATCAACACCCGTAAGAACATGGCCGACCTGGAACTCGAGGATCCGACGACGATCCCCGACCACGATCTCTTCGCGTCCGTGGGGGTCGTGAATCACGCGCTCGGATACGCCCTCGCCGAGTCGTGGATTCCGGTGGTAGCCAACGGCGCCGGAACCGGAGGCAGCCTCTGGCGCTCCGATGTCGGTCTGCTCAACCGCTCGACCATCGACAACCAGGTGAAGATCCGGGTGGAGATGCCGGGCGTGGCGGTGGATCGCGACCTCGAGCTCGCTCCGGGTGAGCACCTGGTGATGGATGACATCGTCTCTGCCCTCGGCCTCAACGGGTCGGGATCGCTTCGAATTTTCAGCTTCGAACCCCTGACAGTCGCATCGAGAACCTACAACTCCTCGGATGAGGGGACCTTTGGTCAATTTTTGGGTGGGGCCACCGGTCCCGGTGGCCTGGCCAACGGCGACAGCGCCGTCCTCATGCATCTCCTCGAAGATGACGCGGCGCGATCAAACATCGGCATCCTCAACGCCGGACGGCGAGAGGCGCGAGTCCAGATCGTTCTCTACGACGGCGCGGGCACCGAGGTCGGGCGGGCCAATCGCACGGTCGATCCCCGCCGGATCAAACAGCTCAACCGACCCTTCGAGACCATCGGCGGAAGGACGGATATCAATCCGGGCTATGCGGTGATCACGGTTCTCGATGGTGAGGAGGTCGTGGTCTACGGTTCGGTGGTGGATGCCGGAACCAACGATCCCACGACGATCCCGATGAAGCGCGGCTCCGGCGCCACATCGGTCCACGTCGCGGCGGCGGCGCGCGGCGAGGGAGCGGAAGGCAGCGTTTGGCGGACCGATCTCGGTCTGCTCAATTTGGGTGCCCAAACGGTCGAAGCCGGCGTCATCTTCCACCCGTCGAGCGGACCGAATCTCGTCATGAGCGTGAATCTCGCGCCCGGCGAACACCGGTTGCTCGACGATGTGGTCGGAAGACTCGGCGGCGAGGGTTCCGGATCGCTCGGGGTCTCCTCGTCGGAGCCTTTACTCGTGAGTTCACGAACCTACAACCAGAGTCTCGACGGTTCCTTCGGCCAATACCTCGACGGTTTCGACGCCGGTGACACCGTTCGCAGTGATGAACGGGTATGGCTGCCCCAGCTGCAGCAGAACCAGGAATTCCGCACCAACATCGGTCTTTACAACACCTCCGACGAACCGGCGCGAGTCAGGGTCGATCTCCACGACGCCGAAGGATCGTTGCTGTCGAGCACCGAGCGGAATATCGCCGCCGGGAACCGTGTCCAGCTCCAGGAGCCGTTCGATCGCATCGCCGGTCGCGACGACATCACGAGCGGCTACGCGGTGGTCGAGGTGGTGGCGGGCGGCGGGGTCTCGGCCTACGCCTCGGTCGTCGACAACCGGACCAACGATCCGACGACCGTGCCGATGGCGAAGTAGCGAGCACGAGGGCTCGTTCATGCGTTTCCCGAATGACGGCTTCGCCACCTTGACCCGGCGGCGCGTCAGCGCCGCCGGGTCTTTGTTCAGACCTCCCCGACGACGTTGTCCCATTCACCGGTGTCGCCTGATTCGAAGTTGTCCCAGAAGAGCAGGGCCGGGTCCCAAGCCTCGTACGCGCCCATGTCCACGGTGAATCCCTCGCTGTCGGGAATCCCGGTATCTGGAACATGGAGAATGTTCTCCCGCCGCCAGTTCAGGTCGAGATCGAGATCGATCATCTCGTCATCCCAGTGGTCCTCGTTGATGTCGGCGCCATCCAGCGGCAGCGCGGTGCTGTCGCCGGAGTCGATGGCGGGCGAGTCGAGGTTGATCCTGAGCTCGGCATCGGCGAAGGACGGGTCCGAGCTGAGAATCTGAGTTCCGCCGTGAGTCCATCCGCCCTGGACGATGCTGTAGTTGACGATGGGCCAGCCGACCCCAGCGAAGGCCGAGATCTGCGGGTTGGGGCCGGTATTTCCCCAGAGGATCGAATTATGAACGGTGAACGGACTCGAGGTATTGACGTAGATTCCGCCGCCCTCTCCGCCGGCCGAGTTTCCGGACAGGCTCAGGTTGACGAGCACCGGTTGCAGGCCGGAATTCGCCAGGGCGATGCCGCCGCCCCGCCAAGCCGAGTTGCCGGTGAAGACGCAGTTGACGATCGTCAAAGGCTGAGCCGACGCGACCGATCCGTAGAAACCGCCACCTTCGAAGCTGGGCGCCTGATTGTCGACGAACCTGCAGTTGTATGCCCTGACCGTGCCACCGAGATTGGCCATCACCCCACCGCCGGTGGTGGCGAAGTTGTCGATGAGGGAAACGTTGGCCAGCGTCACCCCGCCGCCGCGGGCGCGGACGCCGCCGCCCTGGTCGTCGGGAAAGCTGCCGTTGGCGTAACCCCGGGTGACGGTCAGACCGTTGAGCATCGCCGTCGGATTCGAGGCCTCGGCGCGGACGACGTGATAGCAGTTGTCGGTGGCGGCGGCGCTGCCGATCTCACCGCTGAGGATGGTCGGGTGGGCAATCCAATCGCGTTGCTGCCGGATCGTCTCACCGCCCGCGAAGCCGCCGTAGACTCGGACTCCGTTTTTTGGGATGAAGCTGTCCGAGCGGCTCAACCCCGGGTTGTAGGTCCCCTCCGCCAGCCAGACCTCGATCCCCGACACTGCGAGGTCGATGCCGTTCTGGAGATCGGTGAAGGCGTCGGCCCAGGACGATCCGTTGTTGGCGCCCCCGGTGGCGTCGATGTCGACATAAACAAAGCCCAAATCGACATCGACGCCGGTCACCGCGCCGCCGCTGACCGTCAACGTGTCCCGGTCGCCATCGGCGTCGGCGTCATACCAGACAAGGACATCTTCGCGCCGTGGTTCGCCGAAGACGCCGTCGCGGGCCATCAACGTCGACACGTAGTAGGTGCCGTCGGGCACCGGAATCGAGTACGCCCCGCCGGGAATGGAGACGAAGACTGCCGCATCCGGCGGTCCGCTGGGATTTGAATGTGCCGCGACCTCGATCTGGGTCCCGCCGCCGGGATCGCCCCAGAAGGCGACGGTCCCCTCGATGGCGCCCTGAGCCGAAGCCGCCGGCGGGCCAAGGACGAGCGTCAGGCCGGTGAGAACGAGTGACTGGACGAAAAACGGCAGGCGCATGCTTTCCTCCCCGGGCAACCCCTCGACGCGGGGCTGCGATCTCCAATCAAAATGGTCTCTCGAAGTCGAGACAGTCCGATTGATAGATGACTCCGAATTGTGCGATTGACTATGAAGATAGTCCGCCCGCGGCAAATGTCAAATCGCCGGTGATCGAGGTCCGTCAGGCGGTCTGAGCAACCGCTGTCGGGTCGGGGAGGAAATACCGTCTCCGAATCCACAGCGCGACGTTGACCAGGCCGATGAGCACCGGGACCTCGACCAACGGCCCGATGACCGCGGCGAAGGCGGCGCCGTGACCGATCCCGAAAGTGGCGATGGCGACGGCGATGGCGAGCTCGAAGTTGTTCGAAGCGGCGGTGAAACTCAGGGTGGCCGACCGGGAGTAGTCGGCGCCGGCCTTTTTCGCCATTGCGAAGGAGACGAGGAACATCACGACAAAGTAGATCAGCAGCGGGATGGCGATCCGGACGACGTCGAAGGGGAGTTCGACGATGACTTCGCCCTTGAGCGAGAACATGACCACGATGGTGAAGAGCAGCGCCACCAGGGTCATCGGGCTGATCCTGGGGATGAAGACCTCGTGGTACCACTGCTTGCCCTTGCGGGCGATGAGCGAGAACCGCGTCACGACCCCGGCCGCAAAGGGTATCCCGAGATAGATGGCGACGCTCTTGGCGATCTCCGAGATCGTGATCTCGACCGCCGCCCCTTCGAGCCCGAAGAGGGGAGGAAGAACCGTAATGAAGATCCAGGCATAGACCGAAAAGAAGAGGACCTGGAAGATCGAGTTGAAGGCCACCAGCCCGGCGCAGTACTCGTTGTCGCCATCGGCGAGCTCGTTCCAGACGATGACCATGGCGATGCAGCGCGCCAGCCCGATGAGGATGAGCCCGATCATGTACTCGGGCATGTCGGCGAGCAGGGTGATGGCGAGCACGAACATGAGCACTGGGCCGACGATCCAGTTCTGGACCAGAGACAGCGCCAGAACCCGCCAGTCGCGAAAGACCCTGCCGAGTTCCTCATAGCGCACCTTGGCCAGGGGCGGGTACATCATCAGGATCAGGCCGATGGCGATGGGGATGTTGGTGGCGCCGACCGAGAAGCGATTCCAGAACCCGGCCATTCCAGGCCACAACCAACCGGAGCCGACTCCAACCGCCATGGCGAGAAAAATCCACAGGGTCAACCAGCGGTCGAGGGTGGAAAGGCGTTTGGTGTTCCGGTTGCTTCCGCTCATGATAGGTCCTCTCGTTGCCAAACGGCGGCAGCTCGGGAGCAGGTCAGGCGTTTTCTCCGAGCTTCGTTTTGGCCGCCTCGTACCCGAGGGTGCAAAGATCAGCCACCGGGAGCTTCCGAAGCTCGGCGATCATCTCGGCATCCCGTTCGAGTTCCGGATCGCCGGCAACGGCGGCCAGTGCGGTCTCGATCCAGCGGTGCGCGTGCGCATCGTCCGCGAGCGAGAAATAGACCCAGCGGCCCTCCTTGCGTTCGTTCACCAGCCCGGCTCGTTTGAGCTCCTTGATGTGCAGCGACACGGTCGATGGCGCGAGATTGAGCACCTCGGTGATCTGGCACAGACAGAGCTCGCCCGAACGCAGCATGGCCGCGGTGCGCATCCTGGCCGGGTGGCCGAGGGCGCGGGTGGCGGCGATGGCGGCGTCGAGATTCGAGATTTTCATTTCGTTACATTGCAAAATATAGTATTCTCGAATTGGGCTTGTCAAGCCCGGTTGGAGATCTGCCTTGGACTGGAAATCGCAGCAGAGACCTTTGCTCCTCATCGTGGCGGTCTTCTTCGTCTGTTTCTGGCTTCCGGTGGGAACCACCCGTTTTGACGAAGCCGTCCTGGAGGCGCTCCACCTCGTCAAGTGGTACGCGCGAGAGCACGTTCTGCTCTGTCTGGTCCCGGCCTTCTTCATTGCGGGAGCCATCGCGGTCTTTGTCAGCCAGTCGTCGGTGATGAAGTACCTCGGCGCGCGGGCCAACAAGGTCCTCGCCTACAGCGTCGCCTCGGTCAGCGGTGGGATTCTGGCGGTGTGCTCGTGCACGGTGCTGCCCCTCTTTGCCGGGATCTCCAAGATGGGGGCCGGGCTGGGACCGGCGACGACATTTCTCTATGCGGGACCGGCGGTCAACGTTCTTGCCATCGTCCTCACCGCGCGGGTGCTGGGACCGGAGCTCGGGATTGCGCGGGCGGTGGGGGCCGTGGCGTTCTCCATCGTGATCGGCCTCATGATGCACCTCATCTTTCGTCGTGAGGAGCTCGAGAAGGCCAATGCCCAGGCGGCGATGCCCGAGCCCGAGGTCCGACGACCGCTGTGGCAGAACGCTTGTTTCTTTGCGGCCATGGTGGCCGTCCTGGTCTTCGCCAACTGGGGCCGGCCGGAGCTGGAGTCCGGTGCCTGGTTTGTGATCTGGAGCCTGAAGTGGCGGGTCACCGCGTTCTTCGGCGTGATTCTGGGGGCGATTCTGGTGGCGTGGTTCGGTTTTCGCTGGTGGTTCGCGGTGTTGATCGCGATTCCCACCACCGCCGCCGCGGTCTTCGTGCCGGGCCATCCCGAGATCGCCGTGACCGCCGCGGTCGTCGGGCTTTCGTGGGTCATCTCTCGCTCGCCCGGCGAACTCGAGGACTGGATGGAGGCCTCCTGGGGCTTCGCCAAGCAGATTCTGCCTCTGCTCCTGGCGGGGGTGGCCGTCGCCGGTCTCCTGCTCGGCCGGCCCGGCGCCGAGGGGCTGATCCCATCGACGTGGGTCGGCGCGGCGGTGGGAGGCAATTCGATTCTGGCCAATCTCTTCGCCGCGGTGGCAGGAGCGTTCATGTACTTCGCCACCCTCACCGAAGTGCCCATCGTCCAGGGGCTCATCGGCAACGGCATGGGCAAGGGGCCGGCCCTGGCCCTGCTGCTCGCCGGACCGGCGCTGTCGCTGCCCAACATGCTCGTCATCGCCAGCGTTCTCGGCTGGAAGAAGACCTCGGTCTTCGTCTCTCTGGTTGTGGTCATGTCGACCATCGCCGGGGTGGTTTTCGGATCGTTGTTTGCGTGATGGAGGTACCCATGAGGAATATCAAGATTCTCGGAATCGGGTGTCAGCGGTGCGATCAACTCGCCGCCGCCGCCAAGCAGGCCGCCGACCAGCTCGGTTTCGAGTACCAACTCGACAAGATCAAAGACATCAGCGAATTTCCGTCCTATGGTCTCATGCTGACGCCGGGTCTGGTGCTGGACGGTCGGCTCATCGTACAGGGCAAGGTCCCGACGGTGGATGAGATCCGGGTTCTGTTCGAGAAGGAGGCGTGATGCGTCACGGGTTGATTTGTTGTGCAGCCTTCTTGGGGTTTGTGGTTCTCGCCGGAACAGCCCTCGGTCCGCCGGCGGTGGTGGCGGGCGAGGCGGAAATCTCCGCGACGGCCGCCGACAATGGTGTCGTTGCGTTCTATTTCCACGGCAACAAACGGTGCTCGACCTGCCGTAAGCTCGAGGCCTATTCGGCGGAAGCGATTACCGGTGGTTTCGCGGCCGAACTCGATTCCGGCGAACTCGAGTGGCGGGTCGTCAACACCGACGACAAGGAAAACGCCCACTTCATCACCGATTTCGAGCTCGTGACCAAGTCGGTCGTGCTGGCCGAGTATCGCGACGGCGAGGTCGTTCGCTTCAAAAACCTCAAGCTCGTGTGGCAGCTCGTCGGCGACGAGGACGGCTTTTTGAGGTACGTCCGGGACGAGACCCGAGACTTTCTCGCGGAGGGTTGATGGAGACCGGTTCCGTGGCGGTGATCTCGGCCCTCTGGCTGGGAATCCTGACCTCCATCAGCCCGTGCCCGTTGGCCGCCAACATCGCAGCGGTGTCCTACGTCGGCCGCCACGTCGGGAACCCGCGCCGGGTTCTGTTTGCCGGCGTTCTTTACACAGCAGGGCGTTCCATCGCCTATTTGATACTCGGAGCGGCGGCGGTGTGGAGCCTGATGTCGGTGGTCGGCGCGTCGAACTTTCTCCAGAGCAGCTTCAGCCGGCTCATCGGCCCCATGCTCATCGTGGTCGGGCTCTTCCTCCTCGGTCTCTTCAGCTTCAGCATTCGCGGGGTCGGGATCAGCGATGCCATGCGGGAGCGGATCGACCGGGCCGGGATCTGGGGCGCACTGCCCCTCGGCGCCATCCTCGCTCTGGCCTTCTGTCCGGTATCGGCGGCACTCTTCTTCGGGACGCTCATTCCGCTGGCGACCCGGAATGGGTCGGCGATCCTCCTGCCGGCGGTCTATGGCATCGGCACCGGTCTGCCGGTTGTGGTCTTTGCCGTGCTCATCGCCCTCGGGGTCGGTTGGATGGGCGCCGCGCTCCATCGGCTCCAGGGGTTCGAAAAGTGGGCGCGTTTCGCCACCGGCGGCGTATTTCTCGGGGTGGGGATCTTCGAAACTCTGCGTTCGACGTTGTATCTTATCTGAGAGATGTCGATCTGCAGTCAACCAAAGACCGGCGTATCGAAAGGACTGAACCATGAGCTTTGATCCATCCGACACCAGCCGTCTGGACGCCCCCGAGGTCAGGATCGGCGAGGACACCCGCGCGGCATTTCTCACCCGCACCTACATCCACCTCTTCGGCGCCATCATCGCCTTTGTGATGATCGAGGTGGCGCTCTTTTCCAGCGGGCTCGCCGAAACCATCGCCCGCGCCATGTTGAGCGTCAACTGGTTGTTCATTCTCGGCGGGTTCATGGTCGTCAGCTGGATTGCGAGCCGCGCCGCATTCTCCGCCAAGTCCACGGTGGCCCAGTATGCAGCTCTCGGCGCGTTTGTCTTCGCCGAGGCGCTCATCTTCGTGCCGCTGCTCTACATCGCCAATTTCTACGCGCCGGGCGCCATCGAGAGCGCCGCCACGGTCACCCTCATCGGTTTTGCCGGGCTCACCGCCGTCGCGTTTCTCAGCCGCAGGGACTTCTCCTTCCTCGGCGGCCTCCTCAAGTGGGGGATGGTGCTCGCGCTGGTGGCCATCGTCGCCGGGGTGCTCTTCGGCTTCAACCTCGGGACCTGGTTCTCGGTCGGAATGGTGGGTCTCGCCGGCGCCGCGATTCTCTACGACACCTCCAACATCATTCGCCATTTCCCCGAGGACAGGCACGTCGGGGCCTCGCTCCAGCTCTTTGCCTCGGTCGCCTTGATGTTCTGGTACGTCCTGAACCTCTTCCTGTCGCGGGACTGAGGGCGGGAGTTTCGGGTTGAGTTCCTTTGTCGGCTGGGACAGCCAGCCCCTCGATGACTGGGCCCAGGTTCATCCGCCCGGCTACATGGTCAAGTTGAACGGCCGCAAAACGCACTTCGTCAAAAAGGGGGATGGCCCGCCGGTTGTCCTGATCCACGGCTTCAACCTCGATCACAACACGTGGATCGAGAACATGGATGTGATCGCGCGGTACTTCACCGTCTATGCGGTGGATCTCTGGGGCTCCGGCTTTTCCACCCGTGAGCCCCTCGACTACGGGTTTCCGCTCTTTGTCGAGCAGATCCGGCAACTCATGGATCATCTGAATCTGGCGAGGACCCATCTCGTCGGCCACTCCATGGGCGGTGGGACCGCGATCGCCCTCGCCACCGCCCATCCCGATCGGATCGACCGCCTGGTCTTGGTGGACTCGGTGGGCATCCCGAGACCGACCACTCTCCGGGAGCGGCTCTTCCGTCTTCCCTGGTTGCCCGAGTTTCTCCAGAGCCTGCCGACCGACCTCATCCGGAGAAAGAACCTCCTCGATTTCTGGATCCACGACCCTGAACTGTTGACCGATGGGGTTTTCGAGGCCTTGACGGGTTACCAGAAGATCGAGGGCAGCACCCGAGCCACCCTGGACATGCTTCGGCGGGACTTCTTCAACACCATCGATGGTGAGATCGACCGGCTCGGCGAGCTCTCGATTCCGACCATGCTCCTGTGGGGCCGGCATGACCGAGCCGTGCCCATCGAGGCCGGCTGGGCCATGCACGGCCGGCTCCCGGGCTCACGTTTCGAGGTCTTCGATCGCTCGAGTCATCTGCCCAACTTCGACGAGCCCGATCGGTTCAACGATCTCGTGGTGGGGTTTCTCCAGGGTTGACCGGCGCCGCGATCGGGCGTTCGGCGAGACGGATTCTGATTTCGGTCGCGGCCGTGCTCCTCAGCTCTTTCAGGTTCGAGGGTGGAATGGGTGCGATTCCAGGCTGTTCCCCTCGATCACCACCACGGTCGACGGAGAGATCTCGCGCCAGGCTTCCGACAGCTTGCCGAACGGCTCCGAGACCACCACCCGGGTATCGTCCGAAAACCTGTCCGCCTCGAGCCCGAGTTCGACGAGGGCTTTGATTTCCCTGCTGTGGAAGAGCGTTCTGAGCCGCCCATCCGAGGCATAGCGGATCGCGTGGAGCCGGTGGCCGTCGCTGATCCCGAGGGTCATGGTCAGCGCGGCATCGACTCCGTGGCTCCGCGCCACCGTTTCGATGAGGTGGGCCATCCGTTCGCAGGCGCCGATGGGGTCCTCTTCGAGCCCGAAGGTGAGGGCGAGGAAGAACATCGTCTCGGAGTCCGTGGTGCCTTCGATATGCGGGAAGAGTTCGGGTGAAACCTCGAAGATGAGATCGCGTTTGAGTTCGATGAAGTTGCGGATCAGGCCGTTGTGGACAAAGAGCCACTTACCGAAGCGAAAAGGGTGGCAGTTGGTGTGCTGCACCGCGGTCCCGGTGGCGGCGCGGATGTGGGCGATGAAGTGGCCGGACTCGATGTGCTCGGCGAGATCGGCAAGATTGCGGTCGTTCCATGCCGGCTGGACGCTCCGGTAGAGCCCGGGAGTCGCCTTCGACCCGTACCACCCGATTCCGAAGCCGTCACCGTTGGTCGGTGTGGCGCCCGAGTTCGCGAACAGACTCTGGTCGATGAGCGAGTGCTCGGGTTTGAGAATGATCTCATCGAGAAAAACCGGCGAGCCGGAGTAGGCGAGCCATCTGCACATGGGGTGCCTCCAGCTGTCGACGATACCAGCCCCAACGCGAACGCGGGAGATTCGCGGAACAACGGCCGTCCGGCTTGACTCATCGAAAATCGACTGCTGTACCGGTTGCCGATTCGCAATGCGGACGGTCGGTGTTGCGATCTGATCGCCGCATTGCGTCTTTCGGGATCGGGGTTTCGCTGCTATACCGGCTGCTGCCATCAATCCTGGAGGGTCGCAACGGCATGAGCAAACGAATCGGTGTCTTTGGATGGGGTGTCGTCGCCCCCAAATCGCCGAATATTCGCGCTTTTGAGAACAACCTCTTGAGCGCGACGAGCTGGCTCGAGCCGTTTGACGGCTTCGGTCCGAGCAACTTTCTCGTCGGCCGGCCGGAGTTCGATTTCGAGGTCTACCGACCCTGGATCGAGGCACGATTCGAACCACGTCGGTTTTCCCAACTCAACGGCAAGATGGGCAACACGGTCAAGTACGCCATCGGCGCCTTCATCCAGGCTCTCGGTCAGAACCCCGGGCTCGAACCCCTGCTCAAAGAGCTGGGTCCGCAAGCCCATATCTATGTCGGCACCGCCCTTGGTGATTTTCCGCTTCACTTCGAACACGCGATCCGCTATCACCGCGCCCAACGAAGGTGGAATCGATTCTGGTGCCGGGACGAGCACCATCGTGAACTCGGGGCCTATCGACTCGCGAATGACGAAGAAAAACGTCGAATCCGGGAGCAGGTCGGCGCACCGGAGGACCCATCGCTGGTCGATCCTCCAGGCGATGACCATGACGAGATCAGCGAGAGCTGGGAGACATTCTGGGTCGCGCGTTCCAACGGACTCCGCGAGTATCTCGACAGGCAGATCGAGATCGAGCGGGAGGGCATCACCGGCGATATCGACAACGGCAAGAAGAACCTCATCCGCCACAAGGTGACGACGCGAAAGAAACTCAACTCCGAGTACGGTTGCCCCACCGAACCCTGGAACGCCGTCGATCCCAATCTGCTGTGGAACATTCCGAACATCCCGGCGGCTCAGATCTCCATGCTCGCTCACATCACCGGGCCGACGATCGCCCCCATCGCCGCGTGCTCGGGCTTCAGCGTCTCCCTGAAACTGGCGATCGACGCCATCCGGTCGGGCCAGGCGAAGCTTGCTGTCATCGGCATGACAGATCCCGAGCCGCACGCCATGTCGGTCGGCACCTTCTTCGGCGCCAGGGTCCTGTCCCACGATGGCCAGGTTTCCAAGCCCTTCACCGGCTTCAGAGGAACCCACGTCGCCGGCGGCGCCTGCATCTGGATCGTGGGCGACGCAGACTACCTCATCGAGCGGGGATTCGAGCCGCTCGGTCTCGAGATCCTCAGTGTCGCGGTTTCCTCAGACGCGGATCACATCATCACGCCTTCCCAGGAGGGGCCGCGGCGCGCCATTCGAGCAGGCGTTGGAAGAGGCCGGGATCGCTCCGAGTGAAGTCGCGACGTGGGACATGCATGCGACCGCCACGCCGGGCGACTGGAGCGAGCTCCAGAACATCCTCGCAGTCGTTCCGGAAACCACGGCCTTCACCGCCCGCAAGGGCTCGTTCGGCCACGGCATGTCGGTCTGTGGCGGGTGGGAGCTCACGGCGCAGCACCTGGGCTTCTCCAGCGGAAGGCTTCACCCCGTCAATCTCACCGATGGTGAAATCCACAGCCAGATCCGCTCTTCCACCAACGGCCTCGTGCAGAATGAGGCCCGTCCGACGAGCGGCGACGTGGCCGGCAAGATCAACATGGGTGTCGGTGGCGTCAACGCGTGCGTGATCTGCAGGAAGTGGTGACGTCCTGGACTCCTTGGGCACCGGATCCCTCGCCGACGCCCTCGTTGTCGGGGCCACGATCGAGGGTGTCGAGATCTCACGACAGCAACACATCCACGATCACCCGGACTTCGACTGCCGTGCCAGGATCGCCGGGGCTTCCATCGGGAAACGATGGTGATCGACCGGGGACTCAGCGGCAATTTCTCGCCGGGGTTCGACCGGCGGACGATGGGCGGATCAATGCTGATCGAAGGAGCCCACCGCTTCGTCGATGTCATCGAAGACATCCATGACCGAGATGATCTGGGCAACGCCGAAGATGCTGTAGATCTTGCTCGGAATGTTGACCAGCTTGATCTTGCCGCCTTTTGACGTCACGGTGTTGTGCGCGGCGACGAGTTCACCGAGACCCGATGAATCCATCTTGGAGACCCCCTTGAGGTCCACCAGGATGCTCTTCGCGCCGCTGCCCAACGCTCCGTCGATGGTGTCGCGCAGGAGCACATCGCCGGATCCGATGGTGATCTTGCCTTTGGGTTCGACGAGGGTGACGTTTCCGATTTCCCGCGTTGAGATCTTCACGGATTTCTCCTCCCGCTGATGGTGACAGCTGATGACGGCCGATCGTTGTGATCCCGGCCGGGAGATGACCGGTGTTCGGGATCGCGATTGATTCTCTTTTTCCATTCTATTTATACGCTCCGAACCGGCCATGCGCAAGGGAAGCGGCCCGCCCGCCCTCGATTCCGGTCCCGAGCCGGGTGCCGAGAAATGAACGACCCGCGCGCCGCCGTCGATCGACGACATCGTGATCTTCGAGGGTGCCGCCCTCTTCGGCGACGAGTTCGAGTCCGGCGATGTCGGCGCCTGGAGCTCCTCTCGTTCGACTCCAGGGGCGTCTCGGGTATCCTGAAACGGCGCCATTCGTTCAGGCGAGTGAGGCAACTCCAGCGCACAGCAAAGGAAAGCCATGAGAAGAAGACAACTCCGTCCCCTCCACCGCCGGATGCTCGTGGCGGTCTTGGCCACCGTCCTGCAGGTCGCGGCGGCCGCGGCTGCCGAAATCGAGATTCGGTCCTCGGTCAGGATCGAGCCCGAGCTCGAAGCCGCCATGCGGATCCATGGCGAGACGGCGGTCCTCATCGACTTTGGTGAGCGGCCGGATCTGAGCCCGGCATTCGCCATGGACTGGGAGGCGCGGGGGCGATTCGTGGTCGATGAGTTGCGGTCCACCGCCCAGCGCACGCAGATCCGGGTGCGGGCCTTCCTCGACGCCGAGGAATTGTCCTATACGCCCTTCTGGATCGACAACCTCATCCTCGTGCCGTCGGCAACCGGGCGGGTCCTTGACGAGCTCGCTGCCTTTTCCGAAATCGAGGTCCTCCGGGCCGAGCGGATGATGATGGTCATCGAGCCGGTGGAGAAGACCCGGGCGTCGAGCGGCGGACGATCCATCGAGCCGAACATCTCGCATGTCAACGCCGATCAGGTGTGGGGCGTGGGCTACGAGGGAACCGGGATGGTCGTCGCCGGTATCGACACCGGGGTCCGCTACACGCACGAGGTCCTTCGTCCGCGATATCGCGGCAACCTCGGCGGCGGTGTCTTCGACCACGACTACAGCTGGCTCGATGGGGTCGATGGGTCCGCGTCGGCGCCGTCGGACGACCACGGCCACGGCTCGCATACCGTTGGCACGATGGTCGGCGACGACGGCGGGAGCAACCAGGTGGGGATGGCGCCCGGCGCAACGTGGATCGCCTGCGACGGGTGTGAGGGTTCGAGCTGTTCCGCCGCCGGGTTGCTGACCTGCGCCCAATGGGTCGCGGCGCCGTACCCGATCGGAGACCCGGGCTCGCCCGATCCGTCGCAACGGCCGCATGTGGTCAACAACTCGTGGGGCGACTGCGGTCAGTCCTATGACGGTTGGTACCAGGGTGTTGTCGACAGCTGGCACGCCGCTGGGGTCTACCCGGTCTTCGCCAATGTCAACGCCAGCAACTGCGGCTACGCCTATCCTCCGGGCTGCAACACCGTCGGCAACCCGGGCCGTTACGGCAACGTCACCGGCGTCGGTTCGACGGGCCAGTCCAACGGCGCCTACGCAGCGCACTCGAACTGGGGCCCGACCGACAATCCCGACACGGTGAACCCCAACGGCTTCCCATCCGTCAAACCACAGGTCGTCGCGCCCGGAGTCGATATCCGCTCGGCCGTCGCCGGGAGCGACTCGAGTTACGGCAGCTGGGGCGGCACATCCATGTCGGCGCCGCACGTGGCCGGACTCATCGCCTTGATGTGGCAGGCGGCGCCGTGCCTCGTCGGCAACTACGCCGAGACCGAGAACATCATCCAGGCTTCGGCCGCAGCCATTCCCTACGCCACCAACTGTGGTGGAGAAGGACCGGCCAACATCCCCAACATGGCGACCGGCTGGGGTGAGATCGACGCCTACGAAGCCGTGGTTCAGGCGGGCGCCTATTGCGGCACTTCGTGGGTGATCTTCGTCGACGGCTTCGAAGACGGCACCACGGGTGAGTGGTCGGGCGGGTCGATGCCGTGACCACGATGAGCGCTTAGCCCGCTCTTCTCACCGGGTTTCGTCGCGAGGCCGGCGAGGTGCTGTGCCCAGCTTGGTTTTCGATCCGAGGGGCGCGCAGGCGTACTTGACAGTACGTAGGGACCTCGCGCACCGCCCGCGAGGGCGGACCCGACGGAGTCGGGAGACCCAGCAGGGGTCAGCGTGGGCTGGAGCACCCGGAGGTGAGAAAGCCGAGCTGGGTGCCGTGCATCGCCGGCCGCAGCAGACAGCTGGTGAGAAGAGCGGGTTAGCTCGGTACTCTTCCGTCAACACATGACAAAGCCTCCCGATTCGGGAGGCTTTGTCATGTGTCGATGATGGTGCGCCCGGCGAGATTCGAACTCACGGCCTTTAGATCCGGAGTCTAACGCTCTATCCAGCTGAGCTACGGGCGCACGCAAAAAGAAATTGGGGTGAGCGAAGGGGTTCGAACCCTCGACCACAGGAGCCACAATCCTGTGCTCTACCAGCTGAGCTACGCCCACCATGAACTTGAATGCGGATGGTCCGCCTGAGAGGACTCGAACCTCTGACCCACGGATTAGAAGTCCGTTGCTCTATCCGGCTGAGCTACAGGCGGAGAAAGAACCGGTCAGTCGGAGTGTCATGGTCGGGGCGAGAGGATTTGAACCTCCGACCCCCTGCGCCCAAGGCAGGTGCGCTACCAGGCTGCGCTACACCCCGACGCTCGAGTCCGCTCGTCATTTTGCCAAAGAACACCGCCCGACGGCGGAGGGTGAGTATAGGTTTAGGTTCGGTGAAGTGTCAATGTTTACCCGGCGCCCGTGCCCGCGCCCGCTTTCGGGCCGGGCGTCGGAATTTTTCAATCGGAGGTGGGCTTCCGGTCCTGCACCATCCGCAGCACCCTCGCGTCTTCCTGATGCCGGGGGTGGTCGATCCGGCTCTTGATGACGATCAGGTTGTCGAGACCGATCCAGTTGGCCGGCGCCTCGCCGTACCGCCCTTCCGCACGCGTCGCCCAGGCCTCGTCGAAATCGAGGTCGACGACATCCCGAAGAAGGTCGATCCGGTTCGGGTCGACGCCGAGTTGGAGGATTTCGTCGGGACGATCGGGATCGATCAGGGACGGACTACCGAACTCCGCGAGGGCTCGATTCACCCTTGCGATGTTGGCGGGGTGCGAATCGAGCCAGAGGTCGATGTCTTTCGTGTAACGCGGTTTTGCGTGGAAGATGAAGGCGAGACCGCCGACAATCAGGTACCGCACCTCGTGCTCGGCGAAGAGCGTGAGGATATCCTCGAAATCGGGGACGGTTCTCACCGGTCGGCGGCCGTCACGGCGTGCGCCGCCCGAGCTGCCTGGGCGAGCTCCACGTCGTCATGAATCGCCACCAGGGCGGACAGTCTCGCCTCGGGTCCTGCCTTCTGCCAGAACTCCAGATCCCACACCTCCGCCTCTTCGAAGCTGAATGCCCGATTGCCGACCATTCGCTTTCTACGTTCGGCGCTTCGTTCCTTGAGAGTGCTCATAATACCCTTTTCCATCAATATTATAGCATCGCTCGCTGTATCCGTGTCCGCGTCCGTGCCGCCCGGTCCAGCGGTGCAGGCTCCTACGGTATCTCCAGCCCGAGCGCCTGCAGCCTCGGCGTGATGACTTCGCGCTGTTTCGCCATCACCTGCTGGGCGCCGGCCCAACCGACGTCGAGCATGGCGTCGAACTCGGCGCGCGAAAAGGCGGCGCCCTCGGCGGTCCCCTGGACCTCGACGAGCTTGCCGTCACCGGTGAACACGAGGTTGAGATCGACGTCACAGTCGAAGTCCTCGCCGTAATCCAGATCGGCCATGGCTTCACCCTTGGTGAGACCGACGGCGATAGCGGCGATCTGCTCGCCCAGCGGCCACTCGGAAATCAACCCCTGTTCATACATCCGGCAGAAGGCGATGGCCATGGCTGTCCAGGCGCCGGAGATCGACGAGGTTCGGGTCGAGCCGTCGGCCTGGAGGACGTCGCAGTCGGCGGTCAGGGTGCGTTCGCCCATGAGGTCGCGACGGACGGCGGCGCGGAGCGAGCGGCCGACGAGGCGCTGGATCTCATGCGACCGGCCGCTCGGCTTGCCTTTGTTGACCTCGCGGTCGGAGCGGGTGTCGGTGGCGCGGGGGAGCATGGCGTACTCGGCGGTCACCCAGCCCTCGCCGGTGCCGCGGAGGAACGGCGCCGTCTTGTCGGAGAGACTGACGTTGCACAGCACGACGGTGTCGCCGGCGCGCCACAGGACGCTGCCCTCGGGATAGCGGATGAAGTCGGGCTCGATGGTGATGGGGCGGATTTCGTTGAGTTGACGACCGTCGGGACGCATGGGCGCTCCTTTCAGGGTGGGGATCTTAGCATCCTGGAGGCGGCTGGCCGGGACTCGGACCGCGGGTCCGGACTCACCTCGGTATAGAATGCACCCGGCATTTGCAACGAGGAGAGTTTCTTGCACCCACGTAATCGTCCGGCGTCCCACTCGAAGCTTCGCCCTGCGGGCGCTACCCCGGGAACACAGTCGCGCTCGGCGTGGTGTCGGGTCGCCGTCCTTCTTGTGGTCGCGCTCGTCATCGCGGCGACCGTGGGCGCCCAGGAGCTCATTCCGGCCGCCTACACCCCCGCGCCCTTCGGGGTCAACTTCATCGGTCTTTCCGCGACCTCGAATCGGGGTGATCTCGCGTTCGATCCGTCGGGTCCCATCGATGAGGCGAAAGGGGATATCCTGGCTTCGACCTTCACCTACGCTCGGACCCTGAACCTCTTCAAGCGGTCGGCCACGGCGACGGTGATCGTGCCGTATGTGGTCGGCGATCTCGAGGGTCTCTTTCTCGGCGAACCTGCCGAGGCCAATCGATCGGGCACCGGAGATCTGGTCATGCGTCTCGGGGTCAACCTCCTGGGCGCACCGGCCATGAGCTTCCCCGAGTTCGCCGCATTCAAACCGAAGACGATGATCGGCGCCAGTCTGACGGTCAGGGCGCCGACCGGCCAGTACGACCCCTCCCGGCTCATTAACATCGGCACCAACCGGTGGGCCTTCAAGCCCGAGATCGGCATCGTCCAGGTGATGGGGAAGTGGGCCGTCGACGCCTATGTCGGCGCCTGGTTCTTCACCGACAACTCGGATTTTTGGGGTGGAACGACCCGACAGCAGGATCCCATCTACTCGTCCCAGTTCCACCTCCGATATCTCTTTCGCCGGGGTCTGTGGGCGGCGCTGGACGCCAACTTCTGGTACGGCGGAGAAACGGCCATCGACGGTCAAGGAACCGGGACCGACCTGCAACGAAACTCGCGGGTCGGCCTCACCCTGTCGTGGCAGGTCTGGAAGCGGCACAGCCTGCGTTTCGCCGTCAGCCGGGGCGCCATCACCCGCATCGGCGGCGACTTCGATTCCTACGGACTGTCATACGGCTACAGTTGGTCGAAAAAGCCATAGAACGCCCGCGCCTTCAGCTTCGTCATCGTCGAGGCCAGCGGGTTCGCGTCCATCGCCATCGGCGGCGCGGCAGCCGGGGCGCTCATCGGTGAGACCGCCAGCAACGACCCCGGCCGCGGGGCGGCCTACGGCGCGGCGGCGGGCCTCATGGCAGGTCGAGCCCGAGGCCGTCAGGCGCAGCAACAGGCGACTCAGCAGGTCGAGCAGCAGGGTCAGCAGGCACAACAGGCCACCGCAACGCAGATTGAGAACTTCAAGAAGGCGTTCTCGGTGTGCCTCGAGGCGAGAGACTCTCTCGTCAAGCTCTGATCACGCCTGATCGATGTCGACGACCTCGAGCTCCTCGGGGTCGCGGCCGAGGATCGACCGGGTGATCCGGAGGAAGCGATCCGAGGCGTCGGTGAGCTCGATGCGGACCGCGCCTCCACGGTCGTTGGTCGAGAGCAGGGCGGAGTGATCGGCGGCGATCGTCTCGGCCACCGCCCTCGCCGAGTCGACCAATCGCACGTCGGGTCCGACGACGCGCTGCAGCGAGGGTTTCAGCAGGGGATAGTGGGTGCAGCCGAGAATCACCGTCTCGACCCCCCATGCGAGCAGCGGAGCCAGGTAGAGGCTCGCCACCTGATCGGTGATCGGGTGATCGCCCCAGCCCTCTTCGGCGAGGGGGACCAGCAGCGGACAGGCCGCCGCCTCGACCTCGACCGCGGCGGCGCGGCCCGCGAGGGCCCGCTGGTAGGCCCCGGAGCGGATCGTCCCCTCGGTGCCGATGACACCGATTCGGGCGGCGCCGGTGGCGATGGCGGCCCGGACCCCGGGTTCGACGACTCCGACCACCGGGATCGATGCCGAACCTTCCAACGCCTCGAGGGCGTAGGACGACGCCGTGTTGCAGGCCACCACCAGGAGCTTGATCCCGCGGCCCTCGAGATGGGCCGCGGCGTTGACCGCATAACGTTGGACCGTGGCCGCCGATTTTGTGCCGTAGGGAAGACGGGCGGTGTCGCCGAGATAGACGAAATCCTCGACGGGGAATCTCTCACGCAGGGCGCTGAGGACGGTGAGACCGCCGACGCCGGAGTCGAAGACACCGATGGGACGGTTCATGAGGCGATGAAGCGTTTGTTGAGCACCAGCGGCCGCGACATATCGAGGTGACCGGTCAGCGTCGGGACTTCGTGTCCGCCGAAGAGAATCTGGACCGAGGTCAGCTCGGGGCAGTTGAGGAGAATGGAGTCCACCAGACCATAGGCGAGGATGAGCTCGGTGTGGCTGCCAGTGAGAGGCTCGGGCGGTGCGGTGAGATCGATGAACGCGGTCCCCTGATTGTCGATGAAGACGATGTTGAGCTCGGCCGGCCAAGGCACGACAGGTTGGAGATCACCGACCGGGCCCGAGAGCACCTCGAGGACGACCATCCTGACTCGCTCGTGGATCTCCGCGGGCAGCGGCACGCTGCGCAGCTCGGGGTGGAGCATGCCGTCGGAACCACCGAAGAGCAGCATCACCCGCTGCTCGGGCGCCGGGGTCGGGGTGGGCAGGTTGGCGATCTCGGTGACCTCCGGGAGGGTGATCGCCCGACGGCCCGGTCCGAGAAGAACCCAGGCGAGGAGTGCCAGGGACACCCCGGCTGCCACGATGATCAAGAAGACTCGACGATTCATGACTAGCGCAAGAACTCCTCGATGCCCATGGCGATGGCGCGAGCGAGGGCCTGTTGGTGCTCCGGTTCGGCCAGACGGTCCGCCTCGGATGGGTTGGACAGGAAACCGACCTCGACCAGGATGGCCGGCATGGTCGCACCCGTGAGAACCACGAAGGGAGCCTGCTTGACCCCGCGATCACGGAGACCGAGGAGGGCGTTGAGACGGGTCTGAACGGCGACGGCGAGCTCGGCCGATTCGTTGAGGGCGGAGGTCTGAGCGAGGTCCCAGAGAATGAGGTCGAGATCCGAGCGCTGGTCGGTCGAATCGCCGGCCTCGTTCTCGAGCTTGGCGGTGGCGGCCGCAGCCGCGTCACTGGCCTTGTCGTCGAGGCTCATGTAGTAGGTCTCGGCGCCCTTGACCGAAGAGAAGGTCGACGCGTTGGCGTGGAGCGAGACAAAGATCTTGGCCTCGAGGCGGTTGGCGATGGCGGTCCGATCGGTGAGCGCCCGGCCCTCGCCGTCCTCTCGAGTCAGACGAACGGCGTGGCCCCGAGCCCGGAGTTCGGCGGCGAGACGCCGGGCGACGGCCATGGTGAGATCGAGTTCGGTGAGGCCGTTGGCGCCGACGGCGCCGGTGTCCTTGCCGCCGTGCCCGGGGTCGATGACGATGGGCGATGGTCCGGTGTGCTCGAGGAGTTGCGCGGGCGCGGGGGTCGGCGTCGGCATGACCTTGCCCAGTTCGATGATCACCCGGGGCGGCCCATCGAGGTTGTGCGAGTTCAACAGACCGACGCCGGCAACGGTCTCGATGAGCACATCGCGGCCGTTACTCGTGATCGACCGAACCCGTTTCGACTGCAGTCGCGAGGTCGGATCCAATCTCGGTGACGCGTCGTCGAAACGAACGACGATACCACCGCCCTCGGCCGGTTCGGCGTGGGTCCTGGTCGCCCGATCGAGGGTCAGGACGAGAGTGGTCGTGGCGGCGAAGTCCGCCGCAGCCGGTCGAATCGTGATGGGATCGGCGAATCGAGCGCCCGGTGCGATGCGGTAGCCCTGGGGGATCGGCTCGAGTCGGAATCCGAGGGGGCTGAGCAACGCCTGGTCGATGAACCCGATGGAAGCGGCCACTCCGCCGGGTGAAGGTACCGCCGCATCCTTGGTGGTGAGCAACTCGTCGTTGGCGAGGACGAGTTTGTGGCCCGGGGTGAACTGCAACCGCTGCTCGCCCAGCGCGACGACATAGGTGCCGGCGGCGAGGGAGTACTCGACGCCGGCGCCGATGAGCGCCAGGACCGGGATCACCTCGACCCTGGTACCGAGTTTCGGCACGAGGACGCTCCGGCCTCCGTACTGGAACTCGACGGTGTGCATCATCTCCTGCGCGGGCAGAAGGCCCGCGATCAGCAAGAACAGAAAACTGAATATCAGTGTTTTTCTCATGTCTACCGGCGGACCCGACCAACGACGAACCGGGATTCGTGATCGATCTCAACGAGGTATTGCTTCGGTGAAGCAATCCAGCGACAGCTTAGCAACGAATGTTCGCGAGGGCTATCCCGGTTCAGACGTCGCAGCGGTCGGCGCGCTATGATCTCCGGCATGAATACCACCACCCTGCGCATCGCTGTCCTCTTCGTCCTGGTTCTCCAACCGCTCTGGGCGTTCTCCGCAAAGGCCAAGGTCAAGGGCGACAAGGCGGGATCCGCCGCCGAGGAAAAGGGGCCTGTCACGCTCGAGAAGGCGTCCCTCGGAGGTCTCGCGTTTCGGAGCATCGGCCCGGCGGTGACCGGTGGTCGGATCATCGATATCGAGGTCAACCCCCGGGATCATTCCGAGTACTACGTCGCCTCCGGGCACGGATCACTCTGGAAGACCACCAACAGGGGGACCACCTTCGACCCGATCTTCGACGGCCAGTCCTCGTTCTCCATCGGCGCCGTCACCCTGGATCCCTCGAACCCGAAGGTGGTCTGGGTCGGCACGGGCGAGAACAATGCCCACTCCTATCTCGTTCCGGGCGACGGGGTCTACAAGAGCTCCGACGGCGGGAAGAGCTGGGTCAACAAGGGTCTCGGGGAATCGCAGCAGATCGGCGAGATCGTGGTTCACCCGGAGGATCCGGACACCGTCTGGGTGGCGGCCTACGGACCGCACCGGCAATCCGGTGGCGACAGGGGAGTCTTCAAGACGACGGATGGGGGTGACACATGGACAAACGTGCTCCACCCGAGCGAGCACACCGGGTGTTGGCAGCTGCACATGGATCCGCGGGATCCGGATGTCCTCTACGCGGTCGCCCACCAACGGCAGCGGTTCCTGACCACCATCGTGACCGGCGGCGACGAGAGCGGGATCTACAAGACCACCGACGGCGGTGAGACCTGGACGCGGCTCGAGGGCGGATTTCCCCAGAAAATGGTCGGTCGGGTCGGGATGGACATCTCCCCGGTGGATCCGGATGTGCTCTTCGCGGTCGTCGACGCCGGCGAAGAGGATGACCGGGGAACCTACCGGAGCACCGACGCCGGCGCCAGCTGGTCGAGGATGAGCGGCTATGTCACGACGTACACGTTTTACTTCCAGCGGCTGGTCTGCGACACCGAGAACATCGATCGGGTCTACGGCCTGGATGTCTTCAACCAGGTCAGCACCGACGGCGGCAAGACCTGGTCGCGGCTCGGCGAGGACAAGAAGCACGTCGACAACCACGCCCTGTGGATCGACCCCGAGGACCACCGGCACATGCTGTCCGGATGCGACGGCGGCGTCTACGAGAGCTTCGATACCGGGGCAACCTGGCAGTTCAAAGCGAATCTCCCCGTGGCGGAGTGTTACAAGGTGACGGCCGACAATGCCAAACCCTTCTACAACGTCTATATCGGCACCCAGGACAACAACAGCCTCGGCGGCCCGTCCCGGACCGTCAACTCGGGGGGGATCAGCAACGCGGACTGGTATTTCACCCTCGGCGGCGATGGCTTCGAGACCGTGGTCGACTGGACCGACCCGAACATCGTCTACTCCCAGTGGCAGTTCGGCAATGTGGTGCGGTATGACAAACGCAGCGGTGAGCGCCTCTACCTCCGCGGCTACGAGCAGCCGGGCGACGAGGCCTATCGGTTTGACTGGGATGCGGCGCTCGTCATCTCGAGCCACGATCACAAACGGCTCTACCACGGCAGCAACATCGTCCTGAGATCCGACGACCGCGGCGAGAGCTGGCGCGAAATCAGCCCCGATCTCACCCGCGGAGTACCGACGAAGCTGCACCGGCTGATGGACCGCAGCTGGAGCATCGACGAGATGGTCAGCAAGGCCTCGTTCGCTCACATCGTGACGATTGCGGAATCCCCGCTGGATGAGGACCGCCTCTTTGCGGGCTCGGGAGACGGGCTTCTGTACTTCACCCACGACGGCGGGGCGAGCTGGGAGAGGGCCGAGGTCGACGGGTTACCGGAGTTCGCCCGGATCCACCACATCGTCGCCTCGCCCCATGACCGCGAAATCGCCTATGCCGCCTGCCACAACTTCTTTGCCGGCGACTTCAAGCCGTATCTCTACCGGACGACGGACGGCGGCGCGCACTGGAGCTCGATCAGCGCCGATCTCCCGGAGGCGTTCGGCTCGACCTATACGGTGGGAGTCGATCACGTCGACCCGAACCTGCTCTTCGTCGGCACCATGAAGGGCGTCTTCGTGTCCAATACCCCGAAGATCGAGTGGGTGGAGCTCAAGGCCGGGCTCCCGGAGTCGGTCCAGGTCACGGACATGGATCTTCAACGGGATGAGGATGACCTCGTCATCGCCACTTTCGGCCGAGGGGTCTTTGTTCTCGACGACTACTCCCCCCTGCGCCGGCTCACCCCGGAGGTTCTGGAACGTCCCGCGGCCGTTTTCCCCGTCGAGGATGCGTTGATGTTCGTCCAGGCCGACCCCATGGGCTTCCCGGGGGTCGGATTCCAGGGTGCGAGCTATTACTCAGCGCCGAATCCCGAGGTCGGGGCGGCGATCACCTACTACGTCAAGGAAGACCACAAGTCGCTCAAGGAGCTCCGCAACGAGGCCGAGAAGAAGCTCCAGGAGGACGGGAAAGAGGTTGATCTTCCGAGCTACGAGCAGCGGCGGAAAGAGGATGCCGAGGAGGAGCCCTTCCTGCTCTTCGTGATCTCGGACCTCGAGGGAGAAGCCATCCGCGCGATCAAGAAACCGGTCAAGGCCGGCGTCCAACGGGTGGTCTGGGATTTCAGGACCAGCCCGTTCGGACCGATCTCGCTGGCAACCGGCGGCGAGGGCGCCCCCTGGGACTCGCCGGAGCTCGGCTACATGGTTCCGCCGGGCGAGTATCGGGTCGCCATGTACCGATACAAGGAGGGAGTTCTCGACCTGGTGGCCGGGCCGGAAAGCCTGAGTTGCAGACCGCTCAACATCGCCAGCCTTGCAGCCACTGATCTCGACGCCCTGGACGGGTTCAACAGGAAGGTCGCCGCCCTGTCGCGCGCCATCTCCGCCGCCGACGCCCACCGCTCCGAGCTGAAGAAGGGTCTGCCGTACCTCGAGCAGGCCGTCCTCAGCGTGCCCGGCATCGAAACCAGCTTGTTGGGTGAAATCTCGGCCATCACGACGCAGCTCAGAGAGATCGACGAGCAGCTCAACGGCGACCCACTGCTGGTCATGGACGAGGGCCAGTCCCGCATGTCGCTCAAGGGCAGGACCGACATGATCGTTTCGTCCCTGTGGTCCACGACCTCGGGAAGCACCGGGACCTTCGAGCGGGCCTACCGGGAGGCGCATGAGAGCTTTGGCGAGGTCCTCGCCGCTCTTCGCCTGGTCGACGCGCGGATTCGCGGTCTGGAGGACGAGCTCGAGAAGGCCGGAGCGCCCTACACGCCCGGGCGGCTGCCGGTCTGGGAGTAGGCAGCTGACAGGAAATTCGTGCAGCGCCGCTGGGAAATTGATTATCGATACTCGATTTCGTGGTGGGATGCACTGATTGTGGCCGCAGCCCGGGAACAGGCATGCACCATCCCGGCGCCCTTTCCTTTCGAGCTTGACAATGATATCAATATTGATACTATTCCACTGTGGCTGGGATTGCTGATCTCGTCGAGAGGTTGGGAAATGGAAACGAGTCGAAGTGATCATTACACCTATCGGGTCACCTGGTCGGTCGAGGATCAGGAGCATGTGGGGCTCTGCGCGGAGTTCCCGAGCTTGAGTTGGCTGTCGCCGTCCCCCGAGGAGGCGTTTTCCGGAATCCGGCGTGTCGTGGCGGACGTGGTTGCAGACATGGAACGAGACGACGAACCGATCCCCGAGCCTCTCGCGGGCCGGAAATACAGCGGCAAGTTCATGGTCCGGGTTCCCGCGGATCTCCACCGCGATCTCACCGTGGAGGCTGCCGAAGCCGGCGTCAGCCTGAACCGCCTCGCCACCGCCAAACTCGCGAAATAGCGCCCACTGGCCGAAGAACGACAACCGCGTCGCCGGGTTCGTTTGTTGGAAATCGGTGCCCGGCACCTTTTCGAGATTCGGGAAAACGATCTCGTGATACTGCGCGTCCACCGCTGGCCGACGGGCGAGACTGGGAGCTCAAGCTCGAACCGCCGGTGAACAGCGTGCTACCGATCGCCCGCGATCGGCTCGCGGCGCTCCGCGCCGCCCTGGGGGAGTCCTAACTCCGCAGATCGGTGCCTGGCACAATTCCCATTCCCACGGCACCATTCCCATTCTTCACATTTGAATGGTACGATTGATTGGGCCTTTGGAGGTACCATGAACGATTCGATTCGATTCTCCGAAGACGTGAAACAGGTTTCGGAACTCAAGACAAGAAGCGCCGAGATCATCGGTCAGATCAGGCGAACCCGGAGACCGGTCTTGCTGACGCGACGAGGCCGAGGGGTCGCGGTGCTTCTTGATGTGGACGAGTACGAGCGATTGGTCGAGCGCCAGTCTTTTGTCGAAGCGGTGGAGGCCGGAGCCAAGGCGGCCACCGACGGCGATCTCCACCCGCACGAGGAGGCCCTCGCGATCCTCGAGACCTTTGGCAGTGGCTAAAACGAAGCCAATTCTCTGGACGGGTCCCGCCCTGGCCGACCTCATCGAGATCCGGGAATGGGTGGAGCGCGACAGTCCTGAAGCCGCCCGCCGGCTCGCCGCCAAGATCCGCGACCGGGTCAACGATCTCGCCGCCTTCCCCTCGTCCGGCCGTATCGTGCCGGAGATCGGCATCGAACGCTATCGCGAAATCATCGTGCGGCCCTACCGCGTGATCTACGAGATCCGGGCCAACGACCTCGTGATCCTCCGCGTCCGCCACTCACGCCGCGATCTGCCGGGGTGAACGACGCCGATCCTTGCGGCGGCAGTCACTCGCCAAAACCGACTCATACGCCACAACACCAGCCCATGCGGTTTACCGCCAACCCGTGCGCCTGGGAACCAAGTCATGCTACAACTTTGGTATGGCGCCGATCAGAGTTCTTGTCCACATCTCCCGCGGCGAACAACGCGTGCTTGACCCCGGTGACGTCTACTGCCTCCGAGCCGAGGGCGGCGAAACCGAAATCCGCCTGCGCTCACGCACACCGCTTCTCGATGTCAGACCCATCGGTGAAGTCTCGCCGCTGTTCGAGCCCTATGGTTTCGTCCGGATTCACCGCGAGCACACCGTCAACATCGTCCACGTCAGGCTTCTCCGCCTGCAGGCCGACGGCCGAGACTGGGAGCTCAAGCTCGAACCGCCGGTGAACAGCGTGCTGCCCATCGCCCGCGATCGGCTCGCGGCGCTCCGCGCTGCCGTGCCCGCTCTCGGTGAGTCCTAGTTCTGCAAAGCAGTGCCTGACACCTTTTTCGGATCTGTGGGGGGCCTGGGCGGGCAACCGCCCGGGCCTACCCGACACGTGATTCAAGAAACACACGATGGGGTGCTAGGCTGAGAGGAGTGGAACAGGAATTCACCTCGCCGTGACGAGAGATCTGGAGCCGAAGACAGAGCGGCCTCAATCCCGAGGGACCAGAACAGGTTGCTAGATGCCTTCTGCCTCGTAGCTGTGTGGGTGCTGGCGTTTTCATGGGTCTGGAGGGTCACGGCTGGAGGGACCGCGCTGCCATACGATGCCTTTCGAGACACGGCGTGGTCGTTGAACATGGTTGAATGTCGAGTGTGGGCTGATCCGTCGATGAGCGACGCCACGTGGTGGTATGCACCCGCCGGCCCCGCATTGATGGCAGCTGTTGGGCTCGCAATGCACGCGGATCTCCCAATAGTTCATGCGAAATCAACGCTCGGTGTTGAATCCGATGATCGTCGTTCTGCTGTATCTCGTGGTACGAAGAACGGCAGACCGCTGGGTGGGGCTTGCTGCAGTGCCGTTCTTGCTCTTTGGTTCGATGTGGTGGTTGACCCACATTGGCGCAGCGATGCCGAGCATCCAGGCGGTGGCTCTCGACCATGCTCGTCGTCTTTCTTTGGACGCGATGTAGTCGATACCATTCTGTCCGGTCAGGAAGGATCAACTGTCTGATCGTCAAGCGAGGAGTGATCAACGGCTTGGTCGCTAGGGGTTGCCGCGATGGTGGCACCCGGTTTCGTGCAATTAGTGGGAGCCGGCGCCATCGCAACCTTCACGGAATGTGGTCTTTGCCGCTGGTTTCAAGTTCGGGTGCGGTGGAGAATGGTTGCGCTTGGTGTAGGTGCGGTTGCATTTTCGTCAGTGATCTTAGCCGCGCCGCTGATGTGGCATCTCCTGGAGACTGCCTCAGCAAAATCCCGCCCCCATGGCGCTACCTGGCGCCGGAAATGGCGAACCCAGACTTCGCAATCGGCCTGAGCACACCCGGTGTGGGTGTTCTGGCGATCATTTAGGATTGGTCTTGGTTCTCAGAAACCGACCTTCCCTCGGCTGGGTTCCGGGTTTGCTCGGTGTGTCCCTGCTCGGGCAGGCGCCGGCCTACCTGCGACGAGGTGGAGAGGATTCCGGTTTGGCTATGCTGGTCCCGCACGAGTTCGCAGTTAGGCACGGCCAGCTTGCAGTGGCGTCTGGCAGCAATCGGTCTGGTGGAGGCGTACGCGGCTTTTGCGACATCGAGAGTCCGGTTTCGCTGTCGGGCCGGCTGCTCGTTCCGCGTGTATTGGGGGGGGCCTGCTCTTGGGAATTCTCGCGCCGGTATCTCCATACCTGCAATTCGGCGGCGTGTACCTCGTCGATCTAGAGGGAATTCTGCGGATCCGGCAGGGAAAACCGTCAGGTTGGATCATGAACAACACGTCGATCGACAGCCGTGTTTGCGTGCCGACCTGCCGATGCCTATATGACGGTTGCCGGCCTCACCGGCCGAAAGTGCGCGGTTCTTCCGGTAGGTCATAGCCAAGCCCCGCGGTTCCTGCGGCCGAGAGATTGGACATGGTCGAGAGAATGCTGTCTACTCACGATGAAGCCGAGTTCCTCGAGAATCTCCAATGAGATCTGCTGAAGGCGGACTTTCTGCTCGTCATAATGGACTCGGCCGAGACCGTGCGGAGCAAGTGCCCAGGATTTTCGCGCGGTGTGTCGTCGTTGAGACAGCAGTTCGCTCGAGGCCGAGAGGACCGTAGTGTTTTCGATTCCTGAGTGAGGCTTCTTTTCCAAATCCGGCGGAATCGTGCCGGGTATTGCAACCTAACAATGTTAGGTGGTTTCGCTCGTCGAAGGCGAGCGCACGCCCTTTTGGGGAGTCCGCGACCCAAACCATAATTCCCGAAGTCAGCGATTCGAGGGAATTATTGGTGGAGGCGGTGGGAATCGAACCCACGTCCGAGGAACTCCGGTCGCTGGTTTCTCCGTGTGCAGCCGGCGATTTAAATCTCGCCCCGTGGTCGGTCGTCGGCGACCTTCGGTGGGGCCAGCCCGAAAATCTCGGTCACCGCGTTCGGGCGCCGTGGTGACCCAGCCCGTCTAAATAACGTCGAACCTCAGACCGACAGGCGGAGTCTCGAGGCCGACGTGGCTACCTAAGCAGCCAGTGCGTAGTCGTTATTGGCAGTTAAGTTTTGCCCCCACCTTATTAACGAGGCGGTGAGGACCTCGACACGCTGCCAACAACCGGAACCGTTCCCCGTCAAACCCAGGACACCCCCAAGTTCGACTCAGTCTCTGAGTATAACGTTTTCCGGGTGGAATAGTTCCCGATCATTCGTCGGGAGGCGCCAAGGACCGGGAAAGCGTCTGGGACAGGGCCAGGGGCCGCGTCAGGAACAGCGGCAAGGTCCGTGTCCGATTCGATCCCGTTCCCGCACCCGGACGCGGCCCCGGACGCCCGTTTCTTTGAACCCCGGCCTTCTGGGCCTTCGGGACGCTTTGGCGTCCCGAAGGCCCAGCGTCGCACGAGCAGCGTGGTCACTCGAGGGTGGATTGGAAGGGCTGCGACCACGCTGCTCATGCGCCGGCGGCCTCCAGCTGAGCTTGGATGGATGATATGCGCGCGCCTCCCGGGGGAGCCCGGCATCGGCATTGTGCGGGTCGGGCCGCACCGCCGGGTCGTCATCTGAGCACAATGCCGTGCCCGGCGCCCCGCCACACGGCCCTTGCAAGTGGAGGCGCGATGGGAGGGGATGCCAGGCACACAACTTTGTTCGCGGCGAACAAAGTTGGAGCCAGGCACCCATCCCGCGTTCTGTGGAGGTCACGCTCTCGGGTGGAGGAGACGCCAGGTGAGGGCTCGTGTCTCGTCGAAGAGCCTCAGGGCGGATTCGGCGCGACGAGAATCGATGGCGCTTGCTCGGACGAGGAGCTGGAGGTGGGTGTCGACCTCTTTCGCGGAACCGTAGGCGATGCGCCAGTGGTGCATCCGATCGCGGCCTGATCGACCGTGGCCTTCGGAGAGATTCGCAGGCACCGACGACGCGGAGCGAATCACCTGATCGGCGAGGCTCTTGAGGGGTGCCGGGACGCGCAGGACAAGCGAAATCGCGATGCCTGCAGCTTCGAGGGCTTTCGAGTGGGCGATGAGGCCGGTGGTTGGTAGGGCGTTGCGCATGATCACCTCCTGGTTGTTCATGCATCCCCCCAGCCGCTGAGAGAGCCCATGTCAAGGGTCGCCGCCGCGGCGACGTGTCTTGCCCTTGACATGGGCTCTCTCAGCGGCTACCACCGTTTCAGAACAACCAGGAGGTGATCATGCTGCCCCGGTCGCTGCCCCGGTCGCTGCCCCGGTCGCTGCCCCGGTCGCTGCCCCGGTCGCTGCCCCGGTCGCTGCCCCGGTCGCTGCCCCGACAGGCTGGAAGCCTGTCGCTACACAGGGGCCGTTCTTGATTGTGTAGCGACAGCCATCTTGGCTGTCGTCGGTGACGTGCCCGAACGCGGTACCCTGCCGTTGTCCCAGACGCTGCCGCTGCACATCCGACACGGGCACGGACGCGGTGTTTGCCTTGACGATCCACGCCGCCGGACCCATACTGGGTTCAATCCACGCTGAACAACCGAAAGGGAGAGCTTTATGTTGGCGAAGGCGTATTCAGCCACGCCGCGCGGCGTGGATGCGTTGTTCATCACCGTGGAAGTGGACCGGATCCGGGCGCAGAACCCATCGACAACGGTGGTCGGGCTGCCCGATCCCGCGGTCCGCGAGGCCAAGGAGAGGATCTTCTCGGCCATCCGGCATCTCGGCCGCCGATCCGAGGCGGCCAACACCGTCTTCAATCTGGCGCCGGCGGATGAGAAGAAGGAAGGGGCGGCCCTCGACCTGCCCATGGCCATGGCCTTTCTCGCCTCGGCCGGACATCTGCCCATGGAGAAGCTCGAAGACCGGCTCATGATCGGCGAGCTGTCCCTCGAAGGGCGGCTGCAGCCGGTGCGGGGGGTTCTGCCGATTGTCCTCGCCGCGCGCCGGCAGGGGGTGGCGGAGGTGATCCTCCCGCGGTCGAATCTCGCCGAGGGTTCGGTGGTCTCAGGCATCCGGGTGACCGGTGCCGCGACCCTGGGTGAGGTGTTGCGATACCTGAGGGACGGTGTGGTCCCGGAGATCACGGACTCCGCCGACGGTGACGAGCGCTCGGTTGCAGCGGTGCCTGATCTCTCCGATGTGGTCGGGCAGGAACAGGCGCGCCGCGCCCTCGAGGTTGCGGCGGCGGGGGGCCACCACCTGCTCTTCATGGGTCCTCCAGGTTGCGGCAAATCCATGCTCGCGCGTCGCCTGCCGGGGATCCTGCCGCCGCTGGAGTCCGAGGAGGCGCTTGAGGTGACGAGCGTCTACTCGGTTTCGACCCGGGTGCCGCGGCCGCGCGGCCTGCTCTCGCGGCGGCCGTTCCGGGCGCCCCACCACACGATCTCCAACGCGGCGCTCATCGGCGGCGGGACCAGCCCCCAACCGGGCGAGGTCTCCCTCGCGCACCATGGAGTGCTCTTTTTAGACGAGCTCACCGAATTTCGCCGCGATGTCCTCGAGGGGCTGCGCCAACCACTCGAGGACCGGACGGTGACGGTCGCCCGGGCGCAGGCGACCCTGACCTTCCCGTCGGCGTTTCAGATGGTGGCGGCGGCGAATCCCTGCCCCTGCGGCTACCTCGGCGACGAGCGGCGGGAGTGCGTCTGCACCCCGCCGGCGGTGGACCGCTATCGGTCGCGGTTGTCGGGTCCGCTGCTCGATCGGCTCGATCTTCAGGTGTCGGTTGCATCGGTGCCGTGGCGGGAGCTGTCCCGGGATCGTCGGGGGGAGACGTCGGCGGAGGTGGCGGCGCGGGTGGCTGCGGCACGGCTGAGGGCGCGTGAACGATTCGGACCCGGAGGGCCGTTGTCCAACGGCGACATGGGCTCGGAGGCGATCCGCGAGTGGGCGGCCCCGGATGACGACGGAAGGCGGTTGCTAGAACATGCGAGCCGGGCTCTCGGTCTGTCCGCGCGGGCCTGGCACCGCATTCTCAGGGTGGCGAGGACCATCGCCGATCTCGCCGGCGACGATCGGGTCAGAGCGCCCCACGTCGCCGAGGCCATCGCCTACCGAAGCCTCGACCGAAGGGAAGGCCAACCACCCCTGGGAACCCTCGGAGCCGTCAAATGAACAACAACGAACGCAACCTTCTCAACGACTTGGGAACGACCATCGTCCGGTCGGCCATCCGAGTTCACAAGAACCTCGGACCGGGATTGCTCGAATCCGCCTACCAGTCATGCCTTGCCCTGGAACTTCGAAACGCGCGATTGTACGTCGAAACGGAGGTTTCTCTTCCGATCGAATACCGAGGACATCGCATCGATGCGGGATACCGAATTGACATGCTGGTCGAGAACTCCGTCGTCATCGAGAACAAGGCCGTGGACAGACTGCTTTCGATTCACACCGCTCAGATCCTCACTTATCTGGAATTGAGCGGAAAACGAATCGGATACCTGATGAACTGGAACACGCGACTGATGAAGTCAGGGATTCACCGATTTGTTGTGGGGACGTTTGCAGATCGTGGACTGCAAGAACCGATTCGGGGACGGGCGAACGGCCGGGTGACCTGAACGGAGGAGTTTGAAACACGGGGAACACGGGGAACCACGGAGTGGCCACGGAGCGATCCAAGAGTGTTTCCTCCTGTTCGGTGGAAGTGGGGGATGCGTCATGGCCATCGATGGGATGGATACCAAACGAACGCGCCGTGGAATCGCCGTGGTTCTCCGTGATCTCCGTGTTTCAAGGCGTTTGGCGTTGCCGCGCCGACGGCTTTGATGCTCTCAACCGAGCTGCCACTCACGTGAGGCGGAAGTGGACGGTGAGGATGTAGCGGACGCTGACCGGGCGGTTGTTGTAGGTACTCGGCTCGAATCGCCACTGCTCGACGGCGGCGACGGCGCTTTTTGTCAGGCCCAGGGGCAGGCCTCGCAGAGCGTTGACCGACTCGACGGCTCCCTCGGTGTCGATGACGAGTTCGAGGATGACGACCCCCTGGATCCCGGCAATGCGCGCGGGCTCGGTGTAACGCGGTTCGATCTTGTCGAGGATCCTCGGTTCCGCGATGTCGAAGCCGGCGTGGACGATCGTCCTCTCCTCGACCACCGTTGGCGGTGAGGGCTCATCCGGGGGCAGCAGGGAGACGACCGGCCCCTCCGGTATTTCGATGGGCTCCGGGTGATCGCGGGCCACCGGCTCGGCCGGTCGTTCGGGAGGGCTCGCGATCACGGGCGGCCCCGGGGGTGGAGGGAGCGGGGCTTCGATGAGCACCGGCTCGACCTCGCGGTCAGGGGGAATCAGGTTGACGAGCCGGATGGGAATGAGGACCGGCTCGGGCTCCCTGGGCGGGGCCTGGGCGATGGTCGGCCAGGTGATGGCGAAGATCGCGGCGTGGATGACGGCCGCGACCGCGATTCCGATGCGGAATCGGCGTCCGCCGTACGGGTCCTTCTCCAAGAGGTGCTCCCAGGACTGCGGGCTGCGGGGTCGATCATCGGTGCTCATGGGGTGTCTCCTTGAAACGTGGGACCACGTCGGGGGACCAGAGTTCCATCGACCCCGAGCCCGCTCTTCTCACCAGCTGTCTGCTGCGGCCGGCGATGCACGGCCCCCAGCTGGGCTTTCTCACCTCCGGGTGCTCGACGTACTGTCAAGTACGCCTCCGCGCCCCTCGGATCGAAAACCCAGCTGGGCACCGCACCTCGCCGCCCTCGCGACGAAACCCGGTGAGAAGTGCGGGCTAGGATCCGCACGTCCTGCCGGTCGACGCCATCGACCGGAGGGCCGGTGGCGGTGGGTCGAAAACGCGCAAATCCGGAGACTTGGAGCACCCCAAGACGAGAATCCGACCTTCGTCGGGAGACCGATCTCGCGAAGCTCGCGAGATTATGCTATTTTTCACAACCCCTGAGGGCAGGGGAGCGTGCAAGCCTGCGCCGGTCGGTTTGACAGTCTCCTCGGTGAGGCTAGAATGACAGGCGTTGCGGTCGCGGAGTGATTCGAGACGAAGGAGAGTCGATGGAGCATTACGTTCCTATACTGGTCTTCTCGCTGGTCGCCATTACGATTCCGATATTGCTGTTGTTGCTCACCAAGGTGATCCGCGCGGGTTCGCCCGATCCGGTCAAGGGCGAGCCGTATGAGTGCGGCGTCAAACCCACCTCTTTCGCGTTCGACACGCGGTTTTCCATCCGTTACTACGTCATCGCGGTCCTGTTCGTGGTCTTCGACGTGGAAACGATCTTCCTCTTTCCGTGGGCGGTGAGCTTCGATCGGTTGGCGGTCTTCGGTTTTGTCGAGATGGTGGTCTTCCTGGCGATCCTGCTCGTCGGCTACGTCTATGCGTGGAAGAGGGGGGCCCTGGAATGGGCATGATCGAAAACCGCTTCAAACCGAGCGTCATCACCACCACCTACGACAAGCTCTTCAACTGGGCGCGGAAGAACTCGCTGTGGCCGATGCAGTTCGGGCTCGCCTGCTGCGCCATCGAAATGATGGCGACGCTCGATGCACGCTACGATCTCGCACGGTTCGGCGCCGAGGTCTTTCGCGGGTCGCCGCGGCAAGCCGATCTCATGATCGTCTCCGGCACCGTGACCGAGAAGATGGCGCCCATGATCAAACGGCTCTATCAGCAGATGGGCGATCCCAAGTGGGTCATCGCCATGGGTTCGTGCGCCACCTGCGGCGGCCCCTACAAGACCTATGCGGTCACCCAGGGAGTCGATCGGATCGTCCCCGTGGATGTCTATATCCCCGGATGCCCGCCGCGGCCCGAAGCGCTCATCCACGGCATCATGGAACTGCAGAAGAAGATCGACCGGCGGACCATCGCCAAGACCGAAGTTTCGTGAGGCAGCCATGACAGACGAGACTTCCAAACCCCCCGAGGATGCGCCGGTGACCGAAGAAACCACCACACCTGCGGCCGAACCCGCCGCCGAGGCCGGCGACAAGCCGGCCGAGGCAAAGGCCAAGCCGACCGATGAGGAGAAGGCCGCCAAGATCGCGGCGGCCAAGGCCAAGGCGGCCGCCAAGAAGGCCGCGGAATCCGCGGAAGAAGAGACCGAGCCGAAACCGCCGTGGGAGGACAAACCGGTTTCTCCCGAGCGGATCGACGCCGGTGACGATCCCGAGGTGGTCGCACTCGCGGCGGGCGTTGCAGGTTCGGTGCTCGCCGCCGGACGATTCGCCGGTGACCTGACGGTGACGATCCCGGCCGCGAAGATCGTCGAGGTCTGTCGTTTTCTCAAAGACGAGCGGGGCTTCGCCTTTCTCGTCGATCTCACGGCCATCGATTGGCCCGAGCGCGAAGAGGGCCGTTTTGACGTGGTCTATTGGATGCACCGTTTCGACGGCGAGTTCCGTCTCCGGCTCGTGACGACGGTGGCCGACGATCAAATCGTCGAATCGGTGACCGGGGTGTGGAAGGTCGCCAACTGGATGGAGCGCGAGGTCTACGATCTCTTCGGCATCGTCTTCGCCAACCACCCGAGCCTCGAGCGCATCCTGACCTGGGAGGGTTTCAACGGCCATCCCCTGCGCAAGGACTTTCCCATCGAGGGGATCGACACCGGCGCCGCCATCTATCCCGATGTCTACCCGACGGGCGGTGGGCCGGTGATGACTGAAGAGAAGGGGGAAGACGCATGAGCGGTCCCGAGACCTCACTCTTCGATATCGAGGAAATGGAGATCAACTTCGGGCCTCAACACCCGGCAACGCACGGCGTGCTCCGGGTGATGGTGAAGCTCGATGGCGAGAAGATCGTCGAATCCAAGCCGATCATCGGCTATCTCCACCGCGGCACCGAGAAGCTCTTCGAAACGATGGACTTTCCCCAGTGCATCCCGCACACCGACCGGATGGACTATGTCGCGGCGGCAACCAACAACCAGGGTTTCTGCGTCACGATGGAGAAGCTCCTCGGGATTTCCATCCCGCCGCGGGCCGCCTATATCCGGATGATCCTCGCCGAGCTCCAGCGACTCGCGTCGCACCTGGTCTGGTTCGCCACCCACGCCATCGACATCGGCGCCATCACGCCGTTCTTCTACAACTTCCGCGACCGTGACGCGATCCTCGATCTCTTCGAGGAGTACTGCGGCGCCCGCCTGACCCTCAACACCATGAGGATCGGTGGGGTGCCCTTCGAGCTGCCCGATGGTTGGGTCGACCGGTGCCGCGCCGTGGCCGACGGATTTCCGGCCAGGATCGACGAGTACGAGACCCTTCTCACCGAGAATCGAATCTGGAAGAAACGCACCATCGGCATCGGCGTCATCTCTCCCGAGGAGGCGATCGAGTGGGGTCTGACGGGACCGCCGCTGCGCGGATCGGGGGTCCGGTGGGACATCCGCAAGGTGTTTCCCTACGACCGCTACGACGAGATCGACTTCGAGATCCCCATCGGGAAGAACTGCGACACCTACGATCGGTACCTCGTGCGGGTCGAGGAGATGCGGCAGTCGGTGCGGATCATCCAGCAATGTCTCGACCGGCTGCCCGACGGGCCCATCATGGCGCGGGCGCCCAAGGTGCTTCGGGCCAAGGAGGGCATGGTCTATGGCTCGGTCGAGGCCCCCAAGGGTGAGCTCGGCTACTTCATCGTGACGACTGAAAAAGGCACCAAGCCCTACCGCTGTCACGTCCGACCGCCTTCGTTCATCAACCTCCAGGCGATGCCGGCGATGATCGAGGGCCATCTCGTGGCCGATATGATCGCCGTGATCGGCACCCTGGATATCGTGCTCGGGGAGATCGACCGATGACGGATCCCCTGGTTCAGCTCGTCGTCCTTCCCGTCGTCAAACTGGTGGTGATTCTCACCGCCCTGTTGCTGGTCGTCGCCTACCTCACCCTGCTCGAGCGCAAGGTGCTCGGCTACATGCAGGTTCGGCTCGGACCGAACCGCGTCGGTCCCAAGGGTCTGTTGCAACCGTTCGCCGATGTCTTCAAGCTCTTTGTCAAGGAAGACCTGACTCCTGCCGGCGCCCAGAAGTTTGTTTTCATTCTCGCGCCGATGCTGATTTTCGTACCGTCGTTCCTGGTGTGGTCGGTGATCCCCTTCGGCGAGACCTTCTCGGTCGCCGGAGTGGCGGTGGAGCCCTTCATCGCCGACATCAACATCGCCGTCCTCTTCATCCTCGCGATCTCTTCGATCGGGGTCTACGGCCTCATTCTCGGCGGCTGGGCCTCGAACAACAAGTTCTCGCTCATGGGTGGTCTCAGATCGGCGGCGCAGATGATCTCCTACGAAGTGCCCATGGGCTTTGCCGTCGTTTCGGTGCTGCTCATGGCCGGAACCATGTCGATGGTCGGGATCGTCGAGTCGCAGCGCGCCGCCGAGTGGTGGTGGGTCTTCCCCGGGGTGCTCGGATTCGGTATCTACTTCATCTGCGGCGTCGCCGAGACCAACCGCAACCCCTTCGATCTTCCCGAGGCCGAGGCCGAGCTCGTGGCCGGTTTCCACACCGAGTACTCGGGAATGAAGTTCGCGCTCTTCTACCTCGCCGAGTACATGAACATGCTGCTGGTTTCCTCGCTGGCGGTCATCTTCTTCTTCGGTGGCTGGCTGCCGCCCTTCCCGAACCTGCTCTCGGGTCTCTGGCAGTTGCCCGTGCTGGCCTGGATTCCTCCGGTCGCCTGGTACTTCGCCAAGGTGATGTGTTTCATCTTCGTTTTCATCTGGTTCCGCGGCACCTTCCCGCGCTATCGCTTTGATCAGCTCATGGCGATCGGGTGGAAGTGGTTGTTGCCGCTTTCTCTTGCCAACGTCCTCCTGATCGGGATCGGCGTTCTGGTGTTCAGGGTCTGGGGATAGGGATGGGTTTCATGGACTTCCTCGGCAAGCTCGTACCCTTCGAGCTCTTCAAAGGGATGGCGGTCACCGGCGGCTACTTCTTCCGTCGCAAGGAGACGATCCAGTATCCGGAAGCACGGATGGAGCCGGCGGATCGTTTTCGCGGGATGTTCGGCTATGACCTCGACCGCTGCATCGATTGCAGTCTCTGCGCCAAGGCCTGCCCCATCAACATCATCTTTATCGAAGATCATGTCGAGGTGAACCCCGAAACGAAGAAGAAAAAGAAGGTCATCGACCGTTACGACATCGATGTCAAGCGGTGCATGTTCTGTGGTCTCTGCGAACAGGCCTGCCCCACCGAACCGCGTTCGATCTGGCTGACCACCAAGACCTACGAGACCTCGACCTACGAGCGCAACGAAGGCTTGTATTTCTTCAAGGAGCGGTTGGCCAGTTGGGAAGGGCTGACCGCCTTCCCCGGGGTCATCACCCCCGTCGAGGGCCAGGACCCCAAGAACCCGATGAGCAAACTTCCCGTCGAGCCGGCCGCCGAACCGGCGGCGGAAGAATAGGGGGAGCGAAGCATGGACTTTCTCGTCGTCAACTTCGCCGAAATCCTCTTTTACTGCCTGGCCGTCCTGACGGTGGCGGGGGGCGTCGGGGTGCTGGTGTTCAAAAGCCCGGTGCACGGGGCGCTCTCATTGCTGTTCTGCTTCATCATGGTGGCGGCGCTCTTCCTGCTCCGCCACGCCGAGCTGCTGGCCGCCGTTCAGGTTCTGGTCTACGGCGGCGGTATCATGATTCTCTTCCTCTTCGTCATCATGCTCGTCAGCATCAAGGGCCTGGCGCCCGAAGAGGTCTATCTGTCGCGGCTGGCGCCGTTGGCGGTCGTCGGCGGTGTCCTCCTGGGGGTCCTCATCGCCTTCGGGCTCATCTTCGGGGTGCTGGCTTCCGGGCACGGTGACGGAACCGGCCTGCGAATGGTCGATGGTGTGGAGATCGGCAACACCGAGGCCATCGGCGCCGTTCTCTACACCAAGTATCTGGTGCCCTTCGAGGTGGTCTCGGTCGTGCTCCTGGTGGCCATGATCGGCGCGATTGTCTTCGGCAGGCGCACGGCCGGCCTTGAAACCGGCGGTGGGGGAGGTGCGCCGTGATCGACGCCACCCACTATGTCGCGCTGTCGCTGATCCTCTTTTGTCTGGGCTTAATCGGGGTGATGATGCGGCGCAACTTCATCACCGTTCTCATGTCGCTCGAGCTCATGTTCAACGCCGTCAACCTCAACCTCATCGCCTTCAGCTTCCGGTTGTCGGATCTGGCCGGCCAGGTACTGACGATCTTTGTCATCACGGTGGCCGCCGCCGAGGCCGCCATCGGGCTCGGTCTCATCATCGCCCTCGTCCGGCTCAAGGACACGGTCGCCCTCGATGAGGCCGACGTGATGCGCGGGTGACGGCATGAAGCTCTACGATTTCATCTGGCTCGTTCCCCTCTTCCCACTCTTGGGCGCGATCTTCAACGGGTTTGTCTCCAACCGGCGGGGTCTGCCGAAGAGCACAACCCAAACGGTGGCGCTGCTCGGCGCCGGGCTCGCGTGGATCTACGGCTGGGCTTCGGTGATCCAGTGGTTCTTCACCGAAGACCACACCAAGGCCTACCCGGTCAAGGCCTTCACCTGGATCACCGGCGGTGAGCTCACCATCGCCGATGGCAGTAAGGCCGCCGTCGAGATCGCGGCTTCGTTCCAGGTCGATCCGCTGTCGGCGGTGATGGTCGGTTTCGTGACCTTTGTCGGCTTCCTCATCCATCTCTACTCGGTCGGCTACATGCACGGCGAGCCGGACCGCGACTACGCCCGTTACTTCGCCTATCTCAACCTCTTCATGTTCGCCATGCTGACCCTCGTCACCGGCTCCAATCTCCCGGTGCTCTTTGTCGGCTGGGAGGGCGTCGGGCTCTGCTCCTACCTGCTCATCGGCTTCTATTTCGAGAAGGGCTGGTGTGCGGCGGCGGGGATGAAGGCCTTCATCGTCAACCGGATCGGCGACTTTGGGTTTCTGCTCGCGATCTTTTTTGCCTTCTACTACTTCGGGACCCTGGAGTTCCAGGGCCTCTTCGACGCCATGGCAGCTGATCACGGTGGTCACTTCGCGACCGCGGCCACAATCATCGGTCTGCTGCTCTTTGTCGGCGCCATCGGGAAATCGGCCCAGATTCCGCTCTTTGTCTGGCTCCCCGACGCCATGGCCGGCCCGACCCCGGTATCGGCTCTGATCCACGCCGCCACCATGGTCACCGCCGGTGTCTACATGGTGGCCCGGTGCAACTACTTCTACCAGATGAGCCCCACCGCCATGCTGACGGTGGCGGTCATCGGCGGCGTCACCGCCGTCTTCTCCGCCACCATCGGTCTGGTCCAGAACGACATCAAGAAGGTGCTCGCCTACTCAACGGTCTCTCAGCTCGGCTACATGTTCCTCGCCGCCGGTGTCGGGGCCTATGTCGCAGCCATCTTCCACGTCGTCACCCACGCCTTCTTCAAGGCATGCCTCTTCCTCGGTTCCGGTTCGGTGATCCACGCCTGTGGCGGCGAACAGGACATGCGGAAGATGGGTGGGTTGAAGAAGTACATGCCCACGACCTACTGGACGTTCTGGGTGGCCACGGTGGCCATCGCCGGGATTCCGCCGCTCGCCGGCTTTGTTTCCAAGGACGCCATCCTGGCGAAGGCGTTCGAGGCGGGCTACACCGATCTCAACCACAACGGCGGGATCTACTATCTGCTCTGGTTCCTGGGTCTCGCCGGTGCGGCGCTGACCGCGTTTTATATGTTCCGACTCGTCTACATGACCTTTGAAGGGTCGTTCCGGGGCGGTCACGAAGCGGAGCACCACCTGCACGAGTCGCCCTGGACCATGACGCTGCCGCTCCAGATCCTCGCGGTTCTCTCCATCATCGGCGGTGTGCTCATCGGCTTCCCGGGCCAGCTCTTCCACCTCGAAGGGTGGAGCTTCATCGACCGCTTCCTCGGCCCGGTGGTCCTGACCCACGGCGAACACCACGGTCATGCCTTGAGCCTCGGGCTCGAGTGGGTCTTGGTGGCGGTATCGGTGGCGGTGGCGGTCGCCGGCATTCTCGTCGCCCGGCTCTTCTATCTCAAGGACTCGGGCTTCACCCGGGCGAGCCACCTCGCGAGCAGATTCCCGTTGATCTACCGCCTGCTGCTCAACAAGTACTGGGTCGATGAAATCTACGCAGCGATCATTATTCGCCCCACCTTGAAGCTCTCCGACTTCCTGTGGGAGTTCGACGCTCGAGTGGTCGACGGTGCGGTCAACGGAACCCGCAACATGACCGTTGGATCGTCGTGGATCTCGGGGATCTTCGATCTTGAGGTTGTGGACGGACTGGTGAACCTGGTGGGTACTTCCTACGACGCGGCCAGCCGCCAGTTCCGGCGGCTCCAGGTCGGCTTCGCCCAGGGGTACGCCATGGTGATGGTCTTCGGAGCGGCGCTGCTGCTCGGTATTTTCTTTGTCGTGAATCTCTAGGCTCAGAGAACGGAAACAAACATGGATACACAGTACGGCTGGCTCCTCAACCTGATCTGTTACCTGCCACTGGCGGGGGCTCTGCTCATCGTCTTCTTCATGAAGAAGGAGAACGTCGGCGCCATCAAGATGGCGGCCGTCACCATCGCCGGCGTGGACTTCGTGCTTTCCCTGCCGCTATGGTTCCTCTACCGGACCGATGGCGCGGAGTTCCAGTTCGCCAGCCGGGCGGAGTGGATTCCGTCGGTCGGGGCGCAGTATCTCTTCGGCGTCGATGGTTTCGCCGTCCTGCTCATCCTGCTGACGACGATGCTCGGCTTCATCTCGGTGTACAGCTCCTTCTCGGCGATCACGCATCGAGAAAAGGAGTACTACGTTTTCCTGTTGATGCTGCAGACCGGAATGATGGGCGTCTTCTGCTCCCTCGATTTCGTTCTCTTTTATGTCTTCTGGGAAGTCATGCTGGTGCCGATGTACTTCCTCATCGGCGTCTGGGGTGGTCCGCGCAAGCTCTACGCGGCGATCAAGTTCTTCCTCTACACCCTGGTCGGTTCGGTGCTCATGCTGGTCGGGATTCTGGCGCTCTATTTCTACAACGCCGGCGGGCTCAAGGCCATCGGTCTCGCGGGTCTCGGCAACGTCCCGACCTTCTCGATTCCGCACCTCTACACCATCGCCCCGCAGGTGCCTCCCGAACTCCAGTTCTGGATCTTCCTGGCGTTCTTTGTCGGTTTTGCCATCAAGGTGCCCATGTTCCCGTTCCACACCTGGCTGCCCGACGCCCACGTCGAAGCACCGACCGCGGGTTCGGTGATCCTGGCCGGTGTTCTGCTGAAAATGGGAACCTACGGTTTTGTCCGGCTCTCGCTGCCGCTGCTGCCCGACGCCACCGTCAAGGCGGTGCCCTGGATCGGCGCGCTGTCCATCATCGCCATCGTCTACGGAGCGCTGGTGGCCATGGCGCAGAAGGACATGAAGAAGCTCGTCGCCTACTCTTCGGTTTCTCACATGGGTTTCATCATGCTCGGGATGTTCGCCCTCAACGATCCGGGTCTGCGCGGCGCGATTCTGCAGATGCTCAACCACGGAGTCTCCACCGGCGCCCTCTTCCTCCTGGTCGGCATCGTCTACGAACGCCGCCACAACAGGCTGATTTCGGAGTACGGCGGGATCGCCAAGATCATGCCTGTCTACGCGACGTTCTTTTTGATCATCACCATGTCGTCCATCGGCCTGCCGACCCTCAACGGGTTCATCGGCGAGTTCCTGATCCTCATCGGCGCCTTCCACCACAGTTGGGTTTGGGCGCTCTTTGCGGCTTCGGGCATCGTCCTCGGCGCCGCCTACATGCTGTGGCTCTATCAGCGGGTCTTCTTCGGCGAGCTTGCCAACGAGAAGAACAAGGAACTCAAGGACCTCAACCTGCGTGAGCAGTGGACCATCATCCCGCTCATCGTCATGGCATTTTGGATCGGTCTCTACCCGAAACCGTTTTTTGACCGGATGCGGCCGACGGTCGACCGAGTCATGGAGCGGGTCAGCGTCGCTCTGCCCGAGGCCGACCTCGGCTTTGTTCTCGGCGGCGAGGGTGAGACCGACCACGGCGAAGCGTCCGAGTCGAAGCACGGGGAGTAGACCATGTCGCTGGCGGACTTTGTCCCGTTCCTGCCGGAGATCTTTCTCGCGGTCGCGGCGTTCACCGTGCTGCTGGCAGGGATCCCCCTCGGTCGCCGGGGATCGCGACCCGTGATCGCCCTCGCCATCGCGGCTCTTGCGGTGACCGCCGGTTTGATCTTCTTTGTCGGACGACCCGTCGCCGGTCCACAGCTGATCCTGGGCGATATGTTGGTGGTCGACCAGTTTGCCGTCTTTTTCAAGATCCTGGTCCTGGCCGCTTCGGCACTGGCCCTGCTCATGGCCGCCGGCTACCTCGATCGGTCGGGTTACAGCGGCGGTGAGTTCGCGTCGCTGGTCCTCTGTGCCGATCTCGGGATGTTCATCATGGCGTCGGGCGCCAACCTGGCGAGCCTCTATGTCGGTCTCGAGCTCATGGCGCTGTCGGTCTATGTCCTGGTCGGCTATTTCAAGCTCGAGATCAAGTCGAACGAAGGCGCGGTCAAGTACTTCGTGCTGGGTGCGACCTCGTCGGCCGTGCTCCTCTACGGCATTTCGTTGATCTACGGGACGACGGGCAGCCTCGATCTCGAGACCATCCGGGTCGCCCTCGCCGGGGTGCCGAACGAGAACATCCTGCTCCTGCTCGGGATCGCCCTTGTGGCGTTCGGAATGCTCTTCAAGGTGGCGGCGGTTCCGTTCCACGTCTGGACCCCCGATGCCTATGAAGGAGCTCCGACACCGGTGACGGCGTTCATCTCGGTCGCGCCCAAGGCGGTGGCCTTCGCCATGTTCCTCCGGCTCTTCGCCGGGACGTTTTCCGGCGAGGTCGAACACTGGCGGATGCTGCTGTGGATCGCGTCGGCGGCGACCATGATCTACGGCAACGTGGCCGCCCTGACCCAGAACAACGTCAAGCGGATGCTGGCGTACTCGTCCATCGCCCACGCCGGCTATGCCCTCATGGGACTGGTGGCGGCATCCGATGCCGGCACCTGGGCCGTGCTCATGTACATGGTGGTCTACGCGTTCATGAACCTCGGCGCCTTCGGTTTTGTCATCCTGCTCGAGTCCAAGGGCTATGCCGGAGAGAACATCGAAGATTTCGCCGGCCTCGCGCGGCGTCATCCCGGCGCGGCGGCGGGGATGCTCATCTTCATGCTGGGGCTGGCCGGGATTCCTCCGACCGCCGGATTCATGGGCAAGCTCTATCTCTGGGCCGCCACCGTCGAAGCCGGGTATGTCGGGCTGGCGGTGATTTCGGTGCTCATGTCGGCGGTGAGTCTCTACTACTACTTCCGGATCGTGGTTCAGATGTATCTCAAGGACGGGGAATCCGAGGACGAATCGCCGGCGGAAATGCTCAGCGACCGCTGGACCGGCGCCGCCATTGCGGTGTGTGCGGTTCTGACCCTCGCCATCGGCCTCTGGCCCGCGCCCCTGGTGGGGTGGGCAAAGGGCGGCCTGATCGCCCTCGGCCTGGTCTGATCCACGCGGCGCGGGGAAAACAGAGTAGAGTAGGGGAATGGCGCAGAAGAAGAAGGCCGTCAAGTATGCGAGCAATTGGCTCAACGCCTCGGTGGTCGGGATCCAGTTCCCGGTCGCCATGGCAATCGGCTATTTCTGGGGCAAGTGGATGGATGGGCTCTTCGGCACCAAGCCGTGGCTGACGATCATCTTCTTCATCTTCGGACTCGCCGCCGGCTTTGTGAATCTCTTCCGTCTCACCATGACGACCGGCCGCGAAGAAGAGCGCCTGTCCGAGGAATACCGGGACTCCGATGGCGGCTCCGACGCCCCCTGAACCCAATCCCGAATTCTCCCTCAAAAAGGTCGTTCGCCTGGCGTGGATCCTCGTATTCGCAGGCGCACTTTCAGAACTTGTGATTTTTCTCTCAATCTCGGGCGCTTTATGCTTGACCGCGGCGGGCTCGGTGGCTATTATCAATTTTCGATGGTTGGAGATGGTCATCGAAAGAGTGGTCCAGCCCGGTAAACCGAGTTACGACCTCTCGAGCATCATCCAGATCATCGGACGGTTCGTGTTGCTGGCTCTTGTACTCGCAGCAGTCGCTTGGCTGCCGCACATCGACCCGGTGGCGATAGTCCTCGGGTTTTCGGCCCCGGTGGCCGCTCTCATCGTCGAGGGGGTTCGCCAGAGTCGAGTTGGAGGAGGTTGACTTGGAACATCCCCTTTCGATTCTCTACCATCCCGTCAACCGGATTCTGATCGCCATCTTCGGGGACTCCAGCGAGGCCTATCGGGGCATGATGGGTCTGCATAACCACGGTTACTGGCTGCCCGACAACGCCATCATGTCGATCCTCGTCGTGATCGTCGTGGCCGCCATTCTGATTCCGGTGAGCCGGAAGCTCTCGGTGGAATCACCGGGCAAGCTCCAGTCGATTCTCGAGATCGTCCTGACCGGCCTCGCCGATCTCATCGAGGATGTCGTCGGTCACGGCATGGGCAAGCGGTTCCTGCCCTTCATCTGCGGTCTGGCGTTCTTCATTTTCATCGGCAACATCTTCGGGATCTTCTACTTCGTCCAGCCGCCCACCGCCGATCCGTCGACCACCTTCGCGCTGTCGATCACGGCCTTCGTCTTCTACAACGTCGTCGGAATCCGCAAGAACGGTCTGTGGAACTATCTCAAGCACTTCGCCGGGCCGCTGCCGCTGTTGGCGCCGCTGATGGTCCCCATCGAGATCATCTCGCACCTGGCGCGGATCCTGTCGCTGGCCCTGCGGCTCTTCGGCAACATCTTCGGCGAGCACACGGCAACAGGGATCTTCTTCTCGATGTTCCCGTTCATCCTCCCCTGGCCCATGATGGGTCTCGGGATTTTCGGCTCGTTTCTACAGGCATTCATTTTCATCATGCTCACGATGGCGTATCTCAACGGCGCCGTGGGGGCAGAGGAACACTAATAACCGAGAAATCTAGTTCGAGGAGGAGGAAGAGCATGAGTCGACGTTTTGCATTCTTGGCAGTCATGATGGTGGTTCTCGCGATGGCCGCTCCGGCGATGGCGCAGGAGCATGGCGAAGCCGCCGGTGGATCGAGCAGCCCGTGGGGCCTCTTTGCTCCCGCGCTGGCGATCGGCATCGCAGCCGCTTTCGGATCCCTGGGTCAGGGCAAAGGCCTTGCCGCCGCGTGTGAGGCCATCGGCCGCAACCCGGGCGCGGTCGGACCCATTCGGATCACGATGATCATCGGTCTGGCGCTCATCGAATCCCTCGTGATCTACGCGCTCATCATCGCGTTCCTGCTGCTTCCGTAACCGAAGGACTCGAAACCCGGATGCCGACGGGGCCCTGACGGGCCCCGTTTTCTATTTTACCGAAGAAACTGTTTCTCGTATGAAACAAAAAACATATTCCGAATTTTTCTTGCAGCCTATTGACACCCATGTTTCAGATATGTATCATGCGCCCACTTGGAGGCAGCATGAGCCAGACAGCCGAACCGAGAAAATGGGATTTCAGCACCGGCGCCCTGCCATATCGCGACCAGCTCTTCAAGAGCGCCCTCCGCATGACCCGATCGGTCGAGGATGCTGAGGATCTCCTCCAGGAAACCTATCTCAAGGCCTACAAGTACTACGAGCGGTTTTCCGAAGGCACCAACTTCAAGGCGTGGCTCTTCAAGATCATGAAGAACACCTTCATCAACTCCTATCGGAAGAAGAAGCTCCAGCCGCCCAGGGTGGATTTCGACGAGGTCCACGAGGGTCTTGAAGAGACCCTTCTCGATGCCGCGAACAAATCGCAGTCGGACCCCGAGGCCACCGTGATGGCCATCGAAATGGACCACGAGGTCAAGCAGACCCTGCTCGGGCTCCCGCACGACTACAAGATGGTCGTGCTTCTCGCCGATCTCGAAGGTTTCTCGTACAAGGAGATCGCCGACATCCTCGAGGTTCCCGTGGGCACCGTGATGTCGAGGCTCTACCGCGGCCGACGGATGCTCGAACGCGCACTGCTGAGCTACGGCACCCGGTACAACTATTTGACGACTCCTCCCGAGAAGCTGCGCGACGGCAAGATCGATGTCGGCGACTACTTCCATGGGACCATTGCAGCAAACTAGATACGCACACCTTCATTTCACAGCCGAAGCGGTCTCCTCCTTCCCCGCTTCGGCTATTTTTTTGCCCCAAAGCCGCCCTGCGCGGTGTCGGGGCAGAGTTCGATATGGCGGCGACGGAACGATTTCCTCGCGAGTTGTGTTTCTGAACACGAGTGACATCCTCGGACGGAGATGAATCAATGCGCCAGATTTGGATACCCAAGACCGGTGAGCCGGAAGTCCTCGAAGTGCGGGAGACGCAGGATCCCGAGCCGCTCGCGGGCGAGGTGCGGGTTCGGGTCCGCGCATCGGGGGTCAATTTCGCCGATGTGCTCGCTCGAATGGGTCTCTACCCTGATTCGCCGCCACTGCCCGCGGTGGTTGGATACGAGGTGGCCGGGGTCGTGGACGGCGTTGGCGAAGGAGTCGACGGCTTCTCGGATGGTGACCGAGTTCTCGTTTTTACCCGGTTCGGCGGATACAGCGACATTGTCTGCGCCCCGGCGGGGTTTGTGGCACCGATCCCCGACGCCCTCGACTTCGGCGGAGCGGCATCGATCCCGGTCAACTGGCTGACCGCCTGGTTGATGCTCGTCAGGCTCGGCAACGTCAGCGCTGGCGACAAGGTCCTGGTTCATGCCTGCGCCGGCGGCGTCGGGACGGCGGCGGTCCAGATCTGTCGTCACCGGGGCGCTGAAGTCATCGGGACGGCGTCGGCCACCAAGCACGAACGCCTCCGAGAGATGGGTGTCGCCCACTGCATTGATTATCGAACCCAGGACTTCGAAGCCGAGGTGCAACGACTCACCGACGGAAGAGGCGTCGATATCGCACTCGACGCGGTCGGCGGCGACTCGTTCAAAAAGAGCTACCGCGCACTGGCATCCCTCGGACGCCTCTACGTCTTCGGGGTGTCGAGTTTCGCACCCGGAACCAAGCGGAACATGGTTGCAGCACTGACCGGAATGTGGAAAACGCCGTCCTTCAAACCCCTCGCCCTCATGAACTTCAACAAGGGAGTCCACGGCGTCAACCTCGGCCATCTCTGGGATCGTGGCCCCGAACTCCGTTCAATGCTCGCGGAGATGCTCGCGCTCTTTGCGGACAAAACCTTCGAGCCGGTCGTGGACCGGAGCTTCACCTTCGACGAGGCCGGTGCGGCCCACCGCTACATCCAGGAACGCAAGAACTTCGGCAAAGTCCTCCTCGAGCCGTAGGACAGAAAATTAAACCGCAAGGACGCGAGGTTCGCCAGGTTCATCACGGAAGCTTCGTTACGGGTCCCTCGGTCCAGTTTCCTGGGCCGAGGGACCCGTGACTGAGGTGCCTGGCGAACCTTGCGTCCTTGCGGTGATATCTGCGCGTGTTTGGTCCTCGTGGCGAAAAACGGTATGATCCGCCGTCGGAGGCTGCATGAGCCAGGATTCGCTGACGATCATCGGTGGCCAGTGGGGAGACGAGGGTAAGGGCAAGGTCGTCGACCTCCTTTCCGGCGGCTTTTCCGCCGTCGTCCGCTACAACGGCGGCAACAACGCCGGCCACACCGTGCGCTACGCCGATCGGCATTTCGCCCTCCACCTCGTGCCATCGGGGATTATCCACCCGGGCGTCAAGTGCTATCTGGCGTCGGGGATGGTCATCGATCCCACGGGTCTGGTGGCGGAGATGGACAAGCTCATCTCCGAGGGTGTCGACATCGATGGTCGGATCATCGTGTCGCCGCGGGCGACTTTGATTCTCCCCACCCACCGCGCCCTCGACGCCGCCCGGGAGGGGATGCGCGGCGCCGGCAAGATCGGCACCACCGGCCGCGGCATCGGCCCCGCCTATCAGGACCGCGCCCAGCGCCGCGCCCTCCGCGGCCACGTCCTCGCCGATGATGCGGCGACGCTTCGGAGCCGCGCCATGGCCCTCATGGAGCAGCACAACCACGAGCTCGAGGTCCTTTACGAGACCGAGCCCATCGATCTCGACGCAGCCATGGTCGAGCTCGAGGACAAGGCCGGACGGCTCGGTCCCATGGTCGCCGAAATCGGACCGGCACTCCGCGCCCACGGAGCCGCCGGCGAATCGGTGCTCTTCGAAGGCGCCCAGGGGGTCCTGCTCGATCTCGCCTGGGGAACCTACCCCTATGTCACTTCGTCGTCGTGCCTGCCCGGCTTTGCCGCAGCATCCTGCGGCATCAGCCCGCGGTTGCTCGGACCGGTCATCGGTGTGATGAAGGCATACGCCACCCGGGTCGGCAGCGGACCCTTTCCGACCGAGCTCGACGACGCCGTCGGCGAGGGCATCCGCGAGCGTGGCGCCGAGTACGGCACGACCACCGGCCGGCCGCGCCGTTGCGGTTGGTTTGACGCCGTCGCCGCCCGCTTTGCGGTCGAGGTTTCGGGAATCGACGCCATCGCCCTGACCAAACTCGACATCCTCGACGGAGTCGACGAGATCAAGGTCGCGACCTCGTATCGGCTGCCCGATGGCGCCATCATCGACACCATCCCGGCCGACGCCGAGGTCGCCGAGACCATCGAGCCGGTGTACGAGACCAGACCCGCGTGGACCGCGCCCACCGAAGGCGTCGCCAACGAGGCCGATCTCCCGGCGGCGGCCCTCGATTATCTCCGCTACCTCGAGGAAGTCGTCGGTGTTCCCATCGCGATCGTCTCGAATGGACCTCGGAGAGAGGAAACCATGGTTCGGGGCGCGACCGCCCTGGCCGACCGGCTGCGCCGTATCATCGGTTCGAGTTGACGCCGCGGCTTGACCCCAGGCGCGGTGAGTATTACCTTGTTCATCCCCGGGTGGGCCGTTAGCTCAGTTGGCAGAGCATCTGACTTTTAATCAGGTGGTCACTGGTTCAAGTCCAGTACGGCTCACCATTCCGCGCCACACCCTGAGATCGAATTCGCGTCCGCTGCGAGCGGGGGAGGCGCGTGGCAATCGATGCCGGGCGCCGTTTTCGTCTGTCCGGAGTCGTTTGCCTCTGACGTTGGGGAGACCTTCATGCCGAGTTACCGCCTGACCATCGAGTACGACGGGAGCAAGTTCTCGGGCTGGCAGACCCAGGTCCGCCAACGCACGGTTCAGGGCGTCCTCGTCTCCGCGTTGCGCGAGCTGCTTGGAGACAGTCGGCTGACCCTGCAGGGGGCCGGCCGCACCGACGCCGGCGTCCATGCTCTCGCCCAGGTCGCTTCGCTGCGCTGCGACCGGACCTTCGCCATCGGCCGCGTCATGGACGATCTCGCCCACAACCTGCCGAGCGACGTGGCGGTGCTCGAGATCAGGCCCGCCGCCGAGTCGTTTCACGCACGCCACGACGCGGTGGCGCGCTGTTATCTCTACCAGATCATCCGCCGCCGCTCGGCCTTCGGCAAGAAATCGACCTGGTGGCTCGGCGGCGACCTCGACCTCGAGGGGATGCGGGCGGCCGCGGCGCAGTTCGTCGGTCGCCACGACTATGCCGCCTTCGCCCGCTCCGGCCACACGGCGCCGAGCACCGTCGTCGTGGTCGAGGACTGCCGGCTGTGGGAGGTCGGCGAGCTCGTGATGATCCGGATTCTCGCCAGTCACTTTCTCTGGGGCCAGGTGCGGCGCATGGTGGGTGCCCTGGCGGCGGTGGGCCGGGGCAAGGCCGACCCGGAGGATGCGCCGGGGTGGCTCGGCGGATCGGCGCCGCCGCCGGAGCCGGCCGCGCCGGCCGCGGGCCTCTTTCTCGAGGCGGTCTTCTACCCCGGCGAGCCGCGCGATCTGCCGCCGCCGGCGCCGGTCGGCGTTCCCCGGCAGACCCGTGTCATCAGCCCCCGCGCCGATGAGCGCCCACCCTCGGCGCCGGCGGTCCGCAAGCAACATTCGCGGGGCGGCCGCCGGAGAAGCAAGAGCGGGGATTCGAGGCGTGACCGTCGATGAGGTCTTCGCGGACGGTTTCGAGTCCGGCGATGTCGGGGCCTGGAGCGAGGCCGTCGGCGGATAACCGACGGTTGTCGCTCAGCCCTTCGCCGCCTTCTTGACCTTTTCGGCGGCTTCCTCGCCGAGTTCCTTGGCTTTTTCCGCGGCCTCCCTCGCGGCAGCATCGGCCTTGTCGGCCGCATCCTTGGCGAGCTCGCCGGCCTTGTCGGCTGCGTCCTCGGCAGCCTCGCTCACGTCATCGGCGGCGTCGTTGAGGGCGTCGGCGGCGTCGTCCATCGCTTCGCCGACGGCATCAGCCGTCTCATCCACGGCCTCGTCGACGGCGTCGGCGACATCGTCCACGGCGCCGTCGACGGCGCCGCCCACGTTCTCGACAGCGGCGTCGAGTTTGTCGGCTGCTTTCTTCTTCTGGTCTTCGGAGCACCCCACGAGGGCCAACGCAGCCAGGCAGATGATCGTCAACAGCAGTTGTTTCACGGTCAAACCTCCACGCGGTTTTCGCTCGGCGACAGTATGCACGAAACGACGACTCGCTGGCGGATCTCGTCAGCCGCGGAGTCGTGACCGCCGAAGAAGCCATGACCAAGGCCGTAGACAAGGCGGAACGGGCAAGAAGACTCGGGCAGCACCCCGAGTGATTGCATCCATCGTTTGTGGAGCGGCGCCCTCACCGGGTTTTGCCGTGATGGTGTCCGCGGTGACAGCGCGTGTGGCATGGGAAGCTGCTAACCACCGGGGTTGTCGCTGCGTTGTGACGGGTGTGAACCGAGAGGAGGATTTCATGAACGACGAGACAATGGCGATGATCGTCATCCTGCCGACCTTCACCGTGGTGACCGCCTGGGCATTCAAGACGGTGCTCAACTTCTTCAACAACCGCCGTCTGGTCAAGCTCCATTACTCGCTGCAGGACAAGGTCCTCGACAAGCTCGGGACCTCACCCGAGGCGATCGAGTATCTCGCGAGCGATGCGGGTGAGAGGATGTTCGCCCTCGCGACCAGGGAGCGGGCCAATCCCTACGGCCGGATCCTCTCGGCGCTCCAGGCGGGGGCCGTGATCGGCTTGCTCGGGACCGGTTTTCTGGTGATTCCTTCTCTGGTGCCCAACGAAGGATCCGAGGCGTTCACCATCATCGGCGTGCTCGCGCTCTGCCTCGGTCTCGGATTCATTGCCTCGAGCGCCGCCGCCTTTGTCTTTTCGAAAAAGTGGGGGCTCATCAACGGTTCGTCCGAAGACGGCGCCTGATAGCCTGGCTCGAGTTGCAAGAAGCACCGGATGATCTCGATGGCACTCGCAGTTCCCCGGGTGGCGGCGTCGGACGCGCCGGGTCGGGAGGCGACCGTGGATGAGGCTGCATTCCGCCGCCTCTACGAGCGCACCGCGCGGCCGCTCCGCGGCTATCTGCTGCGGAGCTGCGGCAACCCCGCCCTGGCCGACGATCTCCTTCAGGAGTCCTATTTACGGATGCTGAGATCGGGATTCGAGGGCGAGGACGACGATGAGCGCAGACGCTATCTCTATCGGATCGGCACCAATCTCCTGCGCGACCATTATCGCCGCAGGAAACCCGAAACCGACAGACTCCCCGAGCGGGACGACCAACGAGGCCACGACGAAGTCATGCACCTGCGCAGCGATGTCGGCGGGGCCATGGCCGAGATCGGACCACGGGACCGGCAGATGCTCTGGCTGGCCTATGTCGAAGGTGCGTCGCACGATGAGATCGCCGAGGTTCTGGGGATCCGGTCCGCCAGCGTCCGATCGATGCTCTTTCGCGCCCGCAAACGCCTCGCCGATGAGCTTCATTCGCGTGGGCTTCGACCCGGGATGGAGGGGTCATGAGCGACACAGTGTGCGCCTGGGAAGCTCTGGTGGCCGAAGCCGCCAGGAGCGGTCATTGGAGCCCGGAGCTCGAGTTCCACCGCAACGGGTGCCTGAGCTGCGCCGAACTCACTCTCGTGGTGGCGGCCCTGACAACCGACGCCGAAATGCTCGAAGCGCTCGATGCGCCGTTGCCGGATCCGTCCGCCATCTGGCTGCGCGGCCGATTCGCCACCCGTGAGCGCGATTTCCACCGCGCCACCCGCGCCATCGTCTGGGTTCAGCGTGCCGCCGTCGCCGCGGCTCTTGCGGTCGGGACGGCGTTCACCCCGGGGTTGTGGAAGGTCGCGAAGGGCGCTGTGGCCGGTCTCGATCTCGGCTCGCCGCTGGCGGATCTGCCGCGGGCGGCGGGTTCGCCGCTCTTGGTCGTGGTCGTCAGCATGATCGTGCTCGGCGGTCTTGCCTTCATGGAGTTCACGTCGTTGGCCGAGAACTGATCGGGATCAGTTGACTCGCGAAAACGCGGCTGCGGCCGCCGGCAGCTGCCGTTTCTCGAGGCCCTCGAGCACCGACCGCTCCTTGAACCGGGCGCCGCTCTTCACCCTGGTCCGGTCGTTGTAGCGGGTGACGATGGTTCGCGGCTGGATGCCGTCGCCGAAGAGCTCGAGTCTCATCTTCCACAGCACCGACAGCGCGACGGTTCCGAAACCGGCGAGGCGCTCCCATCCCCTCAAGCCGAAGAGGCGCCGAGCTCTGCGGCCGAGGTCCCGGGCGCGCCGGCGTTCGAGCTCGTTGACGGCGTGGCGCTCGACCGCCGGCAGGATCAGGCGCCAGACCCGGGCCTGTTTCTCGAACTGGCGAAGCCGGGCCTCGAGACAGGCGTCCCGGTCCGCGATGGACGACAGGTGCTCGTAGCCGCGGATGGCGGTTTCGACCATCCGCAGCATGGAGCTCGAATTGGTCTCGTAGTCCTGACGAAACGCCCTTGCCATCCACTCTCTCGGTTCGTCGCCGGGAAACGCAGGGTGGTGATAGGCGAGCCTGGTCTGACCGTGCCACTCCTGCAGGGCCAGGTCGGTCCGCAGCAACCCGCGCCGTTTCTGGTCTTGATACAGAGCCGTCACTGGCATGGGCGTGAGCAGCATGAACTGGACGAGATCCGATTCCAACCCGACGAGGAAGTCGATGTCGGACTGGATGTTGTCGGGCGTGTGGTGCTCCATGCACAAGATGCCCGAGGCGAGCACGGCGATCCCCCGGTCCCGGAGCGACCTGACGAGCTCGCTCGGATCGATCCCGGTGTTCTTGGCGAACAGAGACTGCCGGCTCCGGGATTCAAACCCGATCCAGACGAGATCGACCCCGAGGCGCACCATGTTGTCGACGCCGAAGGCGGTGATGGCCTCGGCGGAGGAGAAGATGTGGAAGCGGAAGAACCTCTGGTGCCGCTCCATGGCCGCGAGCAGGTCCAGCGCCCGTTGGCGGTCCTTGAGGAAGTTCTCGTCCATGACGAAGAAATCGTCGGTGCCGCGCTCATCGGCCACCCGGCAGGCGGTTTCGAAGAGCTCGCGGCCGGAGGAGATGAACGGGGTGTAGCTGCGGCCGAAAAAGTGCGAGGTCGAGCAGAACGAGCAGCCGTTGACGCAGCCGACCCCCGGAACCAGGAGGCTCGCCGGGGTGTCGAGAAACGGAACTCCGAGGATGCTCGCCCTTTCGGCGCTGCGCAGCGCCGGGTGCTGAATGGGGGCATCGGGATCCTGGCCGAGATGTCGGCGCAGCCACCGAATCCCCTCACCCTTGACCACGTGATCGCAATCGATCTCGCGCTCGACGCCCTCGATGGCGGCGCCGTGGCCGCCGAGGATGATCTCGCTTCCGGGTGAGAGCGATCGCACGACCCGGGCCATCTCGGCCGCCTTGTCCCGGTTCGGGGCGATGAAGGAGATCCCGATCACGTCATAGCCGCCGCGCCGAACCTCGCGGGCGAATCTCGTTCGGCTCGGGAAATCGAGGACAGTGACATCGGCGTCGATATTGGCCGCGATGAAGTAGAGCCCGAACGAGCGGTGGTGGAAGCGGAACGAGGCCACGCCCTGCGCCTTGGTCACCTGGTTGTGGAAGAGCTCCATGATGTTTTCTTTGCGACCGAACTCGTCATCGACGCCGAACGGGCCGAAGACACCGGTGAGGAGGATTTTGCGTTTTTTGTTGTTGTCCATGGTCATCGACTTCTCCGTGGCCCCGCGGCGGGCCGTTGAGAAAATCTAGGCCGCCGACGTCATGGATCTGTCACCCGGGTGAAAACGTGAAGCAATCCTGACGATTCCCTGACGCTGGAGGGTGAAAACCGCGGTCGGATGGCGCAATACTGAAGGCGATGACGGGAATCGCAGGCACCGCCGGTATGGGCACCGCGATGGGGGAGACCATCCTCGTGATCGAGGACAACCAGGCCCTGCGCGAGGGCCTCTTGTCGAACTTCAGAAAGCACGGCTACCGCGTCGATTCGGCGGCGGATGGCCGCGAGGGGATGCGCAAGGCGATGACCACCCGACCGGATCTCATCGTGCTCGATCTCGTGCTTCCGGGTCATCACGGTCTCGACATCCTGGCCGAGCTCCGCAGGAACCGCCGAATGGTGCCGGTTCTCATTCTCTCCGCCCGCGACCGTACGGTTGACAAGGTCGAGGGGCTCGAAAACGGCGCCGACGATTATCTTGCAAAACCCTTCGAACTTCCCGAACTCATGGCTCGTGTGGAGGCGATGCTTCGCCGCCGGCGCGCCGATGCCGCCAGTGACAGGCCAGCGACCGTCGGCCCGGTGGCCCTTGATCGCGAGCGCCGTCAGGTCTTTGTCGAAGGTCGCGAAATCGAGCTCTCGGTCAAGGAGTTCGGGGTCCTCGACTTTCTCGCGGAGGCGCCGGGCCGGCCGCGCACCCGGGAGGAAATCCTCGACCGGGTGTGGGGGTGGGATTTCCAAGGATCGGCGAGAACCGTCGACAACTTCATCGTCTCCCTCCGGCAGAAGCTCGAACGGGATCCCGGGCGGCCGCGCCACATCGTCACGGTCCGGGGGCTCGGCTACAAGCTCGTCGCTGCGGGACCGGGCTGAGAGCGACGGAGGCGGCGCTCATCGAGCTCGGATGACCCCGCTCGATGAGCGCTATACTTCCGACGGACCAAACCGGAGGTGGAAAATGCGAGTTCTTCATTTGTGTCTCTTCGGGGCTCTGGGAGTGTTCGCGACGACCGGCTGGGTTTCCGCCGAGGAGGGCCAGCTGTCGACCCTCGACCGGCTGCGGGATCGGGCTGAGGCCCCGGCGGAGAGCCCCGCCGCCGACCGGCCCTCCAAACTCGATCAGGCGACCACCCCGCTCCTGTTCTCCATGACCGGTGCGGACAACGCTTCCTGCGTGCGCGGGGTCGGGGATGTCACCGGGGACGGGCTCGACGAGATCATCGTCGGGATCGACGAGTCCGGCACCGACAATGTCTTTTGTCTCTCGGGCGCGAGCGTCGGCACCGCCGACGTTGTCTGGAGTATCGAGACCCTGGACGGAGTTTCCGGCGGTGCGCCCTATGGCGATGAGGCGGTTGTTCGCGCGTCCGATGCCGACGGCAACGGCTACGGCAACGTTCTCGTCGGGACCGCGTGGGGAGGTCGCACGGCCTACGATCTGGATACCCTCGACGGCGCCATCCACTGGCGGTTCGACACGTATTTGGAGTTGGATTCGGGCTGGATCTACTCGCTCGACCGGATGAGCGATGTCACCGGCGACGGCATTCCCGAGACCGCGTTCGGCGCCGGGTCGGACAACAACTCGATCTACCTGGTGAACGGAGCCGCTGCCTCCGGGGGTCAGGCCGCGGTGGTTTGGCGCTACCCGGCGGCCGATGGCGTCGGCTCGGTGCGCAACCTCGGTGATGTCAACGGTGATGGCGACGACGATGTCTTTGCGGCGGTCTGGGACAACGGCAACGTCTTTGTCTGCCTCGATGGCGGCACCGTGTCGCCCGCCGGCCACGTGCTCTGGAGCTATGCCGCCAACGCCCATTCGACCGGCGTGCTGCCCGACATCACCGGTGACGGAGTCAACGAGGCGCTGGCGGTGATCTGGACCACCGGCGGCAGCGCGGTCCGCGCGATCAACGGCGCGACCGGGGTCGAGGTGTGGCGGAGCACCGAGGTCGCCGAGTACGGGATGATGGTCGATGTCATCGACGATGTGAACTCGTCGGGCACGCCCGACATCGTGGTCTCGTCGTGGGAGAACGCGGTCATCGTCCTCGAGGGTTCGAACGGAGCGAGAATCTGGAAGACCACCGTCGGAACCACCAACGGCGGTGACGTGTGGACCGCCCGCGGGATCCCGGACCTCGACGGCGACGGGATCGGTGATGTGGTGGCCGGGTCGTTTGATCTCCACGCCTATGCCATGAGCGGCAGCGACGGCGAGGTACTGTGGTCCTACAACACCGGCAACCGGGTCTTCAGCATCGCCCCGGTGGGAGACCTCGACGGCGATGGCAGCGCCGATGTCGTGATCGGCACCCAGGACACCTCGAACAACATCGTGGTCCACGTCGTTTCGGGCGGCACGGGCGCGATTTTTATGGATGACTTCGAGACCGGCGACACCGGTTCGTGGTCAGGGGTCGTGCCGTAGACCCGGCCTGCGACGAGAACAGAGGGAATCGACGAGGGACGGCCGCCGGCGTCCGGCCGCGGGTTTTCCGGAACGGTTTGCGAAAACCGTGTGTTTTGTTGTACAGTACGCGGCCGGCGGACTCTGTTTCGCCGTTGGTGTGACCCCATCGTCTAGCTAGGTCTAGGACACCAGCCTTTCACGCTGGCGACACGGGTTCAAATCCCGTTGGGGTCACCACTTTTTTTGAGCAAAGCTCAAAATAATTGCCACGGCGGAGTTCCGAACGGCCTGTCACAGCGCAGCTCCGAGCGAAGCCGGAAGCCGGGCACCCTCTTCCCACAAGAACTCGCGGCGCCTTTGTAGTGCCGGCGTCCCGCCGGCATGGAGACCACGGTCACTGAAAGAACCACCGCCCCACCTGCGACAGCGTCCCCGACGCCGGCGAGACGCCGGCGCTCCAACGGAGAGGACTCGATGGTGCCTGGGTTTCGCCGGCGCTGCGAATCATCCAACGAACTTGTAGCCCAACCGATGCACCGTGACGATGAGGTGCGGATCCGCGGGATCCTCCTCGATCTTCTTGCGGAGCTTGGCGATGTGGGTGTCGACGGTGCGGGTGAAGGGGATGGTGTCGTAACCCCACACGGTGTCGAGCAGATCCTCGCGGGTCACCACCTCGCCGCGGTGTTCGATGAAGTGGCCGAGAAGGCGAAACTCCCGCGGGGTGAGATCGAGATCCACACCGTTCTTGCTCGCGACGTGGTGGTCGAGATCCACCGTCAAGCGCCCGAACTCGTGGGTTCCTCCATTGACGTGGCCGCCCGAGCCCGAGGAACGGCGGAGCACGGCGTCGACCCGTGCGCGCAACTCCATGAAACTGAACGGTTTGGTCACATAGTCGTCGGCGCCGAGCTTGAGGCCGAGTACCTTGTCGATTTCCTGGCCGCGCGCCGTCAGCATGATGATGGGCAGGCCGGATCCTTCGTCGCGAAGAGCCTTGCAGATCTCGAGCCCGGTCATTTTGGGCAGCATGATGTCGAGGATGATGAGATCGGGCCTTGTTTCGTGAGCGAGGCGCAGACCCTCCTCTCCGTCGGTCGCGACTTCGACCTGAAATCCCTCGTAGGCGAATCCGTCGCTGAGGGCGACGGCCATCGCCCGGTCGTCTTCCACGATCAGGATTGAGGTCATGGTGCCCCCTTTCTGTGTTTTGTTCGGTTTCCAGCCGATCGGCAGGTGGATCGAAAAGGTGCTGCCTCTATCGACCTCGCTGACCACGGACACCCGCCCGCCGTGAGCGCGGACGATGTGTCGGACCAACGAGAGGCCGAGACCGGTTCCTTTGACGTCGTGGACGAGATTGGTCCCGACGCGGTGAAAGCGTTCGAAGATCCGCTCGTGTTCGTCGGCCGGGATCCCGATTCCCCGGTCGGTCACCGACAACACGACCTCGCCGTTGACGCGCCCCAGGCGAGTGGTGATGAGGCAGCTGTCCTTGGAGTACTTGACGGCATTGTCGAGGAGGTTGGCGATGGCCCGGTCCATGGCGTTGGTGTCCATGTAGAGATCCGGGAGCGGTTCATCCGGTCCTCGATACTCGATCTCGAGGCCGTGTTCGCGGAGACGGATCTGGAAGGTCGCCAGAGTGCCGGTGAGCAGTTCCTCGAGGTCTCTGAGTTCGAATGAGTAGATCTTCTCTCCCGACTCGATGCGGGAGAAGTCGAGAATGTTGTTGATCAACTGGGACAGGCGCCGGCTTTCGGTCTCGATATACGAACCGTACTCGGTGATCTTGGCCGGATCACTCACCCTTCCGCGTCGCATGAGCTCCCCGAAGACCCGAATGGACGCCAGGGGAGTCCTGAGCTCGTGCGAGACGTTGGAGACGAATTCGTTCTTCATGGCCGACAGCTTCACTTCCCTCAGGGCGGTGCGCACGGTGAACGCGATCCCCCCCAAGAGAACTACGGCCAAAGCACCCGAAAGGGTTACATTGATGAAGAAATTGGTCCGCGCCCAGCTCTCGGGAACGGACAGCGCCCCCTGGAGACTCATCGTCCAGTCGGCGAACATGAGGGTGAAGGATCGGCTGACGCCGCCGGGAACGGCGGTGGAGCACGGATTGGTGGGGAGGACGCAGCGGCCTTCGCTGTCGCGGACGCAAACCCACAGTGTGTCCTCGTCGTCGAAGCTCGGCAACGACTCGGCGATGGCCTCGGGAAGCACGTGATCGGCGAAATACTCCTGATCGATGATGAGCCCGGCAATCGCCACCAGGAGATTGTCGTCGTCGGTGATGGGATTGAAGATGATCCGGTAGTCCGGGTCGTGCTCGTTGACCGGAAACTCGGTGGATCTGACCTCCGCGAGAACCTCGTAAAGAGCCGTCCACGGCGACACGGCGACCTCGACGGCCTGGGTTTCTGACGAGGGCTCGGGTTCCACCATGGAATGGGTCGAGGGATCAAAGAAAAAAAGCCTGGGGATCGGCTGATAGGTGACGACGAAGAGACGATCGACTCCCGCGAGATCTCTCGAGTCGAAGAAATGCACGGCTTTTGAAATGGTCTCTTCGGTGTAGGCCGGGGGCGGCAGGTTCAGGGTGCGCTCCGCGGTCGTGATGATGAAGTAGTCCACTGCCTTGGAAATGGCCTGGAGATAGTTCTGCAGCGTCGCCCGCCGGGCGACGATGGTGTTTCTTTCGAGATCGGTCAGCCAGCTGTATTGCAGCAGCAGGAGAGCCAGGAGCGGGGCGAGGACCGCGATGACCCCCAGCCACAGAAGCCGGTTTTTTCCGAACACGATCCCGTCGAACCTCGTGAGTTCCGACCGGGAGCGGCCGAATGTCGGCGGCGGAGGGTGATTCTCGGGAGTCATGGCGGTGTTGTTGATGCGGTGGCGTCTTCGGTTCCCTCAAAATATAGCGCAGGAGGGGGGCGGCGGCGCCGATTTTTGCAGTTTGGTCACATCTGTTTCGGGATTTTTCGTCGCGGTGAGGACTTTGACACCCGAGGATCCGAAGATGAGTGGACTTTGCTTCCCCCGGGGTCCGCGGGAGCCATGGCGGTGGAGTCGCGGACTGGCAGGCGGGCCGGGCTCATTCCCGGTCCGCCTGCATCTTTTTCCGCAGTAGGGTATCGGCGCGGGAAGACCCGGTGGCTGAACCGGCTGATTCAGTTGAGGGTTTCGGAAGAATCGATGATCGAGTCGGAAATCCCGTCCAGATGGCGGTAGAGGTCCTCGACAACGAGCATGAAGCGGTCGATCTGGTTGTCGGCCTCGAGGATCTGGCGCTTGCGCGACCCGGGCAGCTCGAGGATCTGGCAGGCGAGGGCGATGAGCTGTGAATCGTTGATTCCGACCAGCTGTTTCTCGAGCATGCTTCGATCGGTCGCGCCGACCTCGAGCAACCGCGGGAGAACCCGCTGGAGCTCGTTCCTCACGGGCTGGAGACCGGCGAGGGCATCGGCGCTCTCCTGGTTTGGCGGGTAGGTGACGCGAAACTGCCGATAAAGGGTTGCGACCGGGACTTCCGCCGTGGTGGCGAATCGCTCGAGGCCGAGGAGCCAGATGAGATAGCGGCCGTCCGAGATTTCCCTGTGGTCGGCGATCAATCCGACGCAACCGATATTGCGCAATGGCGGCAACTCCTGGGTCGAAGTCTCGTGTCCGGCGGCATGCTCGATCATGCCGATGATCCGATGGCTGTTGAGCGCGTCGCGGACCAGGGCCCGGTATCGCGGCTCGAAGATGTGCAGCGGAAGAATCTCGCCGGGGAGGAGAACCACCCTGGTCAGCGGGAAAACCGGGATCTGATCCGGCATATTGACCATCCCGGTGGGAAACCGGGAGAAGTTGTCGGCGGGCATCGAACCGTGCATGGCAGGCTCCTTCCCGTTATACAACCTCTACGGACACCGATGTTGTTCCACCCCCGCGCCTGGGCGCCGAAGTGAATTGCGGCCGGGCAAGGTAGGATATCGGTCAGTGGAGGCCCGGATGAAACAGCTCAAGACAGTGGCCGTCTTGGCGGCGGCCGCGATTCTCGCGGTGAGCGTGGGCGCCGAGGAAACCGATGAGACCCGACCCGAGACGGTCGGGGGTCTCGCGTTTGCCGACGAGGTCCAGGTCACGGTCGTCAACGTCGACGTCTATGTGCGCGACAGCAAGGGACAGCCGGTTGCCGGTCTCCGGCCCGACGACTTCATCATCACCCAGGACGGCGTCGAAATGGCCGTCAGCCATTTTGCCGAGTTTGATGCCGAGGTCATCCGACAGCGGATGGAGGAGGCGGCCCTGGCCCCTCCCGTCGGACCGGAAGAGCCGGCCGTTGCGGACTCGGCGCCCGAGATCAAGCCGATGTGGGTGGTGCTCTATATCGACCACGAGAACCTGAAGACGCTCGACCGCAACCGGGTGCTTCGGCGGGTTCGTGAGTTTGTCACCGCAAACCTCGAAGAACCGGTCGAGATGATGGTGGTGAGCTACCAGCGATCGCTCAAGGTGGCGCAGCCCTTCACAAAGGAGTCGCGCGAGGTGACCGCGGCGCTTCGTGCGATGGCCGAAACCAGCACCGGCCGTGAAGAGAGAGAGTCCACCCGGCAGGAAATCCTGCGCGCCATGGCCGACGCCAAGAACCAGGACTACGGGACGCAGAACAACACCCAGGCGGGAGCGGAACTCGACATTCGGCAAAAGGTCGCCGCCTTTGCCGCCGAAGAGGCGTACAACCTCAGGCTGGCGATCGACGGTCTCCGCCAGGTGATCGCGATGATGTCGGGGATCGATGGCCGCAAGACCGTGGTCTATGTCTCGAGCGGCCTGCCCATGGTTCCCGGGATCGGGCTCATGCACGACCACGCCATGACCTTTCACGACCAGACGATTCTCTCCCTGCGCGGCCGCTATGATCAGACCCGTCTCTTCAACGAACTCACCTCGTTGGCCAACGCTCAGGAGGTGAGCCTCTACTCCATCGACGCCTCCGGGCTCAACCCTCTCGACGGCATGGGCGCCGATACCACCTATTCCCGTGATCCAACCGCCTCATCGATCGGGTCGAAGAACTACAAGGACTCCCTCGTCTACATGGCCGAGGCCACCGGTGGAATCGCCGTCGTCAACACCAATGATGTCACCGGTGGTTTGGAGCGGGTCAGCAGCGACCTCTACAATTACTACTCCATCGGCTACACGCTGAACTCGAGCAACGAAGATCGGGTCCACCGCATCGATGTCGAGATCAAGAACGATCAGAACTACGATCTTCGATATCGTCGTCGTTATGTCGAGAAATCAGCCCAGAGCAGGGTCCAGGACCGGGTCTTCACGTCGCTCGTCGTCGATATCGACGACAATCCCATGGGGCTGGAACTGTCGGCGGCCACGCCGGTCGCCGCTTCGGAAACCCGGTGGATGGTTCCCCTGCACCTGTCCATCGATCTCGGCAAGGTGGCCCTCTTGAACCTCGGTGACGATCTTCTCGGGCGGGTGGTGATCTTCATCGGCGCCCGCGACGAGGAAGGTCGAAACACCGAGGTGCAACAACAGGAACACGAGATTTCCCTGCCCAGGGCGGACTATCTCGCCGCCGGTCGCGAACGTTTTGGCATCGACTTCAAGCTGCTTCTCGAGGAGGGCCGCCATCGGATCTCGGTGGGCGTGATGGATCCCATCACGAGGCAGGACTCGTACCAGAAGATCGTGGTCACTGTCCCGTAGTAATTCTTAATTTTGAATTCTCAATTTTGAATTACATCGCACACCGTCCAGGATCGGCTGCGATGTAATTAAGAATTAAGAACTGAGAATTAAGAACTATTGATGCATCGACATCACGCGCCAGGCGACGAGGCGTTCGTTCATCGCCCGGAGCCGGCGACAGAGCAGCCGGCAGAGCAGGCTGAGAAACTGCATGGCGGCGTCCGGGTCCATTGAGAGCACTTCTTCGAGCAGGGCCCGGCTGATGGAGAAGACGGTGCATCCGCCGGTGTGGGCGCGGGCGTCGGCGGAACGCGGCTGCCTGTCGATGAGCGCCATCTCGCCGAAGACCTCTCCCCGGGTGAGGATGGTGAGGCACTCCTCGCCGGCGCCGGGGACCATTCGGGAAATCCGCACCGCGCCGTCGACCACGATGAAGAGGCAGTCACCTTCTTCGCCCTCGGTGACGATGAGCGAGTTCGCCGAGAAGCTCTGTTCCTGTGAGTACTTGGCGAGAAGCCCCAGCTCCTGGGCCGACAACCCCTGCTCCCGCAGGATGTCGAGCTTGGCCTCCTCACCGAGATGGATCGGTCGACCGTTCTCGCGCCCTCGATCCGGGATGATGGTATCGGCGGGCATGTCAAAAAGTTCCGACATCTGCGCATTCGAGGCCCTGACCTTGTCGGCGAGCGTCTGCCAGAAGCTCCACAAGAGGCTGACGCCGAGATCTCGATCGAGTCTGATGGCCTGGTCGAGTCGGTTCGCTTCGATGTGGAAGAGCGAACCGTGGCCGACCCCGAGAGCGGTGGCCGAGCGTTCGAGTTTGTCGACGTAGGAGACCTCTCCGAAAAGGGTTCCGCTGCCGAAGGTCGCGAGAACCTGGTTGCCGATCGGAGTCCGTTTGGTGATGTGGATCCGTCCTTCGCGAGCGAGAAAGATATCGGTGCCTTCCTGATCTTCGGCGAAGACGACGTCGCCGTTGTCGAAGGTGGTCGGTCGCACGACCTTGGCCAGCGCGATGAGTTGATCATCGGTGAAGTGGCGGAACAGACCCATGGCCCGGAGTTCGGTCGCCCTCTGCAGGAGGTTGTCCTGCTCGGTGGGGATCTCGCCGACGAGGCTCGCGCGCCGGCGATATTCGGCTGCGCTGAAGAGGCGGGCCTGGCTGAGGGCGACGTGGTCGCACGCCTTCTGCATGGCGGAGCTTCGGGCGCGGACGATGGCGTCCATGTCTTTGGGAGATCGATGACAGAGTCGGGCGAGGGTCTCGACTCGACGCCGCTCCTGGTCCTGCTCGCGCTCGGAACGCCAGTTGGCGAGGAGCAACCCGTCGATGGCGCTGTCGAGGGCGGTGTCGTAGCTCTCGGTTTCGATGGCCGCCCTCGAGGTCTCGACGGCGAGTCTGAAATCGAGGGGGTTGAGCCGGCGGGCCTGGAGGAACTCGTTGAGCGCGGCCGCGGGGTCGCCGTGACGGAGGTGGAGGAACCCGGCCGCCGTGTACGCGAGATAGTTGAACGGCGTTCGGAGTTTGGCGAGATCGATCATCTCGACGGCGCGGCTGAACTCACCGCGGCGCTCAAAAATGTGGGCCATGCCCAAGGCGTGGGACGCCTCGAGGTTGCGGCGTTTGAACTCGCGGTCGAAGTCGTCGGCCCCGTCGAACTGTCTCAGCCTCGAGGCCTCGCGCCGCAACCGGCTGCCCTGTGGCGTCAGGGAAGAGACGGTCTCCAGCAGCTCTGCAGCTTCAGAGGAGCGTCCCACCGCGTGGAGACGGCGCGCCAACTCGACGAGACGCTCGATCATCGAGGGATGGGGGTGAATAGAGTCATCCATGGTTTTTCCTGGGTCTTTGATTGTATTGATGATGTCTTCGACCGTCAATCGACGATCCCTCCGATAGGAGAGATGCGGGGTTAGCCTGCTCTTCTCACCGGGTTTCGTCGCGAGGTCGGCGAGGTGCTGTGCCCAGCTGGGTGCCGTGCATCGCCGGCCGCAGCAGACAGCTGGTGAGAAGTGCGGGTTAGACTGGGTGGGCCTCGGGCGTTGTCCGAGGGGCCTGTCGGGCCTTGGCGGCGGGCGATCCTCTCGTATTTCGAATGGAATTTGCACGCGGGGTGTTACCAAGGAGGATCCGGCGCGAGGGCCGGAAGGAACGGGGCGACGACAACCTGATGAAGAAGACGATGGCGCTGGTACTCATGCTCTTCGCGGCCGCCGCGCAGGCCTTCGAGGTGATCGAGCCGTCCGAGGTCGCTCCGGGCGCCAAGGGGGTCTGCATTACCGAGATGGATGGCGGCGAGATGGTGGAGATCCCCCTGACGGTCATCGGCGTCGTGGGGCCCTGGACACCGGAGGGCGAAATCGTGCTGGTTCGTCTCGAGGACGAGAGGTTTCGGCAGACCGGGATCATCGCCGGGATGAGCGGATCGCCGGTGTATGTCGAAGGCCGGCTGCTCGGAGCGCTCGCCTTCGGGTGGTCGTTCTCGAAAGAGCCCATCGGCGGAGTCACCCCGTTTTCCCGGATGGAGAGTCTCGCCGATGAGCGGGGATTTGCGGCGGGTGCGGGGCCGGACCGACCGTCGCTCACGGAGATGATGACGGCCGCCAGGGACAACACGCTCGGTGGCGTGCTTGCCGATTGGCTTCTGCCGGAGACGAGCTCGGAGCTCCACCACCTGCCCGTGGCGGTGACCTCGTCCGGCGCGTGGAATCCCGCCGGGGGGGACTGGCTTTCAAAGAGCTGGCGCCGCCTCGGCTGGGTGTCGGTGCCGGGAGGGAGTTTCGACGATGCTGGAGGAGAGCGCCTCGAACCGGGCGATATGGTCGCCGGGGTCCTCGTGGATGGTGATGCCGTCCTTGCCGCCGGTGGGACGGTCACCGAGGTCCGCGGCGATGAGGTCTGGGCCTTTGGCCACCCGTTTCTCGGCGGCGGTGGATTTCGACTGCCCATGGCGCGGGCCAAGGTCGTCACCATCCTCCCGAGTCAGATGAGCTCGTTCAAGTTTTTCTCGGTCGGCGAGACCATCGGCAGTTTCTTCAGCGATCGGTCGCGAGGGATCTGGGGCCGGTTGGGCGAAGCCGCTCCCATGGTGCCCGTCACGGTCAGGGTCGATGACCGGAGATTCGATTTCCGTTCGGTCCGCCACCCCAACCTGACGCCGTTCACCGTGGCCTACCTCGCCCAGTCGAGCCAGGCGGCCCGTGGTCGGCTCTTTGGCGAACAGACCATCGCGGTGCGCGTCGAGCTGAGCTATTCGGGACATGATCCGGTCGTGTACGACGAGGTCATCGCCTCCGGCGAGGCCCCCGCCCAGGCGGCCGGGATCGCGGCCGGCCTCCTCGCCTATCTCGAGAGTTCGGTCTTTGAAGTCCCGAGTCTCGAATCCGTCACCATCGATCTGGAGACCGAGGAACGGTTGCGCGGCGCCGAGCTCATCGATGTGATTCCGCAACGGCGAACAGTTTCGCCGGGAGAGACCGTCGAGGTGCGACTCCGATTTCGACCTTACCGGGGCGAAGAGTTCACCCGGGAGTTTCCGATTCAGGTTCCATCAGGGGTCCCCGACGGGCGTCTCGATCTCGTGGTGGCGGATGGGGCTTCGTGGTCTCTCTATGACCTCGGGATGCGGCCGATGATGCCCGGTTCCTTCGGCGATGAACTCGAACTGGTGGACGGCCTGCTGCCGTCGACCACCGTGGTCATGGTCTTCGAACGCCGGCAGCCGGGTGTCGCCCTCACGGGGGGCAGCATGACCATGCCGGCGAGCGTGGTGGTCCAGTTGCAGGGCGCGCTCGGCCCCGGCCTGACGACAACATCGTATGCGGTCGTCGCGAAGACCGAAGAAGCCATGGAGATGCCGGTGTTCGGCGCCGAGCGGATTGAGCTCAAGATCCTCAGCGAGGGACGATAGGATGAGCGGAGGTCTCATGAGTCGATTGAACCGGGTGTCCGTCATCTTTCTCGTGCTCGTGCTGAGTGCGTCGCTGAGTTCCGCGGCACAGACCAGACGGTGGATCGTGGACACGGCGAAGGAGTTCCTCGAGGGCAGAGGAGACGGTGTTGCCGTCACCATCGACGGTCGTCTCGAGGCCGTCGATCGATGGGAAACGGCGGCTGCATTGGATGAGCCGGTGGTCGTTGCCGGCGGTCTCGACCGCGACGGATCGCTCTACGTCGGCACCGGTTTCCCGGCGAACCTCTATCGCATCAGGGGAGACCGCGCGGAGCTCCTGACGGCGATTCCCGGCGAGCAGGTGACCGCGGTTCTCCCGACCGGGGACGGAGTGCTGGTGGCGACCGTGGCGCCGGGGGTGCTCTACCGGTGGCAGGACGGCCGACTCGAGGAGATCGGGCGTCTCGGTGAGGGCGGCATCTGGGATCTCGCGGTTTTCGAGGGCGTCGTCGTCGCTGCCGCGGGATCGCCGGCGGCCCTCTTCAGGCTGGGAAAGAAGGGCTTCCAACGGTGGCTGGAGCTGCCCGATGTCCACGCGCGCTGTCTCGAGGTGTCAGGTGACACCCTCCTCGTCGGGACCTCGGGCAAGGGTCTCATCCTCGGCGTCCGTTCCACCGGGCAGGTCTCCATGCTCACCGACAGTCCCTTCACCGAGATTTCGGACATGGCGGCGGCGGACGACGGTTCGGTCTGGGCGGTCGCGCTGGTCGGCGATCCGGTGGAATACCCTCTCAACGGTAAAGCCACGAAGGACGCGGAAACCGATGGTGAAGAGACCTCGGTTTCGACCGAAACCGCGAGCCTCAATCTCGATTTGCCGAAGGTCAACGGCGGTACCGCAACCTCCGAGCTCGTCCGCCTGACACCCGATGGAGCGCTGTTGAGCGTTCATCGGTTCGCCAAACAGGTCGCATCGGCGGTGGCGTGGGATGAAACGGGAGTCCTCGTCGGCACCGGGTTCGAAGGTGAGGTGTGGCGCTTCTTTGCCGACGGCGGCGCCCGGTTGGCGAGCGTCGATGCGGTTCAGGTCGTCGGCATCCTCGGCGGCGGCGATCTTCTCCTCGCCCAGGGGCCGGCGGCGGTGCTCAAACGGAAGTCCGGCGGCGGCGAATCGGGTCGCTTCCGCGGCGAGGCGGCGAGGTTCCCGCGGCCGATGCGGTTCGGCGAGTACAGCGTGTTTCCCCGAATCGAGGGTCTGCGAATCCGGTTCCGCACCGGGGCCAGCGAGAAACCGGACAACTCGTGGATGTCCTGGGTCGAGTGGTCGGAGGCCGCCGATGGGAAAGTGCCGGTGCCGCCGGCACGGTCGCTGCAGTGGGAGCTCGAAATCCCGGCAGGCGGGCTCGTCGACCGCGTCGAGATCGCCATGGCCGAGATCAACCTGCCGCCCGAGGTGAGCTCGATCTCGGTGGAGGACCCCGGGGTGGTCTACCTCGCCGCGCCGCCGCCATCGGGTCCCGTGATCGAGGCCGACCACCCCGACATCAGCGGCATCTTCACCGTCATCGATGAGAATGACGAACGGCAGGCGACGACCGCCAAAGGAAAGAAGTACTACCGGGTCGGCTATCGCACGGTGAGCTGGGATGCAAAAGACCCCAATGACGATTCACTCTGGTTCGATCTCGAGGTCGAGCGGCGTGACGGTTTTCGACTGTCGGTCAAGGAACGGATCGACGGGACCCAGTTGACCGTTGACACCACCGCCCTGCCCGATGGAGTCTATCGCTTCATTCTCACCGCCAGTGACGCCGCCCAGAACCCCGGAGCGGCCATGGAGACGGTGGCGATCAGCCGCTGGTTCACCGTCGACAATACGCCGCCTTCGATCGCCATCGAGAGAGACGGCGACGCGTGGATCGTTCGGGTGACCGATGCCTCGAGTCCGATCGAGCGCGTCGAGTGGTCGCGCGACGGAGATCGCTGGCGCCGGCTCGCCGCCTCGGACGGGGTGCTCGACGGCGCCGATGAACGCTTTACCTTTCCCCGGCAGAGCGGCAGCCATCTGGTCGTCCTCCGGGCGATGGATCGTCACCACAACCGGGCCACCGAGGGAGTGGTGGAGGAGTAGGCAGCACACAAATTCTCAATTCTCAATTTTGAATTCTCAATTCTATCGCAGGGGATTCTGAAGGCTGTGCGATGTGATTCAAAATTAAGAATTAAGAATTAAGAACTAATTCTTCCCGGTGTTAGAATGCGCCCATGGCTCACCAACCTGTCGCCGTCTACCCGGGGTCCTTTGACCCGTTTCACGTCGGGCATGTCGCCATCGTCGATCGCGCGAGCCAGATTTTTCCCCGCGTCATCGTCGGCATCCTCAAGAACGCCGGAAAGGACTCGTTGTTTTCTCCCGAAGAACGGCTGGAGATCATCAGCGAGTACTACAAGGACAACGACGCGGTCGAGGTCCTGTCCTTTTCGGGGCTGCTCATCAATTTCCTCGACGAGTTGAACGCCTCGATCATCATCCGTGGGATGCGGGCGGTCTCGGACTTCGAGTACGAGTTTCAAATGGCGCTCATGAACCGGCGGCTCGCGCCGCACGTGGAGACCGTGTTCCTCACCCCGAAGGAGGAGTACACCTATCTCTCATCCCGTCTGGTTCGGGAGGTGGCGGCCCTCGGCGGCGACGTGACGGGTCTGGTCCCCGATCCGGTCAAGCTCCGGCTCGAGGAGCGCTACCGCAAGGCCACTCACCCGCCCACCCGTTGACGGGCCCGGGCTGATGCGCCTGACCATCTTCGGCCCCGGTCATCCGTTTCGAGGCGGGATCGCCCGCGCCACCACCGAACTGGCCGGCGCCCTCGGTGACCGCGGCCATGAAGTTCTCTTTCTGACACCGCGGCGGCAGTATCCGAAGTGGCTCTATCCGGGGGGCTCGGATCGCGATCCGGAGGCCTGCCGGTCCCTGGACTGCGCCGTCGCGGTACTCGATCCCTTCAATCCGGCCGGGTGGCGAACCGCCCGTCGGCGGGCCCTGGAGCACCGAGCGGATGCGTGGATCGTTCCCTACTGGACCTGGGCGTGGGCCGGTCTGTGGTGGTCGCTCCTGCGTGCGGCTTCGCGACCACCGACGGTGGCGGTGGTCCACAATCCGGTCGATCACGACGCGCACCTGTGGCAGCGGGCGGCCGCACGCCGAGTCCTCGGTCGTTCTCAGGCGCTTTTCACCCATGCCAGGGTGCTGGCGGCCGAACTCGAACGCGCCTACCCATCGACTCCCGTCGGATACCACTGTCTGCCCGCGGTCGTGAATCCGGTCGAGCTCGAGCGGGACGAGGCCCGTCGCGAACTCGGCCTTCCCGGTGATCGCCGGGTGGCGCTCTTCCTCGGTCTCATCCGGCCCTACAAGGGCGTCGAACTGCTCCTCGAAGCGGTCGCGGCTCTCGGGAAAGGCTCGGATTGGCTCGTGATGATCGCCGGCGAACCGTGGGGTGAGCTCGGCGGTCTTTTGCAGAAACAGGTCCGGGAGCTCGATCTCGAGGGGCGTGTTCGGCTCGATCTGCGATGGGTGCCCGAGAGCCGGGTTTCGACCCTGCTGGCCGCGGCCGATCTGCTGGTTCTGCCCTATCTACGGGGGTCGCAGTCGGCGGTGGCGCCGATGGCGCTGGCGCACGGAATTCCGGTGCTCTCGACGGCGGTGGGTGGGGTGCCGGAAACCGTCCGCGACGGGATCAACGGCGTCATCATCCCTCCCGGCGACCCCGTCGCCATCACGACCGCTCTCCAGGCGCTGACGGTGGAGAGATTGAAGGATCTCGCGGCAGGCGCCCGACAGACGGCCGGAGATTTCACCTGGTCGGGTTATGCGGGTGCGCTCGAGGGGCTGATTGAACGGGTGATTTGAACCCCTGAGCCCCGGACGACACGAGTCCCAGGTCAAGAAAAACGCCCGCGCAACGGCGCGGGCGTTTGTGTTTTCGTCGATTCGACTAGTGGACGAGGCTTCTGACCATATCGACGGCTTCTTCCTTGGTCAGTCCGCCCTCGCCGAAGGGGAGGGACTTCACCGGCGGGACGCCGTTCTCGTCGAGTTGGACATACTCGACGGAATGATCCGCCTCCCAGTACATCACCACATCGAGGCCGTGGCCCACTTCGACCTTGGCATGTGCGAGGATGATGTCCGGATTGGCGGCGATCATGGATTCATGACCGACCAGGACGATGTGGCGGCGGCGCTTGATCTCGCCGACCCACTCCTCGACGACCTCGTAGTTGAGCTTGAGGATCTGAAAGACGCAGTTGGAAAAATCGGTTGCGAAAATGTGCGGTGCGCCCGACTGCGGATCGACAAAGACCTTGGGGTGGGCGAGCCCTGCCGCGTCATCGATGCCCTCACAGCCGATACCATATGGGAGGAGATCGCTCAGGGCCACGGGCTGGAAGGCGTCGATCTCGGGATTCCCGGTCTCATCGAGCGCGACCGACGCGAGGAAAGCCGAACCGTCGTTGCGGTTTTCCGCGTAGCTCCACCACACGAAGTGGAGGAAGGTGGTTGCGACCTCGATCGATTCGCCGTCTTCCTCGACGATGGTGACAGCCCGGTCGAGCATCATCTGGAGGTTCTCGAGGGTGTGTCCGTCACCGCCGGCCAGAGTGTATGGCCCGATCCACCATTGAGCGCCCAACCAGGCGATCTCGATGGTTGTTTCCGGTTCGATTCCGCGCTGCCATGCGACAAGGACGGTGCCGGTGAGCTCGTCCACTCCAACCTGCATGGAGGTGGCGGCGATGCCGGCGGTTTGCGGGATGAGGTATTCGGCGAGGGCGCCGTCAACGGACCGGTGGTGGACGACGAGACCGTCGTCTGACGGGGCGACCCGATAGAAATCGCCATCCCTGGTCAGCGCCATGTCACCCGCCGAGGCGGAGACGGCCATGCCGACCAGGAGGATTGCGATGAGTGTGGCTCGTGCCGTTCTCATGGTTACCCCCTCAAATTCACCACGGAGGTCAGATCGGTGGCGAGGAAGACATCGATGATCTCCTCGCTGATCCCGACTCCCGGGTAATACGCGGTGAGCTCGCGCAGGTAGCGACGCGCCTTGAAGGTGTCGCCGCGTCTCACCGCTGTTTCGCTCAATAGAAACAGACAGTTTTTTGCGACCTGGTCGTCTTCGAACTCGACGGCCAGATCGAGGGCCCGTTCGCCGCACTCCTGGGCGCGGTCGAGGTTGCCGGCCAGAAGATGGCCGTAGCAGAGATCCTGAAGCGTCTCGTAGAGATAGTGATCGGCGCCGATCCTCTCGAGTTCGGACCGGGCTTCCTCGCAGAGGCTGATGCCCTCTTCGAGTCGCTCGGTGCACATCATGACGTAGCCGAGATTGTCGCGAACCTGAGCCTCGGTCATGCGGTGGTGACCGTCGAGATTCCGGTGAGCCTCCAGCGAACGGACAAATGCCCCCTCCGCTTCCGGGAACTTCGACGACCGAATCGAGAGACTCCCGACGAGGTTGAAACTGCGGCTCGCCGATACCGGGTCGCCGAGTTGATCGGCAAAGGTCGTCGCGCGATCCGCGTAACTCTGGGCTTTGTCGCTGTCGCCCGAGATGTCGTAGGCCACCGCCGTGCAATACGCCGCATGGAAGCGGTTTCTGGTGTTGCTGCTGCGGAGCAGAATCTCCTTGAGTGTGGGAATCTGGTCGGTACCGCGATCAAGTTCGAGCAAGACCGAGCAGCGGCTGCAGAACGCGAGATCGGCATCATCGACGTTGCCGAGTTCCCGCGCGGTTTCGAAGGCCCGCAGGTAAATCTTCTCGGCGGATTCGAAATCACCCTTGGCGAGGGCTTCCCTGCCCAGGCTCATGAGTTCGTCGAAAAGCGCGCTCACGACCCGGTCTCCCGTGCCTCGCGCCTCGTGGCGATGGCGCGGCGGTCCTGTTGCTCGCGACGGACCTTGAACTCGAGGAATTCCATGGCCTCGCGGCGGCCGTCCTCTCCGAGCTGGCGAACGAGGTGGAGGATCTGCATGTCTTCGCGGCTGAGGGCGCGGCGAGGTTCGGAGGCGGTCTGCCCGGCATCGAAGAAATCGTTGAACGAGACTTCGAAGACGGTGAGGATCTTGACGAGATTGTCCAGCGAAACCCGGTACTCACCCTTCTCCATGCGCGACAGATCGGACTGTTGGATGCCAATCTGGCGCGCCAGTTCCATCTGGGTGAGATGGCGCTCCTTGCGCAGTGAACGCAGACGGCTCCCGACATTGGCCGCGGCGCTCATGAGTTCGTGGATGTTGGTCGCCATTCTCGGTTGCTGATCCTTCCCCGTCTATAGTACCATCCCGGGCGCAGCGGACACACTGCACCCGAGACGATATATTTATATAATATGCGCCCGCGGAAAGCGCGTCAAGGTCGTTTTCAAAGCAGCGAACCGCGTGCCAACGCCCACCGCAACGATCCGAATATGCGCAGGAGATCCATGTCCCGTTATCTGCTCGCCCCCGTACGACTCGTACGGAACCTGTATGTCCACCGATTTCTTCTCGCGCAATTGGCGTGGAGGTCGTTCGCCTCCCGGCACGCCGGGGCGGTGCTCGGCTGGTTGTGGACGCCGCTCGGCACCGCGGTTCAGTTCGTGCTGTACACCGTGGTGTTTTCGGTGATCCTCCAGATCAAGATCGAAATGGTTGGTACCGATCTTGCTAGACCGATGCCCGTGGGGTTTGGCGTTTTCCTGATCACGGGGCTCGTGCCGTATCTGGCGTTGAATGACGTGGTCATGAGATCGTCGCGGGTGATCCGGTCGAACGCGACCCTCGTCCAGCGGGTCCGGCTGCCGCTCGAAGTGCTCGTGGTCGGAGACATCCTCGGGACGCTCATGCACCACGCGACCGCGGTCGTGCTGATGGTTCTCTACTGCGTCTGGGCGGGATATCTGGCCCTGGCCGGCGCCGGTTGGTTGATGGTCGGAATCGCGTTGCTCCTCCTTCTCGCAGTGGGGTTCGGCCTGCTCGTGAGCGTTCTCGGGGTCGCGTTGCCGGACATCCCGGAGGTCCTCGCCCTGGTGCTGCAGTTCGCCCTCTACGGCGCGCCCATCATCTATCCCCTGAGCTTTGTCAAACAGGACGCGCTCCTGACGTTGATCCAAATGAACCCGATCACGCCGCTCGTCGGCGTTTTTCGCGCGGGACTGCTCGACGCGGCTTCGCCCGAAATCACCGGTGTCATTTATCTGATATTTCTCGCTGCCGGGCTCCTCGTCGTCGGTGCGGCGGCGATGGACCGGTTCCGGGCGACGATCCCAGACCTGTTGTAACGGGTGGGAGTCCTTTGGAGGTAGTCATGAAACGAAGTGCATCGATCATCGCGGCAGTGGTGTGCGCCGCCGCCATTCAGACCTCGGCGCAGACGCCGCAGTTGCCCGAGGTCAAGATTCCCGAGCAGCAACCGACCCCGACCCGGTCATCCGAGGTCGGCGGTTCCGAACGCGCGCTGGCCACGGCGCACGGTGACACCCCGATGACCTGGACGCCCTCGGGGCAGAAGAGCTGGGAGGAATTCATCGCGGACTGGTTGACCCCGAGGCAGGTGGAGAAGTCGATCATCGTCCGCATCGATGAGAAATACGCGTACCCCCATCCCGCGGTCTCGATCAAGATGGAAGTCGTCAAGGAAGACGAGAACTTCGTGTGGCTGCGCGGGATTCCACCGGAGGATCCGGAGTCGCCGCTGCATAGGATCTGGGCGACGCGACAGGGCGAGGAGAGGGTGCTCAAGGACCGCATGGACTGGGAACGGGAACACGGTGATTTTCACTACTGGCTCGACTTCGGCGCCGTGATCGTCCCGCCGCCGTTCGTCGACTCTCTGGCCTTCACCTCACACAATTCGGGGTTGCCCAACGCCGGCCTGTGGCAGATGAACTTCGTGATCGACGATATCGACGAGGACGGGATCGATGATCTCGTCTTTCCCCCCGCGCGCAAGGGAGTGGCGCAACCGGCCGTCTATAAGGGACTCGAAGACGGCAAGTTCCGCCTCATGCGCGAGGCGGGATGGCTGCGCGGCCTGCCCTACGACTACGGCGGTGTCGCCACCGGGGACTTCGACGGCGACGGCAACCGTGACATCGTTCTCGCCATCCACTTCAAACAGCAGTACGTCCTCTATGGCGACGGCAAGGGCGCCTTCGGCCGCAGCGAACGTCTGCAGGCCCCGGACCCCCGCATCACCTCCCGCGCCTGCACGGTGGCGGACTTCAACGGCGACGGCCGGGACGACATCGCCTTCATCGCCGAGCTCGACCTCGACATGGGAACCCAAGAACGGGTGGAGGACTCGCCCACCGTCTGGGTCCAACTCAACACCGAGAACGGCTGGAGGCTCCAGGAGGACGGTCTGCCGATTCGGTTGATCAGCGATGACATCGAAAGCGTCGATGTCGATGGCGACGGCAGGGTCGATCTCGTGGTCGCGTCGAACACCGCCGACTGGCGGAAGTTGATCTATTTCAACCGCGAGGACGGTTGGAAAGAGGAGTTCTCCTTCGGGGTCCTCAGCAACACCTATCACTTCGACGTCGAGCCCAGGGTCCGCCCGGACGGGACCGTCGAGATCTACTCCGCCTTCATGCAGTATCGAATGCTCAATGGTGAGAACAACGCACGGACGGGTCTCATCCGCTATGAGTGGACGGATGACGGGCTGGTGGCGCCGAATGGAGCGGCCTATTTCGACGACGATCGGACCAACCCCTATGTTCGGGTCGGCATCGGCGACCTCAACGCCGACGGCGTCACCGATATGGTGGCCGGCCGCAAACTCGGCGGTCTCGAGGTCTGGCTCGGCACCGCGGAAGGCGGTTATCTTTTCGAACAAAGCCCGGAGTTCGGCGAGCTCGGCCGAGTCTTCGATATCCACGTCGTGGACATCAACGGTGACGGCCGCGGCGACATTCTCGCCGAGTTCGCCGTGATCGGGGAACTCCCCGGGGGGGTTCGCCTCTGGCTGACCGGAGAGAACGACGGCTGATTGCTTGACATGATGCGGGAACTCAACGGATAATAATTTTTGTGTGAGCTAGATCGCAGGATTCGGGTCATGGAACCTTAGAGTGTTGACAGAAACAGCTGTGTGGTGCTATCTTTTATGCTGTGATGACATAAAAAAGAGCTAACTTTTTGAAGGAAAAAATACTTAAACAGGAGGTGATGCGACGGAGATAGGCCAGGTACAAGCCCCCAAAGGGCCGCGAACCTAGAGAGTACTTCGGTAATTGTTATAGGAATGGAAGGAGCTGAGAAATGAAAAGATTTGTGACTCTCGCGCTGGTGAGCGCGCTTGTCCTCGGCGCAAGCAGCATTGTTTATGCGAATGTCTGCGCTTTCGACGCGGTCCCGGCCGCGACCATTTTGTTCCCGTTCGTGACGTTGGACTACAACGCCCCGACCAGTGGTGTGAGCACCAACTTCTCGATCACCAACGTTTCCGCCGAGGCGCAGGTCGTCCACGTGACGGTCTGGACCGATTTTTCGGCCGCGATCCTCGACTTCAACATCCTCCTGACCGGTTACGATGTCATTTCGATGAACATCCGTGACATCCTCATCAACGGCCAGCTCCCGGTGACCACCTACGGCGGTCACTCTTTGAACGAGGGCGTTGCCGACAACGGTCCGGTTTCCTCGGGCAACACCACTTCCGCCGCCACCTGGATTGCCAACCTGCTGGACGACCCGCAGCCCACCTCCGATCTCGGAACCCGCTGCAACACCACGAACAGCTCGTACCCGGGTCTCTATTCGACCCCGATCCCGGCCGGGTTCCTCGGTCTCTTCCAGGGCTACCTCCAGGTCAGCCAGACGGTTGATCGCCTCCACAGCAACGATTGCGTGCAGTCCTACGGCGGCGCCTACACCCTCGCCCCGGCGCCATTCTGGGCCGAGCGCGACACCACCTACCCGACCAACATGTACATCACCGCCGACGTTGTCCAGAACTGCAACAAGCTGTTCCCGGATGCGTTCGGTTACTTCGCCCAGGAAGCTCGTTTCGAGAACGTGCTCATCGGCGACGTCTTCTGGACCAGCCCGGCCGACCGTCTCTCTGAAGCCAGCGCTGCCGTGCATCTCGAGGCCGACACCGAGCTCGCGAGCGTGGCGACCATCGCCCCGACCGGTTTCCCGATTTCGTTCTACCACCGCTATGCGGTGCTGAACGAGGGCGTCTCCGACTTCCGCGAGCCCCTGCCGACCGCGTGGGCCTTCCGCTACCTCGGCGCCGGCACCCCCGAAATCGGGACCGACATCCGCGTGTGGAAGGGTTCCAGTGCTTGGAACTGGACCTACGACCTCGAGCGTGACGGCGCTGTGGCGGTTTCGCCCGATGCGCTCATCGCTTCGAACTGCCACGCCTACACCTACTATGCGTGGGACGAGGACGAGATGGTCACCACCGTGACTTCGGTTCCCTGGTCCATGCCCGGTGGCGAAGCCGTCATCCCCAACCTCATCCCGCTTGAGACCCAGATGGTTCCCGTCGACCAGTTCGACACTCCTGGCGCCTTCGGCTGGATGCTCTTCGTATGGCCCGCCTCGAACTACGTCAACGCTGGCGCTGGCCAAGAGGACGACTACTACCAGACCTGGATGGGCGTTCGCTACAATGCGTACGGCGAATGGTCTGCGGCCATGGACGGCGCTGTCATGGGCAACTTCAACTGCTTCTCCGACCAGGTCCTCCCGAACCTCGGCACCAACTACTCCTATGTTGATGCCGCTGGCTACGTGACCTCGCCGGCGCTGCCCGTCAACTAATAACCACCATCCGGTGATTTTGAGGAGCGGCCTTCGGGCCGCTCCTTTTTTTTACCCAAGGTGAGTGCTTCTCACCGGCGATCTACGACGATCTCCTGCGCTCTGGTCCCTTCGAAAATGCTCGACGTACCACCAGTACGCCTGGACTTTCTGTTGAACGGGAGCATTAGAAAACAACTAATTGTAAATATGGTTAAATTTCTGTCACGGCGAAGCAGAATACTGGACACTCGCCTCCATAACCGCCATACTGAAGCCGGCGCTGTTTCGGGGGGCCGTCCCGGACGGTTCTCGACTCTCGGGGTGACGCGCTCGTGACCGTGGTCACAGCCGGCTGTGATCGCGTAAATAGCTGAAAAAATTCACCCTAATGTTATCTCTTCTCGGTTGACAGTCGACTTTTTCGGCGCCTATAGTTACACCTGTGGAGGTGAGCATGATCCGCTCTCTTTCGATGATCCGCACGACATTCATCGCCATGACCGGACTCGCGTTGCTCGCCGGGCTCCTGCCCGCGACCGAGGCGTCCGCTCAGGCGTGTTTCGAGCACATTCGGAACCTGAACTACAGCCCGACCAACTGCAGCGCCCAGCCGGAAATCGATCGTGTCTTCCGACTCCAGACCATCACCTGGAAGGGCCACGAGTACCTCTTTGTCGATGAGGGCAACGAGATCAAGATCCACAACATCGACGATCCCCTGAACCCGGGTTCGGGCGGTTCTTCGTTTTTCAACATCCAGAACGTCGGCGACTCCGACTACGACATGGTGAGTTTCTCGGTCTGCGACGAGTGCCGCTACGGCATCGCGAACTACAAAGCCGCCACCGTACTCTTCGACCTCGGCACCGGAGCGACTCCGACCTTCGCCGATGAGTCCAAGGATTTCAGCGCCAACCTCATCCAGGGTGGCTTCACCTTCAAGATCGGGACGCAGCAGTACCTGGTGGCCGCCAGCCTCGGGACGAACCCGTGCGCCAACAACAAATCCGGTCTCTACCAGTTCAACGGCGTCGAAGACGCCGACATCCCCCTGCTCGAGTGCCTCGATGTCGCCGGCAGCGGCACCGAGATCATCAACGGAATCTCGGTCGAGGGCACGAGCCCCCAGGTTTTCTATATGTCCGATCGCTTCGATCGGTTCCGGATTTTCCAGGTTCACACGAGTCCGACCTTCGGGCTCAACTACGTCGGCAACGGCGGTATCGAACGGGCCAACATGGGTCGCGGTTACGGCGTCGATATCGACGAGGCCGCCGGCGTCATGGCGGTGGCCAACGCCGGCAACCTCTACCTCTACGATGTCGGTCACACCTCCGGCAGCCCGGTGAGCCCGATCCTGAGATCGACCACGGCCATGCCCGGTCTCTCGAGCGCCAACGCGGTGGGTCTCAAGTACCCCGTCGTCCATGTCGCACAGCAGTTCGTGACCGATGAACCCCAGACCTATGACGTGTCGAACCTGACCAACCCGGTGCCTCTCGATCAGCAGTTCTGGGACCCGAGTCATGCCTGGAACAGCCTCGGCGACTGCATCTGGAACAACCATGCGATCTTCTCGGAGGACGGCGCCGCACTCTATCTGTCCAGGTACTCGAGCCTGCAGGTCATCGATCCCACCGCGTGCTCGGGACCGGTGGAGCCGGTGGCCAACTTGACCATGAGTCCGCAACCGGCTTTTCCGGGCGATCTTCTGACAGTGACCAACACCTCCCTGAGCGGGGATCGATTCGCGACCTGGATCACCGATGGCCCGAACGCCCACGGCGACACCATCCTCGCCGGCACCACTTCGCTTTCGAGCGGCACGAGCCTCGGCTACACCCTGCCGGCCGACATGGCCGCTGCGGATGTCTTCTACGCCCACGCCGCGGTCGAGAGCGATGACTATCCCTATGTCCCGGGTTCGACGCCGGGTCAGCTCAAGACCATGGCCGTCGTCATCGACCGCAGCCCCGAAGCCGTCATCACCATCACCCCGCCGGCGGCCGTCACCGGCGACTCCGTCAGTCTTTCCGTTGTCGGCCGAAGGGCACCCGGGGGTTGTCGGGGGTGGCGACCCTTTTGAGTGGACGGTGACCCCCCCGGTGGGAGAGCCCACCAACTACACGGGGGCTCTGGTCAGCGGCGTGACGCTCGACCAGAGCGGCCAGTGGACCTTTGATCTCGTCGTCCGGTACCTGCATGACGCCGCCGCGCAGCCCGGCGTGCCATACGCTGCGCCGGCGCAGGAAATCAGGCTCATCTCGTCGGTTTCGGCGGCTTTCACCATCTCGCCGCCGAGCCCGCTGCACAACCAGGCCATCACCCTGACGAGCACTTCGGCGGCGCAGACCGGCGCGACTCTTGATTTCGACTGGGATGTGCTGACGACCGGCGGCGTACTCGTCAACGAGCTCGCGGGTTGCGACGGCCCCGGGCTCGTCACCGATGCCTGCACCATCCCTGCCGAGACCCTCGACCCGGGCATTTATGACTTCCGCTTGGTTCTGACCAACACGGCGACGACGCCCGATGACGTCAGCGAAGCTCGTATCGACGACTTCGAGGTTCGCGACGGCAACATCCAGGTCGATTTCGCCTGGGGCCCCGTAAGCCCGATCATCGGTCAGTCGGTCGGTTTCTTCGTTTCCGGTGTACCGGCCTCTGAAATCGAAAGAGCGGTGTGGACCTTTGGCGGCACCGGATGCGACGGCACATCCAGCTACACCTGTGTCGAGCCGAGCACCATCGGGTGCGACCAGGCTGCATTCGCGTACGCGAGCAGTGGGACAAAGACCGTCAGCCTCACGGTGACGACCACCGGCGGCGTCGTCCAGCCTCCGGTGAGCCACCCCCTGACCGTGCAGAACACCGGAAGCTGCAGCGGGACAAGCTGCAGCTACACCATCAGCCCGACGACGCGGCCCTTCACCTCGGCCGGCGGCACCGGGACAATCAGCGTTTCCACCCAGACCGGGTGTACCTGGACGGCGAGCGAGGGCGTCACCTGGATCACCATCACCGGCGGAGCGAGCGGCACCGGCTCCGGTACGGTGAGCTATTCCGTCGCCGCCAACACCGGCGCGGCACGATCGGCAAATATCACGGCCGCGGGCAGGACTCACACGGTCACCCAAGAAGAAGGCGTCGTCTGTGACTTCACCCTGGGCAGCCACAGCGCCGTCTTCGATCCACCCGGTGGCACCGGGAGCTTCCAGGTCGTCGCTTCCGATCCGGGTTGCACATGGCAGGCGAGCACCGCCGCCAACTGGATCCTCATCACCAACGGCAGCAACCACGCCGGAACGGGCCCGCTCAACTACACCGTTGCAGAGAACGACACCCCGCACCAGCGGGTGGAGACGATTGACATCGTCGGATCCGGTGGATTCACGGATGCATTCACCGTCACCCAGAATCACCCCTGGATTCCGGTCAACTTCAGCTGGGACGTCTTTGCGCCCGAGATCGGTGAGACCGTCACCTTCAGCACCGATCCCCGACTCGAAGTCCTGAGTTGGACCTTCACCTCGGCCGATTGCCAGGGCAACACCCCGGTGATCAGCTGTTCCGGCGCCGCCGGCGAGTGCAACGAGGTCGAGTGGACCTTCCCCGGCGCCGGGCCGCAGGAAATCACGATGGAGACCACCACGGGAAGCCAGACCAAGGGCCTGGTCGTCAAGACCACCGGTGAGTGTCCCCCGTACTGCGGCAAGGACGGCCCGCCCGACGCCTCCTTCGTCATCACGCCGAGCCCGGCGTTGGAGGACCAGGAAGTCACCTTCACCGACACGTCCTCCGGCGGCCTCAAGATCCTCGCCACCGGTCTCGAGTGGAGTCCGACCAGCCCGGAGATCGGTGAAACGGTTCACTTCACCATCACCGGCCACACCGGCGATGTTCGAGCGGAGTGGGATTTCGGCGAGAACGGGTGCGACGGTCTGCCGCGGATCCAGGTCTGCGAACCGCTCTACGGCGACTGCCTCGACTGGACCTTCAAGTTCGCGTCGGCGGGCGACAAGACCGTTTCGGTGACGGTCAAGAACCCGAACACCGGGGCCACCCTCGGATCGACCAGCCGGACGTTCACGGTCCAGAACATCGGCTCGTGCGATGGAGTGCCGACCTGTACCTACAGTCTGAACCCGCAGAGCTGGGCCTTCCCGGCCGAAGGCGGGACCATGAACTTCAGCGTCAACACCCAGGCCGGTTGTGACTGGAACGCCAGCACCGGCAACCCCTGGATCACGCTTACCGGGGCCACCAGCGGAACCGGCAGCGGCAACGTCAGCTATTCGGTTGCGGCCAACACCGGTCTTGCCCGCAGCGGCGCGATCTCCGTCCGGAACCAGACCCACAGCGTCTCCCAGCTCGGTGACGGCGGTGGTGGCGGCGGCGGCGGCGGTGGGGGCGGCGGTGGCGGCGGCGGTGGCGGTGGCGGTGGTGGCGACACGACTCCCACCGAGTGGCTGTGGACCGTCCGTCTCGGCACCCAGGTCATCGTGACCAGTACCGAGCAGAACTTCACCCATACCTTCAGGGATCCCGGGTTTCTACCAGGTCGAGCTCATCGCGACCAACTGCGCCGGGTCCGATGTCGACGAGCCAGACGCTTCAGATCATCGATGTCATCGAGCCGGAGCCCGATGTCTTCCTGGTGCCGTCGGCGGTCCATGCGCCGGGTCTCAACCAGACTCTGTGGAAGACCGACCTGCGGATCTTCAACCCTGGCGCCGACCCGGTGTCGGTGCTCCTCGAGTATCTTCCCGAAAACACCAACAACAACCAGGGTGTCATCCACTACCTGAGGTTCACGATCGAGTCTCTCGGCACCCAGGTCTTCGACGATATCGTCCGACAGATCCCCGGTCTTCAAGGTGAGGACAACAAGGGCTCGCTCAGGTTCACCTACGGCGAGGGGACCGAAGTCACACCGATCATCATGTCCCGGACATTCAACGACACCCCTGATGGGACCTTTGGTCAGTTTGTCCGAGCGGTTCCGGTCTTGGAGAACGACCGGGACTTCCTCGTTCTCACCGGACTCTCGGAGAATTTCTACTCGCGCACGAACCTGAGTCTCGCCAATTTCTCCAGCACCTGGGCGGGCGGCGTGATTGTCAGCGTGCTCGACGATGCCGGCATGTTCATCGGCGATCCGGTGGAGGTCGGGATTCTGCCGAACAGCACCACCCAGATCGTGAAGATCGCCGAACGAGCCGGCATTCTCAACGATCTCGACATCTATTCGCTCTATATCGTCACCAACGGCAATGACATCGCGGTCAGCGCCTCGGTGGTCGACAACGCCACCGGCGATCCCGTCCATGTCGAATCCGTCGATCAGACGGGGACGACATTCTGGCTGCCGGGTGTGGCGCATCTCGAGGGGGCCAACGACTCGGTCTGGCGCTCGGACGTGACCTTCTTCAACAATACCTTCGAGGGAATGGCAACCGATGTCGCCTATATCTCCTCGCCTGACAGCCCGCCCATCGGGATCCCCGGATTCGCGCTCTATCTGGCGTCGGCCAACGCCGCCTACTTTGCGGATCTGCTCGGCAGTTCCATGCTGCCACCGGGAGTCGAGTCCAAGGGCCACCTGGTGATCAAGAGCATCGATGGTTCGCCGCTGCCCCAGGTGGTGGCCAAGACCTACAACGTCGATGCCCATGGCGGGACCTTCGGACAGAACCTCAAGCTCTTTGCAGAATCGGATCTCATCTATTCGGGTGAATCGGGCTATTTCGCCGGCGTCTCGAACTCCTCGGACAGTGGTCTCGGCTTCCGGACCAACGTCGGTGTGCTCAACACCAGCGAGGACAACACTGCGACCATCAACATCCACATCTACGATGTCGACGGTCATCGAGCCGGCGGAGTCCTCGGTCTTCTGGTGGGTCCGGGCATCCTCCTTCAGGACAACGTTTTTGCCTTCTCTCATTTGGCCAACGAGGACATGCACGGTTCGGTGGCGATCGAGGTCGTGTCCGGCGGTCCGTTGGCGGCCTATGCGTCGGTCATCGACAACCGGACCCAGGATCCCATCCTCATCCCCGCCGTGGTTCTCAACGGAGCACCGGCCAACTAGCGCCGACTCAAACGCAGACACATCCAGGGCGGCCCTTCGGGGCCGCCCTTTTCTAGTCGAGGCACGAGAACGAAGGGCGTCAAGGACAGCGTCTGGGTCTCCGGAAAGATACAGCGGCAGGATTCAGCTACCAGAGTCCTCGGTTCCGGCAACCGGGTACCCGCAGAGGCCCAAGACCCCGCACTCTCTCGGAAACGCCCGGCCTCCTTCAACAACCCTGACGGGCAGGCTGGAAGCCCGCCCCCACAATGTCCGCCCAACCTGATGTGGATCCGAGACCGAAACCGCATCAGAGCACGCGGAAATCCGTGCCCGGTCAGCGCGGTCGCGAAAAGGGGGCCGGAAGAGCTCCGACCGCGCTGCCCTGGCGAACGGCGGCCTCCCTCGTGGCTTGGGCAACAGAATTCATGGCGCTCCCCGTGGAGTGCCCGGTCCCCATTTGTGCGGGACGCTCCGCGGTTCCGGGAGATCTATCCTGCACAAATACGGAACCGGCACATCCCGGTGAGCGGCTTTCTTCGCGTGTCCCGTTGCGGTATCGGTATCGGCTACGGTCGTGGATGCGAGCCGCAAAGAAACCGGCGCTCCCTATTGGGAACGCCGGTATTGAAAGACCGTGATCCTGTTGCGAGCCCGAAGTATTCATGAGGTTTCGTCGCGAGGTCGGCGAGGCACCGATGCCAGCCGCCTTTTCTCATCTCGGGGCGCGGAGGCGTACTTGACAGTACGTAGGGACCTCGCGCACCGCCCGCGAGGGCGGACCCGACGGAGTCGGGAGACCCCGCAGGGGTCAGCGTGGGCTGGAGCACCCCGAGATGAGAAACGGAGGCTGGCGCGGATGCATCGTCGGCCGCAGCAGAAAGCTCATGAATACTTCGGGCTAGAAGACATCGCCCGCGTCGAGCTTGGCGGCGTCGTCCGGGTTGATGAAGAGCCCGAGATCCAAGGGACCGACGGTCTCCGCGGTGATCTTCGTCACCCGGACGTGGCCGTTTTCGACGCCGCTGAGGTCGATTCCGTCGAGCAGGATCTGGGCCGGGAGGTTGAGCCCGTCAACGTCCTGCCGTTTCAAAATCCGATAGCGGATGCCCTCATCGGTGACGGCGTGGTACTCGGCGGGAGGCAGGAATTCGGCGCCGAGAACGAGGTTGTCGGCGCGGCTGATAAAGACCTTCCACGTCGTCAACATGCTGGGGGCGGTGAAAAAACTCGGTTTGAAGTCGACGTCGATGACCCAGGCCGGAGTGCCGTCGAAACTGCCTTCGGTGACGAGACCGAGCACGACGCCTTCCATCTTGAGGGAGTGGGGCAGCATGAGGGCGAAAATCGCCTGCCGGATGTTGCCGGCCGCCATGCGCGGGGTCTGCGGGCGGGTGTCGACCTGACCCTTGATCATCGCCCAGCCGGTGTTGTTGTTGAGCACGAGACTGATGCCCTGGCCGAGCTCGAAACGGATGTTCTCAAGCCGACCGCCATGGACGATCGCGGTGATGTCTTTGGCCGATGTGGTGCCGTCGGAGGTGGTTTCCTCCTGGTGGATCGCCAGCCTGAGCATATCGTGTCGCGCGAGTGTCGATTTGGTTTCTACAGCCGAGATGGCACGCTCGACGACGGTCTCCGCGGCAAGGGTTTCGGCCGATCCCAGACCGGGCAGCGCCACGACAATCGCAGCCAGCAGCGGAATGATCGAGCGTTGTTTCATCGTTCTCTCCTTGGTCGAGACGCCCGGGCGGCGTTCTCCGTAATGATCCCGAGCATTATAGGGCGAGTCCGGGCGGCCGACAGGCGCCGTTACAGGGTGTTTACAGCCGGGCCGGGCGGCTGAACGAAGCAGGGTCGGTTGTGGTATCTTTCGCATCATCATGCGTTTGAGTGCGGGGACCCCCGCCGTCATCGTCCGCGACCTGCACAAGTGGTACCGGGTCTACGCATCGCCGACGGAACGAATCAAGCGGGTCGTCGGGTGCCGGAGCCGGCACCTCGATGTGCAGGCTCTCGACCGGGTCACTTTCACCATCGACTCCGGGACGGCTATCGGGATCATCGGCGATAACGGGGCCGGCAAGTCGACCCTGATGAAGATCATTGCCGGCACCACCAGCCCGACGGAGGGGACGATCGAGGTGAACGGGTCGGTCGCCGCCATCCTCGAACTCGGCGCCGCCTTCCACCCGGAGTTTTCCGGCCGCGACAACGCGGTGCTTTACGGCGCTCTCATGGGTCTCAACGGGGAGGAGATGGAGGCTCGCCTCGAAGAGATCTTCGCCTTTGCCGAACTCGGCGAGTTCATCCATCATCCCGTCAAGAGCTACTCGACGGGGATGGCCATGCGGCTCGCCTTTGCGGTGGCCACCCATGTCGATCCCGACATTCTGGTCGTGGACGAGGCGCTGGCTGTCGGCGACGGTTACTTTCAGAAAAAGTGCATCGACAGGATCCGCGAAATCAAGGACCGTGGAACCACCATCGTCTTCTGCTCCCACGCCATGTACTACATCACCATGTTCTGTGAGCGGGCGGTCTGGCTCGCCCAGGGTCGCGTCGAGCGCGAGGGGCCGTCTCTGGAGGTGGTGGAAGCCTACGAGGCACACCTCCAGTCGAGGGAGATCCGTCGGGTCGCGGCCGGCGAGGACCGGACCGAACCTGAAGTCGAGGACACGACCCAAGGCAAGCGGGTGGGGCGCATCACGGCGGTGATCCCCGGAGGAAGCCCGAGCGAGCGGCCGTTGGTTTTGCGAACAGGAGCGGAGCTCGTGGTCGATGTCGAGTTCACCAGCGCCGATCCCAAGGAGTCCTTCCACGTCGCGGTGACTCTGGACACCCTGGACGGAAGATGCGTGCTGGCGGCGACAACCAAACGGGACCGACCCGAAGCGATCACGGGCAAGACCCGCTATCGGGTTCGATTTCGGGTCCCGTCGCTCCCCCTCTCGGTCGGGATCTTTCACATTTACGTCTTCCTTTTCGATGAGAGTGGGCTCTTCACCCACGACCAGGTGGTCATGACCGAGGCGCTGCGATTCGAATCACAGGAATGGACGCCGTCATTGATCGACATCGAGCACCACTGGGAAATGCGGTGAGCCGGTCCCGGTCAGGACGGGACAATCGGGTCAGCTGTGGCAGCGCGATCTGGCAGCCGGGCCGGCGGGCGGGGTCGGACTGAATGAAGGTCTCGCTCATTGTCGTCTGCCATTTTTCATCGGGCGTACTGCCGGGATGTATTGAGAGTTTCCGCCGCCAGGCCGCGGCGGCCGGGGTGACGCCGGAGACCGTCGTGGTCGAGCACTCGGAGGATGATCGAGAGGCCGCCGCGGTCGCGGCGAGCGAGCCGGATACGATCCTCCGCCGAGCCAACCGGGGATATGCGGCCGGACTCAACGCCGGATCGGAGGTGGCGACGGGTGATGTGCTCTTTTTCGCCAACCCGGATATCGAGTTTCTCGGCGGCAGCGTCGCCGCGCTCGTCGACGCCGCCACCGGCGGTGCGACGGTGGCCGGCCCGCAGCTTCTGTGGGATTGCGGCGGCGAGGTCTTGCTGCCGGTCCCCGACGACCCGAGCCCGCGCGCCGAGTTGCTGCGGACCCTCAACCGGCGCTGGCCGACCCGCCGCGCCCTCGAGGGCATCGTCGAACGGAGTTGGTCGGTGTGGGCGGCCGAGGGACTCTGCCGGGTGCCGTCGCTCAGGGGACCGTTGCTGGCGCTGAGCCGGGACACCGCAGCAACGCTCGGACCCATGGACGAGGGCTATTTCCTCTACTACGAGGAGACCGAGTGGCTGTGGCGGGCGCGCCGGGCCGGAACCGAGCTCGTGGTCGCCCCGCTGTCGCGGGTGGTTCACCGTTGGGGCCACTCGACGCGAAGGAACAGCGAAAGCGGCGCTGTGGAGGAACGGTCGCGAACTCGATTCTTCGAACGCAACTATCCCAAGCCGTATCGCGTCCTGCTCGGACGCCTCGCCCCGAAGACCGAACCATCCGGTCTCGAATTCGTGGAAGTGGCAGGCCCGGGAGAGATTCCCGTCACCGCGGCCGACATCTGGCTGGCTTCGCTCGTACACAGTATGCAGCCGTCGATCGGAGGCCTGGGGACCTCGAGGATTCCGCCGGCGATCAACGAGATCGCGGGTGTCGATCGCTGGTACGCTGTGGTGGCGAGACGCGTCGACTCGCGTTGGCGGCTGCAGGGGAGATGGATGTGGCAGACCAGCTGAACGGTGCCGAGCTCGTGATCCGACCCTTTTGTCCGGGGGACGAAAGGGCCGTCAATGACGGCTTCAACCAGGCCTTCTCGCTCGAGCGGAGCCTCGACGAGTGGGGGTGGAAGTTTCCTCCCCAGCCCGCGGGTCGGCTCATCATGCTTGCAGAGATCGAGTCCGATCTCCTCGCCCATTACGCCGGTGTCCCGGTGCGGTTCGAAATCGACGGGCGCGAGTGGACGGCGGCCCAGATCGTGGACGTGTTCTCGACCCGCGCGGCGCGCCGCGGGTTCACCAGAAAAGGAGTATGGGTGCGGACCGTGGAGGCGTTTTTCGAGACCTTCGGAGCATCCGGTCGAGCAACGCTCCTCTACGGATTTCCGAGTCCACGGCCGCTCCGGCTCGGGGTGCTCCAACTCGGCTACGACGCCGTCGAGCCCCAGCCCATCGTCTACCTCTCGCGCCATCCCCGGGAGGCCTCTTCGAGCCGGTGGCGTCATTTCTTCCGCGCCGAACTCGCAGCCGATTGGGAGCCGCGGCTGGACGATCTCTGGCGCCGGGTTCGGCGCTGGTATCCGGTGGCCGCCGTCCGCGACGCCGACCGGGCGCTCCACCGTTTCGCCGGCCATCCCACCGTTCGCTATCACCGGTTCTTGATCTTCCCCCGATTCGGCCGGGATGCGGTGGCCTTTGTCGTCTTTCGAACCGACGAGGGCCGGTGCCGCTGGGTCGATCTCCTGTGGGACCATCGCCACCCCGGCGCCCTCGAACTCGTCAATCATCTGTCCACCAACCTGGCCGTCCAGACCGGCGCCGAGATCGAAGAGCTCTGGCTCAACGGCGACGCAGTCGGACAGAAGCTCATCGAGGGGCGGGGCTTCACGCGTAGCGAGGTGCCGGGCGAGATCGTCATGGTGGCTCGAGCTTTCGATCCCGAGCTCGATGTCACCGCTCTCGACGGCAGGGTCTATCTGACCATGGCGGACGCCGATCTCGTGTGACGGGTGAGGAGCTAAGAAGGTCAGCGCTCGCTTCGCTCGCGAGTGAGTCGGTGCACCTCGTCAATATTGGCAGCGCTGCAGGGATGAATGAAATTCGTCTCACGTCTCACGTCTCACGTCTCACCTCCCCATTCCTCACCTTCTAACCCAACCCGAACACCGATCCGTCCGCCGCGGATCGTCACAAGGGCTGAGTTCGTTCCGGAACGGGCGCCCTTCTGATACCCTCTCAGCATGAGTGAATCCACACCATGCGAGTTCTCGGTCGTGGTGCCTGTCTACAACGAGATCGGGTGTCTCGACCCGCTGGTGGAGCGAGTCCGAGGGGCCCTCGACAGCGCGGACATCGATTGGGAGCTCGTGCTCGTCGATGATGGTTCGACCGATGGGTCCGGCGAGAAGATGGACGAGCTTTCGATGGCCGAAAGGCGGATCTCGGTCCTCCACTTCGAGGCCAATTGTGGTCAGTCAGCCGGTCTGGACGCAGGATTCCGTCACGCGCGGGGACGCCTCATCGGATTGCTCGACGCCGATCTCCAGACCTTCCCCGAAGATCTTCCGCAATTGCTCCACATCCTGAACAAAGAGAATCTCGACGCGGTCGTGGGGATCCGTGCCGATCGAAAGGACACCGGCTGGCGCAAGTTCAGCTCTTGGTTCGCCAACGGCGTGCGGAACAAGCTGACCCGAGAAGACATCGTCGACACCGGGTGTCCGATCAAGGTCTTCCGCGCCGAGGCGATCCGGTCGGTCAAGCTCTTTACCGGGATGCACCGGTTCCTTCCCACCCTCCTGAGGATGGAGGGCTACTCGGTCCGGCAGGTTCCGGTGCGACACGCTTCCCGCTTCACCGGGTCGAGCAAGTACGGCACCCTCGATCGGGCGTTTTCGGGACTCCGCGACGCGCTCGGAGTGCGCTGGATGCAGGACCGGTCCATGAAGTGGAAGCTCAGGTGAGCGGCTAGCCCGCACTTCTCACCAGCTGTCTGCTGCGGCCGGCGATGCACGGCGCCCAGCTGGGCTTTCTCACCTCCGGGTGCTCGACGTACTGTCAAGTACGCCTCCGCGCCCCTCGGATCGAAAACCCGGCTGGGCACAGCACCTCGCCGACCTCGCGACGAAACCCGGTGAGAAGTGCGGGCTGGAGCTGCGCTACCATGACCGCGTGTTCAGGAAGACCGACGATCACCTTCGACTGACCGCCTACCACGAGGCGGGGCATGCCGTCATGGCGCAGCTCTGCGGCCGGCAGGTCACGGAAGTCGAGATTATCGGCGACGAGGAGCACTCGGGAACGGTCCAGTGGCGCCGGTTTGCCGAGGAACACCCAGCGGAAGAAGACGCGGGCATCCCCACCGCGCCCATCGAGCGGCGGCTTCTGTGTGTCGCCGCAGGGATGGTTGCCGAGACCATAATCAGCGGAAAGAACTCGTGGAGCGAGAGTTCCGATGAACTCGACGAGGCAGTTCGGCTGGCCATGCGGGTCGTCGGTGATTGCGAACGGGTCCTCCCCTTTCTCGAGGTGGTTCGCGAACACACCGAGGACCTCCTGCGCCGACACTGGCCAGCCGTCGAATCCCTCGCCGGTGAGCTCATCAGACGCCGGCGGATGTCGGGCGAAGAAGTACGCCGGCTGCTGACGCCTCTCCTGCCGCAGTAACTCGGGTCGCAGTCTCCCGTTTTTTTGAAACACATAGAACACAAAGACCCACGAAGGTCCCACGAAGCATCGCAATATTGAGCCGGGTTCACTCTTCAGTTGAAGGCCCAGACTACCCTGCGATGAGTCACGAAAGACTTTGTGGTTCCTTTGTGGTTCTTGGTGACCCTTGTGTTTCAAAACTCGGGTCTTGCAGGTGACGGGGCTCAGAGCCAGCCTCGGACGGCGGCGAAGATCTCCTCGAGGCCTTTGCGCCAGATCGGTTCGGGGGTGAGCAGGCTGAGCACCAGGGCCCCGTCGGTCGGCAGGTCGAAGAGAAAGCCGGGCTGGACGACGACGCCGCGGTCGCTGAGCAGCCGCAGGGCCATCTCCTCGTCATCGAGCACCGCCGGGACACGGACGATGGCGCTCCAGCCTCCCCCGACCGGCGGCACGGTCACGGCGGGCTGTGAGGCCGCCATCTCGCGGAGGATGGCGAGGTTGCTGCGGCAGCGGGCCGCGATGGCGTTCCGGACGCCGACCGATGCCGCCACGATCTGCGGCGCGGCCAGAGCCACTGGAGTGCTCACCGAGAGATAGGCGTCGGCGATGTAGGAGAGGCGATCGAGTGCCTCGTCGACCAGATCGTCGGGCCCGCCGACCGTGATCCACGCGAGCTTGAGTTGCGGCAGACCGGCGCTCTTCGACAGACCGCCGAGGGTGAAGGTCAGGGCGTCGTCCCGGGCCGCGAATGTGTTCCGACAGCCGGGTCCGCCATCGAGGGGAAATGGCAGGAAGACCTCATCGGCGATGAGGGCCCAGCCGCGGTCACGACAGATCCGTGCAAGGGCATCGGCATCATCCGGGTGGACAAAGGAACCCGTGGGGTTGTTGGGGTGGACCAAGATCGCTGCCCGGGTGTTGCCGGGCGCGGTGTCGGTGGCGCCGAGAACGGGGCGCCAGTCGTCGCCGGGGTCGAGGGGCAGGGAGAGGGTCGCGACGCCGTCGAGCCGGCCGAGCTGGTCGAAGAGGGGGTAGGACGGGGTCGGGACGAGGACAGTGTCGCCGGGGTCGCACAGGAGCTTGAAGAGCAGGCTGTAGGCCTCCGAGGTCGAAGCGGTGAGCACCACTCTGGCCGGGTCCGCCGGGGCGCCCCAGCGCTCGTTCTCCCGCGCCACCGCGGCCCGGGCGGAAGGCGGCCCGAATGGGTCCGGCGCGTATCTGAACCCGCGTGGATCGGCGAGCGGCGCGAGCAGACCGGCGGGGTAGGGGAGATCGCAGACGGTGGGATTGCTGACGCTGAGATCGAAGGGGATCTCGCCGGCGCATGCTCTCGCCTCGGCGAGACGGTTCGCGGCGAGGTTCGGCGGAACGCGTTTGGAGAAATCGACCACGGATCGGGTGGGTCAGAGCCCGAGGAACAGGATCGCCAGACCGGAGGCCGCGACCACGGTTCCGGCCAGGGCGTGCGACCACCGCTCGAGGGGCCCGAAACGCAGCTGTCTGGAACCGGCCAGCGCGGCGGCGGTGAGGCTCACCATGGTGGCGAGGGTGACCACACTGAAAACCACCGCTGTAGCCGCCGCGAGACCCCAGTCACCGCGACTCGCCGGCAGCACGAAGAGCGGGATCAGAGGTTCGCACGGTCCGAGAACGAAGATGAGCAACAACGCCCAGAAGGTGAGGGTCGACCCCATGCCCTGCGAGTGATCGTGGGCGGCGTCGCCGTGCGAGTGGAGATGAACGTCGCCGTGGTGGTGGTGGGTTTCAATCCCGCGTTTTCGGCGGAGCGCCTGCCTGAGGCCCCAGACCGCGTAGGCCAAGCCGAAGGCCACGAGCGCCCATGCTGCAAGATCGCCCCGGCCGCCCTCGACTCCCTCGATCCTCGCCACCGCGACGCCGAAGGCCACCCCGATGCCACCGAGGAGGATCGAGGATGCGACGTGACCGAGACCGCAGACGGCGGTCACGACGAGGGTGCGGGTCATGGACCACGAGCGCGCCCGGGCGAGAACGATGAACGGGAGATAGTGGTCCGGACCGAGGAGAGTGTGGAGGAATGCGACGCCGGCGGCGGCGGCCAGAACGCTCAGACTGAAGCCGGTGATCTCCATTCACGACCCTCCATCGTTCACGCTTCTCAGAATATCGCGCGCCCACCGTATTACGCAAGCAAAATTCGTAATACCTGCCCTGGAAGCGTCCGCTTCCGAGTCTCCATCCATATCCGTTTTCGTGCCCGTGGCCGAGATCATCCTCTCCCGCTTCCGCTCCCGAAACGCCACCGCCGCTGCGGCGCTACAATCTCCCCATGTCCGCGGAGCTCACCTCCAGCCAGAAGCGCGCCCTCGAGGCGACCGGATGCGAGCTTCGCACCGATGTCCTGACCCGCGTGCTCTATTCCACCGACGCGTCGATCTACAGGATCGAGCCCCAGGCGGTGGCTTTTCCCCGGAGCGGGGAGGAAACCGGGCGACTGCTCGCCGCAGCGGCCGATGCCGGGCTTGAGATCACGCCGCGCGGCGCCGGCACCGGGCTCGCCGGGGGTGCGGTGGGCTCGGGCCTCATCGTCGATCTGGCGAAGGGCAACAGGACCATTTCGGATCTCGATTTGGAGCGGCGGACCGTCAGGGTCGGACCGGGGGTTGTTCTCGACGGACTCAACGCCGCCCTCGCCGGGCACGGCCTGTGGTTCGGACCCGATGTGGCGACCTCATCCCGCGCCACCCTGGGCGGGATGATCGGCAACAACTCCTCGGGCGCCCACGCGCCGGTCTATGGCACCACGGTCGATCACGTGGTCGCCCTCGAGGTCGCTCTGAGCGACGGGACCGTTGCCTGGGTGGGTCGCGACCGTGACGGTCTCGCCGGGATCCGCCGCCGCACCGAGGTTCTGCTGGCCGAGAATGCAGCCGAAATCGAGCTGCGGATGCCGCCGGGGCTGGTCAAACGGTGGCCGGGCTACGGCTTCGCCGATGCCTTGCGGTCGCCCGCCGATCTCAGCCGTCTGGTGACCGGGTCGGAGGGCACCCTCGCCGCGGTGACCGGCGCGGTGCTCTCGGTGGTCCCGCGGCCCGCCCAACGCGGTCTGGGGGTTGTCTTCTTCTCATCGCTGGCGGATGCCATGCAGGCGGCGGTGGAGGTGGCGGGGCTCGAGCCGGCGGCGGTGGAGCACATCGACCGGATCCTCCTCGACCAGACCGTCGGTCAGCGGGCGTTCGGCGCCGCTCGCGATCTTCTCGGGCTCGATGAACACCCGTGCGAGTCGTTGCTCCTGGTCGAGTTCTTCGGTGATGTGGACGCTCGGCTCGCCGCGCTCGACGAGTCCGGTGTCGGCGATCGGCGGCTCATGCTGCCCGATTCCGACCGGCAGCAGCTCGTCTGGGCGTTGCGGAAGGCCGGGCTCTCGCTGCTGACCGGTCGGGCGGGACCGGCAAAGGCCACTGCGTGCATCGAGGATGTCTGCGTCCGACCCGATCGACTTCCGGCTTATGTCGCCGGGCTCGAGGCCATTCTCGGACCCCTCGAGCTCGTCGCCTCGTACTACGGCCACGCCGCCTCGGGCGAGCTGCACGTCCGGCCGGTGCTCGACCTGCACCGGGCCGAGGACATCGAGCGGCTGCGGTTCGTTGCCGACGAGGTTTCGGCCCTGTGCCGCCGGTTCGGCGGGTCCCTCGCCGCCGAGCACGGAGTCGGGATCGCCCGCACCGAGTTCCTCGAGGAACACCTCGGGACCGGATCTGACCGCCGCCGCACGAAGACTCAAGGGCATCTTCGATCCGAAGGGGGTCATGAACCCGGGCAAGATCGTCGACTCGGGTCGATTCGCCATCGACGGCGATCTCCGTCTCGGGAGCGGTTCGACGCTCGCGCCCGAGCTCGTGGGAGAACTCGGTTTTGTCGATCGCGATCGGTCGTTTGTCGCCAACCTCGAGCAGTGCAACGGCTGCGGCGGCTGTCTGAAAGCGGCGCCGACCATGTGCCCGACCTTTGTCGCCACCGGGGACGAGGCGCACTCGACCAGAGGCCGGGCCAACACCATCCGCGCGGCTCTCGAGGGCCGTTTCGGCGCCGACCACCTGGGATCGCCGGAGCTTTCCGAGGTCTTGGGAACCTGTCTGTCGTGCAAGGCCTGTCGCACCGAGTGTCCGTCCAACGTCGATCTGGCGGCGCTCAAGGCCGAGCTCTCCGCGACCCGCCACGCGATCGAGGGCGTCTCTCTCTTCGACCGCCTCGTGGCGTCGTCGGATATTCTCGGGCGAGTGGGCACGACGATTCCGTGGATCGCCAACCCGGTGCTTGGTCTCGGCCCGGTCCGCGCATTGATGAAACGAACCCTCGGGGTTGCGGACGATGCGCCGTTGCCGTCCTTTTCCCGACACCGTTTCGACCGTTGGTTCAAGCGTCGGTCGGGTCCGGCGTCGGGATCGCGCGGCCGGGTCCTGCTCTGGGACGACACCTGGACCCGGTACCACGAGGCGAGGGTCGGCCGCGCCGCGGTCGCGGTGCTCGAGGCGGCCGGGTTCGAAATCGCGCTCGTGGATGGCCGAAGGTGCTGCGGACGTCCCGCGGCGAGCCGTGGCCTGCTCGGCGAGGTCAGGCGCCTCGGCGAGCACAATCTGGGCCTCCTCGCCGGCGGGTCTGAGCCCATCGTCTTTCTCGAGCCCTCCTGTTACTCGGTCTTCGTCGACGAATATCGGCAGCTCGGCCTGCGCGGCGCCGACGAGGTTGCGAGCCGGGTGGTTCTGGTTGAGGACTTTCTTCATGATGTGATGGAAGACCGGGCCGCGGTGGAGCTCCCCTGGTCCCGGCGGGAGTTGAGGGTTGCCGTCCACGGGCACTGCCACACCAAGGCCCTGGCGCGGCCGACGGCCGCCCCGGCGCTGTTGGGCCGGATTCCCGGAGCGGTGGTGCTGCCCTTGGAAACCGGTTGTTGCGGGATGGCAGGCGCGTTCGGGATGCTCGAGCGCAACCGCGAGCTCTCGCGGGCGGTGGCCGCGCCACTGGTTCGGGCCATTCGCGATCTTCCTCCCGGGACCCTGGTGGCCGCCGCCGGGACCAGCTGTCGGCACCAGATCCAGTCCCTCGCCGGGGTCGAGGCCCTGCACCCCGTCGAGGTGCTCGCGCGAGCGCTCCGACCGGTCTGAGAACCATTCCCGCTCTTTTCCCGTTTGATGGGATGGAAGCCGGCCTCGAGAGTCGGTGTTGCCAACCGGGGAACCGCGAACGGATTACAATCGACGGAACGCCCCGAGGGAGGACCGATGAGAATTGGATACTTCGAACCGTTGTCACGCGCCTGGGAGCGAACCCGGGTGATTCTCTGGCAGCCGTTCGATCTGGCAAAGTGGCTCTTGCTGGCGTTCGCCGCCTGGGTGGCGGGGCTCGCCACCGACACCGGTTCGGCCGCTGCCGGGCGTCTCGATGGAAACAACGCCGGCCGACAGCTGTGGTCGGGCTTCGATCACGCGTGGGATGGACTCTCGGCCAACATCTTCTGGCTGGTGCTGGCGGCCACGGCCGTCATGATCGGCATCGCCATCGGCGTCCTCATGCTGTGGATCACTTCACGCTTCAAATTCATCTTTCTCGGCAACCTGGTGCGCAACCAGGCCGAAATCGTCGAACCCTGGAAACGCCACGAAGCTCTGGGCAACTCTCTCTTCCTGTGGCGCCTGGGCTTTGCCGTCGCCTGTGTGGTCGGCGTCATCCTCGTCGTTTTGGTCTTCTTCGCCCCGGCCGCCGGATTCTCCCTCCACGACGCCCTCGCAGGGCTGTCGGTTGCGGCGGCTCTTTTCGGCAGCCTCGGGCTGGTGCTCTTCGGCGTCGCGGCGTTCTTTGTCGCGCTCATGACCGAGTCCTTCGTGATTCCCATCATGTACCGCTACGACATGCCGGTTCTCGATGCCTGGCGCGCGTTCATTCCGTGGTTGAAGACCCGACCGCTGCACTTCGTCGTCTATGCGCTCTTTGTCATCATGCTGACGGCGATCTTCGCCGTTTTCTTCAGCATCTTCTGCTTGATGACCTGTTGTGTGGCGGCGTTTCCCTATCTCGGAACGGTTCTGCTCTTGCCGGTGTGGGTGACCTATCGTCTGCTGTCGGTGGAGTTTCTCGCGCAGTTCCACCCCGACTTCGATCTCTTCCGGCCGTTGCCCGACGACGTGAGGCGTTCGCGGGACTCGCGGAGTAGATCAATGAGTAGAATTATGGCTCCCATCCCGGATAGCGTCACAGGGAAACTCAGCGGGGTTGTCAGGAACGCGTCATGACTGACGTAGATTCTCCAATCGCCTCCCGTGAATGCTCTCAATTGTTCGAGCATCTGCGAGGATGGTAGCTTCCCGGTCGAGCGGCCCGCATGGTCGTGACGCAGCCGTCTGCGATCCGGCGTCATTGATAGCGCGATGCTGGGCCCGAAACTACAGGGCTAGAAGTTGAGAACTAAGAATTCGAGAATGGTGGCCTACCACCATTTCACCCGTAGCTCTTGTACTCCCACTCGACCCGATCGGGTCTCAGGTTGAGCACACCAAAGCCCTCGGGAGTGCCGTACTTGGGGCCCTGCCACTTGTCGCCGCAGACAGCGCCGCCGGTGATGAAGGTCGTCCCTTGCCAGCGCAGCATTTCCTCGGCGTGGAGGTGCCCCTGGAGGACGAGCAGGAGGTTGTGCTCGGCGAAGAGCTCGAGCACCTCGACGTTGTTGACCACCAGGTGATTGGCCTCCAACGGCACGATCGCCCCTTTGGTGGCCTGCGGGATGGCCGAGAGAAACGGGATGTGGGTGGCGACCACGATGGGAGTGTCGGTGTCGGTCCGGCCGAGTTCGGCGCCCAGCCATGCGAGCTGTTCTGGGGAGATCCCGCCGTGGTAGTCGAGATTGTCGTTGCTCACTTCGACCGAGTCCAGGAGAAAGAACCGATAGCCGCCGGCGTCAATACTGCGCCAGGTCCGATCGAGACCGAACTTGCCGCGGAAGACGGCTCTCGGGTCGCCGCTCGGCTTGCTCCCGTCGTCGGGTCTGACCGCCACGAGATCGTGGTTTCCGATGATCGGCTCGACCGGGGCGCCGATGGCCTCGTGCATGCTCATGTAGACATCCCACTGGGGTTCGGCGGTGGCGGCGGCGACCTCGAAGCCGTCATAGATGAGATCGCCGCCGCCGATGACGAGCTCTGGTTTTTCGGCGTTGATCGCCTTGGCCGCTGCCGCAACCGCTTGCGGCGCCCGCCAATCGGTGTGGGCGTGGACATCGGTGAAGAAGACCAGCCGCAGGCTGTCGGCCCTCGCGCCCGGAGCCGCCCAGCTTGCTCTCGCCGGGAGGCCGAGAAGGGCGAATACCCCGGCGCTTCCGGCGGTCTGAAGAAACTGGCGGCGAGAACTCGGACTCATGATCTCTCCCAATCAGGGCTGCGATCTGCCCATCCGCAGGTCCACCACGATCATAACCGCAGCCAAGAGCAGCAGGGCGCCGAGAAGGGACCCCTCGGATGCGAAGGTGATGAGGTGGGAACCGACTGCGCTGTGAAAATCGGGATTCGCCCGGTGTGCGCCCGCGATGGTTTCGCGAAGCTGAGGATCCCATCGGTAGGAGCTCTGCCGGAGGGTGTCGCCGAAGAACATCTCCACGAGCCGGTTCTCGTACCACGCGGTGGAGAGCTGTTCCGCGGCCGAGGAGCCGACGAAACCCTGTTCCCTGGCCTTGGCGAAATTTCGGTCCCGGGCGAAGAGATGGACCCGTGCTTCATAGGTGAAGGGATCTTCGCCAACCGGCCAGGTATCGAGGAATCGGCCGTATGACTGCCGGTTGGCATCGAGGATCGGACCGACCTCGGCTGCGCGGGAGGTGTCCTGGATCCGCAGTTCCGCGACGGTGAGGCGGGAGGTGAAGACGCCGAGACCGGGCGCCCGGTGGCGGTAGCCATACTCGGCCATGGGGTTGAGCGAACCCATCAGGTGCGAAGCCGCGGGAAGGTGCGGCGCGTAGCGGGCAACTCGTTCGGGGGTGTTCGCCAGACACAGGCTCATGAGGATGAGTTGCGCCGCAGCGAGGCGGAGCACGGTTCTCAGCGAACGCGAATCCCAGCGCTGCCGGGAAGGCCGGACGACCCGCCACAGCATGACCTGGGTCAGGGCGCCGGCGCCGCCGTTGAGGAGCAGATCGCGCCAGTCCCAGAAACGGCTGGGCGAGACCCACTGGATGATCTCGTCCACGGTTCCGATGAGAGCCGTCGCGAGCGCAGCGGCGACAAAAACGAGGCCGTTGGGCATGGACGGGCGAAACGCACGAAAAAGGAGAATCGCCAGGATGCCATATTCGAGTAAATGGACGCCTTCCTCCGGACTGCGCCGAAGGCTCAATGCCCAGAACACGAATACCATGGTGACAGCGACGATCCACAAGACATTGACGCCTGAGACCTTCCGAGGCCGACGCATGATGACGAGCAGCGTGATCAGGGATGCGCCGGCGATCGCCGTCGCCACGATCCAGCCGATCCATGCCGGGTCCCAGCGCGTGGCAAACCACTCTCGGAGCGCACGCACGAAAGGGATGGTCGTGAAGACGACCGTGACCCAGGCCGCGACAGGGAGCCATCGCCGAGAGAGGGTGGACATGGGATGATTCTACGTGACAGGTTGTTGGTGATAAGAGCGGGTTCGGCGCCGGCCGACCGGGGAATCAAACAATCGGCAGTGGAAGTTGAAGATGGTTGGAGTGTCCATACCATCCTCCACACCGGTCAACCCGAAGGAGTCGCATGAGTGGTTCGAGTCGTTCTTTGCTTCGGACTGATGCCGCCGCCGGCTGGCAAGCCGACCCCTACCTCCATTTCGAGGCGGAGGGATTCTACAATCCCCATACGGATGCCCGTATGGCCGGCGATCACTCGTGGCATGACCGGCTGATGCATCTCGCCATCTCCGGGGAGGTGCTGACGGAGCTCGGGAACGAAGAGGATCGGGGCCTCGCCGCGCAGGGATGGCTTGTCGCCACCGGTGACGACATCGACCGGCGCTATCTCATCAAGTACGTCTCTATCGAAGCGCTCAGCGTCTGTAATCACGGCTGCTACTACTGCCCGGTGTCGGTCGCACCCCGCAAGGTGGAGAAGATGCCGACCGAGCTTTTCGAACGCGTCATCGGCGAGATCGCGGCCCTGGGTCACCCCATCGAGGGCGTGGGAATGAACCACTTCAACGAGCCCACCGTCGACTCGCGCTACCTCGATCAGGTGCGCTGCATCAAGGATGCAGGCCTGCCGGCGGCGACTCTTTCCAACGGGAGCGGCCTGACGCCGAGTCGTGTCGACGGTCTCATCGAGATGGGTGGGCTCTTCTATCTCTCGGTGAACATCTCGAGCCTGGATCAACAGAAATACAAGGATCAACGAGGCGCCGACCATCTCCCTTTGGTGCTCAAGCACCTGGACTATATGGCAACCCGGCCGGTTGCCGAAACCATGGTGCTGGTCGTTCTCGGCACCGGTAACCAGGCCCACCGCGACGAGCACCAGCGCATCACCGAGCGATTCGCCGGGACCCGGTTCGATGTGCAGTACTTCGAGGTCAACGACCGAGCGGGCTATCTCGACCTCGGACTCAAGGCGGAAGGCGACAGCGGTTGCCTCGGTGGCTGCGAGCAGATGGCGTCACGGCCAATCAACCACATCCACATCACCGCCCGCGGCCGCTGCATCCTCTGCTGCCAGGACTACAACGAGCGCTGGGAAGTCGGGGACCTCCACACCCAGAGCCTGGAGGAGATCCTCAGGGGGGATGAATTCGCCCGGATGCGCCGCTGGACCTACGGTCTCGAAGAAGCGCCTCGGGATTTTCTCTGTCGCACCTGCAATTACTCCCTGCGCCGACCGGCGGCAGCAGGGAACCGCGGCGGGCGAGCGTCCAACGGCTGATTGGCAGGAGAAATCGTCGATCACCACGCTCGGATGCGCTAAGTTATGGGCGTGCAGCGGCTGACCATCAACTACCTGCTCGAGGACACGGTTCTCTTCGGCGGCGTCAAGGTCGTGTTCCGCCAGGCCGACCTGCTTTCGCGACGCGGCCACCACGTTCGGGTCGTCACCACCGGTGCACCACCCCGGTGGCACCGACTCGAAGCCGAGCTGACCCAGGTAGCCGCCCTGAGCCGAGAACTGGTGCCGCCGGCCGACATCACCGTCGCCACCTACTGGACCACCATCGAGCCCGCACTCGACCTCGAGTCGACCGAGGTCGTGCACTACTGCCAGGGTTATGAGGGCATCTACACCCACAATGTCGACCAGCACCCGTTGATCGAAGCCGCCTATCGCCACCCGTTACCGGCAATGGTCGTCGCGCCGCACCTTGCGACCCTGCTCTCCGAGCGCTTCGGCCGGCCCGCGCGGCCGGTCCTGCAACCTCTCGAAGACTTCTTCAACCCCGGCCCCCTGTGGCGCCGCCCCCTGGGGCCGGGGAAAGTGCCGCGGATCCTGGTGATGTCGCCCTTCGAAATCGACTGGAAGGGGGTGGCGACCGCGCTCGAGGCGGTCCGCCTGCTGCGCCGCCGGGGGGTCGCTTGCGAACTCGTGCGTCTGTCGCAGTGGCCCATGAGCGACGGCGAGCGCGCCGTCCTCGAGGCCGACGAGTTTCACTGCCACCTGGAGCCCGCCGAGGTTGCTCGAGTGATGCGCTCGTGTCATCTGTTGCTCGCACCGTCATGGCGGCAGGAGGGCTTTGGCCTGCCGGTTCTCGAAGCACTCGCCAGTGGGTTGCCCGCGGTGGCGTCGGACATCTCCGCCTTCCGGGACTGGACTGACGGCGGTGCCCAGCTGGTTCAGTGGGACGACCCGGCCGCCTTCGCCGACACGGCAGCCGATGTTCTGGCATCGCCAGCGCTGTGGCGTGACCTCCGCCGCCGGGGTCTGAAGGTGGCCGGTCGTTTCACCGAGAGGCTCGCGAGCAGATCGGCCGAGGACGCCCTGCAATGGGTTGTCGCCGGCGCGTGGCGTGGGGAGAGCGGGCGACTCCGTGGCACCGAGGACCCCGGGTAGCTCCTCGAATTCGGGGTCGAAGACGCGGTCTCCGAACGGCGGCAGCTTGGATCTCGACTCGGTGAGGGCCGCAGGTTCGTGTTCGGTACCGAACGAATCCGCGGCGGGTTCGCAAGCTCGAATCGGTGAACGTCGGAGAAATGGTACCTTTCGGGGTAGATGAACAAGTCCCGTAACTGGTGGGAGCTCGCCACCAAAGTTGCTGTTGCGTCTTGGGTCGTTTTCTGCCTGCGCCTGATGATCGCCGACGTTTGGGACGAGACCAACGGAATGCTCACCTTCAGCGGCACAGCGATGACGCTGCTTCTCATTCCAATCCTGTCGATGAGGCAGCCGGCACCAGGGGTGCCCGGGGCGGGCGGGACTCCCGCCGCCACGATCGCGGGAATGGTGTAAAACTACCACTGTGACAACCCGCGATCACATCCTGGCCATCGACAACGGCACCCAGAGCCTGCGGGCCCTGGTCTTCGATCCGCGGGGATCTCTCATCGCGCGGCACAAGGTCGATCTCGAGCCCTATTACTCGGATCACCCGGGCTGGGCGGAGCAGGATCCGGAGTATTACTGGCGGTCGTTGGCCGAGGCCTGCCGGGGCCTGTGGGCGCAGGGAGTCGATCGAGAGGCCCTCGCCGGGGTGGCCCTGACCACCATGCGGGCGACCATGGTCTCGGTCGACACCGACGGCAAACCGCTGCGCCCGGCCATCGTCTGGCTCGACCAGCGGCGGACCGAAGACGTGCCGCCGGTGGGTGGGGTATGGGGCCTCAGCTTCCGCGCTCTCGGGTTGAGCGAGACCATCGCCAACTTCCAGGCCAACGCCGAGTCGATCTGGCTGGCCCGCCACCAGCCGGATATCTGGGCCCGGACGCACAAGTTCCTCTTTCTTTCCGGCTTTCTCACCCATCGTCTGACCGGGCGTTTTGCCGATTCGGTGGCCGGCCAGGTCGGTTATGTGCCCTTTGACTACAAGCGACATCGATGGGCCGGCGCCCGCGACTGGAAGTGGCAGGCGGTGGGAATCGACCCCGGCAGGCTCCCGGAGCTCGTCCGGCCGGGAGGGATTCTCGGTGAGATTTCAGCCGAAGCGGCCGAAACCACGGGAATCCCGCGGGGCCTGCCGCTCATCGCGGCCGGCGCGGACAAGGCCTGTGAGGTGCTCGGTTCGGGATGCCTGGAACCGGATATCGGCTGCCTCAGCTATGGCACCACCGCGACCATCAATACGGTCCACCGACGGTACGTCGAGCCGACCCGATTTCTCCCGGCGTATCCGGCGGCGGCCCCGGGCAGATTCACCATGGAGGTCCAGATCTTCCGCGGCTACTGGATGGTGTCGTGGTTCAAGACCGAGTTCGGCCACCGGGAACGGCGGATCGCTGCCGAGAGGGGGATCGAAGCCGAGGAGCTCTTCGACGTGCTCGTCAATGCGGTGCCGGCGGGATCCATGGGGCTGGTGCTCCAGCCGTACTGGTCGCCCGGGGTGCGTCTTCCCGGGCCCGAAGCCAAGGGGGCGGTGATCGGTTTCGGCGATGTCCATACCCGGGCCCACTTCTACCGTGCCATCCTCGAAGGGCTCGCGTATGCTCTGCGTGAGGGCGCCGAGCGAAGCCAGCGCCGGAGTGGAAGGGCCATGAAGGAGGTCAGGGTTGCGGGCGGCGGATCGCAGTCGGATGCCGCCATGCAGATCACCGCCGACGTCTTTTCCCTGCCTGCCTCACGGCCGCACGTCGCCGACGCCTCGGGACTCGGAGCGGCCATGGCCGCTGCGGTCGGTCTCGGGATCCACCCCGATTTCGCCACCGCGGTTGATGAAATGACCCGGGTGAGGGATACCTTTGAACCCGATCCGACGACCAGCCGCATCTACGACCGCCTTTATCGAGAGGTCTATCTGAAGATGTATCCACGCCTCCGGCCGTTGTACGAGCGGATCCGGGACATCACCGGCTACCCGCCGAAGGCGGGTCAGACGTGAGACGTGAAGAGTGAGACGTGACATGCTGACGACGTCTAACGTCTAACGTCTGGCCTCTGACCCTCTCACCTCCGCACCAATCCCCGTTCTGGGGGATAATGCCGCTTGAGGATCTTTGTGTTGTCCCCAACGGTGTCGGCGGCCGCTCCGTAGACAGTACGGGGATGATGAATATGAGTTCGAGGGAGAGCCATTGCTTCTTACTCGGTCGCGCCGAGCATTGCTCCGAGGTGACCATGGATGATCGTACGATCGTCCGTGCTGCTCGTGATGGCGACGAAGATGCCTTTGCCGACCTCGTCCGCCGCCATTCGGGAGGCCTGCACCGTGCGGTGGCGAGGATCGTGCTCGACGAGGAAGAAGCCTGGGATGTGGTTCAGATGGCCTTCGTCAAGGCATGGCAACAGCTTCACAAGTACGATCCCCAGTGGAGCTTCTCGACCTGGCTCTACCGCATCGGAACCAACCTCGCCATCGATCTCGTTCGGTCGCGGGCCTCTCGGCAGAAGGCCCACCGCGCCGGTACCGAACACCAGCTTCGGCTGGTGGGTGGTGTCGAAGAAGCCTCCTCCCGTCTCGATCACACCGAGGTGGATGGCATTCTCCGCGAACTGGTCCGATTTCTCACCCCACAACAGAGATCAGCGTTCATTCTGCGCGAGGTCGAGGATCTTGAGACCGCGGAGGTGGCGAAGATCCTGGGATGCTCGGCGGCGACGGTCCGCAATCATGTGTTCCAGGCGCGCAAGACGCTGCGCCGGGAGATTCAGGATCGGTTTCCGGAGTTTGTGCCCGAAGACCAGAGAGGTCAAAAATGAGTTGTGAAGTCTATCGCGAGTTGTTGTCCGCATACCTCGACGACAGTCTCGACGAGGTCAGGAGAACCGGTTTCCGCAGCCACCTCAAATCCTGCGATGGCTGCCGGAAATTGGCGCTCGCCGAAGAACCGACCCTGGTTTTCAGTCTTTCCCGCCGGAGCGGACCATCCCCGGAGAGGATCGAGGCCTGCGTGGCGTCGGTGGTCGCGGGGGTGCGCCAGGAGAAACTGCGGCAGCGCCTCCGACCATCCCGCAGACCGTGGCTCGCGGCGGCGGCGGCGGTGATGCTCGCGGTCATCGCTTCGACCGCGTGGTGGATGAGAGGCGACCTGGCTGAAGACCTTTCGCAGCTCCAGGCCGATGCCCATGATGTCGAGGTTTCGCTCCCCGCCGTCGTCGAGTCTGTTCCCCTCGCCACCGAGCCGCCGCCCCGTGTCGAGGTGGAGATGATTCACGATGAGGTTCGGGTGTACCAGTATGCCATCGGGGACGATGTCACCACCGGAGCCGTGTTCATCGTGAATCCGGCCATGGAGCTCTGAGAAGATGTCCAGAAAAGCCGTTTTCGTCTTGCTGCTGTCGGTTGTGACCCTCGCGTTTCAGGCGGCCGGTCAATCCGAGACCATCGTTCGGGTCTTCAATCTCAAGAACGCGTCGGTGGTCGAGGCTTTCACCGCCATCGAACCGCTGCTGTCCGACGATGGCAGCGTCACGGTTCAACCGGCGAGGGGCCGGATCACGATCCAGGATTCGCCCCAGATCGTCGGCAGAATCACCAAGCTGCTCGACGAGCTCGACCGGATTCCGGGCGAATATCGGATCGAGGTCGAGCTCCTCGAAGGTCTCGACACCGAGCGGGTCTCGGATCTCCCCCCCGAGCTCGACCGTCGGCTCCACCGGATGTTTCCCTTCAAATCCTATCGGCGAGCCGGCCGGACGGTCTTTCAGGGCGAGTTCGGCCAGCCGACCACCGCCTCGCTGAGCCCGACCTATCGTCTCTCTTTCCTCGCCGAGCCATCGAGTGTTTCCGAATCGACCCCCTGGGGTGTGGCGGATATCGGCGACCGGACCCAGGTGAAGTGGCTGCGCCTCGATCGTCTCACCACCAAGGCCGGGGGCCGTGAGCAACTCGACGAGCTGCTCAGAACGACGGTCTATCTGTCGCCGCAGCAGAAGATGATCATCGGCGCCGGCAGCTCGGAGGATTCGGCAAACGGGTTGGTGCTGATTCTCACCATGCACTCGGTCGAGGATCGCTGATCATGGCCGGGGTGAACTGAGTGCCCGAGTACGTTTGTCGCCTGGGCTCCCCCGACGGGGCGGTGGTGGAGCGCCGCCGGGTCGCGGCGTCGACCGATGTCCTGCAGCGCGAGCTCGAGGGTGAGGGATTCCACGTCTTTGCCATCAAGCCCGCTCGTTCGCGGCTGCGGATTCCCTTTTTCAGCAAGAGCACCAAGATATCGGGACAGGAATTCCTCCTTTTCAACACTCAGCTCGCGACGCTGCTGCGCGCCGGTCTGCCGCTCACCCAGGGATTGGAACTCCTTCGCGAACAGCAGACCAACGAGCACTTCAAGGCCCTTCTGGACAAGGTCCACCAACAGGTGACCACCGGTGTTTCGCTTTCGGATGCGTTTCTTTCGCTCGGTGATGTCTTTCCTCGGCTCTATGCCAACACGCTGCGCGCCGGTGAGCGTTCCGGCGAGCTCGAATCGGTCCTCGGCCGTTTCGTCCAGTACCAGCGATTGACCGAATCGGTCCGCCGAAAGATCATCGGCGCTCTGACCTATCCGTTGGTGCTCGTCGCCATGTCCGTCGTCCTCGTGATCATCCTGATGGTTCGGGTGATCCCCGCGTTCAGCACCTTCTATGTCCAGTTCGACACCGAGCTGCCGCTGCCGACGAGAATCGTGATGGGCGTATCGACCAACCTGCAAGAGCATTTTCTCCTCGCCACCGCCGGCGTGGTCGGTCTCTACTTCGGGTTCAAGATGTGGCGGAATTCACCTTCCGGCCGGCGGATCACCGATCGCTGGCGGCTTTCGATTCCGGTGCTCGGGCGGTTGAGTCATCTCTTCGCGGTGTCGCAGTTCACCCGGTCGTTGAGCGTCCTGCTCGGCGGGGGAACGCCCATGGTTCCGGCGCTCCAGGTCTCGACGACATCCATCAGCAACAGCTATATTTCCGATCTTTTCCGCGGCTGCATTCAGGAAGTGCAGGAAGGGCGTCCCCTGTCGGATGCTCTGGACGACACCGGGAAGATGCCCGTACTCGCCCTGGCCATGATGCGGGTCGGGGAATCCACCGGTGCGTTGCCGGAAATGCTCGAGCACACCTCGGGCTTCTTCGATGAGGAGATCGAGGCCAGCCTGGCGCGCCTGGTGACCCTTTTCGAGCCCATGATCCTGGTGGTGATGGGTATCATCGTTGCGGGACTGCTGCTGTCGGTCTACTATCCTTTGCTCACGACCGTCTCGAAGATTGGATGAACGGCGACATGGCGACAGATCCACGACTCGACCAAACCCTCGTGATGCTCGACGAGGCGATGGATCCCGACGAAAAGGGAGACATCAGCGAGGCCGAGGCTCTGGCCGTGCGACTCGGTCTCCCTTACGATCCCCTCGACGAGTTCCACGTCGACGGCGACCTCTTCCGGACCATTCCGGTGGAAACCATGATCCACTACGAGTTTCTCCCCACCGCCAGCGAGGGGGACGTGCTCAAGGTGGTGATGGCGGATCCTTCGAATGTCGTGAGTCTCAACGAACTCGAGCTCGCCCTCGCTCGGCCCATTGAAGTCACCGTCAGCCCTCGCAAACGGATTGCCGATATCCTCGAGAAGTCCGAGTCCACCCAGCGCGTCCTCGACGAGGCCACCGAAGGCTTCAGCATGCAGATCGTCCAGGATGCGGAGGACGGCGAAGAGGTCCTGTCCATCGACCGCATCACCGCTGATCAGTCGCCGATCATCCGGCTGGTGGATACGATCCTCTTCAACGCCATCCAGCGGCGGGCGTCGGATATCCACATCGAGACCCAGGACCGCGAGGTCGTGGTCAAATACCGCATCGACGGTGTGCTCTACCAGGCGATGAAGTCCATCGACAAGCGCCACCACTCGACCATCGTCAGTCGGATCAAGGTCATGTCGGAGCTCGACATCGCCGAGAAACGGGTCCCCCAGGACGGCCGATTCAAGGTCCGGTTCTCGGGTCGCACCATCGACTTCCGCGTTTCGATCATGCCCACCGTCCACGGCGAGGATGCGGTGATCCGAATCCTCGACAAGGAGTCCTCGAGCACCGAGTTCCGCACCCTCAACCTCGACGTCCTCGGTCTGGAAGACGACACCAAGAGACAGGTTCGGAAGTTCATCCACGAGCCGTACGGGATGGTGCTCGTGACCGGACCGACGGGTTCCGGTAAGACCACCACGCTCTACGCATGTCTGTCGGAGATCGTCTCGTCCGAGGACAAGATCGTCACGATCGAAGATCCGGTCGAATACCAGCTCAAGGGCATCACCCAGATTCCGGTCAACGAGAAGAAGGGACTGACCTTTGCCCGGGGCCTCCGATCGATCCTCCGGCACGATCCTGACAAGGTGATGGTCGGTGAGATCCGCGACGAAGAGACCGCGCAGATCGCGGTGCAGTCGGCGCTCACGGGGCACTTGGTTTTTACCACGGTCCACGCCAACAACGTCGTCGATGTCATCGGTCGGTTCCTCAACATGAACGTCGATCTCTACAATTTCGTCGCCGCCTTGAACTGCGTTCTCGCCCAGCGCCTGGTGCGTCGGATCTGCCTCCACTGCAAACGACCAGCCGTGGTCTCCGATCTCCTGCTCGAGGACTCGGGTCTCGAGCCCGACCGCTATCGGGATTTCACCTTCTTCGAGGGAGCCGGCTGCATCGAGTGCAACGGCACCGGTTACCGCGGCCGGCTCGCCATCGCCGAGCTGCTCAACCTGTCCGACAACATCCGCGAGCTCATTTTGGATCGGCGGTCGGCGGCCGAGATCAAACGGGCGGCCAAGGCCGAGGGGATGCGTTTTCTCCGCGAGTCCGCGCTGCAGAAGGTCTTTGCCGGCGAGACCTCGCTGCGTGACATCAACAAGGTCACGTTCGTCGAATGAAGATCGCGGATTTTCTGACGTCGCCGCCCCCGGCGACCGGGTGGTCGCTCGACTCCGCCATGGCCGTGGTGGTGCGGCGCCAGAGCCAGGGCGAGCTGCGCAGCGCAGCGGTCGAGGTTCCGGATGGGACCTTCGAGGTCGGCCCGGTGGGGCTGCAGGCGGTGGATGGGGAAAAACTTCGACCGGTTCTGGCGCGGCTGCAGGACGAGGTCGAGGGAACATCACGGGCGGCCGTCGTCGTGCCCACCGGTTGGCTTCGAACCCACATCCTCGAGTTCGACCAGTTGCCGCGGCGACAGGCCGATCTCAGAGAGATGGTGTTGTGGCGGCTCAAGAAGCTCCTTCCGGTGGCGCCGTCGAGCCTGCGGTTGGCGACGGTGACCCAACCGCCGTCGGACGGCGCTCGCCGGCTCCTGATCCTCGTCGGCGTCGAGCGGGCCGTCGCCGGGTTGGAATCGGTCTTCGAATCCGTCGGTGTCTCCCCGGGGCTGATTTCTCCGCGGGTCTTTGCGGTGGCCGATGGAAAAGGTGCCGCCTCGAGGGTGTTGGCGGTGCAGCAAGAGAGCGGTTTTCTCTCCATCATGCTTCTCGTCAATGACCAGCCGAAGGTTGTCCGGACAAAACCGTTGCCCAAGAACGACTGGTCGGTGGTGGAGCGCGAGTTGAGCCTGACGTTGGGGTTTGTCCGCACGAGTCTCGACATCGAGGGCGTCCTCGATGTCGGCGTTTCGGTGGAGAACCAGATACTTGGAGACCGCCTCAGGGATTGGATTGCGGCCGACGGCACCCTGTCCCTGGTGACCGCAACGCCGCCGTCGATGGCATTCGCCGGGACCGCGATCCGTGATCGGGTGGGGTCCTATCGTATCGACCCGGTGGTCAACCTGATGTCGGGGGCGGTTCGATGATCGTCCCGAACCTCTCCTCTCGCCCTCATCTCAACACCCGGCCCGTTTGGCTCGTGATCGGGGTTGCGGTCTTGCTGTCGCTCGTCTTCGCGGCGCTCAACGCCCAGGTGTGGTTCAAGAGCAGCCGAGAACTCGAAGAGCAGATTCTCCTTCTCGATCAGCTCAAGGCGGACAACGAGCGTCTCGCGATCGAGGTCGGGAAGGAGGCCGAGGTTCTCAACCGGGTGCCGTGGAAATCGCTGGCTGCGAGGGTCAACGCCGTCAACGCGGTGATCCATGAGCACGAGTTCTCCTGGGTCGGGCTGCTCGACGACATCGAACGGGTGCTTCCCTACGATGTCCGGCTGACCAAAATCACACCCAAGGTCGATGCTGACACGGTCATCCTCTCGCTCACCGCCATCGGTCGAACCCGCGAGGCGCTGCTCGAGCTCTTCGACACCCTCATCGCCGATCCGAGTTTTTCCGAACCGACGCCGTCGTCGGAGATCACCCCGGAAGAGAGCGGACTCGGCTATGTCTTCCAGCTGACCGTCGTCCACCACCCGGGGCAGGTGTCACCATGAACATCGATTGGCGACCCTGGCGGCAGATGCTTCCCATGTGGCTGCCCGCCGTGATCCTCGCCCTGGGTCTGATGGGCTGGTTCTTCTATCAGACCTCGGATTCGGTGGGGCGCAGGGCGACTCTCGCCTCGGACATCGCGGATTACAGTGCCGAGGTCGAGAGGCTCAAGATGTTGCACGAGCTGGTGGTGGCCGACCGACGGGAGGTCGAAGAGCTCAAGATCGGGTTTCAGGAGATCGACGACCAGGTCTTTTCGGACCTCGACCTGCGGCTGACCAGGATCCTCCGGGCCACCGGGACCGCGACTCGCGACTCGGGCCTCCTCCCGGGTGCGTACGCCTACACCGCCAAGGAGGAAAAGAGCCTGGGCTATGTCCGCTTCGGCATCGGCTTCCAGGTGGATGGCGAGTACGCCCAGATCCGCAAGATGCTGGCGCTGCTCCAGGCGAGCCCGGAATTCCTCATCGTCGACGGCCTGACCCTCGCCAAGGATGAAGATCAGGCGAGTCGGTCATTGAAGATCGGCGTCCGTCTGTCGACGTATCTCGGCCAGGTGGATCCCGACCGGCTCCGGCGCCTGACCGGCGGAATTGTCGAGACCGAATCGGAGCCCGCTGATGGCTGATCGCAGGTTCACCCCGGAACAGATACGTCTCGCCGTACTCTCGGTGATTCTCGTGATCGTCGGCGGGGTTGCCGTCAGTCGGATGATCGGCAAGGGAGGAATCGCGGAGGTCGGCCGCCGTCAGGCCGGCGCCGAGTACGAGACCCGGGATCTTCCCAAGCTGGCCCAGGTCTCGACCAGGGACGACGGCGAGGTCGAGGTCATCACCTCGCGCAACCCCTTCACCTTCGGGGCGCCGCCGACCCCGACCCGGAACTTGACGCCGCCGCCGACCCAGCCGCCCGTTCCCACGAGGCCCCCGCGGCCGACGCCGACTCCGCGGATCTACAAGGATCCCTACGGCAACAACCTCGGTCCACCGCCACCCTTTGTTCGAAAGTACCTCGGTTACTTCGGTCCGCCGTACCTCAAGGTCGCGGCGTTTCGCCGCCCGGGAACGGAGCAGGAGACCACGGTCATTGACGTCGGGGTGGAGGGCGAGATTCTCGACGAAGCATTCATCATTCGCGAAATCGGCCACGAATCGGTGCTGATCGGTTTTGTCGGCTACGACCGCCAGGAGGACACACGTGTACCGTTGGCAGATGACTAACCAAAGAACCCGGCTTTTCTCGGCGGCGCTCGCCCTGTGCGCCCTCGTGAGCTTTGCCGGGGGGTGCTCCTCGGCTCAGCAAACCGCGAGTGACGGCGAAGAAGCCTTCGAGGCGGAGAACTGGGATGCGGCCGTCTACTTCTATCTCCAGGCGCTGGCCGACGAACCGGACAATACCGAGTACAAGCTCAATCTGACCTTTGCGCGGCAAAAAGCCTCCGCCCGGCACTTCCAGCGCGGCACCATGTTGCGCGAACTCGGCCGCCTCAAGGCCGCCCGGGACGAGCTCCAGATGGCGGTCCAACTCGACCCCACGAACCAGTTCGCGGCTCAGCTGCTCGGGCGGGTTCAGGAGGAGATCGAGATCCTCGGGCGCCCGGACGGCGCTCGCGAGCTCGAGGAAATCAAAAGATCGGCGCGGGAGGCCAAGGTCAAACCGCCGATACTCGATCCGAAATCCAAGGATCGGATCACCCTCAACTTCCCCAAACCGAAACCGATCAAGGAGATCTACCAGGCCATGGCCAAGGCCTATGGCTTCAACATCCTCTTCGATCCCAAGCTCAAAGAGGAGCGGCTGTCCATCGAACTCAACGACCTCACCGCCGAGCAGTCGCTGGAAATGGTGATGCAGGCGGCGGCCCACTTCTACAAGGTCCTCGACACGCACACCATCATCGTCGTCGACGACACGCCGCAAAACCGCCGTGAGTACGAGGATCTGGTCATCAAGACCTTTTTCCTCTCCAATGCCGATGTCAAGGAAGTCGACAAGCTCCTGCGCTCGTTGATCGAGGCGCGCCGGTTGTCGACCAACGAACAACTCAACGCCATCACCCTGCGTGACACCGCCGACAAGGTGGCCATCGCCGAGAAGCTCATCGCCGTCAACGACAAGGCCAAGGCCGAAGTCCTGGTGGATGTCGAACTCCTGCTGATGTCGAGTCGGAACGACTCGAACCTCGGCGCCGCGCTGTCGAGTTACACCTTCAATCTCGGGCTCGACACCGCCGCGGTGAGCGGCACCGATGGACAGGACGGTTCGCTCTATCTCGACCAGATCAAGGACATCTCGCGCGGCAATTGGTTCATCAATATTCCGAGCGTGGTCATCAATCTCGCGATTTCCTCGGGCAATGCCGAGGTTCTGGCGCAACCCCAGCTGCGGATCACCGAAGGTGAAAAGGCCAGCCTGCTCATCGGCGACCGGGTGCCGATCCCGGTCACCAGTTTCAACACCGGATACCAGGGGGCGCCCGGCTCGGTCACACCCATCACCTCCTTCCAATACCAGGACATCGGCATCAAGATCGATGTCGAGCCGCGGGTCCACCACAATCGCGAGGTCACCCTCAAACTCACCGTCGAGGTCTCGAACCTGGGCGAAGAGGTCTCGGTGGGACCCAACCAGACCGCGGTCACCATCGGAACCCGCACCATCACCTCGGTGATCCGGTTGCAGAGCGGCGAATCGAGTCTGCTCGCCGGTCTCATCCGCCGCGATCAGGGCGAAGTCATCACCAAGACGCCGCTGCTTTCGGACATCCCGCTCATCGGCCGGCTCTTTACGAACAAGGAGAAGACCGATCGCCGGACCGATCTGGTGCTGACCCTCACTCCCTCGATCATCCGGTTCCCGGACATCACCGAGGCGGATCTCGCTCCCATGTGGGTGGGTACCGAGAGCCAGATCTCGTATTACGGTTCGAGATCGCCGAGGATCGAATCGGGTCGGGCGCCGGAAGGGCCGTTTGATCCGCGAGACCAGATCGAGCCCGAAAACACGGGCGACGATGCCGAGGTCAAGGAAGAGGTCACCGATCCGGATAAGCTGCCCTACAACGTCGCCCGGCCCGTCGCGCCGCGCCGGGCAACTCCCGGGCAGGCGCAGCAGCCTCCCGAAGGCGGAGGCGGGGTCGAACTCGTACCCGGACCCAACAAGAGCCTGAACACCGATGGCGGTGAGGAGCCCGCCGATGCGGGTCCGACGGCGCCGATTCTCGTCGGCCTCGAGCCCTCGGTCCTGTCCCTCGCCGTCGGCGCGGAATCCTCGTTGCAGCTGGTCGCTCGCGGGGCGCCGGCCGAGCCCTATCGGCTTCCCTTGACCGTGTCCTTCGATCCGGCGCGGGTGGCCATCGATTCCATCGCGACCGTGGAGGGCGTGACCGCGAGGTTCCAGGATCTCGAGCCGGATGAAGGTTGGATCGAGCTCGACCTCGAGGTCGGCGCGGCCGAGGCCCAAGGCTCGCACGGCCTCGTCGTCCTTCGGGTTCGTGCTCTGGCGCCGGGACCGGTGCCCCTGGTGGTCACCGCCGGCGGCGCTACCAGGTATGACGGCGTCATTCTGCCGGTGGCGGTGGGCAACGGCGCCCTCTTCGTCACCGAGGAACCGCTGGCGGCCGGGAAGAACTGACCCATGATGATGAGACTCCACCGACGCCAAAAAGGCTACACCCTGGCCGAGCTGGTGATGGTCGCTGCGCTCATCGCGTTGCTCTCGAGTATCGTTCTGCCGGTGGCGAAATTCACCGTCAAAAGGCGCAAGGAAACCGATCTGCGGCTTGCACTGCGGCAGTTGCGGACCGCCATCGACGAGCACAAGAAGCTCTCCGACAACGGAATGATCCCGGTGAAACTCGGCGGCGAGGGCTATCCCGAGAGCCTGGAGGTCTTGGTCGAGGGCGTCGACCTCGTGGGTCAGGAACGAAAGCAGCGATTTCTGCGCCGAATCCCCATCGACCCCATGACGGGAGAGGCCGAGTGGGGATTGCGGTCGTATCAGGATGAACCGGACAGCACGAATTTCGGCGGGCAGAACGTCTATGACGTTTTCTCGCTCTCCGATGGGGTCGGGCTCGACGGCACCGAGTACAAGGACTGGTGAACCATGAAGAGTCGTAAAAGACCCGAAGTGGGCTTCACGCTGATCGAACTCATTATCGTGGTTGCGATCATCGGCATTCTCGCTGCCATTGCTGTACCGCAGATGCAGAATGCCCCGATCAGAGCTCGTGAAGCGGTGATCCGTGCTGATCTCTACCAGATGCGATCGTGCATCGACCAGCACCTGGCCGACAAAGGGGTCTACCCGGAGTCGCTTCAAGCTCTGGTCGACTCCGGCTATCTTCGGGCTTTGCCGGCCGATCCGTGGACGCACGAGACCGAGGGTATTTGGCTGGAACTCTCCGCCGAGCCAACCGACCTCGAGGAGCTCGAACCTATCGATGACGACCTCATGCCGGAAGGCGGGTTCGGCATCATCGACGTCAAGTACGCCGACGACACCCGGGTCGCGTTGGACGGCTCGCTGATCTCGGAATGGTGAGATGGCGGCTTCGCTGCCATCTCACGAATTATGAATTATGAATTATGAATTTTTAATTTCGGGCCCATTGCCAAACCGGAAGGCGCCAGACGATGTCGGATCGTGGTGGGCGCGCTTGATCGGACGTGCCGTCTCAAACTTTTGGCAAGAGGGGCCTGCTCGCGGGCCTCGCTTGCGGGTCCGAAATGCGTTGAGGGGGACCCGGACGCCGACGCGCCGGGCCGAGGCGGGCTACACCCTGGCGATGTTCGTGATGGCGATTGCGGTCATGTCCATCGCCATGGGGGTCGCTGTCCAGACCGTCGAGTTTCAGATGCGGCGCGAACGCGAGGCCGAGCTCATCTTCCGCGGCGAGCAGTTCATCGAGGCGATCCGCCTTTACAAGATCAAGTACGGCCGCTACCCGATGCAGCTCAAAGAGATCTACGAAGCCAAACCCAGAGTGATCAGAAAGCGCTGGAAGGACCCCATCACCGACTCGGAGAAATGGGGCATCGTCTTTCTCGGGCAGGAGGGCCGTCCGATGCAGCAGGGCCGCCAACTCGCCGGACCTGGGGCGGCGAGCGAGAGCGCCTTCGGCGACCGGGACACGCTTCCCAACGGGCCCACCTCGAGGTACGACGGGAATTCCGGCAGCGGGCAAGGGCAGGGCGCCGGAGAGGGCGCCGATCAAGAGGACAAGGGACCTCTGGGAACGGGTGGCGTCAAGATGGGACCCATCATCGGTGTCCACTCGACCTCGTGCGACGAGGCCATCAAGATCTACGAAGGCCGCACGACCTATTGCGAGTGGCGTTTCATCTACCGCGAGCAACCGCAGGCGGGTGACGCCGCCGGGCGGCGCCCGGGCCAGCGCCCCGGCCAGGTGATCTACCACCCGGGTGAAAAGGACCCGAGGAATCCAGGCGACCCCGGCTCCGGCGGCAATCCTCCCGGTGGCAACCGACCGCCGCCGGTGATCCCATCACCGACGAGACCGTAGTACACTCCGCCTCCGTGGCGCCCAAGCACCCTCCCGCGCTGCTCATCCAGCACCTGCCGGGTCGCGAGACCGTGGCGGCCGGAGTCTGGGTGACCCTCGGATCGTCGCATGAACCGGAGATTCTCTCGGGAGCGACCCACCTCGTCGAACACCTGACGCTTCGCCGCTGCGGTGGGCGCGATCGTCGTGAGCTGGCGGCGCTCATGGACCGGCTCGGTGGCGACATCGACGCCTGGACCGGGACCGAGATGATGGGGGTCAGCATGACGACCACCATCGATTGCCTCGGCGATGGTCTCGAGTTGTTGGTCGATGCCATCACCGCGCCGAGTTTCGATGCGGTGGATGTCGAGCTCGAACGCCGGGTGATCCTCGCCGAGCTCGAGCTCATCAACGATGACCCCGGTGAGCTCGTGGAAGAGGCCCTCCTGCACGCCGCATGGGGAGAGCACCCGCTGGCGCGGCCGGTGATCGGCAGCGCCGAGAGCGTCGGGACCCTCGATATCGAGACCCTCCGGCGCCACCACCAGGAGATGATCCGCCCGGGCCGGTTGCTCGTCGCAGTGGCCGGTGACATCGATGGCAGGGGATCGCTTGCGTGCCTCGACCGCCTCGATCTCAGCACCGTCCCGAGCCGGCCGCAACTGCCCCTGCTCGGCTGGTCGACCGGAAGAAAAACCGTCACCAGGGCCTGGGCCGATCAGGTCCACACCCGGCTCGCCTTCGAGGCCATCTCATCGGGGGATCCGCGACTGGCGGAGTTGACCGTGCTCAACCGGGTGCTTGGCAACGGCTCGTCGAGTCGGCTGTTTCAACGGCTGCGCGAGGGCGAGGGACTGACCTACGACATCTGGTCGGGGTTGGCTCTGAGAGATCCCGGCGGCCTCCTGGAGATCGGTTGGGCGTGTGCGCCCGAGGTCAATGACGAGGTCTGGTCGCTGGTGCTGGACGAGGTCGAGCGTCTCCCCCGGGATCTCTCGGATGACGAGGTTTCGGTGTCCTTGGAAGGGCTCCGGCGCGGACTGCTCATGGACAGCGATCTGCCCATGGCGCGGTGCGCCCTGGATGTCGCCGAGATCCTCGATCGCGGCCGGAGGTTCGGGCTCGACGATCTGCGCGCCGAGCTCGATGCCGTGACCATCGACAGCGTCCGCGAGCTTGCCGAGAGCATCCTGGTTCCCGACCGCATGGCCGCCGCCATCTGCGGACCCGAGGGGTGCGAGCTGCCGGGATGAATCGGCCACTGCAATTCGTCCGACGAATTGCCCGTGTATGATCCCCTCATGAACGACGCGCCGACGATCCGTATCCAGCGATTGCCGCATTCCGCCGGCCTCGAGTTGCCGTCCTACGCGTCGGCGGGCGCCGCGGGCGCCGATCTCCGGGCCGCCGTCGAGTCGGAGCGGGTGGTCGCCCCCGGCGAGCGGGCTGCGATACCCACGGGGTTGATCTTGGAAATCCCGCTGGGTTGGGAGGGCCAGGTTCGGCCGCGCTCCGGGCTCGCCATTCGCCACGGGCTGACGGTGGTCAATGCGCCCGGCACCATCGACAGCGACTACAGGGGCGAGCTCAAAGTCCTGCTGGTGAACCTCGGTGCCGAGGATGTGACCATTCATCGCGGCGATCGGATCGCGCAACTCGTGGTGACGCCGGCCCCCCAGTCCGGTTTTGTCGAAGTCGATGCCCTCGAGGCCACCGACCGCGGCGCCGGTGGTTTCGGGTCGACGGGCAGGTAGTCGGTGGAGATTTTCGTCCTCGCGTCGGGTTCGTCGGGGAACTCGGTGCTCGTGCGCTCGGGGGAAACTTCCGTCCTGGTCGACATCGGGGTCTCGGCGCTGCAGATGAAGAAAAGGCTCGAGACCTTCGGCGCCTGCCCCGAGGAGATCGATGCGATCTTCCTCACCCACGAACATTCCGATCACATCCGTGGTCTCGAGGTCTTTCTCCGCCGCCACAAGGAAGCGCCGGTGTGGACCACCCGAGGGACCTGGTCCCGGGTTCCGGTCAAGACCAGGACCGGCGGCGAGATCGAATCGGGCCGCGACTACCCCGTCGGCAGCCTCAGGGTGCGACCCGTCGCCACCAGCCACGACGCCGCCGAGCCCGTGGCCTATGTCTTCGAAGACGGAATGCAGCGAATCGCCGTGTGCACCGACACGGGTGTCTTCACCCATCTGCTGGAGCAGCGGCTGGCGGGCTGCGATCTGCTCCTCATCGAGACCAACCACGATGCCGACATGCTCCGCCACGGGCCCTACCCGTGGCAGCTCAAGCAGCGCATCGCGTCTCGTCTCGGCCACCTCGGCAACCACCAGACCGAGGAGGCCCTCGATCGCATCAAGTGCTCCCAGCTCAAGGGCGTCGTCGGGCTCCACCTCTCGGCCGAGAACAACTCGACCCGGTTGGCCAACGACTCGCTGCAACGGGCCATGAACGGAAGCTGTCCGGTGACCGTGGTCCCGCGCACCGAGATGCTCCGCGTCACCGTCGGCAATACTGCGATCTTCGAGACCATCCCGGTCCCGCCCAAGGGCGCATAGCCGGAGTATTACCGCAACGCCATCGCAAATTTGGACACGGATGAACACGGATTCGCGCAGATCGCACGGGTTATTCTGAATGTTGAGTTCGTGGTGTCTTGATTGTTGTACGACTTCGTGGGTGTGCGATTGGGTACTTGTATGGTTTTGTCTTGGATTCGGAAACGGATTGTCACGGAGCCGATGCCCTGACTTGGCTGGTAAATCGACACGTTAAACCGTGACAATCCGTTTCAAATCAAGAACGGCGACCTACCGGCCTCGGGGTCACAACTCCACGAAGTCGACGCACTCACCGGAGACGAACGCCACCTTTGAGAATGATCCGTGCCAATCCGTGTTCATCCGTGTCCCATTGCGATGGACTGGTCTTTGCGTACTTTTCATACTTTGCATCTTCGCGGTTGGTCTCCCGCCGTTCGACGGTGAAGGTCGTTCGTGCCGCGCGGCCGTCCTGATCGACGACCTCGACCCGATGGACGCCGCTTTCGAGTACCAGGCTGACCGCGTGGTCGCCGGCGGTACGGCCCTGGTACCTGCCGTCGACGTACCAGTGCAGTTCGGCCGCGGCCGAGGTGTGGCTGGCGCGGAACGTGACCTGCTCGGGGCGGTCGTCGAGATCCCGAGGCACGAGCAGGGTGGCGCCTTCCGCGGGATAGACGACGCGGAGCGGGCGGTGGGGCGAGCTCACCGGGCAGGCGGGATTGTGGACCGGAGAGGAGTCGATCCGGTGTCCGGCGCGGCGCATGAGCTGGGCTGCATCGGCCGGGAGGATGAGACGCGTGACGCGTTGCTGGCGGCCGGTGTTCCAGCACCGCGAGCAGACCTCGAGCCCGGTCTCAGGATCGATCCAAAAGCTGCGGTGATAGGGGCAGACCGCGACCGGGGGCGATCGCCATGGGCGTTGGGCGATGCGAGTCTTCCGACAGTCCTCGCCGGCGCGGAAGCCGGAGTCGGTGCAGAGTCGGATCGCCCGGACGTCGGTCGGGGCGTGGTACCACGCTCCTTCACGGTGACCCGGCAGCAGATCGAGGGCGGCAAAGAGAATCGGCGCCGCCGCCCGGGCGCCGCCGAGGCTCGCGTTGCCCTGGCCCGAGAAGTTGCCCACCCAGACGCCGACGACCCAGTCCGGCGTGGCCCCCACCGCCCAGGCGTCGCGTTTGCCGAAGCTGGTGCCGGTCTTCCAGGCCACCGGCCGGCGCGGCGTGAAGAGGGTGCGGTCGACACCGTCATCATCGGGCCTGCGCACCTCGGTGAGGATCTCCATGGTCAGCCGGGCCGCGGCTGGGGAGAGCAGTTGCGGCCCCGCTTCCGGCAGCTCGTCCTCGATGTGAGTGAGGTCGCCGAAGCGGCCGTCCGAGGCAAGGCCGCGGTAGAGCCGAACCATGTCCCACAGCGTGCCCTCGGCGCCGCCGAGGATGAGCGAAAGGCCGTAACCGTCGGGTGAGCGGAAAAGCGTCTGCATCCCGGCCATCTCGAGGAAATGGTGGAACTCGGCGACACCGATCTCCCGGAGCAGGAGGGTCGGGGGGACGTTGAGCGAGCGGACCAGGGCCTCCGAGGCCCGCACCATGCCGGAGAACTGCCGATCGGCGTTGACAGGAGCGTAGCTGCCGAAATAGACCGGCACATCCTGAAGGAGGCTGTCGGGGTGGATGACGCCGCGGTCGAAGGCGGTCGCGAAGAGAAACGGTTTGAGCAGTGAACCGGTGGACCGCGAGGCGGTCACGCCGTCGACCTGGCCGCCGTGGCTCAGGTCGAAGAAATCGGGCGACCCGACATAGGCCCGCACCCGGCCGGTGGCTGTCTCAACGGCGAGGATCGAGAGATTGTGGATGCCCGCCCGGGAGAGCCACGCGGCGTGGCGGCGGGCGAGGTCTTCGAACTGCTCCTGGATTCCCCGGTCGAGGGTCGTCCTGGGGTCGCGGCCGGGGTCTTCGGCGGCCGCCCGGCGCGCCAGGTGGGGTGCGAGGGTGGGCATGGGGTGGCTGTGGGTCGGGAGCTCCTCGAAGAGACTCTCGCGAAGCGTCTGAGCGTCGATGAGCCGCTGCTGCTCGAGGGAATGGAGCAGCCGGTTTCGCCGGGTCAGGAGCACTTCCGGGTTGCGGAAGGGGGTGACGGTGGTCGGCGCTTTCGGCAGCACCGCCAGGGTCGCGGCCTCGGCCCACGTGAGACGATCGGGAGGGCGGTTGAAGTAGTGGAGGCTGGCGGCGGTGGCCCCGACCAGATTGCCGCCATAGGGCGCGTGCTCGAGATAGAGTCGGAGGATCTCGTCCTTGTCGAGCCGGGTTTCGAGCTTGAGCGCCTGGACCATTTCGAGCACCTTGTTCGGAACCGTACGTGGTTTCGGGCGGATGAGCCTCGCCACCTGCATGGTGATGGTCGACGCGCCCGATCTGATCTCACCGGCGCGGAAGTTCTGGATCACGGCGCGGCTCAACGCCAACGGATCCACCCCGAAGTGCTTCCGGAAACGACGGTCCTCGGCTGCGAGCACCGCCGTCTCCAGCTTGTCTGCGATGTCTTCACCGGCGAGCCGGAATCGCCATTGCTGGTCGTTCGCGAGATAGGTGTGGAGGACCTCGCCGTGGGTGTCGAGAACCACGGCGCCGTAGTCTTCGGGAAACGGCGGGTCGGGGACCGGTACGGCGAGCACGGCCGCAGCGACGACTGCGACGCAGATCGCGGCGGCGCGGACCGGCCACGGCGGGAACAGGAGCCGCTGGATCACGGCCCGTGCGCCGCCACCACCTCGACCCGGCCGCCCGGCACCAGGGCTCGGAAGTCGTTGTCGTACATGGCTTCGACCAGGCTTGGAGCGAGGACGAACTCCCCGCGCGTCACCACCATGAGCTTGACCATGAAGTCGACGGGCTGAGAGCCGAGATCGAAGAACCACATCACACGGTCATCCCGGATGTCGGTATAGGTGGCGCGGCCGAGGGTGAATCCGCGCGCCCAGTCCGGCGTCTGCTCGTCGCGCAGCCGGGTTGCGTCGATCTCCCAGCCGGATGGGACGATCTGGGTGAGGGCGAGGTTCTCGAGCGGTTCGCCGAATTTCGAGGCGACCCGGAAATGACCCCAGAAGAGGGTGCCCTGGGCCAACGATCTCGGATCGATCTCGGCGCCGTCCTCATCGAGCCAGCGGACATCGAGGCTGAGGTTGCGGGCCTCGGGTTCGGTGGGCCCCTCCACCGGGATGCCCTGCCACTCGAAGGCGGCAAAGATCGGCGCTTCGCTCGCGGATTCGATGGTGATCTCGCGACCGGTCTGCTCGGTGAGGTCGATGGTGACCGCACCGCCGCTCCTCGCGAATTTCCGATCGAGGCCGCCTTTGCCGGCGACGGTGAGCCGACCGCGGACCTCGGTGTCGGACCGCCGCGTCGAATCGAGATAGTTGCCGACCGCGAGGAGCGCGTAGCCCGCCGAGTGGGTCGACAGATAGCCGCGGCCGCCGAGGATCGGCACGAGCTCGTGATAGAGATCGAGGGCGAGTTGCGGCCGGTCGAGCTTGGTGGCGAGATAGAGCATCATGGCGTGGTCGCGGGTCGCCGATCCGAAGGTTCCGCCGAGTTCACGGTAAGGCTGGACCTCGGTAGTTGCGAGGGCGAGTACGCGGAGCGCCGCTTCCTCCATCCCCGAGAGTTGATAGGCCGCGGCAAGGAGCCACTTCGAGAGGTTGTTCATCTCGTCGAGGCGCTCCTCGGCGAGGAGGTTCATGGCGCCGATCATGGGTTCGCCGGCGAGCGCGAGGAGATAGAGACGATATGAGCGGGTCGGCAGATCGCCGCTCTCACGCGCCGCCACGCGGCGCTGGAAGGACTTCCAGCCGTCGATGAGGTCGGACGGCACATGGTAACCGCGGCGGGAGGCCTCGAGGAGAAAGTGACCGCCGTAGTTGGTCGACCACTCGTCGGGATTCGTTGCGCCGGGCCAGTAGCCGAAACCGCCGTCGGGGGTTCTGAACCGCTGGAGGCGTTGGATCCCGGCGTCGATGTTGGCGTCGATGCGGCTTGCCTCCCGGTCGACATCGACCGATTCGAAGATGTTCTTGAGATAGAGCTGGGGGAAGACCGCGGACATGGTCTGCTCCATGCAGCCGTAGGGATAGCGGATGAGGTATTCGAGCCTGTGGCCGAAGGTGATCCCGGGCACGGGCGAGAGCCGGACGGACGCCCGACGGGTGCCGGGAAGACCGAGTTCGGGGATGGTGAAGCCGGAGCTCTCGCCGGCGGCGATGGCGAGCTCCTTGGAGCTCGAAATCGTCGGGTTGATGGGGCGAACCGCGAGCTCGGTGGAAGCGAAGGCCTCGGCGCCCCCGGCCGTCGCCGTGACCCGCACGGTGGCCGTCCCCGCCGCCCGGGTCGCAGCCAGGGTGAAGACGAGGTCTTTCTCGCCGATGGCGCCGAGATCGACGGTCGCGCGGTTCGGACCGGTGACCGCGAGCGGACCGGTGGTCTCGACGGCGACCGCGGTTTCGCCGATGCCGTCGGCGGTCGCGAAGATCGTGACCGGCATGTCGAAGGTCTCCCCCGGTCCGGCGACCCGGGGCAGCGACGGCAGGACGACGAGCTTCTCTCGCACCGGGATCGAGGCCTCGGCGCTGCCATAGCTCGGCCCCGAAGCGGCGACGGCCATGACCCGGACCGCGCCCATGTAGTGGGGCATCGTAAAGCTGAATCGGGCGCTGCCGCTGCCGTCGGTTCGCACCGGTTCGGAGACCAGGGCGACCGGCGGGAAACGCCGCGCCTTGACCGGACCGGCCTGGCCCTTGCGGTAGCTGTCCTCGTCGCCGCCGATCTCGAATCGCCGGTCGATGGAACCCCAGATGGCCCCGATGACCGATCCGTAGACATCAAAACTGGCGACGGAGAGCCGCTCCTTGGCAAAGAAGAATGCCCACGGGTTCGGGGTTTCGAAGCTCGTCAGATCGAGGAGGCCCTCGTCGACCACGGCTACGGTCACGGTGGAGATCCGATCGCGAGGCACCTTGACCTCGACCTCGAAGGGCTGGAGCGGCTTGAGCTCGGAGGGCGCGTTGACTTGTACCGGAAGACGGGTCGAGGCCTTCTCCACCGCGAGCGGAACCACCCCGTAGAGCCGGAGCGGCCGGTCGTTGGCGGTCTGGGCGTGGGGCTGGATCGCGGTGACGTGAAGATAGACGTTGGGCAGCATCTTCTCGGTGATGTCGAACTCGATGGTGGTCTGTTCGTCCTCGAGGGGTTGCCAGTGGTGGGACAGCACCTCGCCGGCCTTCTCCAACGAGACGAACGCGATCCCCGCGGATGGCGTCTTCACCGTGACTCTGGCGGTGTCGCCGGGGTGGTAGTTTTCCCGGTCGACCTCGATCTCGAGCTGGGTTCCCGCCTCGAGGGGGCCGCTCGAGCTGCCCCAGCTCGAGACCCAGACAAAGGTCCCCGCGATGTGGCCGCCCTTGGGGTCTCTGACCTCGATGAGCACCTGACCGTGGTGGGTCGGAGTGATGGCCACCGTCACCGGCTGAGACGCGGTCGTGACTTCGAGGCGGTCGACCAGGCGGGTCTGGACATCGCTCTTGAACCGCCGGCGGTAGTCGTCGAAGGACCGATACTCCCACCACCAGTTGCGTTCGTTGGCGTAGACCGCGATCTCGAGCTCGCGATCCCGGATGGGCTTGCCGCCGGCGTCGACGAGCACGACGGTCAGCGGCAGCGGCTGGTTGAGCGCCGTCCAGGTGTTCGCGGGTTGTCGAAGACCGACATAGGCGCCGTATGGATCGACCGGGAGGGCGACGGCCTCGGTGGTGGGCCGCCCGCCGGGCTCGAAGACCCGGGCCGTCAGAGTTGCGGTCAGCGCCGAGGGCACATCGGTGAGGGCCGGCGGTTTCCAGTCGATCCCGGCGTGGCCGTCGCTGTCGAGGGGGCCGTCGAAGAGCCTTTCGGTCGTGGCGGTCAGGAAGCGGGCGGGATGGGTGAAGGTGTAATCCGGGTATGCCGCAAAGGTCTTCTCGGTTCCACGGGTGACGATTTCCAGGGTGCCGCGAAGACCCGAGGCCGGGGCGCCGAAGAGATAGGACGAATCCAGGCCGATGGCAACCTCGTCGGTTCCAGGTCCGAGCTTCTCGGGGAGGTCGAGGCGCACCTTGAGACGATTGGGCGCCACCATCTCGACCCGCAGGGGGTGGCTGCCGAGCAGGGTGTCGCCGTTGTAGAGATCGGCGAACCAACGGCCCGTCGGGTCGTCGGCGTCGGTTGCGACCCGGAAGGCGTAGTGACCGGCGAGACCTTGACGGTCGAGCTCGGTGTGGACGACCTGGTTTTTCGGGTTGCGGATCTTGAGCATCATGGGGTGGTCGTCGGGGAAGCCGCCGTCCTGGTTGCGGACGATGGCCGCGAGGTGGATCTCGTCGCCGGGGCGGTAGACTCCGCGGTCGGTGTAGATGAAGGCCCGTGTCGGCGCCGCCGACCCGGTGGCTCCGCCGACATCGAACCCGCTCGAGCTCAGCTGCGACTCGCTGAACTTGAGCGCGGTTCGCTGACCCCGCCAGGCGCCCTCGAGATAGAAGCCGTCTTCGGTGGTTTCGAGCTCCGCCACGCCGCGGCCGTTGGTCCGGCCGCGGGCGATGGCCTGGTTCTGGTACGAGAAGAGCGTCAGCTCGACGTTGGCCAGAGGTTCGGCGGTTTCGAGGTGGGTGGCCGCGACGATGAGTCGGTCGGTCGTCCGTTTCGCCAGGAGACCGATGTCCGAGACCATCAGGGGGCGGGCGGCTCGGCCGAAGTTGTAGGCGTAGCCGTCGCCGCACGGGTGATCGTAGTAGGGATGGGACTGTTTTTCGTCGCAGTCGAAGAGCATCTGATCCTTGGCAAAGGAGAGCGTGACGACGTAGAGGCCGCGTTCGTGGCCGGCGAGGAGCGGGGAGAGATCGAGGGTGGACTGGATCCAGGTGTTTCTGGTCTCGCCGATATCGAGCTCGGCCGATGCCACCTCGACGCCGACCCGGTTGAGTTGGCCGCCGAACCAGCGGTGGTCGATGGTCGCGGCGAGCCCCTCGTCCTGGAGAAACTGGCCGAGGTTGGACTCGAAGACCCGGGTGACCCGCGCCGTCACCTGACGGAGGTTGAGGGTGCGAAAGGCGATGCTCCCCTTGCTCGAGGCGGGCAGCAGGCTGCCGGTCTGCGAAAAACTGAGCTGGGGTTTGAGATCGGAGAATTGCACCAAACGGCTGAAGTCCTCCTTCATGGCCGTATCCCAGCGGCTCGGTAATCCGTGGCGAACCACGAGAGTGTAGGCCGTCTCACGCCGGAACGGCCCCGAGACCAGGAGGGTGTTACCCAGGACGGAGACCTTGAGATCGATGTGCGGCTCCACCCGAAGGTACGCGCCGAGATCGACCCCTTGTTTCAACGGGTCCGAGAACTTGACGGCAAGGCGCGGCTCGGTCTCCTGATTCTGGATCGCCACCTCGACCACCCCGAGATCGCCGAGGGGCCGGATTTCGGCCGTGCGCTCGATGGACGCTTCGACGCCAAAGGGATCGGCAGGGATTTCGAGAGTGATGGTGCGGGCCTTCTCGGCACGGACGATGGGGTGGCTCGTGAACCAGAAGCGACGATCGCCGGGTTCCACCCGCCAGTTCAGGTCGATCTCGGAGCGGCCGTCGACGAGCCGCACGTGAGAGTCGATCTCCTCGAGGGTCACCGGATCGGAAAACTCGAGATAGCCGGCGTACAGGAGTCGTTCGGGGTCATCCTCGGCGGCGGGTTCGAGCTCGGCCTGCCATCCGGTGAGCTGGTTGGGCGCCACCGAGAATGAGAAGGCAAAGGGCTTGGCTGTGTCGAGATCCGGGAGAACTGCGGCGACATCGAGAGCGCAGCGATAGCCGGCGCCCGGCACTAACGACTCTCGGGGAGTGAAGACGAGAGTCCGCGGATCGGTCCACTCCGCGCTGCCGGTGATCGACGGTGTGCAGCTGAAGGCTCTGGAGAGGACCCGTTGTTCCGTCGCCCGCCGTTCGTGAACCGCGGCGAAGCGCACCGAAATCCCGGCGTCGCGCGGCACCCTGCCGTCGGTGACGTGGGAGATGAGTTGCGCGGTGCGGAGGTGATCGGCGTTGTCCGAGAGCTGATCTCCCGGAGCCGCGTCCTCGGGCCGACAGCCCGCAATGACGAAGATGACGGCAGCCAGTACCGTGGCAACGGCCGGGCGGGCGAGGCGGGCAGGGTGGATCCGCATGGGGTGCCTCCTTGGACTCTATATACCCAGGATGAGCGATTCTCACCGGCGATCTGCACCAATCTCCTGGGTTCTGGATACTTGCGAAAATGCTCGGAATACCAACGGGTATGCCCGCGCTTTTCGCAAGCACCGAGAGCATCAAGATCTTGGACCATCTCATCCGGCAGAATCGCTCATCTTAGGTAGTAGAGTCGCACGGTGTGCCGAAGTTGTGGCAAAACCGGGTGAATCCTGCGGCATTTCGCCGAGAATCGCCGGTTGCTCCGACCGGAGAGGGTCGAGTAGGCTCGTCGCCATGCACGAGGAAACCCTCGCCACCGAGATCGCGACGCCGGTGGGCGGGGGTCCGGGCGGGGAATCGGGCTGCCACAGCGGTGACGTTCTCGCCGGCCGATTCGTGCTCCACGACCGGCTCGGGAGCGGCGGTTCCGGCACCGTCTTTTCGGCGCTGGACACCATGGTGGGCGACCGGGTCGCGGTCAAGATCCTCGATCGGGCGGCGCACGTTCCGGCCAACCGTGAACGGCTTCGGCGCGAAATCCGCGCCACCCGAGCCGGTCATCCCAACGTCGTTTCGATCCACGAGTTCCACGAGGAGGGCGGCGTCCTTTTCATCACCATGGAGCTGGTGGAGGGATCCAGCCTGCGAACGGCGCTCGAAGAGCGCAAGCGACTGGCAGTCGATGATGTGATCCGCATCGGTCGCCAGATCGCCCTCGCCCTCGATCACCTCCACGCCCAAGGCCTGGTCCACCGTGATGTCAAACCGGGCAACATCATGCTCGCGGTCGACGGCGCCGCCAAGCTCTGCGATATGGGGCTGGCCCGGCCAATGGCCGCGGGAGCGACGGTCACCGAGACCGAGATGGTGGTGGGCACGCCGGTGTACATGGCGCCGGAGGCGGCCCGCGCTGGCGAGTTGGTAGCGGCGTCGGATGTCTACGCCCTCGGTCTGACGCTCTATCAGTGCCTGACCGGCGACGTGCCGCTGGCCCGGACGACGGCGGTCGACACCTTGATGGCGAGGCAAAAGACGCGACCGAGGCCGGTTCGGGCTCTGCGGCCCGAGTGCCCGAGCTGGCTCGGTCGTCTCCTCGATCGGATGCTCGATCCCGATCCCGGCCCGCGGCCCGGCGCAGCGGAGGTGTCGAGGGCGCTGGATTGCGGCCGCTTCGGCTGGCGTCCGCACCGGCGGCACGCGGTCCGGCTGGCCGCTGCGGTGGCCGTGCTTCTCGTGGCGGCGGCGGTGGCGGCCGGCTGGTCGCGTCTCGCCGGGCCGCCGCCCGACCCGGCGACGGACCCGGTGGCCAACGAGCTCATGGTCGCCACCGAAGGATTCGACAACGGAACCGTCTTCCGCATCACCGATGGCCACGGGCGGCCGGTCGACACCCTGGCGACGAAGAAGAAACCGAATCCGGCCAGGGAAAGCCTGTTCAAGAACCGGTTTGTCGACTTCGCCGATCTGGATGGGGACGGGAGAAGGGACGTGGTCTTTGCCAACCCTGATTCCGAGGCCGCCGAGCAGCTCGAGATCCACCGCAGACTTGCCGACGGGACGACCGAACATGCCTCGGCGTGGAACCTCCACCACGAGCTGGAGTACGAGGGACAGTCATTCAGCGGGTTCGCGCCGATGGATCTGGAGTGCGCAGATCTCTCCGGAGACGGCACGCCCGAGATCGTCGTCGTCTATTGTTCGAGCCCGCACTACCTGGCGGAGGTGTTGGTCTTTCGGCCTGACGGTCAGGAGGTGCTGAGGGTGCTTCATCCGGGTCAGATCGCCAATATTCAGACGGGCGACCGGGACTGGGACGGGCGTGGCGAAATCTACGTCGGCGCCACCAACAACTTTCATGAACAAAACGAGGGCAACGAGAGTTCGCCGACGTTCTTTGTCGTCGAGGCGGATTGGACAAAGACCGGCCAGGTCCTCGATCTCTTCGGGCCGGGACGAACCATGACGGCGGCGACACCGGCCGACATCGAAGTCACCTACGTCGCCATGGCCCATCAGCGGTTGATTCCACCGCTCACTCCCTGGCGATATGCGGTCGTCACCGGTTTATCGGCGGCCGGGGGCGATCAGTTCCTGGCGGTTTCCACCGACCGGACAGAGTGGAAGAAGAGCACGACTCTGGCCTTCCTGCGATCCTTCATGTTCGACCGCGATCTTCGGCTCACCGACGCGATGTGGGTCGTGGGCCCGCTCAACGAGCGCGGGATTGATCTCGCGAGCGCCGAGCCCGACGAGCTCACCGTCACCTACTGGAACGGAACCGCCTGGCAGCCCGAAGTCTGCACCATCCCGCCGGCGGAGAATTGAACCGCGAATTCGCGAAGCATCCGATACTCTGTCGGCTCTCAGCAGATCCATCACAGGTGAATCGGTGAGTCGTGGGTGATTTCACCGGTACTCGCCACATCAAAGCTCGAGTTGAAACACGGAGGTCACGGGGAACCACGGAGTCGCCACGGGGGATCGCTCGACTCGTCACATCTTCCGGAGAAACCTCGCCACCCTCAAACACAGACGGAGCCAAGGTCAGAATGACTGTGCCCCGTGGCATCTCCGTGGTTCCCCGTGTTCCCCGTGTTTCAATTATGGCGCCCCGGTATGCAGGTCATTTCCAAGAACCCGCGGTCGCACAAGCAAAGAGAGTTCTGCGATGGAACTGACAACTGAGCTGACTGCTGACGCTCGCTCCTAGTCGTTGAGTTCGCACCATTGTCGTGCGTTCTGGAAGAGCCTGAGCCACGGCGAGGCCTTTAGATCCTGGCGCCATTGACGCGGCATCCAACCCCACTGCCACTTCAGGAAGCAGCGTTCGGGGTGGGGCATGATCGCCAGGTGGCGGCCGTCCGGAGAGCAGAGCGCGGCGATGCCTTCGGGTGAGCCGTTGGGGTTGAAGGGATAGCTCTCGGTGATGCGGCCCTCGTCGTCGGCGTAGCGGATGGGCGCAAGGCCGTCGCCGAGCGCCCGTTCGAGGATCCGGCGATCCGGGAAGAGGGCGCGACCCTCGGTGTGCTGGACCCAGATGCCGAGGGTCGATCCCGCCATGCCGTCGAGCATCACCGCCGGCGACGGCTCGATCCGCACCGTCACCAGTCGCGACTCGAAGCGGCCGGAGGCGTTGCGGACGAAGCGCGGCTGCGCCGCGTCGTCGATCCCTCGCCACGGCACCCAGCCGAGCAGCGCGAGGAGCTGGCAGCCGTTGCAGACCCCGAGCGAGAAGGTGTCGGGACGGTCGGCGAAGGTCCCGAACTGGCGGCGCAGGCCGTCGTTGAAGCGGATCGTCCCGGCCCAGCCCTTGGCCGAGTCGAGCACGTCGGCGTAGGCAAAGCCGCCGACCGCCGCCAGGCCGCGGAACCGGTCGAGCTCGACGCGCCCGGCGAGCAGGTCCGACATGGTGACGTCCCAGGCCTCGAAACCGGCGGCATGGAAGGCGGCGGCCATTTCGCGATCGCCGTTGGAGCCCTCCTCGCGGAGGATGGCGACCGGAATCTTGTCGCTGCGGCCCATGATCGCCGCCGGGGTCGGTGCGGGTTCGTAGTGGAGGCCCCAGGAGGGCGTCCGCCGGCGCGCGAGACCGCTCTCCTCCTCGGCGACGCAGCCCGGATCGGCCTGGCGCCGGTCGAGACGGAACGACGTCGCCTCCCAGAGGTCCCGGAGGGTCCGCATGTCGTCGTCGAGCACCCGCTCGCCGCCCAGCCCGATGGTGATCCGCGGGCCGGCCGTCGTGCTCCCGATCGCCATGCAGGGCACGTCGTGGTCGGCGAAGACCTTCATCGCACGGCCGAGATCCTTTTCGTCGACCTCGAGCACCAGCCCGAGCTCCTCCGAAAAGAGCGCCGCGATGGGATCGTCGGTTACGGGCAGCTCGAGCTCGACGCCGCAGTTTCCGGCGAAGGCCATTTCGAGCACCGCGGTGACGAGACCGCCGTCGGAGCGGTCGTGGCCGGCGGTGACGAGCCCGGCGGCGAGCAGCTCCTGCACCGCGCGGAACGCGCGCCCGAGCATCGCCACGTCGTCGACGTCGGGGCAGTCGTCGCCGATCTGGCCGTGGACCTGCGCCAGGGCCGATCCGCCGAGGCGGTTCCGCCCGCCGCCGAGGTCGACGAGGAGCAGCCGGCCGCGGCCGGGCAGCTCGAGGTCGGGGGTGACGGTTGCGGTGATGTCGGGGCAGGTGCAGTAGGCGGAGACCACCAGGGTGCCCGGGGTCTTGACGGTCTCGCCGTCGGGGGTCAGGGCGGCCATGGAGAGGGAGTCCTTGCCGCCGTCAACGGCGATGCCGAGCTCGGTCATCATCGCGCACATCGCCCGGGCGGCGTCGTGGAGGGCCGCGCCCTCGCCGGGGAGCTTTGCCGCCCACATCCAGTTGGCGGAGCAGCGGGTGTCCTCGAGGGCGGTCACCCGCGCCCACACCAGGTTGGTCAGCGCCTCGCCGACCGAGAGGCGGGCCATGGCCGCGGGGTCGAGGAGACCCTTGACCGGCTGCTCGCCGATGGCGGTGGCGCCGCCGGTGGTCTCGAGGTGGCTCGCCGCCACCACCGCCACGTCGGACACCGTGAGCTGGAGGGGACCGGCGCAGGGCTGGCGGGCGACGAGCCCGGAGACGGCGCGGTCGACCTTGGTCGTGAGAAAGCGCTTCGACCCGACCGAAAGGAGGCGGAGCACCCGCTCGAGGGCGGTGCGGACGGTCAGTCCGTCGGGCAGCGAGAGCGGTTCCAGGACCGGCCGGACGCGGTCGAAGCTGAAGCTCTTCTGCGGCATGTCGCCGAGGACATCGTCGAGGTCGAGGTCCACCGGGCGCGAGCCGTCCCGCTCGTCGTGGACGACGACCCGGCCGTCGCCGGTGATGCGGCCGACGAAGGCGACGGGAACCTTCTCGCGCTCGCACAGAGCCTCGAAGAGCCCGCGGTGCTCGGGCCTGAGCAGCAGTGCGTCGTTCTCCTGGTACTCGGCGCCCCAGATCTCGAGCACCGACATGGTCTCGTCGCCGACGGGGAAGGCGCGGATCTCGATGCGAGCCCCGGCAGGTTCGACGATTTCCTTGAGCACGTTGCAGTTGCCGCCGGCGCCCTGGTCGTGGATCGAGACGATGGGGTTGTCGGGTCCGAGCTCGCAGCAGGCGCGGATGACCCGGTTGACCTTCTGCTCCATCTCGGCGTCGCCGCGCTGGACGGCGTTGAAGTCGAGCTCGGCGGCGTTCTCGCCCTGGACCATGGACGAGGCGGCGCCGCCGCCCATGCCGATGCGGTAGGCGGGGCCGCCGAGCTTGACCACCCACATGCCGACTTCGGGCGCGCCCTTGGCGACGTGGCGGTGGTCCATCCGGCCGATGCCGCCCGAGAACATGATCGGCTTGATCCACTCACGACGCTCGCCCGAGGGCAGGCGCATGCCGAACGAGCGGGTGAAGCCCTGGATGACGGGCTCGCCGAACTTGTTGCCGTAGTCCGAGGCGCCGTTCGAGGCCTCGATCTCGATTGTCGAGCGGCGAAGCGAGGTTGTCGGGGTAGCTGAAGCTCGGGTCCTCCCACGGCTGGGGATCGCCCGGAATCTGGAGGTTTCCGACGCAGTACGCCGCGGTCCCGGCGGTGTAGTCGGAGCCGCGGCCGGTGGCGTGGACGTCGCGGAGGCGGCCGCCGGTTCCGGTCTCGGCGCCGGGAAACGGCGCCACGCCGGACGGGAAGTTGTGGGTCTCGGCGGTGAAGATGATGTCCTGGTCGATCTCGGAGACGGCCATCGGCCCGGGCGCGCCGGGTCTCGACGGGACCAGAGTTCCGGTGGTCCGGCCGCGAATCGAGCTCGAGTTGTCGTTGAAGGCGATGACGCTGTTGTTCGGGTTGGCCTTGAGCGGGCCCTGGATCATGGCGATGAGGTGCTCCGGAACCTCCTCCCCGTCGAGCACGAGCCGGCCCTTGAAGAACCAGTGTCGGGAGTGCTCGGAGTTCGACTGGGCGATGTCGAAGCACTCGACGTCGGTCGGGTTGCGGCCCATCTTCGAAAAGAGTCCGGTGTAGTAGTCGAGGTCCCAGTCGTCAAAAGCCAGACCGAGCTTCGCGTTGATCTTCTCGAGGGCGGCGCGACCTTCCTCGAGGACCGGGACCTCGGTCACCGGGCGGGGGTCGACCCCGACTGAAAAACTGGTCAGAGGCTCGGGGTAGGGACACTCGGTCATGCGGTCGTGGATCGATGCGAGAAAACCCTCACGTTGGTCATCGGACATCGTCGCTGCCGGCAGGAAGAAGCGTCGCGACCGTTCGACCCGCCGGATGGCGCCGAGGCCGCAGGCGTGACAGACCGACACCGCATTGGTCGACCAGGCGGTGGAGAAGCTCATCCTCGGTCCGACCTCGAAGATCTCGCCGCCGTCGGTTGCGAGGAAGCTCTTGGCGGCAAAACCGTCGGGCTCGAATGTCTCGGCGAGAAGCCAGCGCAGCACCTCCCGTTGGCGGTCGTCGAGCTCGTCGTCGGCGGCGACATAGAAACAGTGCTCGGTGGCCAGATGGTCGATCTCGAGACCGAGGCTGCGGGCCGTCGCCAGGGCCTTGCGTTGCTCGACCGTGGACAGACCCGGCGTTCTGTAGAGGCGTGTGATGATCATGGGTCGGCATTGTAGCGCTCGCTGGAGGCGTTTGGGACGGGCGTCGTGTCCGGCTTGCGCCTGTAGGAAGGCGATGGGAGCGGTGCCAGGCACCTTTTCGCGGCGAAAAAAGAGCCGGGCACCGAGTTCACGCACGGTGAGGTTGACAACTGACCGGATCGGGGTTCTGTTCGCTGCCCCTGCCCCTGCCCCGCTGCCCGCTGCCCCTGTCGCTGTCGCTGATTCTGTCAGCCCCGGCCTTCTGGGCCGCCTTCGGCGACCCAGCGTCGTCCCATCGGCGTGGTCGCTCGGGTGGTGTATTGGAGGGTCTGCGACCACGCCGATGGGACTCCGGCGGCCTACCCCATAGCCGAGAGAACCAGGCAGAGGCGCGCTTCCCGAGGGAGCCCGGCAGCGCCATTGTGCGCAGCGTGCCGGGTTGCCGGGGGGTCGATCCGGCACAATGGCGTGCCCGGCACGCCCGGTGGAAGGCCATATTCCACCAGTATCCTTGGGGCCCTTGTGACACCGTGGAGTGGCGCGAAGTGCTTGTCATGGTTCGCCGCTTTGGATAGGGTGGCGGTACATCGGGATCGGGAACGGGTACGGGAGATCCAATGGCAACCTACAAAGAAGCAGGCGTCGACATCGATGCCCAGGACAAGGCCCTCGAGCAGGTCAAGAAGATGGTGCGCAACACCTACACCGATGGGGTCCTCTCCGACCAGGGCGCCTTCGGCGGGCTCTTCCGCGTGCCCAAGGGCTTCGCGGAGCCGGTGCTGGTGGCCTCGGCCGATGGCGTCGGAACCAAGATCAAGGTGGCAATCGCCACCGGCCGCAACGGCACCGTCGGCCAGGACCTCGTCAACCACTGCATCAACGACATTCTGGTCCAGGGGGCGAGACCGCTCTTCTTCCTCGACTATTGCGCGACGGGCCGGCTCGATCCCGATGTGGTGGCCGATGTCATCGGCGGTGTGGCGACGGCGTGCTCCGAGGTCGGCGTCGCCCTGCTCGGTGGTGAGACCGCCGAGATGCCGGGATTCTATGCCGATGGCGACTATGATCTCGCGGGGTTCATCGTCGGAGTGGTCGACCGCAAGCGGATCCTCGATGGTTCATCCGTCAAGAAGGGCGACGTGCTCGTCGGACTGCCGAGCACGGGGCTGCACACCAACGGGTATTCGCTGGCGCGCAAGGTCTTGCTCGACGATCCCGGTTTCGGCCCCGATGATGTCATCCCGGAGCTCGGGTGCTCGGTGGGGGAGGAGCTCCTCAAGATCCACCGCTGCTATCTCAACCCGGTGTGGCCCTTGATCGAGAAGGGTCTGATCCGGGCCATGGCGCATATCACCGGGGGCGGACTGACCGACAACCTGCCGCGGGTGATTCCCAAGAACCTCCGATCGGTCATCAAGGTCGGCGCATGGGAGATCCCGCCGGTGTTCAAGGTCCTCGCCAAGCGCGGCGAAGTGCCCGAGGACGATCTCTGGCGGACCTTCAACATGGGCGTGGGGATGGTCCTCATCGTCCGCCCCAAGCACCTGAAACAGGTCCTCGAGCATCTCAAGGACGCGGGATGCCAGGGTTTTCCGATGGGCAATATCGTGAAGGGGGAGAGGGGCGTCGAGTACGACCACCCGCCGGACGGTTATCCGTCCGGACTGCGCTGAGGCGCAGAATGATGAATAATTCATAACTCATCATTCATAATTTGCGATGGTTCTCTTCTTGCTCAAATGAACGCCTTTCTCACTGCATCTGAATGAGTTAGCCTTCTCATCGAGAGCGTTGGGGAGGTCGTCCTGTGAAGAAGATCGGCATCGTCTACTGCGAGAGGATCCAGGACGCGAGCTGCGTCGGCTGCGCCAAGTGCTACAAATCGGTCAACGAGAACACCTTCGCATTCGAGGATGCGGGAGAGGTCCGGGTGGTCTTCAAGTGCGGTTGCGGCGACTGTCCGGGGTTGGTGGTGCCGCGGGTCGATCTCCAGATGACGGTGCTCGATGCACTTGGCTGTGACGGTCGACGAGATCTACTTCGGCACCTGCGTCAAGAAGGCGACATGCTCATGAACTGCCCCATGAACGTCGAAGGCGTGACCAGGGTCATGGAGGAGAAGTTCGGCGTGCCGGTGCACATGGGAACCCACGACTACTGATCTCGCTTCGCTCGATCAGCAGTCGAATTATGAATTATGAATTCTGAATTCATCGCACTCATCGCACCATCGCACCCGCGGTTGAGTTCCGATGATGGTCCTGCTGTTTGTGGGGTAGGCATCCTGCCTGCCCTTCAGAGCCGCTCGAGCAGGTGAGGCTTCGTACGAAAGTCCTCTCCCGCCCGAGCACGAATTCCGAAATTCAAAATTCATAATTCATAATTAATTGTAGGGGCTTGCCTTTTGACGCAAAGCCCGTACAATGTCCGTCCCGGCGCGTTCGCTCCGGGGAATAACAACTCCTTGCTCCGGACTGCAGTTTCGGAGCCGAAGGCCATGAGGAGGACACATGCCTTTGTATGAGCTGGGGCTCATCATTGACCCCGAGGTGTCGCCCGAGGAAGAGACCACGGCGCTCGAGCGGCTCGAGACCATCATCACCGAGAACGACGGCACGATGGTCGAGAAGGACGCCCGCGGGCGCCGGCAACTCGCCTACCCGATCAAGAAGAAGAACTACGGCGTCTACCACTTCTGGACGTTCGAGGTCGGTGGGGACGTGCTCGAGAAGCTCAACTTCGAGCTCCGCACCTCCGATGTCGTCATGCGTTCGCTGGCGCTCAACCTCGATCGAGAGCTCAAGCGGAAGCGCAAGTTGGACAAGAAGCGGGACGAACGGCAGGCGAAGAAGGCCGCCAAGAAGGCAGCCGCAGCCGAGGCCGAAGCTGCCGCGGACGAGAGCTGAGGAGGCTAGGATGGGACACCAGAAGAAGCGTTTTCGCCGGCGCGCGAAGATCTGTCGTTTCACCGTCGACAAGATCCACTACATCGATTACAAGAACATCGAGCTCCTGCGTGAATTCACCCCGACCAACGGCAAGATCCTGCCGCGGCGGGTGACCGGCACCAGGCCGATCTACCAGCACAAGCTGACCCGCGCGATCAAGCGTGCCCGTTTCATGGGCCTGCTGCCGTACGTCGGTCAGTAGCCGGAAGATCACCTCTCACCCCTCGCGGGAAGGGTTCATGACGACCACGGAAGAACCGGAAGAGACGGCGGCGGTCAACCCCGCCGCCGTCGGGCGTATGCCGCGTTTCGGCGCCGGCGCTTCGGGGCTGGTGTCGCTGCTGCTCGTCGCCGGGGTCCTCGTGGTGCCGGTCTTCGGCCTGCTCATCGCCCCCCTGGGTCTGGTGCCGGTGCTCCACTTCCAGGCAGGAGGGTCCTCCGGGATCCGCGCGTGGGGATGGATCGCCGCGCTGCTCGCGGTCGCGGCGGTGGGCGGGTTCGGCCCTTTTCCCCTGGCCTTGCTGACGGCATACGGCCTCATCGTCGTCATCCCCGCCATCTCCGTTGAACTCTGGACCAAGCTGGGCCTCAACGAGGGACGATGGATCTCGATCACGGTCTACGCCGCCCTGGCGGTCGTGCTCGTGGGTCTGACGGTGGTGACGATGCCCGCCGGGCCGGTCGACGGGGTGGCGGAGGCCATGCGTGGCGCGGCGAAGGATGCAAAGGAGATGTACGGCGCCATGGGATTCGCCGAAGGGGAGATCGAGCTCGCCTTTGACGCATCCGAACGAGTGGTGCCGTGGGTCCTGCCCAGCGTCATCACCACGTACGTGATCATCGTGTTGTTCTGGATCAGACCCAGGATTCCGATCCTGGGTTACCGCGTCGAGGTCTCGTCTTTTGAAGACTACCGCGGTGACGAGTGGCTCGCCGCGGTTTTTGCGCTGTCGGGTCTCGGCGCGCTTTTTCTCAGCGGCTCGCTCCGGTGGGTCGCTCTCAACCTGTTGATAGCCGCTCTCTTGTTGTATTTTGTCCAGGGGTTGGCTATGATTCGAGCCCATCTCGCGCGCTGGGTAGGGCGGGGATGGTTTGTCCGCTGGGGTGTGGCGTTGATCTGCATCTACCCACCGATGCCGATCCTGGTGACGACCCTTGGAGTCGCCGACAGCTTTTTCCCCATGCGACCGACCGCGAGTGATGACGGAGGAAACCCATGAAAGTGATTTTGAACGACTTCATCGAGCATCTCGGAGAGCGAGGCGACTCGGTATCGGTCAAGCCGGGCTTCGCCCGGAACTACCTGCTTCCCAAAGGTCTTGCCTATCCCGACACGCCGGGAAACCGGCGTCGTTTCGAGCAAGAGCAGCACAAGTGGGAAGAGATGGACACCAGCCGTCGCAGCACCGCCGAGGTCCTGGCCAAGAACATGGCCGGCACCGAGCTCAAGTTCGAGCGCCGCGCCAGTGAGAAGGATGTCCTGTTCGGTTCGGTGAGCGTTGCCGACATCGCCGCCGAACTCGCCCAGAAAGGCTTCGAGCTCGACCGCCGCCGCGTCATGCTCGAGCACCCCATCAAGGAGCTCGGGAGCTTCGAAGTGCGGATCAACGTCCACCGCGACATCCAGTTGACCCTCCCGGTCTTCGTCGTGCGGCCGGGTGAACAGCCCGAGCGCGGAGGCGAAGCGGTCGAAACCGGTGACGCGCCCGCTGAGGCGGTTGCCGAGGCCGAAGCCGAGGCAGCGGCCGGTTAGTTCATGAGCGGCGACGACCGCGTCGCACCGAGCGCCGATCCGTCGCATGACGGCGGCGGCCAGCATCAAGACGGGGGCCTTCATCGCCTGATGAAGGCCCTTTTTGAGTTGACTCCCTGGGGTCTTCGGCGCCGGACCAGGTTGCAGGGCGAGGACCTGGCACGGGTCCAGGTCCGCACCGACGCCGTCGAGCACCGGCTTGACGCCCTCGAGGCGGGTCTCCGTCAAGCCCAGACCGAGCTCGCGGATCTGCGCGACCGCCGTTTTCCCGGCGCCGAGATCCGCCTCGACGGCGTCGAGAGCTTTGTCTCGGAGGTCAACGCCGAAGCCGCACGGCTTCGCGATCGGGTCGTCCCGGCGGTGGTCGGCCGCTCCGACGCTCTCTTGGAACGTCTTGCCGCCGAGATCGAGGAGCTGGGCTCGCTGGTAGAACGCATGCTTCGCCGGGAGCCGTTACCGACGCCCGGGGAGAGCGGAATCGACGAGGCGAGGCTCGCTTCGTCCCTGGCCGAGGTCCAGCCCGCCCTCCTCGAGGCTTTCCGTGGCCCTGAGGCCGAGATTCGCCACCGTCTCGATCACTATCTCGAGGCGCTGGCGACCGCCGGACCGGTCCTCGACCTCGGCTGCGGTCGCGGCGAATTGCTGCTCCTGTTGCGTGAGGCGGGGGTCGAGGCCACCGGCATCGAGGGCGATGCCGCGGTCGCCGATGCGGCGCGCCGGCGCGGCCTCGATGTGTTGGAGGGGGATGTGCTCGCGGTGCTCGAGACCCTGCCCGATGCGAGCCGCGGCGCCGTGACCGCCATGCATCTTTTCGAACACCTCGAGCCGGAGACGCTGCTTGCGGTGCTCGCCGCGATTCGCCGCGTCTTGCGACCGGGGGGAGTGCTCATCGCGGAGAGCCCGAACCCGCACTCGCTCCGGGTCGGTGCGTCGCTCTACTGGATCGACCCTACGCATCGGCGACCGCTCATGCCCGAAACCCTGGAACTCTATCTCAAGACCTGCGGGTTGGAGGTCGACCGGCGCGAACTGCTCCACCCGTTTCCGGCCGAGCAGCTCTTTGCAGATGCTGTAGTCGAGGATCCGCCGGGCGACGAACCCGAGGTTGCGGCCGTGGCGGCCGGACTATGCCGGCTTGCCCGTCGCCTCGACGACCTCGTCAACGGCCCGCGGGATTTCGCCGTCTGGGCCGGCAAACCGAAATCGTAATCAGCCCCAGCGGCTGTTCTTGGAGGCGAAGATGAAGACGTGTGGAATGGTGGTAGTGATGCTGACGATGATTCTCACGGGTTGCGGTGCGACCTCGGATGCGCCCGCCGACAATGATGGCCTTCAGGTGCGGGACGACATCGTCCAGCTCCGCGCCCAGTTTGTTCCCCAGACCCTGACCGCGGAAACCCTGCACCTCTCCGATGGCGACTGCGAGGCGCTGCTGCACCTGGTGGACGCCGCCACGGCCATCGGTGAGATCTTCACCGTCCAGGCCTGGGCCGGGAATCCCGAGTTCGCCTCCCGGGTTGGGGCGCTCGAGGGCCCGAACGCCGCGGCGGCGCGCGACTACTACCGCATCATGGTCGGACCGTGGGATCGGCTCGACCACCACAAGCCGTTTCTCGGCGCCCAGCCCCATCCTCCCGGCGCCGGCTACTATCCCGAGGACCTCACCGAGGCCGAGTTCACCGCCTGGATCGAGGCTCACCCCGAGGATCGCGAGGCTTTCACCTCGCTCCACACCCTGATCCGGCGCGACGGCGACGCCCTCGTCGCGGTGCCCTACAGCGAGGCCTTCGCCGCCTCGCTCGAGCGTGCCGCCACGGCCATGCGCGCCGCCGCCGCGGCCACCGACAACGAGAGCCTGAGAAACTTCCTCAAACTTCGGGCGGACGCGTTCTTCACCGACGACTACTACGAGTCGGACATGGCGTGGATGGACCTCGACTCCGCCATCGAGGTGGTCATCGGTCCCTACGAGACCTACGAGGATTCGCTCTTCGGCTACAAGGCGGCCTTCGAGTGCTTCCTCTGCGTCGCCCAGCCGGAAGACTCCAAGCGGCTCGAGGTCTTCAAGTCCGAGCTGCCGTTCCTCGAGAAGAACCTGCCGATTCCCGACGAACACAAGAACTTCGACCGCGGCTCCGAGTCGCCGATCCGCGTGGTGGACGAACTCTTGGCCACCGGCGACACCCGAGCCGGCGTCCAGACCATCGCCTTCAACCTGCCCAACGACGAACGGGTCCGCGAGGCCAAGGGTTCCAAGAAGGTCCTCCTGAAGAACGTGATGCAGGCCAAGTACGAGGGCATCCTGGTACCCATCGCCCACGCGGTCATGCCTGCCGACGAGGTCGACAGAATCTCCTTCGAGGCATTCTTCCAGTTCACCCTCCACCACGAGCTGTCGCACGGCATCGGCCCCGGCCAGATCACCATCGACGGCCGTCCGACCGAGGTTCGACTCGAGCTCAAGGATCTCTACTCGGCCTTCGAGGAGGCCAAGGCCGACGTCCTCGGCGTCTACGACATCTATGCCCTGGTCGCCAAGGGCGTCATGGAACCCGAGATCCTCGACAGCCTGCCCTGGACCTACACTGCCGGGATCTTCCGCACCACCCGCTTTGGTGTCGCCGAGGCGCACGGACTGGGGATGGTTCTCCAGACGAATTACCTGCTCGAGAGAGGCGCGGTCGAGATCACTGATGACGGCAAGTTCCGTCCGGTGCCGGATCTCTTCGAGGCGGCCTTCCGCGATCTGGCGCACGAGCTGCTCATGATCCAGGCCGAGGGCGACTACGAGGCCGCGGTCGCCTTTGCGGAGAAATACGGCGCCGTCAACCCGGCCATGGTGACGGCCATCGACGCCCTGGCCGCCATCCCTGTGGATATCGACCCGAGCTTCCCGTTCGCCAGCAAATGATGAATGATGAATGCGGAATGATGAAAAAAGGCCGGATCGCGATCGTTTGCGGCGCGTCGTCGGGTCTCGGATATGCCGTGGCCGAAGAGCTGCTCCGGCAGGGCAAGAGGGTCGTCATCGTGTCGCGTTCCGTGGGGCGCATCACGGCAGCCGCCGAGACCCTCCGAGCCGCCACAGGCGGTGAGGTCGCCGGGGTCGCGGTCGATCTCACCGAGCCCGATGGGCCCGCGCGGGTCGTGGCGGCCGCCCGGGATCGCTTCGGCCAGCCCGAGATCATCGTCACCAACGGCGGCGGGCCGCCGGCGATGAAGGCGATCAACGCTTCCTCGAGCGACCTGTTGACCGCAGCCGAGCTGCTGCTGCTGCCGGTGCAGCGCTTTCTCGAGCTCTGCCTGCCGCCCATGCGGACCGCGGGTTGGGGGCGATTGGTGGCCATTACCTCCATCGCCGTGCGCGAGCCGCAGCCCATGCTCGTGCTGTCGAACACGCTTCGCGCCGGGCTCACCGGCTATCTCAAGAGCATCGCCGATGAGGTCGCCGGCAACGGCGTCACGGTCAACAGCGTGCTGCCCGGCTACACCGCCACCGATCGGCTCGCCGAGCTGGCGGAGGTCAAGGCCGTAGCGATGGGCACGACCGCGGATGAGCTGATGACCGGTTGGGCTGCCATGGCGCCCATCGGCCGGCTCCTCGAGCCCGCCGAGGTCGCCGCCGCCGTCGCCTTCCTCTGCTCCGACGCCGCGTCGGGCATCACCGGCCACGCCCTGCCGGTGGACGGTGGTTACGGACGGGGGCTGTTGTAGATGCCATTGGCGTGATCCTTGCAGTCTTACGAGTCGGAGGGCGACCCCTGAGATGGCTTACGACGACGACGCTGCGGAAATGACCCACTGCTTCCGGCTGACCGGAGAGGCGGACGGGATCCGGCTGAACTATGACCTCAGTGATGGTGAGCATCTTCTCGGCGCGGCCGGAGAGTGCGATGTCCCGCTGGAGATGGCGGGCGTCTCCCGAAGGCAGGCGGTCCTCACTGTTTCCGGCGGCACCTTGACGGTGAAGGATCTGGGCAGCAAGAACGGCACCTTCGTCAATGGCAGGAGGATCGACGAGAGGACGGTGGACGAGGGTGATTGGATCGGGTTCGGGCCCGTGGTGCTGTACGTGGTCAGGGTGCACCCCGATGACGCCAGGGTCGCGATTCCCCTCAACTCGCATCGGCGGCGGAGCGAGCGCAACGACAGCACGACCCAGGTCAGCGCCATCGCCCGCCGGGCCGAGGACGAGCCGCCGAACTGGATGGCCTTGCTCAATGACCTCACCGGTCGCCTCGTCGGCGCTGTCGATCCGGATCTCACCGATTCCCTGAGTTTTCTCTGCTCCGGGCTCGGGGCCGCGGGGGCCTGTCTCGTCGAGTGGGGTAACGGTGGCGACCCGGTCGTGTTGTGTGCCTGCGGATCGATTCTCGACGGCGCCGGGCTCGACTCCGTGGCGGAGGCGTTCGCCGCGACGGCCGCCGCCGTCGATGCCGGGCCGGTGGTGATCAGCGGCCGCATCGATGGCGATGAGGTTCTGACATGGTCGGCGGCATCGGCGCCGACGACCTCACCGTGGGGCCTCGTTCTGGTCGGCGATTTCGCCCACCGTCGGGCCGCCGGTCCGCTCCTCGAAGCGGTGCTCCGGATGCTCCTGCACTCCAAGTCGGAACCGGTCCACATCGAGGTCGGAAGCCGCCTCCACCGCACCACCGGAACTCTATTTCTCACCCCGCCACGTGATCGGTCGATCATCGGCCATGGCCGAGGTCTATGTCCAGCTCAGGCAGCTTCTGCGCGGCGACATCCCGGTTCTGATCACCGGCGAGACCGGCGTCGGCAAGGAGCACGTCGCCGAGACCCTCTACGCCTCCTCGGCCCGCCGGGAAGGCCCCTTTGTCGCCGTCAACTGTGCGGCGATCCCGTCCGATCTCCTCGAGGCCGAGCTCTTCGGCATCGAGAGCGGGGTGGCCACCGGCGTCACCGCCCGCAAGGGCAAGTTCCAGCTCGCCCGCGGCGGTTTTCTCTTCCTCGACGAGATCGGCGACATGTCGCTCGAGCTCCAGGCCAAGCTGTTGCGCGCCCTGCAACAGCTCGAGATCCACCCGCTGGGGGCCCGCGCCCCGGAGCCCATCGACGTGCGGATCATCACCGCCACCAACACCGATCTCCAGGCTCTCATCAACGCCAACAGGTTCCGCCGCGATCTCTACTACAGGGTCGCCGGTTTCACCGTCCGGGTCCCGCCCCTGCGGGCGCGGCGTGGCGACATCCCCGCCTTTGTCGAGCACTTCATGCGGCTCTACTCCGAGGAGATCGGCAAGAGCGTTCGCGGGATCACCGTCAAGGCGCTCAACGCCATCGCCACCGCCCCGTGGCCGGGCAATGTCCGCGAGCTCGAACACGAGGTGCGCCGGCTGGTCTATCTCTGTCCCGAGAACCAGGCCATCGACTCGACCATGCTGTCGCCGGCGATCCTCCACCCGACGGCGCAGCAGCAGCTCGAAGACTTCGACGTCAGCGGCGATCTCGATCTCGACACCGCAGTGGCCAATCTCGAGCGCAAGATGATCGCCGCCGCTCTCGCGCGGACCAAGGGGAATCGCTCCCAGGCTGCCAAGCTGCTTGGCGTTTCGCGCAATGGACTGGCACTCAAGATCGATCGTCTCGGGCTCAATTAGAACCATCGCGGAAAAGCGAAACGACCTCAGAATCAAACAGCGACGCAGTGAGCCTTCAGCGGTCGTCAGCCATCGGCTTTCGGCTCTTTCATCGCAGGGTCCGATGGAATCCAGAAAGTGATGGCGACGGAGTTGCCGGCTGAGCCTCCTGCAAAAACCCACCGTTTTTGACGGTTCGTGGTCTATGTGCCGGCGAGACGCCGACACCACAAATGCCCGAGATCTATTGTAGGGCCGGCGTCTCGCCGGCCTCACGGTGACAAGGGTCAGCAGACCTCAGTGTCCGAATCTCGGGTTTTGCAGGCGGCTGGGCACAAAGCCGGGAGCTCAAGGCGCGGCGTTCTTTGTGCCTTGGCGGTTCATTATCCACCGCTTGTCGTGGTAGCGTGCCTTCCATATGAACGAGGGCGCTTCGGATCACCGTACGGCACCGGTTGACGCTCGAGCGGCACACGTCGCCGCGGCGGTGGCGCTGCCGGATCGCTGGCGATTGCTCGAGCTGCTCGGGTCCGGGGGTCAGGCGACGGTGTGGCTGGCCGAGGACCGGACCCTGGGCCAGAAGGTGGCGCTCAAGATCCTCCCGGCCGATGCAGATGAGCGGACCCGGGCCCGGTGGCTCGAGGAGGTGCGGCAGGGGCGGCGGCTCTCGCATCCCAATCTGATCCGGATCTTCGACGTCGTCGAGACGAGCGACCGGCCGGTAGCGGTCATGGAGTATGTTCCCGGCGGGACGCTGTCCGACCGGGTTGTCGCGGAAGGCGCGCTGCCGGTCGAGGCGGTCATCGGATGGGCGCGCGAGGTGCTCTCGGTGCTCGGCTATCTCCACGACAACCGGATCGTCCACCGCGATGTCAAACCGTCGAATCTGCTGGTCGGCGAGGACGGGATCGTCAAGCTCTCCGATCTCGGACTGGTCCGGCATTTGGACCGGTCGTCGGATCTGACCCGGACGCTCGAGGGCGTCGGCACGCCGCGCTTCATGGCGCCGGAGCAGCTTCGCGGCGAGGCGCCGACCGCTTCGTGCGATCTCTACAGCCTCGGGGTGACCCTGTATCAGCTCCTCACCGGGAGGTTGCCCTTCGAAGGCGACTCGGCATTCCAGGTCGCCGACGGGCACCTGCACCGCGAACCGCCACCGATTCGCGACCTGCGCCCCGAGTGCCCGCGGTGGCTCGCGCGATTCGTCGGTCGATTGCTTGCGAAGGATCCGAAGGCTCGATATCCGTCTGCTGAAAGGGCGCTCACCGCCCTCGAGCGGCGGCGAGCGGGAATCTCGATGCGGACCGCCCGTCGACTCGCCGCAGGGCTCGCGACGATGGCCGTCGCGGCCGCCGGCGTGATGGTGGTGGGGAACTCCGGGAGGGGGCCCATCGACCGGGTCGAGATCGAGGGCGACGAGGTCGTCGCCCGAACCGCCGACAACCGCGAGCTCTGGTCGGTCTCACGAGAGGGTGAGATCCCGCGGGCGATCGTCGCCGATTTCGTCGGCGACGCCGGCGCCGAGGTGGCGGTCGGCTGGTCGGCGCCGGCGACGACGGCGGTCTCCGGGTCGGGCGTGGTCTTCGAGCTCCGGTCGGGCGACGGCGTCCTTCTGCGGTCGGCGGATCCCGAGGGGCTGGGCGAGTCCGTCTTTTCCGGGATCGCCCCCCGCTGGGGAATTCAATCGATGACCGTGGGAAACGTCTTCGGGGAGGGCGCAGACCTGGTCTGGGCGGTGGCCAATCCCCGTTGGTACTCGTCGGTGATCGCCGTGACGAGCTTCCGCGGAGCCACCACCCGACCGCGGCTCGTCCTCGCCAACTCGGGCCACGCGCAACACCTCGCAGTCACCGACCTCGACGGGGACGGAACGGACGAGATCCTCGCCATTGCACTCAACAACCCGATGGGGTTCCAGAGGGTACTCATCACCATCGGCGCGAGGTCGAGGCTGACCGGTGAGTCGTGTTCGGTCGGCATGCTCTCGCCGGATCTCCACGCGTTTCACCAGGCGAGGACGGACGTTCCGAGGGGCTGCCTGAGTTACACGCCGCTCGGCCCGGGGGTCCAGGTGAGCGACGCTCCTCAGGCCGGCCCGGACGGAATCGAGGTCGTTGTCGACGGCAAACTCCGGCGCTTTGACGTGTGGGGCAACCCGGAAGGCGGTCTGAGCTTCGGCTCGGACGGGTCTCTGCGCGCGGCGTTCTGGGCCGACCTCGCCCGGGCGAGCTCCGAGCTGCGGCTGTCCGCTCGGGTCGACCCGCCGTTCACGATGGACGCGCTGAGGTCGGATCACCCCGAGATTTTCGCAGAACGCCCGAGCGAGATCGCAGCCTACCTGGTGGCCGCGCGGGCTCTCGCGTCGGGTACCCACCGTCGAAACGCCATTTCGCTGCTTCGCGACGGCGTCGCCCGCCTGCCCGAGGATTTGGACCTTCGGCTCCGGCTCGGCGAGCAGCTTCTCATCGACGGCCAGCGGGAGGAGGGCCGGAGGTGGGTGGCGGGGAGCCTCAACCTCGGCAACAGCGGCCGCAACCACAACGACGCGACCCAGATGCTGATTCTCGACGCCGGCGTCAACGGAGACCGGCAGGCGTACGAAGAGACCCGTCGCATCGTCGCGAACCTGGGAGCATCGGCGGACATCGAGGAGATGGGATTCATCGACCTCGTCTGGCTTTTCTTCCAGGGCCGGTGGGGCGATCCGAGGTTGACCGATGCAGACATCGGCTGGGTTTTCAGGTGGATGGAGATCGTTCAGGCGTGGGCGAGCTTTGAGTCGAGCCTCGCGGCAGGGCCGGCGCTCGAGGTGGCCGGCAGGCTCCGGGACGCCGCCGAGGTCGAGGATCTCGCCCGTCTTCTCGAGGCGCGGGTCCGATTGAAGGCCGGTGAGCCGGTCATTGCTTCGCAGCTTGCCGATGCCGCTCTGCAGTCGCTCTCCATCCGGTGCCGAATGGACTACCAGTCCTGCGCCTGGGTGCCTCTTGCCGAGTGGGTGCTCGGGACCTCGCTATCCTCCATCGAAGGCCGGCAGGACGAGGCAATGGCGGTCCTCGAAAGGGCCGCGGAGCACGCTCCCGGCACCTGGATTGCGATATCGGTCACCCGATAGGCAAATTGTCCTAACGGATTTCTTGCCGCAGGTGGACATTTCCTGTGAACGGGTTCACAATCCCAGTTTAAGGCCTGGAGCGGCCATAAGGAGGACTCCAAAGATGCCGACAAGGGATCTCACATTTGCAATCGTCGGTTCCGGTGGTGACGGTGTGATCACCACGGGAGACATGTTGGCGCAGACCGGCGCATCGGTTGGGCTGCACGTGATGAAAGTCGAAGCCTACGGACCGCAGATTCGCGGTGGGGAGTCGTCCTGCACCGTTCGGATCAGCGCCGATCCCATCTTCGCCCAGGGGGACCTGGTGCAGGTGCTCGTGGTCTTCAACTGGGCGGACTTCGCGCAGTTCCGCGGTGAGATCCTGGCCGCGCCGGATTGCATCGTGATCTACGAGGAGGCCGACGACAGCCCGCGCGAGGGGATCGACCTCGGACCGAACACCGCCGACGTGCGCTGGGTGCCGGTGCCCTTCATCGAGCTCGCCAAGGAATCGGCCGGCACCAAGCTCGCCAAGAACATCGTCACCCTGGGTCTCCTGTCGGAGCTCTTCAGGCTGCCGCAGGAACCCCTGGAGAAGGCGATCAGGGGCAAGTTCACCAAGAAAAAACCCGAAGTCCTCGAGGCCAACCTCAAGGGCTTCGAAGCGGGCAAACTCCACGCCGCGAAAATCGCCGACGCGGCATCCGGGAAACGGATGCAGTACACCCCCGGAGAACCCATGTTGCTCATGTCGGGCAACGAGCTCTCTGCGGTGGCTGCGTTGCACGCCGGTTGCCGGTTCTTCGCCGGCTACCCCATCACGCCGTCATCCGAAGTTCTCCACCTGTTGTCGGAGCTCATGCCCAAGGTGGGTGGTTATCTCGTCCAGACCGAGGACGAGCTGTCGGCCATCGGCGCCGTCATCGGCGGGTCCTTTGCCGGGGTCAAGTCCATGACCGCCACCTCGGGGCCCGGTCTCGCGCTCATGACGGAGATGCTCGGTCTCGCGTCAATGGCCGAGATTCCGGCCGTGATCATCGATGTTCAGCGTGGTGGACCGTCCACCGGTTTGCCGACCAAGAGCGAGCAGTCGGATCTCTGGCAGGCGCTCTGGGGCTCCCACGGCGACGCGCCGCGCGTGGTCCTGGCTCCTGCCGATGTCGAGGATTGCTTCCACGCCACGGTGGCCGCCTTCAACATCGCCGAAGAAGCGCAGGTGCCGGTCATCGTGCTTTCCGACCAGTTCATCGCCCAGCGGCGTGAAACCCTGTCCATGCTCACCCTCGACCACGAGGTGATGGGCAGGCAGGTGCCTTCGGCCGGGGATCTCCAGGATTACAAGCGCTACAAGGAGACCAAGTCGGGGATCTCGCCCATGTCCTGGCCCGGGATGAAGGGCGGCGAGTACCAGACCAACGGCCTCGAACACACCGAGGACGGATCGCCGACCTCGATGTTCTTGACCCACGAGAAGATGAACGCAAAACGCTACCGCAAGTTGCGCATGGTGCGCGATAAGTACAGCTACCACCGGCACTACGGCGCCGAGAGGGCCGATGTCGGCATCATCTGCTGGGGCTCCTCCAAGGGTCCGGTCAAGGAAGCCGTGCTCAGGGCCAACGGGCGTGGCGAGCGGGTTTCGGCCTTCGTGCCGCAGCTGCTCTACCCGTTCCCGTACCACGAGTTCCAGGATTACATCAAGACGGTCCGCGAGGTCATCGTGGTCGAGCTCAGCTACTCTGCCCAGTTCTACAAGTACCTGCGCACCTTCCTCGATTTACCCGAAGGCCACACCTACGTCTTCAAACGTTCGGGCGGCAAGAACCTCACCGTCGGTGAGGTCGAGGACAAGATTCAGAAGGTGCTCGAGATGAGCGCCATGCGGCGGGAGGTGCTGGTATGAGCGCGGCAGGAGTCAAAGTCGAGTTGAAACCCGGTGCCTACAAATCCGGTCTCAAACCGGTGTGGTGCCCCGGATGCGGTGATTTCGGGGTCCTCAACGCCCTCTACCGGGCCATGGCCCAGCTCCAGATCGAGCCTTCGAACACCGTCATTCTGTCCGGCATCGGCTGCTCGTCTCGTCTGCCGGGCTATGTCAAGACCTACGGGTTCAACGGCGTCCACGGCCGGGCCCTGACCCTGGCCACCGGCGTCAAGGTGGCCCGCCCCGACCTCGACGTGATCGCGGTCGGCGGCGACGGCGACGGCCTCGCCATCGGCGGCAATCACCTCATCCACTCGTGCCGGCGCAACCTCGACATCCTCTACATCCTCATGGACAACGAGATCTACGGTCTGACCAAGGGCCAGGTGGCGCCGACCACCCCCACCGGAGACAAGACCAAGTCGACCTTCTGGGGCAATCCCGAGCCCAGCGTCGACCCCTGCGAGCTCGCCATCTCCACCGGGGCGACCTGGGTGGCGCGCGGGTTCTCGGGCGACATGAAGGACCTCACCGAGATGATCGCCGCCGGTCTCGTCCACAACGGCTTCTCGTTCCTCAACGTCATGTCGCCGTGCGTGACCTGGCGCGGCGACGACCAGTTCAAGGAGATGAAGGCCAAGGTGGCCCATCTGCCCGAGGGCTACGACCCCTCGCGCCGGGCCAACGCCGTCGCGTACACCCGCGAAAAGGACAAGATCACGACCGGGATCCTCTACGAGGTCGAGGCGCCGTCGCTCACCGACCAACTCGAGAGCATCAAGGAGCGCGCCATGGCGGGCAACGGCTCGTTGACCACCAAGGACATGCTGAGCAAGTTCTACCCCAAGTTCTAGCTGAAGCATCCACCACGAACACGACCGGGAGGCCGCGCGCCTCCCGGTTTTTTACTCGTCGCTCGAGATCACTCCTTCGCCCAGTTGTCGATCTCGAGGCCATCGATGCGGGCGAAGTGCTTCTCGTTGTTGGTCACGAGGCGGTAACCGAGGGTGATGGCGGTGGCGGCGATCACGATGTCGAAGTCGTCGAGGCGACGTCCGTCCGTTTCGAGTCTGGCCTTGAGCGAGCCGAACGCCTCGATGATCGCCGGGCTGACGTCGATTTTCTCAATTTTCGAGAATTTTTTTGGTGATTCCGGACGGGCCGAAAATCGCGGTTTGTCAATCTGAGCAAGCGTCGTGTCTTCTTTCACATGGAAGCTGCGTATCAGTCTCTATCTCGTTTCATTTCAGGCACTTGACAATTTTATTTTACGACATAAATAGTCAACCAGGTCAATATTTGACACGGTGAAGAGAAAGCTGGTGAGTCATGCCGGCCTCCGATGGTCGCCCCGCTCAGACCGCTCCCGTCTCCGACCCGCCGTCGCCCGGCGCGGGGTTCTACCGGTTCTTACGCTACGGTCACATTCTGAGCTCGCTGCTTCGCGAGTTTCTCGAGTCATCGTTTCTCGACCAGCTCGGTCCCACGAGCCTGAGCCGATCCCAGTTCTGTTTCCTCAAACTCATCGCCGGCAACTCGGAGCTGCAGGTCTGCGAGCTGGCCCGCTGCCTCGGGGTTTCGCCGGCGGCAAGCAGCAAGAACCTCGACCGGCTCGAGGAGCTCGGGCTGGTGATTCGCGAACCCTCGACCGAAGACCGGCGCGCGACGCTCCTCTCGGTCAGCCCGGAAGGCCGGCGGTTGGTCGACGACTTCGAGCGGCTCAAGGCCTCGCAGCTCGCGCCGGTGATCGAGGAACTCGGCGAGGACCGGACCGAGATCTTCTGCGATCTGCTTCAGGAAGTCTGTCTCGGCGTTCTCGCCCGCACGAAGGTGGGCGGCGCGCCGTGTCTGCGATGCGCCGGGTACTACCGACCCGATTGCGTGGTGGAAGGGCTTCAAGGAGAGTGCGCGCTCAAGCCGCGACGTGGGGCGGAGGCATGAGCCATCGCAAGTCGTTCATCGTGAGTCGTAAGTCGTTACTGCGAAACCGCAAAGGCAGTGCGAATCCGTCTCGGCGAACACTGGGTTCCGCGGGTTTGTCTCCCGAAGATCGAACGAACTCCAGCCTCAACCCACCCGCGACTCCCGACTCCCGACTCCCGATTCCCGACTCCCGATTCCCGATTCACAAATCACGATTCACGACTCACGACTCACGATTCACGACTCACGACTCACGATCTACAGTTCATTACCCGTCGGGCAAGGTCACGGATTCGGGCACCGGCACGGGTGCGAAAGAAACGTCGATCCGAATGTGGAGGTACCACTGATGCGATACTGGCGAAAGCCGCTCGACTTCGATCAGGTGACGGTGCCGCGGGGCGAGGTGGTGATCATCGCCGACCGCTGCAAGGGCTGTGCTTTCTGCGTCGAGTACTGCCCCAAGGATGTCCTCGTCATGTCCGAGGAATTCAACGTCAAGGGTTACCACCCGCCCGCGGTGGCGGTCGAAGGCGAGTGCGTCAACTGCAATCTCTGCGAGATGATCTGTCCGGACTTCGCCATCTTCTGCGTACCGGCGGGCGATCCCGCGGCGGTCGAGGCTGTCCTCAGCATCTCCGCCGAGGAAGACAAATTCGCCGAAGAGGAGGCACTCAATTGAAAGCCGATCCCAAGGGTGTGCTCACCGGTGTTCACTACCTCGATGGCGATTACGCCTGTGGTGAGGGGGCCATGGCGGCGGGTTGCCGGTTCGTGGCCGGGTATCCCATCACCCCTTCCACCGAGGTTGTGGAGAGGATTTCCCGACGGTTCCCGATGATGGGGGGGACCTTCATCCAGATGGAGGATGAGCTCGCCTCGATGGCGGCGGTTGCCGGGGCGGCGTGGACGGGGACCAAGACCATGACCGTGACCTCGGGTCCCGGATTCAGCCTGATGATGGAGAACATCGGGCTCGCGGCGATGATGGAAACACCGTGCGTCGTCGTCAACGTCCAGCGCGGCGGGCCCTCGACCGGGCTTCCGACCATGGTCGGCCAGGCGGATATGATGCAGGCCCGCTGGGGCTCGCACGGCGACTACGAGCTCATCGCCATGTCGCCGCAGTCGCCGCAGGAGGCCTTCGATCTCACCATCGACGCCTTCAACCTCGCCGAGACCTACCGGGTGCCGGTGATGTTCATGATGGACGAGTGCGTCGGCCACATGACCGAAAAGGTCGTCATTCCCGAGGCCGATGAGATCGACGTCGTTCCCCGAGCGCTCTCGAAGAAGGCGCCGGCGGATTACCACCCTTACGAGGTCAACGGGCGGGGGGTGCCCGAGATGGTGCGGGCCGGCGACGGCTATCGCTTCCACACCACCGGGCTCACCCACGATGACCGCGGTTATCCGGAGATGTCGGCGGAACGGCAGCAGATCAACGTCCAGCGGATCATGGACAAGATCCTCCTCAACGTCGACGACATCGTCCGCATCGAGGAGGAGGACGTCGACGGCGCCGACGTGGTGGTGGTGGCCTACGGCATCACCGCCCGGGTGGCGCGGATGGGGATCGACCTCGCGCGCAGGCAGGGGGTCAAGGTCGGTTTCCTGCGGCTGATTGTGGTCTGGCCGTTTCCCGAGAAGCGGATCCGCGAGCTCTCGGCCGCGGTCAAGGCCTTCGTCGTCCCCGAGATCAACCTGGGTCAGATGGTGCTCGAGGTCGAGCGCTGCGCCGCCGGGAAGGCAAAGGCGGTGCACGTCCCGCACGCCGGCGGCGGCGTGCATGACCCCAAGAAAATCTGCGCCGCGATCGTGGAGGCAGCCCGATGAGCGCGACAGCCCACCCCCCGAACCCCAACGACCACCCGATTGCACCCTACCTCCGCATGGACCGGATGCCGCACATCTGGTGCCCGACATGCGGCATCGGCACCGTGGTCAAGTGTTTTGCCTCCGCCCTCGAGGAGGCCGACGTCGATCTCGACAAGGTGGCCATCACCTCAGGCATCGGCTGCACCGGACGGGTTGCCGGCTACATGAATCTCGACGCCTTCCACGCCACCCACGGCCGGGCGATTCCGTTCGCCACCGGACTCAAACTCGCCCGCCCGGAGCTCGAGGTGGTGGTCTTCTCCGGGGATGGCGATCTCTCGGGGATCGGCGGCAACCACTTCATCCACGCGGCGCGACGGAACATGGACATGCTCGTCATTCTGGTCAACAACTTCATCTACGGGATGACCGGCGGCCAGAACGCCCCCACCACGCCGATCACGGCCAAGTCGTCGACCATGCCGTACGGCAACTTCGAGCGGCCCTTCAACCTTCCCCACCTCGCCGCGAGTTGCGGCGCCACCTTCGTCTCGAGATGGACCTGCCTGCACATCAGACGGCTCACCAAATGCATGCGGGTGGCGCTGCGTCGCAAGGGTTTTCGTTTCATCGAGGTCATCGCGCCGTGCTCGACGCTGTATTCGCGGCTCAACCGGCTCGGCGGCGGGCTCGAGCTCATGCGCTTCTACCACGACAACGCGACCATCAAGCACGGCGCCGACACCCGCGAGGTGGACATCGGATTCCAGGACACCATCGTCTGCGGCAATTTCGTCGATGACGAGAAACCCACCTTCCTCGACATGATGCGCTCCCACTATGAAGGGGTACTCGGCGAGAAATACGTTCCCATGTCTCCGGAAGGGGGGTGGCTCCATGACTGACGCCAGTCGCGTGGAGATCCGTATCACCGGTTTCGGCGGCCAGGGCGTGGTGCTCTCGGGCCACATCATCGGCCGCGCCTGCGCCGTTCACGCCGACAAACACGCCACCATGATCCAGAGCTTCGGCCCCGAGGCGCGGGGCTCTGCGTGTTCGACCACCGTGGCGGTCTCCGACACCGAGGTGCTCTACCCCTACATCGGCCGGCCCGATGTCTTTGTCGTCATGTCGGCCGAGGGTTATGACAAGTACCGCGACGAGCTCAAGGACGACGGCATCCTGATCTATGAGAAGGATCTGGTGCGGCCGACCGTCAAGGAGGGCCAGCCGTCCTTCGGCGTCGCCTCGACCCGGATCGCCGAGGGTCTCGGCCGCGCCATCGTCCAGAACATCGTCATGTTGGGTTTCTTCGCCGCGGTGACCAAATTGGTGCCGCGCGAGGCCATGCGCGATTCGGTGGCCCACTCGGTGCCGGACGGCACCCAGGAGCTCAACCTGCGGGCCTTCGACGCGGGCTATGACGCCTACGAAAAGGAGTACGGCGCTTCCGCCGAGGCAACCCGGGAAGAGGAGGTGATGGTAGCAAAGTAGCCCAATCCTCAATTCTTGGCCTTGAGTTCTCAATCTCTGTGATCTCAAGAATTTACGACTGGGAATTGAGAACTCAAGGCCGAGAATTGAGAGCCGAGAACCAGGAAATGGGGACAAGTCGGATGGATGAATTGATCGACATCGAGGGGACCGGCGGCGGCAAGAAGCTGCGGGCGCTGGTGGTCGGCGGCGGCATCGCCGGCATCCAGGCCGCGCTCGATCTCGCCAACGCCCGGATCCCGGTGACCATCGTGGAGAAGTCGCCGTCGCTGGGGGGCCGGATGGCCCAGCTCGACAAGACCTTCCCCACCATGGACTGCGCCATATGAATCCTCGGGCCTAAGGCCATGGATGCCGGTCGGCATCCGCTCATCGAGGTCGTCACCAACGCAGAAATCACCGGGTGCGAGGGCTCACCGGGCGACTTCACCGTCACGGTGCGGAAGAACCCGCGCTATGTCAACGACGAGTGCGTCGCCTGCGGTCTCTGCGTCGATCACTGCCCGCAGGTCGGCGGCAACGAGTTCGACATGGGCCTCAAGGCGCGCAAGGCGATCTACCGCCCGTTCCCGCAGTCGGTTCCCGCCACCTATGTCATCGACTCCTCGGCCTGCCTCAACTTCATGCCCCACCTCGATCAGCGGCAGAAAAACCGGCTCGAGAAGATGGCCAAATACAAGCGGAAGATCGACCCGAACTATCCACCCAACATCCTCGTCTGCGGCCACTGCAGCGACGCCTGCGATGTCGACGCCATCGACTTCGACCAACTGCCCGAGGAAGTCAGCCTGGATGTGGGATCGATCCTGGTTGCCGTGGGCTTCCAGGAGTTCGACGCCCGCGCCCTCGGCGCCTACGGCTACGGCCGTCTGCCCAACGTCGTCACGAGCCTCGAGCTCGAACGCATGCTCAACGCTTCGGGGGTCACCGGCGGCCACATCGTGCGCCCGTCGGATCTCGAGACCCCGAAACGCATCGTCTTCATCCAGTGCGTCGGCGCCCGCGGCGAGGGCGGCCGGCCCTATTGCAGCAGGTTCTGCTGCATGAACGCGGTCAAGGACTCCATGCTCATCCGCCAGCACGATCCGGTCGTCGAGGACATCACCATCCTCTACACCGATCTCCGCGCCTTCGGCAAGGGATTCGACGATTTCGTCGCCCGGTCGAAGGACGCCGCCTCGGCCGAGTATGTCCGCGGCCGGCCGGCCAAGGTCTGGCACGACCCGGCCGACGACACCCTCCAGGTCTTTGTCGAGGACACCCTGGGGCACGAGCAGCGGCGGATTCCCGCCGATCTCGTCGTCCTCTCGGTGGCGGCGGCGCCCAACGAGGGCGCGGTCTCACTCGCCGAGATCTTCGGCATCGAGACCGACAAGCACGGCTTCATCGCCCGTCGCGATCCCGCGGTGTCGGCGGTGGAAACGAGCCGCGAGGGGGTCTTTGTCTGCGGCAGCGCGGTCGGCCCGCAGGTCATCCCCGACTGCGTCGCCCAGGCTTCGGCGACGGCCGCTCGGGCTCAGCTCTATCTCACGGGTCACCGCCACGAGGAGAAGGCCGAACCGGTCGAGCCCATGGATCTTTCCGGCCCGCCCCGGGTCGGCGTCATGGTCTGCCATTGCGGCGTCAACATCGCCGGAGTGCTCGATGTCGAGCAGCTCGCGGCCGAGGCCTCCAGCCTGCCCGACGTGGTCGTGACCTCGACGGATCTCTTCGCCTGCTCTTCGACCGGCCAGGACGAGCTCATGGCGACCATCCGGGAGCACCGGCTCAACCGGATCGTGGTCGCGGCCTGTACTCCGCGGACCCACGAACCGGTCTTCCGCGAGACCCTTGCGCGCATCGGGTTCAACCCCTTCCTCCTCGAGATGGTCAACATTCGCGACCAGTGCTCGTGGGTCCATGCGGGAACCCCCGAGGCCGCGCAGGCCAAGGCGCGGACCTTGATCCGCATGGGCGTCGCCAGGGCCCGCCACCTCGAGCAACTCCACGAAGGCGCGGCGCCCATGACCCGGTCGGCGCTGGTGATCGGCGGAGGCATCGCCGGGATCCAGGCGGCCACCGATCTCGCGGTCCAGGGCTTCCCGGTGACCCTCGTCGAAAAGGGCGACCGACTCGGTGGCAGACTTTCCGAGCCCAACCTCATGCGGCTCTACCCGACGATGCAGCCCGCGAGCGAGGTGCTCGCTGAAAAGATCGAACGGCTGCGCGAGAGCGGGGCGCGGATTCTCCTCGAGACCGAGGTTGAGAACATCACCGGTTTTGTCGGCAGCTTCGAGGCGACCCTCACAGGGGCCGTCGAAGAGGTGATGCCGGTCGGAGCGGTGATCCTCGCCATCGGCGCCGCGCTCCACGACCCGGGCCGGGAATTCCGGTTCGACGAGTTCGCCAACGTGGTGACATCGGCCGACCTCGAGCGGGCCTTTGTCGGCGGCAACGACCTCGGCTTTGGCGGTGATCCACCGAAATCGGCGGCGTTTGTCCTCTGTGTCGGCTCGCGGGAGAAGGAAGGCTTCACCGGGTGTTCCCGCTACTGCTGCCCGACGGCCATCAAACAGGCCATGGAACTCAACGAGCGCGGCATCGACACGACCGTCTTCTATCGCGATATCCGCACCATCTCCACCGGTGCGGAGGAGATGTACCGCAAGGCTCGCGGCGCCGGCGTGCTCTTTGTCAGAGTTCCACCGGGCCACACTCCCGAGATCATCGGCAACGGCCGGGCCGAAGCCGTGCGTTGCTATGACGACCTTCTGGGCCGGCGTCTTGAAGTGAGCGCCGATCTCGTCGTGCTCTCGGTGGGGATGCGGCCGCGTCAGCCCGAGACCGATCACTTTCACGAGATGCTCAAGGCCTCGGTCGGCCTCGACGGTTTCTTCCTCGAGCGCCACCCCGAGCTCGCGCCGGTGGAGACCGCGGTGGAAGGCGTGCTGCTCGCCGGCACCGTTCAGGGTCCCAAGGACATCGTCGACTCGGTCGCCCAGGCGTCGGCGGCGGCGGCCAAGGCGGCGGTCTTTCTCGCCCACGACCAGGTCAGGCTCGACCCGGCGGTGGCGGTGGTCGATCCCGAGATCTGCCGCGGCTGCGGCGACTGCGTCGAGATCTGCCAGTACCACGCGCCGGCTCTCGTCGAGGGCGACCCCGGTGTCTTCGCCGCCGAGATCAATGCTTCCATGTGCAAGGGCTGCGGCACCTGTGCCAGTTGGTGTCCCTCCGGCGCCATCGCCGCGCGCCACTTCACCGACCGCCAGGTTCTCGCCCAGATCGATGCCTTCTTCGACGAGGCAAGGCCATGAGCTCACCCGCGTCCCGAGTCCCGTCCGTGCCCGAGTGGGGCCGCTGAAGGTCCGGGAGCGATCGTGATCTACCACAGAGGCACAGAGACAGAGAGCCATCGCAGCGTCGCAAGCGCGAAGACGCCAAGACGCCAAGGGGTCACGAAGACATCTCATATTGACTCATCGCAGAAATCCCCAACCGGGTGTGCTGGCCGTTTCGGTCTGGTCGCGCACCCTAAAGGGCGCGCCTACAGGGGATTCGGAATGCGTCGAGAGAACCGTAGGCGGGGCATTTATGCCCCGCGACCACGACCTTCAAGGATCGGTGCATCATGACGTCAGCAACCACCTCCGGTAAAACGGCAAGGCCAGCGGCATCGACCACCTTCGACCCCCGTATCGTGGTGTTTGCTTGCAACTGGTGCTCGTATGCCGGGGCGGACACGGCGGGGGTGTCGCGGATCCAGCACCAACCCCACTTCCGGATGATCCGGGTCATGTGCTCGGGCCGGATCCAACCCGCATTCGTCTTCCGCGCGTTTGAAAAGGGCGCCGACGGGGTGCTGGTCTCGGGCTGCCACTTCGGCGACTGCCACTACATCTTCGGCAACGAGCGCGCGGTCGAGCAGTTCGCCAAGACCATGAACGTGGTCAAGCTCCTCGGAATCGAGGAGGGGCGCTTGCGGCTCGAGTGGATCTCGGCCGCCGAAGGTGGGAGATTCGCCGAGGTCATCAACGAGTTCACCGATGAGGTCCGGGCGCTGGGGCCGAGTCCGTTGGGAGCGGCGGACGCGATCGGCGAGATCGAGGTGCCTGAAACCGGTGGCTGTCTGAGCAATGAGCCGGGATCGGGAACGGGATCGGGATCGGGATCGAAGGAGGGGCACTGATGCAACAGCTGGCGAAAGACACGAATGCGTGGGCCTGCTACGACTGCGGCAAGTGCACCGCGACCTGCCCGATCACGCGAGCCGGCGCCGACTACTCGCCTCGCCGCCACGTGCTCTCAACCAACCTCGGCCATGAGGGTGAGATCAGCCGCGACGAGAGCCTCTTCGCCTGCCTCACCTGCAGCCTGTGCGATTCGCGCTGCCCGGCCGAGGTGGCGTACACCCAGCTCGTCCAAAAGCTTCGTGAACGGGCCTTCGACGCGAAGATCCAACCCGAGTGCCCGCACGGCGGGGCCCTGCAGTCGGTGATGCGGATGATGGCCAAGGGGGGAACGCAACAGAATCGCCTGGCCTGGCTCGACGACGAGCTTCGGACCGCGCCCGTGCAGGGCGAGGTCTTTCTCTGGACCGGGTGCACCGTCTACTACGACGCCTTCTTCCCCGAGTTCGGTCTCGCCACGGTGGCGGGTACTCGAGCCGCCGTTCAGCTGCTCAACCATCTCGGGGTGACCCCGGTGGTCTCGGCCGAAGAACGCTGTTGCGGTCACGATCTGCTGTGGAACGGCGACCGCGCGAGCTTCGAAGCACTGGCCAGGCACAACGTCGAGCTCGTCAAATCGAGCGGCGCCGAGCTCGTGGTGACGCCGTGCGCCGAGTGCGTCCGGACCTGGCTGCTCGACTACCAACCCTTTCTCGATGGCGCCAAGATCAGGGTCCAGCACCTCAGCGAGTATCTGCTCGATCACCGTGATGACCTCAAGCTGACCAACGGCTCGGCAACGAGGGTCACCTACCAGGATCCCTGCCGGCTCGGCCGCCACCTCGGGGTCTATCACGCACCGCGGGAGGTGCTTTCGGCGGTGCCCGGGGTCGAGCTCGAGGAAATGCGGCGAAGCGGCCGCCGTGGCGCCTGCTGCGCCGGAGGCACCTGGTCGAACTGCGACAGGTTCGCCAAGAAGATCCAGGTCGAGCGCCTGCGCGAGGCTCGCGCCACCGGCGCCGAGGTCCTCGTCACCGCCTGTCCCAAGTGCCAGGTCCACCTCGCCTGCGCCATGAAGGACCCCAATGTGGGGCAAGAGATCCGCATGGAAATGAGGGACATCGCCGAAGTCATCGCGGGAGCCTTGGTGTGACGATCGATTTTTTGTCTCCAATTGCAATTCTGTGCCGGCGCTTCGCGGGCGAAGCGACGGCACAGAATTGCAGAAGATGAGGAGCAGAGCATGGCAGAAACCGAAGACCTCCGAATTGGTGTCTTTGTATGCGACTGCGGACTCAACATCGCCGGCGCGGTCGACTGCGGCGCGGTGTGCGAGTACGCCGAAACCCTCGACGACGTCGTCTGCGTGGTTCGCAACAAGTACACCTGCGCCGACCCCGGCCAGAACGAGATCAAGCACGCGGTCCGCGAGCACCGGCTCAACCGGGTGGTGGTCGCCTCGTGTACGCCGCGGCAGCACGAGCCCACCTTCCGCCAGTGCGTCCTCGAGGCCGGCCTGAATCCCTATCTCATGGAGATGGCCAACCTCCGCGAGCACTGCTCGTGGGTCCACCCCGGGGACTGGGACGGCGCCACCGCCAAGGCCAAGGACCTGGTCGCCAGCGCGGTGGGTCGCGCCCGTTTCCTCGAAGAGCAGGAGGAGATGGCGGTGCCGGTCACCCGGCGGGCGCTCGTCATCGGCGGCGGGGTTGCCGGGATCGAGGCCGCTCTCGAGCTCGCGGAGCAGGGGCACCAGGTCACCCTGGTGGAAAAACAGGCGTCCATCGGCGGGATCATGGCGCAGCTCGACAAGACCTATCCCACCATGGACTGCTCGATATGAATTCTCGGCCCTAAGGCCATCGATGCCGGTCGGCATCCAAACATCGAGCTCCTGACCTACTCCGAAGTCGAAGACGTCTCCGGTTACATCGGCAACTTCACGGTGACCATCCGCAAGAAGGCGCGTTATGTCGACCTCGAATCGTGCAACTCCTGCGGCGAGTGCGCCGCGGTCTGTCCCCAGGTCACGCCCGACGAGTACCAGATGGGTCTCTCGTCGCGCAAGGCGATCTACATCCCGTTCCCGCAGGCGGTGCCGTGCTCCTACATCCTCGACATGGACACCTGCCTCGGCAACAACCCCATCGCCTGCGGCAAGTGTGCCGAGGTCTGCGAGAAGGAGGCCATCAACTTCGACGACGCCGACGAGCTCGTCACCCGCGAGGTGGGCGCCATCATCGTCGCCATCGGTCTCGATGTCTACGACCCCACCGAGATGGACGAGTACGGCTACACCCGCTTCGACAACGTCATCACCTCGATGGAGTTCGAGCGGCTCATCTGCGCCGGCGGCCCCACCATGGGCCATTTCGTCCGGCCGTCGGATCAGGAGCGGCCCAAGCGGATCGGATTCATCCAGTGCGTCGGATCGCGCAACCCCTCAATCGGCCGGCCCTACTGCTCGAACATCTGCTGCATGAACACGGTCAAGGACACCCTGCTGCTGGCCGACCACTACCCCGACACCGAGAATTTCGTGTTCTACCAGGACATCCGCGCCTTCGGGAAGAGCTTCGAGGACATGTTCCAGCGCTCGAAAGAGGCGGGCACCCGGTATATCCGCGGTCTGCCCGGCGACATCGAGGAAGACCCCGAGACCCGCGCCCTGATCGTGACGGTGGAAAACACCACCTCGGGAAAGCTCGAGCGCCACGAGCTCGACATGGTCGTGCTCTCGGTGGGGGTGGTTCCGGCCAAGGACCGCGACAAGATCGCCGGACTGCTCACCCTGTCCAAGACCTCCGACGGGTTCTACATGGAGTCGCACCCCAAGTTGAAACCGGTGGACGCACCGACACGCGGGGTCTACTTCGCCGGCTTCTGCGAGTCGCCCAAGGACATCAAGGACTCGGTCTGCCAGGCGGGAGCGGCGTCGTCACGAGCCGGCGCCCTGCTCAACGCGGGTGAGATCAAGATCGAGGCCATCACGAGCGTCATCGACGCCGAGGCGTGCTCCATGTGCGGTCTCTGCGCCTCGGTCTGTCCCTACGGCGCCATCAGCTGGCGCAAGAAAGAGGTCGCAACAGTCATCGAGGCCGCCTGCGCCGGCTGCGGCGCCTGCGGCGCCACCTGCACCTTCGGCGCCATCACCATGCGCCACTTCACCGACGACCAGCTCCTGGGCCAGGTCCGGGCCGTTCTCGCCGAGCGACCCGAGGAGAAGGTCTTTGTCTTCGCCTGCAACTGGTGCTCCTACGCCGGCGGCGACATGGCCGGGATCTCGCGGATCAAGTACCCGTCGACCAACCGGGTCGTCCGCACCATGTGTTCGGCGCGCGTTTCCGAAGAGATGGTCCTCGAGGCCTTCCGCTGCGGCGCCCCGGTCGTGCTCGTCTCCGGCTGCCACTACGCCGACTGCCACTACATCGACGCCAACCGGCAGACCGTCAAGCGGGTGCAGAAGCTGTGGGACAAGCTCGAGAAGGCGGGGGTTCGCCCCGAACGACTCCAGCTCGAGTGGATCAGCGCCGCCGAAGGTCAGAAGTTCGCGAAGGTTATGGCCCAGATGGAGGAGAAGCGTGCGTTGGTGACTCCCGGATGAGATCGCTCATGCACGCGAAGCGTTGAAACCAAGCCGAAGAAGAAAAGCGTGGCCAAGAAGGAACCGGCTCCGGTTCGGAGGCGAGAGCATGATCCAAGCACTCGTTTCTTCAATTCTCGACCGGGGTTTTTCCAGCAGCGCCACCCGGACTTTGGACCATCTGAGGGAAAAACCACGGCCGAGAATTGAAGGAATGGAGAAGAGAGACGATGGCAACCGTAACGATGGGCAGCTTCAGGTGCATGATGTGCGGACACGAGTATGAAGAAAAAGCGATCAAAGGTGAGGACGTCGAACGCTCCTGCCCCAAGTGCCGGTCCAACTCGATCCGGCATTTGAAGGGCAAGAAAGAGTGAATACGACTCACCATTTTCAATTCTTGGTCGGGACTTTTCTTGGAGTGACGTGCCGGATTCGGTACGCGATCCAAAGAAAAGGCCCGACCAAGAATTGAAGGAGTGGAACAATGACGCATCAGGACGACGACATCGTTCACGTCGACTTCGCCTTCAAAAGGCTCTTGGCGCAAACGGTAGAAGGCGATTTGGCCAACTTCTGCTATCAGTGCGGGGCGTGCGTCGGCGACTGCCCGGCCACCACCTACTCCGAGACCTTCAACCCGCGCGAGATCATGCTCAAGGTGCTCTACGGGCTCGAGGGCGAGCTCCTCGGTGAAGAGTCGGTGATCTGGGAGTGCACCAACTGCTACGCCTGCCACGAGCGTTGTCCGCAGCAGGTCAAACCGGTGGAGATCATCATTTCTCTGAAGAATATGCTCGCCGCACGCGGTGACGCACCCGATACGGTGAACAAGGTGATTCAGACCTTCGAGACCACCGGACGGACGGTGCCCTACAGTCCCGCCATCGACAAGCAGCGGGCCAAGTTCGGGTTGCCGCCGCTTGGTGAGGTGCCCATGGACGAGATCCGGGCGCTCCTCGAGCCGGTGGAGGGGGAGCCGTCATGAAGCGCTTCGCCTTCTTCCCGGGATGTCTCATCCCGGCGCGGCACCCGGCCATGGAGTTCGCCATCCGCGCCACCCTGCCCAAGCTCGACATCGAGCTCGTCGATCTCGAGGGCGCCTCGTGCTGCCCCGATCCCATCTACTTCAAATCAAAAGACAAGCTCTCGTGGCTCGCGGTGGCGGCGCGCAACCTCTGTCTCGCCGAGGACCTCGGCGTCGACCTCGTGACCAATTGCTCGGGCTGCACCGCGACCCTGTCCGAGACCTACCACCTTCTCCACGACGAGCCCGAGCTCAAGGCGCAGGTCAACGAGCGGTTGGCCAAGATCGGCCGGACCTACAAGGGAACCTCGAAGATCCGCCACATCGCGACGGTGGTCCGGGACGAGGTCGGTTACGAGACCATCAGAAACTCGGTGACCCACCCGCTCAAGGGCCTCAAGGTCGCCATCCACTACGGCTGCCACCTGCTCAAACCGTCGCGGATCATGAATGTCGACAACCCCGATGATCCGAGCGTTCTGGAGAACCTCGTCCGCGCCCTCGGCGCCGACCCCGTCCGTCACCGCAACTGGTACCTGTGCTGCGGCAAGGCGTGTCAGAACGAGGACATCCCCAACAAGATGATGCACGACCTGCTCGGCAGCGTCCACGACGAGGAGGCCGATGTCCTGGGGATGATCTGCCCGACCTGTTTCGGCCAGTTCGACCACGGTCAGATGAAGATCGCCAAGCTCTTCGACGAGGACTACCACACGCCCGCGGTCTATTACTTCCAGCTCCTCGCCCTCGCCCAGGGCGTGCCGTATGAGAGCCTCGGCTTCGAGAAGCAGCGCTTCAAGCCGACGGTGCTGCAGCAGTTCGAGGAGACCGCCGCGCCGCCACCGCCGGCGTAGCCAGCGCATTTCAACCGCAAAGACGCAAAGGGCGCAGAGGCATCGCAAGGGAACTGCAACAAACCGTAGGGGAGGGGTTTATCCCCTCCCGCGATCACGTGCCGGACTCCGCGTCAAAGGACCATCGCAATGATTACTCACAGATCACGCAGATAGACGCGGATATCCATCGCACCGTCGCAAGCACAAAGCCGCGAAGACTCGAAGCGGTTACAAAGCCATCGTGGGGAAAGCTGCAGATCACGCGGATGGATAGAGATCGCCGGTCATGTCCGATGTCGAGGGAAGCAAGGTGGCATCTCATTGCGGAGGAGCGGAGAGGGTGCCTGGTTTCGATCTTGTTCGCCGCGAACAAAGTCGCGTGCCTGGCATCCCTTCCCATCGCCATCCGGACCACACGTAGGCAGGTCCTTCAACTGAAGCCCATGCCTACAGGTCGAGGAGACGTGTTTTTGGCTGTAGATTCGTTCTCTCGCCGTCAGGGAACCGTCACCGACCACCCCGAAGTGTCGCCGGTCTCGAAGCCGTTGACATACAACCGGTCACCAATGACGAAGACGTGCGCCGAGCCCGAGGCCAGACCGAGAACGGTGCTGTCGGGTGAGCCGGCGATGGCGTTGCTGCCGCTGATCGAGACCGCGCTGCCAAAATGGTCCCCTGAAGCGGAGTCCCCGACCGTGATCTTCGCGATTTGTCCCCACGCGCTCGGACCGCCATGATCACGAACGAAGACATAGCTCGACCCTGAGTTGTCGCCCTCGTCATCGTCCTGGAGGGCACCGATTACGGTGGCGTTCCCGCTGACCGAGACGGAGTATCCGAACCGATCGCCTCCAGCGCCATCGGTTGGCGTGATCTTGGCGACCTGCCCCCACGACTCTGGCCCTCCTTGATCGCGCTGGAACACAAATGCCGAGCCGGATGAGCTGAGAAACACGTCGTCGAAGTCAGCGCCGACGACCACGGTGTCGCCGTCAATCGACACAGAGTAACCAAAATGATCCTCATATGAGCCGTTTGTGGGGGTGATCTCGGCGACCTGTCCCCATGCCTCCGGCCCGCCCTCGTCTCGTTCAAAAATGTAGGCCGAGCACGGCTGAGTTCCATGCAGAAGATCCTGAGGGGAGCCGATCACCGCCGTGTCTCCGGAGATCGCGACCGAGTAGCCGAAGAGGGCGTAATCCGTGGCGTCGGAGGCGAAAAGCTCGGCAACCTGTCCCCACGCGCCGGGCCCGCCCTGGTCGCGTTGGTGGATGTATGCGGCGCCGGAGTACGACCCGTGGCTGTTGTTGCCGTAGCTCCCGATGACTGCGGTGTCGCCGCTGATTGAAACTGCGAATCCGAATTTCCAGGACGTGCTTGAAATCTTGGCCGCTTGGCCCCAGGCTTCACTACCGCCGAGGTCCCGGTTGAAGACGTACATCGAGCGGTCCGCTCCAACGATGGTCGTGTCACCGCTGACGGCAACCGACGTCCCGAAAAGGTCGTCTACCTCGCCGTCGGCAGGCACGATCTTGGTGACCAGGCCCCACGATTCTGTCCCGCCTTCGTCTCGCCGGAAGACGTACGCCGAACCGGAGTTTTCTCCGTTGTCGTCGTCGTGATGTGCCCCGACGATCGCCGTGTTGCCGTTTAACGATACGGCGCTTCCGAAGGCCTCACGATCCGCGACGAATACTGGAGGGCAGGCGATCAACCCCATCGGACTCCAGACACCACCGCCCGTTTCGAACAGCTCCACCGAACCCGAGTCGAGAAAGTCGCTATCACGCCCAGGCGCACCGACCGCCACGATGCCCGCGCTGATGGCCACGGATGCCCCGAAGTAATCCCATGCGGCGCCGCTCGTACCCTTGAACTTCGCCGACTGTCCCCAGGCGTCGAGTCCACCCTCGTCGCGATGGAAGAGATAGGCCGCACCGGAGGTCTCACCGATGTCATCGTCTCCGCAGGCGCCGACAACCGCATTGTCGCCGCTGATGGAGACCTCGTAACCGAAGTAGTCCCCGGTCTCGCCGTCCGATGGGGTGATCTTGGTGACCTGTCCCCACGAGCCCGGGCCTCCGTAGTCGCGCCGGTAGACGAAGGCGGAGCCGGAGTTCGGAGGGGTGTCCTCGTCGAAAGGTGTGCCGACGACCAGCGTGTCACCGTCGACGGACACCGAGTAGCCGAACCACTCGTTCGGCCAGCCGTCAGAGGCCACGACCTTGGCGACCTGGCCCCACGCGTTGCCGCCGCCTTGATTTCGGTCGTAGACGTATACTGATCCGGACTCGGTCCCGAGATCGTCATCTCGGAACGACCCGACGATCAACGTGTCGTCGCAGACGGAAACCGCGGGTTGCCGAATGACCCGGTTGGTTTCGAAAACGTCGTGACGAGACCCCAGGCGTCGACACCGCCCTGGTTTCGATCGTAGATGTAGACCGACCCGCCGAGGTTGATCTGAGTGCCGACGATGACCGTGTCGCCGTGGATCGCGACCGAGTAGCCGAAGTTGTCGTGAGGTCCCCCGTCGTACGCGGTCAACTTGGCGACCCCACGCCACCCGTCGCCTTCGCGCTGTTCCTGTTGGTAAATGAAAACCGACCCTGAATCTTCACCGGCCGCGTCGTCGTATGGCGCGCCGACAACGATCGTGTCATTGCTGATTCCGATGGAAAACCCGAAGGACTCGGCAGCCGCCTGATCCGAGGTGGCGATTCTCGCGATGTGGTTCCACCCGGCGGGTGCCCCCTCGACTCTCTCGAAGACGTCGCAATGCCCCTGAATAGTCAGCAAGAATCTGATTGTTGACCCACGCGACCATCAGATTGCCGTCGATGCTGACCTTGGTCCCGAAACCGGCGTTTTCGTTGTTGAGATCCGGTTCCGGCAGCAGCTTCGCCACCAGGGTGAAGATCGGGTCGACGGTGACGGGCCAGGCGGCCCCTTCGACCGCAACGACGAGGCGCAGCCTCGTCGCCGTTTGCCGCGAGCTCCATCCGAGCGTCGAGCGGCTGTCCGACCGCATCCCAGGCGCGCAGACCGGAGTAGGTGAGGGTCGCGGTCGCAGTCGCCGTGGCGGAAGGTGACAGCCTTCCCGTTCCCTGAGAGCTCCGCGGTGAGGTCGCCCTCGAGGGTCATCTCGAGCACGAGCTCGTCGATCCCATCGCCGGGCGGCGCCTCGATGGTGAAGCCCTGCTCGAGGCCCATGGTGCGTGTTGACGTACCACTCGGTGAGGGGGCCGCGGCGGTACTCGACGCGGTTGTCCTCAGCGGTGGCGGTGGCGAATTCTACTTGCTTCAGATCGTCCGCCGCGCCCCAGGCGGTGAGCCGGAGGCCGAGCTGCCAGGCCGGTTCGCCGCGGCCGCTGGGCTCGATCACGACGTCCTCGGCGCCGAAGTGGGCGGTGAAGCGCTGGGTGGGGTTGTCGGCGCGGTAGAGCCTGCCGGGGCGGTCGGACTCGACGACCTTGTGCCGCTCGGCCTCGATCTGAGTCTGAATGGTCGCCCACTCCTGGGTGCTGACGCCCGGAGGCGGTCCGGCTGCGAGGGCGGATCCTGCTACCGTCAGCGCCGCGATCACGACGATTGCGGCAGCCAACTTTCCAGCACAGAGAGGGTGTCCTTCGCAGCTCCCGAGCGTGGTCACAGCCAACCTCCGAAGACGGTGCGTGAAGCAGTCTCTCATTGAGACACCGACCATCCCAGGTAAGGCTAGCATGATACGCCGCGTCGAGTTGTCGATCGAAGTCGAGAGGGTCGCCGACGGTCTCCTCTATTCTCCGGACGCGATTCGGTGCACGACGTCGGAGAAACGCTCAACGGGATCCAGCGCATGCAGGGCCTCGACAACCCGGTCGAGATCGAGCCCGACGTAGTCGTGGACGAGCACATTGCGGAATCCGGGCAACGGCTCGAGCGCCGAGACCAGATCAGGGTCGAATCGTTCATCTCTGCCGAGGTTGCGGACCGCCTGGGTGTAGTCCTCGAACCGCTCGCCCCGTCGAGCGGAGAGCTCACCGGCGATGTCGATCACCAACTGACACACCGTGAGCAGCGAGTAGAGGACGTCGTTGTGCAGGCTGAGGTCGCGCTCGATGGAGGACCGGTCCACCACCTTGGTCCGCAGCTCCGTCAGATGATCGAGGTGCATCCGCAGCTCGGCGAGGCGTTCCACGAGGTGGGTCATCGGGGAGCCAGAGCCTCGAGCTTGATCTTCCGCATCCGCTCGAGAAACGGTTGAATGTCGGCTGCGCGGAGCTGGATGTCCCGAACGTAGGCGTGGTCGATCTCCGAATCGTTACAGATGAGTCTCCGCCCTTCGGTGACGATTCGCCGGCCGAGCAGCGGTGGCGCGTCATTGAGCACGACCAGGTCGATCCCCTCGAGCTTCGTTTGCACTCGGAGATCGGCCGAGATCCGGAGTGAGAGATCGAACCGCTCTTTCTTGGACGGAACTACCGATCGATCGAGTAGAACGCCGATATCGACATCGCTCTCACGGTGTGCTCTTCCCTCGGCGTGACTGCCGAAGAGATAGACCGAAACCACATCGGCGCGGTCAACGGCCTCGAAATGGGCGGAGATCAGTTCGGCGATGTCCATTTCTGGCATTATCCCACCGAGAGCCGTTTGCGATCAACCGCAAGCGGGATTCGGACGCAGAGCCATCGCATCGAAGCCCCCAGAACACACAGATGACCCATCGCAGGGTGGGTCGCTTGGAGAACCGTAGCTCATACCATGAAAGATGATCATTCATGAATGGCTGTGTCAACACACGACCGTACAGGGTCGAGGATTGGGCGCAGGGCCCAGGTCACTCGTCGATGTTGTCTCGCATGGCGCCAAAGAAATTGGGCGACTCGTAGCGGGTGGCGTGATCGCCATAGAGGGTGACGTGGCCCGGCCCCGAACCGACAAAGGTGGCGCGTTCGCCATACACCCGCGAGAATCCGACCCGTTCGCTCCGGCCGTCATCGGTCTCGGCCTCGAGTTGGACGAGGTTGTCGTTGACCTTCGATGTCAGATTGCGCTGGCAGACCGGGCAACTGAAGGTGTACTTCCGTCCCAGCTGCGGTTCGAACGAGAGGGGATAGACGACCGTGTAATCGCCGAGGTCCGGGCTGAGCAGGATGAGCTCGCGCTCACCTTCCTGTTCGACGAGTAGCACGACCTTGGTTCCCGGGTTGAGAACTCGTTTGCAGTATGGGCAGTGGTAGTTCCGTGACATCGATACCTCATGGCGGCGGCGTCGCGCCGATCACCGCCGCGTCGTCTCCTCAGTTTACCTTTTTTGCCGGTATTCGCACATTTTTCACAGTCCGGGACGGGGTGGACTCGGTCGGGTTTCTCGACTGACTTGCACATGGCCGTCCCGAGCCACATCTTGTGGACTAACACACGGCTCGAAAACCCATCGCGGATTTCTTCCCATTTCGATGACGGGTGTCGGGCGGAATGGAGTGCACCATGGTTGCGACGGCGACCGAACGGAGAGTCGCGCCGCGAGTCGACAAGGCGGTCAGCCTCAAGGACGGGCAAGAGGTGACGATCCGAAACATGCGGCCGCAGGACGTCGATCTCTCCTACGAATTTTTCTGCGAGCTGCCCGAGGAGGATCGTCGTTACCTCAGGGTAGATGTGACTCGGCGCGACCTCGTTGAACGGCGGACGACCGAAGTCGACAGCGGTCGGGCGGACCGGTTGGTGGTGGTGGCCGACGGCAAGATCGTCGCCGACGGTTCACTCGAGCTTCAGGGCCACGGCTGGGGCGACTGCATCGGTGAGATCCGGTTGATGGTGGCAAGGCCGTATCAGCACCTCGGCCTCGGGACGCTGCTTGCGCGCGAGCTCTATTACCTCGGGATGCAGCACAAGCTCGACCGGATCGTCGTGCGGGTCATGCGGCCCCAGTCGCGGGCGCACCGGATCATGAAGCGGCTCGGCTTCCGGGAGGAATTCCTGATTCCCGAACACGTTCGCGATCAGGATGGCGCATGGCAGGATCTCATCATCATGCGCTGCAATCTCGACGAGCTGTGGAACGAAATGGAAAGTCTCGTCGAAGCTTCCGACTGGCGCTGGCATCGGTAGCCGCGGAAGTCGACAGTCGACTTCCTCCTGTGACCCCGGCCACATGTCAACGCATCGGGTTCGTGCACCGTATTCAATACAGAATGAAATCTCCGATTCCGATTTCCGCAGTCCTCATTACGAAGAACGCAGAGGCTCATCTCGACCGGTGCCTCGAGTCGTTGGCCGTGTGCTCCGAGATCGTGATCCTCGACTCGGGCTCCACCGACCGGACCCGGGAGATCGCTCTGCGTCACGGGGCGCGATGGCACGAGGGTTCCTTTGACGGATACGGCCTCCAGAAATGCCGCGCGGTGAAGCTCGCCAGCCACGATTGGGTTCTCTCCGTCGATGCCGACGAGGTCCTCGACCACGGTGCGGTAACGGCGATTGCGGGCACCGATTGGCCGGCGGCCGATCTGCTCACCTGCTGGCGGATCCGGCGCAGGACCTTCATCGGTGATCGTGAGATCAAGCACGGTCACTGGTCCACCGAACGTCCGGTCCGGATCTTCAACCGGCTCGTCACCGGGTTCGAGCCGGTGCTCGTGCACGAGTCGGTCCGGCCGACGACGCGCGTCAGAGATCTTGCCGGGAGTCTCCACCACTACAGCTATCGAGACCTCAGCGAGATCATCCGTCTCGACTACCACCGGCTCAAGGCCGTTCGTTATCGCTGCGCCGGACGTCGTGCCGGTGGCGGGGTGCTCGCCCTGCGCGCCGCATGGGCTGGATTTCACAGCTATGTGCTTCGCGCCGGTTACCTCGAGGGCGGCGCCGGAGTGGTGATCGCCCTCGCGGCCGCGGTCAACGCGACCATGGGCCTCGCCATGGCGTCCGAGGGCGAGGCTGCGAAACCGAGGATCGTCCCGGGTCGGCTCCAGCCCGTTCCTCGAAGAGCCGAGGGGCGTGTGGCGTATCCCAAGACCGCCTGACCAGGCATCGTGGGAAATAACCGCAAGGACGCAAGGTACGCGAGGACATCGCAACCATCGCAATGGGACACGGATTTCACGGATTCCCACGGATCTTTTCTGAAAGTAGGGACAACAGCTGAAGGGCGCTTCGACTCTGGGATGGAGCACAGTGATACCGGGTGGGCTTGGTTTGGATCTGGAACGGATTTTTCGGATCGATTGATCGGGTACCGTCTTGGCCGGGCCGGATCGACGCTCCAATCAGCTGTCCGTGCCAATCCGTTTTGAATCCAGACGAAGCCCTGCCGGTCTCCTACCGCGCGTCCACTCAGTTGCATACCTTTCCGGATCGTTTGGCGACCTAAAATTAGAATCCGTGAAGATCCGCGTCCATCCGTGTCCTATTCCTGTGATGTTCTGGCGGGACCTGGGAGTCTTCGTGGTGCAACCCAATGGCTGGTTCCGCCGAGGCGACGGAGACTCGGTCGCCCCTCTGGTATCATGAGCGCCTATTTCAATCGATTCGGAGGTCTCCATGACCGACAGCAAGGGTTCCGGTCTCGGTATCGTCGGCTACGACAGCTATGAATTCGTCGTCGCCGACGCCGAGCGCAGCCGCAGGTTCTACACCTCGATGATGGATGTGCCGGCGGTGGCGAAGCTCGGCGACCGGGCGGCCGCCGACCGCGGTGAGGACGCAATGCTCTTTGCGGCCGGTAAGGCTCGGTGCGTCTGCGTCACCCCACGCGAACGCGGATCGGCGGCCGACCGGTGGCTCTCGCGTCACCCGGACGGAGTGCGAACGGTCGGACTTCGCGTCCGTGACATCGAGCACGCGAGGCGGGTGCTGGCTGAACGCGGAGCGGCTTTCTGCAACGACACCAGCGACCAGGCCGATCAGAATGATCAACCGTATCGCTTCTTCGACATCGCGACACCCATCGGCGAGGTGCGCTTCCGGTTTGTCGAGCGGGCGAACGGCGCTCTTCCACCCGGATTCTCAGCCATCGATCCCGGCGCCCCGGCCAACGCCAACGGGTTCCAGATCATCGACCACATCACCTCGAACTTCCTGACCCTGGAGCCCCATGTGACCTGGCTTCGGGATGTGATGGGTTTCAAGGAGTATTGGGGGGTCCACTTCCACACCGCCGACATCAATCCCGGTTCCGGCGGCTCGGGGCTCAATTCGAAGGTGATGTGGGACCCCGAGTCGGGGATCAAGCTCGCCAACAACGAACCCGTCACACCGAACTACGAGTCGAGCCAGATCTATACCTTTGTCGAGGCCAACAACGGTCCGGGGGTGCAGCACGTCGCCTTCCACGTTCCGGTCATCGGTCCCGCCGTGGAGAACCTCCGCCGCACCGGGATCGAGTTCCTCGACACCCCCGAGACCTACTACGACATGTTGCCCGAGCGTCTCGCCCGCCAGAAGGTGACCAATTTCGAAGAAGACATCAGCGAGCTCAAACGTCTGGGTATTCTGGTCGATGGCGACAGCGATCGGTATCTGTTGCAGATCTTCATGGTCGAGGGCGGCCTGCTCTACGATGACTCGAGCGCCGGACCGTTTTTCTACGAGGTCATCCAGCGCAAGGGCGCTCGCGGCTTTGGCGAGGGCAACTTCCGCGCGCTTTTCGAATCGATCGAACGCGACCAGCAACAGCGATTGGCAGTTGAGAAGCAGCTCGAGGCCGGTGCAGGATCGTGACAATTAATGGCACCCTGGGAGCCCTGAAATGATCCACAGATTGACAAGAGGCCTGATCCCACCGAAACCGCACACGGTCTTCGAGGTGGATGGATCGCTCACCTTCGAACACTGCATCACCCGGGCGGGATTCGAGTCCATCTACACCATCGCGTGGCACCGGAAACCACCGCACTGGGTGAAATCCGAAAAGAACCTGGGACTTCACCCGGGTTGGGCGGATTGCAAGTGGGAGGGGCCGCTCAGGCGCTGCCACTACCTGACGTCCGAGGTGCCGGTCGGTGGAACCCCTTTTCTCTCCCGCAAGCTCATGGTGGCCAACTCCGACATCGGTGTGTGGATGGCTCGTCCCACTGAATCCGAGCCGACGCTGGTGGTCAACGCCGATGGCGACGAACTGACCTTTGTCCATGCGGGCGCCGGTCGGATCGAGTGCCCGCTCGGGGTGGTTCCCTTCGGTCCCCACGACTATGTCTATGTTCCTCAGTCTCTTCCACACCGGTGGATTCTCGACGGTCCGGCTCATTTGATGACGATGGAGGCGCGATCGCCGCTGCGGGTGCCCAAGCAGTACCGCTGCCCCGAGGGTCAGCTCTCCATGTACGCGCCCTACACCCATCAAGACTTCGTCGCCCCAATCTGGCCGGACGGCGGTCTCGAGAACTTCCAGGCGCCGCGCCGGCTGGTGGTGCAATCGGGCGGTCGGCTGACCTCATTCGATCTCGCCAACGACCCCTTCGACATGGTTGGGTGGGACGGTCAGCTCTGGCCGTTCGCGTTCCCGATTCTGGCTTTCCAGCCCAAGACCTCATCGATCCACCTGCCGCCGACGGTCCACACGACCTTTGCCGGAGAAGGGTATGTCGTTTGCTCCTTTGTTCCCCGGTTGGTGGACTTCGGCGAGGGAGCGATCCCCTGCCCGTATCCCCATTCATCGCCGGATTGCGACGAGATCCTCTTCTATGTCGAGGGCAACTTCACCTCGCGCAAGGGGGTCGGTCCGGGGTCGATCTCGCTCCACCCGCGGGGTTTGCCGCACGGGCCTCATCCGGGAACCTACGAGGCCTCCATCGGCACCACCCGGACCGACGAACTCGCGGTGATGGTCGACACCTTCAAGCCGCTGGTGCCGACGCGACACGCGGAAGCCATCGAGGACCGGGGGTACAACACGGGGTGGGTCCGATAGATCGACCCAGACTCCGAAAACTCCAACGGCTTCAGCAGCGCTGAAGCCGTTGGAGTTTTCGGAGCTTTGATTCAGATCAAGACATGACTAGCAAACTGCTAGTGACCGGTGCCTCAACCACCGCCCTGGTAGTACGGATTCGTTCCCGAGGCGTGGTCGGTGCCGTCGAGAACCCTTTTGATCTCGGGGACTTCGGCGAGGATGGCGGTCTTGATGCCGGCGTCGAGGGTCACCTGTGACTGACCGCACCCCTGGCAACCTCCACCGAACTGGATGTAGGCCGCGTCACCCTCGACGGCGGTGAGCTCGACCCAACCGCCGTGACCGGCGAGTGCGGGGGCGACCTTCTCGTCGAGCACCTTCTGGACCTTCTGGGCGACGGGGTCATCCCAGGTGATCACCGACTGCGGGTTGTCGATCTTGAATCCCGCGCCGCTGAGATCGGACACCCAATCCACCGAGGCGCCCTCGAGGTTGGCCGAGCTGGCGGCGTCGAGATAGCAGTTGAAGCTGCCGAGACCGGTGACCGCGTCGTTGTCACGTGTGTCGTTCTCGGTCACCAGAGAGATATCGTAGTTGAAGCGATGTCGACCGAGGCGGCGGGCCACGATGCGGACTCCCAGACAGCCGTCGATCTGTTCGACGTACTCGCCGATCTTGGTTTTCGCTTCATCGGTAAAGGTGATCATAATGCCTCCAAGACCGGATTGAGCCACCGGCCCGTGTCTCTCCAGAACAGCCGCGCGGTGGCGAGCCATTCCGGACCGGGGGACACTATCACAAAATCCCCCTCTCGCGGTTTGACGAACATCAAGAACCGAGATGCATCGCAATTGAACCATAGAGGCATTGAATTGCGACACCACGAAGTCGACACTTCTACCGGTACTCGGACGCCTACTTCGAGAAAAATCCGTGTCCATCCGTGTCCATCCGTGTCCAATTTGCGATGTGGCCTATTGGTTCACCTATTCACCGTTCACCGAGGGTTGCCGTGACGGTTTGTTCTTCGCCTTCGCGAAGCACGGTGACCTTCACCTGATCGCCCGGGCTCTTGGATTTCAAGAGGGTCGAGTAGCCGCGGAGATCGGTGACCGGTTCGCCGTCGAAGGCGACGAGGACATCGCCGGCGATGAGTCCCGCCTCCTCGGCGGCCGAGCCCGGCATGACCTGTTGGACTCGGACCCCCGGCCCCGCGAAACCGAAGTCGGGCATGGTCCCGAGGCTCGCCTTCCGGGCGCCCGCGGCGGGCGCAGCGCCCGGGTGACCGGCCGGCGGCGCCTCGTCTTCGATGGTGACCGTGAGCGGTTCCAGACGCTCGGCGAGGTAGACCACCGCTTCGTGGGCGGCTTCGGTCACTACGGCCATGCCATCTGCATCGACGGTGTCGGCGGTATCGGATGGGCGATGGTAGTCCGGGGTCGGTCCGGTGAAGAGCTGGACCGCGGGGATCCCGAGCTCGATGCAGCTCATCTGATCCGAGCTGTCGAGGGGTTCCGGCACGATCTTGATCGGGGCGCCCGTCGTGTACCCGACGCCCATGAAGATGAAGCGCCACTCCCGCGCCGAATCCGCATTGAGAACGAAGAGCTCGCCCTCGGCGAGCCGGCCCACGGTATCGAGGTTGACGCATGCGTACGGGCGCTCGCCATCGGGGATTGCCCCGAGCAGGCGTTTGGATCCGACACGGCCGGCTTCTTCGCCGGTGACGACGGCGAAGAGCACGGTTCGCGGCCGGGTCGGCTCGGTCGCCATGGTCCGGGCGAGCTCGAGGAGGACCGCGACCCCCGATGCGTTGTCATCGGCGCCGGGGTGGACCTGATCCTCGTTGCCCGTTCGCACATCGGGCCAGCCCTTCCCGAGGTGGTCGAGGTGGGCCATGACGAGCACCGGCGCCAGCGTCGGATCGGAACCGGGTACGGCTGCGACCAGGTTGGACAGCTCCATCGATCGTTCGGGCTCCCCTCCGCGCCAGGTCCAGGTCTGGCGGTATCCCTCGCCGTCGGCAGGGCGGAGACCGGCTTCAGTGAGCAGGTGCTCGACCCAGGTGGTGGCTGCGTCGAGACCCGTTGCGCCGAGACCGCGGCCCTCGAGGCAGGGCTGCGCCAGATAATCGACGGTCCGTTGCAGACGCGCGGAGTCGAAGACCGCCGGCAGCTCGGCGAGGGGCCGCCGGGCGGGAAGAACCAGCTCCGGCATTTCACCGTCGGTGAGATTGCGGACGAGTGGCGACGACAGCGGCATCCACATGCCCTTGGCCACGTTCTCGGGCTCGGCGCCCTTGAATCCGAGATAGGAGTACCTGGTGTAGTGGGGAAGCTTGCGGGCGAGACCCGAAATCGCCTCCACCGGCTCGGCGGCCACCCAGCCGAGGGCCGCCGCCGGATCGGTTTCGGCGCGGGCCACCACGACCAGTGAGTGGTCGGCGCGCGGCATCTCGTCGGTCGGGAAGATGATCGACTCGCCATGGACGCGGGCCCCCTGCTCGGCGATCTCGTCGTCGATGGCGGCGGCGAAGGCATTGCTCCAACCGAGGATCCAGACCGAACCGTCGGGGAGGGTCTCGATCTCGTTGTCGAGGAGCAGCTTCGGCTCCCCGGGTTTGCTCCATGCCGCCGCGAGCTCGCGCCATGCCCGGCGCTCGGAGTCGGACGCGGCAGCGGGCAGGACGAAGATCGCGTCCTCGGCGCCGAAGAGGGTCGTGAGGGCGGGTGGAACCTCGAGCGGATCGAGGCGGCGCATGACGTCAAAAGCGGGATCGATATCGAGCCGAAGCGGGCGGGAGGCGCTCAGGACTTCGACGACGCAGTCGCGGCCGTCGCCGCAGGTGCCCGCTTCGCTCCAGATCGGTTCGGTCCGCCCCTCGACGGTGACCGCCAGCGGCACCGTCAGCGGGAAGGGGTCGCCCTCCTGGGTCTGGCGGACCTTGACGGCGACCTTCCAGGGGAGCTTGGCACCGGGGTCCTCGGTGACCCGGACATCGGCGATCTCCAGGCTCGGCGCGCCGGTGCGCCGGACCCACTCATCGACAAACCCATCCCAGTCGCCGCCGACCTCGTCGCTGAAGGCCTGTGAGATCTCCGCGAAACCGGCGCGGCGGTAGCGGTGATCGCGGTCGAATCGCCCGAGACCCGCGAGGAACGCCTCGTTGCCGAGGGCGCGGCGGAGCATGTGGAAGAGCATCAGGCTCTTGCCGTAACCGACGGCCTCGGAGGCCGCGGATTGTCGCGACCCGAACTCGGAGAGGGGAAAGTCATTGTCGGCGGAGACGAGGTCGCTGAACTTCTTGAGGGTGGCGCGACGGTAGGTGGCGCCTTCGCCGCGCTGCTCGGCGAAGAGGTGATCGGCCATGTAGGCGGTGAGGCCCTCGCACCAGTTGCCGGTCGCGGCGTCGACATAGACCGAATTGCCCCACCAGTTGTGGAGCAGCTCGTGCGGGTAGGAGGAGGTGAGGATCCACGGAAAGCGGATCACCTGCGGCCCGAGCAGGGTGAAACCGGGCATGCCGTAACCGGTCTCCCAGAAGTTCTCGACCAGCGCGAAGGAGGCGTAGGGAAACGGCGGGAGCATCCCTTCGTAGAGTTTGAGATAGCGTTTGGTTGCGTCGATATAGCGCCCGGCGAGACCCGGGTCGTCTTCACGGAGAAAGGAGTAGATCTCGACCTCGCCGGCTCGATCCGAAGTGGCGTACCACGGGCCGGCCACGAGATAGATTTCTTCGGTGGGGTGTTCGAGGGACCAGGCGGTGGTCCGGGCGCCGTCGGGGGTGATTTCGTGGCGGGTCCGGCGGCCCTGGCTGACCACGTCCCACGGCGGATTGAGCCCGCTGACCTCGAGGGAGAACGTGACCAGACCGTCGCCGAAGACCGGCACCCAGAATGTGGTGCCGGCGAGGAAGACTCCCTCGCCGTCGATGATGCCGGGAGTTTCGGAGAAGCTGCGCTGGTATTCTTCGCCCTGGGTGTGAAGCTCGTGGTGGATGACGCCGCCGTAGCGGAGCTCCACCGGGCCGCCCACGTCCTGAGCCGGACGGAGTCTCCAGGCCTCGAGCGGGACGTTTTCGGCCACGGTGTCGGTCGTGGCGTTGATGCCGAAGAAGGTGGCCTCGACGGGTCCTTCGACAGCCTCGAGCCGCCAGCCCGGTGTCGCGACCTCGGGGGCGAGACCGGCGTGGAGCACCATGTGGTAGGTGCCGTCGGTGTCGACGGCGACCTCGCGGCCGATCATGATCCGGTCGATGACCTCGATGGTGTGATTCGCCGGATCGAGCCGGACTTCGAGCTCGTGGTGAGTGGGGGAACCCCAGGTGAGTTTCGATGCGGCGAGAACCGCCCACATCACGAGCACGATTCGAACGACTCTCAATATCATCATCGCCTCCACTGCGCATTCTAGCCCGCTCAGCACGATTGATTGTCACCCCACCGTAACGGCGCCCGCCAGTCGGAGTTCGCGGAATGCGGTACGGTGTCGGGGTCGTTTCATGTGGCGGTGGCACAATGGGCACCCGGGAGCAACGCATGATCACCGTCATATCCGGTACGAATCGACCCGACAGCAATACCCTGAAGATCGCCAAGCTCGCCGTTGACGGCCTGCGAAGGATCGGTGAGGAGGTTGCGCTTCTCGATCTCACTCAACTGCCCCTCGAGCTCTTCGTTGGCGCGAGCTATGGTGAGAAACCCGGGGCATTCGCCGTTTTTCAGGACAGGATCATCGCCACCGACGGCATTCTCACCGTCATCCCCGAATACAACGGCGCCTGTCCCGGCGTGATGAAGTACTTTATCGACATGCTCCGTTTCCCGGAGAGCCTCTATGAAAAACCGGCGGGATTCATCGGGATCTCGGCCGGGCGATGGGGCGCCGTGCGAGCCGTGGAACAACTCGAGATGGTCTTTCAGTACCGCCACGCCCACCTCTTCGGCCGGCGGGTCTTCATCCCCGAGGTCGGCAAGGCCCTGGATGATGACGGTCAGTTCGTCGATCCCGGCTTGGAGAAGCGCTTTCACGAGGCTCTCGAGAAGTTCGCCGATTTCTGCGACCGGCTGAAGGACTGAGTCGTTCCTTTTGTCGCAGCCACAGAGAAACCCGTTGTAAGCTAAGCTGCGCTCGTATCGGTGCGACATCCTGCAAACCTCAGAAATGGACCAAGGAGAAGAAAGCGAATGAAAAAGATCATGTTCATCATGGTGGTGGTTCTATTGGCCGTCGGCGTCGCCGGCGCCGAGTACAAGGTCGTCCAGAAGCACCATCAAGACGGCTTCTCGATGATGGGACAGACCCAGGCGCCGACCGATGAAGAACACGTGACGTGGATCGGCGACAAGAAGCTGCGGATGGACCAGGGTTCGTCCTCGACCATCGTCCTCGTCGACGCCGGCAAGATGATGCTCATCGACCACGACGACAAGACCTACACCGAAGTTGACCTTCCGGTGGATCTCGCGGCGCTGATGCCCCCCGGGATGGCCGAGCAGATGATGGAAATGCTGAAGTTCGATGTCACCGTCACGGCCTCAGACGAGACCAAAAAGGTGGGCGAGTGGAACGCCAAGCGCTACGATCTGAAGATGACATCGGCCATGATGAGTCTCGATTCGGTGATCTGGGCATCGACCGAGACCCCCATCGACGCGGCCGCATTCTTCAACCTGTTCTCCGTCGTCATGAGCCTGCAACCGGGCATGGACAGCATGTTGGAGCAGATGCGCGAGATCGATGGTTATGTTGTCAGCCAGGAGGGAAAAATGTCGATGACTTTCATGGGTGACACCACCATCGGTTCCAGCGACGTGGTCACGTCCATCGAGAAAGCCGATCCGCCCGCCGGGACCTATGACCCGCCGGCCGGCTATGCCAAGGAAGAGTTCGACTTCGTGGCCAGGATGCAGAATCGGTAGACCGCGATTCGATGAGGCCCGACCCCCTTCCCCGGGAAGGGGGTGTTTTTTTACGAACGGGGGCCGTCAGCCGCCGGTCCGGCCGGCCGCCAACAACGTGACGTCGTCGTAGGGAGTGTGCCCGCAGGTGAAGGCTTCGATCTCCTCGAGAACGTGGTTGATGGCCGCCTGGGACGAGGTCCCCGGTGCGGCGCGCAGGACCCCGGCGAGTCGTTCCTCGCCAAAAGGTTCACCGTCGGGGGACTGCGCGTCGACCACACCATCGGAGTAGGCGAGGAGCAGGTCTCCCGGCTCGAGGTCGACCTCGAGCACCTGATGACCTCCGATCTTGAGGGCGCCAAGGGGAAGCCGGTGACTCGGCATGCAGAGAGTCTCAACGGGTGAGGAGTTCCGCCGCAGCAAGGGGGGCGGTTGACCGGCGAGGGAGTACCGGACCCTGCCCGATGAGGAGCGAAAGGCGAGGTAGCCCAGCGCGACGAAACTCCCGCCGCGGAGCGCGCCGCGGCGGGAGCCGCGCAGGCTGTAGAGCCTCTCGTTGGCGAGTCTGAAAAGCACTTCCGGATCGGGATGGGCGAGGGCGAGGGTGTTGAGCACCTCGTGCGCCGCCATCATCATCAGCGCGCCGGAGATGGATTTGCCCGAAACATCCCCATAGGCCAGGGCGTGCTCGCCGGGCAGCCCGCCCGGGAGCTCGGTGTAGAAGTCGCCGCCGACCTCGCGTGCCGGGCGGCAGATCGCGGCGATATCCCACCCTTCGGCGGCCTCGAGCCGGTGCGGGAGCAGCGATGACTGGATGGACGACGCGATCTTGAGTTCGCGTTCGAACTCGGCCTGCCGAGCCCGCTCGTCGAGGAGCAGGTTGGTCTCCAAAGCGATGGACGCGTGGTTGAGCAGACCGCGCAGGAGTTCGAGCTCTTCGTATTCGAGAGCGGTCTGGCCGGTCTTTCCCGACAGCAGCATGATGCCGACCGAGCGTCGGGTGGTGGCGAGGAGACCGACAACTTCCACCCCGCTGGATCCGAGCTCGTCGCCGAGCTGCTCGACCTCGGCCGAGAGCAGGCGAATCGGTGCGAGCTCGTCCATCCGCAGGAGCGGACCCTTGTTCTTGAGGAAGTCGTGGAGGATGCCGATGACCGGGAGTTCGGCGGGAAGGTCGGCCGGCCCCGCGACCCTTTGGAGACGGTGGTTCTGGGGCAGGTAGAGGGCGGCGAAGTGGAGACCGAGGAGCTCGGGCAGCCGTTCGACGAGTTGGGTGACGACGGGTCCGATCTCGACCTCGTTGGCGAGCGCTTCTCCGACATCCACCATGGCCTTCTGCAGCCGGTGGCGCTCGCCGAAGAAGAACCGATCAACCGGCCGCTGCAGCCGGTGGCGGAGGGGCTCGAAGAGCAGCACGATGGCGAGCGCGAAGACGACCGGGAAATACGGCGAATCGGCGAGCTCGGTTCCCTGGAAAACCCGGTTGAACGATGCGATACCGAGGGCATAAAGGGCGGTCACCAGGGCCGTCGTGAGCGCGTAGAGCAGGCTTTTGCGGAGGATGACCCGGATATCCAGAAGCTGGAACCGGATGATCGCGTAGGCAAAGGTGATGGGAACGAGGACCAGCGGCACGACGCCGTAGAAGATGAACCGTTCGGTATCGAGGAACGATGGGAAAGCGACCGCGAGGAGGATGAAGGGCGCCACTCCGAAAAGGGTGCCGATGAAAACCAGGCCCGCGCCGCGGCGCTGCTGGACATCGGGCAGGTAGCGTGCGCTCAGACCGAGAGCGCCCAGCCCGAGGACCATGTATCCGACCATGACCCACCAGTTGGCCATGGGTGCGCCGGAGATCAACGCCATCTGGGAGCCGGTCCACCAGGAACCGGCGAGCGTCGCAACATACACCATCGGCGGGAGCAGGTAGATGGGAACAAGACGCGGGCTGATCCGGGCAATCCACCCGATGGTGTCTGCGATGGGATCACGGCGCCACTCCCAGACCGGTCGCGGAAAGATGAGAAAGTAGTGGAGAAAAGCCGCGGGAAGAAAGAGCAGCGCCATGGTGCCGGTGCTGAGCACGAAGGTGTCGACCCACGAGTAGGATGCGGGCCGCAGCCGGCAGACCAGAAAGAGCATGAAAAGGCTGCTCATGATGTAGAAGACCCGCGCCGCCGGCAACCTCGGTTGGCGGAAAACGACAAAGGCGCCGACCCCGAAGAAGAGAAAGCCGAGCAGCGCCGCATAGAGGTATGAGGTGTCGCCGATCCTTCGTCGTCCGAGTTCGACCTGGCGCTCCTTGATGCCGCCGCCCGAGCGGAACATGTAGGGAACCGACTCGCCGATGGAGTGCCGGTTGAGCAGCTCCTGGGCGTGGCCCGCCGACGACAGGATGGAACGGTCGATGCCGACGATGACGTCGCCCTGGCGGATGCCTGCCCGGTGGGCGCCCGATCCCGGCACCACCTTCCGCACCACGGTGGACCCCGGCACATCGGCTTCGAGAATGACCCCGTCATAGGGCCGAGGGAAGAACATGTCCGCCACCGAGAGGACGGCCAGGAGGAAGGCTGCAACGCCCGGTGCGAGGAGCACCGCGAATTGACGGTGGACGCGTGACATCATTTCAATGATACGCTTTCGCGACAATTCTGTTTTTGGGAATCATTCCCGATGCTGGTAAATGCTGCCGTCAGTACCCATGTGTTACAACATTTGACGTTTTCAGTGAAAATTCGCCGAGCTCGCGACAAAACCCGGTGAGATGAGTGGCCTGGGAGCCTGCACCGACTAGAATCGGCGGCGCCTTTCGGGCGGCATTTGGCCCGCTTTTCGCATGTTTCTTGGAGCAGACCACCAGAATGAACCTGCGAAACCGGCAAGAAACGACCTCAAACGACGCTCCGAAATCCATCCACCATCTATGCGGTACAGGCATCCTAGATGCCGCCGCCGTTTTCGAACGCCTGGGTTTCCGGTCGGCCCTGGGAGATTCTGCTGCCCGCCGGTACGGGCTTGGTCAACCAGACGTTGCCGCCGATGACGGAACCCTTGCCGATGGTGACCCGACCGAGGATCGTCGCTCCCGAGTAGACCGTGACCTCGTCCTCGATGATGGGGTGGCGGTCGATCCCCTTGATGGGGTTGCCCTGTTCGTCGCAGGGAAAGCTCTTGGCGCCCAGCGTCACGCCCTGATAGAGCCGGACGCGGTCGCCGATGATGGTGGTTTCGCCGATGACCACTCCGGTTCCATGATCGATGAAGAAGCGCTCGCCGATGGTGGCGCCGGGGTGGATGTCGATCCCGGTCTCGGAGTGGGCGAGCTCGGAGATGATGCGTGGGATGAGCGGCACCTCGAGTTTGTAGAGCTCGTGGGCGATGCGGTGGCTCGTCAGCGCCAGCACGCCGGGATAACAGAAGATCGCTTCGGATGGACCGGTGGCCGCCGGGTCGCCCTCGTAGGCCGCGACCGCGTCGAGGGCCAGCAATCTTCTGATCTCGGGCAGCCGTTTGAGAAACTCGGCGGTGATGCGTTTGGCGCGGGTCAGACAGGCCGCCGGTGTTCGATCGGCGTTGTCCCGGTTGCACGCGAAGCAAAGGCCGCGGTGAACTTCGTCCACCATGAGCAACGACACCCGGTGAAGTGTGGTGCCGACGTGGTACCCGAGGCTCGCCTCAGTGACGTCGCGGTTGCCGAAATATCCGGGAAAGATCACCGAGCGCAGGAGCTCGACGACCCTGGAAATTTCTGAGCGGGACGGCAGCGGGTGACCCTGGAAGGTCAGCCGAACAGGGGTCGCGAGAGCGTCTTGTTGGGCGTGGAGTTCGTCGACGACACCGACGAGCACGTCGTCGATCTCGCCGACGCTGTGGTTGTGCGGAAACTGGTTGACGACGTCGAATTCGGCCATGGTGATACTCCCTGGAGATGCAACACGATGGCGGCGATTTCTAGTCCGGGTGTGGGGATTTGACGATCAGGGGTGGGCGATCAGAAGCCGCGTTTGAGGCTTGTGGCCCGTTGCTTGGATGACGCGGCGCGCAGCGCCGCACGTTTGCGGTCGTCGTCGGCCTGGTGGCACGCCTTGTACTTCTTTTCGCTTCCGCACCAGCAGCGGTCGTTCCGCTTGAGGTCGGGGATCTCCTGTTGTTCCGGTCCCAGCATCAGCCTCTTGAGGCCCGCGGCGAGATTCATGGCTCGGTCCTTTCGGGAAAGTGTCATCGCCGGTCGGCGACGCTCAATCGGGGCGGGACATTAGCACCCTCGTCGCGGAATTTCAAGGCTGGGCATTGGGGAAGTCCGCGATTCCAAGGAGCTTGGCGATCGTGACGCCGATGTCGGTGTTCTCCATCACCCCGTTGAAATGCTCGGCACCGGGGCCGAAGGCGAAGAGAGGCACCCACTGGCCGGTGTGCATGTCGCAGACCCAGCGCACCTCCGCCGCTCCGTCCTCGTAATCCCCCTCGGTCACCCCGAGACCGCCGGTGTCGTGATCCGCGGTCACGAGCACCAGAGTGTCAGTTCGTCCACCGGCCCATGCCACGGCGAGTGCGACCGCCTCGTCGAATTCACGAACGGCTTCGACGACGTCCGAGATGCTGTTCTTGTGGCCGCTGTCATCGCTCAGCTCGGACTCGATGAGGGCGAAGAAACCCTCTGCCCTGCCGCCCAGCGCGTCCAGGAGGAACCGCGTGGTGACGGCCAACTCGGGCCCGTGCGCCGATGCGGAACTTCCCCGCGGTTCAAAGAGTGCGAGGACCGGCGTTTCGGCGCCGGCGAGATCGGATTCGTCTCGAACCACGTGGTACCCGGCGGCGCTCCCGAGCTCATCGATCCGGCTGACGAGATCGAGATACTCCCTGTCGTGTTTGGCCTTGTGGTGGTGAATCCAGGTGCCACCCATCAGGATGTCGTTCCTGGTGCCGAGAATCGACGAGAAGATACGGGCGTACTGGTATCGGTCCTCAGCGTGGACGAGGAAGCCGGCGGGGGTGGCGTCGGCGAGGCCCGAGGTGGTGATCACCCCGGTCCCAAGGCCGGAAGATTTCGCCGCTTCCAGGAGGGTCACGGGTCGTCGGCCATCGGCGAGGATCGAGATTGCAGTTTTTGGCGCCTTGAAACCCGTTGCCATGGCGGTTGAAGCTGCGGCCGAGTCCGTCACCAGGTCGTCGCCGGCGTACGTGCGGACCAGCCCCGTGATCGGGGCAGACTCCACGGCGAGCCGACCATCCGGGCCGTGGAGCATCATCGACGCAGAGCTGAACTGGCCTACTCCCATCCCGTCGCCGATCATCAGAATCACGTTCTTCGGCCGGAACTCGTCGCCGAGGTCGATCTCGTCCCGGGTGGGTCGCGGCACGATGAGCCGATGACCCTCGGGTGGAGGGAACTCGTGGGTCATGCCGCGCTGGGAGCGAATGATCACGTTTCCGCCGGTGATTTCCCACGGCGCGAACCGGCCGCCGACGTAAATGAGCGCCACGACGGCAATCAATGCCGAAAGTGCGTAAATAATAAAACGGCGGCCTCCCGCCGGGCGTTCAGATAACATCGGACCTCCTGCCTGCGACCCCGGAATCATACCCCGACTCCAGTGAAGTTCGAGAGCGTGAAGCGAGAAGAATTTTGCAGCTCCTGTTGTTAGATGAGGTGAAGGCGATGTCGAGATCAACGCTGCATCGCCCGGAGGAAACCAATGTTTTTTGATCCGATGTACTTCGTTTTCGTCATCCCTGCGCTCCTGTTGTCGATGTGGGCGAGCTTCAAGACCAGTTCCGCGTTCAAGAAGTACTCGCGGGTGCCCACCGCCAACGGTCAGACGGGCGCCCAGGCCGCGGCCCGGCTGCTCGCCTCGGCCGGTCTCAACGATGTGAAGATCCTACGCGCGCAGGGAATGCTCACGGATCACTACAACCCCATGAACCGCACGCTGAACCTCTCGGAGGGCGTCTTCGACTCGCGTTCGGTGGCGGCGGTTGGCGTGGCCGCGCACGAGGCCGGTCACGCGATCCAGCATGCCCAGCACTACAAACCGCTGGGTCTGCGCTCGATGCTGGTGCCCACCGCCAAGATCGGATCGAGCCTGGGCTACTTTGTCATGCTCGGCGGTCTTTTTCTTTCTTCCACGAACATGGTGCTCGTCGGCGCCCTGCTTTTCTCGGCGGTGCTGCTCTTCCAGGTGGTGACGCTGCCGGTCGAGTTCGACGCTTCACGGCGGGCCAAGGTGTTGCTGGTCGAACACGGCATCATCCTCGGCCCCGAGCGCGTGGGCGTCGACCGGGTGCTCAACGCGGCGGCGCTGACCTATGTCGCGGCCGCGGTCTCGACTCTGATGACGCTGCTCTACTTCCTCTTCAGATCCGGGCTGCTCGGCGGACGCCGCGATTGATCAGTCGTAGAGCACGGACTCGGGACCGGACTCGGCCTCTCGAAGAAAGGCCGAGGCCGCCTCGCCCGTCAGGGCGAGCGCAGGAACGGGGGTCGGGGCCGACGCACCTTGCGCCGCAAGGACGGCGAGAACGATGGTGAATCCGTACAGCACTCACGTCCTCGCGCTCACTCCCGAGGGAGTTTCTGGACGATGCCGGTGGTCGCCTTCCTGAGATCCCTTGCGACAACCTCGTCCGCGTTGAGCTGGGTGTACTCGACCTTGATGGTGTCCGCCTGACCCAGTGCGCGGCCCGATTGCAGGTCCACGAGGCCCATGTTGACGCGCGCCTGGTAGACGGTGTCGCGCTGCCCCATATACGAGATGGCCCGGTCGCCCAGGTACTCCACTCGAAGCGGGACCAGGAAGCGCGCGTACGGACGCAGGGCTTCGCGCACCTGATCGGGGGAAGGTCGCGACTCGGTGCTGACGAAGCCCTCGAGCCCCGGCACGTCGGTGACCTCGAGGATTTCGATGCCCGCTTGTCTCAGACGCGCTTTGACATATTCCTCGGCCTCCACCGCGAGCAGTCGCTCGCCGACGGCGAGAACGACGGTGGCGGTGGGAGGGGGAGCGACAATCTCCGGTGGCTGCGAGGTCGAGGCATCGATCCGGGCCGTGGTGTCCGCTTCGCGGTGGATATTCGCTGTCTTGGGCGAACCCTGGCCCGTGCGAGTCGCCGCAACGGATTCGCCGCCCGTGACCGGGTTTGGAGCCGCCTCGCCGACGACCGGAGGATCGGTGGTCTCGGATTCGACGCCGCCCCCAGGAGCTCCAAGAGGAGCTTCCTCGACCTGCTGAACCGGATCCGAGAGGAGCGCCGCGGCGTCTGATTTCCGGCCGGGTGATTCCTCTTGTTCTGAGTGTTCCGCGATCTGATCGGGGATGTCGCCATTGAAGAGGCCGTCGAGGATCCCACTCTTGAGAGTCACTACCGCCGCGCCCGCCGTGCCCAGGACGATGACCGCGACGATGGCCGCGATGACCAGTCCGGTCCGGGAACGTGGGTGGGACGGCTGGGGCTGGGTCGCGGGGGCGGTTGCCTGGGGCGACGGGGCGTCGGCGACCGCGGCCGGCGGTGATGGAGGCGCCGGCGCGCTCGTGGCGGCGCTCGGGACCGCCACTGTCGGCTGGGTGTTGATGTCGTCCTCGGGCGTTGAAGGGGGAGGAGGAGGCGGCATGACTCCTGCCGCGGTGCCGGCTTTGCTCCGCACCGGTTCGCCGATGGATTGCAGCCAATCCTGGACGGCGTCCATCACCTCGGTGCAGCTCGAGTATCGCTTCTCGCGATCCTTGGCGAGCATTCGCGCGATGATGGTGCGCAGAACCTCGTCGACATCGGGGTTGAGCTCTCGGATGTCGGGAGGTTCGACCTCGACGATGAGCCTGAGCAGGGCGAGGGGGCTGTCGGCCCGGAACGGCATCCTGCCGGTGACCATTTCGAAAAAGGTGACACCGAGCGAGTAGATGTCGGTGCGGTGGTCCGGCGACTGGTCGAGGCACTGTTCGGGCGAAAGATAGCCCGGGGTTCCCATCAGCATCCCGGTCGCGGTCAGTCGGGTCGTGGCGGCGCCCACCAGGGCGAGACCGAAGTCGGCAATCTTGACCAGCCCGCGGTCGGTGACCATGAGGTTGGCGGGTTTGATGTCCCGATGGACCACCCCTTGGGAATGGGCGTCCTGCAGACCGGCCGCCGCCTGGAGGATCAAGCGGGCGGCCTCGGCGGGGGGGATCTTGCCCTTGGTCTGAATCATCCTTTGGACGCTGGTGCCGTGGACATACTCCATCACGAAGTAATGGTGGCCCTGATCCTCGGAGATCGAGTAGATCTGGACGATGTTGGGATGGCTCAGGGCGGCGGCGCTCCGCGCCTCCCGGACGAATCGCTCGACGTATTCGGAGTCTTCCTCGAGGTGGTCTCCGAGCAGCTTGATGGCGACGAACCGATTGAGGGATTCCTCGTGGGCCTTGAGGACGACGCCCATCCCACCGCGGCCGAGTTCCGACACGATTTTGTAGTGACCGATCCGATCCACGTTGCCTCCCCGGAAAACTGCCCCCCTATGCTAGCTTGAACGTAGTCTCAACCGCAAATAGGAAATGAGGGGTTTGAGGGGATGAGGGTTGAGGGCCTGGGGGGTTGAACGGCGCTTGCGGCGCCTTGGTTTTGGAGTCGGCCTTGCACCTGAGCGGCCTCACCCGCAGGCGCCACGGCACCGGACGAGTCCTCAAATCCGTTTGCTTTTACCCCTGTGTTACAAGAATCCCCGGTTTTTCGTAAACGAACCCCCCAGCTTCCCCGTATATCCAGATGAGAGAAAACGAACACACGACGTTTCACCTCTCCTCCTTCCTCGCCGCCCCGTCGGAACCCCCTCCCCGACGGGGCGGTACCTTTTTCCCCTTGCCCGTGTCCGATGACAGGAACAGCGGCAGGACTCAGCGACACGGGCAGCGGCACGGAAACGGGCGCGGGTGTAGAGAGCCACGGATCGAGCTACACTTCGATCCCGGGGGTTTCACCGATGAGAATCGCCATCGCCCAACTCGACTACACCGTCGGCGCCTTCGACGCCAACCTCGTGCTCATGGGGGACGCCGTGGCCGAGGCCCGCAGCCTCGGGTCCGATCTCGTGGTCTTCAGTGAATTGGCGACGGTGGGGTATCCGCCCGGAGATCTCCTCGAGCGGCGAGATTTCGTCGACCGCAATCTCCGCCAACTCGACCTCGTGGCGGCCCTGTCGGATGATTCGCTGGGCGTCGTCGTCGGGTATGTCGACCGAAACACCGCGGGCCACGGCAAGGGTCTGTTCAACTCGGCCGCGCTCTGCGTCGGCGGCCGGGCGGTGGCGCGGTACCACAAGTGCCTGCTGCCGTCCTACGATGTCTTTGACGAGGCTCGTCACTTTGAGCCCGGCGGCGCGGCCCGGCCGCTGCTCTTCAAAGGCGTCCGGCTCGGGATCTCGGTGTGCGAGGACGTCTGGGCCGATCCCGATCTCGACGGCCGCAGCATCTACCACCGCGATCCGGTGCTCGAACAGGTGGAGGCGGGCGCGCAGCTGCTCATCAACATCTCGGCGAGTCCGTTCGAACTCGGCAAGGCGGCCCAACGGCGAGACCTCGTGCGGAGGTACGCGGCGCAGTCCGGCCGGTTCTTTGTCTACGCCAACCAGGTCGGGGGGAATGACGAGCTCGTCTTCGACGGCCACTCCATCGTGGTCGATCCGACCGGGCAGGTGGTGGTTCGCGGGCGGGACTTCGGCGAGGATCTTCTCGTCTACGACATCGATCTCGATGCCTCCTCTGGAGCTCCCGGCGAGCTCCGTCCGGTCGCCGAGAGCGTCGAGGAAGAGGCCGCCAAAGCCCTCGAGCTCGGTCTCCGGGATTATGCGAAGAAGACCGGCTTCGACACGGTCCTTCTCGGACTCTCGGGTGGGATCGACTCGGCATTGACCGCGGCCGTCGCCGCCCGCGCCCTCGGGCCCGACAAGGTGCTCGGTGTGGCGCTGCCGACCCGCTACTCCTCCGCCGGCAGCCTCGACGACGCCCAGGCCCTGGTTGACAATCTGGGTATCGACTATCGAGTGATTCCCATCGACGAGATCTTCCAATCCTATCTCGACGGTCTGGCGGAGGTCTTTGCCGGCACCGAGGCCGATGTCACCGAGGAGAACATCCAGGCCCGGATCCGCGGCGGGGTGCTCATGGCCCTGTCCAACAAGTTCGGCCGGCTGCTTCTGACCACGGGCAACAAGTCCGAGGTCGCGGTCGGGTATTCAACCCTCTACGGCGATATGGCGGGGGGGCTTGCGGTCATCTCCGATGTGCCCAAGACGCTGGTTTACGCCATCGCCCGCTTCCTCAACCGAGAAACCGCGACCATTCCCGAGTCGATCATCGACAAGGCGCCATCGGCGGAGCTTCGGCCCGACCAGAGGGATGAGGACAGTCTGCCGCCCTACGAGGATCTCGATCGGGTGGTCGAGGGATACGTCGAGCGCAACCTCTCGGTGGAGGACCTCGTCGCCGAGGGCAACGATCGCGATGTCGTGGTTGCCGTGGTCGAACTCATCGATCGAGCCGAGTACAAGCGCCGGCAGGCGGCGCCGGGGATCAAGATCACCGCCAAGGCCTTCGGTATCGGGCGCCGCTATCCCATCGTCGCGGACTACCGTGGATTGCACAAGACACGGGGCTGATTTCCGGAAAGAGAGCTGAACGTCAAATTCTGGCCGTTTGCTGCCGCAGCAAACGGCCAGAATTTGATTTGGGTTTAGAGCCCAGGCTTCATCTTGCGCCATTTCTTGATCATCTTCTCGATGGCATTTTGGATCTTCTTGTCGGCCTTGTCCGAGTTGTCGGAGAACGCATCGACGGCGACCCCGCGCCAGACGAGTTTCTTGGTTTCCGCTTCCCAGATGTCGATGATCAGGGTCCCCTGCTCGTAGGTTGCCGCCGAAGCGGTTGATACCCCGACGCCGCCCCAGTAGGGATCCATGGCCCAACCGCCGCCGAAACCGACCCCGAAACTGATCGGGTCGACCTTCATCGCCTGAGTCGAGACCGCGTGGTAGGTGATGTAGAGATTGGGGTTTTCGTTGTCCTCGGTCATGCGCCCCTGGGAGAGTTGGTTCAAGATGGAGGTCTTGATTCGCGAGTGCATCAGATCGTTGTGGCCCTCGAGGGATGTCTCGTCCGTATCCATCCAGGCATAGGTTTTGTACCAGGAAAATCGGCCCGAGCGATCGAAGTCGACATAGATGTCCATTGCCGACGCCGTTGCGGCCACGGCGATCGAGAGAACCACAAGCCCGATATATCTGCGCACGAGGACCTCCAAAACGCGAACCCGATCGTAGAGGGATGGTAGCACTGCGGCCCGAATCGGCTATCCTCATCCGCGAGATGCCGCACAAACACCATCTTCACCCCATCGAGGCTTCGGTTCTGCACGCCCGGCGCGAGCGTGTGTTCCTGATCCTCTCGGGGCTTTTTCTCGGCACCCTGGCGATGCTCAACATCCTCGGTATCAGCCGCTTCATCAAGCTCGGCGAACTGACGACAGACGGCGGAACGCCCCTGGTGTTCGCCATCGCGGTGGGCGTCCTGCCCTACCCGCTGACTTTCCTCTGCACCGACTTCATCAGCGAGTTCTACGGTCGCAAGCGGGCTAATTTCGTCGTTTTTGTCGGCCTTGTGCTCAATATCTGGGTCGTCTTCGTGATCTGGCTGGGTGGCGTGCTTCCCGGTTTCGAAACCCTCGATCCCTCAACCGGTGAGATCGTCCGCGATGCCGCCGGCAGGCTGCCGGTGTTTTTCGAAGTCCGAGCTCTGACATTCGGCGCGGTGACCGCTTCGATGGTCGCGTACATGGCGGCGCAGTTTTGCGATGTCTATGTCTTTCACTTCTGGAAACGGGCGACCAAGGGAAAGCTGCTGTGGGTGCGCAACAACGGCTCGACCATGATCAGTCAGCTCGTGGATACGATCGCGGTGATTCTCATCACCCACTACTACGCCCACGCCCTCCCGGTCGACCCTGACCAGCCCGTCGCCCGCCAGCTGATGCTCTTCATCGCCACCGGATATGTCTTCAAGTTCGTCATCGCCGCGGCCGACACCCTGCCGTTCTACATGGGTGTGAAGTGGCTGTCGGAGTACCTCGAGATCGATCCGCTCGAGGAGCACGACGAGTCGCCGAAGCGGTAGTGCTTACGACGGCTCTTCTGAAGAGCCGTCGTGATTCTCCGAGAGACCGGAGAATTCGGTCTCCCACGCGTCCATTTCCTCGTCGGTGAAACCGAAATGGTGCCCGATCTCGTGGAGCAGGGTGAGCTGGATCTCGCGGATGAGTTCTTCGCGGTCATGGCAGTCGTCGAGCAGCGGCTGCCGGTAGAGCAAAACGACATCTGGCAGGACATTCCCATACCAGCCGCCCCGTTGGTCCAACGGAACGCCGGTGTAGAGGCCGTAGAGGGTGTCCAAGCGAGGATCGAGGTCGAGATCGCGAAGGGTGTCGTCGTCGGGCCACTCCTCGATCTGGATGGCGATGTTGGTCATGAGTTCGGCGAATTCGTCGGGCAGACGGTCGAGAGCGTCCGAAACCGCTTCTTCAAAGGCCGAGCGGCTGAACTGGAGGCCGGTGCGCCGAGGGGCGGGACCATGTTTGCGCCCCATGAGTTCTCCCGTGAATCGCTGATCCAGATTGAGGCTGTTCTTATTTGTCTTATTTGTGCGCGCGGCCCTTGATGAGGTCGACGGTGTTCCAACCGATGATGGCGCCGATCACGGCGCCTCCGACCGGGCCGAAAATCGGGAACCCACCGAGATAGCGGTAGCCGGCAGCCGCTCCGATGAGGCCGCCGGTCACGGCGAAGACGATTCTGAGGAACCGGACGGTGGCGAAATCCATGGACACTTCTTCTTCTCCGAGTGCGGCCCGAAGACGGGCGATTCCAGTTTGATTATACCCTCGGAGCCGACCGGGCTTCCAGGGGCGAAGACAGTGTAGAGTAATCGGGTCGCAAGGGGGAGCAATGCAGTTTCTCAGTCTGATCGGACTCGTCGTCCTGCTCGGTCTGGCGTGGGCCATGTCCTACCATCCGCGGCGTGTCCGGTTGCGGACGGTGGTCTGGGGGCTTGGTCTCCAATTCACCTTTGCGCTCATCATCCTCAAGCAGGACATCTGGAGCTTTGTCGGCATGGTGGTGCTCGCCGCGCTCCTGGTGGTCTACATCATGCAGGAAGAGCAGAAGAAGCGGCTCGACGGCCTTGCCGGGATCGTGGTCGTGCTCGTCGGTGCGGCGGTCGTGGGCGGAATTTTCGGTCTCCTCGCGCCGCAGGCGCTCGGCTGGCTCACCATCGTGGCCGCGATCGTCGCCACCATCGGTGGCAGGATCGCCATTCCCCGACCGGTCAGGCGGGTGTGCGGCGCCCTCGTTGTGGTTTTCGGCACCACCTGGTTCATCGCCAACGGTATCTACGGGCAGACGATTTTTGCCGCCTTCAGCGAAAAAGTGGCGAATTTCCTCGCACTCTCCGACTACGGTGCGCGGTTCCTCTTCGGCAATCTGGCGGACGGCCGGTACTATTTCGTCGCGCAGGAAAGCCCCTGGCCGGGCTTCGGTTTCCAGTTTGCCTTCAAGGTTCTGCCGACGATCATCTTCTTCGGCGGGTTCATGGGCGTGCTCTATTACCTCGGCGTCATGCAGATCGTCATCGAGAACCTCGCGCGGTTCATGAAGTGGACGGTCGGAACCAGCGGCGCCGAAACCCTGTCCTGCTCCGCCAACATCTTTGTCGGCCAGACCGAAGCTCCGCTGCTCATCAAACCGTTCCTCGAGGACATGACCCGTTCCGAGTTGCTGACCGTCATGGTCGGTGGCTTCGCCACGATCGCGGGGGGAGTGCTCGCCGGGTACATCGCTCTCGGAGTTCCAGCCGGCCACCTCATCGCGGCCAGCGTCATGGCCGCGCCGGCGGCGTTGGTCATCGGCAAGATCATCTATCCGGAAACCCAGCATTCGGCGACCGCGGGCGATGTCGGCCTGCCGGAGATCGATTCCGGCGGCAACGTCATCGAGGCCGCGACCAACGGCATCAGCGACGGCCTCAAGCTCGCCCTCAACGTCGGGGCCATGCTCATCGGTTTCATCGCCCTCATCGCGGTCGTCGACAGCCTCCTGGGCTGGATCGACGGCCTCATCGACGGGCGCCTCCTCGGCGGCGAATATGTCGCGTATTCGGCGCAGACTCTCTGGTCGCCGGCGGCGGGGGAGTTCCGAGGTTTCTTTCCGGGATCGCTGCAGACCTTTTTCGGAGGCCTCTTTCGTCCGCTGGCGTGGCTCATGGGGGTGCCTTGGGCCGACGCGGGGCTGGTCGGGAACCTCCTTGGGATCAAGATCTCGCTCAACGAATTCGTCGCCTACGGCGCTCTCGGAACGTATATCCACGACGGAGCCTTGAGCGAGCGGGCTGCGGTGATCTCCACCTATGCCCTGTGCGGTTTCGCCAACTTCTCCTCCATCGGGATCCAGATCGGCGGGATCTCCGCCATCGCGCCGAGTCGAAAATCGGCGTTGGCGGCCCTCGGTCTCAAGGCCATGTTCGGGGGCGCCATCGCCTCGTTGCTCACGGCGACCATCGCCGGAATGCTGATTTGACAATGAACGGATCAGGAAGGGTGCACATGTCACGCTCTGTTTTTGTTGTGCTCGTATCGGTCATGCTGCCGGTCCTCGGTGGCTGCGACCTCGTGGATCCCATGCGCTCGACGCCGCAGGCGGACACCGAGACCTTCGGCAACCTCCTCGAGGCGGCGCCCGATCCGTCGCGTGAGAACGTCTGGATCGCGAAGGTCCTCATCGCTGTTCCGCGTGCCCTCGGCCGCAGCGACGAAGCACGCCCCACACCCGACGTCGCGGGCGGCATCAACGCGGTGGTCGTGGTGACCTCCGACACGGTCGTCGTGGTGGATGACCGGCCCGCCGCGGTGCTGGACATCGTTCCGGGTACGGAGATCGTCGCCATCCCGGTGCCGGGCACGACCACCATGGTCGGCGAGAACGAGATCCACCTCGAAGCGGCGCAGTTGATGGACTTCGTCAGCTACGCCAGATGGCGTTTGCCCAAGCTGCAGCTCGCCGGCGGCCCGGCCGAGGTCATCGAGGATGTCGATCGCATCAATACCGCCGGTGTCGAAGGTTCACCGGTGCCGGTGGGCGATGGGACCATTCTCTACTTTTCCGGGCGGCTCCGGTCGCCGGAGCTTCCCGGCGGTCCTTGGATCGGGGCGCCCAGGGACGGGTTGGCGTCGCCCGCCGAGGGGGAGCGGAGTTTCGATCGGGGTTTCCGCACTCAACTCGGCGACGATGGATGGTCGACTCCGGAGTTGGTCGTCCTCCCGGGCATCGAACCGCACGAGCACGTCAAGCTGACCTGGGTGAGCACCGATGAGCGGCGTTGTTATGTGACCGTTTCCGACCCCGATGGAGCGCCCTGGGTCGGGGTCTCCGAGCGTCCCGGTTCTTCCGCCCCGTGGGGCGAGGTCGTACGCATGGAAGGTACGGGCGAAGGGGACGCCTTCGATGCCGTGGCCATGACCGGCTCGCCGCGAAAGACCGTGTTCGCCACGACACGGAACGGCAGCGGCGACCTTTTCCTCTTCGATCCCGACATCGGTCCGGCGCAGCAGCTTCAGGCGGAGATCAACTCCGGCGGTCTCGAGTGGGGACCCCGGATCGGTCCCGTCAACGAGCTCTATTTCGTCCGCGGCGATCGCCAGCTTCGCTTCCAAGGGGGACGGGTCAACGAGGTGCGCCTTCCCGGCCCCCACCGCTCGGTGCTCGTAGAGGCGGCGCCGACGGCCGACGGCGCGCACCTTTTCTTCGCGGTGCCGAAGTTCAGACCCGTCGACGTCGATCTCGATATTCAGGTCGCGCCCATCCATGCCGACGGGACGCTCGGCGAGCCGCGACCGGTGGACGAGTGGCGGCCCTGATCCTCAGGTCTTGCCGACGCCGATTCGGTGGCGGTTGCGAGCCGCCAACGAATAGGCGAAGCCTCCGAGGTGTCTGCATCCGGGCAGACCGGCCGCCCACGCCAGCCAGCGCCAGCCGTCGAGTTCGGCGAGGATTCGCCGCCAGGCGTCGAATCCGGTTCTGACGGTCCCGTCCGCGTCGCGGACGTGGACAGCGCGGATCATGGCTTCCGGCGATCCGGGCGGATCGACCGAGTCGGTGGCGTGGAGATCGATGAAGCGCAGCCGTCGGCGCTCATCACGAGCCGAACACCATTTCTCCGACCGTCGGCAAACCTCGCAGTCGCCGTCGATCCAGATCTCGAGCACCAGCGGGTCTCGGGTCGTCAAGCTCATCATGGTAGACAACGTGTCCGGGGCCGGAGGTATTCGAGCATGGTGGAGGTTCTTGACAATAACTAAGAATCTTCTAAAATAGCTATGTGGTTAACTAATCTGAATCATGGACGGGACCCGCCAACCACGCTGTCAGCAGCCCTGCGCCCCGACCCGAGGAAGCACATGCGTAACCAAGCCTTTGATTGTTCTGCAGCTGATCGGCACCCGGAAAAGCTCATCGCCTTGAGGAACTCGCTCGCAAGGCATCGCCTGCCTCTCCAGGCCATGGCCCAGCACTATGCGCTGCTTGGCGGCGAGACCCGGCTCAAGATCCTCGCCCTTCTCCAACGAGTCGGCGAACTCTGCGTGTGCGATCTCGCGCGAGTGCTGGAAATGACGCCGGCGGCCGTCTCCCAGCATCTCAGCCGACTGCGGTCCGGCAGTCTCGTCAGTTCGCGTCGAGATGGGATGACGATCTACTATCGTCTGAGTGAACACGGCTCCGCGACGGTGGTCGCCCCGCAGCTCGAGATCTGGGATGAACTGGAGAAGATGGATGAGAATGCCGGCTGAGCGGGTCTTGATCGTGGTTGTTCTGGCCATTGCCGCCGGGGTGGTTTCCGGCTGCAGTCGTTCGACATCGGTGGACGCCACATTCACCGTCGAGGGGATGCACTGCGAAAGCTGCTCGTCCGCGATCACCGAGGCCCTCACCAGGGTGGAAGGTGTCGAGAGCGCCTCGGCCGACCATGTGTCGGGTTCCGCCAACGCTCGTTTTCGATCGCCGGGCCTGTCGCCGGATGAACTCGCGGCCGAGATCGAGGGCCTCGGCTACACCGTGACCGCCGTCAAGACCACGCCCGTCGAGAGCTGACGCCGGAGGAGGATATACTCCGCTCGTGGCCGATCCGCTCTCTCCCCGGGCAGTCTACCTCCTGACCAAGCTCGCGGTCTTCGGAACTGCCGCGGTCTTGACCTGGCCGCTGTCTCGAGTCATCGGACCCAAAGCCTGGTGGGGTCTCGGTGTCTTCGGGTTGATCCTCGTGTCGCTGACAGCGGTTGTGTTTCTCGCTTTCGGAAGGAACACGACCGACTCCGACAGCAAAGAAGACCCGGGCGATGAAGCGCTGGACCCCGATCCGAAAATCCCCGTCGAACTCCCGGTCGAAGACTTCATCGACCTCCACCCCTTCCCTCCCCGCGATATCCCCGATGTCGTGACCGACTACCTCGAGGCCGCCCACGCAAAGGGTTTCCGCGAAGTCCGATTGATCCACGGCCGGGGAATCGGAGTCCAGCGCGAACGCGTGCGGAGCACGCTCGCGAAGCATCCGCTCGTCGCGTCGTTCAGCGACGCCACCGCCGATCGCGGCGGCTGGGGAGCGACCATCGCCCATCTATCGCAGGGCGACAGATAGGCGAATTTTAAATTCTTAATTTTGAGTTCTAAATTACATCGCAGCGTTTCGAGGTACAGTTGCGATGTAATTAAGAATTAAGAACTAAGAACTAGGAATTGGTTCATGGGTAGATCCGATTGATCATCCGCGGATAGGGAATCGCTTCGCGCAGATGCGGCACGCCGCAGATCCAGGTCACGCAGCGTTCGATCCCCATACCGAATCCCGAGTGCGGGAATGAACCATAGCGGCGGACATCGAGGTACCACTCGAAGGCAGCTTTCGGCAGGTGGTGGGCGGCGATCTGGCGTTCGAGGTGCTCGAGGGAGTCGGATCTCTCGGAGCCGCCGATAATCTCGCCGTAGCCCTCGGGAGCGAGGACATCGACCGCCAGGGCGCGGGTCGGGTCCGCCGGATCCGGCTGCATGTAGAACGCCTTGATGGCCGCCGGGTAGCGGGTCACCATGAGCGGCTGATCGTACTGTCGGGTCAAAATCGTTTCGTCTTCGGCGCCGAAATCGTCGCCGTGCTCGACGCCCGAACCGAGTTCCTTGAGCTTGTTGATCGCGTCGCCGTAATCGAGGCGGGGATAGGGCCGCCGGGTGGAGGGCTCGAGCTTCGAGACATCGCGTTCGAGCCGTTTCAGGTCTTCATCGCAGCGTTCGAGGACCCGCGAGACGATCTCGGAGAGAAACTCCTCGGCGAGATCGAGCAGGCCATCGAACCGGAGCCACGCGACCTCGGGCTCGACCATCCAGAACTCGGTGAGATGACGGCGGGTCTTCGATTTCTCGGCGCGGAAGGTCGGACCGAAGCAATAGACCTTGCCCAGGGCCGCGCAGGCGGGCTCGAGATAGAGTTGGCCCGATTGCGACAAGAAGGCGGGTTCGCCGAAGTAGTCGGTTTCGAAGAGCGTCGAGGTTCCCTCGCACGCGGCCGGGGTCAGGATCGGCGAGTCGATGTTGGTGTAGCCGCGGGTGTAGAAGAAATCGCGGATCGAATGGGTGACCTCGTTGCGGACCCGCATCATGGCGTGCTGGCGTTTGGACCGCAGCCAGAGGTGGCGGTGGTTGAGGAGAAAGTCAGGGCCGTGGTCCTTCTTGCCGATGGGGAACTCGGGGGCGAGTTGGACCGTCTCCAGGGCCGTCACCTTGAGCTCGAAGCCGCCGGGGGCGCGGTCGTCGGCGACGAGATTGCCGGTGACGCGCACCGACGACTCCTGGGTCAGCTCCACCGCGGTCTCCCAGACGGCCTCGTCCACTTCGGGGCGATAGACGATGCTCTGGAGATAACCGAACCCGTCGCGAAGGATGATGAAGCGCAGCTTGCCCTTCTTGCGCCAGTTGTAGACCCATCCCTGGATGGTGACTTCCTGGCCGACAAACTCGGCGAGATCGGCGATGGTGATCACGGGCGTGGACATCGTTGCCTCCTGTCAGGGGCGGAATTGTACACGAGGGGGGCACGGATCGGATCGGAGTCTTATCGCAGAGGCGCAGAGGCGCAGAGACGCAGAGGAGCAGAGTGGACCTGCTGGAAAAAGTGGACACCAAGACTGCGCGATTTGGGTTGGCGAGTCAGATGACCCGGTCGTCTGACTATCGTGGAAGGAGTTTCGTGACCGGTAGGTCGATGAAGAGCAGGCAGGATGCCTGCTCCACAATCTCCATCCGGTATGGTTTCCCGTCGAGGTGTGCCAACAAACTCTGTGATGATTGTGGGGGCGGGCTTCCAGCCTGCCCGTCAGACCCGTATCGGCAGAGAAAACGCCGCCACGAAGTCTCCCAACCTTGAATCCACCACTCGCCCACTCATGATTGTGATGGCTCTATCCGCGTTCATCTGTGTGATCTGTGGGCTGTCGCGATGATGCGATGGTCCTATCCAGCATCCAGCATCCAGCATCCAGCATCGGGCATCGGAAACGGACACGGACACGGACACGGACACGGACACGGACACAGATACAGGATGCGACCCAAGGTAGAATGTCTCCTTCGATCGTCGGCGGTGGAGGTTTCGTGGAAGTTCGCCCCTCACAACAGGAGTTTGCTGCCCTCGCGCGCGATCACGATGTCGTGCCGGTGATGCGTGAGCTGACCTCCGACACGGTGACGCCGTTCACCGTCTACTCCCGACTCGCCCGCGGCGGCCGCAACCCGTTCCTCCTCGAAAGCGTCGAGGGCGGCGAACGCGTCGCCCGCTACTCCTTCACCGGGGTCGATCCCTTCAGGATCGTCGAAATCAGAGACGCTCGAGTGCTGGTCGACGGCGTGCCCCAGGACGGGGCGCCCATCGAAGTGCTGCGGCGGGTCACCGATCTCGGTCGGGTCGCTCCGGTGGACGATCTGCCGCCGTTCTGCGGCGGCGCCATGGGCTATCTCGGGTATGACGCAGTGCGGTTGGTCGAGGCCATCCCGGCGAGCGGCCGCGACGAGGGCGGGCTGCCCGACGCCTGGTTCGGACTCTACGATTCGGTGGTCGCCCTCGACCGCGCCCGGCAAAGGCTGCAGCTCGTCGTGCTCGCCCGCATCGAAGGCGATCCGGAGGCCGCGTGGACAACCGCCCTCAACCGGATCGGCAACCTCCACAGCGCGCTCCTCGAGGGAGGCGGCGGTCCATTGCCCCACACCCTGCCGGTACCCAAGGGCGACACCTGGTCCGGGTGGCGCTCGACCCCTTCGGCGGAGGACTATCTCGCGGCGGTGGCGAAGGCGCGCGAGCACATCCTCGCGGGCGACATCTTCCAGGTGGTCCTGTCGCGAAGGTGGCGGCGGGTGCCGCGCTGCACCGCGGCCGAGATCTACCGCATGCTGCGGGTGACCAACCCGTCGCCCTATATGTTTCTCTTCGACACCGGCAATGCGCGGATCCTCGGCTCGAGCCCCGAGATGCTGGTTCAGGTCGCCGGCCGGAGGGTGAGCACCTGCCCCATCGCCGGGACCAGACCGCGCGGCGCAGATCGCGATCGCGATCTCGAACTCGAAGCCGAGCTCCTCGCGGACCCCAAGGAGCTCGCCGAGCACACCATGTTGGTGGATCTCGGACGCAACGACATCGGCCGGGTGGCGGTTCCGGGCACGGTGACGGTGGCCCGCGAGACCGAGGTCGAACGCTACAGCCACGTCATGCATCTGGTGAGCGAGGTCCAGGGCGAGCTCCGCCCCGAGTGTGACGGCTGGGACGCGCTCTTCGCCTGTTTTCCGGCGGGAACCCTGAGCGGAGCGCCCAAGGTCCGGGCGATGGAGATCATCGACGAACTCGAGGAGGTCCGGCGCGGGGTCTACGGCGGGGCGGTGGGGTATCGCAACGCCACCGGGGACTTCGACTCGTGCATCGCCATCCGGACCATGGTCGAGCGCGGCGGCGTCGCCCATATCCAGGCCGGCGCCGGCATCGTCTACGACTCGGTGCCGGCATCGGAGCTCGAAGAGTGCCGCAACAAAGCCAACGCCCTCGTCGAAGCCGTGGCCATGGCCGAAGCCGCGGCGGCCGCGCCCCGGAGCTGAAGCATGATTTTGATGATCGACAACTACGACAGCTTCACCTACAACCTCGTGCAGGAGCTGGCGGAGATTTCGGGCGCCGAGATCGAGGTCGTGCGCAACGACGCCTTCACCGTCGAAGAGTTGCTGGGGCGGCGGCCGAAGGCCATCGTGATCTCGCCGGGACCGGGCACCCCCGACGACGCCGGCGTCAGCATGGATCTCATCCGAGCCGCCGCGGAGACCCCGATGCTCGGGATCTGTCTCGGTCTCCAGTCGCTGGCCGCGGTCCACGGCGGTTCCATCGTTCGCGCCCCGGCGCCGGTTCACGGCAAGACGTCGCAGATCCACCACAACGACACCGGGGTGATGGCCGGCCTGCCCAATCCCTTCATCGCCACTCGTTACCACTCGCTCCTGGTCGATCGCGCGACGGTGCCGGAAGCTCTCGAGATCACCGCCTGGACCGACGACGATCTGGTGATGGGCGTCGCCCATCGCGACCGGCCGCACCACGCGGTGCAGTTCCACCCCGAGTCCTATCTCAGCGTCGATGGGATGCAGCTGCTCGCGAACTTCTTGTCCATTGCGGGGATCGAAGTCGGGGCGAAGTGGAAGCGGTAAGTTCTTTTAGAATTATGAATTATGAATTATGAATTATGAATTATGAAATGTGAGACGATGAGACGTGAGACGTGAGTCGGCCGGACGGGAATCAATGATCGAAACCAAAGGATTTTTGAATCAGCTCCTCAGCGGGACCGATCTCGCGGCCGCCGAGATGGAGGCGCTCGTCGGCGCGATCATGGATGGCGGGCTCGATCACGCCCAGGTCGCCGGTGTGCTCGTGGCTCTTCGCGCCAAGGGCGAATCGGCGGCCGAGGTGGCCGCTGCCGCCCGCGCCATGCGCGCCCGAGCCCTCGCCGTGGCGGCGCCGGCCGGCGCCATCGACACCTGCGGCACCGGCGGCGACGGCGCCGAGACCATCAACATCTCCACCGCTGCGGCCCTGGTGGCCGCCGCTGCCGGGGTGCCGGTGGCCAAACACGGCAATCGCTCGGTGTCGTCGAAGTGCGGATCGGCCGATGTCCTCGAGGCCCTCGGCGTCCGGCTCGATCTCGATCGTCGGGCGCTGGCGATTCTGCTCGAGGAAGTCGGGATCGCGTTTCTTTTCGCCCAGCAGCTCCACCCGGCCATGGCAGCGGTGGTGCCGGTGCGGCGCGCCCTCGGTGTCCGGACGGTGTTCAATCTCCTGGGACCCCTCACCAATCCGGCCGGTGTCCGGCGCCAGGTGCTCGGCGTCTGGGGGAGCGAGGTCCAACCGTTGGTGGCCGCGGCCCTCGCCGATCTCGGAGCCGAGCACGCGCTCATCCTGCATTCCGACGACGGACTCGACGAACTCTCGGTGATGGCGCCGACCACGGTGATCGAAGTCCGCGATGGCGCGGTCGCCGGAACCTGGAAGGTGGACCCGCTGGATCTGGGAATTCGCGCCGCCGATCCCGGCAGCCTCCGCGGCGGCGGTGTCGAGGAAAACGCGCGGCGGCTGTGCGCGATCCTCGACGGAGAGGAACGATCGGCGGCGTCCGAGGCGGTGGCGCTCAATGCGGCGGCGGCGCTCATGGTCGGCGGCCGTGTCGACGATCTTTCCTCTGGGCTTGGAATCGCACGGAATATCTTGGCCGGCGGCGCCGCGGGGCGAAAGCTCGAAGCCCTGGTTCGCCGGTCGCGGGAGCTCGGCGATGGCTGAGCCCTCGGTGCTCGATCGGATCGTCGATGCCGTCCGCGCCCGGATGGCGGCCGTGCCCGAACCCGCGGATCTCGCCGATCGGGCGGCGGCGATGCGGGCGGCGGCGCCGCGGCGATCGCTCCGCGAGGCCCTGTCGGCCAGGGGTCCGGCGATCATCGCCGAGTGCAAGAAGGCGTCCCCATCGGCCGGGTTGCTCCGGGCCGATTTCGACCCCGCGATGCTGGCAGCTCGCTACCAGGCCGCCGGAGCGTCGGCGATCTCGGTGGTGACCGAGGCCGATTTCTTTCAGGGCGAGCTCGAGTGGCTCGCCGCGGTGCGGTCGGTGGTCGACCTGCCGGTGCTCCGGAAGGACTTCGTGGTCGATGAACGGCAGCTGCGAGAGGCCGCGGCTCTCGGCGCCGATGCCGTACTGCTCATCCAGCGGATCCTCCCCGCCGATCGCCTCGCCGAGCTCGTCGGCGCCGCTCGTGAGCTCGGGTTGGAGACCCTCGTCGAGATCTTCGTCGATGAGGATCCGGCCCCGACCATCGCGTCCGGGACCCAGATCATCGGGGTCAACGCCCGCGATCTCGCCACCTTTGTCACCAGCCTCGATGCGGTCGAAGAGCTGGCCGACCGGCTGCCCGCCGATCGCGTGCGGGTCGCCGAGAGCGGCATCAAGGGGTACGAGGATATCGTGAGGCTCGGCGCCGCGGGTTACGACGCCTTTCTCATCGGCGAACACCTCGTGCGCGCCGACGATCCGGAGCGCGCGTTACAGAATCTTCTTGGAGGTCGAAGCTGACTGGAATGAATGTTTTTGATTCTCCGAGATTTCGGGTGAAGCCACGCGGTGCCCACAATCAGGCACGGACGCTCATGGCTTCACCCGGAAGCTCGGAGCCGAGCGGGGACCGCGGATGCTTGTCAAGATCTGTGGACTGACCCGGCCGGGGGATGCGGAGGCCGCCATCGCGGCGGGCGCCGATATGCTCGGATTCGTCTTCGTCCCGGGGACCAGGCGATTCGTGGATCCGACGACGGCTGCGTGGATTCACGATCTGACGGGCGCCGAGAAGGTCGGCGTGTTTCGAGATTCTCAACTCGAAAGCGTCATCGCGATCCGTGATCTCCTCGGTCTCGATCGGGTGCAGCTCCACGGCGAGGAGCCTGATTCATGGCTCGACATCCTCGGGCCCGAGACCCTGCGCCGGGTCGAGCCCAGCGGCGCGGATCCCTGGCAGCGGGCGGCCATGCTCTCGGGGCGGTGCCTGCCGCTCTTCGACCCCGGCGCCGGCGACGGCGTGGCGTACGACTGGAAGCGACTTCGTCAGCGGCCGACGGGTCTGTGGGTCGGCATCGCCGGGGGATTGACACCCGAGACCGTGGTCGAGGCGGTGACCCTGGTGCGCCCGGCAATGGTGGATGTCTCGACCGGCGTCGAGGCGTCCCCGGGGATCAAAGACCCGGAACGGGTGGCGGCGTTCGTGACCGCCGCCCGATCCGCGGTAGAATCTGCGGCGCTGGTGCAAGATGAAAAGCCTTCCTGACAAGCGCGGGTATTTCGGCGAGTGGGGCGGCGTATTCGTGCCCGAAACCCTCATGGCGCCCCTCGCTGAGCTCGATCGGGCCTTCCAGCGGGCCCAGCGCGACAAGGCCTTCGCCGCACGCCTCGACGAGCTGCTCGCACACTACGTCGGACGCCCGACGCCGCTGTATCTTGCGCGTCGGTTGTCGGCGCAGCTGGCCGGCGCCCGGATCTGGCTCAAGCGGGAGGATCTCTGCCACACCGGCGCCCACAAGATCAACAACGCGCTCGGTCAGGCGCTGCTCGCCTGCGAGATGGGCAAGCGGCGGGTCATCGCCGAGACCGGCGCCGGCCAGCACGGCGTGGCGACCGCGACGGCTGCGGCCCTGCTCGGACTCGAGTGCCGGGTCTACATGGGCGCCGAGGACATGCGCCGGCAGGCGCTCAACGTCTATCGGATGCAGCTCATGGGCGCCGAGGTGATGTCCGTCGCCGGCGGGGCTCAGACCCTCAAGGACGCCATCAACGAGGCGCTTCGGGACTGGGTCACCAACGTCCGCTCGACCCACTACATCCTCGGTTCGGTCCTCGGTCCGCACCCCTATCCGATGATGGTCCGCGATTTCCAATCGGTCATCGGCCGCGAGACCATGGCCCAGTACCGGCAGATCGTCCGCGGGTTGCCGGATCTCATCATCGCGTGTGTCGGCGGCGGTTCCAACGCCGCGGGGATCTTCTCGGCCTTCATCCCCCACACCCGGGTGAAGCTGGTGGGCGTCGAGGCCGGTGGGCGGGGCCCGGGCGCCGGCGATCATGCGGCGCGGTTCGCCGGGGGTGGGGCGCCGGGCGTCCTCCACGGCACCCGGACCCAGGTCATCCAGGACGAGAACGGCCAGATCGAGCCCACCCATTCGGTCTCGGCGGGTCTCGACTACCCGGCGGTCGGCCCGGAACACGCAAACTGGCGCGACAGCGGCAGGGTGAAGTACACCACGGTGGATGACCGGGAGGCCCTCGCCGCATTTCATCTTCTCGCCGAGACCGAGGGCATCGTCCCGGCCCTCGAGTCGGCCCACGCCGTCGCCCATGCCGCCAAGGTCGCACCGGGGATGGCCCTCGATGCCAACATCATCGTCAACCTGTCCGGCCGCGGCGACAAGGACCTCGAAGAGGTGGCGAGGGTCGAGAGGGAGCAGCCGTGAGCCGGATCGCCGATGCCTTCAAGACCGCCAGACGCGAGGGTCGGGCCGCCTTCATCCCCTACGTCACCTGCGGCGACCCGTCGCTCGAACAGAGCGTGGCCATCGCCGGCGCCCTCGAACGGGCGGGGGCCGATGTCCTCGAGCTCGGTGTGCCCTTTTCGGACCCCATGGCGGACGGGCCGACCAACCAGCGCGCCGCCGAGCGCGCCCTGGTGAAGGGGACCTCGCTCAAGCAGGTCCTGGAGGTCGTGCGCGAGATCCGGTCGCGGTCCGAGCTGGCCATCGTCCTTTTCACCTATGCCAACCCGGTCGTCCGCTTCGGCGTCGACCGGTTTGCCGAGCACGCCGCCGCCTCCGGGGTCGATGGCGTGCTCTTCACCGATGTCCCCGCCGAGGAAATGGGGGGCTTCCGCCCTGCGCTCAAGGCCGCCCGCCTCGACGCCATCATGCTGGTGACGCCGACCTCGACCCGGGCGCGGATGAAGGCGACCGCCAGGTTCGGCGGCGGGTTCCTCTATCTCGTCTCACGGACCGGGGTCACCGGCGCCCAGAAGGACCTCGATTCCGAGCTCGCGGCCAACGTCGGGACCGCGCGAAAGGTCTCACGACTGCCGGTCGCCGTGGGATTCGGGATCTCGACTCCGGATCAGGTGTCCAGGGTCGCAGCGATTGCCGACGGCGTCGTCGTCGGATCGGCGATTGTCAACCAGATCGCTGATGAAGGCGATACCGACCGATTGGCCCGGCGTGTCGAGTCGTTTGCAGCCCCCCTGGCTCAGGCGTGCAAGAGACTCTCGTGAAAGACAATCCTCATTTTCAATTCTCGGCGCGGGAGTCCTCCGACTCCCGCGCCGAGAATTGAACCGAGCGGAACCGTGGGCAGGTCCAAACGACGCCGTCTCGGTCAGAACTTCCTGGTGGATCCGGCTGTCGCCCATCGCATCGTGGATCTCCTTGCCGATGCGCCTCCTCGGGTGGTGGAGATCGGCCCCGGGCGCGGAGCGCTGACCGCGCCGCTCCTCGAGCGGTTCGACCGGGTCCGCGCTCTCGAGCTCGACGAGGCGCTGGTGGCGCCGCTCGTCGAACGCTTCGGCGGCAGCGGGCTCGAGGTCGTCCACGCCGACGGCCTCAGTATTCCGGTTGACGAAGTCGCCGGTGCGGAAGGACCCTGGCAGCTCGCTTCCAATCTCCCCTACTCGGTGGGGACGGCCATTCTCCGGCGATTCATGCCGTGCCACGAGAGCTTCACCCGGCTGGTGGTGATGCTCCAGCGCGAGGTCGCGGTCCGGGTCGTGGCCGAGCCCGGTGACGGCAATCACGGTCTCATGGCGCTCGAACGCTCGGCCTGGGCCGAGGCCTACATCGCCTTCGACGTCCACCCGCGGGCCTTCCGGCCGATTCCCAAAGTGACCTCGGCCGTGGTGGTGCTCGATCTGCGGCCGCCGGCGGCGGACCCGAACGACATCGCGCGGGCTCTCAAGATCGCCGGCCAGGCGCTGACCCTCCCGAGGAAAAAGCTGTCCAACGCGCTAGGCGGCCGGATCGACCGCGACGCCATCGAGTCGGCCGGGCTCGATCCCGACGCGCGCCCGGGCACGATCTCCCTCGACGGCTGGCTCAGGCTGGCGGCGGTTCAGGCGGATCGCTGAACCGATCCCGTCGACACTTTCTCATCGGCTTCCTGCGGGCGGGACGCCCGCACCAGGAGGACCAAGAGCGGAAAGAGGGTGTTCAGCGGACAATCGGCCGAAGGCCGACAGACGTGGGTTTTCCCGCAGGCAGAAGATAGATGATGACGAGAATGATGGGCAGCTCAGCACGGCTCATACCAGTCTCAGGAATTTTCGGGGAAGGAGCGAAGCGATTTTCCACGGAAATTCCTGAGAATCTCCGTCCGCCAGGGTCACTCAGGCGCTCACATCGAGGTGATAGAATTCTCTGGAAATGCACAGGTTTTTCCCGAACCTCCGCGCACGCCCCCGGCTCGTTTGGGCGCATGCTTTCGGGCCAAACGGCTTCAGGTGCGGGATTCGACCTGATCAGTCCGAAGAGCTCGCCGATCAGTGACGCAAACCCGGCGGCCGAAGCCGCCGGGCGTTCGAGTCTTTGATCCGGATCACCCCGTCAGGGTTGCGGCATGCGTTCAAAAACCCCGGTCACGGGATCGGGAAAGATGATGTCGAACGGATCGACAAAGGGCACCTTGCCGTTGCCCCAGAAGTAGGCTCCGGTCGTCGGGATGTCGGCCGCCAGCCCGTCGCAGCTCGTCATGGTGAACTCGCCCTCGGAGGCCCACAACAGGAGCCCCGGGATGGGGCCGAAGACATCGGGGTTGGGGTCGCAGAGCTCGAGCTGCCGGAACCGGTAGGTGTCGGGTCCGGTCTTGGTTAGCTCACCGCGCCACGCGGTGTGCTCGAGGCAATAGGTGAGGAAGTCCGGGTCCGAGAAACCGTCGGCGACGACCGAGTAGGCGCCGCCGGCGTTCTTTTCGATCCCGAAGATGAAGTTCAGGAATGCCGAGTTGGCGCCGTACCAGGTGCCTTCGATGCCGCACCCGGCTCCCCGGTCGAGTGCTGAGGCGTCCTGGGCGATGCACGGCAGCGCGACGAGCATGGCGACCGCCACAACCGCACCGGTCACGAGTCTTTGTTTCATGATGCCTGCTCCTTTCAGGTCGTACAGTGGTGTTCGGGCCTCGCGGGGTCGGGGGTCGGCGAACGACGCCCGAACCCGAGTCACCCAGACGATGTTCCTGACGGGCCCGATCCGATCAGCAACAGCGCGGTTCGTGATGCCTCGACCCGGTCGCAACCTCGCATCACCTCAGACTACGGAGCCACCTGGCTCCAGAGACTGAAATCGCCGGTCTCGAAGTCGTCGGCGAAGAGCACCATCGGCGCCGTCAGGGAGTAGACGTTGGTGCAGTTGCTTACCCAGCCGACCGCTGTGTCGCCCTCGAGGATCACCTCGGACGAATCGGCCCAGATGCACCCAGGCAGGGGGGCCAGTACCGGATTGCCGGGCCACTTCGTCCAAGAGAGGCCGTCAAGCGACTCGGCATAGCCGATCTTGACCTGGCTCGCTTCGGCGCCGCTGTACCAGATGGCGTAGCGGTCGCTGTAGCGAACCACCGTCGGGTAGTAGACATGGTCTCCCTCCCAGGGCTCGCTCCCTTCGAGGACCCAGCTCGTTTCCTTGGTCCAGCTGAGTCCGCCATCGGGGTCGGGGATCTGGCATGGCCGATGCGCCAGGTGGTGCCTACTCCGCCGTAGCCTCCCTGGAACGCGAAAAACCACATTCGGAGGGATGAGCCCTCGACCAGGACCGTGTGCGGGGCAGTTCCGTGGTCGTCCCACGCCCCCGCCGAGCCCGGGCCCAGCCCCGCAACCGGGTTGCCGAGGTCCTTGATCCACAGGCTCCCGTCGGAGGAGGTCGCATACCCGACATACGTGGGGTCCAGGTGGACGCCCGCTGCGCCGTACCACATGTGGAACATCCCCCCCTGGTGCAGCACCGCGACGCTACCAATAGAATAGGCATCCCAGTGGCCCGAATCTGGTTCCAGCACGGGGTTGGCCGGATCCTCTTCCCACTCAAGGGTGAGGTCATTCCAGGTCCAGTGTCCGACCTTCCATCGGTAGGCGACGGGTTCGTCCCCAGGCCCGCCAACGAGGTACATGTGCCACGTCGTGCCGTCGAAAACGACGTCCCCCATGAGGTGGCGGCCCGGGTCCCAGGACCCGGGATCTCCTGGCGGTACCTCCAGGGTGCCCCAGGTCCAGTCCACCTGGGCGAAGGCGACCTGGGCGGCCAACAGCAGCATGATCGACGCGATCGCGATCGGACCGAGCTTGGATTTCGCGTTCATGACGGGTTCCTTTCCTGAAGAGTTGATGGATACCGGTCGACTTCGTCGATGGCGACCGCCTCGCAGTCCTGGACGATCTCCACGCCGTCGGGAGTCTGGTCGACTGAGAACAGGCCGCCGCACTTTTCCGTGACGGGCACGCGGATCGGCGGCAGGTGGGAACCCACCTCGGCGGGTGATTCCGGTGTGCCGGCGTCGATCACACGGAGGCCGGCGCTGCCGTCCGCGAGGTAGGTGGACTCGCCGCATCCGACGACCATCCCGGCAAAGCCGGGCGTGTCGAGAAAGCCCACCTCAAAAGGCGCGCATGGATCGCGCACATCGATGACGCGAAGACCGGCCTCGTCATCCGCGACACAGGCGTACCTCCCGGAGATCGAAACCCCCATGGCCCTGCCAGGCGTGGCGACGAAGCTCAGCCTGCCAGGGGAGGAAGGTGTCCTGACGTCGAAAATGACCAGGCCCTCCTGGGAGTCCGCCACGTAGGCGAGGCCATCGGCGACGGCGACGTCGAAGGGAATTCCCCCCGTGTCGACCGACCCGATTTCGACCGGCGAGGTCGGGATCCTCACATCGATGATGTGCAGGCCTCCCGCCAGGTCGGCGACGTAGGCATACCCGTCGGACACCGCGACGCGGTACGGGCTCGAAGGCGTGTCGACGGCCGCGATCTCAACCGGTCCGGCTGGGATGCTGACGTCGATGATTCGCAGTCCTCCCCGAACGTCCGCCACGTAGGCGTGGCTCCCGGAAACCGCGACGTCCCGGGCATCGAACGGCGTCTCCACGACCCCCAGCTCAACGGGGTCGCAAGGCGCGATCACATCGATGATGCGGAGGCCCGACCGTCCATTGGCGACATACGCGTACCCATCGACGACGTCGATATCCCGCACGACGTCGGGAAGCGCCACTTCGGCGACCACCCGCAGTGTTTCGGTGCCGGAGACGTCGGCAATGGTCAGGACGCAGCCGTTGCCGAAGACCAGCTGCCCCCCCGCCTCGGCGACCGCACCGACCGGGCCATACGGCCACCGGCCCACCGGATCCGAGCCGCTGTTCTGGTGTGTCGCCGAGGCCGGGACCTGACCCGCCCAGGAGACGATGACCACCACGACCACGGCGCGGGCCCATCCGGATCTCCCGTTCATGACGACCTCCTTTCGGTTGGTGTTCCCGAACATGGTCGGTCCTAGAGGAAGGAAAGTCCTGACGAAGTTGTGCAGAAATCGTTGTGATTGCGTGCCGGCACCGAGCGCGGGCCGGCGCCGCACCGGTCACGGGCAGCGCAGTCGGATGCCGGCGAAGATCGTCTTCCATGTCCGGTGATCGACCGAGCGCTGCGCAGGTGTTGCGCAATCCACCGCGATTGCGCATACTCGTCTCAGAAACACAGCAACGAAAAGAGACTGCGTCGTAGGTTCTCGAGTCGTACGGCGAAGGAGGTGAGATGCAGGGCCGGTCCACTCGCGCCAGTCGGCTGGTCGGGACGGTTGCCGCCGGCGCGGCCCTGCTCGTTTCTGCCCTGGCCGCTGCCCAGGTCGACACCGCTACCCTGACGGTTCGCACCACCGCGGGGAGCGATCTCCCGCTGTCCGGCGTCGCGGTGGTCGCGGTCAATGTCGAGACCGGTCTGCAACGCACGGCGACCACGGACGCTCGCGGCACCGCGCGTCTGCTCGCCCTGGCGCCGGGCAGCTACCGGGTGGAGGCTCGACTCGACGGTTTCGAGCCGGGGGTCGATCCAGGTTGTGCGCTCCGGATCGGTCAGGGGATCGACCTCACTTTCACCATGCGGCCGTTGGTGGCGGAGGCGATCGAGGTCAGCGGCGAGGCGGTGCTGGTGGAGGTCGAACGCAGGGACGCGGCGGCCAACGTCGTACCGGAGCAGATCCGCCAGCTGCCGGTGATCGACCGCAAGTTCGAGCGGCTGGCCTTCATCACACCCGGCGTGCAGGCCGACCGGGTCGAGTACTTCGATCGCGAGGGCGGACCGGTGATCGGCGCCGCCGCGACCGGGGCCGAGGCGACGGTCCTGATCGACGGCGTCGAGCTCACCGATCCGATCACCGGGCTTGCCCGGCAGCGGCTCAGCCAGGACGCGGTGCGCGAGTTCCGGGTGTCGCGCCAGGGCTTCGACGCCGAGCTCGGCGGCTCGGCGAACGGGGTGGTGTCCATCGTCACCCACCGCGGCGGCAACGACCTCCGGGGGTCGGTCTACGGTTTCTACCGGGCCGACGCGCTGCGCGCGCAGGGCGAGCTCGAGCTTGAGGACGCGGACTTCACGCGGATCCAGCTCGGCGTGGCCCTGGGCGGGCCGCTGGTCCGCGACCGGACCCACTACTTCCTCTCCCTCGAGCACCTGGACGAGAACAAGGTCGCCTACGTCCGGCCCGGCGGCAGCCTGACCTACCTCGCCGCCGATGTGCCGGCGCCGGTCGAGCAGACCAGCGTCGTGCTGGGCCTCGACCACCGCTTCGGCGACTCGAGCACCGGCGCCGCCAGGTTTTTCTGGGAGCGCTACCGCCAGGACAACTACGACGTCGGCGGGGTCCGGGACGAGTCCAACGGCTGGAGCTTCGACCGCGACGCCTGGACGCTGTTGATCGGACACACCTGGGTGATCGGCGACAACCGGCTCAACCAGCTCGGCGCCCAGGTCGCGCGACGCGAGGGCCGGATTTCCGCGAACTCCGAGACGCTCGGCGAGTGGTTCTCCCTCGGCGCCAGCCTGCAGACCGGCGGGACGATCTTCGGTCCCGACGGGCGGCTGGAGGGCGACTTCGCCGAGCTCCGGGAGACCTTTTCCTGGCAGCCCGGCGGCGGCCGCCACCGGCTCTCGATCGGGCTGTCGTACGAGCACGTCAGCTGGGAGTACCCCGAGGACCGGTACGGCTACGGGTTGATGGTGTACGGGGACGACGCCGGGCCCTGCCCCTGCTCTACTACTACGGCATCGGCTCGGCCGGTCGCCGCCCTCTCGAACGACTACTGGGGGGCGTTCGTCCACGACGACTGGCTGCTGCGCGACAACCTCACGGTCAGCCTCGGTGTGCGCTACGACCTCGAGACCGACGGCAACAACCGAGGCTTCACCCACCCCCGGTGGGGGGAGCGCCGCCGGGACACGGACAACCTCCAGCCGCGGCTGGGGCTCAGCTGGGACCTGCGCGGCGACGGCCGCGACGTGCTGCGCGCCGCCGTCGGTCGGTACGTCGGCCGCGACTACCTGCTCGGCCCGGCGTACGAGCTGATGTTCAACGGCGAAGCGGCGCGCCTGCTGCGGCGCAACGTCAGCGTGCCGGATTGCCCGGACATCTGGCTCGACCCCGGACCCCGTGAACACGGGGCTACCGCTTCCCCCGGACATCCAGCTCCTGGCCGACGACCTGGGAGCGCCGGAGTCGCTCCAGGCGAGCCTCGGGCTTCAGCCACCGACTGGGGGACAGCGGGCTGATCCTGGACCTGGAGGGGGTCTGGATCGACAGCGAGAACCTGATGATCGGCCGCGACACCAACTGGGCGGGCAACGACAACCCCGGCGGATCGAACCCCGACTACACCGAGATCGTGCGCTACTCGAGCGAGGGAGCGGTCGGAGTACCGGACGGTGACAGTCGGGCTCAACGGCACCCTCGACGGCGGCCACCTGGTCGCCGCGTCGCTCGCCCTGGTCGACAGCATGAACTACGGCGATCGTGTGGCCGGGTGTGGCGAGCCCGAGCGACCCGGCCGACCTGGAGGCCGAGTGGGGCCCGAGCTGGACCGACGAGCGGTACCGCCTGGTGGTGAGCGGCGTGTTCCGGCTACCGTGGGGTCTGACCGTGGCGCCGTTCTACGAGTACGGCTCGGGCGTGCCGTGGAACCGCGTCTACGGGTACGACCTCAACGGCGACGGCACCTTCGGCGACCGGCCTCCGGGGTCGGACACAACGACCAGGACGGCCCCTCGTTCCGGCAGCTCAACCTGAGGGTCTCCAAGACGTTCCGCTCGGCCAGGGGGAGCTCGAGCTGATCGTCGAGGGCTTCAACGTGCTCGACACCACCAACTACGACGTGACCTCGGTGGTCGCCGCCGATGTACCTGGCCGGGCCGTCTGGTCGATCCTGACGCCGAGTACGTCCCCAACCCCGCTTCGGCACCTACACCGCCACCCTACCCGCCGCGGGAGGTCCAGCTCGGCCTGCGGTACTCGTTCTGAGCGGCGTCCCAGAGCTCGTCGAGCAGCGTCCTCGCCCCGACCAACAGCGGCGTGTCGAGCCCCTCGGTGAACCATCCGACCACGGGTGCGAGCACGTCGCGGGCCTCGCCC
>CAWGLT010000009.1:0-225329 GCA_963823445.1 uncultured Acidobacteriota bacterium
GGCAACCACCTTTTTAATAGGGGCATCAGTAGGTGCTCTGATCTCGGCTGAGTTGAGAATTCGGCTACTGGGGTGTGGGCTTCGTGAAGATCTTTTTGGGACGGCACGGGCTTCGCTCGGATTATTGAGGAGAAGATGGTCGGGAATGGGCTGGTGGTCGGTGTTGACGCTTCCCGAGGACGGTCGGGCGGGGCTAGGACTCACCTGGCGGGCATTATTCGGAATTGTGTTCCCGGAGAGTACGGCATCGGAGAGGTTCATGTCTGGTCAAATCGTGGGCTGTTGGAAGGGCTGCCGACTTTCCCCTGGCTGTACACGCACAATCCGTCGGAGTTGGAGGGAACCCTCTTGCGGCAGGTCTGGTGGCAATTTCGGACGCTTCCGGAAGAAGCACGCCGCCTTGGTTGTGATGTTCTCCTAACAACGGACGGCGCGTCGGTATGCGGATTTCAACCAGCGGTGGTGATGAGCCGAGACATGCTGCCGTTCGAACCGACAGAAAATGCACGTTTTGGCCTTTCTCTGCAGCGGTTGCGCCTCATGGCGCTTCGGGTCTGACTAAGAGTGCCCTGCTCAGGGCTCGCGGCGTGATCTTCCTTACGCGGTATGCTGCGGACGTCATTCAACTGGTCACAGGGCCCTTGAGAGAATACCGGGTTGTACCGCATGGTGTCGGCGGAGCGTTCAAGGATCTCCGGTGTTCAGGAGGAAGGTGGTCCTCCGGGGGGCACAGGGTTCGCTGCATCTATGTGTCTGATGTGGCACCCTACAAGCACCACTCTGAGGTCGTCCAAGCCATCGCGGCTTGCAGGTCGCAAGGGTACCCAGTCGAGCTGGTGTTGGTCGGGAAGATAGGGGGATCGTTCGGCCGCAAGCTCGAGGAAGAGGTGCCGGGCCTCTGATCCCGAAGGCGGATATATTCAGCTGATTGGGGCAATCCCCCATCAAGATCTCCCCGCCCTGATGGCCGAGTCGGATGTGTTTGTTTTCGCATCGAGTTGCGAGAACATGCCTAACATCCTCCTGGAAGGCATGGCGGTCGGACTCCCGATTGCCTGTGCCAACAAAGGTCCAATGCCAGAAGTGCTCCAAGACGGTGGGCTGTATTTTGACCCGGAAGCGCCTGACTCCATTGCGGCCGCCTTGGTCGCGTTGATTTCGGACGATGTCGCCAGAATCAAGATGGCGTGCAGGGCGAAGGAACTCGCAGATCATTTTTCCTGGGCCCGATGCGCACGGGAAACATGGTCCTATTTGCAGGCGTGCGCGGCGCCACGGGAGCGCCGCGTCGCAGGGCGGCGTCGCGCTTGATCGGGGGAGGGTCGATGACGAGCGGGAGGAATTATCAGATATGTAGTCGCTGCATCATGGATACCAGCGATTCCGCAATCACGTTTGACGAAGACGGTGTCTGCGATTACTGCCGCAATTTCCAGGAACAGATTGTCCCGAACTGGCACACAGATGAGCGAGGGAAGCTGAAGCTGGCGATGATCGCTGATAGGATCAAGAGAAAGGGAAAAGGGAAGGACTACAACTGCATCTTGGGGTTGAGCGGCGGTCCTGACAGCTCCTACACGGCATATGTAGCCCGTGAGGTCATGGGACTGACGCCGTTGATTTTTCATGTCGACGCCGGCTGGAACACCCAACAGGCTGTCAGAAACGTCGAGAGGATCGTTGATGGCCTTGGTCTTGATCTCTTCACTGAAGTAATTAATTGGGAAGAAATGAAGGATTTGCAGGTCGCTTTTTTAAAATCCCAAATCCCGGATCAAGACTATCCGCAAGATTTGGCGTTTTTTTCTGCTCTCTATAAATTTGCGGTAAAAAATCGAATCAAGTTCGTGCTTACCGGGGCGAACTACTCGACAGAATGCTGTCGCGAGCCAGAGGAATGGGGAGCATACCCAGGGATCGACACCAGGCTTGTAAAGGACATTCACAGGAAGTACGGCAAGATCCCTCTCAAGACCTTTCCCATGGTAGACATCCTCCAGTACAGGGTTTTCTACAGATTCGTCCTCGGCATGGAAATCGTCAAACCCCTCAACTATATGCCGTACCGCAAGAGGGAGGCGGAGGCGTTTCTGGCTGAGAGGTTTGGATGGGAACCGCTTCAACACAAGCACCATGAGTCACGATTTACGAGGTTCTACGAAGACTACTGGCTTCCGAAGAAATTCGGCTTCCAGCGGAGGCGCGGTCACTTCTCAAGCTTGATCATGACGGAACAAATGAGCCGGGAGGAGGCATTGCAGCGGATTGCTAGACCGGAGCTCTCAGATGAGTTCTGGGAAAAGGAATTCGTGTACGTCGCCCGGAAGTTGGGGTTGAGCATCGACGAACTTGGTTCGATTTTCGATGGAGAGAATGCGACTTTTCACTCGTTCAAGAACAAGCGTCCGCTAATTGGCCTTGGTGCGAGGGTGCTGGCCTTGCTGGGGATGGAGCGGAGGCTGTTCAGGTGATTGGGGTCGTCGACTACGGGCTTGGGAACATCCGGGCGTTTAAGAATGTCTACGACCAGTTAAGTGTCCCGGTCACAATTACATCGAATTACCATGAACTGAAAGGGGTGTCGAGGATCATCCTCCCGGGCGTCGGGGGGTTCGACGATGCGATCGAACGTCTTGAGCGGTCTGGTATGCGACCGGCGCTGGAAGAAATGGTATTCGAAAAGGGTGTCCCGGTGCTTGGGGTGTGCGTCGGTATGCAGCTACTGGGCCATTCGAGCGAGGAAGGCGTCCGTGAAGGGCTGGGCTGGATTCCGGGGCGCGTCAGGCGGTTCTCACAAGTCTCGAAAGGCCTTCCCCTGAATATCCCCCACATGGGCTGGAACGATTTGAGAATCGTGACGAGCTGCGGCCTTTTCGACGGATTGGAGAGCGGGGCCAGGTTTTATTTCTTACACTCGTACTTCTTCGAATCGAAATCCGATGACGTGGTTCTTGCCGTAACAGATTACGGGGGTGAGTTCGCCTGCGCCATCCGATCGGGAAATGTCTTCGGCGTGCAGTTTCATCCTGAAAAGAGCCACGCTTGGGGGTTGCGCCTGTTGAATAATTTTGCGGCTGCCGCCCTCTGACCACCGGTGGATGAGTCGCGCCCGAACGACCTTTGTGGTGCATTTGTCTGAGAGGTTCAGGAAGAAATGCTTCGTCCGCGGATCATTCCGTGCTTGCTGCTGAGAGACAAGGGACTCGTCAAGACCGTGCAATTCGGTTCCGACAAATACGTTGGCGATCCGATAAATGCAGTCAGGATCTTCAATGAGAAGGAAGCGGACGAGTTGATGGTTCTCGATATCGACGCCTCGACTGCTGGGCGAAGACCAGACCTGAAAGTCATCGCCCACCTCGCAGCAGAGTGCAGGATGCCTTTGTGCTATGGCGGGGGGGTTACCACAGCTGAGGAGGTTGAGGGGATCGTACGGCTCGGAGTTGAAAAGGTGGCGTTGAGCGCAGCAGCCATGAGAGATCCGAACGTGATTTCCCGCGCGACCGGAAGGGTAGGCAGCCAGAGCGTCGTGGTTGTCCTTGATGTCAAGAGGAGTCGCTTCAAGGGACGATACGAGGTCTGGACGCACAATGCCAAACGAAATACACATCGGCACCCGGTTGAGGTCGCGGAGCAAATGCAGAGCCTAGGTGCGGGCGAGATCATCCTCAATTCGATCGACAACGATGGCGTAATGAAGGGCTACGACTTGGGCCTTGTGGACGAGGTTCGAAAAGCGATCAATGTCCCGCTCACTGTGCTGGGTGGGGCAGGCTCGTACAAGGACCTCGAGTCCGTTGTACAGCGGTATGGAGCGATAGGAGCGGCGGCAGGGAGCCTCTTTGTGTTCAAAGGCGTCCATCGGGCGGTTCTAATCAACTATCCGGAACGCCGGGTGCGGGACGAGTTCTTGAAGGATGGTGATGGCGGCGAGAACATCTGACAGCGCAACGAGAGGACGGGTCCTTTACGTTGGCTACTTCAGCTTCCCCGAAGGGGGCCCGGGGGCATTCCGCGCTCTGGGGATAGCCAAGACGTTACGATTGTGTGGGTACGAGGTGACGTTCGGTGGAGCCGAGCGTGCCGGCCGACCAGAAGACCGCAGCCATGACGGTAAGTTCCGATATGACGGGTTTTGTTACGAATCCATGGCGGAGTACAAGGCGGGTGAACGCACTTTTTGGAGAAGGGTTAGAGACTATGTCGCCTCCGGGATCCGCACTGTTGATTGGCTCAGGGCACAGGACACCTCGGACGTTTGCGCTGTCATCTCCTACAACGCGCTGTCATCCCTGGGGTGGCGCCTTCGGCGGTTCTGCCGGTGAACGTCAAATACCGTGGGTCGTGGACATCACGGAGTGGTATGAAGCGCCGTTAAGATGGGGCGGCCGGGTAGGCCCTCGCGCGTGGGACGTTGACTTCGCGATGCGCGTACTAAATCGCCAAAGTGGGAACGTCATCGCCATTAGCAGTTTCCTTGAGAGCTATTACACCCGTCGTGGGGTTCGCACCATACGCGTCCCGACCTTGATCGATATCGACCATGGGCTGTGGCCAACACGCGATCGGCCGCCAGGGAGGAATCGCAGGCTGCGGTTTGTGTATGCGGGCCAAGCAGGCCGCAAAGATGCTCTGGACAGCCTCCTTGCTGGGTTTAATCTCGCGAGAAAACGGGGCCTCCCAGTTTGCCTCCACCTTTGTGGAATGCCTCTTGAAGACGTTCTCAGATCAGGTGTCCGTGTAGAAAAAATCATCCGGGAACTCGGATCCACGTTGACCATTCACGGGCGATTCCCACGGCCCTCAGATGCGATAGATCTTATGAGGTCATCGGATGTCGCCCTCCTTGTGAAGAAGCCCGGGCGATTGGTGGAAGCACAGTTCCCGACTAAGTTGACACAGTACATGGCGGCGGGGCTTCCGGTGCTGGCGAATCGCACTGGAGATGTCGGGGACTATGTCCGTGACGGGCGGGAGGGTTTCCTTACGAGGAGCCACCGACCGCCTGATATCGCTGATACCCTCGGCCGAATTTGCGCGAGTCGCGAAGCACTCCCCGCGATGGGGCTTCGGAGCCGCCAACGGGCAGAGGAGTGCTTTGACTATCGTCGATATTCGGACCATCTGGGAGATTTCTTTTTGGAACTGCAACAGGCGCGATGACGCTGTGGCTCCGAGGTGATCGCCTATGACCAACCACTCTCTCACGGCGCAGGTCGAGACCACCGCTCACACACCAGAGCGTGGTTAGTCAGCGTGGCCGAGGGTGCTCCGAATCGGTCGGAGAGTTCGACCTTCGGGATCACGGAAAGGTCGTGGATTGAAAATGCCGCCTCGAAGGCATGAAAATGCAACCGCGCCGAACGGGTGATTCGATCGATCACCCGCTCCGGAAGACGGAAAACGGAGCCACCATGCTGAAAGACAAGACTCTGCTGATTACCGGTGGAACGGGCACGTTTGGGAACGCTGTTCTTCGTCGTTTTCTTGCTACCGATGTAGCTGAGATCAGGATATTTAGTCGGGACGAGAAGAAGCAGGAAGACATGCGGATTGCGTATAATGACCCCCGGCTTCGGTTTTTCATCGGAGACGTTCGGTCACAAGACAGCGTGATTTCGGCGATGTACGGAGTCGACTGCGTGTTCCACGCTGCGGCGCTGAAACAGGTGCCTTCGTGCGAGTTTCACCCCCTCGAGGCGATTCGCACGAACACACTGGGCGCCGAAAACGTGCTCAACGCCGCCGTGCAATGCGGTGCGGGTCATGTCGTCGTGCTTTCGACGGACAAAGCCGTTTACCCCATCAACGCTATGGGGATGTCTAAAGCGTTGATGGAAAAGTTGATGGTCGCGAAGGCACGAATCATGGGCGGGACCGATTTGGTAATGTGTGGGACTCGTTACGGCAATGTGATGTGTTCGCGAGGTTCCGTGATTCCCTTGTTTATCCAACAGATCAAGCGTGGTCAGCCACTTACAGTCACTGACCCGGAGATGACGCGGTTCATGATGCCGATTGATGGGGCCGTGGACCTCGTCCTGTACGCGTTCAATCACGCCCGGCCAGGGGATGTATTCGTGCAAAAGGCGCCGGCGGCTACGATCGGCACCCTGGCGGAGGCGATAAGGCGGGTTTTTCATGCGGACAATGAAATCAGAGTGATTGGCACCCGCCATGGCGAGAAGCTGTACGAGACCCTGCTCACTCGGGAAGAGATGGCGCGTGCCGAAGACATGGGTGCATACTTCCGGGTTCCTGCTGACACGAGAGACCTGAATTACATTGTCTATTTTTCTGAGGGCCAAGAGCGCGTTTCTGCGGTCGAGGATTATCATTCTCACAACACCAGGAGGTTGGGGTTGGACGAGATGATCGAAATGCTGATGGGCCTTGACGAGGTCAAGAGAGAGTTGGGCGGTTCGGCGTGACTCGGCGAGTTGTCGTTACTGGTGCAGAAGGTTTCATCGGCAAGAACCTCGTCGTAACTCTTCGGCGTCGTGAGGACGTCGATGTTTACGAGGCTGATCTTGGAACCGATCCGATTCAACTCAGCGAGATGCTTGGCGGTGTCGATGCTGTTTTTCATCTGGCAGGGGTTAACCGGCCAGAGAGCGAGGAAGAATTCAACACAGGAAACCCCGGATCGCTCAGAGTTGTGTGCGAGATCCTCAGACGGCAAGGAAGCGCGCCCCTTGTGGTGCTGCCGTCGTCGACTCAAGCGGCTCTGGAAAACCCATACGGTCGTTCCAAGCGGGAAGCCGAAGAACTACTTGCGGCTTTCGCCCACGAAACAGGAGCACAGACCAGAGTTTTTCGGCTACCGGGGGTATTCGGCAAGTGGTGCCGGCCGGATTACAACTCGGTTGTCGCGACCTTCTGTTATCGCATTGCCAGAGGTGAGGAAATTTGCATTTCCGATCCCGGTCACGTGATCGAGTTGGTTCATATAGATGATGTGGTAGGTGCCTTCGTTGGTCTACTCGATGGCAAGGAACCCGAGGGTGATGGGGTGTGGTGCCGGGTTACACCGACCACACGGGTCACCTTAGGCAAGCTCGCAGAGATGATCCGCCTGTTCCGCCGAGGAAGACGGACGGTGGATGCGCCCCCTGTGGGTGACAGATTCAGCCGGGTGCTGTACTCGACCTATCTCTCTTATTTACCGCCAGGTCTATTCGCCTATGACCTAAATCAAAGGGTCGACGTACGCGGAGAGCTCGCCGAGCTCCTGCGGGGCCCAGCACTGGGTCAGCTGTTCTTGTCGCGGACCCGCCCCGGCATTACTCGTGGAAATCACTACCACGACGCCAAGGTCGAGAAATTTGTAGTAGTGGAAGGTGAGGCAATAATCAGGTTCAGGGGGATCTTGATTGACGAAGTGATGGAGTATCCGGTGTCAGGGCGAGATTTCAGGGTCGTAGATATTCCTCCAGGATTCACTCACAGCATCTCAAATGTAGGTCAGTCGGATCTCGTCGTACTGTTCTGGGCTAGCGAGCCGTTTGACCCTGAGCGACCCGACACGCATTTGTGTGAGGTCTGATGAACAAGATTAAAGTGATGACAGTTGTCGGTACTAGGCCTGGAGATCATTCGTCTCTCGCGAGTGATGGCGGTGCTTGAGCGGGAGACGGACCACGTGCTGGTGCATACCGGGCAAAATTACGACTACGAGCTGAACGAGATCTTCTTTGATGATCTCGAGCTGCGGGCCCCAGACAGAATCCTCGAGGTAGCCGGAACGACTGTCGCCGAGACAATTGGTCGGGTCATCATGGAGGCGGACAAGACGCTTCAGGAGGTCAATCCAGACGCGGTCCTGATTCTCGGTGACACGAACTCTAGCCTTGCGGCGATTCCAGCAAAGCGCCGGCGAATTCCAGTCTTCCACATGGAAGCGGGCAATCGGTGCTTCGATGAGCGTGTGCCCGAGGAGATCAACCGGAAGATCGTCGACCACGTTGCAGATGTGAATTTGCCATACAGTTCGATTTCGCGTGAGTACCTTCTTCGAGAAGGTATCCCGCCAGACCGGGTGATCAAGACCGGAAGTCCGATGGCCGAAGTTCTGCGGTACTACCTACCAAAGGCTGATCGGTCCACGGTGCTGGAAGCCCTCGGGCTGTCGCCATTAGGGTACTTTGTGGTCTCGTGCCATCGCGAGGAAAATGTCGATTCAATTCGGCAGTTGGGGAGATTCTCCGAAGTCTTATCTGGTTTGGTTGCTGATTTTGACCTTCCTGTGATAGTCACGACTCATCCCCGCACAAGAAAAAGGCTCGAGCACGAACGGATCGATGTTCCTGCCGGGGTTGTGTTGAACAGGCCTCTCGGGTTTTCGGACTACCTCAAGCTCCAGATGAACGCGGTAGCGGTGCTCTCCGACAGTGGGACGATCACCGAAGAGTCGTCAATCTTGAACTTTCCTGCGCTCAACATTCGCGAGGCGCATGAGCGACCCGAGGGGATGGAGGAAGGCGCGGTGATGATGGTAGGCCTAAACTGGACGCGAGTCAGACAGGGCTTGGAAGTTCTGAAGAACCAGCCTCGTGGCGGGACCCGCGCCCTAAACTTGGTTGAGGACTACGATGTGGCAAACGTGTCCGAGAAGGTCGTCCGGATCATCCTGAGCTATACGGACTATGTCCACCGGGCGGTGTGGCGAGATAGCAATTCTCACTAGCATCTCGAATGCGAATCCTCCTTGTGACTCAGTGGTTTGATCCAGAGCCCACCTTTAAGGGACTCGCATTTGCGATGGCGCTCCGGGATCGCGGCCACGAGGTCGAGGTTCTCACAGGTTTTCCCAACTACCCCGGGGGTAGGCTGTACGCGGGTTTCCAGATGAAACTCTTTCAACAGGAAACGGTTGGTGGAATTCGAGTCAATAGGGTCGCGATCTATCCAAGCCGACAGCCGGTCGGCCGTCGGGCGTGTGCTCAATTACTTGTCATTTGCTGTCTCGGCCGCCGTTCTAGGGATTTTCCTTGTTCGTCGTGCCGACGTCGCTTACGTCTATCATCCACCCCCGACCGTCGGGTTGGCGGCGGTTGTGCTCAAGTGGTTTCGGGGGATTCCGTTCGTCTATGACGTCCAGGACCTTTGGCCAGATACCCTGGCTGCAACAGGGATGATCGACAGCAAGATAGCTCGTTACGTGATCTCGATATGGTGTCGATTTGTTTATCGCCGGGCGGCACATGTGGTTGTTCTATCGCCGGGATTCAAACAGATAATCGAAAACCGGGTCAAGTCGCCGCCGCCGGTGCAGGTCATCTACAACTGGTGCGACGAATCGAACATTCACCCCATGCCTCGGGATGAGAAGCTCGCACAGGAGCTCGGTATCAATGGATACTTCGTTGTGCTGTTTGCCGGGAACATGGGCAAGGCCCAGGCGCTCGAGACCATGCTCGGAGCTGCATCCCTACTGTTGACTAGCCATCCCAGGGTCAGGTTCGTCTTGATCGGGGGGGGGACGGAAGTCGAGCGACTGAAGGAGGTCGCCAGCAGCCTAGGGCTCTCAAACGTCGTGTTCCTGGAGCGTAGGCCATATTCGCAGATAGCGCCGGTCTTGATGATTGCTGACTTGTTGCTTGTCCATCTTCGAGACGATCCTCGTCTTTCGGATCACGGTCCCTTCGAAATTCGAGGCTTACCTTGCGGCTGGCCGCCCAATCCTCGCAGCGATTCGCGGAGACGGTAAGAGGTTGGTCCGTGAAGCGGGTGCTGGTTGCATCTGCGTCCCGGAAGACTCGATATCCATGGCCGATGCGATCAGACAGTTCGAGTTGCTCGGGAGTGAGGAAAGGGCGAGTATCGGGGAACGCGGTAGAGAGTTTTACCTGAGAAACCTCTCGATGGCTGCTGGTGTCGAAGCGTTTGAATCAGTGTTTTTGTCGGTCTGCAGAAGGAGAAGATCCAGTTGACGGCCGGTTACGGAAGCCTTTACGGACGACGCATTAAGCGGCTGTTGGACATCATCTTGGCAGTTCTGGGCTTGGTGATGCTCTCACCGGTTTTCCTTGCAGTGTGGGCCCTGATCAGATGGAAATTGGGTTCGCCTGCGGTGTTCCGCCAGATCCGCCCAGGTTGGAACGGAAAGACGTTCGAAATACTCAAGTTCAGGACGATGACCGAGGAAACGGGCCCTGGTGGTCGTCTCTTGCCAGACGGTGAGCGGCTGACCACCCTAGGAGCATCCCTTCGTCGGTCGAGTCTTGATGAGATTCCCGAGCTCGTGAATGTACTCCAAGGGGTGATATGAGTTTGGTGGGACCGAGACCTCTGCTGATGCGGTACCTGCCCTATTTCACGACACGTGAACGAGACCGGTTCTTGGTTCGCCCAGGAATCACAGGGCTTGCCCAGGTCTCAGGGAGGAACGACCTTTGCTGGGATCGGCGGTTTGGCCTTGATCTCGAGTATCTCCAAACCATGTCACTGTTCTTGGATCTGAAGATCCTCGCAATCACAGTCTGGAAAGCCCTGAGCGGGCACGGACTGAAAGTGAACCCAGGGGCTACGATGCCAGATCTCGACGCAGTAAGAAGCCGTGCGAGTAGTGAGCAGGTGAAAATGTGAGGATCCTGTTTTTTGGGATCTACAAAATTGGGCGGGACAGTCTTGTCGCGCTTTGCAATAACGGGTGGCACCCTGTAGCGGTTGTCACCAAGCCCGATATTGACGAGGGTCAGCCAGTTGCGATCGCTGCAGAGGCGCTAGGGCTCCGCGTGTTGAAACCCAGGAGCCCCAAAGAACCCGATTTCGAGAAGGTGGTCACCGAGTTAAGGCCGGATTTGTGTCTCGTCGCGGGATACCACAAGATCATCCCAGCTACGATTCTCAAGATCCCGAAACACGGAACGCTGAATCTGCACGGTTCGCTCCTTCCAGCGTACAGGGGCCCATGTACTTGGAAGTGGGCGATTGTCAACGGAGAGAAAGAGACTGGTGTTACTGTTCACTATATGGAGCCCACCCTCGATAGTGGCGACATCGTCTCACAGGCTGTCGTTCCAATTCGGGTTGATGATACCGGTGGTTCGCTGTTTTCCAGATTGTCGTCCGTTGGCGCGGGCTTGCTCACAAATGTCGTAGGCGACTTGGTTGCGGGCAAAGTCGTCAGGATTCCGCAGGACGAAAGTCTGGCAACCTACTATGGGTACCCAACAGAGGCCGATTGCAGGATTTGCTGGTCCGACCCTACGAGGCGGATTCTCGACCAGGTGCGCGGGTTTAACCCGTCACCCGGTGCCTGGTCGAGTTGCCGGGGGAAGAGAATCAGAATTTGGGAAGGACAAATGGTGCGAATACAGCAGCTTACTGGGAAGCCCGGCACTGTCCTTTCCGGCGACCAACCTTTCGTCTTGGTCGAGACTGGGGACGGTGTGCTCAAGGTCGTGTCGGCGACCTGCGACGGCGAAACTTCATCCAAAGTTTCCCAGTTCAGGAATGATCTCCGCGCTGTCCCGGGTGAGATTCTGGGCGTCTGAGAGAGCTGTCTGATATGGACATGTTTGTGCCCAAGAAGCCTGTCCGGGCAGAGAATGGACTTCGTTCGCTGTTTTGTTTTCGCTCGGCCCGACAGGCATTCAGGGCCTATCTTGAGGCGACCGGGTTTTCACAGCATGGCAAAGTGTTGTTGCCGGCCTACGTCGGCTGGAGCAGTCGCGAGGGTTCCGGAGTCTTCGATCCGGTTCGCGAATCGGGGGCGAATTGGTCGTTCTATCCAGTCGGGGAAGACCTCTCTGTCGATCTCGGGGCTCTGCCAAATCTGATCAGCGGTGACGACCCCTGTCTCTTGGTGATCATCCACTATTTTGGGTACCCGTCGGCCGGCTCGAGCCGGGCTGCCCGTCTGGTGCACGACCGAGGCGGTTTGGTGCTTGAAGATCAGGCTCACTCGTTGCTTTCGGATTGGATTGGCGGTGTGACCGGGAGGCTGGGCGACGCGAGCGTTTTCTCATTCCACAAGTTGTTTCCAGTTGAGTGGGGTGGAGGGCTTTCTCTTTCGAATATCGGAACTGAGACTCTCAGGGAGCGTTTGTCCACCTCGCCGCTGCGAACAGAGCTGCCGTTCGACCCGTTGAGTTATGACCTCAAGCGAATATCGGAGGCCCAGAGGGCGAACGCGGTTGAACTCGCTCGTCGGCTAGAACCCCTATCGGACCACTTGCGGCCTCTTTTCCCTGCCCTACCGAAAACGCGTGGTGCCGCAGACATATCCAGTTCGCGTACTCAAGCGTAATCGAGAGACCTCTATGAAGAAATGAACCGGGCAGGTTTTGGTGCGGTAAGCCTTTACCACACGATGGTGGACGCGATCAATCCACAGGAGTTTCCGGTCTCTTGTGAATTGTCGAGATGTATCTTGAACCTTCCGGTTCATCAGGACGTTCCCCCCGGAGGTCTCGAGGCGATGGTGAGCTGGCTCTCGGAGTGGGCCGATCGGGCATGATTGCTGCGGCTGATGGGTTCCGGGTTCTGGAGGCAGACATGCCAGTCGATCGAGGCCAATGGCTGGCGCTTTGGGGGGAATGGCCTGAACGGGAGGTTTTCGCACACCCTGATTATGTTGACCTATTCGCGCGTCAGGGTGATCGCGCGGTGTGCGCCATTTGGGGCGGTGTGGGTATGAGGATCATGTTTCCTATGGTCCTCAGACCACTCGCTGCGGAACCGTGGAGCGGCGAGACGGGCTCAGAATACTGGGATGCCACATCACCTTACGGGTATGGCGGACCATTTAAATGCGGGGTGGTGATGACGGGGGGAGCGTCAGATTCTGGGGGGCGTTTCGGCAATGGGCGAAACGAAATCGCGTAGTCAGCGCCTTCGCTCGCTTGTCCTTGTTCGACGATCAGCTGGTGACGTTCGACGGGGAAATTCAAGTGAATGCGCCTAACGTGGTTCGCGACCTTCAGGTTGACGAATGCGAACTTTGGCGGGATTACGCCCACAAGGTGCGGAAGAACGTCAACCGGGCACGGGCAAGCGGTTTACGAGTCGAGGTCGATTGTGCGGGCACGCGGCTTGCCGAATTCTTCGGAAATCTACTACGACACCATGACCCGTCGAAATGCGACGACCGGCTATTTCTTTTCACCAGACTTTTTTTCGCGAATCGTTGAGCGCTTGTCAGGTCAGTATGCGTTCTTCCATGTTTTTCAGGGGTCTCAGGTCGTGTCTTCAGAGCTGGTCCTCGTTTCTCAGAGCCATATTTACTCCTTCCTGGGTGGGACCCGGGCCGAGGCCTTCCCGTCGCGAGCCAACGATTTGCTCAAGCACGAAGTGATTCTCTGGGGGCACAGGGCCGGCAAGCAGTCTTTTGTTCTCGGGGGTGGGTACGGCGGGGCCGACGGTATTTTTCGCTACAAACTCTCGTTCGCTCCTCGTGGGAAAAGTGACTTCAAGGTGGGCAAAATGGTTGTTGATCCTAACTGGTACACAGAGTTGATGTCATTGCGCCGCGCATTTGAGGAATCGGCCGGAAACCACTGGACCCCCGAATCCGGCTTTTTTCCCTGGGTATCGGGCGTGAGACGGGTGTAACCGGTTGCGGGGTAACCATGGATGAACGTATTTATTATCGCCCCCCCACATGTCAGGGGAAGAACTTCAGCTGGTCATCGAGGCCTTTGATTCGAACTGGATCGCACCGCTTGGGCCGCACGTCGACGCCTTCGAGCGGGAACTGGCGGGTGTGGTTGGGGTACGGCATGCGGCCGCGTTGTCGTCGGGGACCGGCGCGCTTCATTTGGCGCTCAAGCTCGTGGGAGTGGAGCGCGGCGACGAAGTGTTGGTGTCAAGCCTCACCTTCAGCGCGAGTGCCAATGCGGTCACGTACGAAGGGGCTACCCCGGTCTTTATCGACTCAACGCCGGACACGTGGAATATCGACCCGGATCTTCTCGCTGAGGAGCTCGAGCGTAGTGCGAAAATTGGGAAGTTACCCAAGGCGATTATTGACTGTCGATCTGTATGGTCAGTGTTGCGACTATCGCCGTATCGAGTCGCTGGCTGAACGATTCGGGGTGGCGTTGATCGAGGACGCGGCCGAGGCGCTCGGAGCCAGTTGTGAGGGCCGCCCGGCCGGGAGGTTTGGCCGATTCGGCGTCTTTTCGTTCAACGGCAACAAGATCATCACGACGTCCGGCGGCGGAATGCTGGTGTCGACGATGAGGAGGCGATTGAGACAGGCGCGGTTTCTGGCGACCCAGGCGCGGGATCCGGCACCGCACTATCAGCACTCGGAGATCGGCTACAACTACCGGATGAGCAATGTGCTTGCGGCGATCGGACGGGGCCAGTTGCGGGTGCTCGAGGACCGGGTCGCAGCCCGGCGGGCGAACTTCGAGCACTACTTCGAGGAGCTTGTCGAGGCTGCCCGGCGTCGAGTTCATGCCGGAGGCGCGAGTACGGGCGATGCACGCGGTGGCTGACGTGCCTGACGATCGACCCTGAGGTGTTCGGTGCGACGCGGGAGGACGTGCGATTGGCGCTCGAGGCGGAGAACATCGAGGCGCGGCCGGTGTGGAAGCCGATGCACCTGCAGCCGGTGTTTCAAGGGTGCCGGGTGCGGGGAGGCGAGGTGGCGGAGCGGCTTGTTCGAGAATGGGCTGTGCCTTGCCGAGCGGGTCGAGCTTGACGCGGGAAGATCGGGAGAGGGTGATCGCGGTGGTGAAGTCGGTCGCCGATCGAGGCCCGGGGTCCGAGATTAGATCGAAGTAAACGCTTGGGGGCGCGCAAGCGCTACAATCCACAACGAAAATGAGTGACACTTCCAACGATACGTCCGTAGGCTCGAGTCGGTAGGACGAGGAACCGCGTCCGTCCGCGCCCTGGCAACGTCTGCTGAGCCGGCCGATGCAGTACGCGATGGACCTGCTGCTGCTGGCTGGCGCGTTTCTTGTTCTCGTACGCGCTTCGGTTCGACTTCGGGATTCCCACTCGACATGTTCCACAACGCGCTGATCCAGCTGCCGTTGGTGCTGCTGCTGCAGTTCGGCGCGCTGCAGGTCTTCGGGATTTACTGCCTTCGTCTGGCGCTACGTCGGAATGGCCGAGGTGATCCCGTTCATCAAGGCGGCGTTCTGGTCGTTTCTTCCCCTTTTGCTGCTGCGGCTCGGGTTGCCGGACGAGTTCGGTCAGTGGCGGATTCCGCTTTCGATCTGCCTGATGACGACGGTCTTCGGGATCGGCGGCGTGCTGGCGCTCAGGGTCGGGCGGCGCTGGATGTACGAGCGGTACGAACGGCAGAGTCGGGCTGCGGCGGCCGACAATGGACACAGGAAACCGGTGCTGCTGGTCGGCGCCGGTCGGGCCGGGGTGCTGGCGGCGCGGGAGATCACGAATCGGGGCGATCTCGACCTCGAGATTGCCGGTTTCGTCGACGATGATCTCGAGAAGCAGGGGTCGGTGATCCAGGGCGTCAAGGTGCTGGGGTTGACGCGGGACATCCCGAAGCTGGTGGCCGAGCTCGGGATCGACCACGTGGTCATCACCATCGCCCGGGCCGAGCGCAAGGACATCCGGCGGATCATGGAGATCTGCGACAGCGTGCCGGTGAAGGCGCGGATCATCCCGGGGCTGTACGAGATCTTGAGCGGGACGGTCGAGATCAGCCGGATGCGCGATGTGGAGATCGAGGACCTGCTCGGGCGCGATCCGGTGCAGCTCGACGAGGAGGTCTTGAGGGCGTTTCTGGCCGGCAAGACGGTGATGGTGACCGGCGCCGGAGGGTCCATCGGTTCGGAGCTCGCGCGACAGGTGGCTCGATTCGGGGCGGGCACGGTGTTGCTGGTCGAGCGTGCGGAGTTCGTGCTCTTCGACATCGATCGCGAGCTCAGGGAGGCCTGGCCGGACGTCGCCATCGTGCCGCTGGTGGCGGATGTCTGCGATCGTGCGCACATGGCGGCGCTGTTCGAGCGGTTCGCCCCGTCGATCGTGCTTCACGCCGCGGCGCACAAGCACGTGCCGATGATGGAGTCGAACCCGGCCGAGGCGGTGAAGAACAACATCCTGGCGACGCGGAGCCTCGGCGAGGTGGCGGGGGAGGCCGGGGTCGACGCGTTCATCCAGATCTCCACCGACAAGGCGGTGAGGCCGACCTCGGTGATGGGGGCCTCGAAGCGGGTCGCCGAGCTCATGGTGCAGGATCTCAACCCGCGGTTCCCAACGCGGTTCGTCTCGGTGCGGTTCGGCAACGTGCTCGGGTCGGCGGGGTCGGTGATCCCGATCTTTCGCGAGCAGATTCTCAAGGGCGGGCCGGTCACGGTGACCCACCCGGACATGGTGCGCTACTTCATGACGATCCCGGAGGCGTCGCAGCTCGTGCTGCAGGCCGGGGCCATGGGGCAGGGCGGCGAGATCTTCATCCTCAACATGGGCGAGCCGGTGCGGATCCTCGACATGGCCAAGGACATGATCCACCTCTTCGGTTTGAAGCCGTTCGAGGACATCGACATCGTCTTCACCGGGATGCGGCCGGGCGAGAAGCTCTTCGAGGAGCTGGAGACCGAGGGCGAGGCGATTTCGAAGACGCGGCACCCGAAGATCTTCATCGGGAAGATCAACACCTATGACGATCACCAGATTCTCGGCGCGCTCGAGCGGTTCAAGCGGCTCGGCCGGCTCGGGAGCGAGGCGGAGTTACGGCGGTTCTTGAACGAGTTTCTGCCGGAGGCGCGGGTGACGGTGTAGGCACCGTCACCAATTATGAATTATGAATTATGAATTATGAATGACATCGCAGGGCACACGGGGAATTGACCTGACTCGGGTTTTCGATTGATACCTTGGCGGGTATATGGTTGATCGACGCGGGCTTTGGCCCGCGTTTTTCGATGTTCTCAATGCCTCTCACGCTGCCGGGCGGCGGAAGGCTCTTCGAATCACGAACGCCATCCGTTTGCGGGTGGAGACCTTCAGACCGAGCCATTGGTCGATTCCGAGGCGCATGGCGAGCTCGAGGGGCGTCGTCTTCGACTCGAGCCTCCGGGCAAGGGTCTTTGCCGTTTGCCAGTGTCCATTCGATGCCGCGTTGAATGCGGCGCCGCAGAAGATCAACGACCCAACGCTGCCGAGCTCGAGGTCGGTGGCGGATGTTCGTGCAACAACCAGAGCAGGGCTCGGAACAAGAACCCGGCAGTCGCTCAGCTGCGCCTCGGTGCAGTTCTCGGCGAGCAGTTCCTTGTGCCGGCCCGCAGATGCCCAGAAGATCCCGTTGCGGACGTTGAAGTTGGTCGCGGAAGGGAGGTCGGATGTGTCGTACGTAAGTGGGACGAGCACCGCGCCGGCAGTCGGCAGGAGATCCCATTTGCCGAACACCGACCTTCCGGCGCCGAAAGCTCCAAGGACAACCACCGGTCCGTCCATCGCGCGGACCTGACCCGCGACCTCGGTCGTCAAGATCGAACACCCGTGGCGAATCGAGGCGGCGGCCGCCAGGCACGGTGAGAGGTTTTCCGTCTTCGGGATCTCCCACCCGGCTGCTTCGTGGCCATCGTGGACCAGCTGCCAGGCGATCGAGCGGATCCACAACGGCGCGGTGGCATCGCTGCAGCAGTTCCTGGCGATGTGAAGGGCGCGTTGGAGGTCCGCGCTGACGGGCGCCCGCCGCCGGGACCAGAGCTCGACCAGGGTCGTCAGGTGGAGGATGTCGCACGGCATAGGGGTATGCTATTGCCGCCGCGGCGGGTGGTCAAGGAATGAACGAAACTGAATGACCGGCCAACTCGTTTCTCAAGATCGCGGCGGCGGAGGACGAGTAGCGCGTCCGGTTGCGTGCAAGCCCGCTCTTCTCACCAGCTGTCTGCTGCGGCCGGCGATGCACGGCCCCCAGCTGGGCTTTCTCACCTCCGGGTGCTCCAGCCCACGCTGACCCCTGGGGGGTCTCCCGACTCGGTCGGGTCCGCCCTCGCGGGCGGTGCGCGAGGTCCCTACGTACTGTCAAGTACGCCTGTGCGCCCCTCGGATCGAAAACCCAGCTGGGCACAGCACCTCGCCGACCTCGCAACGAAACCCGGTGAGAAGTGCGTGCCATGCCTATCCCTTTCGCTCAGGTGAGTCAGTTCTCACTCCGGCGATGGTTTGGTAGCAGGCCCTGAAGGACCTGCCTACAGATTCCTAAGCTTCACTCTATAAACAACATAATTGTAGGCGCGCCCTTTAGGGTGCGCGACCAAATCGTACTGACAGCCCTTCGTCATCGGCAAACCTGAGTCATGGGGATAGGTATGGTGCGTGCTAGGTTGGACTGGTGAGATCCGGATTCTCGATTCGACCCGCCGCCCATCGAGGTGGGGCCGGAGTTTGCTGGTTGTTGGGGGCGGCGTTCGCGGCGGCTCATCCTGCCGGTCCCGTTTGACGTCGGCCTGGTTTTGTCGAGGGGGGGCGTGCTCGATCTCGTGCCGAGGATCGGTGCGCGGGTCGACCTGGCGATTCTGGCCGGCGCCGTGGGTCGTGAGGCGGCGGAGCAGATCAAGGCGCGGGCGCAGTCGACGGCGGGCCAGGGGTTGCGGGTTCGGGCGATGGCGGAGCAGGTGGGGCGGATGGCTCGGGCCGCCGGGATCGACGCCGTCATCGCGAAGGGTGGAGCGCTGCTCTTGCTCGATGCCGTTCCCGCCGGGGCGAGGAACGTCGGCGATCTCGATGTTCTGGTGCCCAAGGGGGAAGCTCGAGCGCTGCAGGCGGCGCTGATCGATGGCGGTTGGATCGAGAGCGATCTTCCCGAAAGCGGCCACCAACTGCCGATTCTCGGGCACCGCTCAGGGGTGGCCGTCGAGGTCCACACCGAGCTGCCAGGCGTGCGGTTCGGGACGGGTGACGCCACCGCCGAAGAAGTCATTTCGCGCGGCCTGCACCGGCAGGTTGGAACCTGCCGGGTTGTCAGCGAAGATCTTCTGCTGGCGCACCTGATCGCCCACGGGGTTCACCAGCACGGGCTGGCGCCGGGGGCGTACCCCATGGCGCGGATGCTGGCGGATGTGCAGGATCTCGTACCGTCGCAGGCCGAGTGGGAGAGGTTTCTCGACGGCGGTTTCCACTGGATCAGCCGCGTCGTGAGCCGGCGCGAGGCCGAGGCGGTGTGGGCGGTGGTCGAACGGCTCGGTGGGGGAGAGGACCCGGCGGCCGTCATGGGTGGGAACGACGACGCGGGCCGGCTTCTGCGGCACATCGTCGCCGGCGCGCTCGACGAGGGGTATGCGCAGAGCCTGAAGCTGCGCGACGCCGCGCGGGCGTCGGGCGACTCATCGTGGTTTGGCGCAGGGAAGAAGGCGGTTTTCCTGACCCGCGGGCAGATCGACGCCATCTACGGCCAGCCCGCGAGCGAGCTCGGGTACCTGGGGCGGCGGCTGTGGCGGCCGTTTGATTTGGCGCTGCGCGCCGGACGGTACGGCTGGGCTTGGGTGAAGCTTAGGGTGCGGTAGATGCGGCGTCGTTGATTCGTGGCCGTGGCATCGCAGCATTAGGTTTGAATTTTGAATTCTCAATTCTTAATGATCGGGCCGGATTGTTGATGGAGTGGTGGGGTGAATTGTAGCGCCGGCGCCCTTGCCGGCGTTGTATGCGTTGCGGCTCGTTGTAGCGGCAAGCATCCTTGCTTGCCTTCTCATGCCCGGGCGATGAGGCTTTCGCTGTCGCTCATGAAGCGCCGCAACGTGCCGGGTCGGTGAGCGTTGTGGATGGTGGGGGAAGCCCCACCCTAGTCGATCAAGAGCTTCACGAAGCGACCTCGAGCCCCCATTCAGCAAGACGCGCCGCGTAGCTGAGAGCCGCCTCGATGTCTTCTCCCGTGAGGAACGGATAGGCGTCGAGCAGTTCCTTGTGGCTATCTCCCGCTGCGATCGCTTGAACGATGACGTAAACCGGAAGCCTGGTGCCGGTAATGACCGGTTGGCCCAACATGAGCCTAGGGTCGACGGTGATTCTTTCCATCGGGTCCATACCGTCATTGTAGCTTGGAAGCGGGAGCGCCGGCGCGGGTGAGTTTTTTAATTCTCAGTTCTCAATTCTGAGTTCTTAATGATCGCGCCTGGGGTGGGAGGGCGCTGAGGTGGGGGAGTTCCTAAGACCCTTCTGAATTCTCAATTCTTAATTGACATCGCATTTCATCGCACTTCATCGCAATCGCCACAGGCAGCGCAGTGGTCGGATCTGTCGCGGGCAGGCGGTGCTCACTGTGGGGGACGTGAATGGGGATTCGGGACGGCGCTATACGGGTGTTGTAAGCACGACCTGGTTGCTACGCGTATGGGTTGGTCGCACGCGGCATGAGCTGGTTGTTTGGCGTATGAGTTGGTTTTTTCGCTTCCAATGACATGGCCTGATCGGTTCCTTGCGGGCGAGACGCCCGCACCACAAAGGTGGGTGGTTCTTTGGGCAGTCGGCAGGATCGGCGCTCTGTCCGGTTTGTAGCGCCGGCGTCCCGCCGGCGTCGATTGCGTTCGAGCGGGCGTTCGGGGTGGTGGTATTTGTCGGAGGCTTCGGTGGTTTTTGTGCCGGCGGGACGCCGGCACTACAAAGGCGGGTGGTTCTTTGGGCTGTCGGCAGGATTGGCGCTGTGTCCGGATTGTAGCGCCGGTGTCTCGCCGGCGTCGTTCGCATTCAAGTGGAGTGGGTTGGTGATGTTCTCGAGGGCGGTGGTCTTTGGCCGGCGGGCAGGCTTCGTTCGGAACTTCGCCGGCGCCTACAAGGGCGTGGTTCTTAGTCGCTGTGGAAGGATCGGCTCTGCGCGGCTTCAACGGCCAATGAGCGCAGTAACCCGCAAGATCGAGTGTAACGGAGAGACGGTTCTTTTCATGGCAATCGAGGTGAGCGACAAGACATGGAAGGTCGGGACGACGGTTTCGCCGGCGCAGAAGGCACGAACGAAGAACGTACCCGGGGGTGACGTGGAGGCGCTGAGGCGAGAGATTCAGCGAGCGAAGAAGCGGTTTGGGCTTGCGGAGCAAACCCAAGTAGTGAGTTGCTACGAAGCGGGTCGTGAGGGATTTTGGATCCATCGGTGGCTGGAGTCTGAAGGCGTGATCAACGCGGTCGTGGATCCGGCGAGCATCGACGTCAACAGGCGGAAGCGGCGAGCGAAAACCGATCGACTGGACGTGTTCAAGCTGTTGTCGAATCTGATGCGATGGTGGGCAGGAGAAAAGAAGACATGGTCGGTAGTGGTGGTGCCGACGAAGAGGGATGAAGACGCGCGGCATTTTCACCGGGAGCGGGAGACCCTGAAGAAGGAGCGGACGGCACACAGCAATCGGATGAAAGGGCTGCTCAAGCTCCACGGAATCAGCCAAATGAAGATTGAGGGGGATTTTGTTGAGCAACTTGGCAAGCTCCGGTTGAGAGATGGAAGCTTCCTGCCACCACAGCTACGACAACGACTTGAGCGTGAGTATCAGCGACTGGTCTTTGTTGAAGATCAGATCGAGCTCTTGGCTCGGCAGCGAAGCGAGGCCCTTCGGCAGTCCAATGACGAACGGATCGCCAAGGTGCGCAAGCTGACTCAGCTCAGAGGCGCTGGGGAGGTGGGTTCGTGGACCCTCGTGATGGAAATATTCGGGTGGCGTACGTTCCAGAACCGCCGCCAGGTTGGATCCCTCGTCGGTCTGACCGGGACACCATCGGACAGCGGTGCGACGAACAGGGAGCAAGGCATCAACAAAGCGGGCAATGCCCAGGTCCGTGCTCTCTTGATTGAGATGGCATGGAGCTGGGTGCGATGGCAACCAGACAGCGAAATCACTCTGTGGTTTAACCGGAAATTTGGCGGTGCCGGCAAACGTCATCGACGAATCGGCATCGTCGGTGTCGCAAGGCGTCTTCTGATTGCTTTTTGGAGGTACCTCGAGCAGGACATCGAACCAAAAGGCGCGATCATCTTCAAAGCTCCTTGAGACTGGAACAATCATGAGTCTGGCTGCAAACCAAAAACCAGCTGGTGTGAGCGAGCCCGGGCCGGCGCTGGGTCCCGATCATGGGCACCGTTTTGTAGATTGGGCCGCTCACCTCAGCGTCTCCAAGGTGCGCCAACGGGCGCATTTGGGATATTGCTTTCCGGCAACACCACAGCCGGGGGCGGATAGAAGTTTGTCAGGGTCGATTTCATCCCCTGAAGCCTCCCGAGACGCCCAGCGATTTTTCTTGCAGCCGTCATCGATAACCGATCCCATCGCACACAAAGGGGAACCCTAGAAGAAACAGGAAGCCACTTGACAGCAGCGGTGCTCATAGAAGCGCCGGCGTCCCGCCGGCGTGGTTTGCGTTCAGGCGGGTGGGGTGTTGGTTCTGTCGAGGCCGGTGGTCTTTGTGCCGGCGGGACGCCGGCACTACAAGAGGGATGGCCGTGCAGGGTAGCGGAAGTGTTTTTCGCCGGTAACCTCTCCGATGTTCAGAGTCCGAGGACGTTTCGTAGTGCCTCGTCAACGGCTTGCATCCGCTCGGGGGTGAGCCTGCCAACGGGGCTCGAATCACCGGCGGCACCCTGGAATCGGCAAGGGTCCAACGATCGGATCTGGAAGCAGAGAAAGACCGTGTCCTTGGGTAGGCCGGATTCGCCGGCTGACACACGGACGTTCACCGGGTAGTCCCGGGGTACGTTATTCGCATCGGTTCCGACAACGGCTGCCACGACAAGTGGTTGGGCGTTGATCGCGTCGACCGATACGACAAGGACCGGTCGCCGCCCTCGTTGTTCGCGGCCCTTCACGGGGTCGAGACTGACAAGGTAAATCTCCCCCCGGTGGATCATTCGCCTTCACCCAGACCGTCGGTGTCGGCGGTCACGAATTCGTGGTTGATTGTCGAAATCTCGCGTCGAACATCGGGGTCCGCGGCCATCGCGCGCATCTGTTCTGCGAAGGCGCTGGCCTTTCTTGCCTCGATGTACTCCTCGAGCGCTGTACGCACGAGCCGATTGAAGTTGCTTTTCAATGCCTCCGGCGCCGACTCGAGGGCTGCAGCAACCAGGTCCGGCGGAAGCGAGACGCTTCTTCGAACGGGGGTTGGTTGTTGGTGATGCCAATTCACACCTCCTGTCACACAATATGGGTGAGGATGTGGGTGGTGTCAAGCAATTCAGCCCGGCGCTGGTCGGACCTGTACCGGGCTGAATTTCTGGTGGGTTGGGTTAGCGCCGAAATAGGCAGGGACGAGGCTTCAGGGAATTCCTGGGTTATCAGAAGGGGAGGGCGGCGAGCGGAAGGTGGGTGTTGCATTGCGGCGGTTGGTTTGGTGATGATCGAGGGGGTTGTTGGGTTGACGGGGGGTGCGGGGCGAGGCCACTCAATCGCAAATTATGAATTTTGAGCTATGAATTATGAATGCATCGCACCATTAGGGGAGTAACTGGAGTGACAATGCGATTCGAGCGAATAACACGTGATCCGAATCGACTCGGTGGGCAACCCTGCATCCGTGATCTTCGCATTACGGTGAGGCGGGCGCTCCAGGTGATCGCGCTCTATCCGGATCGTGACGAACTCCACCGGGAGGTTAACGCACTTTGTGGTGTTGAACATTCCCTGATTGGGGTTTATAATTCCCAATATGGGTACGGAAGACCGAGATGCCGAAAAAGTCCTTCCTCGTTGGGGGGGGGTTGCGGGGGCGCTCTTCACCAAGGTACAGCAGCGGGTACTCGGAATCCTGTTTGGGGATGCTCATCGAAGTTTCTATGTCAATGAAATCATTTCAATGGCCAATGTCGGCGCCGGTGCGGTACACCGGGAGTTGGAGCGGTTGGAGCTGGCTGGCCTCGTGACCGTGAAGCGCGTGGGGAATCAGAAGCACTTCCAGGCGAACAGCCAGTCTCCGGTATTCGAAGAAATTCAGGGTTTGGTTATCAAGACCTGCGGTTTGGCGGATGTGATCGGTGAAGCCCTGTCACACCTATCAACTCGGGTTACCGCCGCATTTGTTTTCGGTTCGGTGGCTCGAGGCGAAGATGCCGGATCGAGCGATATTGACCTCATGGTTCTCAGTGAGGATCTGTCTTATGCGGATCTGTTCGGTGCGTTGGAAGCGGCCAGTGGGCGGCTAGGTCGGACGGTCAACCCTACGGTCTATTCGTTCGAGGAGTTTTCGAGGCGAAAGAACCAGGGAAACGAGTTCATCTTGAGAGTTCTCGGGCAACCGAAGATCTGGATCATTGGTGGAGACGATGACCTCACCCTTGGATAACCTCTGCGGGCCGGGGAAGTCCCTGCACCGGGAGGCGCCCTGGGCCCGGGAGTTCGAGGGGCTCAAAACGTCGGGGGCGGTGCGGTTGGAAGACGCGCAGAACACGGATATCTCGCTCGAGGGGCGGTTCGATCTGGCATACAACTCGGCTCATGCATTGAGTCTGGCAGCGCTTCGATGGCATGGTTATCGCTCCACAAACCGGTACGTTGTTTTTCAGGTGTTGCCGCACACGTTGGGCCTCGGCCCGGAGGTGTGGCGGGTGCTGGCGAAGTGCCACGAGTTGCGGAATCTGAGCGAGTATGAAGGCGGGCTCGATATCGACGATCGAATCGTCCACGATCTGATCATGGCCTGCAAAGCGGTACTGGAAAAACTGGAACGGTTGGGACCTGTGGAGGTCGAAGGGCGTTGAGGAATGCGGGTGACGGCCTAGGCACCGTTAACTATGAATATTGAGTCGTGAATTATAAATGCATCGCACCATGAGTATTGAGTTTTAAGTTCTTAGTTTTGAGTTACATCGCAGACATCGCAGACATCGCAAATTCTTAATTTTGAATTCTCAATTCTTAATTTCCATCGCATTTCATCGCATTCGTCGCGGACTTCGCAGGCATTGCAACAGTCATCCATCGCAGGCGGGGACGCCTGCGCTACAAGGACGGGTGGTTTTTTGAGCTTTCGGCAGGATAGGCGCTGTGTCCGGATTGTAGCGCCGGCGTCCCGCCGGCGTCGCGCGCTTTCAGGTGGAGTGGGGCGGGGTGGTGGTGTTCTCGAGGGTGGTGGTCTCTGGCCGGCGGGCAGGCTTCGTTCGGAACTTCGCCCGGCCAAGGAGCGCCGGCTCTACAAAGGTCGAATCGAGTTGGGGCGTTCTCGCTGAGCCGCGAGCTACTTTCTCATGAGATCCGGATGGTCGCTCGGGTTGAAGAACTGTCTTCCATCCTTGGACATGTTCCACGGGTCTCCCGTGACCTTGCAGTCCCTCAGCAAGCTGTCGTCGTTTGATGCGCTGAGGATCTCGCGATTGACGCGACGGCCCCTCCTATTCGCGACGCGTTTGTCGCTTTTCTCGCTTGCGGCGCAGGTGATGCCGACGATCGGTGTTGATCTTCGTGATCGGGACATGATGGTTGATTCTACACCGCGAATTTAGGTTTGAGGTTGAGTTGTTGCCTTATGAACTGGCGAACGTCTACGTGATCAAGGTGCGGAAGTATCCCGGGCAGAAAGCTGGGCTGGATCGGGTGTTGTCGTTACTCGACGCTCTGGATTGCGAGCTCGTGGCGGTGCCCGCCGGTGCGGCCGGGTCTCTGGCATCCGAAACCGGTCTGACGGCGTATGACGCCGCATACCTGTGGCTGGCGAAGAGACTGGGACTGAAGCTTGTCACGTTGGATCGAAAGTTGGGTGAGGTTGCGGCGGGAGATCGATAGCGCCGGCGTCTTTGGCTGTGAATGATTGATCGCAAGCTGGAAGCTTGCTACTACAAGGGCGGGTGGTGTTTTGTAGCGGCAGGCGTCGTGCTTGCCGTCTGGGTTGGCGGGAGATCGCAAGCTGAGCCTGGCGTGAAGAGGTTGTCACCGGGATGACGATGATCGATCGCCAGCTCGGGACCTGATTGAACCCGTCGTTGGAGATGACCACGACCGGTCGCCGGCCGGTCTGCTCGGACCCCGATCGGGGTTTGATCTCCGCCCAGTAGAGATCACCGCGTTTCATGGGTGTCCTCGTCGAACCGGCAGAGCTCTTCCGCTGCGATGCTCTCGAGCGCGGGGTCGAGGTCGTACTCGCCGCCTGCGTGCTCATCAGCGAAACGCCTCACTTCTTCCCTTCGGCGTTCTCTTTCGCGTTGTCGAAGCCAGTCCTCGAGGGCTTCGCGGACGAGGCGGGTGGCAGGAACGCCGGTGCGGCGGGACTCGTCGAACAGCGCTGCGTGTGTTGCCTCTGGCAATGGGAGGTTGAATTTCTTGAGTGCAGATGTGGTCATTTTGTTGCCTTCTTTTTTACCACAAAATAATAGCATAAAGTCTGGCAAGGGTTTCAGGTTAGAAGGTGAGGAGGTCAGCAAAGCTCAGAAGGAGAGACGCCTGCACCAATTGGCGGGCGGGCGCATTGTGGCGCGCTCTCGCGCGCAGGGGGTTGGCGGGGTTACCAAGGCAGAAGGCCATCCTGCGGGCGGGACGCCCGCACCACAATGGCGGGTGGTTCTGTGGAGGTTTCCAAAGCACCCTGGAAGCCGGCCCTACAAAGGTGCGCGGTTCATCTCAGGGCTGGAAGCTTGGCTGCTACAAGGGCGGGTGGTGTCGGATTGTAGCGGCAAGCATCCTGCTTGCCTTCCGCCTACGTTGATGCCGGATGCGCGTCCATCTGCGCCCGCCACGCCTCGGCGTAGCGGCCGCCGCCGTCAGCAGCTCGCGGTGGCTGCCGGACTCGACGATCCTGCCCCGCTCCATCACGTGGATGACGTCGGCCTTCATGGCCGTCGTCAGGCGGTGCGAGATGATCACCGCGGTCCGGCCGTGGGCGAGGTCGCGGAAGCGGTTGACCCAGTCGGTCTCGGCCCACGAGTCCATGGCGCTGGTCGGCTCGTCGAGCAGCAGGATCCGCGCGTCGCGAAGCACGGCGCGGGCGAGCGAGATCCGCTGCCACTCGCCGCCGCGACAGCTCGGTGCCGCCGGAGAACCAGCTGCCGAGCAGGGTGTCGATGCCGTCGGGCAGGCGGTCGACGAGGCTCCGGCGCCGGCAGCGTCGATGCCGGCGTGGATCTCGTCGTCGGCGTGGTCGGCGCCGGCGTCGCCGAGCTCGACGTTGCGGCGGACGGTCTCGGAGTAGCGCACCGGGATCCTGGAAGAGCACCGTGACCAGCCGGCGGAGCTCGGCGAGCTCGAGCGATGCGGATGTCGCGGCCGCCGATCTCGACGGCGCCCGCCGCCGGGTCGTAGAGCCGGCACAGCAGCTTGAACAGGGTGCTCTTGCCGGCGCCGTTGACGCCGAGCAGCGCGGCCACCTGGCCGGCCGGGATCTCGAGGTCGAAGCCCTCGAGGATCGGCCGTCCCGGCGCTCGGGTAGCGGAAGGTCACGTCGCGGAAGTTGATCGCCAGCGGGGAGGCGCCGGTCATGGCGCGCCGGGGTCGCGCGGGTCGACGATCTCGGGCTCGACCGCGAGGAACTCGAAGAGGTTCTCCATGAACAGGGTGTTGCTCACCGCCTCGCCGAGGGTCTCGAGCAGCGAGCGCATGAGCTTCTGGCCCTGGCTGAAGGCCTGGAAGAACATGGCCAGACCGCCGAGGGTGGCGGCGCCGCGCAGGGTGCGGATGACCATCCAGCCGAGCGCGCCGCCCATGACGACGAGGGCGAGTGCCGCCGGCGAGCATCTCGGCGCCGGCCTCGGTCTTGGCGATGGCCAGGCGCTCGCCGCGGAGGCGGGCGCGGATCGACTGGAAGAGGCCGGAGAAGTGGCCGCCGAGGTCGAAGAGGCGGATCTCGGAGGCCGCCTCGCGGTGGGTCAGGAGCCAGTCGTAGTACCAGGTGCGGCGGACGTCGGGGGTGATCTTCATCAGCCACTGGTGGCGTCGACGGCGAAGCGGACGACCACCAGCAGGGCGGGGAGGGTGCTGCCGATGAGGGCCAGCGGGCACCCACCAGCCGAACTGGACGAGGACCGCCGCCATGGCGATGAGGGTGAGGCTGTTCTGCAGCAGGCTGCCGAGGTTTTCCACCAGGGCGACGGCGCGGTGGCGCGAGTCGACCCGGGCGCGGTGGAGGCGGTCGTGGTACTCGGGGGTCTCGTAGTGGGCGAGGTCGGCGGCCACGGCGCGCTCGTGGATGAGACCGCTGATGTGGTCGGAGACCAGCTCGCCCTGGGCGGTGCGGACAAAGCGGGTGAGCGGCGCGCAGCAGCTCGGTGAGCAGCAGCAGCCCGGCCATGAGCAGCGCGAGCAGCAGCGGGCCGCGGATCGCGTCCCAGGCGCCGCCGGCGTCGACCGCCGCGACCAGGCTGTCGACCAGCACCTTGGTGAGGGTGACGATGGCGACCGGCAGAATGCCCTGGATGACGAGCAGCGCGATCCAGGCGACGGTCCAGCCGCGCGCGGCGGTCCAGACGAGGTTGAGGGCGCGGGGGAGATAGGGAAGTTGGGCGCGGACTTTGTCGAGCTTGGAGGTGATCAGCGAGGTGGTTTGGGGCACGGGGGAAGGTTAGCACGAGCGACAACGACAGGAGTGTTTCGATTGGGAGAGTGCCGCGCGGATCCATGGCTCGCGTTCGACTTCCAGAATGCCAGGCAGGACGGTTGCGCGAACATGGCAGACTGTCGCAGAGCGACAAACGAGTATGGAAATCACGAGTGCTGCGACTCGCTAAGGCCCCCACGGGACGAGTGAACCAACTCGCTGATGCCTAGGCGAAGGCTTCGGTGGTGGAGGCTCTCAAGCTTCTGAACGCGAGGTTATTTGACTTCCCGCTAGGGTTGCGGTGCGTGCCTAGCTAGGTAAAGGCTTATCGCTACTGTCAGGTCTGCTGCTCCGGAGGCCCCACTCGCAATCTGCTTGGACAGATGCGAGTCTGGTCGCACGGTTGGGGTGAGATACGGGCGTTTCTTCAGTTCGCGTTGTTGGTGCTCTGTGTTGCGGTTGAGACATCGTTCACTCCGATCGGTTGGTTGCTATCTTCAGAACTCCCGAACGAACCGCTCAATTGTCACAAATTCAAGCAGCCTCACACTCGACAATTTCTCTCCTAGTTTAGCTGCGTTTACTATATTGTCAACGATTCGACTATTGAGAAAGCCTCTTTGAACAAGCGTCCAAGAGTCAGTTCTGACCCGATTCGCAAGGGCCGTCCGCTTGGCGTGCAGCAGATTCGGTTCCGAGGAATTTGAACTCGCAGTGGTTGACTTGAGATGGAACGATATCGTCAACGGCGTTGCGAAGGACGTTTTTTGTTCGCCCGCCTTGAATGAGCCATCGGGCGATGAATCGACAAAGCGTGATTGACAACGTCCACGTCCATGATCGGAGACCTCGATTCGATTCCGAAGAAGGACCGCGGTTGGTCTTCAACTCCTGAATACGAACCGGAACGATAGAAGTGAATGTTGGCCAACTGTGATCGGCGGAGGAGGGATTGATTGTGGCTTTCTCATGGGTTGGTGGTACTTTCGGACGAGTTCGGGGAAATCCGCCGTCCATCGCGGATGGATCCACTCGGGCCGGGCCGCTGTTCTCGCGAGGCCTCAGTCTTCTTGCTTGAACTGGCCCAACTTGGGCTTCAAAGCTTCCGACCACAGCATCGATCGCCGATAGCCTGAGAGAATATATGAGAGTGCGTCACCTGCGGCCGTGATTGGATGACCCGGATAAGACGAGATCAAACAAATAGCTGAGGTGACCGCGAAAGAGCTCGTCCCCCCCAACGCCGTCTAACAATATTCTGCCGCCATCGCTCTGTACCGCCCGCGGAAGAAGCGCGTCGGTATCGAGGGCCCCGTTCGGGTGTTGGGGAATCTCATTGAGAGTTCTCTGACGGCGGCCTTTCAGCAATCTCTAGAATTCGCCCCTGGCGATTGAAAGCCTCGAGGTTCAGGAGGATCAAAGGTGCTTCGTTGACCCCAACGCGCGGATCCACCAAAGAGTACGGCGTGCATCGATCCGGGTCGTAGCCCGCTCCTTCAGGTCGCGATTGATCAGCGCCCAAATGGCGCTCGAATCTACGCCGCCGGAGAGGGCAAGCCCGTAGTTTTCGGGGGCGGCCGGGATCGAGCGTTTGACCGCACGCATCAGGTGGTGTCTCGTTTCCTCGCTCGATCTCGCGAGTGTCGATCTTGCGGTATTCGGGTTCGGGAGGTGGGGCCCAGAAGGGGGCGGATTCGACGATCTCGTTGTTGCGTCCCACCGACGCTCTGCAGATCGTGCCTGCGCGAAGTCGGAAGATGTCCTGATATAGCGTTCGAGTCTCCGACTTGAGGCCGATGGCCAGGTGCACGACCATGGCGCCTTCATCGAGAGCTGGAGGAATTCTTCGGATCCGACGAGAACCTGGCGAATCTCGGTCGCGATGACGAGTCGCCCGTGTTGTCTGTGGCGTGGAACAACGGGCGACGTCCGACGGCATCCCGGAAGACGACCAGCGATCGGTCGTTTCTGCGGTAGACCACGACAGGCGAACTCTCCGCGCAGATCGCCGGCGATGGCCTCTCCTCGCAGCTCGAAGGCGACGGCCATGCGTTCGGCATCGGTGGATCCGGGGCGGAATTCAAGACCGTGGGATGAACCGAGGTCGTTCCAGTTCCCGATGAACCCGTGGAACGCGACGATGTGGGTCTCGGTGCGGGCGAGGGACGCATCGTCGGCGATTTTCTGGATTCCGATGGCGAGACCGTTTTCGACCAGGTGTTCGGAAGCGCCGCGGTAGGCCGAGCGGGCGAGCATCCGCTCGAGCCGCCGGTGCAGCTCGGGGTCTCCCGGATCACCGATGATTGCTACAATCGCGCCCATGTCGCGCAGTCAGTATACGTGCCGGTGCTCGAGCCGAGTAGCGATCGAGAGGTCGAGAATGATCGGGGTTTTTCGGCGTGACCGGTGGTGAATCGCTCGACTCCGGCTCGGCGGCTGGAATTCGGCGGCGCCGCATCGGTGAGTTCTCGTCGGGGCCGGTGCCGAGAGCGCGGAAACCATCGCCGCGGCGATGGAGCGCCGAAGATTCCATCGCGACCGGCACTCGGGTCAGCTGGTCATTCCTCACTTCGCCAGTGGAGTCTGGAGCGAAGAGCCGGAGAGGATCAGTTTCGGGCATGATCGGTGGGGACGCAGTTGCGCTGGAGGTTCGGGTTGGTCCCCATGCGATTGTTATCAGCGGAGCCGCACAGCCGGATCGGATTCTGTTCTCCAGTCGGAGAGTGCCGTCGCAGCTTCGAATTCGGTTTGCTGGTCGATCTCGGCGTCAACCACCTGCTCGCCCGGCAGGGGCTGCCGGTGATCCACGGGTGTGCGTTCGAGCTCGGGGGACGTCCGTCCTCGGGCTGGGTGAGAGCTTTTCCGGGAAGACCACGGTCTCGGTGGCGGCGATGACGGCCGGCGGGCGGGTTGTTTCGGACGATGTGGTTGTTGGCGGTCCCCGGGGAGGGCGGGTTGTATTCGCTGCTGCCGGTGCGCTCGTACGGTTGGCTGCGGGGCAGGACCCGTGAGATCGTGCCGAGTGAGCTGCAGGACAAGATGGTGGAGACCGATGAGAACGGGCAGCCGCGCTGGGTGCTGAACCGCGAGGACGGCGGAGACCGGTTCGCGGAGAGGTCGACTCCCGATGTCATCTGGGTCCAGTCGGTGGACCGGCGGCTGAAGGAGAGCCGGATCGAGCCGGTCGATCACGGGCAGGTCTTTGCGGCCTTGATTCGGGCGTCGTCGCCGGTGTATCTGTCGCGGCACTGCCCGGAGATCAGGGACAAGCTGATTCCGGTGTTTCGGGCGTTGTGCGAGCAGTGCCGGGGTTATCGGGTGCGGCTCGGGCGGCGGTTGTTGGAGGATCCGGAGGGGGAGATGGAGCGGCTTGTGGAGGCGAGTCGCTGACTCGCCTCAATTATGAATTTTGAATTATGAATTTTGAATTACATCGCAACATCGCAGGCATCGCAGTCATCGCATTTGAGTCGCAAGTCGCATCGCAGTCATCGCAGTCGCAGTCGCATCGGAGCATCGCAATGTCTCATCCATCGCAATTGGTCGATTGGCGGGTTGAGCGGCTGATGCGATGCGACTTCGGCGTGAGATTGTCTTGTTTGTGCGGGCGCTGCCGCTGGCTCGGGTGGCGCAGGCGGTGAAGGAGGAACCGCTGCCGAAGGTCGTGTCGAGAGGATGGCGTGCGCGAGGACGAGGTATCGGTCGACGGCGGATGACGCCATGCGCGCCGCGCAGCGCGCGTGCAACCGGTGGGCGCGGTGGTTTGGCGGGCTCGATACCTGTCTGACGCGGTCGCTGGTGGCGGGGGCGTTGTTGGCCGGCGGCCACGAGGTCGTGCTGCACGTCGGCTTTCGGCCGACGGATCGGGGCGCCGAGGCGGTGGATGGGCACGCGTGGCTGGTCGTGGACGGCGAGGTGGTCGAGCTGACGGGGTTGGACCACGAGCACGGCGAGCCGTATTCGACGACGCTTGAATTGAAGATGGGACGAGGGCAGCGCAAATTATGAATTTTGAATTATGAATTTTGAATTTCATCGCATGCACTCTCTCGAGGGCATGGGTGGAGTTGAGCGGTGGTGGTCTCTCTCCGTACCGGCGGGGCATCCGCTCCACGGTGGCGCATGGTTCTCTGGAAGATGACGAAGCAGGCTGGAAGCCTGCTCCACAATCGCAGGAGGATCTTTGTGGTGCCCTACAATGGCGCTGGTTTCCGTTGTGGGGGCGGGCTTCCAGCCTGCCCTTCAGAGGCGCTGAAGTCGAGAGATCGTTGAAGAGATCGGAAGGAGCCGCGGGTGAGCGACATCGAAAAACTGGCGGCCATGCTGGCCGATGACGAGCTGACCACGACCAAGCTGGTGGACGGCACCGGGGTGATCCTCGATGTCGACAGCCTTCAGGTCTTCACCCTCAACGAAACCGGGATGTTTCTCGTCGAGGCGTTGGGCGAAGGTGTCGCGGACCGCGATGGTCTCGTGGCGCGGATGGTCGCGAGCTTCGAGGTCGAGGACGACGTCGCCGGTGCGGATGTCGATGCCTTCGTCGCCGATCTGGCGAAGTTCCTGGTGGAGAAGCGCCGGAAGTAGAAAGCGGCCCGGGGCACGACTTCGCGCTGGACCATGTCGTTAGTAGGCGGTCCCGTTATGTGACGGTTCCGGCTATCTTAAGCCCCGCCGCGGAGTCAACGAGCTTGCTCGTCGGGACCGGTGCCGGGTTCTTCAACCGGCTCTTCACACGCGGCGCCGATCCATTGGCTGTAGTGCTCCTGGTAGATGGTCACCAAGGGTGAGGAACGCGGTCATCATCAGCGGTCCGACGAGGATCCCGACGGCGCCGAAGGCGACAAGTCCGCCGATGAGCGAGAGGAAGACGAGCAGGGCGTGCATCCGGCCGCGGCGGCCGACGAGCATGGGTTTGAACAGGTACTCCACCACGCCGGAGATCAAAAACAGGGGGACGAAAACGATCAGGGCGTTGACGGTTTCGCCGGCGATGAGCAGGATCAGGGATGCCGGAACGAAGACCAGTGAGATCCCGATCACCGGGATGAAGGCGAGAATCCCCATCACCGCGCCCCACAGGACCGGGCCCGGAAGATCGGCAAGGGCGAAGACCACTCCGCCGGCGACTCCCTGGATGATCCCGGCGAGGCCGTTGCCGACGAACAGCGAGGACGCCATGTACATGAAGCGGTCGGCGAGGAGTTGCTGTTCGTCGGCGGGCATGGGGAGAGCGTCGCGGAACCAGGTGCGGGCCGTCTCTCCATCCACCAGCAGGTAGAAGAGCACGACCACCCACAGTATGAAGCCGACAACGAAGCGGACGAGGCCCTTGGCCACCGAAACACCCTGTTTGTAGAAGAACGCTCCGGCTCGGGCGCCCGCCGTGTTCAACCAGATCGGAGACGTCCTCGGCGGTGAGGACGACTCCGGTGGGCTCGAGGAAGGAGTTGATCAGCTCGAGGCGTCCTTCGCTCTCCTGGAGCTGTTCGAGCATTACGCGCTCGGTGAAATCGGTTGTCGTGATCTGATAGAAACCGACCGCTTCGCCGGAGACTTCCCAGGCGATGATGGACAGGGGCACGAGGACCATCACCAGCAGCAGCATGCAGACGATGAAGGCAGCCGTCTTGCGGTGGCCCGTAACGCCTTCACCAGGGCTGGTAGTGGAGGTAGATCAAGGCCGGCCGCCACCACCGCCAGCAGCAGGACCGATGCGACCGGCGCGAGCACCTTGAAGACCACCAGGAGGCAGACGCCGATGCCGACCAGGAGGGCGATCCAGGAGGCTCTCGTCGGGCGGGTGGCGGTGCTGTTATCCGGTTGTACTCATGACGTGTCCATGGTCACGCAACGGGGTGGGGGAGTCAATGGGAGCGAATTATGAATTATGAATTATGAATTATGCACCATCGCAGGCATCGCAGGCATCGCAGCGTCGCACCATCGCACCATCGCAGCATCGCAGGCGCGAGACGCGGCAATGGCATGTTTCGCGGATGTCGTGACTGGGCCGGCGTCCCGCCGGCACCGGTGTCGCTACTTCTTCTCGGTCTTGGGGTCGTTTTCGTCTTTCCTGGCCGGCTCGGGTGCTTTGACGCTCTTTCTGCCGGTCATGAACACCTGGCCCTCGAAGGTCGCGCCCTCACGGATGAGGATCCTCGGCGCGGTGATGTCGCCCTCGACCTCGGCGGTGGGGGTGAGCTCGATCTTCTGGCTCGCGATGGCGTCGCCCTTGAGCTTGCCGGCGATGGTGATGGTCTCGGCCTTGAGCTCGGCTTCGACCTTACCGCCTTCGGCGACGAGCACCGAGGACGGAGCAGTCGAGCTTGCCCTTGAACGCGCCCTCGATCCGGACCTCGCCGGCGCCCTTGATCGTGCCTTCCACGTGCGAGGTCTTGGCGATGAGGGTCACCGTCGAACTCGAGGCCGGGGCGTGTTTGTGGCGGGTGTGGTTCTCGGCGGGTGCGGGTTTGCCGCCGTCGGTACGATCATCTCGTCCAAAAAGACCCATGGGATACCTCGCCATCTGAAAGTGAAATTTGGAGCGGGAAACGGGATTTGAACCCGCGACCTTCAGCTTGGGAAGCTGACACTCTACCGCTGAGTTATTCCCGCTCAGACGGGAGTGAAATCTAACACAGCGGTGGGTGCGGAGCAAGATGTGCGGGTGCGGTAGACGTTAGGGGTTAGGGCTGAGGTATGTCAGAGGCTGTCGGCTGCGGCCGACGATGGATGACGAGTGCCTCCGTTCTCATTTCGAGGTGCTCAACGTCTGTAAGTCGCCTGCGCTCGAGCGAGAGCAGACGCAGTGCATCGCCGACCTGATGAACTCATGAATTGCCATCGCAGTTCGGTTGTAGGGCCGAGCGATCTCGCCGGCCCAGTCACTGAGAGGCTCGGCCGTCCATGGGTCCTCGACCTTCTGACTTTCTGACGTCTCCTGCTGGTCTCGAGCGTCGCGCAGGTCTCGCGCAGGGCGGCTGGTTTCGGTGGTCGTTCGGGTCGACCGATCGTGGCATCGAGATTGCTACCATTCAGACGCATGAAGCGAGAGCATACGGACAGTTGCAACAGTGCGGATTCACCATCATCGAGCTTCTCATCGTCGTGGCGATCATCGGTATCATTGCAGTTCTGGCGATTCCGAACCTGATCACCGCCATCCAGCGGTCGCGGCAGAGCCGCACCGTTGCCGATATCCGAATGATCAGCGAGGGCGTCGAGGCGTACCAAACCGATCACTCGTTCTATCCGGTGGTCGATAATGGGACGGTGTCGGATCTCGGCGAACACCTCGAGATCTACATCCGGAACTTCAACGATCGCGATGGCTGGGGAGAACCGGTTTTCTACGATTCCGACGGCACGAACTACACGCGTGATTTCGTTCGGTGGGCAACAAGGCCTCGAATCTGCCCTATGTGGGCGGAGCCACAAGCTCCTTCGATGCGGACATCGTTTTTGCCGATGGGAACTTCCTCCAGTGGCCGGAGGGCCCGCAGACGAACTGACGGGCTGACGTCGAGCGGCGTCGGGGCGAGGCTTGGATTGCCGGCGTCCCGCCGGCACCGCGGGCGTTGAACTCTCGAGGTGATCGGGACTGGGCCGGCGGGACGCCGGCCCTACAAGGGCGCGTGGTTTTTATCGACGCGGGCGGGAAGTTGGCGCGTGGATTCTATCGACGCGGGCGGGTCGTGGGCGCTGATTTCCGCGATGATTCGAGGGCGAATTGTAGTGCCGGCGTCCCGCCGGCACCGCGGGCGCTGGATCTCTCGAGGGCGTTGGGACTGGGCCGGCGGGACGCCGGCCCTACAAGGGCGCGTGGTTTTCAGAAGTCAGACGCGGGCGGGAATTGTTGGCGCGTGGATTCTCATCGACGCGGGCGGGTCGTGGGCGCTGATTTCCGCGATGATTCCGAGGGCGAATTGTAGTGCCGGCGTCCCGCCGGCACCGCGGGCGCTGGTCTTTCGAGGCGGTCGGGACTGGGCCGGCGAGACGCCGGCCCTACAAGGATCAGCCGGTTCCGATGATTCAGGGCAGGCTGACGACCTCGCCGCTGCCGATCCCGCCGCCGACGCAGCTGGTGGTGACGCCGACCTTGCCGCCCCGGCGGTGGAGCTGGTGCACCATGTCGACGATCTGGCGGGCGCCGGTGCAGCCGACCGGGTGACCGAGCGAGATCCCGCTGCCCCACTGGTTGGTCCGCGCCGGGGTCGAGATCGGGCAGATCGTGGAAGGCGCCGCCGAGCACCGCTGCGAAGGCCTCGTTGAGCTCGAAGAAGTCGACATCGCCGAAGCCGACGGCGGCGCGCTGCATGAGCGGCGGCACGACCTTGAAGGCGCCCTCGCCCATGTACTCGCGATCGACGCCGACGTTGTGCCACGAGCGCAGCTCGGCGAGGGGCTCGAGGCCGAGCTCGGCGGCGCGCTCGGCGCTCGCGAGCAGGACCACGGCCGCGCCGTCGTTGAGGCTCGAGGCGTTGAGCGAGGTGATGGTGCCGCCGTCGCGCTTGAAGTAGGGACGCGCGCCGGTGAGCTCGTCCATGGTGACGGGGCGCGGGCCCTCGTCCCTGGCGACGATCTTGGGCTCGCCGCGGCGCTGGGGGATCTCGACCGGCACGACGTAGTCGTCGAAGAAGCCGTCTTCCCAGGCCGCGAGAGCGTTGTGGTGGCTGCGGTAGGCGATCTCGTCCTGCTCTTCGCGGCTGACGCCGTAGCGTTCCACGAGACGTTCGGTGAGCAGACCCATGAGCTCGCCGGAGCCGACGTTGACATCGGTGAGGGCGCCGAAGAGGCCGTCGACGAGGGTCATGTCGCCGTAGAGCTGGTTCTTGATCCGGCCGGTGTAGAGGTAGCGGGCGACGTTGGACATGGACTCGACCCCGCCGGCGACCCCGAGAGAGACCTCGTCGAGCAGGATTCGCCGGGCCAGGCTGTGGATCGCCGCGCCCGCCGATGCGCAGTTCTCGTGGAAGGTGGTGCCCGGGGACGAGCTCGGCACGCCGGCGAACTCGGCCGCGGTCTTGGCCAGGTTCGGCGAGCGCGGGTCCTGCATGACCCAGCCCATGCAGGTGTACTCCACCAGGGTCGGGATCGACCTTGGTCTTTTCGAGAAGCGCCTTGATCGCGATGGTCGCGAGTTCGCGCGCCTGGAGGGTCGCGAGACCGCCGCCGATGGCGCCGACGGGGGTTCGGATCGCACCGAGGATGACGACTTTCCTGGACATGAGGCCCTCCCTGTGTTGGGACCCTCGGATTATGGCAGAGACAGGGGAGCGGAATGATGAATTATGAATTATGAATTATGAATTTCATCGCAGCATCGCAGCATCGCAGCATCGCACCAGACGAGATGTGCGCGCGGTTTTTTGTAGTGCCGGCGTCCCGCCGGCACCGCGGGCGTTGAACTACTCGAGGTGGTCGGGACTGGGCCGGCGAGACGCCGGCCCTACAAGGGCGCGGATTCAATTAACGCGTGCGGGGAAATGGCGCGTGGATACAATCAGCGCGTGCGGGGAAATGGCGCGCGGATCAATCAACGCGTGCGAGAAGAGGGCGCGCGGTTTTTTGTAGTGCCGGCGTCCCGCCGGCACCGCGGGCGTTGAACTACTCGAGGTGGTTGGGATTGGGCCGGCGAGACGCCGGCCCTACAAGGGCGCGGATTCAATTAACGCGTGCGGGGAAATGGCGCGTGGATACAATCAGCGCGTGCGGGGAAATGGCGCGCGGATTCAATCAACGCGTGCGAGAAGAGGGCGCGCGGTTTTTTGTAGTGCCGGCGTCCCGCCGGCACCGCGGGCGTTGAACTACTCGAGGTGGTCGGGACTGGGCCGGCGAGACGCCGGCCCTACAAGGGCGCGCCGAGGACTCATGAGGACGCCGGATCTCAATTGAGTTAACCTACCGACGAGGAGGACGTCGTGAAGCTCTCGATTCTCATCCCCGTCTTCAACGAGGAAAACACCCTCGAGACCATTGTCGATCGAGTCCTCGATGTCGAGTACGGAATTGACGAAATCGAGCTTGTCATTGTTGATGATTGCTCGACGGATTCGAGTTTCGATGTCGCTCGTAAAATCAGCGCCATACATCCGAATATAACCATATCTAAACACGAAAAAAATCAAGGTAAAGGCGCAGCCATTCGGACTGCGATCAAGATCGCGACAGGAGATATCGTCATTGTTCAGGATGCGGATCTCGAGTACGATCCACGAGATATTCCATCGTTGATCTCTCTGATTCAGCAGGATATAGCAGATGTTGTGTATGGCAGTCGATTCTCGAGTTCGGGGCCCCATCGCGTGTTGTATTTCTGGCATCAAATCGGGAACAACTTCCTGACCTTGTTCAGCAACATGATGACCAACGTCAACTTGACGGATATGGAAGTCTGTTACAAGGCGCTTCGTCGTGAGGTCGCAGATACCATTGAAATTGAGGAAGATCGATTTGGTTTCGAGCCGGAAATTACAGCGAAAGTTGCCAAAGGTAAGTGGAGAATTTATGAAATGCCGATCTCGTACTTCGGTCGAACATACGAAGACGGGAAGAAGATCGGGTGGAAGGATGGATTGCGCGCGATTGTATGTATTTTGAAATATAATCTGTTCAGAACGCCGCATCCGAATTCTCCTGCTGGAATGCAGAGAGAAGAATTATGAATTATGAATTATGAATTATGAATTTGATATGAATTGCAGCATCGCAGCATCGCGGCGACTACGGTCACGTCGATACTGCGCTGTGATGGATTGTAGTGCCGGCGTCCCGCCGGCACCGCGTGCGTTGGTTCTATCGAGAATCTAGGGACTGGGCCGGCGAGACACCGGCCCTACAAACGCGCGTGATGGATTGTAGGGGGGGCGTCCCGCCTGCCCTTCAGAAATACTCGAGCAGGTTATGCCTCCCACGCCAGTCCACCAGCGAACGAGCCCGGGGGCCGAAATTCATAATTCAAAATTCATCATTCATAATTGACTGCGATGCGTTGGCCCCTCTCCTACGTCGAACCCGTCTTCCGGCCCCCCTCGGAGGCCCGGTCGCTGATCCTCCAGCTGACGGTGGGGTGCTCGTGGAACAGGTGCACCTACTGCGCCATGTATCGGGGCAAGGAGTATCGCGTGCGGCCGCTGGAGGAGGTGCTCGGCGAGATTCGTACGGTCGCTGCGAACACGACGGGCGTCCACCGGGTCTTTCTCGCCGACGGCGATGCGCTCGCGGCGCCGATGGAGGTGCTCGAACGCGTGCTCGCGGAGATTCGCGATCGGCTCGGCTCCGTCAATCGGGTCGGGATCTACGCCGATTCGAGCTCCATTAACGAGAAGTCCGTCGACGGCCTCCGGCGGCTGCGGGAGCTCGGTCTCGGGATCGTCTACTTCGGACCGGAGACCGGCGATCCGGAGACCCTGAAGGCCATCCGCAAGGGTGCGACGGTGGCCCGGCAGCTCGATGCCTGCCGGACCGTCGGGGACTCCGGGCTCAAGCTCTCGGCCATGGTGCTGCTCGGTCTGGCCGGAACCGAGGGCGCCGAACGCCACGCCCGGGCGACGGGGCGATTCCTGGTCGAGGCGGCGCCGAACTACGCCGCGGCCCTCACCGTGACGCCGGTGCCGGGAACCGAGTTCTTCACCGCGGTGGAGGAGGGAAGGATCGATCTGCCGGATCGCTGGGGCATGCTGCGGGAACTCGAGTGGATGCTCGAGGAGATGGCGGACTACCGGGGTCTCTTTCACGCCAACCACGCATCGAACTATCTGCCGCTCAAGCTGAGAATGCCGAAGGACCGTGAGGATGCCCTCGAACTCATTCGGACCGTCATCGCCGAGCGCGACGAACGGCGGCTGCAGCCTGAGTGGGCGCGCGGCTTGTGAGCCAGTTCTCGGTTTTGAGTTCTGAGTTTTTTCATTGAACCATCAAGGGCTCGTGTTTCTTGGAGTGCCGGCGTCCCGCCGGCACCGCGGGCGGTGGTCTTTTCGAGGGTGTTGGGACTGGGCCGGCGGGACGCCGGCCCTACAAGGGCGCGTGGATTCAATCAACGCGGGCGGGAAAGATGGCGCGCATGGTTTTTTGTAGTGCCGGCGTCCCGCCGGCACCGCGGCGCGTTGAGTCTTTTTCGAGGGTGTTGGGACTGGGCCGGCGAGACGCCGGCCCTACAAGGGCGCGTGGATTCAATCAACGCGGGCGGGAAGATGGCGCGTGGTTTTTTGTAGTGCCGGCGTCCCGCCGGCACCGTTTGCGTTCAAGCGGGTGGGGTGCTGGTTCTGTCGAGGTTGGTGGTCTTTGTGCCGGCGAGACGCCGGCACTACAAGGGCGAGTGGTTCTTTGGGCTGTTGGCAGGATTGGCGCTGTGTCCGGATTATCGAGAACCGAGAACTCAGAGATCGAGTGATCACGGCGCCACCGGCGTGATCACTCGATCTCTTCGTGCTCGCGCGGCAAGCCGAACCGAGAAGACCGAGCCCTCGTCGACCTTGCTCTCGACCTCGATGGCGCCTCCGTGGGCTTCGGCGATCCGACGGCTGATGGCGAGGCCGAGCCCGGACCCGCGCTGCCGTCTGCGGACGCCCTGGTGCTTGAGCTGGACGAACTCCTCGAAGATGCGGTCCATATCCGCCGGGTGGATCCCGACCCCGTTGTCGACGACGTCGATGATCACCCACTCGCGCTCGACCCGGGTCCGCACGATGATCCGGCCTCCGGGCGGGGTGAACTTGAACGAGTTGTCGATGAGGTTGCTGAGAATCTGCCGGACGCGGTCGGCGTCGGCGCGGATGGCGACTCGCACCGCCGGGCGTTCGTGAACGAGCTCGACCTCGGCGGCCTGGGCGAGGGGCTGCATCTCGTCGATGACCTCGTCGAGGAGGCCGGCGACATCGACGGTGGATGTCTCGACGTTGAGGTGGCCGCTTCTGAAACCGATGAGATCCACGAGATCGAGGACGAGGCGGCGCAGCTTGGCGACGCTCTCCTTGGTGATGTTGAGGAACGAGAGTTGCTCGTGGGAAAGACCCTCGTCGAGATCGGTAGTGAGGATCTCGAGATAACTCTGGACCACCGTGAGCGGGGTCTTGAGCTCGTGCGCCCACACGGAAACGAGCCGCTCCTGGCGGGTGCGGGACTCGTCGAGTTCCTGCCGCAGGTTGGCGCACTCGGTCTTGAGCTCGCTCTCGTCCATGGCCTCCATGGCCAACTCGAGGAGATCGAGGAGGACGAGGGTGGTGCGGCCCTCGGCCGACCTCCAGCCGGCCGGCCCCAGGATCCGGACCGGAATGGTGCGGTCGCCGATCCGAAGCTCGCCCCGGGTTTCACCGCCGACGAGGGTGCGGCTCAGGGGAAGGACCATGAGGTCGTACGGCGAGCACGGGACCAGGGCGGCGGCGGCCGCGTTGGCCGAGACGATGGCGTCCGCACCGACGTCCACGACCAGGATCGGCACCGGGACGTCGTCCATCGCTGGCCCGGCGTCGACGGCAGGATCGGTGTCTTCTCGGCGTGTTACCATCGCGTCACCTTGAGGAATCCCAGGACGAACGATTCTCACCGGCGATCTGCACCAATTTCATGCGCTCAGGACACTTGCGAAAACGCTCGGCATACAGCAGAGTATGGCTGCGCTTTTGACAAGCGTCTGAACATCAAGATCTTGGCACATCTCATCCGGCAGAATCGCTCATCATAGGATTATATGGGGTTCCGGGTGTTTTTGGGGAACAGGAGAGAGCCCGATTTGAAGGACCAGTGCAACGGATGAGCTGGGCGTGAGCGTGCCGACCCCCGGAGCTCACCGCGGCCTGTTCTCGCGGACCGTCTGGGCGGCCGTTCTCCTGACGGCGGCGGTGCTCACGTCATTCCTCGCCGCGGCCGCCGACAACGCGCCGAGCCGCCTCGAGGCCGAGTTCCCTCCCTGCGGCACCCTTCGCTGGGAGGTCGGCAAGACACCCGTCCTGCTCATCGATCCCGCGCGAGGCGACGGCTGGATCACCATCGCCCAGCGTTTCACCGGCAGCTCGAGGACGGTCAATGAGCATCAAGGCGGCCAACCCCGATCTGCGCGAGGTCAGGCTCGATCGGCGGGTTGCGGTGCCCGTGGAGACGCTTCGCGGGGATCTGCGGCTCGCCGTCGTCCGGCGCATCTTTCCCCTCGATCGACGCACCGGGGTCGGGTGGGAGCACGAGATCCTCGACCCGTTCACCGATGGCGTCGAAGAGACCTGGGAGTGGCTCGCGGTGCTTTTCTCCGGGAGCCGGTCGGCCGTGGAGAGCCTCCGCCGGGCCAACCCCGCGGTGACCGAGACCGGTCTGGTGCGGGGGCTCTCGGTGGTGATCCCCGAATCGCGGTTGCTGGCGGTGTTCCGCGAGATCGCTCCGGAGGCGACGCCGACGCCGCGGCCGACGAGGGTCCCGGCGCGCACGCCGGTACCGACGGCGGCTGCGGTGATACCCGGCGTCGGGGCGGGCCCGCTCGAGTTCGGCCGCGACAGCAAGGGAGAATTCGGGCTCTACCGACTGCGCCACGGCGAGGCGCTGTACTCGGCGGTGGTGGTGCGGTTCACCGGGCAGCTCCTCGCCAAACAGGTCAACGAGACCGCCATGGAGATCGCCGAACGTTCGGGAATCAAGGATGTGACCTCGATTCCCATCGGCTTTCCGATCAAGATCCCCATCGATCTTCTCGAACCCCGTTATCTTCCCGCGAACAACGCGCGACGGGTGGCGTGGGAGGCCGAACAGCGCGAGCTCGAGGGCTTCCTCGAACTGGTCACCGCCACCGATCTCTCGGGGGTTCACATCGTCCTCGACGCGGGCCACGGCGGATCCGACAGCGGCGCCGTCCAGGGTGGTATCTGGGAGGCGGTCTACGCCTACGACATCATGTGCCGGATCAAGGCCAATCTGGAGAAGCACACCCGCGCCACCGTGTGGACGACAACCAAGGACGCGCGATCCGGCTATGTCGACCCTCGATCGCGACCGCCTCGACCAGAGCCGGGAGCGCGTCGTGTCTGACCACGACCGCCGTACCGGATCGACGACGCCACCCTCGGGGTCCACCTGCGTTACTACCTGACCAACGACATCATCCTCAATCGGATCGGCCGGGATGTGCCGCGGTCGAAGACGGTCTTCCTCTCGGTGCACGCCGACTCGCTCCACTCGAGCGTCCGCGGCGCCATGGTCTATGTTCCGTCGCGCTACCTGCGGCCGAGCGAGCCCTACACCGTCGGGCGGAGCGACATCAAGGGCTTCGCAGAGTTCAAGGCCCACCCGACGATCCGGCTGGGCAACGACTTCAAGGCGCGGGTCGAGGCCTCGTCCCGGCACATGGCCGGAAGCATCATCGGCAGTCTCGAGCGCAACGACGTCGAGGTGCACGAGAACGAACCGGTGCGGGACCGGGTGCTGCGCGGACGCCGCGGGTGGGTTCCGGCGGTGCTTCGCTACTCCGCAGCGGGCAATGCTGTGCTGCTCGAGGTCTGCAATCTCGGCAACCCCGACGACCGTGAGCTCATCATCCAGCACGAGTGGCGCGAGCAGTTCGCCCGCGCGGTCGTGGAAGGGCTCGCCGCGGCGTATGACGAGTAGCAGCGGCCGTCGGCCGCTGCTACTCGTCATACGCCGCGGCAATTATGAATTTTGAATTATGAATTTTTAATTACATCGCACCATCGCACCGTCGCACCCAAACATCTCGGTTGTTTCATCACAATGATGTGGTGGATTGTGGGGGCGGGCTTCCAGCCGGCCTAACCCTCAGCTCGTCACGAGAGTCGTATCCGACTCTCGCAGGGTGTCCGATGAAATTCATAATTCATAATTCATAATTTCCCCCTGCCGCCGTCGGTAGACATGTCGTCGACGCCGATCTTTGTGACTCAGGCCCTTGACGCCATCCGTGTGCAGAACCCACATTGTAAGAACCAATCTGATTCTGAGCCTCGGAAAGGAGGGACACCATGCGATCGTTTCTCTTGTTGACCGAAACAGGTCCGGTGCTGCTTCTGACCAGGTGCTCCTCGATTACCGAGGCGGGGCTCGTCGACCTCCTCAAAGGCCGGGGCATCACGAAGTTCATCGCCTTCGAGGTTCCGGTGAGCAAGGTGCACAGCCTCTACGGTGTTCCCTTCGAGGTGGTCGCCGCCGACATCGACCGCGGCCTCGACATGCGGATTCTCGATTACAACGGTCAGCACATCTTCTCGAGCTTCAACTTCGACGAACTCGGTTCGGCGATTCCCTACGAGCACTGAGGTGGAGCGGGGTCACACGCAAGGTGAGATCGATTCGCATATAATGGTTGGAACTCTCGCGGAGGATCAACCATGAAGGCATACATCATCTTCTCCGGCACCGGGCCGATCCTGATCCTGACGACCTACACCGAGCTCGAGAGCCCGCCGCTGCTGGCGAAGCTCAAGCACAAGGGGATCGTCAAGTTCATCGCGTACGAGGTGCCGGTTGCGACAGTGAAGCAGATCTACGGTGTGCCGTTCGAGGTCATCGCCACCGATCTCGAAAGCACCGAGGATCTGCGGGTCCTCGATTTCAACGGTCACCACATCTTCAGCCGATTCTCGCTCACGGAGCTCGGCGAGCCGATCAAGTACGGCGACTGACGCGGCCTGCGGCCGCCGTCAGTCGCCGAATTATGAATGATGAATTATGAATTATGAATTCATAATTCATCATTCAGACGTAGTCCCAATAGCTGATCCCGCACAGCTTGAAGAGTTCGGGCAGCCGGTGGATCGGCAGCCCGATCACCGTCTGCGGCGAACCTTCGACGGATTCGACGAGCAGCCCGCCCGCCCCCTGCACGGCGTAGGCGCCGGCCTTGTCCATGGGCTCGGCGGTGGCGACATACCAGTCGATGGTGCGCTCATCCAGGCGCCGGAAACGAACAACGGCGGTGTCGAGAATGCTCTGACAGCGGCCGTCGACCGCGAGCGCAACCGCGGTGTGGACCTGGTGGGTGCGACCCGAGAGCATCCGCAACATGGCCCGCGCATCGCTGGTGGAGACCGGCTTGCCGAGGATCCGTTTGTCGATCTCCACCACTGTGTCGGAAGCGAGTACCGGCGATCTCGGAAAGTCCTCGGCCACGAGCAGCGACTTGGCGCGAGCCGCCCTGACGGCGAAGGCCGATGGCTGTTCGGCGGGCTCGGGGATCTCCTCATCCGCCGCCGGATGGACTTCGAATCTGATTCCGAGCAACTCGAGGAGCTCGCGCCGGCGGGGTGATCCGCTGGCCAGGATGACGGTGTTTCCCACAATCGACAGAATCATAATCACTCTTGATTATAGCCGCCCTCACAATGAAGAAAAATGATGAATGATGAATGACGTCGCAACATCGCAGCCATCTCGGTTGGTTCTCAACACCGATGCGTTGGATTGTGGGGGCGGGCTTCCAGCCTGCCCTTCAGAGCCGCTCGATCAGGCGAGATGCCTACTCTCCCCAAATGACCGGATTGTGGGGGCGGGCTTCCAGCCTGCCCTTCAGAGCCGCTCGAGCAGGTGAGTTGCCTACTCTCCCCAAATGACCGGATTGTGGGGGCGGGCTTCCAGCCTGCCCTTCAGAGCCGCTCGAGCAGGTGAGTTGCCTACTCTCCCCAAATGACCGGATTGTGGGGGCGGGCTTCCAGCCTGCCCTTCAGAGCCGCTCGAGCAGGCGGTGCCTTGAACGATGGTCGTATTCCGCTCGAGTACGGGGCCCGTCATTCGTCATTCATCATTCATCATTGTGGCTTTCGTTGCCCGCTGCAACGAAAGCGGCCATGTCGTCCGGCACCGGCGCGGTGATGGTGATGGGTCTGCCGTCCCTGGGGTGGGGCAGGGCCAGGATGACGGCGTGCAGGAGGGGGCGCGGCGCCTCGTCGGCCCGCCGGGAGCCGTAGAGCCGGTCGCCCAGGACCGGGCGACCCCACGCGGCGAGGTGGACCCTGACCTGATGGGTCCTGCCGGTCAGGAGCCGGCACTCGACCAGGGAGAGATCGTCGTCGAGCCGGGCCGTGACCCTGACCTCGGTCCGTGCGGGCCGGCCGTCCGCCGCGATGCGGAACCGCCAGTCGTGGTTGGGATCGCGGCCGATGGGCTCGTCGATGAGGGTCTCCCCGATCTCGGGCGATCCCTCGATCACCGCGAGGTAGCGGCGTTCGACCGCGCCGTCGGCCCACGCCCTGACGAGCGGCGCCTGGGCCTGCGGGTTGTGGGCGAAGAGGGCGACTCCCGAGGTCAGGCGGTCGAGGCGGTGGATCATTCTCAGATACGGCCGGGTTCCGGTCGCCGACGCGAAACGGAGGAGGGCGAGCTGGTCGAGGGCGAGTTCGCCGGTCGACTTCGACGATGGCTGGGAGAGCATGCCGGCCGGTTTGTCGACGGCCACCAGCCACGGGTCCTCGTGGAGGATCGGCACCTCAGCGAGGACGGGACGGGGCGGCGCTCCGAGATCGGCGGGGTCGCGCAGGACATCGACCACGTCACCCCACTCGAGTTGGCGACCGAGAACCCGGGTCGGTTGGCAGTTGCGCGCGACGGCGCCCTCGGAGATGACCTTGCGTGCGGCGCGGCGGGACAGCGAGGTCGCGGCGGCGAGGAACTGGTCGAGGCGAAGCCCGTCGTGCTCGGGCATGACCACGAGACGGGTAGCTTCAGTCGGATTGGTCATTGGATGCGCCTCATGAGGTCGTCATGAGAGAGGGCCGTACGTTGGAGTGACGGCGTCGTGTGCGTTGGTTCTTTCGAAGATGTCGGGACAGGGCCGGCGAGACGCCGGCCCTACAAGGGCGCGTGGTTCCTTGTAGTGCCGGCGTCCCGCCGGCACCGCGAGCGAAGGTTCTCTCGTGGTGTCTGGAGACGGATGCCGTGCGGGGGAGGGGCGATCCGTGCTGAGCGCGTCCCGCGCGCAGGCGGGCTCCTGACGGGTTTCCGGCCATCGAATGCCCCGTTCCCCTACCGGGCAACGGATGCGCCGACCCGCAGCGGGAGAATGCAACGCGCGACGGTCCCGGCGCCGTGGACGGACTCGATTTCGATGCGGCCGCCGAGGAAACGGGCGAACTTGTCGGCGATGGCGAGTCCGAGTCCGGGCCGGCCGCTGTGCTGCGGGAAGAACGGCAGCAGGGCGTTTTCGATGATCTCCGGGGCGATCCCGGCGCCCTGGTCGCTGATGGTGATCGTGACGGCGCCGTCGGGGTCCGCTGCGGCCGCGATCCGGATCTCGTGCGGCGCCTTTGTGTGTTGGACCGCGTTGTCGAGCAGGCGTTCGAAGATGACGGCGACGACATTGCGATCCCAGTGCGCGGTGAGGCCGGGATCGACGGGGTCGACACTCACATCGGCGGGCTCCTGGCGATCTCCGTTGCGGTAGCGGGTCTGCAGCGAACTCAGGACCTCGGCCACCGCGATCGGTTCGGGCGACGACTGGATCGGCCGGCCGAAGAGGAGCATCTCGTCGATGCTCGTCGACAGCCGTTGGAGCTGGCCGTGGAGCGACTCGACGGTCTTGCTCACGCCCTCGGGGTCGTGGGCGCGGAGCTGGAGCGCTTCGGTCTGGACCGTGGCGGCGAAGATCGGGTTGCGCAGCGCGTGGGCGATCTGGTTGACCAGCCACTCCCGATCGGCCGTGATGTCGTCGTTTCGTGCGCCCATCCGATCAGACCTCCGGTTTGGCCTGGCTGGTGGCGGGGAGGGCGCGGGTGCGGGCCCACGAACGGATCTGTTTGAGCTGTTCCTCCATGGTGCGCGAGAGGGGGATCGTCTTGCCGAATGCGGCGAGCAGGTCGTTCTGGCCGGCCTTCTTGTTCTTGGCGTGGGCGGTGATCCGGGCCGAGGCCACCGCCTGCTCGATTTCGGCGCCGTTCCACGCCCGGGTCGCCGAGGACAGCAGAATGAGGTCGAAGGTCGAGGGGTCGATCTGGTTGCGGTCCATGTGGATGGCGAGGATCTCCTTGCGCTCTTCGTCGTTCGGGAGATCGACAAAGAAGACCTGGTCGAAGCGGCCCTTGCGGAGGATCTCAGCCGGCAGCAGGTGGATGCGGTTCGCGGTCGCGGCGACGAAGACATCCGCCCGGTGCTCCTGCATCCAGGTCAGAAATGTGGAGAAGATCCGGGTGTTGGAACCGGTCTGCCCTTCGGCGTAACCGGCGATGCCCATCTCGATCTCGTCGATCCAGAGAACCGCGGGCGCCACCGCCTCGACGGCCTCGAGCGCGCGGTGAAAGACCCACTCCGCCGATCCCTGGACTCCCGCGAAGACGAGGTTCATATCGAGGCGGAAGAGCGGCAGCCCCCACTCCCGGGCGATGATCTTGACCGCGAGGCTCTTGCCGCAACCGGAGATGCCCATGAGCAGGACGCCGCGGGGAGTCGGCATCTGTTTCTTGCGGGCTTCGGGCAGGAACAGGCTGCTGCGTTCCCGGACCCAGACTTTGAGCTGGTCGAGACCGCCGAGCTTGGAGATGGAGTCGTCCGGCGGGATGAACTCGAGGATGCCCTCCTTGCGCGAAACCTGCTCCTTTTCGGCGAGAACTTCGGTGAAGAAGACCTCGGAGAGCCCCTTGTGTTTGTCGAGAAGCCGGCGCAGGAGGTGTTCGCACTCGGTGAGCGACATGCCTTTGAGAGAGGAGACCAGCCGGTCGATGTCGCCGCCCTGCATGCCCCGTGCGTTGAAGGTGGTCTTGACCAGGTTTTCGATCTCGCCATCGTCGGGGAAGAGCGAAACGACGACATAGCTGAGCTGCTTGAGGGCGTCCGGGAGTTCGGCGTTCTGTTTCAGGATGAAGAGAAAACGACCCGTGCCGCGGATCTTCATGGCGGTGTCGCGCAGCCGGCGCAGGAGCTTCCGGTCGTCGAGGAACTCGCCGATGTCCTTGAACAGATACAACCCCTGGGGGGCGCTCTCGGCAATCCACTTGAGGGCGGCCATGGGATCGTCCATCCCCTCGGGACCCACGGCCTGAAACCCGTCGACGCAGTTCCAGATCGCGAGCGGGAGAGGGTTGGGCTTGGCGGCGTTGCCGAAGCGCTCGAGGAGCTGCTCCTGGCGCTCCTCCTCCATGCTCACCACGATGGTCAGGGGATAGGCCGAGGCGAGGGCGGTGCGCATTTGCTCATGGGTCGTCCGCATGAGGATCATTGTACCTGCTCGGGCGGACCGCTCGCTCCGGTTCTTCGACCCGAGCGCATGGCGCCCGGGTCGAAGAACCGGAGAGGAGGACGTGATGGGCGGCCCCGGCAGACCTCGGTGCTAGACTCGCGATCATCGACCATGGCTATTCCGACGCTTTCCGTTGTGATCCCGACCCATGACACGCGTGAGCTGACGCTCCGGTGCCTCGCCTCGCTCGATCGGGGGGGCACCGCGTCGTACGAGGTGATCGTCGTCGACGACGCCTCGTCGGACGGCACCGCGGATGCGGTCAGAAACCTCGATTCCGGAATCATCGTGGTGGAAACCGACGGCAACATCGGCTTCAGCCGGGCGGTGAACCTGGGGGCGGCGCGGGCCGCGGGTGATCTCATTCTCGCGCTCAACAGCGACACCGAGGTCGGTGAGGGGGCCTTTGACGCCCTGGCGAGGGCGTTTTCCGATGACCGGGCCCTCGGGATCGGCGGCGCCGAGCTCATCGATCCCGACGGAGCGCCGCAGTGGCGCGCCGGGAAATGGCCGACGACGGGGTGGCTTTTTGCCCAGGCGTCCGGGCTCGGGCCGGTCCTGGGCCGGATTCCCGGCCGGAGCCTCGTGAAGACCCGCGGCGCCGGCGAAACCGGAGTCGTCGACTGGGTGACCGGGGCGGCCATGGCGATTCGTCGCGAGGTCTGGGAGAGCTGCGGGCCCTTCGACACCGGCTATCGGTTCTACTGCCAGGATCTCGATCTCTGTTTTGCGGCGCGGCGCGCGGGCTGGTCGGTGGCGGTGATCCCCGGATTCAGCGTGCTCCACCACCACGGCGCCACGATTGCCGTCGCACCCGGGGCGTCGGGAAGCTTCCATCCCGGCGCACCTCTGGTCCGATCTCGTCCGTTTCGCCGATAAGCGGGAGGGCGCCCGGGCGGCTGCGCGGGCTGCTGCGGTGCTCAGGGCGGGCGCACGCCTCCGGTTGGTCGGGAGGGCCTTGGCGGGCGGGTTCAGACGGGATCGCGACGCCTGGAACCGGGACAGCGACGGCTTCCGTGAGGGGTTGAGAGCTCTCGAACGATTGTAGGGTGGGCCCGGGCCCACCCTGTCTCGGGCCGTAACCGGCGCACCTTTGAAGCTCTTGCAGGTCCCCCGCGTTTTTTTACGGTGCGTGGTCTCGGTGCCGGCGGGACGCCGACACTACAAGGGCTGGTCTGTGGTCTCGGTGCCGGCGGGACGCCGGCACTACAAGGGGTGGATTGTGGTCTTTGTGCCGGCGGGACGCCGGCACTGCAAAGGTCGGTCTGTGGTTTTTGTGCCGGCGGGACGCCGGCACTACAAAGGTCGGTCTGTGGTCTCGCCGGCCGGTTGGTTTCAGGGGTCGGAAGACCTCAGCGATCGCTTCTTGAATATTACTGGAGGCTCGTTCGATCCACCGCCCAGCGGTAGACCCTTTCGAGGTGTTCGGCGATCTTCACCGGGTCGTGCCGCTCGGCGAGGGCCTTGCGGCCTCCGGCGATGATGTCCTCGCGAAGACCGTCGCCCTCGACCAACCGGGCGATGGCGTCGGCGTAACCCTGCGCGTCCCGCGCGACGACGAGTTCTTTTCCGTCCTCGGCTTCGAGCGCCTCGGCGGTGAACCGATCGACGACCAACGGCAGGCCTCGCGCCCAGGACTCGAGGGCCTTCATGGGCACTCCGGTGGGGTGGCGTTCGGGGATCACGACGATGGCGCCCGCGGGGAATGCCGTGCGGCTCTCTGCCGGCGCCGGGTGTCGGGCCACGCCGTCGAGGGCGTCGAGCTCACGGCACCCTCCGAAGACATGCAGCATCGCTCCGGGGAGCCGACGGCGGACCACCGGCCAGATCTCCCGCGCCAGGCGAGACACCGCGTCGCGACTCGGCGCCCAGGTGGCGCTCGTCAGGGTCACCACCGCCGGTCGGCCGTCGAGGGGCGCATCGCCGGCCGGGAGCTCGCGATCGAACGGGGCGCGGATGGTGTGAATCGACGCGCCGGGGACGAGTTCCGAAAGGGCGCGGCGATCGACCTCGGTGAGGGCCACGGTGGCTGCGGTGCTCTCGAGGGCGTGGACCTCGAACGCCGACATCCTCCGGGCCTCATACGCGAAGAGCGCCCTCATCGCCGGCCCTCGGTAGCCGGCGGAGTAGGCCCAGAGAATGCTCTCGACGTTGTGGGCGCGGTGGACGACGGGAAACCCCGACCGCTCAGCGACCGCCGTCTGCGGCAGGGCGTGGAGCTGTTCGGCGTGGATCACATCGATCCCGCCCGCGTCGAGAACATCGATGACCCGCCGGCGAACGGACCTCAGCGCGTGGCGGGCGACGGTAACGGGCGTCGATCGCGTCAGACCGAGGACCGCCGAGGCTGGACCCGAGTGCGGCCGCACGGCGACGAGGTGGGGAGTGCAGATCTCGCTGAGCGCGTTGATCGTCTCGGCCGGGTCCTCGGTGCTCGGTGCCACGAGTTCGATCCGGTTGCCCCGTGCGGCCAGCGCCTCGATGGTCCTGAGAAGCACCAACCGGCCGCCGTCCTTGGGAGGCCAGGGCGCCTTTGTCGCCACGACGAGAATGCGAAGGGGCTGCACTCCCACGATCTTACAGGCGACAAGTCGATTGAGCGGCGTTGAGTTCGGAAACTCGGCAAATTCTCAATTCTTAATTCTCAATTACATCGCATCCGTTCCTCGGGGCAGTGCGATGCAATTAAGAATTGAGAATTCAAAATTGAGAATTCAGCCCGTTGGGCCGGTTGCCTCTACAATGTCCTCATGGCCTCTGAAAGTCGTCTGCTGTGGATCATCTTCGCGGTGCTGGTGGCGCTCATCGTGGTGCCGTTGTCGATCTGGCGGGTGGGCGAAGCTCGCCGACCGGTCCTCGAGGGGGTCAGAATCGTCACCGCGACGGCCGAGGATCCGGTCTTTCGGTCGGGGCCGAGGCAGGTGGCGCCGGACGCCGGTCTCGAGATTGCGGCGGCGCTCAGAATCCGCCGGGCCGGCGGCTCGGAAAGCTGGCTCGCCCCGGTCGAGCGTCTCGAGATCGACGGCCGGATGGTGGACCACATCAACGGCGGCGCCTGGCCCGAGGATGACCGCGTGCTCCGGGTCTTCTGGTTCACCATCGAGGCGTCGTATCTCGGTGGAGACCTCACCGCCGACAAGGTCGAGAAGCTGCTCGGGCAGCGCGCCTACCTCGCCCCCGAAATGGGGCGCGGTCTTGCAGCCGCTGCGATTCCGGATCAGCACAACGACGACCAGATCAACCTCGGCGACGAAACCATCGAGGTGGCGGGCGGCACCATCAGACTCTACGCCAAGGTCGAGGTGGCGGAGAAGGAGGACGCGATCGCGTCGGAGCAGGCGGCGACCAGCCCCGGCGTCGATGCGGTGGACGACCCCGGTTTCACCACCATTCGGATGGCTTCCGCGTTCCCCGACCCGGTTTCGCCGGTGCTCGGCGAGCTCTTTCGGCTGCCGGGTTTCGAACCCCAGCCGACAGAGACTCTGACCTGGAACGAGATCACCGTCGACGCCACCGGGGAGAGCTTTCTCGACCTGGTGGATCGCCGGTTTGTGGTCTCGTCGCTTGGCTTCGCATCGGTGGCGTTGACCGGGGGCACCGGGATGGACCCGGAGAACCTCGATCGGCTCGGCCGGATCGACTTCAGCGACAAGGGCCCGCTGCGCGCCGGCCGGCCGCTCAGGTGGGGAGTGGATCTTCAACCGGGCGATCTCCTCGAGGACCGGAGTCAGTACATCGTCCTGCTCGCCGATGACGGCGACGGCATTCTCGGTCTCGCAGACCGGGTGGTCGTGTGCTGGCGACGGCCGCCGGTCATGACGACCCTCGACCAGGCGACCCGTGAAGATGCGGTCGGGGCCGAGATCCTGCGCCATGCAAGCTGATCCGCTGCTCGAGGTCGTCGGTCTCGAGGTCGCCTTCCCCGATGGCATCGGTGGCCGGCGGGTGGTGGTCAACGGAGTTTCGTTGGCGGTGGGAGCCGGTGAGCGGGTGGGTCTGGTCGGCGAATCGGGCAGCGGCAAGAGCCTGACGGCGCTGGCGATCCTCGGGTTGGCGCCGGAGCCCGGTGAGATCAGCGGCGGGCGCGTGACCCTCGGCGGTCGAGTGTCGGCCGAGATTCCGGGCTGCCGCGGCGGGGTGATGGGTCTCGTTCTGCAGGAAGGGGGCTCTGCGCTCAATCCGGTCTACAGCATCGGTTTTCAGCTTGTCGAGACCCTCGAGGCGCACGGGATCGCCCGCGGTGCAGCGGCCCGGCGCCGCGCCCTGGCCCTGCTGCGGGAGGTCGCGATCGAGGATCCGGAGCCGATCTTCCGAGCCTTCCCGCACCAGCTCTCGGGTGGCCAGGCGCAGCGGGTGATGATCGCCCTCGCCCTCGCGGGCGAACCGAAGGTCATCCTGGCCGACGAGCCGACCACCGCCCTCGATCTCATCACCCAGGCGCAGATTCTCGATCTGCTGGTCCGGATCACCGACGAACGGGGTCTGGGTCTGCTGCTGGTGAGCCACGATCTCGCGGTGATCGCGCAGCTCGTCCACCGGGTCGTGGTGATGCACGAAGGACGGATCGTCGAGGAGGGGCCCACCGCGGATGTGCTGCGCGAACCGAAACACCATTCCACCCGCGGCCTCGTGGCGGCGGCGGCGAGGATGCGCGGCGGCCGCACGTCTGCGGTCGAAGGCGTCGAGTGACGACGACCCATCTTCTCGAGGCGGTCGGGCTGCGCCGGAGATATCGGGCGCGCGGTCTCGGTTCGGCAGGACCGGTGGTGACGGCTCTCGACGGGGTCGACCTGGTGGCGGACAGGGGGGAGACGCTCGGAGTGGTGGGTGGTTCGGGCGCCGGAAAATCCACCCTCGTGCGGCTGCTGCTCGGGCTCGAGAAACCCGACGAAGGTGTGGTGCGGTTCGACGGCCACAGGATCAGCGCGGTGGCGGAGCGATCGATCCGTGGGCTGCGGCGGCGGTTCCAGCCGGTCTTCCAGGATTCGATGGCGGCGTTGGACCCGCGGATGCGGATCGAAGACGCGGTGGCCGAACCCCTGGCCGCGTTCGGCATCGGCGATCCGGAGCAACGGAGACGGACGGTGGTCGATCTGCTCCGGCAGGTCGACCTGCCGGTGGACGTGATGCGGCGCACTCCGGCCGCGCTCTCGGGTGGCGAGCGGCAGCGGGTGGCCATCGCCCGGGCGTTGGCCCCGTCACCCGAGCTGCTCATCCTCGACGAACCGGTCTCGTCCCTCGATGCGACCGTGGCGCTTCAGGTCATCGATCTTCTGCGCGAGCTGCAGCGGAGTCGCGATCTGACGCATGGTGCTGGTGACCCACGATGTCCAGGTCGTGCGCGATCTCTGCGACCGGGTCATGGTCATGCGGGAGGGGAAGATCGTCGAGGAGGGCGAGGTCGCAGCGGGTCTTCGATGCCCCTGAACACGAGTACACGCGGCAGCTCCTTGCGGCGCTGCCAAAGCTGACGCTTTGAATTCTCAATTCTTAATTCTCAATTTTTAATTTCATCACATCGCAGCATCGCAGGCATTCCGGCTGAATTTAGACAATGATGTGATGATTGTGGGGGCGGGCTTCCTTGGCCGGGCGAAGCTTCGATCGAAGCCAGCTCGCCTGTCCTTCAGCAGTTTCGATTCTTTGAGAAACTTCAAATAGGCGATGTCGCCTGCGATGGTGCGACGGCAATTCAGAATTAAGAATTCAAAATTCAGAATTTGCGATGCTAAACTGCGCCAATGCAGCCGACATCGGTTCCGGTACTGGTCAACTCGGCCGACGAGAAGGTCAGCGTGGTCAAAGAGATCCGCGATCTCGTGGCGCACCGGAATCTGCTCTGGAACCTGGTTCGCCGCGATCTGACCGTTCGCTACAAACGGTCGATGATCGGGTTTTTCTGGACCATGCTCAACCCGCTGCTCACGATGCTCATCCTGACCGTGGTCTTTTCGACGATCTTCCGTTTCGAGGGCATCGAGAACTACCCGACCTACTTCCTCTCCGCCTACCTGGTTTTCGGGTTCTTCGCGCAGACCACCAACCAGAGCATGCAGTCCCTGGCCTGGAACGGGGCGCTCATGAAACGGGTTCGGGTGCCCAAATCGATCTTTGCGGTATCGACCACCCTGTCGGGGCTGGTCAACCTCGTGCTCGCCTATATCCCACTCTTCCTGATCATGATCGCCACCGGCGCTCCGATCTGCGCCACGGTGCTGTTTCTTCCCATCAGCTTTCTCTTGATCGCGATGTTCACCCTCGGTGTGTCGCTCGTGTTGTCGGCCCTGGCGGTGTATTTCGAGGACGTCCAACACATGTACCAGGTGGTGACCATCGGTCTGATGTACCTGACGCCCATCATCTATCCCATCGGCATCATTCCCTTCAAGTGGCTGTGGGTCATTCGCGCCAACCCGTTGACCCACCTCGTCAAGCTCGCCCGCGATCCGGTCTACGGCTGCACCCTCCCGGGCGCACATGTCATCTACGCTTCCGCGGCGGCCGCGGTCATCGCCCTGGTCCTCGGCTGGGTGGTCTTCCACCGCCTCGCCCGCGGCTTCTACCTGCACGTGTGATGATGGTATGAGCGAACGCATCGGTCGATTTTCAGCACGTTTCGCTGAGATACCGGATCTTCGCCGAACGGGGGATCAACTCGTTCAAGGAGTGGGCGATCCGCTGGATCACCAGGCGGGTGCGGTATCAGGAGCTGGTGGCCCTGTCGGATGTCTGTTTTTCGGTGAATGCGGCCGGACACACCGTGGGGATCATCGGCCACAACGGCGCCGGCAAGTCGACGTTGCTGCGGGTGGCAGCGGGCATTCTCCGGCCCACCGGAGGAAAAGCCGTCGTCCGGGGGCGCCAGGCGCCGGTCATCGAACTCGGGCTCGGTTTCGAGGCCGAACTCTCGGGACGGGAAAACATCTACTTCAACGGCGCCCTGCTCGGCCAGCTCTCCGGCCGAGATGGAAGATCGGATCGGAGGAGATCGTCGCGTTCGCCGATCTCCACGAGTTCATCGATCAACCCATCCGAACCTACTCGACGGGGATGGTCGCCAGGCTCGCCTTCGCGGTGGCGACCACGGTCGATGCACAGATCCTGCTTCTCGACGAGGTCCTCGCGGTGGGCGATGCGAGCTTCAGAATCAAGTGCCAGGAACGGCTGGAGGCCTTCCGCGACGCGGGAGTCACGATCCTCCTCGTGTCCCACGATCTCGGCGCCGTCGAGAAGATGTGCGACGAGGTCCTCTGGCTCGACAAGGGTGTGGTTCGAGCGTTCGGGCCCGCGCTCCGAGATCGTGGCCCGGTACCAGGCCTCGGTCGCCGACGGGCCGACGGTGGGCGGCGCCATCGAATCCACCGCCATTCCAGGGATGACCGCTCCCGTCCTCTCGGTGGTCATCCCGACCAGAAACCGGCGGGAAATCCTCATGACCACGCTGCGCGCGCTGGCCAAGGAACGCGGGATCGACGGCGGTCTCGAGGTCATCGTCGCCGACGACGGCTCCACCGACGGCTCCGCCGAGTTGGTGCGCGGATCGGTCTTCGAGTCGTTCACACTTCGGGTGCTGACCCTCGATGCCGGTGGTCCGGCGCGGGCCCGAAATCGAGCCATCGCCGAGGCGTCGGCCGATCGCATCCTGCTGCTCGGCGACGACACGGTGCCGGTACCCAACGCCATCAGCGCCCACCTGATGGTGGCCGGGGGCCGCGAGGTGGCGGTACAGGGGCGGATCGACTGGGACCGCAAGCGGCCCATCACCGAAACCATGGCCTTCTTGGCGCCCGAGGGTCCGCAATTCTGGTTTCGAGGCCTCACGGACGGGGGCCCGGTGCCGTGGACGCAGGTCCTCGGCTCGAACCTCTCGGCCCCGACTCATTGGTTCAGAACGGAACGCTACGACGAGCGGTTCACCGATGCCTGCATGGAGGACACCGAGCTTGCCTGGCGTTGGCGGCAGACGAGGTTGGACGACGGTGTGGTCGGAGCTCGCCCGGTGTTACCACTACCATCCCTACCACAATATCGAGCCCTTTCTGGATCGCCAGCGGCGGGCCGGCCGTTGGGCCCGCCTCGCGGTGAGAACAAATCCCGGGATGGCGTACAAGGTCGTGGTCGAGCCGATGCTCACCATGCCGTGGAAGATCGTCCGAACCGGTGCGCGAACGCTCACGTTCCGAGGCCGGAAGGAAGACCGGTGGGACCTCAGGTGCCGCCTCGCATTTCTGCGGGGGTTCTTTTTCAGTTCTTAATTTTTAATTCTTAATTCTTAATTACATCGCAGAGTTTCGCCTAATATCCTCGATAGAATCAAGATCTATCAATTCATAATTCAAACATCATCGATGTCGTCATAACCTCTTTACATTTAACTGATAATATCAAATTTTCATAGTAATTAATCGCATCGTAGAGTCTCAATGAGCAGTTGCGATGGAATTAAAAATTAAGAATTAAAAATTCAAAATTAATGAATGTATCCGAGCGCCTCGAGCTGCTCGAGGATCTCGGCGTCGGCGGGGAGTCCATCGCTGACGACGGGGTGGGCGTCGCCGACCCGGGTGATGAGAAATCCGGTGTCGAAGGCGCCGGTAAAGTCCTCATCGAGCCGCCAGCCATCTTCGGTGAGATGAAGAGCGGCCGGGGTCCGGAGTGCGGCGAGATCGAATGTGGTGTGATGTGCGATCGCTGCGGCGCCGTCCCCGCTCTCGGTCCAGACCTCGATGCCGACCTCCGGGGCGGAGAGCGGGGTGACGAACAGTGTCGTCCCCTGCCCCTGTTCGAGACGGAAAGCGGCCGGGCCGCCCCCACCATCCCAGTGGACCAGATCGTCGAGGTGGGAGTCGATCTTGACGCGGTCGTGGGCCGCCCACGCGCCGTCCAGCCGGCCATGCAGGATGCCGTCGCCGGCATTGCGGATCTCGAGCCGGATCCCCTGGTGCTGGGCGATGATCGTCTCCCGGGTCGTGGCGCGGAGCGAGTCGAGTCGTGGATCCCCAGGTGCGAGGTTGTGATCTTCGTCCGGGTCGGATTCGAGATCGTAGAGGGCCTCACGGTGGGCCACCTCCGCCCAAGCCGGGTCGGGGAAGCGGTATTTGAGTTTGTTGTCCAGCCGCAGGGCGAGACCGACGTTGGAGGCGGCGGCATAGGCCCATGCCTCGGGAGGGAAATCCGCCGAGTCGCCACCGAGGAGCGCAAGCAGTGACCGGCCGTCGACGGGGGCGGTGGGTTCGATCCCGACGACATCGAGCACGGTGGGCATGAGGTCGACGAGTCGGACCTGGGTATCGACCACGGCGCCGGCGTGGCTCGCACCCGGGAGCTCCAAAATCAAAGGAACCATGAGGTTGTAGTCGTCCAGATAGGAGTGGCCGGCGCGGCCGTCTTCGCCCAACGCCTCGCCGTGGTCTGAGGTCACGATGACCAGAGTCCGACCGGAGAGCCCCGATGCCCGGATCTCGTCGATCAACCGCCCGACCTCGGCGTCGACCGTGGCGACCGAACTGTCGTACATCAAGCCCACCGTCTGCAGCTCGGCGGAGCTGAGGTCGGACGTCCAGCCGTCGCCGCCCGGCCGTTTGACCACGAAGTAGTCACCCGGATGAATGAGGTCCTGCCACGGATGAGTGAGCATTCCCAGCTCGAACGTCGGTGGCGTGACGCCGGCTGCGCGGGCCAACCGGTCAAAATAGGGTTGTTGCCGACGGTGTGGCGCGTGGGTTTCATAGGTGTGGACAAAGAGAAAGAACCGGCGCTGCCGATTGGCTTCAATCCAGCGACGGGCATTGGCGAAGACCCAGCCGACCTCCCTGTCGGACCTCGGTTCTCCCCAGTAATCGAAGGTGTCGAAGCCCTGGGCGAAGCCGAAGGTGGGCTGGAGAATGCCTCCGCCGGTGATGGCGGCGGTGGTGTAGCCGCCGCGGCGGAGGATCTCGGCCAGCATGTCGAAGGCCGGCGCCGCCGTGCCCCAGAAGTTGAAGCCGTGCCGGAGAGCGTCGATGCCGGTGAAGAGCGATGCGTGGGAGGGCAGCGTCCACGGCGCCGGAGCGACGACGTTCGCGAATCGAACACCCGATTGCGTCGCCCACCGGTCCATGGAGGGCGAGGTCTCGAGAGGGTGGCCGTAGCAGGACAGACGGTCGGCGCGGAGGGTGTCGAGGACGACCAGCACCACGTTCGGGCGCTCGTCAGCGGCGGCCGGCGCAAGAATCTCCGGGTTCCCCCACGCCGGGTGTCCACGACCGGCGGTGTAATCCGATACCGCCTCGGTGGTCAGCCGCAGGGTCAGATCGCGGCCGCTCAGCCCGGCGAGATCAACGACGGTGTCGATCCAGACGCCGGCCGACGCGCCATCGGCTGAGACCGTGTCTTCGAAGAGAATCGCCGGCTCACGGTCCTCATCCAGGACGAGGACGCGAAACGCCACCGATCCGCGGCCGCTTGGATGAACGCCGTAACTCAGCACCAGCGCCGCGTGATCCGGAACCGTCAACCGCCGGTCCCAGCTCGTGCCCGGGGGTGCGAGCAGCGCGTTCCTCGCGCTGCGGCCGAGATCGATCTTCCACGGACGGAGCGTTGCTTGAGCCAGCTTCTCGTCGTCGATCTTCCAGCCGTAGATCCGCACGGCGCCGAGCCGCGTCAAACCGTCGGCGCCGGGGGGGATATCGACGCGGAGCGACCTCAGCTCCCCCTTCCAATCGGGGTTGTCACCGATCTCGAATCGGGTCAGGAGGGTCCCGGAACCGAGGTGGCTGGTGTGCGAAGGGCGTGCCATACGTTTCATGCTGAAGCGCTGCCAGCGGCCGGCCCAGAAGAGCTGGACCTCGGCGGGGCCGGGATTGCCCAACTCGACCTCGACCGCGACGATGGCATCGGCGTCGAGGTCGGTGTCGATGGCCAGCCAGGGGTCGTCCCCGTCCTGCTCGATCTCCAGCGCGCCGTCTCGAACACCGTGGATCAGTACGTCGTGGCCGCGCCAAAGTCCGGCCGCGCCCGGAGTCGTCGGACCGAGGTCCGCGACAAACCGGGGCGCCACCAGATCCGCGGTCGCGAGAACCGTCTCCGGGTCGGATTCGATGAAGCGAAAGACCACGTCGCCCGGCGGCGGTTCGGCCGGACCGCAGCCAAGACGAGACATGCCGCAACGTGGCGATGGCGTTCCGGAGGTGGTCGCTGGTATTGAACACGGGGCGATTCTAGCGTGTTCCCGCTCACCATCGAGGCGCTAGAGACACCGAATGTGGGACAAAACTTCACCTCAACGGTCCCTTCAAGACCTTACGGAATCCACTCGCGCCCGGTTTTATACAGGCAATTGGCGGTCAGGCACGATTGGGAACCGGGCGGCCGGTTGGGATTACGGCCTACGCGGGAACCCTGCGAAACAGAGCCATGTCCTGCTCACCGATGTCTCTCGTGCCCGCAGGGAGGTACTCGACGAGATCGAGACCGAGAGATGACAGTCCCCGTAAGTACTCCTCGGTGTGGTAGACGACGCAGGAATTGCTCCCTCGCAGTTGGTCGCCAAACACGATCACTCCGTCTCGCTCGAGTCGGTCCAGATCCGCGGGTGAGACGCCATGGGTGAGCGCACACCTTCTGCCGTGTGTGGTCACCAGCAGCAAGCCACCCGGTTTGGTTACCCGTGTGAGTTCGACGAGCCAGGGCTGTTGCTGTTCGAGGGACAAGTGCGTCAGCACCGAGTAGGCATAGACAAGCTCAAAGTACCCGTTGGGAAAGTCGACCGGAGGACTGGGTTGATTGACTTTGAATCGGGCGAAGTCACTGAGGTGTTTTTGGCACCACGCGATCAACTCGGCGTTGTAGTCACACCCCCACATCTCACAGGAGCCTTTCAGGCTCGCCCACCACCGCAGGATGCGGCCACATCCGCAACCGAAGTCGAGCATGGTATGGATCTTGTCCGGCGGAGCGCCGTTGCGGACACGAGCAGGGTAGTGAAGGCCTTGGCATTGAACATGCCCCCCAACTGGTACCACGAGATCTCACTCGTTCCGATGACCAGGTTAATGAGGCGGCTGGGCGGAAACGGTGCGCCGTCGATCGAGCCGGCGATCCGGTATCCGAGGTTGTACAAGACGCATCGACGAGGGTAGGAAAGTGATTTGAACATCTGAAGGTGCCCTTCCCAAGAACGCTCTCTTCCACTCTTTAGTGCGACCTCGATGTGTTGTGAAATGGTAGCACCGTTGTACCTGCCTGGCCATCTGGGGGAGCTCAAGATCGTGACGTCGAGTGCGAAATCAGAGGAATCGATGACCCGGAATCGGTCTGCCGGCTGCGTTGGCTGGAAGCGCCCACCCCGCGAGTTATGGAGGCCTGGAGGTTGTCGTACAGTGGATCGTTGCGTGCCCGCTGAGGACCACGTACTCTGATAGCCCATGGAACAGCGAATTTGAGCGAGTCGAAGAACCCTCCGCCCGGCAATGGACCGGCGCGATCCGATCTCGCTGTGAGGCTCTCCGAAATCGAGCGCCGACTCGGTCGTCTCGAGGACCGGCGGACCACTCCGGGAGACCGGCTGACCGAGGTCGAGGCGGAACTCGGTGTGTTACGACAGGCGGTGGAGGACCTGGCGGCGGAGAACCTCGACCTGAGCAACCAGCTCATCAAACTGGTGTCGAGCTGCGAGCGGATCCTGGCCGGCGCGGGCGTCGCCGATCTCGGGGTCCGAAGGCGTGGCGGTCTCAGGGAATCCGCATCGGCGGTTGGACGCGCGACCCGGGGGGTGGTTCGCAGCACCGTCGGTGTCGCGCGCCGAATGCTCGGCGCCCGAGAGGCCGAGCCCGGCGCGCCGTGCGACGTTGATGTCCGCCTGGCGGCCTCGCCGGCGGGCGCAGCCCCGAGGATCGCGGTGGTGGTTCGGGTCCTCGACGATCCGGAGAGCGTTGCCGTTCCGGCCGAGCTGCGCAACCAGACCGATCCCGAGCTGACCGTCGTCATCTGGAACAGAGCCGCTTCGAAGGCCGCGATCCACGCGGCCGGGGCTGCCCCGGTGGTCATCGATGCGGCCGATCGGAAGGCGCTGGCGGCGGTCCTCGAGGCCGACCTGGTGGCCGATCTCGATCTCCCCCTGCCCAGTTTCCACCCGACGACGATGGAGCTCTGCCGCTGGACTGCGGCGAGCGAGGCGTTGCCGCTGGTCGTGGCCGGCGACGGTGGTGGAACGACTCGGCGAGGGTGGGCGCTTCAGCCTCTCGCCGATTGGACCGCACCAGCGGCAAACCATGGGGCGCCGGTCCGTCCGGCGCTCGCGAAGAGGGTCGGCGGCCGGGGATGGGGCGGATCGGAATCGCCCGATTCACCCTTTGTCGGTACCGGAGTTGGACGCGGGTACCTGCCCGGGGTCGGGGCCAAGGGCCCGGCGGTCCACCGGGTTGCCCCGCTGGACGGCGTCGTCGCCTCGGCCGCGGTCGGCGATGACCGGCCCGCCGTGCTGGTTCTTCTTTCAGCGCGCGGCGGCGAGATCTGCACGTGGTTGCTGCGGACCCTCGCCGACGACTTCCGTTTCGTCGTGTTCCTGAGGGGCAGCGAAGGCGGCCCGCAGCTGAGGCGCGGTTTGACCGAGCTCGCCGACAGGGTCTACCCGGTGGATCGTTTTCTCGAACCGGTGGTCTGGCCGTCGCTGGTGAGAGATGTCGTCCGCGCCCACGAGGTGCGGTCGATCCTGCGAATCGGCGAGTCCTTCGAGCTGCCTTCGTTCGACGGGTCGAGGCCGGTCATCGTGGATCTGCCCGTCGACCTGTTCGAGGTTCTCACCGGCGCCGACTCGACGCTGGCCCTGGGTCGCGGTATTGCCGAGGCCGCGAGACAACGGGGCGAGGTGACGGTGGAGCTGGTTCCCGGTCCGGCGCCCGGAGGCGAGACCCCGAAGAACGATCGCGCCGCGGATCTGCGCTCGGCCTACGGTGTGCCCGAGGATGGCCATCTCGTTCTGACGGTGTGCGATCTCGAACCCGCGAACCGGCCGGAGGATGTCGCCGCCGTCGCCCGGCGGCTGCGCCACCGCGAGGATATCCATCTGCTGTTGATCGGGCAGGGATCCCTGGCCGGGATCGATCTCCGATCTTGCCGGCTATTTCGAACTCGATCGGTTCACCTTTGCCCCTCCCAGTCACTCGGTGACGAGAGATCGTCGCCGCATGCGACTGCGTGCTGAGCACCGCGGAGGTCGATCCCTGGCCGGTGGCCGTCGGCGCCGCTTTGGCGCTCGGGCGGAGCGTGGTCGCGACCGAGATCGACGGCGTTCGCGAGCTGGTCGCCGCGGCGAACGGCGATCGTTGCGCGCTCCTGCCGCCGGGCGACGTCGACGCACTGGCGGCCGCCGTGGTCGAGGCCCTCGACACCCACCGCAGACCGCGGGCGACCAAAAAGGCGTGGAATGCCGCGCGGGCGCGCAGCTGCCATGGCCGCCGATGTGGTCCGTGAGGCCCTCGGCGGGGGCGCGTGCCGGCGAGCAGGAAAAGCCCTGAGGTGGCCTCGCCGCTGGTTTCGGTGGTGGTGCCCACCTTCAACCGGGCTGGAGGGCCTGCGGCGGGTTCTGCGTGCGTTCGAGCGGCAGCGGCCGCACGATCTGCCCTTCGAGGTCGTGGTCGTGGACGACGGGTCCGACGACGGCACCTCCGAGTTGCTCGCAGCGTGGCGGAGCCGGCGGTATCCGCTGCGCTTCGCCCGGCAGCCCAACGGCGGACCGGCGCGGGCGCGGAACCGGGCGCTCACCATGCGCCTCGGGCGAGATCGTCCTGTTCGGCGGCGACGACATCGAGCCCCACCCGCTCCTGGTGGCGGAGCACGTCCGCGAGCACCACCGGCGCGGCGATCCCAGGACGGCCGTGCTCGGGTTGACCCGCTGGCCCGAGGACGAGGAACTGACCTCGACCATGCGCCACATCGACGGGCCCGGCGCCCAGCAGTTCAGCTATGCCGTGTTCACCGATGGCGCCGAGTACGACTTCCGCCACTTCTACACCTCCAACGTCTCGTTTCGCCGCGACCTTCTCGAGAAGCGAGGCCGGCGGGTTCAGCACCGAGTTTCCGGCCGCCGCGTTCGAGGATGCCGAGCTCGCATATCGGCTGTCCATGCGCGGGATGCGGATCGTCTACCGCGCGTCGGCCCTCGCGTGGCACCGCCATCGCTACGACGCCCGGAGCTTTTTCGACCGTCAACTCAAGTGCGGCGAGATGGCGGATGTCTTTGTTCGCGCCCACCCGCAGCTCGCCAAGTGGATCGATCTCCGGGTCCTCATGTGGCACCGTCTCGAGGTGCTGACGGCCGATCGACCCTACCGCGCGAAGGGTCGCACCGACTGCGCTCGGATCTCGAATCGTGGGAGCGCCGGGCCATCGATCTCGCGGTCTTCCTCGACGAGCCGGCGACGGATCTTGCCGATCCGCTGCTCTACGCGCTGTTCAGGTACGGTTTCGTCAAGGGCCTCGCAACGGCGAGATTCGGGCGCGACGGCGGGAGAACCCTCGCGGCCGACCAGTGGCTGCGATTGCTGCCCGATGCGGTCGATCACTTCGTGAGGAAGGCCGCGTCGGCGCGGGGAGTGCCTCTTCCCGCGAGGGATGTCGAGGCGATGATCGCCATCGGACGCGCGGACGCGGTCTCGTGAGCAACGGGCGGACGGTGGGAGCGCGGTGGCGCCGTTGGCTGGTGATCGGCGTGGTCCAGTTCGTGATCGTGCTGCTGCTCGCCGAATTCGCCGTGCGGCTGGTTGGCGCCGCGCCACCGCGGTCTGCGAATGCTGCTCAACTCGACCACCGACACGACCGATTTTTCCGATGCCGAGACCCTGCCGGAACTCATGAATCGGACGATGCTGGGGTTCAGTCCGGGAAGCGTGGAATACGGTTTCGTGCTCAACTCGACGATCGTTCAGAACCCGGGAGTACGAACTCGGTCCGGCGGGGATCGTTTGCGGGTGGTGGCCCTGGGTGATTCCTTCACTTTTGCCTCGGGGGCGCTGCCGCACGAGGATCACTGGACGACGCTGCTCGAAGAAGAGCTCGGCGGCCGGTCGGATCGTCCGGTCGAGGTCCTGCGGCTCGGCGTGCCCGACACCGGTCCTGCTTTCCAGCTGAGGTTGTGGCAGGTCGAAGCGTCGAAGCTCGAACCCGATGTCGTGGTGATGGCGTTCTTCGTCGGCAACGACTTCATCGACCACCAGGGCGACTGCGGGGTTTTCGGCGGCGGCGACCGAGGTCTCTCGGGCCGCCTGGCTTCGGTGAGCGCCCTCTATCGAGCGGCGAGGAATCCTGCGGCGGGTGTGGGGCGCCGGGGGCGAGCGGCCCGGCGCCGTCGAGATCGGCGATCACCGGCTTCCGGGAGGAACCGATCCCCGGCTACCGCGAGACCTTCGACCCCAGCCGACCGACCTTCAGCCGCGAGCGTTTCATCGGCCATCGAGGCCGGAGCGGATGGCGCTTGTGCCTGCGTTCCGAAGAAGCGGCGTTTCGGCGGCTCGCCGGATCGGAGCGGCAGGGATCGTGAGCGAGCTCGCCGCCGAGGTCGAGGCGACCGGGGCGCGCTTCGTCGTGATGCTGATTCCCGACCAGTATCAGGTCGATGACCGCTCGTCGACGAGGTTCTGAGCGCCCGACGGCGACCGAGCGCGACGACTATGATTTCGATCGCCCGCAGCGGGTCCTCGTCAGAGCCCTCGAGCCGGCGGGCATCGAGGTGCTCGATCTGCTCCCGATTTTTCGTCGAGCCGCCCGGCGACGCACTCTACCGGCCGCGGGACACCCACTGGAATCGCCGGGGCAACGAGCTCGCGGCCGAGTCTCTGGCGGATTTTCTCGCCACCGGCCGGGCCGGCAACGGAGCCGAACTCTTTTTCGATGGCCTGGAAGATGGATCACCCGATGCGTGGACGTCGGTCCAACCCGGGGAAAAACCCCACCGCTGAGGTGCGCTCCGTCACCTCCTGACGACGGGTGGATGCACCAAATCACGATATGATCGAATGGTAGAGGCAGGCCGGTGGAGCACCGTCGGCCTCCCGTTTCCCGGCCCGGGTTTCAAAGGGAGATTGATGGCAAGGATGGTCATTCGGGTTGTTTTCCTCGTCGCCGCGTTGGGCTTCGTCCTTCCGGTGTCGGCGGTCGAATTCGTTCGCGTACCCGCCGATGCCGCGAATCTCGAATCCGCAATCGGCGTGGTCGCCGACGGCGGCGTCATCGAGATCGCCCACGGCACCTATCCGACCCCGGTCGGGGGGTGGTTCTTCGCCAATCTCGGGAAGTCCTTCACCATCCGCGCCGCGACCGGCGCCACGGTCACTCTCAGCGGCGGCAATACGCGACCGGTTTTCCGCCTCCAGAACACCAGCCCATCCTTCGGAGGGCAGGTGAATTTCGAGGGTCTCATCTTCGCCAAGCGGCCGCTCGACCCAGGATGGGGTGGGTGGCGGCGTCACCATCGAGGACAACCCCGCGGTATTCACCGACTGCGTCTTTCGGAACAACAATTCCGATGCCAACGTCACCGGTGGCGGCGGCGCCTTTGTCTTCGGCGACGCCACGGTCCAGTTCATCCGCTGCCAGTTCCTCGACAACCGCGCGACGAACGAGGGCGGTGGGCTCAAGATCGGTGAGGGCTCCAAGGTCGTGGTTCACCAATCGGTCTTTTCGAACAACCGGGTCAACCTCGCCGGCCACCGACCGTCATCGGCGGGTGGCGGCATCCACATCGGCAACGCCGATCTCGTCGCGACCAACAGTCGGTTCGTCGGCAACGAGGCGGGGTTCGTCGGCGGCGGGATCTACGCCATCGGCACCTGGCAGGCCCCGGTGACGACCCCGAGATCCACCGTCGATGTCGCCAACTGCACCTTCGAGGACAACAAGGCCGTGCCCTACCCGGGCGTCAATCCCCCGACCAACACCGAGGGCGGTGCGGTTCACGCCGAGGACCAGGTTCTCACACGCATCGACAACTCGAGGTTTTTCGTCAACTCGGCCGACACCGGTGGCGGGGTCAACCTCTACCGGGCCCGGGTCGAGGTGGCCGAACAGCGTCTTCCGGGGCAACCGGGCGACCAAGGTCGGGACCCGGCACCGGTTTTGGCGGCGCTCTGTCCGCGATTTCCAACGACACGTCGGTCGGATGGGACGAACAACCGGCCGTCGGCGGTGTTGACGGTGACCGACAGCCTCGTCCAGGGGAGCTACCAGACGGTGAGCAGCGTCGGCCAGATCGGTGGCGGGATCTACTCGTCCGGCGATCAGAATCGCCAGTACGGTTGGAATGGGGTGTCGGCGAGTCCGAACCTCACCGTCAACCGATCCTCCGTGACCATCTCGGGCGGGGTCTTCACCGATTGCCAGGTGATTCAAAGCACCACCGGGACGGGAGTCGGTGGTGGGGCCATGTTCGATCTCGCCGCGGTCGACGTCGATGACACGTTGTTTCTGAATTCCGAGGCGGTGGGCAGCGACAGCCACGGCGGCGCTTTCCGCGCCATCGGTCAGTCGCTGGTCAACGTCGGTGGCGCGACCTTAGCCGGCAACGAGGCCGAGCGCTTCGGCGGCGCCGTCTATGTCCAGGGCGTCGAGGCGCACTTCGACAACTGTGCGTTGCTCGAGAACACCAACGGCGGCGGTCTCTACGGCGCGGCGCTCTTCGGCGCGCCGGATGAGAGCACGGGAGTCTCGGTGACGGGTTCGGTGTCCAATTCGGTGGTCAGCAACACCGCTGATCGCGGCCTGCTGATCTTCGATGACGATCGTCAGGGTTCGGTTTCGACGCCGTACAACGATCTCCGGTACAACGGCAACACCATCTTCGACCGGGCGGCAGGCGCGCAGGTCTATCAGGATCCGCTGGCCGGCGGACCGAAGACCGCGATCGAGCTCAACGGCCTGGTGATCAACCGGACCGGCGGGACGCCTTCGACCGACAAGTCCCTGACCAACAACAGCAACCCGGGTTCGGCGCCGAAGGTGGCCTCCATCGCCGCGGCGCCGAGGGTGATCCTCGCCCAGGCGGCGGCCGGCGATCCGGCCGGAGCCACGGCGGCCTTTGTCGGCTATGCCTGGACCGGCGGATCGGCGACGCTCGACGGGTCGCCGGTGAGCGGGTTCACCGGTCTGGCTCAGGTCGGGGTGGGCACCCATGTGCTCAACGTCGGCGGTGTTCAGGATTCAGCCGTCGTCGGTGTGGGCGCAACCCCGGCCGCGAGCTTGACCGCAGTCCCGATCGCGATCACGTCTGGCCAGCAGGCCCAGCTCCAGTGGGTGACGACCTCGGGTACCTACGTCGATGTGGTTCTCGACCACGGGGTGAGCATCAACCCGGGACCGACGGGTGCGGTCACGGTCGCACCCACGGTGACCACGACCTACCGTCTCTTCGTGCTCACCGAGGAGGGCGGCGCGACCGCCGAAGTAACGGTGTGGGTGGATGAGTTCCCCGGCCTCATCTTTACGGACGGGTTCGAGAGTGGCACCACCAACGCCTGGAATTAGTTCTCAATTCTCAATTATTAATTCTCAATTCCATCGCAACCGTTTCTCGAAATTGTGCGATGGAATTGAGAATTAAAAATCAAAAATTGAGAATTCTGCTCTGAAGGAGTTCGATGGCGGCTCTGGTGTAGGGGTGGCGCGGGTCGAGGAGGGCTTCGTAGGCCGGCGGCGTCGCCTCATCGGCGCCCCGCAGGAGCAGCAACTGGTCGAAGATCGCGTCGCAGCCGAAGGTCGGCGCCGAGGTCGAGAGCAGGCCTCTGAGATGGGCGAACTCGGCGTCGGATCCGGCCGAGGACCGGATCAATCGCATGGCGTGCCGGGCCACGACCCAGAGGATCTCGAACCGCATGAGCCCCCGGCCTTCGTCGGCGCCCTCGCCGATGGTGTTGGCGCCGTGGACGCGGTACCGCAGGAGCGGTTCTCTCGACCAGTTCCAGAGATCCCGTGGTGACACGCCGAGAGGATGAAGTCCCAGTCGTGGGCATAGCGCAGCGGTGCGAAGCGCAGACCGTGCTCGGCGCACGAGGGTCGCGGGAAGCGCGATGTTGGAGGTGGTGGAGACCCAGTTCGTCTCGAGCAGCGCGAGGCGGGGGTCGCCGAGGTCGGAAAGAAACGGGCCGGCGGTCGGCGCCGGCCACGGCGGCAGGGTGCGCCATGCTTCCTTGATCCCGATCCGGGCGTCATCGCGATCGATGATCTCGATCCAGCTCGCCGCGAGGGCGGCGCCGGGGTTTTTCTTGAGTCTCGCGGCAAGATCACCGATGCGGCGGGGATCGAAGACGTCGTCGGAGTTGAGGATGAAGATGAGATCGCCGGCGGCCAGACTCGAGGCCGCGATTGAGGGCGGCGTGGGCGCCGCGGTTCTCCTGGAGGTGGATCCTGACCCGAGGATCCTCCCGGTAGGCCGTGAGACGGTCACGGCTCGCGTCGGTGGAGCCGTCGTCCACGACAATCACCTCGAGATCGATGTCACCGTCGGCGAGGGCGCTGTCGATGGCGCGGCCGACATAGGCTTCGTGGTTGAAGCTGGGGATGATGACGCTGACGCGATCTTTGGGTTCATACAACGGATATTCTACGCATCAATTTTGAATTATGAGTTATGAATGACGTTGCAACGGACCTCCGGTCTGGGCGTAAGCCGGGTGCGATGAAATTCATAATTCATCATTCATAATTCATCATTATCTTTCGCCGCGAAGCGGGCGAAAGATCGCCGCCTCGTAGGCGGCGACATAGCGGTCGAGGCCGAAGCGGGTTTCGACGGTCTTGCGGCCGCGTCTCGCCTTCGGCTCGGCGGTGGTCGGGGTCGAGGTAGGTGCGGAGGGCTGCGGCGAGGCCGTCGAGATCGCCCGGTCGTTCGACGACGCTCCCGCCGCCGTCGCTCAACAGAAGCGGGATATCGCCGACCGCGGTGGCGACGCAGGGAATGCCGCGCGCGAGACCGTCGAGGAGGAAGACCGGCAGGCCCTCGAACTCCGAGGTCATGAGACAGAGATCGATGGCGTCGTAGAGCGGTCCCGCGTCGTCCTGGAGGGGCCACCTCGTGAGGTTGGGCGGCCGGTCCCGGGCGATTTCACGATTGACGGCGTCATCGAGGGGACCGCCGCCGACGAGAAGGAAGTGGACCTTCTCACCGGTCATTCGGCGGGCGAGCGCGATGATGTCCAGCGGGCGCTTCTGCGTGTGCATCCGGACGAAGGTGCCGACAACCATGGTGGTCTCATCCACGCCGAGCTCGCGGCGGAGTCGCGCGCGGCGATTCTCGTCGCGAGGGGCCGGCGGGCCGACGGCGTGATGGATGGTGATCACCCGGTCATCGGGGACACCGTGGTCCGTCGATCAGCGCGCGGGCGATGGGGGTGTTGACGGCGATCTGGGCGTCCACCGCGCGGATCGATGACGGGGAGGTGTGCTCGATCCAGCCGCCCTGGTGGTTGAAGAGCTGGTTGACGATGCGCAGATGGGGAAAGCGCCGCCGCAGCGGCACGACCTCGTCGTGGAAGATGACCGAACCGTTCCAGCAGACCAGGCTTTCGACCTGCCACCGCCGGATGAGGTGGCGGATGGCCGAGGGCACCGCCTCGCGCGGCAGCCAGTCACCGAGGGTGTAGACGTGGGGGGTGAGCTGCCGCGCCCGGTCGACGGTCTGACCGAGGGCTTCGAGGTGGGGATCGGTGGTGACGATGAGCAGTCGATAGCGGTCCCCGAGACCCGCCATGAGTTCGAAAAGCAGGCGTTCGGCGCCGCCGACCGCGAGGAAGGGGAGGAGAAAGAGCGCTGTCGGCGGTCCGTCGATCTCGGGCAGCCCGGCGAGAACCTCGTCCACCGGGAACCACGGGTGTCTCGACCACCGCTTGCGCGCGCCATCGTCCGGTCGGAGGCGGTAGGGGCCTGAGGCGAGGGCGTGGTCGGCGATGGGGGTGAGCCCGTCGCAGCGTTCCAACGAGGTGATGTGGGGCAGGACCCGCCCGACGACCGGCGAGCGCCGGGTGTTCGGTCGCGCCCGGCCGGCGCAGAAGCAGGTGAGTCGACTCCGGAACCTCCGGGTCGCGCAGGGCGATCCCCGATGGTCCGTAGCGGCCGGGGGCGGGGGGCGCCCAGCCGGCGGCGACCCAGCTCAGGTTCTCGGCGGCGGCGGCCATCAGCATGGCTTCGATGTGGTTCGGAGGGAGTTTGTCGAGACCACGCCCGTGGGCGATGAAACTCGGCGCCGGCGGCCTCGGCCTCGCCGATGACCGTGACGGCCGGGTCGGAGATCACGGGCGTCGGCGTTGCGCGGCGCGCACCGCGGCGACCCGTGGGCCGGCGCCGGGCGCGGCCAGCCGACGGACCCGGTGGAGTGGCAAGCGAGAGCGGATCTGCGGAGGCCACGGAGGTGCCGGCGAACCGGTGGGCTGAGTTCCCAGAACGAGCCCTGAAGACGCGACCGAAGGGTGCGGGCGGCCACGTCAGAAGTCCCCGAGAAAGACGCGCGCGTAGGCGTCGGCGCAGACTGCGACCGAGAACCGCGGTGCGGCGGCCTGCGCCCGTTGCGGCGAGTTTCGGAGCGAGTGCCGGAGTCTCGCGAGCGGTGCGAACCGCCGCCTCGAGGGCGTCGAGATCGCCGGGTCGATCGACCACGAGCCCGGCGCCGGTCTCGTCGAGGACGGTGCCCGAGGTCGCCGACCCGGGTGCCGAGGAAGGGGCGGCCGAGTTGCAGGCACTCGAGCATGAAGACCGGCAGACCCTCGTGCTCCGACACCAGGCAGCCGATGTCCGCTGCCAGGATCAGATCGGGGATGTCGGTGCGGAAGCCGAGGCGGCGGATCCGGACGCCGTGCGGCCGGTCGATGGCGGCGTCGACCTCGTTCTCGAGATCGCCGCCGCCGACGATGAGAAGTGGACCGTCGCGAGATCGCGAACCCGCTCGGCCAGCGCGACCAGATCGAGGGGTCGTTTCTGCGGGTGCATCCGAGCGGCGGTAAGAAAGACGACATCGTCGTCGGTCGAAGCCGAGCTCGTCCCGGATCGAGTCCCGGAGCCGGTCCCGCTGGTCTTCGGGCGGGAGGGCCTCATCGGGGCGGCCGCACGGCCAGATCACCGGCACGCGGTTCTCCGGCCAGCCGCGTTCCCGCACCAGAACATCGGCGATGGGGCCGTTCTCGGCGACGCAGACATCAACCGCGTCCTCGACTCCGGGGACATAGCTGTCGATATAACCGATGCGGTGGTCGTAGAGGTGATCGATGATCCGCAGGTTGGGCCGATTCGCTTTGAGCCGGGGCGCGAAGTCGTAGAACAGGGTCGTGCCGTTGGCGTTGTAGATGATCTCGGCGCCGGTGGCGTCGAGGATGGCTTCGATGATCCCCACCATGGCGTCGGGGTGGACGAGATCGCCGAGACAGAAGATCCGGGGGGTGATGTCGAGGAAGTCCGGTCGCCGATCGCCCAGGGATGCGGCGGTGGGGGGCCAGGGTGACCATGGAGAACCGAAAGCGGCGGCCGAGCGCCGTCCATGGTGGCGTGGAGGGTCTGTTCGGCGCCGCCGCGGGCGAGAAAGGGGGCCATGACCAGGACGGCCGGACGGTCGTCGCCGGTCGGCGCCGCGGCCGAGCAGGGAGGCGTCGCGGAGGGCCATCGAGGCGACGGGGCCGAGATCGTCGTCGGCGAGGTAGGGACCGCGGCGGGTCGGTTGTAGAAGCCGCGGGTGGTCGGTAAGGTCGGCGACACCGTTGGTATCGATGAGCTTGGCCAGCCGACCGCCGCGGTTCGGCCGGATGGTGTCGGTGGCCGCGTCCCAGGTGTAGGCGTCGCGCCGATACAGGGCCCACGGCCGCAGCGCCGCCCGATGGACGGCGTCGATTCCGATGACGGCGTCGCCGATCCGGGTCCCGACCCGTTCGCGGAGGACGACGGCGTCGACGACTTCCGCCGCGGCGACGAGCATGCACGATTCGAGGTGGGCGGCCACGACCTCGGGCAGATAGCCGGGCGCTGCGAACCATGCGGCCGCTGCCCGGTGAGTCGCTCATCCGGGGGATCGATCCGCCATGCCACGGTTCCGTCGGTCTGGACGCCCAGGGCCCGAAGCTCCGAAAGGGTCTGCCGGCGACACCACCGGCGCGCCTCGGCCTCGACAACCGCATCCGGTCCGTCGGCTCGCAGCCAGAGCTCCACCAGCGGAGGATCGGGGTTCTGCCAGTCGTCGAACCGGTAGGCGAGGGTCCCGGCCGGCTCGCCGCGGTCGAGGGCCCGACGATAGTCTCGGGCCGGCCAGGATTCGCTTGACCGCGGCGGCGAAGACGGCGTGGGACGTCAGAGAGGTTCATTGGGGCGGGGCCAGTTTAGCCCAAGCCTCCGCGCGGCGTCCGGGTAGACGCCGAATTTAAGGCGGGACATCGCGCTATCATGCACTCGTTGTGGAATGGATGCAAGGTGATTGCCGGATTGCTGGTGCTCGCGGCCTCGGGTTGCGTGACCGAGGAGGTGTCGGCAAGAGGCCGAGCCGCCAGGACCATCCGCCGCCCTGGACTGTCGCGTGAACGCGGCGACTGGAGACGTGGCGGCGCTCCTTCGGGGTCGGGTGAGCTGGTGATTGTCGGCGGCACAGTCGAGCTTCTGCATTCGACGGATCTCGGGGTCAGTTGGCGGCGCGAGGAGCTGGAACTGGAGCTGCGGCTGGCCCGACGTGGCCGAGCTGGATGGTCGTCTGCTGATCTCGTGCTCCAAGCCCAAGGCGCCGGGTCGTCTGCTGGTCATCATCGAGGATCCCGGCTGGGGGATGGTCGGCGCCGATCGAGGTGGACGCGGGTGCAGATCTCTTCATCGATACCCACCTCCAGGTTTTGCCGGACGGCGAGGTGATCCTATTTGCAACCCGCATCGATCGCCCCGAGGATCTCGATGGCGGGGTCTACACGGTCAGTCTCTACCGGTCCGGTGATGGGGGAGTGACCTGGTCGGACGCGGAAACGGTGGTCAGCGGTCGCCGCGGCCGCCATATCGAAGACACCCGAAGCGTCCAACTCGGTGATGGTTCGGTGTTGCTGGCCTATGAGCTCGAAAAGTGCCGAGGGTGCACCGTCCGAGGTGCGTCAGCTCCGATCGATCGACCGAGGCCGCATCCTGGTCCGAGGACGGTGTGATCTGGCGCGGCGCCGATGTCGAGCCCGGCGGCTATGTTCTCTTTCCTGACGGCGAACTCTGGTTTGTCGCGTCTTCGGACGAACGCGCCGGTGGTGGATCGTACGATCGAGCGTCGATTCTGATGAGACGATCGATGGACGACGGCCGCTCGTGGACCGCGCCGGAGGTTCTCGTCGGAAGCGAAGACCAGCTCTCCTTCGGAGGCGTGGTCATGCCGAACGACGAGATCCTCCTGCCGAGTCTGCGCCACTACACCGAGCGTCAACATCGAGAGCTCTCGGTCTACGTTGTCGGTCGCGATCCGAGCCGAGGCGCGAGATGCGCCTCGCCGCCGATCTCCACCGACGGATTCGAGGGTGGTCTCGGTCCGCGGTGGCGAGTGATCGGAGAATCCCGGGGCCCTAGTCGTCGGTTTCGCCGGGACTGAAGAACCGATGAAACGCCAGGGCGAACTTCACCAAGGACGTTGAAACACCCGTCGTTTCCAGGTTCGAAGTTCCTCGACTTCTCTCGCGAGGGCCACGACGCGGTCTCGAGGTGGGTGCGGTCGCCGGACCTTTGCCGCGTCGGTCTCGGCCAGGTCCACTTTTCGGTGAGCTCGACTGGGTCTCGGTTCGATCTGCCGGGTTTGGGTCTCGGATTCCTCCCAGTTGTGACCTCCGGCTTCGGCTGCGACGCGAACGAGATCTCCCTCACGAGCCCGAGCGTCCTGGACCTGGGTCTCGAGATCCTTCGCCCAGGTCGCCAACTCCCGGCTATGGGCCTCGAGATTCTTCGCCCAGTCGCGTCCGTGGCCTCCTGGCTCCTGGAGGCTCGAGATTCCTCGCCCACTTCGCCAGTTCCTGATTCTGTGCCTCGATGCTCTTCGCCCAGTCCGTCACCTCTCGGTTTTGTGTCTCGAGGCGCTTGAACTGGTCTTCCAGGCCCCGATACTCGCCTTCAAGCTCCTTCATTCGGGCGCCGGAGGAGGAGATCTCCTGTTCGAGTCGGGCCTGATAGCGACGGGAGTCCTCGGCCTGGGACTCCATGCCGTGGAGAAACCCGCCGAGCTGGACGAGGTCCCGGCGGATCTGGGAGACCGGGAGAGTGCTCGTGGCCTCCTTCTCGGTTCTCGAGGTCGATCCCAGGTTGCGAAGATCGGCCTCGATGCGCTCGGCGGGGCGTCCGGTGACCAGTTCCTGGACCCGGGCTTCGTCGGTGATGAAATCCTCGATCAGACCTCGATCGAAGTCGAGTCCGGCGGATTCCGCCAGTCGGATCGCGAGATCATCGACCGAGGTGTGGGCGTCGAATGGGTGGGCGACGCCGGACACCACGAGGTCGATGGCGAAGTACCACAACGTGCGGACTCGGGTCAGGGTCGCGTCAACCAGTGAACCCAGACGCCATTCGCGGTCGATGAAGACAACGGCGTCGCCGTTGTCGACGAAATTAGACAGACTCGCATCGAAATACTCCGACGGCAGCCCGGCTCGACCGGGGCGGGGGGCAAACGGAAGGTCCGCGTCTCGGCCGTCGGATGAGGTGGTCTCGTTGTCGGCGAGAATGGCGTTCCACCGTTGAATGACCCTGGCGAGGCCGTCCGGATCGAGGTTTCTGCTCGACTCGAGCGCCTGCTGTTCGAGGGTCCGGCCGACGACGAATTCAACGTCTTTGTTCGGGTCGTGGGAGAGCCACGAGGGTCCGTCGGTGGTCACCTCCGGGAAGGTCGGCCTCGCCGTGAGGCGAAGTTCACCGTCGGTCCGCCGCACCGTCTGGGACCGCCGCCAGCGTTTGAGCCGGTCGGAGCTGAAGTGCCATGCGATCGCGGTGTTGTCGGTGATCCCGTCGAGGGCGGCGTCGTGCCGCGCCGCCGCCACGAGGAACGAATTCGCGACCTCCGGGCCGAGGCCGGCGTCGAGAAAAACTCGGTGGCAGGCTCGATCGTCACAGAATCGGGACGGCGGGTTGGCGAGGTCGAGGATCGGTCGGCCGACGAGTTGGTCGACGAATTCCTTCGCCGTGGGCAGGTCGAAGGCGCTTTCCGAGAGGATCGTCCGCGGGAGTTTGTAGTCGGGATAAGGGTAGTACCAGCGCTGCGAAGTCAAACCGCAGCTGCCGAGAAGCGAACCGAGCGTGGCCCGGGGTACGGTGCAGATCGCCGGGTTGCCGGGGTAGCCCTCGACACCGGCCCACGGTTGATTCAAGTGGTCCTCGGAGTAGCCGAGGAGGTATTTGAGACCGATCTGGTTTTCGATGGCGAGAACGAGAATCCCGTCGGGGCGCAGCAGAGAGCAGGCGTGGCGGAGGAAATCGAGCTGGGGCCGGCGGTCGGAAGTGGCGGGCCCGGCGTATTCGAGAACCCCGATGATCACGACGAGGTCGAATCCCGACGGGTCTTCGAAGTCGAAGAGCGAACCGCTGACGACTTCGACGTTTGCCAGATCCGAGCAGCGGGCGGCAATGGCCTGGGCCCGGATCGACTCTCCCTCGAGGGCGGTCACCTCGGCCCCGCGTTCGCCCAGGTAGCGGGTGACCGCGCCGGTGCCGGCGCCGATTTCGAGGACTCGATGGTGTTTGGTGATCTCGAATGGACGCAGGAGGTTGCTGCGCCGTGGGCTGAAATGGTAGGTCGTCGGCCAATCGACCGCGTGACTGAAGAGCTCGTCGGAACCGTCGCTGTGATCGGCGACCTTGCCGAGCGCCGACAGCACATCTTCCTCGGCGCCATCGGCGTAGCTTCGATTGGCTCCCAGAAGACGAATCGTGGGTGTGGCTTTCTTTGTCATCCAGTCTCCGAAAGGGATGGGGCTGACCGGGCCCGCCCTCGGTCCGGATTATACCCGCGTTGACCGCCCGGCCGGTTTCACCGAGAATGGCCGACGAGTCTGGAGCAGAGATTGAAGAAAAACGACGCCCCGAACAACGTCGGAGGTCCGGTCCGAGTTCACGCGGTGACGATCCACCATCGTGGGCGGGAGATGCTGGACGTGTGTCTCACCACGCTGCTGTCGTCGGAGTCCGTCGATCTCGAGGTGATCGTCGTTCTCAACGGCTGCGACGAAGAACTCCCCGCTGTGGCGCACGCGTCGGATCGGGTTCACGTCATCTCCACCGGGCAACCGGTCGGGTTTTCGGCTGCGAACAACTTCGGAACCCGATGGGCTGAGACCAACCTCGGCCGGCCGGACTATTACTACTTCATCAACAACGACACCCGCTCGAAGGCCGACAGCCTCGCGTTGCAGGTCGCGGCGCTCGAGGCCGATCCGGAGGCGGCGGTGGTCGGACCGACCCTTCTCATCGATTGGGCGCCGGATTATCTCAACAGCCTCTGTCTCAACGTGACCGATGATGCCTGGGGCTGGGACGAGGGGATCGGGATCAGTCTCGCCGACTACGGGCCGTTGCCCGAACGTCGCGCGCGTGGCGGCGGTGACCGGCTCGGCCATGCTGGTTGACGCCGGCGTGCACAAGCGGGTCGGAGGCTGGACCGAGCTCTACGACTACTACTTCGAGGACATCGATCTGTGCCTCAAGATCCGCGGCGCCGGTTACGAAGTGCTCCACGAACCCGCGGCGGTCGTGGGCCACCACGTCTCCGCGACCATGACCCTCGAGTCGGACTACAAGCACTTCCTGTTCTGGCGGAATCGTCTCCTGCTCGCCACGGTCCACTGGCCGCTGGGACTCCTCGCGCGGCTGCTCAAGATCGCCGTCGTCGACGAGATCCTGCGCCGGCCGCGGGCCGAGAGCGCCCTCCAGCGGCGGGCGATGGCGGGCGCGCTTCGCAAGCTGCCGAAGACGATCTCGGCGCGCTGGCGGTTCGGCGGGAAAAAGAGCTGGGTCAGCCTTCTCGTGCCGCGAGGATCGGTGCCGGTGATCACTCTTCCTGAAAAACCCCGGGAAACCGGGCCCGCGGAGCAGGAACCCCCGAGCCCTGGCCTGGACTGGACGGCGGCACGTGATCTCGAGGTCGGATCCGACGACGGACGACGGGTGCTCATTCTCGGTTGCAGCCCGCTTCCGTTCGAGAATCAAAGAATGAACTACGCCCCGGGAGCGCGGACCTGGCAGTTCGCGAGATCCCTCGCCGATGACGGCCACGCGGTGTGCGTGATCGCCATGAGGATTCCCGGCGCGTACGAAACCGACAGCGGGGCAGTGGACCGATGCGAGCAAGCAGGGGTTCTGGTCTACACCGTCGACCACGAGGCGTTTCGTCGGCCCGGAGTCATCGAGGGGGCTCTCGAGGCGCTGCAACCGGATGTGGTGATCGGGGCTTCGTCGACGGTGCCGGCGCTCAGGGCGGTCGAGGTCGCCGGCGACCGGCCCGTCTGGGTGGATTTTTTCGGCGACCTCATGGCCGAGGCCCAGGCCCGCCTCGAGGTGTATCCCGATGGGGATCTGCGCGGATATCGAGATGTCCTGGTCGAGCTGCTCGGAAGGGGAGATTGCTTTTCCGTCGTCTCTCGAGCGACAGCGATTCAACGCCATCGGACAGCTCGGTCTGGTCGGTCGACTCAACCGGGAGACCATCGGAATCGATCTGGTGCACACCATTCCGTGCAGCGTCAAGGGTGACCGTGGGCCGTCTCCCGGAGATGCGCCGTCATCGGTGGGCTGGTGAATTCGATGCCGACGACTTCGTCGTCCTGTGGAGCGGGGGTTTCAATACCTGGTGTGATGTGGACACCTTGTTCGACGGCGTCGAGCGGGCGATGTCGAATGAACTCTTCCATCCGTCTCGCTGGTCACCGGTGGCGCCATCAGCGGCCACGACGACCTGACCTACCCGCGTTTCCTCGACCGGGTCGAGAGGTCCGAAGTATCGCGAACGCTTCGTCATCAAGGGCCAGATCGAGGCGAATCAGCTTGCCGCCCATGTCGAGCGCGCCGATGTCGGGATCGTGACGGAGCGGCGACTCCTCGAACGGACTCTCGGATCGAGCGGGCGGATCCTCGATTGGGTCGAAGCCGGGCTGCCCGTGATCTGCACCGCCATCTCCGAACTCGGGTCGGAGCTCGAAGAACATGATCTCGCATCGATCTACCGGGTTGGCGACGCGGAGGATCTCTCACGGACCATCCTCGAGATCGCTGCGGATCCAGGCGCGGCCCGCGACAGGGCGGCTCGAGGCCGGCGGTACGCCCTCGAGCACTGGAGTGTGTCGGCGACGACGGCGCCTCTCAGACGTTGGGTCAGAACCGGCGGCAGATCGCCGGACGCCGAATCCGAGAACCCCCTGTCGGTGGTTTCCATGCTCGGGTCGAACCAGCAGTTGGCCGAAACCCTGGCGGAACTCGCCGACGAACGCGCCGCCTACCACCGGGTTCGATCGGAACTCGGGTCGATCCACCAGTCCCGAATGTGGAAGATCTGGATGATGTATCTGAGAATCACCGGGTTCCTTCGCTTCGGTGGGGTATCATCTGAGCCAAGCCGGCAGCGAGGAGGATCGAAAATGACGAGAGTGGTGGAAACGGGCTCATGTCGCGCCTGTTGATTCTCGGCGTCAGCCCCCTTCCCTTTGAGTCGACCCAGAAGTCCTTCGGTCCCGGAACGCGGACCTGGCAGCTCACCGAGCCGCTGCTCGACGACGGCCACGAGGTCCTGCTGGTGGGGATGAGGATCCCCATGACCTATCCCGACGACGCGCCGATCGAGCTGGTCGAGCGGCGCGGCAGATTGAACTATGCGTCGATTACCGGTGAGCTCTACTTCCAGTCACCCTACGTGCAGAATGTCTACGACGATTTCCAGCCCGACGCGGTCATCTTCGCCCACGGATCGGCCTCGTTTGCGGACTCCATTCTCGATGCCTCGGTTCCCGATCTGGATCGATCTCTGCGGCCACGTCATGGCCGAGGCGCAGGCCAAAGCCGCCGTCTATGGCGACGACTCGTACCTGGACTATTTCTTCCGCAAGATGCTCGGATCGCTCTTCAAGGGGGATGTGTTCTCCACCGTCTCGGATGCTCAGGGCTGGGCACTCATCGGCGAGCTCGGCATGGCCGGTCGCCTCAACTCGCCTACCGACGGCGTGCGGCTGGTGCACACGATCCCGTGCGGCGTGGAGGAGGAAGACTACCCGCATGAGCGGACCGTGCTCCGCGGGATCGATGTCGAGGACGATGACTTCGTCGTCCTGTGGAGCGGCGGATTCAACACCTGGACCGATGTCGACACCATGTTCGAGGGGCTCAAGCTACGCCATGGATCGCGATCCGTCGATCCGGTTTGTCGCCACCGGCGGTCAGATCGACGGCCACGACGAGATCACGTACCCGAGATTCGTCGATCTCATCGAGGCCTCACCGCACCGCGACAGATTCGTCCTCAAAGGGTGGCTGCCGCGCGACCTGGTGCCCAACTACTACTTCGAGGCGGATGTCGGCATCAACTGCGAGAAGGACATCTACGAGGTCCGGCTCGGCAGCAAGCACCGGATTCTCGACTGGTCGCGGGCGGGCCTGCCGGTGGTGTCGACCCGGGTCACCGAGCTCAGCGCCGCGGTCGAAGAGGACGACGTCGGCTTCATCTGCGACGCGGGCGATCCCGAAGCGTTGGGGCGCGCGATCCTCGAGGCGGTCGAGAAGCGAGACGAGCTGAAAGAAATGGGAGAACGGTTTCGGTCTGGCCATGCGCCGCCGCTACGGTTTCAGAGAGTCGACGTCGGCGCTGAGAACCTGGGCCAGATCACCGGTCTTCGCCCCTGATCACGGGCTCCCGCCGACCTGTCTTCAGGCCATGATCAACGAGATCGAGTCCTCCGGGGAGGTTCCGGCAAAGGGCGAGGAGGGCCTCGAGGGCACCGAAAGCACCGGGGAGAGTGAAGGGGACGCCGCGGGGGAAAACCGATTGCAGTGGCTCGTACGGGTGGTCCGGAAGTCGTACCAGGATGGCGGATTTCCCATGATCGCAAACGGACGATGAACCTGGGCGGGAAGCATCAGGACTGAGCGCCGCGGTCCGGCTCCCCGTCGAGCGGTTTTCGAGCGCGAACGAGGAGCTGGCGGCCGAAAAGCGGCCAGAAGATCGGGATTCTGAGATAGATACGACGATCCGGCGTTTGCAGACGGGATTGCGGAGGATTTTCCCATCGACCGTTGCCTGAACTGGCTCTTTGGTGCCTCCAAGGTTGCTGCGGATGTTGTGGTTCAGGAGTACGCCAGGTACTTCGACATCGCGACGTGCTGTCTGAGGGGAGGGTGTTTGACCGGGCCGAACCTTGCGGGAGTCAAGCTGCATGGGTTCCTCAGCTTATTGGCCAAGTGCAACGGACGGATGGCGGTACAATCCCAACCAGCCGTCGATGACGTCCTTGAGTTTTGACCGGGCGAATCGAAATACCCCGTGGATCTTCGCCCACGGATCTGCTTCGTTTGCAGACTCCATCCTCGACGCGTCGGTTCCGGTCTGGATCGACCTCTGCGGACATGTGATGGCCGAGGCGCAAGCAGAAGCCGGCGTCTATCGCGATGACTCTTACTTGGGCCGTTTCTTTCGCAAGATGCGATTAGGAATGAGGTTGCGGCGTTGCAGGGGCTCGCTGACCTTCTCGATCCGGACGCGGTGGTGTTTTGTCGAACGAACAACGATGTTGACAGTGGACATCTCGTTCTTCCAACGGTCTCGAGCAGAGCACCGATGTTGACTGATGACTTCGGCTTTCCTGTTCCGATGGCTTCCAGAGTGTTTCCTGAATTCCATATCTTTATGCAGCGATGGTCGTACGGAATGGAAAGCTTGGCCGCGCTCAGTCGGAGATTCCACGACAGGGGCGTACCGTTCCTGGTGTTTTCACCGGCCGCTGGATCGAGAGTTTTGCCGATCGCCTCATAGGGATGGCAGAGATCGATGTTCCATACATCATCACTCCTCACGAGTCGAGTTCGATGAAATGGTGAAATGAGTCCCTTTTATCACCGAGTCCAGAGGCGCACCAGGAGTACGCGCGTTTGATCTATCGGGGTTCGGTGCGGAGTTGGGGTGGCGACCATTGCCTGATCCGACCGCTGTTTCGAGGCGCCCGTTCATCATCGGTTGGAGCTGAATCAGGGCTGGCAACAGCAAAGCGAGGAGGATCAACGCGCTCAGTTTTTGAAGCAGATAAAGACCGACTTCATTCCGAGTCAAAGCCGTAACCTACAGGTCGGTGCTGGAATCGATCTTCAGACGGGAATGATGAACCGTGGCGCCGTCCTTTTCATGCTTCGGGTCGCCGAGAGTCGCGAGGTAGTGCTTGCTTTCCGTCGGATTCCAACTGTTGAGTATATCTATCCCCTTGGCGTGAGAGTGACGATCCCAGAGAGCGGGCCGAGTCATAAGCGGGTCGTTCTCGAGGCCGATGGTCCTAAAACCCAGGAGTTCTCGGTTGATCTGCCGGATGACATTGGCGGTGGAGACGCATTTGAGATCGTTTTGGAAGCGGAGGCGGTGGCGGTGGCAGGAGCCGGTCTCCCGTGGGGTTCACTGCAGATCGTCAAGATCGAGCAGAAATAAAAAAAGCCCGACCACCGAGTGGCCGGACTTTCTTGGGTATTGATTTCGGACTGGCTTATGGGGCCAGGGTCTGAAGGAAGCGAACTCGTCCAGATAATAGCTTCCGGTCTGGGTGGCCTTCGGCTGCATCGCACCGAGGGTGACCGAGTCGGCATAGATGATTGAGTTATTAAGGCCGGTCGACACGGATTGGCCAACCGCAAAACCGTCGATGACCGACATGGTCACGTTGCCCGAGAGGACACCCGGAGTGTCACCTTGCTCCCGATTCGATCTGAAGAAGGGAAGGCGATCCGGGCTGGAGATTGATTCGGTTGGTGAAACGAACGACCCCGGTGTTGTTCTGAGCACGCACCCAGATTCGCCAGAGACGACTTTTCTTGACCATTAGCACCTGAAACGGCGCGTACCAGATCGTCTCGTCCGTCGCACGGTTGATGAAAAGCCAGTCCGAATCGATCGATCCCAAGTGTTCACATCGAACCAGAACTGCACCCTGTAGACGGTCTCGCCAGCTGGCGTGTCGTCTTTTACGAAGGCGGCAGTTGTGGTCCCGTCCATGATGACGAGACCATAGTTCGTGCCGTTGAGTGCAGCACCGGCATTGACGTCGAGGCTCGCAGCACCTGCGGTCGAAGCCAAAACGCCGATTCCAACGATGACGAGAAAACACTTCAAAATCTTCATCGTTACCTCCAAGTTTTAGAAAACAATAACGTTTTGGTCCAAACCTGATGATTTGACCGTGACTCGAATCGTCTCATACATAAGTAAGGACGGATCTGGATTGCAAAGGTAACGAAAAAACTGGGTTCTCATTCCGAGGGGGGCTCAATTTAGGTACTTGACAGTAGGTTGGGCACCCTGAGGTGAATAGACACAGCTGGGTGCTGTGCATCGTCGGCCGCAGCAGGAAGTTGGTGAGCAGTTCAAGCTAGAATCGCTACGGTAGTATGCACGATAGACTGTGGGCTCGGGAAGGAAGTGCCATGAAAATCAAGACAATACTGACTCGACCTCTTTCAGGGTATGCGGTGAGTCTTTTGGTCTTCAGCGCGGTCTTCGTGGCAGTTTTCTCCCCAGTGATTGGCGGAAGAGGTGTGCCTGTATGGGACGCCTATAATTACTACATTCCTGCTCAATCGATCGTCGCTGATCACGCCCGTTCGGGAAGCTTCGTCCTATGGAACCCTTTTGTGGGAGGGGGAGACCGGACGGAGCGGATCCGCAAATCGGCGCCTTTTCTCCCGTCAATTTCTTCATTGGTTTGATGACAGGGGGATCGCCCTCGGGAGCTGTCTTTTTCTGGCTTTTCGTTTGGTGGTTGGGAGGGTTTGGGATCGTCTGCCTCGCGGGTCATCTTGGGGCGCCACCTTGGGCTGCCTGCCTCGGCGCTCTCGCCTTTTCGTTCTCGGGCTTCCAGATCGGCCATGCAACTCACGTCAGTGTTCTTCATGGGATTTCGTTTCTGCCCCTCATCGTTTGGCGACTCGATCGGGCTCTGTGTGCAGAAAGGTGGGGGTTACCGGCAGCGCAAGCTGGAGGATTGTGGGGGATTTCCGCTCTTGCCGGCTATCCCGCCATCACCATTCTCAATGGCTGCTTCCTGGGGTTCTGGGCGCTTGGGCGCCTTGTACAGGGGGCGCTGGGCGAGGGCTCGGTCGGCACCAGTGGAGGCTTTCGTGGTTGGGTGAGGCGTTGGCGGGAGGATTTTCTCCGGACCACCGTTGTCATGGCAGTCTTGGTTGTTGTTGGTCTGGCAATCATGGTGCCAGCGTATATGGGCTTCTTCCTTGAGTTTAAAAATTATGATATCCGTGTTGATCCCCTCTCGCGTGAGAGTGCGATCGGCTCGAACGCACTGGATCCGTTGGCCCTTCCAACCTTCGCCAGTCCATATCTGGGCTTGCTCAACTTCATGAACCGCGATCGTCTCGAATACACATCCCCAACATGTGCCAATATCTATGTCTCGACGGTTATCCTAGCTCTGGCCACGGCAGGCCTGTTCTTTTCTTCGGGTGTTGCGGGTGAGCGATTCTGGCGCTGGTGGCTTCTCGTTGTGGGGGCCGTATTCCTCATGACGGCGATGGCCCATGTCTTTCCCTTCCGCGGTTGGCTCTACGACCTCTTTCCGCCCTTTCGGTATTTCAGACACGCTTCGAGGTTCCGCGGGTACTACGTGTTCTGTTTGATTGTCATGGCGCTCGCGTACTGTCGTGACATCGATCGGACGAGTGTGCAGGCTTGGCTCCGGCGCGGTTGGATGACTGTCGCGATGGCCTCGGTTCTGTTCGGGGTTGCCGGGCTTGTTGCATTTCGCTCGTTTGGGTCGCTTCCGCTGCTTGGCCCCAGCTTCGAAGAAGCACTGGGATGGTCTGTCGGGTTGTGGGTGGCTACCGCTCTGGCGAGTGTTGCAGGTTATCTCCGGCCCGACCGCCGGTCGGGCCAATTGATCGGATTGGTATTGGCTGGCCTGGTCGCCCTCGATGTTGTGATGACCATGCGCGTGAGCGACCGTATGGTCTATTCGAAGAGGGCCGGGGCTTTGGCGGAGTGGGGGGACTTGTCTGAAAAATACGTTCCATCTTTAGATTTGACGGAGACGAGGGGTGCAGGGGCCGGTCTGGACAGACTTGAAAAGAGTCCGTTTGATACCGGCTACAACAATTCCAATGAGTTCACCAAACAACAGGTATTGGTCAGCTACGGTGCGTATTTCAGCCTGCCAGTGCGGATTTGGTTTCACAACCCGGTTCTGGCTCAGGCGGCTACCGGGAAGAATCGGGTGTGGTTCTCGCCACGCGCAGCGCCAATTCACCTATCACAATCATCGATATTCAGTTTCCTTGCCCGATCCAAAGAACTGGGAGCTCCACCAATGGTCTACACTCGATTGGGGGAAGCGGAGAATCGCTCCGGATTTGTGGCTTACCCACAGTTTCAGGGTCTTGAAGCCGCGCGCCCGATCGAGGTGGAGCTGGAGGAATATGAGCCGAATTCGCTCCGGTTCCAGATGGAGGCACCCAGCGATGGCTGGCTGATGGTGACCGATCGCTATGCTCCCGGATGGCGGGCGCAGATTGATGGCGAGGAGGTGGAAATCCTGTGTGCTGGGTTAATTTTTCGTGGACTCCGGGTCACGAGGGGGCGGCATCTCATCGATTTCAAGTTTCGCCCCTGGGGTCATCCGTGGCTCGTGATCCTGAGCTGGAGCGTCTGGGGTTGTATCGGGTTACTCAGTCTTGCAGTCTTCTTGCGTGATTCTCGGGCTCGAGTTGTTGTAGGAATTGCGGCGAAGGACAGCGGTGAGGCATGAATCAAACTCAACAAGTGACAGATCAGGGGATACCATCGGAATTCGAACGCCGTCGTTCCGAGCCCGAGGTTTCCATCGTCATTCCGGCTTTGAACGAGGAGGACTGTCTTCTCCGGCTGTGGCTTGAGGTGGCCCGTATCTGCCGTGCCGAAGAGCTGTCGTTCGAGGTCGTCTTCGTTGATGACGGGTCTACCGACTCGACATGGTCGATAGTCAAAAAACTTGCTGAAGAGAACCCAGAGGTGAGGGGAATCCGTTTCTCCCGGAACTTCGGACATCAGTCCGCGCTTCTTGCTGGTATGGAACACGCCGAGGGAAGAGCTGTGGTTACGATGGACGCCGATCTCCAGCATCCTCCCGACTTGATTCCTGAGATGATTCGGCGGTGGCGTGATGGGGTCAAAATCGATCTCAACCAGAAGAGTCGACATCGAAGAAATTGGGCTTTTCAAGCGTTTGACGGCAAGGGCTTTTTACGCCTTTTTTTCGGCTTTGAGTGAGACGCGCATCGACCGCGGAAAGGCCGATTTTCGGCTCCTCGATCGCCGGATCGTGGATCTTCTCCTGTCGATGTCCGAAGCGACGCTCTTCCTGCGTGGGATGGTGGAGTGGGTCGGCTTTTCCCAGGAGGTCATCGACTATGTCCCGAACGAGCGCGCCGGGGGAGGGAAGAGCCGGTACACGCTGCGAAAGATGGTGATTCTCGCGCTTTCGGGAATCACGTCGTTTTCGGTGGCGCCTCTGCGGCTGAGTCTCGCTGTGGGCGTTGTCACCACGATGCTGTCAGTTGCCTATGCGCTCTTCGCCGTGTATTCCGCGCTGAGGGGAGACGTGGTCAGAGGGTGGACATCGGTTGTCTGTTTCTTCAGTTTTCTCTTTGGCGTCCAGTTCATTATCACGGGGGTCTTGAGCGAGTATCTGGCCCAGTCCATCGTCGAACTCAAGCGTCGTCCACGCTACATCGTGGCGGATTCGGTGAAGAACCTGTCTACCGAATGAGGTCGTGTTCCGACCTGACGGTCTCCGGATCGCCGGTCCTTCGGAACCACACTTCCATGATGTCGAACAGGTTGACCGGCACGATGAGCGAATCGAGCCTGGTCGCGGGGAGCCGGATGCGGACCTTCCTGCGAAGTCGTTCGCGGAGATAGGACACCGGGTAGTAGGCCGACGGGTGACTCAGATCGGTGATGGTGACTCCGGCCTTGTCCGCCAGATGCGCGATGCTTTGTGGGGTGTGGAAGAAGAGGTGCTCGGGCAGATTGTAGAGATGCCAGCGGCGGCCGGACAGACGTGCCGCGAGGCTCGCGAAGTTGCCTGTGCTCACGATCAGAATTCCATCTTGTGTCAGGAGTCGGCGGCAGGAAACCAGGAATGCGAGGGGATCGGGTACGTGTTCGAAGACGTCCCACGCGGTGACGACGTCGAAGGTGTGAGAAATCCGACCGAGATCCCCGTCAACGACGTCGATGTCCAAACGTCTGCGCACCTCCTGCGCCGCAAAGCGGGACACTTCGAAGCCGGTCACCTTCCATCCGTCGGCCTTTGCTTCGGAGAGAAAGTGGCCGAGCCCGCAGCCGACGTCGAGGAGCGAAGACGGGCGCCCTGTGACCTTTCTGATTTTTTCCAGGCGAAGTCGGCTGGTCGCTCGTTGGGCGGGCTTCAGGGCGTCATAGTCTTCGTATCCCACACCGGGTGAGGAGTCGCGGGCGAAGTAATAGCCTTTTTCATAGAATGCGTCGAAACTGCACGAGGAGAAGTCCCACCAGCCGACGCCGCACGATCGGCATCTCAAGATGGTCGTGGCCTCGATTTTTTGGGCGCGTTTCGCTCCGCCGGCGCCGCAGACCGGACAGATTTCCGGCGCGCGGAGGCGGTCGTCGGCCCTGCCGTCCGAATCAGCGTGAGCTCGAGTCATGGAGTGTCTCGTCGGTTCGCTGGAGCGAGGGTTGCACGACCCTGTTGCCGGATCCGTCGTCCTGGGAAAACCACCGTTTCATGATCTTGACCCCATCAAGCGACCATCGTCAGTCGGGACGGACAAAGCGATCGATGAACTCCTCGCGTGACAAGATACGAGATTTCCGACGCCATTGCAGATCCAGAACATAGGCCGTGTCCGGAGATGTGAGCAGCGGATCGTTCGGTGCAAGCGACCGGGGTCCGGTTTTTCTCGTCGATAGTACTTTAGCTCGCACCTCCGGGGTTCCCTGTTCGAGACTCCAGAGACGAAAAAGACCTTTGTGGAGCCAGATGTTGATATCCGAAACCACAACGGCCTGTCGATCCCACCACTGCGCGTAGACCTCGGTTGCACCTCGGGTCATTCGGGCGGACAGCGACCATGGGCGGATCGCGGCTGATCCCGCGATCGTGAACCAGATGACCAGGATGGCGGCCGTTGCGGAAGCGCCGAGCCTGCTCTTGAGGAGGCTCGAGGTGTAGAAAGCCCAGAGGATCACAACGATCGCCGGGAGATAGACAAACCGTAGGCAGAAGTGGTTGCTGACCTCGAGAAAACGTACCCCGGAAGCGTTCAACACCGCCACCGAGGGGAGGCACGCCGCCAGCAAGGTGGCTACGAAGAAGAGGCCTTTTGATGTCTTTTTGAAGCTCCACACCGCGATGATTCCCCAGACAAGGGCGTTCACCAGGACGAGTCCCGCCAGAAATCCCTGCCCCTCCATGCCCCGGCTTGCCATCCAGCCGCTGAACCAGGGCCATGATTCGCCGAAGTAACGGAGTCGATCCAGTACCGGGATGTCGTAACCGTACTTGGTGAATATGGCGCCAACCTTGGAAAACCTCCACACAACGTAGAACACGAGGCCCAGAATCAGACCGGCCGCGAGCATCGCCCGTCTTCGAACCCGGGCGTCGTCCTTGAGGATGAGCAGTCTTTCCGTGATGCTCCCCCGATGAAGTCGACTCTCCGGCCCCGAAAAGGGCATGAATATCAGGGCGGCAGGGAGGACCGCGAATATTTCCTTGCCGATGCAGGCGCCGACGTACAGCCCCCCGCAGGCCAGTGCCTTCCCCGCGCTCGGGCTGTCGAAGAAATGAGTCAGCACGAGGACCCCGATGAGAGCGAAAATCGTTCCCTCGAGATAGTGCCGGGTACAGATCCACGACGTGACCGCGACGGTGGGAGGGGCGAGGAAAACGCACGCACCCGCCGCCATCGCGATCGGCTCCCAGAGCCATCTCCTCATCAGGACAAAGGCCAGGACGGCGATGACCACTGCCGCTGCGATTGAATGAATGTGGTAGCCGGTCGGGTCCAGCCCGAAGAGCTTCCAGTCGACCCACAGTGACACAAAGAGGAGCGGGACGAAGTTTCCGAACGACTCCCCATGGGTGAGCACACCGATCAGGTCCAACTCGGCGATTTCGGAGATGGTGATGATCTCGTCCGGGAGGAACCAGTCATGGACGGAGTTCCGATAGAGCGCCGTCGCGATGATCGAGTACACGACGACGGCCAGTACGACACCGGCTGCTCCGCGAGCCCGAATGTTCCGCCGCCCTCCCTCAGTCAACGACGTAACCCAGCTGTCTGAGCTGCTCTCGGGTAGCCTCGTCGACACCCGATGCCGACCGCGCAGCGGCGCGGGCTCCCCCGATCCAAACCCGGACCTCGGTCGAGTCGCTCGCGACGGAAGGACCCGGGTTCTCGGTCCACGCGCCGTCTTGAAACGCCGCCTGCCACTGCGATTCGAGCTGGTCGAGGAGCAGGGTGCGGTTGAACCGAAATTGAGCCTCGTTCGGTGCGCCGTCGAAGGTGCAGACGACCTGCAGCTCTCCCCGGACCGCCCCCTCGAGCAGAAACGTCACGCTCTCTCCGGGATCCAGGGTGAAATTGAGGCGGTCGTTGAACCAGTTGATGTCGTCGGCGGTGATGTCGAACGACTTGACGCGGAGAGGATTGACGAGCCAGCCCTTCAGGATCGCGCGCATCGGCGTCGGCTGGTTGTTGGCGAAGCGAACCCTGAGACCGGTGTACCGTGTCTCGATGTCCGTCCTCAGGTCGCGCCGGAGCCCGCCGGTCGTCTCCGAGGCGGTCGCCGGGTCGATGAGAGCCCCGGCGTCCGGTTCGAGATCAACGAGCTCTTCCCGGCCGTGGTTCGCAGGCCAGATCGAGTTGTTGTAGAGGTACTTCAGACGGTTGGCGCGGCGGACCGAGATGCCGAAGTTGCTCGATCCGGCGTAGGTGACGGCGTCCCCCATGTCACCCGGTTTGCCGCCTTCGAGGAACCCGACGAGCGATTGGCCGTCGCTCTCCGGCAGAGGATCGACACCGAGAAGATCGAGAACCGTGGGAGCGATGCTGATCGACTGGACCTGCTCGTCGACGCGGCCCCCCCGGGCCTTGCTGCCCGGAGCGGCGACGATGAGCGGCACCATGATCTCGCACTCCTGCAGCGTCGCGTGGCCCGCGAGTCCATTTTCGCCGAGGGCCTCACCGTGATCCGAGGTCAGGATCACGATCGTGTTGTCGGCGATGCCGAGAGCCTCGAGCTTGTCGAGGATCCTTCCGATATGGGCATCGGCGTTGGCGACGCTGCTTGCGTAGAGGGCGGGGACCATCGGCTCGAGATCGGGATCAATGGGCTCGTATTTCGGTCCGTCTTCCAAATGGCGCTGCATCAATCTGCTGGTGAGTTGGTAGCCGGTTTCTCTCGTCGGCTCGATTGGGCCGGTCGAGATGAGCGTGTCCGTGCTCCCCGGTTCGACACCGAGGAATCGACTCACAAAAGGCTCTCGAGGTCGGTAGGGGGCGTGGACCTCATAGGTGTGGAACATCAGGAAGAAGGGATGATCGGCGTTGGCATCGAGCCACGTGAGGGTGTGGTCCATTCCCGACTCGATGTCGTTTCCGGTTTCTCTCGGGCGGTCCCGAGACTCATAGAAGTAGTGAACCCTGTCAAACCCCTGCATCAAGGCGAAGTCGGTGGACAGGTATCCCCCCCCGGTGAAGGCCACGGTGGCATATCCCTGTTCGCTCAGAGCCTCAGCCAGGGTGATCAGCGACTCGTCGATCGGTTCGCCGACGTTCATGCTGTGGTTGATCGGATCCATCCCGGTGAAGATGGAAACGTGCGAGGGGAGGGTCCACGGCGCCGAGGCGACGACGTGATTGAAGATCACGCCGGACTCCCGTGCCCAGGCGTCGATTCGCGGGGACGACTCGAACTCGCTGCCGTAGCACGACAGACCATCGGCGCGGAGGGTGTCGACGACGATGAGGACCACGTTCATCCTCGGTTCGACGGGCCGGTCAACGACGACCGAGATGTTGGCGAAGCAGGGGAAGCCGTCTCGAAGGTCGAGTTCGCCGGAAGTCTCGGTGCTGAAGGTCAGCTTTCCCCGCCGACCGCCATACGGCGTCAGATCGATGGTGCGGTCGAGCCACTTCGCGTCGCGTGGTTCAAGCGTCGGCGAAACGGTTTCCTCGAAGATGACTTCTTCGGAGCGGTCGTCGGGCGACCATGTCACCTTGAATCGAACTTCGACCGGGATCTCGGGAGGAAGTCCGACGGCGAACCGGAGCCGTGAGGTGAGAGGAATCGCGACCTCCCGGACATAGGGCCGATCGGGCGGCACAAGCACGGCGTACCTGGCGTCGCCGCGAAAATCCACCCGCCACGCCTTGGATACGGCCGTGTCCATCAGGGCTTGGGAAATCACGTACTCGATCCCCGAGATCGAGTTGACCTGGACCCGTCTCATGGCCACAGTTGTGGGGTCGAGACGGAAGCCGTCGATGGTGCCGGACCACTGGTCGTGGCGGTACACCTCGAACGTGAACGTGGGCGTCAGGCTTCCGTTGGAGTCCACCCGATCGGTGACCATGGATCGCTCTTCCGCGAAGATCTCGCCGGGCCTGGTCCAGAAAATCTGCAGCGAGGCGCCGGTGGTGAGACCGTTTTGGGACACCCGGATGGCGGCGATTCGGTCTGCGTCGAGGGACGTCGCGCGTGACAGCGCCGGATCGCTGTCTTTCGATCGAAAGTAGAGCCCGCCCGACTTCAAGGCGACGTCGTCGCCGATCCGCTCTCGCTGCCACAGCGCGACCTCCTCTTCGGTCGAGAGATCCCAGCGAAAGACCTCGTTCTCCTCCCAAATCGGAACCTGTGCGCTTGGCGTCTCGGTGGTCTCCGGCATCAGCCTGATGAGATTGCGGGTGTCCTGGGCGGGCTGCGGTTCGGATCCGTGGCAACCCGCGAGGAAAGCAAGGCAGGCGGCCGCCAGCACGGTCGGCAACCATCCGAATCCGATGACTCCGGTCGTCCGAGTGGTTCGACCGCCGGGTCTCGGCGAAGGCGCCCCGAGCGACGAAGGGGTCATGACCACGGAGCCTTCATCTGGTCCGGCGCCTCGCCGCGGGCGATGATGGGGCTCTTGGCCCGTATGACGAATGGAATCGACGGATCGTCGGTGACGCGCTCGATGTCCCGGAATCCTGCCGAATCGGCCATTTCCACGACACAGGTCCTGTTCGGCACCCAGAAGATCGTCGGATCGAAGAACTCGTCGTTGTTGCTTTCCTCGATCGGCCCGCTCTGGTGGCCTCGCGGATAGAACTTCGCCATCGCGGTCTCGACGAGGGCGGGGTCCTCATGGATGAGGGTCTGCATCATCATGGTTCCGGTGCACACGCTGAGGATCTTCTCAAGGGCGAGAAGCGGGTGACGGAGATGGTAGAGGACGCCGTAAAAGAGGACCACGTCGAATGTCCCGAACGTCTTCGGACTGAGGTCGTAGACGTTGCAGAGATAGGCTGTGGCTTTTGAACCGAGAGCATCTCGGCAGATATTGAACCGCCGAACGGAATCCGGGAATGAATCGATGGAAACCACTTCGGCGGCGCCGTTGCGCTCCGCGAGAAACGAAAAGTAGCCTTCGGCACAGCCGACGTCGAGAACGCGCTTGCCGGTGAGGTCTCGGGGAACCGAAAAATACGGCTCCTTTTCGGTAGCCGGGTCCGACCACCCGGGAGTTACGAGGTCGTCGAACAGCGGGATCTTCTGGAACCAATAATCTTCGGCCTCGACCCGGTCTCTGATCCAGCGCTTGAATGTCAAGCCGGAATCCGGGGCGGTCGGTCCTTTCTTGTTTCGTCCGAACATGTGATTCTCCGTCTCATCTTGTGTTTCGATACGTGGTACGAGCGAGCGGTGTGACGGCCTCCGACGGTTGAACTGAAGGCCTGCAAACGGAGGCTCAGTCTACACGAACCCGACCCCGGAAGCAGTCTTCTCCGGGGGGTTGGAATGACCTGCGCTCTATGGTGGTCGATGAGCTGAAGGCTCCCGGCTAGGGCAGGCCGTCCACCTGGAGGGTGGCCTGTTGGTCCAGTTTGGCATCGAGACGAATCAGGGTCCGCCCGTCGATCCCGCGGGGAATACGACGCTTGATCGCTCCGTCGAAATCGAGGAGGCAACCGCTGACCCTGAGCCGGTCGCCGTCGGTGGTATCCGGCATTTTCGCGACGACGCGGCACGGCGTCGGCAACCGGACGACCGCGATGGTGGATCCCCGGAGCAGGAGATCGTGTTTGCCCAGGAGCCGGGCAGGGAGAGGTCGAGTTCCGTATCGGTCAGTTTCGACGTGGATCAGGCTTGCGGATGTCCTCGCCGGTGAAACGCCCTCCCCGAGCGCGGATTTCGAGACTCTTGAGATCCGAGACCTCGATGTCGCTGTCGTTGAGGTCGATCCGGGTGTGGCCCGCGACATGACTCACTTCTGCCATGGAACCGTTGTCCAGGGACATGGCCAGATCGCTCCCGAGATTGCTGAGATCGGCCTCGGCGCCCGCCGCGAGTCTGAGGTCGAGTCGACCTCCGATGGTGTCGGCCTGAATTCGACCGCGGGTGAGCTCCGCCCTGATGGGCCCTTCCACGTTGTCGAGCACGATGTCGAGATCCGTCCCGTTGAGTTGAACCGGGAGCTTTTGTCCATCAGTGATCCGGATCGAGGTTTGGGAGCCATTGAGTTGGACTGATCCGAACAGCGACACGAGTGCGATCCCGGTGTTCGAGACCTCTCCCTTGAGATTCAATTTGTTGCCGGTCGCCGTCAGATGCCCCCCATCCAGATCGACTGAAAGGTCGCCCTGCGTGCCCTCAAGGGTGAGCTCCGAGTCGACGGCGTGGATCGTTGAAGATCCGGACAGACCTCGGGCATGGATCTCGCTCTCGGCGAACTCCGCGTCGCGGAGGTCGCTGACGAGATCGAGATCGGCGGTGCTGCGCGTCGCCGCCAATGCCAGACTCCGGAGACGTACCGCTCGGAAGGACGAGTCCTCCAGCATGACGGAAACGGCCGGACCGGCCTCTTCCCGGAGTCCCTGTTCGGAGGACATGGCGGCCTTGGCGGCCTCCTCCTTCTCTGGTGTGTTCGGCGGCGACGCCGGGTCGGATTCGATGGTCGGATCGGTGAAGGAAATCCCGAGATCGAGGCGTTTTCCGGTGACGACGAGGATCTGCTCCTGGGTGAGGTTGACCTCGACCACAATGGTCGGGAGATCGACTTCGGTCTCGTTTCGCCACACTTGGGTGACCGCCCGCGGCGTGACGGACCCCTGAAGCGAAACATCCCCGTCGATGGCGGGATCGGCCGCGCGGGCTGAGAACCGGGACGGTCGGGTCGAATCGATGGTGACGACGACTCGCGCATCGGTGAGGTCCAGCTCGACCCGTGGGGTTTCAATCGCGGTTTCGATCGGAAGATCGATCCGCCGTTGCGCCCACCCGACAGATGAAAACAGGAGGGCGCCGAACGTGAGGGTTGCACCGAGCAGGACCGCGACGGGGCTTTCGAGCCGACGCAGGGAGTTTGCGCCGCGACAGGTCTTTCTTTGTTTCGGATGTTCCGACGGCAACCGCCTGGTTTCAGTCATGACCTGATCGTCGCCTTGTGCCTGAAATCGTGCCGGTCGAGATCGCGTCGCCGCCCTCAGTTGGCGCTCGACCACAGGGTCACGTCCCCGGTGCCGAAGTTGTCGAAAAAGAGCGCATCCTGGCAGTCTGTGGCGATCATGACAACGGCGTTCCGGACCTCGTCGATGCCCCCGTTGGACTGTTTGAACGCCTCGGTGCCGCAGATGTCGGCGAAAGAAAGCGCGAAGGGCGCTGCGTCGGATTCGCGGCGCAGGTGGAGGGTGGTCATCCCGGTTCCCACGGCCTGGAACTCCAGCCCGAAGACCCAGTTCGGAGTTGTGATCATCTGCATTTCGCAGGGAGAGAGGAGGGTGCTGGCGGGATTGCCGGGCGTGCTCCAGGTCCCCGCGAGCGCCCAGCCGATCCGTCCATCGGCGATGTTTTGTGTCTGCGGCAGCCCCTGGACCGCAGCGGTGGCGCTGTTGGACCCGATGCTTCCGGCGACATAGGTCAGCTTGGTTGTATCAAAGGCGAGATCGATCACCGCGGTCGCGATATTGGCGGAACCGCCCGGGACGGTCGGGGGTGAGCAGCTCAGGGTGCAGGTCGAGGTGCCGGCGCCGGGCCGGAGGTAGATCCGAGCTTCGACGGTGGCGGAGGGTGCGACGCAGAAACGATTGCTGCCGTCGACAGGATTGTAGATTTCCAGATCGATGGCGTCGCCGGGCTGCGTGGTCTGAGCGGATGCGAGGGAACCGATCAATAAAACGACGGACACCACGGCTAATTGGATCATCGCACGGGGCATCGCAGGACACTCCTTCCCCATTCGTCTCTTTTATTGTCGCACACATGCGGTTCATTGCGCACACGCGAACGTGCGCGGGATCACCGGTTGAGCGAGAAAACGACCCCGGGCGCGCCCGGGGTCGTTAATTTTCGACGAGCGAGGTGGTCTCGATTCGCCTATTCGTCGTAGGGTGAGGAAGCGTCCCTGCCGGCGGCATTCATCCTTTCCCAAATCCACGAGCCGATGAAATACAGACCGATGAGCAGGACCAGGACCGGCCACCACTCGTAGAACCAGCGGATGTCGAAGAGGTCGAGGTTGTCCGCCAGGACAAGACCGGCGACAACGGTGAGAAAGATGCCGAACAGGAGCCGGCCCTCGCCTTGACGCTGCGGTTCCGGCAGCTCGCGGCCGGCGAGGTTGGCGATCTGGGCCTCGCGGTAGGCGTCGAAGATCGAGAAGAAATAGCCGAAGGCGATGGCAAAGGCCAGCGGCCACAGTTGCCCCTCGGAGTGGACGATCGCCCAGATCGAGACACCGATGCCGCCGATGATCATCAACGCCCGTTCGTAGGCGCCGACGTAGATATGGCCGAGACCGGGGACGAGAATCGACAGGAAGAGGGCGAGCCCGGGCGACTTGGCCATGGGGTCACCGTACGGCCGAGCCATGACTGGAGCTGCGGGCGCTGCGGGCGGCGGTGGCAGCACGGGCCTTGACGAGGGTGTGGGGGGCACGGGCCTGGCGCGCGGGGGCGTCTCTTGGGCCGCGGCATCGACCTCGATCTCGTTCTCGGCGAGAGGTTCGTTCAATTCCTCGGGCGGGAGGGGTGGTCTGGCGTCATTCATGATTCTTCTCCTTGCTGGATCGGTTCGGTACCCGTCTCCGCTGTCGGCTCGGCTGATGCGGCGCCGGCGCCGTCGTTGTCGTCTTTCACGCTGTCGATCAAACCGCGAACGCTGTTGAGCTTCTGCTCGCCCCAATTCAAGGCCCGCCAGAGCGCAACCCGGATCTCGCCGCGCCCGTCGGCGGCCACTTCGCTGACCCCGGTCGCGGCCATGGCGACCTTCTCGCTGGCGACGGTGTGGAGATCCTGCGCGATGATGGTCGGGTTGCCGATGGCCAGCGAGGCCAGGAGCGCGAGGATGTAGGCGGCGGCGGTGGCGGTTCGCCGCGGCAGGATGGCGATCCTCGCTACGGCGTCGCGGACCTTGATGCACTTCTCCAACAGATAGTTCGGCGGCGTCATGGCGTCGCCGACCTGATGGATGAGGGTGAGGTCAAGCCACACCCTGCGGCACGAGGGGCATGACTCGAGGTGGCTCAGCAGTCGCTCGAGGTTGGGTTGTGAGATCTCGCGGTCGACGGCCTGGTAGAGCAGACCGAGCCAGCGGCGGCAGGGTGAGGATGCGAGTTCGTCGCCGAGGTGCGGCGGCGGTTCCACATCCGCGAGAAAATCGCCGGCGCCGATGATCATCCCCATGGCCGCGAAGATCTCGGCGCATTCGGGGCAACCCGCGATGTGGGCGTGGACCTTCTCTGCCTCGGCGGGGGATGCCTCGTTCTCGAGGACGGCGGCGAAGAGATCGCGGGTGTCGGTGCAGCTGCTCACGAGACCCGTCCTTCAGCCGACCCGGCGGCCGGGGGCACAGCGCGGATCTGCAGCCGCCGGTTGACGCCGGTGGCGAGCTCCATGCGGGCCCGGTTGAGTCGTGATTTGACGGTTCCCAACGGCAGGTCGAGCGCCTCTGAAATCTCCTGGTAGCTCATGCCGGCGAAGTCCCGCATCAAAACGAGGCTGGCGAGTTCGTCGTCGATCTGACGCAGGGCGGCACCGATCAGACCCAGACGCTGTCTTCGTTCCGCGTGTTCGTGAGGGTTGTCCGAACCCGGCAGACGGTCGAGGATCTCCGGGTCGAGCCACGCGGCGTCGCGTTCCCGGCGACCGCGTCGGTAGGAGTCGATGATGAGGTTCTTGGCGACCCGCCAGGCCCATGCCATGAAGTTGGAGCCGGCGGTGTAGCGATGGAGGTTCTCCCACAGCTTGAAATAGACCTCCTGGGTCAGTTCCTCGGCCTCGGCTGCCGACGGAGCGTAGCTCGCGCACAGACGATATATCGGGCGGAGCGTGGTGTTGACGAGGGCTGTCCATGCGTCTTCATCTCCTTCCCGGCATCGTTCGACCGTGGTTTCGAGTTCCTCCATCTCCATGTCCAACCTCTACAACGTGGGTTTGCCGAGAAAGGTTCGCGTTTGGTAATTTTCCGCGGAAAGAGTATAGCTTTCTCCCTCTCCCTCTCCCTCTCCTCTCCCTAGTTCGATCCCGATCCCGATCCCGATGGAATGTTCGTTGGCAGGAGCAGGGCAGAGGGAGCGGCCGGCGCTGCGTCCGAATCCCAGTTCGAAGGAATGATTCCTTGTAGGGATGATGTTGTCGTTGCCATGAACCACGATGAGGAGCTGCAGTGACGATCCCAACCGGCTGGCCGACCGGAGATCTCGAGTCGAGGGTCCGCTTCGCCATCGAGGAGGTCCGGCCAGCTCTTCAGGCGGATGGCGGTGACGTCGGGCTCGTCCGGATCGATGGCGGCGTCGTCTATGTCGAGCTTCGGGGCGCCTGCGATGGCTGCCCGATGGCCAGCTCGACGCTGGCGGATTTCGTCACCGACCGGATCTGCCTTTACGCGCCGGAAATCGACCACCGTGGTTCCGGTTAATTCTTAATTATAAATTCTTAATTCTTAATGACATCGCAACCATTTCTCGAGGCTTTGCGATGTCATTAAGAATTAAGAATTAAGAATTAAGAATTAGTTCTTGTTTTCCGCGACGCGACAGGCCGCGCAGCGGCCCTGGAAGTCGAGGCGCTGGTCGCTGACTTCACAACCCACCAACTCCTTGAGGGTGCGCCAGTCGATCTCCGGGACGCCGAAGACATCCCAGATCTGACCACAATCGGAGCAGATGAAGTGTGCGTGCGGCGAGAGATCGGCGTCGTAGTGCGCTCGACGGTCAACGCCGTAGATCTCACGAACGACGCCTTCGTCCTTGAGCACCGAGAGATTGCGGTACACGGTGCCGAGCGAGATCTTCGGCACCTCGGCCCGAACCCTTTCGAAGATCCAATCCGCGGTGGGGTGGGAGTGGGTTTCCTTGATGGTGTCGTATACCACCCGGCGTTGCCGAGTTTCCCTGGTTCGAGCGCGCTCTGCCATAGGTCCCCCTTGTTGAGGTCAACTGTTTCTATCACAGGCCCTTCTCAAAGTCGAGTCTGATTCCTGATAATGACCGCTCGGCATGGTATGATCCGTGTGCTCCCGTCCACGGGGGAGTTCACCATGGTCCAATTCATTCGTGAGATCGAGCTGTCCTCACGGCCGCGTGAGCGCCTGCTCGAGTTCGGTCCTGCGGTCCTTTCGGATGCTGAGCTGCTCGCGGTCTTGATCCGCACCGGCCGGCGCGGTCGGGGTGCGGTCGTCGAGGCCAACGCCCTTCTTGTCGCCGCAGGTGGTCTGCCGGAGCTGGCGCGCTGGGAAGCCGCCGAGCTTCTCGGATTCGATGGCATCGGCCCGGCAAAGGCGGCCACCATCCTCGCCAGCCTCGAGCTCGGCAATCGGATCGCGCGGGCGCGGCTGCGGGAGACCGAGATTCTCGGCGACCCGGCGGTGGTCGGCGAGTACCTGCTGCGCCGCCTCCAGGTGGAGCGTCGTGAAGTCTTCGGGTTTCTCAGCGTCGACGGTCGGCACCGGTTGATCCGCAGCCACGAGCTCAGTCTCGGCACCAGGACCCAGGCTCCGGTCGATCCGGCCGATCTCTTCCGCCGGGCGCTCAACGACGGCGCCGCCGCGGTGCTGGTCTATCACAACCACCCGAGCGGTCAGCTCGAGCCGAGCAGGGATGATATCGAGCTGACCCGGCGCCTGGTACGGGCGGGCGAGGTCGTCGGCGTGGCGGTCTACGACCACGTCATCGTCGGCAGCGGCCAGTGGTTGTCGTTGAGGAGGTCGAGGCCGGGGTTGTTTGCGGCCGGCACCGGAGGGTGAGACGTGAGACGTAAGACGTGAGACGTGAGGAGCGAGGAATGAGATCCTCTCGACGTCTAACGTCTAACGTCTAACGTCTAACGTCTAACGTCTAACGTCTCGAACGTCTAACGTCTAACCCTCAAGCCCTCACCCCCTGCCTTGACACCGCCCCCGATTGCGGCAAAGATGTCGGCTCGCGGCGGCGATCTCAAATCGCCCGCCGCTAAGGAGGATCCATGCGACGCGTTGTGAACCTGACTCTGGCTCTGACCCTGCTCGCGACCGTCCCTGTTTTCGCCGGCGGTGATGCCGAAAAGTATGGCGATGGCGTGACCATCGCGCAGGCCGTCGCCGTGGAAACCCTTCTCGCATCGCCGGATGACTACATCGGCAAGACGGTCCGGGTCGACGGCGTCATCACCGGCGTGTGCAAGAAACGCGGCTGCTGGATGCAGGTGACCGATCCCGAGACCGGCAACGGGGTGCGGATCAAGGTCGATGACGGCGTCATCGTCTTCCCCTACGAGGCGATGGGCAAGAAAGCCTCGGCGGAAGGCGTTTTCGAAGCCATCACGTTGACGCCGGAGCAGATCCAGGCCCGCGCCGAACAGCAGGCGGCCGAACACCAGCACGCCGAGGGCGAGAGCTGCGACAAGGCCGATCCGAAGAAGGACGGCAGCGGCGAGGGCGCCGGCTGCGACGCCCCGGTGCAGGACGACCGGATCTTCATGATCCACGGCACCGGCGCGTTGATCTACGGCTGAGTCATCGGAAGCAGCCTCGGATGGGCACCGAGAAGCAGGCTGGAAGCCTGCTCGACAAGGGTGACCGCCGAATTACGGGAAAGGCTTCGAGACAGCTTTCGCCCCCTCCGCATTGTGGGGCAGGCTTCCAGCCTGCCGGCCAGTGCCGGCTCCACCTGAGATGCGCTTGAAGGTCCCATGAGCTGGCGCAAGCTCATCATCGCGACCCATCGCGACGTCGGTTATTTCTTTGCCGGCCTGACCGTGATCTACGCCGTCTCCGGGATCGCGGTCAACCATATCGAGGACTGGAATCCCAACTACGTCATCCGCACCGAAGCGGTGACGGTGGGGGAGCTGCCGGCCGCTGGAAACGCGGTCCTGGCCGCGACGGTGCTCGAACGCATGGAGATCACCGAAGAACCCGAGTCGGTGGTCCGCATGGCGCCGGATCAACTCAAGATCTTCCTCCACAAGCGGACGTTGACCGTCGCCCTGCCGGCGGGTGAGGTGCGCGACGAGCACGCCCGGCGGCGCTACGCCTTTTTCGAGATGAACTACCTCCATCTCAACCACGGCAAGGGATTCTGGACCTGGTTCGCCGATCTCTATGCCGTCGGTCTCGTCGTGCTCGCGTGCACCGGGATCTTCATCATCACCGGCAAGAAGGGCCTCGGCGGCCGCGGCCGCTGGCTGCTCCTCGCCGGGCTGGCGATCCCTTTGATCTACCTCGTTCTCGTGGTGTGGTCGTAGGATTCACCTCGAGGACCGAGGGTCACATCGCAGAATGGGACACGGATGGACACGGATTTTTTTGAAAGTGGGGGCTGGGTTCCGGATCGCGTGACGACTTCGTAGAAGCGCCAAAGAAGGCCGGGATCGTCTCGTTTGGATTTCGAACGGATTTTCTCGGATCCCTCGAGACGGGAACCGATTGTCCCGATTCAATCACCCAGAAACCAGGGACTTCTTCGATGAGGCGTTAGGTACAGGTTTCAAGACGTTGTCGAACACCTTTCTCACGACCTTTGCTTTGGGGCCGAAATTCAGGATCAGCCCGACCTCATATCCAGTCGCTTTGAGGTAGTTCAGCAGCTGTGCGCCGTGCTCGACAGCGAGACTTCGCACCGCCTTCACTTCCACGACGACCGATTCTTCAACTACGAGATCGGCAAAGTACTCCCCCACAACTTCTCCTCGGTACTCGACCTTGATCGGGAACTGTTGAACAAACGAAAGCCCACGCCGCCTGAACTCTGCGCACAGGGCGTTTTCATAGACCTTCTCGAGAAACCCATAACCGAGGGAGTTGTACACCTCGAAGAACGCCCCGATGATCGATTCAGTAACAGCTTCGTGCCTCAAAACCCAGCTCCGTGAAATCCGTCCAAAATCAAAAACGATGCCCTATTCGTTGCCACTTTCGATTCAACGAAGTCAACGCTCCTTCCAGAATGGAGGCCCAACTTCAAATGAAATCCGTGCTGATCCGTGTCCATCCGTGTCCCATTCTGCGATGCCTTCGCGCCAGTCGCGTCCTTGCGAGTCATCCGCGCGGCGTTCTGGTCAGTCCTCGGTGGCGAAGTACTTGTAGATGAACCCGGCGGCGATGGCGCCGAGGATGGGTGCGAGCCAGAAGAGCCAGAGCTGCTCGATGGCCCAACCGCCGACGAAGAGGGCGGGTCCGGTGCTCCGCGCCGGGTTGACCGAGGTGTTGGTGACCGGGATCGAAACGAGGTGGATCAGGGTGAGGCAGAGCCCGATGGCGATCCCGGCGAAACCTGCGGGCGCGCGCTTGTCGGTGGCGCCGAGAATGACGAGGAGGAAGAAGCAGGTCAGGACGGCCTCGGCGATGAACCCGGCCGCCATGGTGTAGCCCCCTGGCGAATGCGCGCCATAGCCGTTGGCCGCGAAGCCGCTGGCCACCGCGTCGAAACCGGTCTTGCCGCTGGCGATGAGAAAGAGGGCGCCGGCGCCGGCGGCGGCGCCGAGGACCTGCGCGACGACATACGGTCCGATGTCCTTGGCCTCGAATCGGCCGCCCGCCCAGAGCCCGAACGAGACCGCCGGGTTGAAGTGGCCGCCGGAGATGTGGCCGACGGCGTAGACCATGGTGAGGACCGTCAGACCGAAGGCGAGGGACACTCCGAGAAAACCGATCCCGAGCTGCGGGAACGCTGCAGCCAGCACGGCACTGCCGCACCCGCCGAAGACGAGCCACGCCGTACCGAGAAACTCCGCGCCCAATTTCTTGCCCATGAGAGAACTCCTTTGCATTTTTCTGTGATTCGCCGACCGATGATACCCGATCTCCGGGCCGACCTCGGGCGCGAAAGGAAAAGCGAGACGGTTTTGTTCTCAGTGGAAGACAAACCGCGATTCGCGTGAATCGGAGATGCCCGGATGACGGACGACGAACGAACAATCGGCTTGGACAGTGATGCTCTCGAGGAATCGGGTCCATCGCCATCGACGGGCGATCGCGACGAAACCATCAGCTCGTGCCATTACGAAGACTCGGCCATCGGACTCGCCGGCGGACCGAGGCCCGCAAGAGTTCCTCTTCCGGAGTCCATCGGTGATTATCGGATCATCGGGGTACTCGGCGAGGGGGGGATGGGGATCGTCTACGAGGCCGAGCAGTCGAGCCCTCGCCGGCGTGTTGCTCTCAAGGTCATCCGTGGTGGTCGCTTCGTCGACGAAGCCCACATCAAGATGTTCGAGCGCGAGGCCGAAACACTTGCTCGCCTCAAGCATCCCAATATCGGCGCCATCTACGAGTCCGGCCGCACCGACGACGGCCACCACTTTTTCGCCATGGAACTCGTGCAAGGTGAGACCCTGGACCGCTACCTCGCGGAGCGGCCCGGCCCGATCGATCCGGCCGAACTCAATCACCGACTCGCTCTCTTCCGAAAGACCTGTGATGCGGTGCAGTACGCCCACCAGCGAGGGGTGATCCACCGCGATCTCAAACCCTCGAACATCATCGTCACCGATGAGAGCTCGACCTCCGGTGTGACATCGACGCGCCTCGGGGGCCGCGCCGACCGCGACGATCAAGATCCTCGATTTCGGTCTCGCCCGGATCACCGAAGAAGACATTGCCATGACCCAGATCACCGAGATCGGGGTGATCAAGGGGACCCTGCCCTACATGGCGCCGGAGCAGGCGAAGGGCGATGGGGAGGCCATCGACATCAGGACGGATGTCTACGCCCTCGGGGTGATCCTCTACGAGATGCTGACAGGTCGCCGACCCTACGACACGGCGCGTTCGGGAATCCTCGAGGCGGTTCGGGTCATCTGCGAGGAACCGCCGGCGCCGTTGAGTTCGATCTGGGGCGGCACCCGCAGGCTCGATCCGGATGTGGAGACCATCGTCGGCACCGCGCTGGAGAAGGAGCCGGAACGCCGATACGCATCGGCCTCGGCCCTCTCCGAGGATGTGGGCCGGTTCCTCGAATCGCAGCCGATCCTCGCCCGGCCGCCGTCGGCGGTCTACCAGCTCCGGAAGATGGTGACCCGACACCGCGCCGCCTTTGCCGCGTCGGTGGCGGTGGTCGTGGTGTTGGTGGTCTCGTCCGTGGTCAGCACGAGCCTGTTTTTCAAGGCCAAGCGGGAAAGCGAGCGCGCCCGAGTCGAGGCCCTCAAGTCGGACCAGGTGGCGACCTTCGTGGCCGGGATGCTCGAGGGCGCGGGCCCGGCGGTCGCCATGGGCCGGGACACGACCATGCTTCGTGAAATCCTCGACCAGACCGCGGCGCGCATCGGAACGGATCTCCGAGACCAACCCGAGGTCGAGGCGACAGTCCGCATCATCCTCGGGACGACCTATCGAGATCTCGGTGAACTCGCGGAAGCGGAGGCTCAGCATCGAAAGGCGCTTGAGATCAACCGACGCGTTTTTGGCGAAGATCACCGCGAGACCCTGATCGCCAAGAACAACCTGGGGCTTTCGTTGCACCAGATGAGCAGGTTCGAGGAAGCAGAGCCGCTCTTCGTCGAGGCTCTGGAAGGGATGCGTCGGGTCCTCGGGGACGATGATCGGGAAACGCTCACCGCCATCAACAACATGGGTCAATTGATCTACGAAACCGGCCGATTCGTTGAGGCCGAACCCTATCACCTGGAGACGCTCGAGGGCTGCCGGAGGGTCCACGGTCCGGAGCACATCGACACCCTGACGGCGGAGACAAACCTCGGGGTCCTCCTCCACGACATGGGACGAGCAGAAGAGGCCGAGGAGGTCTTTCGATCGAGCCTCGAGACCAAACGCCGGGCCCTTGGCAACGACCACCCGCAAACCCTCATCAATATCAACTCGCTCGCGGTGGCGATGGAGGCTCAGGGTGAGTACGGCGAAGCGGAGCTGTTGTACCTCGAGGGTTTGGAGGGATATCGACGAGTCTTTGGCGATTCCCACCCGCAAACCCTGAGCATCCTCTCCAACCTCGGGGTATTCATGACTCGGAGGGGCCGAATCGACGACGGCGAGCGCTACCTGAAGCAATCACTCGAAACCCGCCGCAGAGTCCTGGGTGACGACCACTTCGACACCCTGCTCTCCATGAACACCATGGCGTTCTGGTACTACAGGCAGGGGAGGATCGACGAGTGCGAGGTGCTGCTCAAAGAGGCCATCGACAGGGGCCGGATGGCGATGGGCAACGACCACCCCGACCTCCTGGTGTGGCTCTACAACATGGGGTCGCTCCTGCAGCTTCGTGATCGCCCGATAGAGGCGGAGTCCTATATCCGTGAGGCGATGGAGACCCGTCGGAGGGTTCTCGGCCCGGCACACTCCGAGACTCTCAGGGTTGTTTTCGACCTGGCGGATCACGTCGACGGAATGGGTCGGCCGGGTGAGGCCGAACAACTGCTCCTCGAGGGTCTGGAGGCGTCCGTCCGCGACAACGGTGACGCCGACCCGTTGAGCGTGGCCGCGCGAACCGAGCTTGCCGGGCACTACATGACCCACGACAGGGAGGACGACGCCCGAGCTGTGGTTTCGGAGCAATTGGAGGCGCTGCGGACAGCCGCCGAGGCATCTGAGGAACCCGGGCCGAAGAACGCCTTCGCCTGGGAGGCGCTGACCTGCGAACCGGCCGATCTGCAGGACCCCGAGGCGGCGCTCGCCTTCGCCCTCGAGGCCGTCGAGCTCGGTGAGTGGCAGGACCCTGATGTCATGGATACCCTGGCGCTCGCCTATCACCGCACCGGCGACAACGCGCGTGCGGTGGAGGTCGAACTCAAGGCCCTCGATCTCATCGACGAGGGAGACGCCGCCCGCCGGGCGCCGTTCGAGGAAGCTCTCGCGACCTACCGGAGCGCTCTCGAGGAGTGACCCGCCGCAAGGACTCATGGGACGCGAGGCATCGCAGAATGGGACACGGATGGACACGGATCTGCACGGATCTTTTTTTGAGGGTGGCGGTGCTTTCCGCAACGCGAAACTACCTCGTGGAAGGCTCAACCTTCGGGAACGACACTGAAGAGCATGCTGGAAGCATGCCCCTACAACCGTCGCAGCGATGATTGTGGGGGCGGCCATCTTGGCTGCCCTTCAGTCCCCTGACGGTCAGGAACACATTTCCACGGAGTCGGACGCCTTTGAAGAACCCCCCCCCGGGTTGTGATTTGCGATTGTGCGATAGGTCAATCCTGCGATGTCTCTGCGTCTTTGCGCCTTTGCGCCTCTGCGTTGAATTGCGATGGTGAGATGGGTCAATCCTGCGATGTCTTTGCGTTCTTTGCGCCATGGCGTTTCATTTTGCCCTCGGACGGTGGGCGCGGGTATCCTCTTCTGCGTTCTTGGGAGTCTTGACATGGAACTACTGCTCGAACCCGGATTCTGGCTCGCCCTCTTCTCGGTGACTCTGGTGCAGATCGCCCTCGGCGCCGACAACCTCATCATCATCACGATCCTCGCCAACAAGCTGCCCATCGATGAACAGAAGAAGGCCGTGCGGTGGGGGCTCATCCTCGCCATGGTGTTTCGGATCATCCTACTCGCGGTGGTGAGCTGGGTTCTGCGGTTTGCGGCGGCACCGTTTTACGAATTCGACAGCTCGATCTTCAGGATTCACTTCCACGGTTCGATGAGCGCCAAGGCCCTCGTCCTCGTCGGCGGCGGGCTCTTCCTGATCTGGTCGGGCGTCAAGGAGCTCAGGTTGAAAATCAAAGGGGTCGAGCACGAGGTGCAGAAGGCGTCGAGCTTCGGCCAGGTGCTGTTCACCATCGTCAGCCTCAATCTGCTTTTTTCGGTGGACTCCATTCTGACGGTGGTCGGGATGACCGACACCTTCCTCGTGATGATGGGCTCGGTGGTGATCTCGGTGGCGCTCATGCTCATCTTCGCCGGCCCCATCGCCGACTTCATGCGCAGGAATCCCGACTTCGAGATCCTCGGTCTGTTCGTGCTTTTGCTCATCGGATTCGTGCTCTTCCTCGAGGGAGGCCACGTCGCCCACATGACCGTCAACGGCAGCGAGTTCCCGTACATCCCGCAGTGGATCACCATCTTTATCCTGCTGCTCATGTTCTCGGTGGATTTCTATCAGAACTGGCTCGAGCGCAAACGCGAGAAGACGCCGGTGGAGCTGCGGAGGCGCAAAAAGTAATTCTCAGTTGTAAATTTTTAATTCTCAATTACATCGCAACAGGCAACGTTCGCTGACCCAGTCCGGATGCGGTGATAATTGAGAATTAAAAATTAAGAACTCAATATTTATCAAGGGTCCCCGGCGCGTTGCCGGGGACCCTTGGCATTCAAGTGAGAAGCGCGCTCCTACGGCTTGTTGCCGTTGCGCACTTTCTTGGCGATCTCGCGGATCTTGGCGAGGTCCTGCTTCATCTTGGCGTAGCCGTACCATGTGGTGTAGTCCGGATTGATGTGGAACGCGCCCTGGAACGTCTTCATCCGGTGATCCATGAACATGTCGTAGAGGATCTGTTCGGCCTCGGTCTCGACCTCGTAGAACGCGAGGAGCTGCGGGTAGACCCCTTCGCCCTCGGAAACCTCGATGAAGCCGTCGCGGCGCAGTCCGGCGACGATCTCGATGGCCTCGGCGAAGAGCTTGTCGGCCTCCTTGAGCATCTGATCGGCGTTCTTGATATTGGCTTCCCAGAATCCCTTCGAGTGGCACTTGCCGCAGGTGTCGGTGATCCGCTTGCGTTCGGCGGCAAACGTCTCGGCGTCGAGGCGGGCGAGATCACCGGCCTTGACGACCTCGAGCAACGCCGTCGGCTGCCCCGCGGCGTCGAGAACTCCAAGGCCTTTGAGCACTGAAACCCGGTAGCCCATCCACTCTTCGTCCTCTTCGGGAAGACGGACGCCGAGGAATCCCCACGGGGTGCGGACCCGGTGGTCGCCCTCGGGCATGTGGCAGTCCTGGCAGGTGGGGCCGCGGTGGGCCTCACGATCGAGGAGGTAGGCGACGCCGTGCTTCGACGTCGACCACATCTCCCACTGTGGGTGGTCGAAACCCTGATGGCAGGTCTGGCAGGCTTCCGGTTCGCGCGCCTCGGCGACCGAGAACGAGTGCCGGGTGTGGCAGTTCTGACAGTCCATGCCGTACTTGTAGTACTGGCGAGCCTCGGTCTTGCGGTCTTCCTGCGTGGCGATGCCCAGGGTGTGGCAACCGCCGCAGCCCTTCTGCCCTTCGACAAACGCGTCGGGCTGGCCGTGGGAGAAAGGCAAGACCTGGACGGCGAGCAGACCCTTGGCATGTTTTCCGGCGAGATACTGACCCGCCTGATCCTCATGGCAGGCCTGGCAGGTGGCGATGGTTGGCAGTTCGGCCTTGTCCGCGTCGTCCATGCCGGTGTGACCGTCGCCGTGGCAGTCGGCGCAGCCCATGGTCTTGGCCATGACGCCGCGGTTGAAGTCCTTGACGAGCCAAGGCGTGACCTTGGCGTGGCAGTCTTCGCAGGCGGATTGCACCGCGGCCGCTCCCGACGCCGCTCCCACAATGATCAGAACCGCGAGAAACACCATCCATCCACCGGATCGACGCATCGAGAACCTCCCCTGGGCGATTGCCCCTCCGTCCTTCGTGACAATTCTCTGACAGAGAGAGTATCCGAGCATTGACCGGGGTCAAGGGGGCGTGAGGTCTTGAGGTCCTGAGGTCCTGGGGTCCTGGGGTCCTGGGGTCCTGAGGTCCTGAGGTCCTGGGGTCCTGGGGTCCTGGGGTCTTGAGGTCCTGAGGTCTTGAGGTCCTGAGGTCCTGAGGTCGTGGGGTCCTGGGGTCCTGGGGTCTTGAGGTCCTGGGGTCCTGGGGTCTTGAGGTCCTGGGGTCCTGGGGTCTTGAGGTCCTGGGGTCTTGAGGTCTTGAGGTCTTGGGCGATGGAGCCGACCCGTTGCGGCAGACGACCATCGCCGGCGGGACGCCGACGCTACAACCATCGCAGAGCCCGTTGCAGCTTGCGTCTCTCGGGCGACGTGGTCACCCGCTGCGTTTCGTAAGGGTAGAATTCCGTGGTCGACGATGGGCGCCGGTCGATTTTCGATTACTGACGTCGGTCGTGTCGTATTGCAGAAACTCCACCGGAGCTCCGTTGTCGACGATGAAGGCGACCGTGACCCCGTCGGACGGACTGTTGGGTTCGATGAGGATTTCGCGGCCTTCGAGGGCCTCGGCGAGGTCATCGACGACGAATGCGACGTGGGGCACGGTTTGAACGAGCTCGGGAATCGGGCTGCCCGGCTCGAAACGAAGCCACTCGATCCCGAAGGGGTTGGTGTCGAAGCCGACCACGTGCATCTTGAACCTCTCGAGATAGACCTCGCCCTCGCGAGGAGCGGTGGTCGGTATCCCGATGTGGTGGTAGGTCAGGTTCACTGAGTCTCCTCCGACGGGATCGATCGGCCCAAGACCTCGAGCCCTCAAGCCCTCTGCGCCCTGTGCTTTCAGAACTGGCTCTTGGCCTGGAACTCCGCCAAAGCCCTTCCGAGCTTCGGGTTCTCGCCGAGCAGCCGGTATTGGAGCATCCGCAGAACGGTCGTGAAGTCTTTCCACTCGGAAAGAAAGCTGTCGGGTCCGGTGACGAGTTCCTTGGCTTCCTCGAGGCTGGCGCGGAGGTACTCCGACGCCTCGGTGGTCAGCAGGTCCTCGGACAGACGGGCGATGATCTTGCTGAATTCGTCGGCATCGAGCCAGACCCCTCTGCAATCGGTGCAGTAGTCGATCTCGACGCCGGTGTCACCGTACTCGATGGCGACGAGAGCCGTGGCGCAGGTCGGACATTCGATGGGTTTCTCGGCGAGGTGGAATCGATTTGCGTGATCCCAGAGCTCGAAGTCCATCCACTGCAGATCGGGGTCCGCCCCGTCCTTGAGGCGGCGGAGCTTCTCGGCGTCGAGCCAGATGCCCTGGCAGTCGCGGCACTCGTCGATCTCGATGTCCTGGATGGAACGGCTGTTCAGCTCGATGTGGCAGCGTGGGCATTTCATGACGGTCCCCTTTCACGGCGAGTGGCCGTGGTCCGCCACCATCATGCCTGCACGAGGATGGTTCGGCAACCGACGGCCCTGCACGCCGCACCGGGCCGGGTCGAGCCGAGGGTGCTTGACACGGACCGGGTCGCCGTGGCTCAGTCGCGGGAGTGATGAATCCCGGCACCCACCACCGCGGCTCCGGTTTGGAGATTGCAGGACTCTCGGTTCGCTACCCGCGAGCCGCGGTCCCCGTGCTGCGCGATGTGGACCTCGATATCTCTCCCGGCGAAGCTGTGGGCCTGACGGGTCGATCGGGAGTCGGCAAGACCACCCTGCTTCACACGGTCGCGGGATTGGTGCCGTGGCTGAGTTCGGCGGCCGTCACCGGCGAGCTCAGCATCGACGGCGAAGCGATCCAGGACCTCGATCCGGGTCAGCGGGCCCATCTCATCGCGACCTGTCTCGATCGTCCTGAGGCGCAGCTCTTCCTGGCGACCGTGGGACAGGAGATCGAGGCTGCGCGGCGGCTGTACCAAGCCCGCTCTTCTCACCAGCTTTCTGCTGCGGCCGGCGATGCACGGCACCCAGCTCGGCTTTCTCACCTCCGTGTGCTCGACGTACTGTCAAGTACACCTGCGCGCCCCTCGGATCGAAAACCAATCTGGGCACAGCACCTCGTCGGCCTCACGACGAAACCCGGTGAGAAGTGCGGGCCAGGGGCGGAGTTCGCCGACGAGGTGGTGGATGGATTCGGTCTCGGTCCATTCTTGGATCGCCGGGTGACGGATCTCTCTTCGGGTGAACGACAGCGGGTCGCCCTCGCCGTTGCGCTCGCCGGTTGCCCGAGGCCGATCCTCCTCGACGAGCCCACCGCCCATCTCGATGCCGCAGGCGAAGCGGCGTTGGTCGATCTGTTGAACCAGGCCAGGAGCCGAGGCGCCGCCGTGACCCTCTCCGAGCAGGCCGGGTGGCGTCTCGCTTCAGCCGTCACGGAGTGGATCGAGGTCGGCGGCGGCCGCCTCGCCCCGACCGGCGCGCCCCGCGCGCCGAGGGTTCCGGGGCCGAGCCACCAACCGGGCTCGGCGGTGGTCCTGAGCGGTCGCGGTGTGTCGGTGTCCCGCGGCGGCCGCGCCCTGGTGGAGAAGATCGATCTCGATCTCCACCAGGGGGAGGTCGTCTTCCTGTCGGGGCCCAACGGAAGTGGAAAATCTACCCTTGCGAGGGTCCTGGCCGGGCTGGCGGCGGCCGGCGGGGGAGAGATCCGACGGTACGGCAGGGTTGCCCTGATGCTTCCGGAAGCCGATCTTCAGCTTTTTGCCTCGACGGTCATCGGCGAGGTTTCCACCGCCGGGACCGGCCAGGGCGAGCGGGCCCGGGTGCTGCGCCGCCACCGGCTCGATCACCTGGCGGCACGAGCCCCGTGGACCCTGTCCCGCGGTGAGCAGCAGCGGTTGGTCCACGCCGCCCTCGACATGCTCAGACCCGAAGTCATGATCGTCGACGAGCCGGCTCAGGGTCTCGACCACGATGATGTGCTGGATCTGGTCGAGCTCATCCAACGCCGGTCGGCCAAGGGCCGCGCCTATATCGTCATCTCGCATCGCGAGGAACTCGCGGCTGCGGCGCATCGTCGATACGTCGTTCGGGATCGACGACTCGAGGAGGTCACGCCGTGAAGGACCTCCGCCCGTGGACTCACGCCGCCCTCTTCGGCGCTCTCTGGGGGGCCCTCGAAGCGACGGTGGGAACCGCCGTTCACCTCGGGAGGGTACCGTTTCGAGGCGAGATCATGGGTCTCATGGGCCTCGTCTGTCTGGTCTGTCTGCGGCGGCTCCAGCCGAAGGTCGGGGTGGTTCTCGTCGCCGGTCTGACGGCGATTTTTCTCAAGGTCTTCACCCTCGGCGGTCTCTATCCGGGTCCGTTGGTGGGCATCGCGACGCAGACCCTCGCGGTCGAGCTCGGCTTTCTGGTTGCGAGAGGCCCGTGGGCCGCCGCCCTGGGTGGGATCATCGCCCTGGGCACCAACCCGATCCAGCGGGTGGCCACGGCCTGGATCGTCGGCGGCACCGAAGCCGCCACGGCGGTGCTCCGCGCGGTCGGCGAGATCGGCGGGGTGGAAGCGAAGTGGGTCTTGGCGGGTCTTGTCGGTTTCGCGGCGTCCATCGGTGCGCTCGGCGGCGTCTTCGCCTGGCGGCTCGCCGGGCGGGTGGCGCGCCGCCTGGGGGGCGGGGAGTGAACCCGTTGCTCGCCCTCGCGCTCGCCGCTGCGGTCGGAGCGTCTTTCTCGACCCGAATCGGGGTCGTTGCGGGTGCGGCCGTGGTTGCCTGCGCGGTCGCCCGGATTGCTGATCGGGATTCGTTCAGGAGGGTGCTTCGGATCGGCCTGGTCCTCGGAGCGGTTTTTGCCGCGGCGGCGGCGACGGCGGCGGTGGCATGGGCCTCAGGGCTCGACCGCGGTCTGATGATCGGCGGCACGGTGCTCCTCCGTCTGGTGGTGCTCGGCACCGCGGCGGCGGTGGTGACGCGGAGTGTCGATGCCGAGACCATCATGCGGATGACCTCGCGGTTCGGAATGGAGCGCCTCGGTCTGGTCCTCGGCCTCGGGCTCAACGCCCTGCCGCACCTCGGCGAGACGGCATCGAGGGTGTGGGACGCCCACCGGGTTCGCAGCGGGGGGAGGTGGGCGACCCTCGTGAGATTTCCGGCGGTGGCGGAGGTTCTTCTGGCGCACACGAGCCGGGTGGCGGATCAGGCGGCTGCCGCGGCCGCGCTGCGCGGCCACACCGCTCTGAGTCGGACAATCACACCCCTGGCGCCCCGGACCCGAATCGTGGTGATCACCGGCCCGACCGGCAGCGGCAAGTCCCCGCTGGTGAGCTCGGTGGTCGACGAACTCGGCCGCCGCGGCATTCCGGTCGCGGGTTTCCTGCAACCGGCGATCATTGAAGACGGCAGGAAGGTGGGGTTTCGCGTCCAGAACGCCGCGACCGGTGAGGCGCTCGACCTCGCGCGACGGGTGGCGTCGGGAGGCGGCGCCTTCGGAACCTCGTTCGAGTTCTTCGACGAGGGGTTCGACCTCGGCAGGCGCGCTCTCCTCGATATCCCCCCGGGTTCGGTTCTCGTCATTGATGAACTGGGCCCGGTCGAGCTCCGCGGCGGTGGTCACTGGCCGGCGGTCGAGCGAGCCCTCGCCTCCGCCGATCCGGCAAGTCTCGTCGTGGTCGTTCGGCGGACCCTGGTGCCGGCGCTGGTCGAAGCCCTCGACGCCGGCGATGTCGTCGTTGTCGATCTCGAGGAGGAGGGCGCCGATCCGCTCTCGACCGTCATCGACGCACTCGAAGCCGACTCGTGAGTCTTCGGCAGAGCTCGGAACCGGTTCGTCGTCGAAACGCGATGGAAGCCTGTTCCACGATGGAGATCGGTACTTTGTGGGGTAGCCATCCTGCCTGCCACTCGGAGATCGACGATGAGCGTATTGTCGCGGTCGAGCCGGGGGAGGTCGATGGGGATTCGGTGAAGGAATTCGTCGTGGCGCCCTCCCGGGGGACCAACTGTCGCATTGGGCTCGCTATACTCTCCGGGTGACTGATCGCTCCGAGACCCTCAAGGACCTTCCGCTCCTTCATCTGCTTTCGGATGAGGACCGGGACCGGGTTCTCTCCGCTGGGCTCGTCCACTCTCTGGACAAGGGCGAGATCCTGTTCCACGAGGGCGATCCGGCCGAGAGTCTGTGTGCTGTGGTCTCCGGTCGGATCAAGTTGGTGCGCTACTCGCCGCGGGGCAAGGAGCTGTTGCTGCACCTGGTGTCCGCGGGAGCGTCGTTCGCCGAGGCCGCCCTCTTCGGATCGGGCGGGTATCCCGCCACCGCCGAAGCGGTCGAGCCGAGCACCGTCTGGTGCCTGCCGCGGGCCCAGCTCGTCAGCCTGCTGCGCAACCACCCCGAGATCGGGATGGCCATGATCGGATCGGTTTCGGCGTGGACGCGGACCCTCGCGGGCAAGCTCGAGATGCTGACCCAGCGGCGCGTCGAGGAGCGCCTCGCCCTTTTTCTCATGAACCGGGCCGGACGGAGAGAGCTCGAGCCCGGCGAGGTCATCGAGCTCGGACAGCCCAAACACCTCGTCGCCGCCGAGTGCGGCACCGGTCCCGAGGTGCTCTCGAGGACCTTCAAGCGGCTCGAGGACGACGGCATCATCGAGACCGGGGCCTCCACGGTGAAGGTCCTCGACCCGGAGCGCCTCGCCGATCTCGCCGAGTGGCTTGGGAGTTGACCCGCGTGGCTTGAACGTTCCGCTCGGTTCCGAGGATGCCGGCTGACGGCCGGTGGCCGTCTCCCGCCATCCTCGGAAATTGGTGAGTGTGAATCCCCGGGCGCGCTTGAGATGGCACCGGGATCTTCCGAGACAATGCGGGAGGGTTGTTGTGCAGAGCGGCGGCCGGGGTTTGGCTCAGTGCTGGAGCTAGCCCGAAGTATTCATGAGCTGTCTGCTGCGGCCGACGATGCATCCGCGCCAGCCTCCGTTTCTCATCTCGGGGTGCTCAACGTACTGTCAAGTACGCCTTCGCGCCCCGAGATGAGAAACGGCGACTGGCATCGGCGCCTCGCCGACCTCGCGACGAAACCTCATGAATACTTCGGGCTAGAGATTTCCTCGCTCATCAGGTCGATCTACCCGAACGAATGAGCCAGAGGGGGAATCTGAGACAACCCTCCCTCTGATGAAGGAGGAATCGCCTGGAATTGCGGTTCGGTGGTCGACAAAATGCTGTTGGTGGGTCGTTTACGGCCCAGATGAGATGCGAGCGACGTCGATCCAGAAGCAGGCTGGAAGCCTGCTCCACAATGGAGATCGGTCTTTTGTGGGGTAGGCATCCTGCCTGCCCTTCAGAGTCTCTCAAGAGAGTGTCTACGATCCAATCTGAGTGATCTGCAGTTCTCCCCAGCGATGGTTGCGACGTGCGATGGAACTCAAGACTCAAAACTCAAAACTCAGAACTATGATTCGAGCTGCTCGCGCAGCTGGGCGCCGAGCTCGGCGAGCGATGCGAGATCGGTGGGCTCATCGGGACGCAGCGGCACCACGACCAGCGGGTGGGAGTCGCCGAGGAGTTCGCGCAGCTGCGCAACGCCTTCGTGGTCCCGGGTTCCGAGCCAGGCGAGGAGGCCGCGGCCGTCGTCGAGATTGACGATCTCGGGAGCGTCGTCGATCTTCGGGTGGACGCGGTTGACGACGATGGGCCCGAGCCGGTAACCGTTCTCGGTGAGCTTGCGGGCGAAAAAGAGGGTGTCGGCGACCCGCTGTTCTCCCGGCCCGCTCACCAGGATGAAGGTGGTTTCATCCGACCGCAGCATCCTCTGAACCTCGAGGGCGCGCTCGACGAAACCGTCATAGAGCGGAGCGAAGGCCTGAAAGAACTCGGCCATGTCGCGCAGCAGCTCCATCCCGACCATGCGGTCGAAGAAGGCCTCGACGTTGCGGCCGAGAATGCCGAGCTTGGCCATGGCCTTGAAGTTGCCGTTGGCGTCGAACCAGGGTTTGAGGGCGATCCGCAGCGCTCCCGACTCGAGGAAGGCGACGATCCGCTCGGGGGCGCCGAGGAAGTCGAGGGCCTGCCTGGTCGGTGGGGTGTCGAGGATGACCCGGTGATAACGGCCGTAGTCGGCGACCTCGAACAGGCGTTCGGAAGCCATGTACTCGAGGACGCCGGCAAGGCTGCCCGAGAGATGGTCGTAGAACCGGTTGGTGAGAATTCGTTGCCGGGCCGCGTCGTCGGGGGCGTAGCGGTCGATGAGGGTGTCGAAGGTGCGGCGGGCGTCGAGCAGGCTCGCCCAGAGCTCGCCGTCCGCTTCGAACGGAACCCGGATCTCGTTGCGCTCGGGATCGGCGTCGACGCCGAGGGCATCCTTGAGCCGCAGGGACGGGTCGAAGGTCATCACCAGGGTGTCATTGCCGTTGCCGGCCTCGTCGACGGCCATGGCCGCCGCCAGCGTGGTCTTCCCGACCCCGCCCGAACCGACGACGATGGTCAGCGGCGTGCTCACGACGCCCTCAGCTGGGTCTCGATCCGGCGGGCGATGGCGCCGATGAGCGCCGGACCCGGTTCGATGGGCAGGAGAGGGACCTCGACCAGCGGGCCGGCCCAGGAGGCCTCGAGCCGCTCGAGTTGGGTGACGTTGATGGCCCGGCGGTCGCGCCACAACGCCGCCGTCGGGTCGTCCTCCCCGCCGTCCCCGTCGTCTTCGTCGACGGCCGGGTAGAGCGCGTTGGCGATGACGAGCTCGGGCTCGCGGGAGAGGCGGTCGTCGAGCGAGGCGATGAGTTCCAGGGACTCCTCGACGGGCATCTCCTCGGCGGTGGTGACGACGACGACGCCGAAACGGGAGCGATCGCCGAGAAAGGCCGAGATGAGCTCGGCCATGTGGCCGATGGGTCCGCTGCGAACCACATCGGCCACGAGCTGGGGAGCCGCGAGCCACGAGACGCCGTGGCCGGTGGCCGGAGCGTCGAGGATGACGACATCGGGGCGGCGGAGCGCCGGCGGGCCGTGGCCCTCGACCATCCGCAGGGCGCGGCCGAAGACGGCGCTCTCCTTGAGGCCCGGGGCGCCCTCGGTGAAGTGCCGGTGGACCGGGCTCGAGAGCACCCGGTTGACCAGGAGGTTGACCTTGAGCTTCTCGCGCACGAGATCGTCGATGAGCTCTCGCGGCTCGATGTGCTGGAGGTAGAGCCGCGGCGACGCGTTGATGATCTCGCCGCCGGACGGCTGCGTGTCGAGCAGTTGGTGGAGATTCTCGCGGGGGTCGACCTCGAAGAGCAGGACCTTGCGACCGCGGGCGGCCAGCAATCGCCCGAGGGCCGCCGTGACCACGCTCTTGCCGACGCCGCCCTTGCCGGTGACGACCACCAGCTCGAGTTTCTGAAGGCGTCCGAGGAGATCCAATGGCTACTCGCCGTAGAGCCGCGCGATGGCGTCGGAGAACTGCTGTTCCACCACCCTCCGCTTGACCTTGAGCGTCGGGGTCAGCTGACCGGCCTCGATGGAAAGCGAAACCGGCAGGACGTGGTGTTTCTTGATCTGCTCGTAGCGGGCCAGCGAGGCGTTGGCCTTGGTGACGATCTCGTCGAAGAGGGCCGAAACCTCGGGTTTGCCTGCGAGGTCCTTGTGATCGGTGTAGTCGACGCCCGCTTTCTTCGCCCAACGCTCGAGGTCGTCAAAGCTGGGCGAAAACAGCGCCACGATGTACGGCCGGCGGTCGCCGATGAGGACCGCGGTCTCGACGAACGGCGACTTCTTGAGCTGGCTCTCGATGGGTTGCGGCGCGACGTTCTTGCCGCCGGCGGTGACGATGAGGTCCTTCTTGCGATCGACGATGAGGAGAAATCCGTCGTCGTCGATCTCGGCGATATCGCCGGTGGTGAAGAACCCGTCCTCGGTGAAGACATCTTTGGTCTCGGCCGGCTTGTTCCAGTAACCCGACATGATGCTCGGACCCTTGACGAGAAGCTCGCCATCGTCGGCGAGTCTGACCTCGAGGTTGTCGAGGGGCCTGCCCACGGTGCCGAGCCGGATCTCGCCCGGGTTGGCGCCGTTGGCGGAGATCACCGGCGAGGTTTCGGTGAGGCCGTAGCCCTCGACGACATAGACGCCCAATGCGTGGAAGAACTCGTTGACGAAGAGCGGGAGCTCGGCGCCGCCGGAAACGCAGAACCGGAGCCTGCCGCCGAGGCCCTCCCGGACCTTGGAGAGGACAAGCTTGTCGGCGAGGGCGTGGCGGGCGGCGAGCATGCCGCCGAGCTTCTCGCCGTTGAGCCGGTGGCGGGCTTCCTCGCGGCCGAGGGCGAGCGCCCAGTTGAAGAGGGTGCGTTTGACCGCCGGCGCGTTGGCGACCTTGTCGGTCACCTTCTGCATCACCTTTTCGTAGAATCGGGGGACTCCGGTGAAGAGAGTCGGTCTGATCTCGGCGAGCAGATCGCCGACGTGGTAGACCGAGCAGTAGGCCTTGGAGGTCTCCTTCCACATATAGATGTAACCGACCATGCGCTCGAGAACGTGGCACAGGGGTAGGAACTCCAGCGCGAGGTCTTCGCGGGTCACCGGAATCCGGTGCGCCGAGTGGAGGACGTTCTGCACCATGTTGTCGTGGGTGAGCATCACGCCCTTGGGCTCGCCGGTGGTGCCGGAGGTATAGATGATGGTCATGAGATCGCCGGGATCGACGCCGGCGGCGCGGTCCCAGAACGCGGCGTCGAGGTCGCCGTCGATGGAGGCCTCGACGAGGTCGTCCATGGCGTTGACGCCCTTGTCGCACGGCCCCTCGATCTGAATCAGATGCTTGACCTCGCGGCACTTTTTCCGGACAGCGACGAACTTGGCCATCTGCTCCGGGTTCTCCGCAACCACGACCTTGGCTCCGGAGTCCCTGAGTTGGTAGGCGATCTGCTCCGGGGTCAGGGTGCCGTAGATGGGCACGTCGACGGCACCGAGCGAGAGCGTCGCGATGTCCGCCATGTGCCACTCGGGACGGTTGTCCGAAAGCAGCATGACCCGGTCTCCACGGGCCACACCGAACCCCGCCAGGGCGTTGGCGAGAGCCGCGGTCCGGTCGAAGAACTGGTGGGTGGTCAGCACCCGGCGACCCGCGGGAGTCCAGTGCGAGTAGTGCTCGCCGCGCGGCGACTCGACATCGTGGCGATAGAAGTCCAATACCGTTTTTGCGGACATGCGAGACCCCCCGGCGGATTGTCGTGGAGCTTAGCATGCGAGGAGGTGAGGAAGTGAGGAGTGAGGAGGTGAGGAGGTAAGGAAGTAGGGAAGTGAGGAAGTGAAGAGGTGAGGAAGTGAGGAAGTGAGGAAGTGAAGAGGTGAGGCGTGCAGGTTTGGAAATACCGGAAATACAGCGACGCAATCTCAGGTTTTGTCAACCGAGTGCGCAACGACGCGCTCGCCAGAACTGGAGGAACGATGTCGATGAACGGTTCAAACCCCTTCCACATCACCGGCGGCTCGCCCGAACCCCGGTTTCTCGGTGCGCCGGTGAATGAGGCCGATCGCTCGGCGCCGGCCCTCGAGAGGGTCGAAAAACTCATCGCCTCGGCGGATGTCTTTCTCTTCATGAAGGGCGTCCCGGAACAGCCCCAATGCGGTTTTTCGGCCAACACCGTCGCGATACTGGAGACCATCGGGATCCCGTACACGACCTTTGACATCCTCTCCGACGAATCGATCCGCGCTGCGGCCAAACAATATGCGAGCTGGCCCACCTTCCCCCAGCTCTGGGTCAGGGGGGACTTCATCGGCGGCAACGACATCGTCGTGGAGATGCACCAGACCGGCGAGCTCGCGGCCCTCGTCAAGGGAGAAACCGAATGAGCGCGTCCGATCTGGTGACCGTCACCGAGCGGGCGGTTCGGGAGATCCGTTCGATCTTCGAACGCGAAAAGCCCGGTGAGGGTATGGGTCTGCGCCTCGGAGTGGTCGGCGGCGGCTGCTCGGGGCTTTCCTACGAAATGGAGTTCTCCGAGACCAGGACCAACGACAACATCCTCGATTATGGCGGTTTTGCGGTTCTGCTCGATCCCAAGTCCGCCATCTACCTCAGGGATGTGACCCTCGATTTCGAGGATGGCCTCAAGGGCAAGGGCTTTGTCTTCAAGAACCCGAACGCCACCAACACCTGCGGCTGTGGTGAGAGCTTCAGCGTCTGAGGCGATCGGCCTCGACGCCGTCGTCGCCGATTTCCCGGGCTGGGCGCTCATCGAAGTCACCGGGAGCCACCGCGAGCGCTTTCTCTCGAGCCAGGTGACCTCGGATTTGAGGAGTCTTGCCGCCGGCGACTCCCAGCTCTCGGCTTTGCTCGATCGCTCGGGAAGGACGCAGGCCTATTTCTACCTGCGCAAGAACGCGCAGAGCATCGATCTGCTGGTTCCCGAGGCGGTGGCGAGGCACTGCGTCGAGCGCCTCGAATCGCACGTCATCGCCGACGACGTGGCGATCCGGGGCCGCGACGTCGGGCCCATGCGGCTGCTGCTCGGGCCCGCAGCGGTGGCGATGGCCGACGCCATTGGTGAGGACGGGTGCTTTCCCGTCGCGGGTTGGGGCGGACGAGGATGCGTGACCTGGGGCGCCGGCGAATGCTCCTTCCCGAAAATATCGCCGGAAGAGCTCGACAATCTGAGCGTCCTCGGCGGTCCGCCGACATGGGGTCGCGAGATTCAGCCCGATCAGTTGATCAACGAGACCGCCCTCCTCGACAGCGCGGTCTCCTTCACCAAGGGATGCTTCCTCGGTCAAGAAACCGTGGCGAAAGTGGCGAGTCATCGCGGCGCCCTCCGGGCGCCGGTGCTTCTCGAAATCGCCGCGCCCTTGGCCGACATGGAATCGCGGGTGGGGGAGTGGTTCTCCGTTGGCCATCGGGACCGCGCCGGGCTCGTCGTTGTCGCCGGCTTGGTGGCAGGGCCGATCCTGGTTGCAGGTATCCCTCCACCGGGAACTCAGGGTCATCGGGCGCGAAATCGATGGTGTCTTCGCCGATGGGCAATCGCTGGCTGCTCGGATCCGATCCCTGCCGGTCCTGCCTCCGCCGAGCCGGGAAGAGATGGCGGATCGGCTCACCGCGGCGGCATCGGCCGCGTTTGTCGAGGACCGCTCCGATCGCGCCCTCGAGTTGCTCGAGCGTGCGACGGCCATCTGTCCGACCTGGGCCGACGCCTTTGAATCCATGGGGGTCATCCTCGGTCGTCTCGGGCGCCACCACGAGGCCATCGATCAGATGCGCCGGTTGCTCGAGATCGATCCGTCCTCGGTGATGGCGCACTCGAATCTGTCGTTGTTTTTCAACCAACTCGGAGAGATCGAGGCGGCGGAGCGCCACCTCGCCCTCGCGACTGAGGTTTCATTCGGCGGCGGGGCCGCAGCCGAACCGGTCGAGTCCGCGAAGAAGGAACTCGCCGCGCGCGACGCCGATCAACGTCGCCGCGAGGAGATGTTCCGTCAGGTGCTCGAGATCGACCCGGATGACGCGCTCGCTCATTTCGGGATGGGCGAACTCGCCGTGGAACGAGGCCGCTACAAGGAGGCCGTGGCGCATCTCGAGAGGGCGATCGAGAGCGACTCGAATCATTCGGCGGCGATCCTGGCGCTCGGTCTCGCCCTCGAGGGTCTCGACGAGACCGACCTTGTCCGCGCCCACTACGAGCGAGGCGTTGAAGTCGCCGCGAAAATGGGCGATCTCTCCACAGCCCAGAAGATGCAGGAACGACTCACGGCGCTCGCCGAGCAAGCGCCGTGAGTCGTTCCAATTCTCAATTTTTAATTCTCAATTCTCAATTACATCGCAACCGTTTCTCGAGACTGTGTGATGAAAAATTAAGAATTAAAAATTAAGAACTTAGAATTATTCTGTCTTTTCCACCCACACCGTGAGAATCTCCAGCGTCGCTTCGACGGCCTTGGTCATCCACTCGAGCGAGACCCACTCGTTGACCGAGTGGAAGCTCTGGCCGCCGGCCCAGACGTTGGGAGTGAGCAGACCCATGAAGGACAGCCGGGCGCCGTCGGTGCCGCCGCGGATCGCCTGCCGGATGGGGGTGACGCCGATCCGCTCCACCGCCTCGAGGGCGTAGTCGAGGACCTTGGAGTCCTCGCGGATCTTGTACGCCATGTTGCGGTAGGACTCTTCGATCTTGATGGTGATCTTGGCTTTCGGGAAGCGCTCGTTGACCTTGGCGACGACATCCTTGAGGTGCGACTCGCGCTCCTCGAGCTTCTCGTTCGAAAAGGCCCTGACCAGCACCTTGAGATCGACCTTGGTGACGTCGCCCGACGCGATGTAGGGGTGGAGGTAGGGCTCGCGGCCTTCGGTGGTCTCGGGGAGGTAGCGGGTGTCGATGCCCTCGATGATGGCGGCGGCGACCCGGAGGGCGTTGACGAGCTTGTCCTTGGCGTAGCCGGGGTGGACATCGTGGCCCTCGATGAGCACGTTGGCGGTGTCGGCGCAGAAGGTCTCGTCCTCGATCTCGCCGAGATCGGAACCATCGAGGGTGTAGGCGTAGTCGGCGCCGAAGGCCTCGACATCGAAGTGCTCGGTGCCGCGGCCGACCTCCTCGTCGGTGGTGAAGGCGATGCGGACCTTGCCGTGGAGGAACTCGGGGTTGTTCTTCATCCACTCGACCGCGGTCATGATCTCGGCGACCCCCGCCTTGTCGTCGGCGCCGAGCAGGGTGGTGCCGTCGGTATGGATGACGGTGTGGCCGACGACTTTTGCGAGATTGGGGTGATCGGCGACCTTGAGAACCTGGTCGGCGCTGATGACGAGGTCATCGCCCGAGTAGCTTTCGATGATCTGGGGTTTGACATCCTTGCCCGAGGTGCCGAAATAGGTGTCGACATGAGCAATGAGACCGATGGTCGGCACCCTGCCGAAGGCGGGGTGCCCTTCGGGGATGTTGCTCGGCACGGTGGCGAAGACATAGCCCCACTCGGTCATGGCGGCGTCGGAGCAGCCGAGGTCCTTGAGCTCTTCGGCGAGCATCCGCGAAAGATCCTTCTGTTTCTCGGTGGTCGGGCTCGTCGTCGACGCCTCGTCGGAGCGGGTATCGACCCTGACGTAGCGAAGGAAGCGATCGAGAAGCTGTTTGCGGTTGGCGGAATCGAGAGTGACGGGCATGAAAACCTCCTGTGTTTTCCGGGGCGGACAGTCTACCGGGTCCGGTCCGAGAGACCAAGAGACCGGGCCCGTTCTGTCAAGAATGCGTCAGAACCGGGCTCGATCGGTTGACGATCGACGGCATTGCGGACATAGTGTGGCCACGAAATCGCGTCGATGAATGCGACCCGGCGCGGACGATCAAAGGAGAATATTGTGCACAGCATCATTCGTGGAGCGCTCGTTGGAGCCGTGATGATGGTCGCTCTGGCGGCCTGCGCTCAGTCACCCGGAGAACCGAGTACACCAGAAAGTGCCGTTGCGGCCAAGTTCGGCGACCACGTGATCACCGTGGCCGAGGTCGAGGAAGCGGCAGGGGGCCAGCTCATCGGTTTGTACCAGCAGGTCTATCAGGCCAAGGACCAGCAGCTGCGGTTTATGATCTTCAATAAACTCGTGGAAGAGGCCGCGGCCGCCGAAGAGATGAGCTCCGATGCCTATTTGGAGCGCGAAATCGGCGGCAAGATCGGCGAACCGAGCGACGAGCAGATCCAGCAGGTGATGAATCAGTATCGGTCCCAGCTCCCGCCGGATGAAGCCCAGGCCCGCCAGCAGGTTGTGGCGTTCCTCAAGCAGCAGATGGCGCAGCAGCAAGAGAGCGATCTCAGGGCGAGGCTCTTTGACGCGGCCGGGGTCGAGATTCTCCTCGATCCGCCGCGGGTCAAGCCCGTCATTGGCGCCGGCAACCCGATGCGTGGGCCGGCCGATGCACCGGTGGTGATTGTCGAGTACACCGATTATCAGTGCCCCTATTGCGACCGAGCCCAGCCGACCCTGAACGCGGTTCGTGAACGCTACGGAGACTCGGTGCTCCACGTGTTCAAGAACCTCCCGCTTCCCATGCACCAGCAGGCGGGTTTGGCCGCCGAAGCGGCGCTCTGCGCGGGGGATCAGGGCAAGTTCTGGGAGCTCCATGACTGGCTCTTCGCCAACAAGAACAACATCAGCCACGACACGCTGGTGGCGCAGGCGGAGGTGATTCCGTTGGATGCCGCGGTCTTCACCGAGTGCCTGGGTTCACGGGTTCACAAGGACCAGGTGGATGCCGATGCTCAGGAGGCTGCGACCTTCGGCATCCGCGGCACCCCCGGATTTGTCATCAACGGCCGGATCCTCACCGGAGCCCAGCCCCTCGACGCCTTTGTCGCGGTCATTGACGATGAGCTCAAACGGGCGGGCAAGCCGATCCCGGGAGCCAAGAGCGCCAAGGGTGCGGAAGAAACCGGATCCTGATCCGAAACGAGATACTCGACCGAAAACGCCCCCGGGAGCCCGGGGGCGTTTTCAATATTGAATGATGAATGATGAATGACATCGCACAACCCATGGAAACGCTTCGATGTCATTGAGAATTAAGAATTAAGAATTAAAAATTCTGGATTGAACCCCGGCTCAATCCAGATCGATGTCGCGCAGCGGCCGGCTGCCGTCGTCATCGTGCTTCGCCTTCTCCATCAGCGAACGGAACTTGTCCTCCATCAGGCGGTCCTTGGATTTCTCCTGGCGCATGGCTTCGGCGAGGCGGTCGGCCGATCTCGCCTTCTCCGATTCCATCTGTTTGAGCCGAGTGTCGAAATCGATCTTCTCGCGTATTCGCACCGGGGGAGTGTGCTCGACGACGACGCCCGCCTCGACATCGACGACGAGCGAAGAATTGCAGTGAGGACAGGTGACGGTGGTGTGTTGACCCATGAGGCCTCCCTCTCCCGATCGGCAAAGGCCGTCGGAATCATCTGATTCTAGACCTTTTTGCTTCGTTCCGGCGCCCGGGAACCGGCTCGGGCTGCCGATCCAGGTCACTCAATCCTCGCGCTTGAGCTGCTATGCTCCCCACGGATCGTTGCGTCGGAACTCATCCCTCGCCCGTGGTCTTACTGAGTGGAGGTTTCTATGAAACACGTGCGCAGGAGAAGGATGACGGCGATCGCCGCCGCGATCCTCGTCGTTGCCGGGTTCGGCTGCGGCGCGGACGGACCCACCCAGGAGGAGCGCGCCGCCGTCGAAGAAGCCGTCCGAGGCTATCTCGGCGCTCTGGCGCGGTCGTACTCGACCCTTGATTTGAGTCATCTGGAAGGCCACGCCAGCCCCGTCGAGATCCGAAACGTCCGCAATCTGCTGCAACAGCTCGCCAACACCGGCGATCGCGTCGAAGCGACCCTGGTCGGGATCGAGATCACGGGTGTGGATATCTTCCGCGATATCAACGCCTCCGTCGCGTTGGTCGAGGTTTGGGACATCATCCGCTTCGATGCCCGCAACGGCGAGGAGAAGGGCCGCACGGACGGATCGGTGCAGTCGACGCTCATCCAGCTGCGTCGAATCGACGGCGACTGGCAGGTGATCGGACGCCATATTCTCGATCGTGAGACCGGAACAAACCTCGACGAAGGGGGAGACGAGGCGTGAGCCCGCAACCCGTAATGGTGATCGTCGGTCGACCCAACGTCGGCAAGTCGACGCTTTTCAACCGTCTGACGCGGTCTCGGCGGGCGCTCGTCCACGATCTGCCCGGCGTGACCCGCGACCGGATCATCGGCGAGGCCGAGAGACCCGGAGGCGGCCGCGTGACCGTGGTCGACACCGGCGGTCTGATGCTCAAGGACGAAGACCGGTTCGTTCCCATGATCCGGAGCCAGGCCGAGGTCGCCATTTCCAGCTGCAACGTGGTTCTGCTCCTGCTCGACGGCGAATCCGGGCTCATCCCCGAGGATCGGGAGATCGCCGGGTACCTTCGGTCTCTCGGCGTTCCCGTGGTGCCGGTGGTCAACAAGTCGGACCGCAAAGGTGTCGATCTCCAGGCCCAGGAGTTCTACCGTCTCGGGCTCGGTGAGCCGATCCCGGTCTCGGCCGAGCACGGCGCCGGGCTCGTGGAACTCTGGGATGCTCTCGACGTGCATCTTCCCCAAGCCGAGCCGGATGACGGCGACGAACCGGGTTTTGCCGGTGATGAGATCCACGTCGCGGTGATCGGCCGCCCCAACGTCGGCAAATCGTCCCTCGTCAACCAGATGGTCGGCGATTCGCGGGTGCTGGTGAGCGAAGTGCCCGGCACCACCCGGGATGCGGTGGATGTCATTTGCGAGGTCGATGGCGCGCGTTTCCGCTTTGTCGACACCGCCGGGATCAGGCGCAAGGGACGGACCGACAAGGGACCCGAGGTCCTCTCGGTCGTGGTCGCCCGCCGTCACCTCGAACGCGCCCAGATCTGCCTCTTGTTGGTCGATGCCGTGGAGGGCGTCACTCGGCAGGATGGTCATGTCGCCGGGTACGCCTGGGAGGCCGGCCGGGGGGTGGTTCTCGTCGTCAATAAATGGGACCTCGTGACCAACCGTGAGGAGGCCCGCGCGAATCTGATCGATCAGATGGACCTGCAGCTCAAGTTCCTGCGGCAGACCCCGCAGGTCTTTCTCTCGGCGCTCACCGGCAAAGGCGTGCACCGACTGTTCCCGGTCATGCGACAGGTTCACCGGGCGCACGGGGCGAAGATCTCCACATCGGATCTCAATCGGGTGATCAAGGACGCCTTCAACCGCAATCCGCCGCCGACAGCGGGCAGGAAGGAACCCAAGATCTACTACTGCACCCAGGTCCATACCCGGCCGCCGCAATTCGTGTTGTTCACGAATCTCGACAAGACTCCTCACTTCTCGTGGACCCGTTACATGGAGAACGTCCTCCGCGAAGCGTTCTCCTTGGAGGGCGTGCCATTTCGGGTTATGATTAGAGGACGAAAGAGTTAGGGGCGCAAATGGTTTTCTTCAACTATGCGCTGCGCAAGCTCAACGCCAAGATCGTGTACTACGGTCCGGGCCTGTGCGGCAAGACGACAAACCTGCAGTGGATCCACGACCACTTCGAAGGTGGCCAGCGCGGGAAGATGATTTCTCTCGCCACCGAGGGCGACCGGACCATCTTCTTCGATCTGCTTCCCATCGACATCGGATCCATCCGAGGGATGGATGTCACGCTCCAGCTCTACACCGTGCCCGGTCAGGTTCACTACAACTCGACCAGACAGCTGGTTCTCCGCGGCGCCGATGGAGTCGTCTTCGTCGCCGACTCGCAGCGCACCATGAAGGCATCGAACGCCGAGTCGTTCGAGAACCTTCAGGAGAACCTGATGCTGCAGGGGATCGATATCAGAGACTTCCCCCACATTCTCCAGTTCAACAAACGCGATCTTCGTGATCTGTTGAGCACCGAGGACCTCAACGAGAGTCTCAACGTCTTTTCGTGCCCGATCTTCGAGGCGATCGCCACCGAAGGGATCGGGGTTCAGGAAAGTCTCGAAGGCATCGTCAAGCTGGTCATGCGCAACCTGCGCGAAAAGTACGAACCGGTCGCGTCCGCATCGGGCCCGCAGGCGCTCAAACCCATGCAGGCGAAGGCTCCCGCGGCATTCCAGACGCATACCACCGTGCCGACGGCGGGAAGGCGCGACCCGTTGGCGTCGGACTTCGTTTCCCAGGCGGAGAGCCCGCCAAAGGTGGATCTGGGACAACTCGATGTTCCCGACTTCGCGGCCGCAACGACCGGATCGGCCCGGGCGGCCGCCCCCGAACCCGACGGGACCGTCGACTTCGGTTCATTCGGATCAGAGGACGGCATTGCCACCGCGGTCTACAAACCCGATGACGAGGAAATCGCTGCCGCCGAGGCCGAGATGGGCGGCCCGGATTTCGGCGCCGAAGCCGCGGCCTTCACGCCGGCCGAGGACGTCGACGCGAGCGAAGTGAAGATCGAGAGGTCAGGCGAATTCGGTGGTCTGTTCACCGATCCGCGGGATGAGGACGGCACCGGCTACGATGTGGTGTCGGCGGTGGTCGAACCCGAAGCCGATTTCGAGAGTGCTTCCGATTTTGGCGATCATCGCTCGGGCGTCGCGCCCGCCAACGAAAGCCTGGACGATCTGTTCGAGACCGAGGTTCCGACGGTCAAAGCGTTTGTCGACGATGTGATGGAGGTTGTCGAGACCCAGGGAGGTCCGGCCGGCGACCGCGAACCCGCACCTGCGTCCATCGACCCGGCCGAGATGGTGAAGGGCGCTCGCGCGAAAGACAGGTACGAGGATCGCATCGAGGCGCCCGGCCCATTCGCACCGCCGCCGCCGGCAGAAGAGCCCGAGGACGAATCCGACGCGGCGAGAGCTCAAGAGGAGGCGGTCCTCGCCGAGGTTCGGCAGGCCCTGGGCGCTTCCGAAGATCGCGAGGCCCTCGCCTCGATTTCGGTTCCCAAGATCCTTGATCCGGAAAAGACCATCAGAGTTACCGAAGAGCCCTTTGAGGTTCAGCCCGTCGAGCCTCCTCCGTACGAGGCGCCGGTGTTTGCGGATGCCGCCGAGGAGGTCAAAGAGGACGCGTCGGTCGAGTTCGTCGTCGACGAGACCGATGCCGAAGCCGACGAAGAGGACGACTGGGGGGATCAGGACAACAAGACAACCCAGGTGGGCGAGCTCGTCGAGCCTCCGGCGGTCGAGCACCATTTCGAGGACATCCTCGTCGAGGTCGCTGCGGTCGAAGAAGCCGGTGAGACAAAACCGGCCGTCCGAGGCGAGGCTGCCGTTGAACCCTTGGCGCCGCGGCGCTTGGTCGACAAGGCTCTGACAAAGAGCCAGGCCTTCATGCTCGGCTCCGGAGACCCGTTTGCCGAAGACGACGAGGCGACGATCGTGCCGGAGTTGCTGCCGCGGGAAGCGTCCGTCGTGCCGGCGAGAAACGCCATCAGCGTCACCGCGAAGGAAAACCAACTCCACCTCCAGCTCAAGGGGTCGGGCGCCATCGCCGAGATCGGCGAGGTCCGGGCGCTCGATATCGAGGTGCCGGTGCCGGGCGAATGGGTCGGAAACCGCAAGGTGACCCTGCAGTTGCGATTGACACTGACCCCGGCGGAAGATGAGGATGACTGAGGCCGTGAAAATCGAGCTGCCGGACGACCAGGAGTTCTTCAAACTCAACGAGGTGTGCAAGCTGGCCAATGTCCAGCCGTATATGCTCCGTTTCTGGGGAACCGAGTTTGAACAGCTCGAAACCACCACCACGGAGACCGGCCAGCGGCTCTATTCGCGACCGCAGATGACGCTCATCCTCGAGATACGCCGGCTCCTCTTCGACGAAGGCCTCACCATCGCCGGCGCCCGCAGAGAGGTCGAGAACCTCGTCGAATCGGGCAAGCTCGATCTCGAGCCCGAGCCGGCCGCGGAATTGCCTCCACGCAAGAAACCGGCGCCGAAAAAGCCCAAGGTCAAGACCGCGCCGCCGAAACCGGAGCCGAAGGCCGAGCCGGAACCGAAGGCCGAGGCCAAACCCGAGGTTGACAAGAAGCCCCAGGCCGACGTACAACCTCTCCTTGCGACGCTTCGGGGGGTCCGCAAGGAGCTCGCCGAAATCGTCGCCGAGCTGAGAAAATAGCGATTGAATTCTGAACTCGTGAGTCTCGACGGTCCGAAACGGTCACGGAGAACCGTCCGAAATTCATCATTCATAATTCATCATTCATAATTTGTATGGTGTCGGGACGTAGCGCAGCCTGGTAGCGCACCTGAATGGGGTTCAGGGGGTCCGGAGTTCAAATCTCCGCGTCCCGACCATCTTTATCGCCGCCGTAAGGCGGCGTTTCCCGTTCCCGATCCCGTTCCCGATCTGCCCGCCACCGCCCGCCCTCGCTTCGCTCGGGCTCCCGGCCGTCCGCCGATGCCGTCGTGAACGCGAGCGTTCCCGCCGTCACCGCCGGACGCCCGCGCCGGCCTCCAGCCGGCGGCGGTGGCTACGACCTCGAAGCGGACCCCATTCTCTTGAGTGGGGTGGGCGTCATCGCTCCGTGGCTCGGAGCCACTCCGCGATAACGCCCCTCGGCGGAACCAGCGAGTGACTGTGGGCTGCTCGCCCTGCGATCAGCCCACAGTCACCGATCGCTGCTTCTCGTCGAGGTCAGGAGGTCCTCCATCTGTGGATGGCAATCTGCTGCTCGACGACCTCACCGGGTGCCGACGGGCTGTGGTAGAATAACATCAAAATCAGCATCATTTTTGATGTTGTCAATGGAGCCTCGATCGATGTCGACAACCCGCACCACTGTCGCGATTCCCAGCGATCTTCTCCACGGCATTGACGCAGTTGTTCAAAGCGGCCGAGCATCGACTCGTAACGAATTTCTCGCAACAGCCGTTCGACATGAGTTGGAACGCATGCAATGCGAGGCCGTGGATCGCGAGTTCGAAGCCATGGCCGATGACCCTCTCTATCAACTTGAGGCTCGAGAAATCTCCGACGAGTACCGAGTCGTCGACTGGCAAGCCCTGCGTGTCGCCGAGGACGGCTCGTGAACCGCGGTGACGTCTACCTGGCTAATCTGAACCCGACCCTCGGCACGGAGCAATCGGGATTTCGGCCCGTTGTCATCGTCAGCCGGAATGCAATCAACCGATCGAGCCCGGTGGTGATCGCGGTTCCGATCACCACGTGGACGGAAGGGCGCAGGATCTACCCGAGCCAGGTATTGATCCAGGCGCCTGAGGGCGGGTTGAGATCAGACTCCATCGCACTCGGCGAGCAGATTCGGGCAATGACCCGCGATCGGCTCGGCGAGCGGTGGGGAAGCCTGAGTGCAATCGCCATCCGTCAACTCGATCGTGCCCTGTCGATCACGCTCGATCTCCCCGGTCAGTTCGACTAGGAGTCACCTGAACGTGCCAAGTTCGCACATTCGGTCTTTCTGTCTGGGGGGGTTGTCGAGCATGAGCGAATGCATGAACCTGGCGCACATTCGCACTTTTTTGACTTTGTCTTGCCCGGCTCTCGAGGCGGCCGCAATCTGGGCACCTTTATGATGCTGTGTCTCAATCCTCATATAGGTCATCTCAACACGCAGGCGAACCTCGACACACGCAAAAACCTGTGCTAGCCTTCGCCCCAGAGAACCGAGGGTTCGTTCAATCTGATGGCAGCACACCCGTTTTGAAGCAGCTTCACCAGCCCCCGACGGAGATCACCGAAAGGGGCGTGCGGGTTGTCTGGAAATCAGTGGTTCGCTGATCGGTGGCGTGATCGCGTCACCATTTTTGGAGAGGGAGGATTTCTGATGAGAAGTGGAATGAAGTTTTTCTGTTTGACCCTGATCACGATCCTGGTAGCGGGCGTGACGGCTTCAGCCGCCACCCCGGCCGCGGAGTTGGCCGGTGAGGCTCAAGGGGCACCCGAGATCAAGGACCCGAACCCGCCCTACATCGACCCGAGCGCACTGCCGCCGCAGATCGAGAGTACCGGCGGCCCCGACGCCTTCGGCTACGTCTACATAGACTCCGCCGAGCCCGGCGGGCCGGTGTACAGCTGGGTGGACATCACCGGCACCGGCACTCTGGTCACCGGCTTTTCGAGTCTTGATGACGGTTTTGCCGGCCCCTTCCCCATCGGCTTCAGCTTCCCGTTCTACGGCGTGACCCAGACCGATTTCTTCGTTGGCACCAACGGGTTTGTCTCGTTCGGCGCAGGCAGCACTTCCCTGAGCAACCAGTGCCCCCTGCCGAGCGCCACGGCCCCGAGCGACGTCATTGCCCTGCTGTGGGACGACCTCAACCTCAACGTCAGCGGGGCCGTTTACTTCCAGTACTTCGCGAGCTGCCCGGTAGGCAGCGGCGAGTGCACGGTGATCGAGTTCTCGAACATCGCCCACTACGGCGGCACCGCGGGGAACGCAGGCACCTGGGAGATCATCCTCTACCCCAACGCGCAGGTGCTGTTCCAGTTCCAGGACCCCGGCGTGGAGACAGGATCGAGTTCAACAACCGGCATCGAGGGCCCCGGCGGCGCCGCCGGGCTGAGCTACGGAACCTGCAACACCGCCGGCTCGATCACCGCCGACCTCGCGATCCTCTACCAGGTGACCGGGTGGCAGCTGAGCGCCGGCGGGCCCACGGCCCAGACCGGCGCCCGCGGCGACGTCGTCGACTACACCTTGACCATCAGCAACAACGAAGCCACCGCCTCGACCTACGACGTGACCTACAGCGGCAACTCCTGGATCACCAGCGGTCCGGCGACGGTGGGTCCGGTCCCGAGCGGCGCGAGCCAGGACTTCACCGTCTCGGTGACCATCCCGTGGACCATCGGCCAGTGCGAAGGCGACATGGTGACGGTTGCCGCCTTCGACGTGCTCGGGGCGTCCCAGACCCTCGACCTCACGACCTCCGGACCTGGTGCCACGTCGCTGTACTCTAACGGCCCGTTGGTGACCCACCCCGGGGGCGGAGCGGGAGGTGCAGACGCCAGCGCGGTCCAGACCGCCCTGGGGATGACCCTGTATGGCCCCAGCGTTTCGGCGAGCACTGGCTACCGCATCGCGGACGACTTCACCGTCCCGGCGGGCGAGAGCTGGGACCTCGACCGGGTGGTGCTCTACGCGTATCAGACGGGATCCACCACCGCCTCCACCTTCACCGCGGGCAACCTGCAGATCTGGGACGGCTCTCCCGACCTCCCGGCGAGCACGGTCGTCTTCGGCGACACCACCACCGATCGCCTCACCTCCAGCGACTGGAGCAACATCTACCGCGTGCTGGACACGACCATTGCCGGCTCGACCCGGCCGATCATGGCCAACGTCTGCGACGTCGGCACGACCCTCGCGGCGGGTACCTACTGGATCGACTTCCAGCTCGCGGGTTCCCTGGCGTCCGGACCCTGGGCGCCGCCGATCTCCATCCTGGGCCAGACCAACACCGGCAACGCTCTGCAGCAAACGGTCTCGACGGGGGTCTGGGCTGCGGTCGTGGATGGCGCCTTCCCGCAGGGCATGCCGTTCGAGTTCGTCAGCTGCCGTGCCGCCGCCGACTGGGGTGACGCCCAGGGCGTCGGCTTCCCGACCACCTTCGCCCAGGACGGCGCCCGCCACCTGATCCCGGCCGCCGGCAATGCCATCCTCGGCGCCCTGATCGACGCCGAAGACGACGGCCAGCCGACCGCCGGGGCCGATGGTGACGACTCCAACGGGCTCGTCGACGACGATGGGGTGATCTTCACCTCCGCCATCGAGCCCAACACGATCGCCGGCCTCACGGTGACCGTGACGGGGGCGACGACCCTCCAGGCGTGGGTTGATTTCAACCTCGACGGCGACTGGGACGACGCGGGCGAGCAGATCTTCACCGATCAGGCGCTCGCTGCCGGGGCGAACCCGCTGACCTTCCCGGTGCCCGCCTCGGCCATCCTCGGCAACACCGTGGCCCGGTTCAGAGTAAGCACCGCGCCCGGAATTGGTTACGGTGGTGAAGCGCCAAACGGCGAGGTCGAAGACTACCTCGTGACCACCGTTCCAGTGGAGCTGCAGTCGTTCTCAATCGAGTAGTCGAAGCGTTCGCCTTTCTCATGCGCGGGGCCCCTTCGGGGGCCCCTTTCCATTCTGCGACCAGGTAGATCAAGGAAACCGCGATCGCATTCGTGCCAGGTGAAAAAGAGTCAACAACGCTGCAGGAGATTTGCCCTAGCCCGCATTTCTCACCAGCTGTCTGCTGCGGCCGGCGATGCACAGCACCCAGCTGGGTTTTCTCACCTCCGGGTGCTCGACGTACTGTCAAGTACGCCTCCGCGCCCCTCGGATCGAAAACCCAGCTGGGCACAGCACCTCGCCGACCTCGCGACGAAACCCGGTGAGAAGTGCGGGCTAGACGGTCTCTGAAGAAGGCGCGTGGGCGAAGGGTATTGATTGAAGGTGGTCTGTACCACGTGTGCGGCCGGTTCGCCCACGGTGAGAACGGACTCGCCGATCCGGAAGAGGCTGCGGAGTTCTCCGAGGCCGTGCGGGAGGTCAAGCGACGGGGCGGTTTGACTGTTTTCGCCTGGGCGCTGCTCTCCAACAACCGGCACATCGCGGCGCGGACCTCTGCGGTTCCGCTTTCGTGGAAAAGGAGAGATCGTCGAGCTCGCGCCGAACTTCGAAGAAACCCCCGAATAGACGCACCTTGTTGATTTTGTTTCACCTGGCAGCGACGGGCGAGCCCGGGGTCGATGGGTTCCACGCCCAGCGGATCAGGCGGCGGGGGAACTCGGGATCGTTGTGTTCGACGAGGACGCCGTCACGATTCTCGAGCCAGGGCAGCGAGCCCTGCGCATCGGCGTCGGTGTCCGCATAGACGAAGACGGGCGCCGAGGACGGGTCGAGCGACGAGGCTTCCGCGGCCGACCGCAGGACGCGGCAGCCGGGGTAGAAGTACATCAAAAAGTCCTCGGCGTTGTCGAGCTCATGCGAGCGAGCGAGGAGCACGACCAATGGCCGGCTGTCGCTTTCGATCTCGAGCCGGCCTCCCTCCTCGAGCATGTCCGCGAAAACGATCTCGTGAAGCCGCGGCCGGTAGGCGCGGTCAAGGGCCGCCAGATTCCACGCCACCTGCGCGAGCACCAGGCCGAAGACGACTGCGAAGGTCGACCGCTGCCAGTCGGGGACGTGACGCTCGATGCGGCCCAGTCCCGCCGATCCGGCGAGCAGGAGCAGCGGCGGGATCACGACGAGGGCGCGGTGGATGGACATTTCCGGCGGTGGGTCGGCGTAGCCCCTCAGGCACACCGCGATGGCGATGACGGCCAATGTCCACCATGCGATTGCGAAGCCGCGCAGGCGGAGCCGGCCGACGAGGCCGAGCGCGAGCACGGCCATGATCGGCAGGAAAAGAGCTGGTGGTACGAAGAGCTTCGGGGTCCCGAAGAGGAAGATGGCGAAGGCATCATGCAGCGAGCTCGCGAGATCGGCTCGGACGGTGCCGCCCGCCTCCTTGACGAGGTCCAGCCGAGTCAGAAAGCTGAGGGCGGCAAAGCCGACCGTGATCGCCGCGACGCTCGCCCAGCCCAGTGCGAGGCCGCGCTCCCTCCGGCGCCACGAGCTCACGGCCAGCCACAGCAGGGTCACGATGAGCAAGCCGGAGGAGGCGAGGGCCGGGGTGTAGCTGCAGCCGAGGAGGGCGCCGATCCAGGCCAACCCGAGAAAGGATGCGATTGACGGCCGCCGGATCGTGATCAGCAGCCAGCCGGCGACCGCCAGCGTCGCCGCGAGCGGGAAGTTCGTCTGCTCGTACCAGCGCAGGTGGTCGATGGCGTAGGGGAACGCCGGCACACTGAGGGTCGCGAGCGCGGCCGCCGCGCCGCCCCCCGGCAATGCCGTCCACGCCTCGCGTGCTCCAGCCCAGAAAAGCAGGGCTCCGAAAAGGAACGGCAGCGCGAAGCCGAGACGCAACGCCGGCAGGCCGCGACCGAGCAGCAGACTGGGCACGGCCGCGACCAGGTACTGCCGGGTCGGATAGCCCAGGAACCGGACGCCGGTGTAGTCCCAGTCCGGCTCCTGCAAGGCATCGAGCCCGCCTGCGATCTCCTGCGTCGCCTCGTGCTGGATCTGGACGTGGTCGGCGCCGGCGATGCCCCAGAGGGCGACAAAGCCGAGCGCCGGCACCATGATCAGACTGGCAAGGCAGCGGTCCCGGATGGATCCCGCGACCGCGCGTGCAATGGCGACAACGCCGAGTGCGGCGAAACCGCAACCCCCGAGCGCCCACAACCGCGCTGCGGTCCACTCGAATGAGCCGTGCACGAGATAGGCGAGCGCCTCGAGGCCGATCAGAGCGGCGGAGATCGCCGCCAGGACGAGACCGTGGCGGATCGGGATGCCGCGCGGCGGGACGCCCTGCTCGCCGAGGACCGATCCAGCGTCGATGTTAACGGTGGTCTCGACCCGGGTCACGGCGCGATCGCCGACTGGGCCCCGGTGTCGCAGGACTCGATGCCATCTGCAAACAGCTCACCGACCATGCATTCAAACTCCATCGGTGCCAGGTTCGTACATTCGGTCTTTCTATCCGGGCGTTTGTCGAGAGGAAACGAATGGATGAAGCCGGCCCTCATTGTACGTCGTTCCATAGACGCGATGAAGTCGACATCACCAGCCGGAGATTGTCGACAATCACGGTTCGCTGCTTCTCGCCGAGGCCATCAACGTACGAGGTTCGCAGATCCGGTCTTTCTGTCTGAGCGTTTGTCGAGAATGACCGAATGTATGAACCTGGCACCTATTGTGAACCTGGCACCTATTTACGCACCTATTTGGCACCTATTCGAATGAGCCGGTCTCCTTCTCGGCACCCTTCCGCGAAACTCCTCAGGAGTTTTCCAGCCTCGTCGTGAGGATTCTCGGGACCTTTTTCGATAGGTAAGAGAGAGGTGCTCGATGGATAGCAAGCGACAGACCAGGGAGGCCGCTGTGAGCATGTTGAAATGCGGGATGGCGTTTTTCGTTGCGGTGTTGCTCGGTTCGACGGCGCACGCCCAGATCGTGCTGCTGACCGAAGACTTCGAGGTCGGCTCGCCGCCCGCCGGATGGTCGACGACCCAGAACACTCCATCCGTCGGGTGGGAGTTCGGTACCGACCTCGGCTCTCAGTACTTCCCGATTCCGGCGCACGGCCGCTACGCGGTTTCGAACGACGATGCGCACGATGACAACTCGGCGACCGCGAACCTCGCGGATCTCGACTACCTGATCTCGCCGCCGATCGACCTCCTTGCCTGGGCCGGCACCGGTGTCGGCTTACATTTCTCCTATGTCCAGCCGAGCACCTTCGGATCGGTCGGCACGGTGGAGGTTCGACTCAACGGCGGCCCGTGGGTCGTCGCGGCGACAGTCCCACCGGCGACGAATTGGACCGAATTCGGGGTCGATCTCTCGGCCTTCACGACGAGCACCATCGTCGAGATCGGGTTCCACCACGACGACAACGGTTTCTGGGCGGATGGATTCGCGGTGGATGATGTCACCGTCTCGACCCTGCCGCCGCTCGACGCAGCCCTGGACGAGGTGCTGACCTCCGGCTATCTGGCCACCGGGACCGTCGATCTCGAAGCGGCCATCAGCAACCAGGGTGCCAACCACATCACCTCGGTCGGCGTGGCGTACCGGATCAACGGCGGCCCGATCGAGACCGGGACTCTCCTCGGCCTCGCTCTGGGCACCGGCGACCGTCATGTATTCCCCCATCCGGTTCCGGCCCAGTTGGCCGCGGTGGGAACCTACCAGATCGAGATGTGGATCACGGCGGTCAACGGCGGGCCCGACCTCAACACCGCCAACAACTTCGCGACCTCCGAAGTCATCACCGTTTCGCGGGTTCCGCCCAAGAAGGCGATTTTGACGAATCACACCGGCGCCTGGTGCGGATTCTGCCCGGACGGGTATGTCAGGTTGGAGCAGGCTCTCGACTTGTATGGAAACCTCATCGGAGTTTCGGTCCACGAATCCGACGACATGAGCGTCGCAGATGGGGAGGAGCTCAATTCGACCTACATCTCCGGATACCCGGCCGGCCTGATCGACATCTACCGGTTTCCCGATCTGCCATCGATCGATGTGAGCCGCGCCCAGTGGAACGACCGGGCCGACGAGCGGCTGCACCACATCGTTCCGGTCTCGGTTTCGCTGGTCGATGTCTCGTTTGATCCCGCGACGAGAGAAATCCTCGTCACCGTGCGGGCCGAGTTCTTCGGTCAGGCGCCGGGGCAGGATCTCCGAATCAACCTCTGGGTCGTCGAGGACGGCGTCACCGGATCGGGACCCGGCTACGACCAGACGAACTACTACGACACCGATCCCACCCATCCCTATTTCGGAGCGGGCGATCCGATCATCGGTTTCGTCCACGACCGAACCCTGCGCGCCATGCTCGGCGGAACCTGGGGAACACCCGGGATCATCCCACCGACGGTCGCGGCCGGTGACGTCGCCACCCACACCTACAGCTACATCCTCCCCTCCGGCTCCGACGAGGCCCGGATCAGTCTGGTCGGCCTGGTGAGCACGTATGACGCCGGGAACGAAGAAAACCGGTCGATCTTCAACTCCGCTCGGCGGAGTCTCTGGGGGATTTTCGATGACGGGTTCGAGTGGGGCGACACGGCGGACTGGGCGGCGACGACACCCTGATCCCGATGGCATAAAGCGAACCATAAAGCGAACCAGGTTCGCACATCCGGTCTTTCTATCTGAGCGTTTGTCGAGAATGACCGAAGGTATGAACCTGAGGCACTCAATCCTCAACCCGGTGTCGATCCGCGCTCGGATCACTCGGCGATGGGAAACGCCGCCGCCAACGCGAGATCGATGATCGGTCTCCTCTCCCCGTTGCGACGCCGATGACCGTCAGAGCGCCATCCCCTTGGCGATGACGATGACGCCGTTCGGGGAAGCGAGAAAGCGCCGGGCGTCGTCGTCGGAGTCCTCGCCGACCACGAAGCCCGGCGGGATCTGCACTCCCTTGTCGATGATCGCCCCCGTGACCCTCGCATCGCGGCCGACATCGACGCCGTCCATGAGCACCGAGCCGAAGACCTTCGCTCTCGAGTTGACCCGGGCGCCGGGACCGACGATGGAACGCTCGACCCGGCCGCCGGAGACGATGGCGCCGCTGCAGACGATGGAGTCGAAAGCGACGCCGAGCCGGCCTTCCGGCGTTTCCTGGCCGAAGACGAACTTCGCCGGCGGCAACTGCCGCGGCAGGGTCCGCAACGGCCAGTCGAGGTCATAGAGGTTGAAGACCGGGTCGACGGAGACCAGGTCCATGCTCGCCTCGTAGTAGGAGTCGAGGGTGCCGATGTCGCGCCAGTAGGGTTCGGGCTTGCGGTTGAGGTCCTCGAAGGGGAATGCGAGGAGCTCGCCGCGGGCGGCGAGGGCGGGGAGGATGTCGCGGCCGAAGTCGTGTCTGGTGTCGGCGCTTTCCGCGTCGCGCAGCAACGCCTCGACGAGGGGCTCGGTCTCGAAGCAGTAGACGCCCATGTTGACCAGCGCGCGGTCCGGTTTGCCGGGGACCGGCAGCGGGTCGGCCGGTTTCTCGTGGAAGGCGACGACGTGGTGGTTTTCGTCGACCTCGAGCACGCCGAACGCGCTCGCCTGCTCCCGCGGCACCTCGATCGCCGCCACCGTCGCCGTCGCTCCCGAAGCGCGGTGGGAGCCGACCATTCGGGCGTAATCCATCTTGTAGACGTGGTCGCCCGAGAGGACGATGACCCGCTTCGGCCGGACCTTGCCGATGAGATAGATGTTCTGGTACACCGCGTCCGCGGTGCCCTCGTACCACCGCTGCCCGACCCGGAGCTGCGGCGGCACGCTCTGCACCCAGTGCTCGAGTTCCGCCGACAACATGGGCGCCCAGCCGAGTTGAATGTGCCGGTCCAACGAAACCGACTTGTACTGGGTGAGGACGAAGATCTTGCGGAAACCGGAGTTGATGGCGTTCGACAGCGTGAAGTCGATGATCCGGTACATGCCGCCGAACGGCACCGCCGGCTTGCTCCGGTGCTGGGTCAACGGCAGGAGCCGTTCGCCCTGGCCGCCCGCCAAGACGATGACCAACGCGTCCTCGTAGACGATGACCTGGTCGCGCATCTGTCAACCTCCCGCCGCCCGGACTGTCGCTCCAACGATGATTGTCCGGATCTCGCAATTTCCTTGTTCCAATGGTAAGCCCATCCGGAAGCTGAAGGAATCGGTCTTCGACCGGGGAACTAATCGCTGATCTGATCGCCGGTCGGCGAGGGACCGTGGAAGCCCTCGCGCAACTGAATCGGGGTCAGAAGTCCACCGGAAATCAAGAGCTTGACGCCCTCCTCGACGGTGATATCGAGGACCTGGAGCTCGCGGTTCGGCAGCGCGACGAGAAATCCGGTTGTCGGGTTTGGGGTGGTGGGGACAAAGACCAGCGCCGAAGGTTCGTCGCAGAACGCGGTGGGGCCCGCGAACTCGCGAGTCACGAATCCCACCGACCGGAGCCCCGCACGCGGGAAATCCAGCAGGACGACCTTGCGGAAATCCGTGGTGCCGCGGATCTGAATGGCCTCGGTGATCTGGCGGGCGCCCTGGTAGACCGGGCTCAGGAGTGGAATGCCGGCCACCTGCCGCTCGAAGAAGTCGAGCAGACGCCCCCCCAGGATATTGGTGGCGAGGATCCCGAGGGCGAAAAGCACAATCATGAACAGGATGAACCCGATGCCCGGGACCTCGACCCCGAAGATGCGCTCCGAGATCGGGAGAAACCAGCGGTCGAGGAGTCCGAAAATGAATCGAGCGAAGAAAAGGGTGATGACGAGGGGCAGCGCCACCAGGAACCCGACGACAAAACGCCGCCTGATCCAGCGCGCGACTCGGGAATGGAGGGGTCCGACACCGGGCTCGCGCTCGGCCAGCCGCCTGAAGAAACCGTCTCCCTGATTTTCGTGCGTGTCCATGATTCACCGCCTCGCAGTTGCGACCCGAGGGAACCGCGGGTCGCGATCAAAAATCAATCCGGCTCGCCAGCGGGCCATGGTCTCAAGCCGATCGTCCGCGATTCAAGGTATGTCGATTTCCTGTATCGCCATGACGGGGATCAATAGCCCGGCCGCTCGAGGGCATCGGCCTGTCGAAATATTAGCAACCACCGTGCCGAAACCGGACCGGAACAGCGGCGCTGATTCCACGACCGGCGGTTCGTCCAAATCAGGCTACCATGTATTCCGAGGTTACGGACGTGAAGCGATGGGATCGCGCCGATGCCTCGCGGTGTCCATGCTGCTCAGACCGGAGGAGCGGCCGTAAAGAGTGAACCGTGACTGGAGACCACCGATGTCTGAACATGAGCTCGCCATAGCTCCTCCTGCAGAAACTCCGAACGCGGAGCTGGACAATTTCGTCGAGACCTTCAAGCTTCTCCGTCCGAAATCCGGCGATAACCGGATCGGAGGCGTCGAGATCTTCGGCGACAGCGTCTTCCTCAACGGGGCGGTCGGCGGCGACCACATCATTGTCGTGGATTTCGAGAAACGGTACGACCTGGGGAACCGGATCAGGGTCGCCGAGCAGGAGGGAAGACCGGACGTCGCCCGGAATCTCGCCGAGAACCGAAACCGGATCGGACTCCTGATCGCGGATGTCTCGGGCCACCAGATGACCGATGCGCTGGTCGCCGCCATGCTCCACCAGGCGTTTCTGACGGGAGTGCTCTACGAGCTGGACCGGTTCGGTGAAGTGACGACGAGACTATTCGAGATCCTCAATACCCGCTTCAGCCAATCCGTGAGCGTGCGAAAATACCTGACGTTGACCTATGGGGAGGTGTCGCGCAAAGGAGCCTTCAGGTTCTTGCTGGCCGGCAGTCCGCGCCCCGTGGTTTTCTCGGCGGGGTTCGATCGCTTCGTCACCATCGCGCCGGATCGCCTCGTCGGATATTTTCCGTTGGGGATCTTCCCGTCCGAGGAGGACGTGGACGGCGCCAGGAACATGGGTGCGTTGAGGTACAAACCCAGGTACACGGTCAACGAGGTCAACCTGATGGGGGTCGGCGACATCCTGCTGTTGATGACCGACGGTATCGCCGAGCACGAACACGACGACGTCGACTTCGTGCCGTCGATGCTGGAAGACATCATTCGCACAAACAAGAACGCATCGGCAAGGGAGATCTTCATCGCCGTTCGCGATGCGGCGCTCTCCTTCGCCCCCGCGACCGACGACATGACGCTGGTCGTGGTCAAGCGGGTGAATTGAACGGAGCTTGTCATGGAGTGGTTGGCGACGATTCCGGTTTGGGCCTTGTGCTTGATCATCTTTTTGCTGCGGGTCGGCGATGTGACCCTCGGAACCCTTCGAACCGTCGCGATCGTCAAGGGGCACATCGCACCTGCGGTCGCGCTCGGTTTCTTCGAGCTCATCATCTGGGTTGCCGCCATCAGCCAGGTGATCTCGCGTCTTTATGAGAGCTGGTGGCTGGTGTTCGCCTATGCCGGAGGATTCGCCGCCGGCAACGGGGTCGGCCTGATGGTCGAACGTTGGCTGGCGCGCGGCGCCGCAGTGGTGCGGATTCTCTCCCAGAGCTCGGGAGCGGAGATCGCCGAGACCCTTCGTGAGGAAGGGCACACCGTCACCACCTTCCTCGGTGAGGGAGGAGAGGGCCCGGTCACCCTGGTCTATGCCATGGCGCCCCGGCGAAGCACGAGAAACATGATCGCGGCCGCCCGATCGATCGATCCTGGATTGCAGTACGTGACCGATCCCGCGCACGAGACCAACGGATTGATCCAGTTTCGTCTGCGACCGATTCCCCATGCGACGGGATGGCGTGCCGTGTTCAAGAAGAAGTAGCCAGGGAGGCGGGAGGGGGAAGCCGAAGATGACGGCGAGTTCGAATCACGCTGCGGCGGGTTTCAGGCGAATTGGACTCCCGAGCCCCCCGACTCCTTGACGCTGTACATGGCGCGATCGGCGGCCTCGAAGAGCTCTGACGGTGTTTGTCCGTCTCCCGGGTAGATGGCGACGCCGATGCTCGCCGACAACTTGATGCGTCCGGTTTCGAACTGGAAGCCCATCCTGAAACCGTCGAGAATTCTGTTCGCCACGACCCCGGCATCCGCCGGGCTTTCGAGGCCTTCGAGCACCACGATGAACTCGTCGCCGCCGTAGCGTGCGAGGGTGTCGACCTCGCGGGTGAAGGCCCTGATCCGTGCGGCGGCTTCGCGGAGAACGCTGTCGCCCCCGCTGTGGCCATAGGTGTCGTTGACCTCCTTGAAGTCGTCGAGATCGATGAACATGAGCCCGAGAACCAGCCCGCTGCGGCCGGCTCTGGCAACGGCTCGGGAGAACTCCGCGTCAAAAGCCCGGCGATTGAGCAGCCTGGTCAACGGGTCTTCCATCGAGAGCGAACGGATGTGCTCTTCGGCCTCTTTGCGGCGGAGGCTCTGCTCCCGGCTCTGGCGCTCGATGACGGTGTTCTGAATCAGGTTCAGGATCCCGAATACGACGAGCCACGTCATGACGAGGCCGACTCGGGCGTTCTGGAGAATCCCGTGATTGTGCTGAACGACGCTGAGAAACAGGTGGACGAGCGCGAAACCGAGGGAGTAGACGAGCAGAGGAATACCCCGGATCCGGTCGTCGTCGTCGACGACATCGGTGGAAAGGGCGGCGTCGCCGGTGGATTGTCTGATTCTGCCCGCCGCGACGATGAGGATCATCGGAAGATACCAGAAGAAGTCGGCGGTTCCGGGGAAGGTCGAGGGCAGATAGCTCGCGATCCAGGCGAAATCGATGGAGTCGGTGGTGAGCACAAACGCCCAGGCAACGGTCAAGAGGAGGTAGATCATCCGCCAGCGCGGCGTCCGGGCATGGAAAGCGGCGTCAACCAGGCGGCCGAAGATGTAGAGATCGAGAATGACATAGAAACTGAAGGACGGGATCCAGGTCAGGTATTCGGTGATACCCAGGGTCCGGGGCAAGAGAACGAAGTAGGTGAAAAGACCGCAGACGAAGAGGGTTCTCCCGGCGCTGGCGAGGAGCCGCAGAGGTCGAATCCTCAATTTGCCGTCGGCGGACTCGGGATCGAGATCGAGGGCCAGGACGAGTCCGAGATAGAGGATGAGAAAGAGCGAGTCCACACCGGTGCCGGCGCTTGCAGTCTCGTGGTCGAGATAGAGGAATGCCAACATCTCGCCGGCCAGCCACGCCGCCAGCGAGAGACCGAGCAGCCGCCAGAAGTAGCGCTCCCGCTCCGACTCGATCCTCCTGACGCCGGAGAGCACGGCGCCGATTGCGACGAAGATCAGCACTATCGTGGAGAAGTAGTCGGTGACGAGCGAGCGGGTGTTCGAGGTCAGCCACTGGAGGCCGGGGACCGCGATAAACACCGCCGTCAAGAGGACGACCGCCACCATCCAGGGGTCGAGGATCATCTGCCCGAGAGCCCCGATCGAGTCGAACGATGTGCCTGCAGCGGTTGCCCCTCTGCGGTGTGCCCCAATTTTTTGGGCTGGAAGCAGGGTCTGGAAGTGCATCTGATTGACAGTTAAGCAAGGACAATGCCAAAAAATGTACAGTATCGTGAGAAATGTTGATCCACTTTGGGACAGGAAACACCCGCCATCGCGGCCCGCTGAAGGGAAGGCACGCGGCCGGTTCGGTTCACTGATAACCTGAACCGAGCGAAAGGGGCGGCCCGATTTCTGAACATGTTCGACATCGACGAGAAACGCGCGTTTGTTCGGATTCTGGTGACCGTTTTCTGCGGTGATGATCGGACCCGCCCTGCATGATGCACGATTTCGAGGGCAGTCGGTCGGGAGCCTCCATGCACCTTGTGAATGATCGCTTGTCGAGTTGTTACCCGGACGGTCTCATGCCCACCCGGAGATCCTTCCTCAGAACCATCGCCGCGGCAGCGGCCGCGGCAGGAGTCTCGGCGCCCGCTGCGGCCGCGGAGGTGGAGGGTTCCGCGGTCGAAGAGCCCATCCCCGGTTTCCCGCCGGCCGGCTTCCCGGACGATTCGGTCCGGATGAACTTCAACGAAAACCCCCTCGGTCCGTCGAAAAGGGTGATCGGCGCCCTCCTCGAGAACGGTCTGCAGGGCTGCAACAGGTACAGTTACATCGACCCCCTTGTCGAAGCCATCGCACGGCATCATGCGATCCCGGCGGGAAACGTGTTGGTGGGCTGCGGCTCGACCGAGTTTCTCCAGTTCACGCCGTGGGCGTTTCTTCGAGACGGCGGCAGCATCGTCCTGCCGACGCCGAGCTATGGCTGGTCAGCGGGTGTCGCGGAAACCATGGGACGGCAGGCGATCCGCGTCCCGTTGGGTCACGCGGGTTCAGTCGACATCGCGGCCATGGTCAAGGCCATCCGCCCGGACACCCGGATGGTGTACGTCGCGAACCCGAACAACCCGACCGGCGCGCCGGTTTCGCGAGACGAGATCGTCCTGCTGATCCGGGCGCTGCCTCCGTCGGCGGTGCTCATCGTCGACGAGGCCTATCACGATTTTCTTCCCGATGGGGGCGGTTCGATCGAGCTCGCGATCGATGGCGCGCCGATCCTCGTTCTGCGGACCTTCTCGAAGGCGTACGGTCTCGCCGGACTGCGTCTGGGCTACGCCATCGGGCCTGGTTCGGTGCTCGACCGGGTGCGGACGGTGTGGTGGGAAGACTTCGGCATCAACACCGCGGCGTTGATCGCCGGTCCCGCGGCGCTGGCCGATCAGGCGCACGTCCAAAATTATGTCGCGCACATCGACAAGGGGCTCGAGCAGCTCCGCTCCGGATTGACCGAGCTCGGTGCGAAGCCCCTTCCGCATCGGGCGCCGTTTTTCATGGCCGATTTCGCTGCGGCCACCAACCCGATGGTCCGCAGCCTGCAGAAGATGGGAATCTATGTTCAGCCGGGCGCCAAGTGGGGGATGCCGACATATATGAGGATTTCGGTGGGCACAGGCGAGGAAAACGCGGCATTTCTCGAGGCCGTCCGGGAGATCATGAGCTGACCCGCCCTTCTCACCAGCTATCTGCTGCGGCCGGCGATGCGCGGCCCCCAACTGGGTTTTCTCACCTCCGGGTGCTCGACGTACTGTCAAGTACGCCTCCGCGCCCCTCGGATCGAAACCCCAGCCGGGAACAGCACCTCGCCGCCCTCGCGACGAAACCCGGTGAGAAGTGCGGGCTAAGCTGCGTATACTCTCGGCGGTATGGCGTCACTCATCACCGCTCGCGAGCTGAGTCACTCATTCGGGCCCCGGAACCTGTTCGACGGTTTGAGCCTGACGATCGCCGAGGGCGATCGGATCGGGGTCATCGGACCCAACGGCGCGGGCAAGACGACCCTGTTCCGCATCCTCTCGGGCGAACTCGAGCCCGATGAGGGTGAGGTCCACCGCCGCCGGCAGCTCCGCCTCGCCACGGTTGCCCAGGAGGACGATTTCGATTCGTCGTCGACGGTGATGGAGGTTGCGGCGCGGGGCGCGGCCCTGCAACCTCACGAGGGTGAGGACGAGACCGCGCGTCAGGTCCGGGTCGCCATCGCCCTCGATCAGCTCGGCTTTCGCTCACCCGAACAGCGGGTGGGGGAGTTGTCGGGCGGGTGGCGGAAACGACTCGCCATCGCCGCCGCCCTGGCTGCCGATCCCGAGGTCCTGCTCCTCGATGAGCCCACCAACCACCTCGATCTCGACGGCATCCTCTGGCTCGAGAAAATGCTGCTCTCGAGCCGGTTGCTCGCCTATGTCGTCATCAGCCACGATCGCGCCTTCCTCGACCGGGTGGCCAACCGGGTCTATGAAGTGGCGCCGCACTACCCGGGTGGTGCGTTCAGCTGCGCCGGGAGCTACACCACGTTTCTGGAAAAGCGCGCCGAGTATCTCGAGGGTCGGGCGCAGTACCGTGACAGTCTCGCCAACCGGGTCAGGCGGGAGATCGAGTGGCTCGGTCGCGGACCCAAGGCGCGGACCACCAAGGCCCAGGCGCGGATCGACCAGGCCGAGCGCTTGAAGGCCGATCTCGCCGAGGTCCGAGCCGAACTCGCGACGTCTTCGGTGGGCATCGACATGACCGCATCCGGTCGCCGGACCAAACGCCTGCTGGTGGCTTCGGGTGTCGACAAGGCGCTGGGCGGCAGGATGCTCATCAGAGATCTCGATCTGGTCCTGCAACCCGGGCAGCGCCTCGGTGTGGTCGGCGCCAACGGCAGCGGCAAGAGCACGCTCCTCAAGCTCATGACCGGCGAGCTTGAACCCGATGGCGGAGTCATCCGCCGCGCCGACCACCTGCAGGTGGTGCATTTCGATCAGGCCCGGTCACAGCTCGACCAGAGCCTCGCGCTGCGGCGGGCGTTCGCACCCGACGGCGACACCGTGATCTACCGCGGCCGGGAGGTCCACGTCGTGACCTGGGCGCGGCGGTTCCAGTTCCGCGACGACCAGCTCGACCAGCCCGTGAGCGAGCTCTCGGGTGGCGAGCAGGCGCGGGTTCACATCGCGCGCCTCATGGTGCAACCGGCCGATCTGCTCCTGCTCGACGAGCCCACCAACGACCTCGACATTCCGACCCTCGAGGTGCTCGAGGAGAGCCTGATCGATTTTCCCGGCTCGCTGGTGCTGGTCTCGCACGACCGCTATCTGCTCGACCGGGTGTGCACCGTGCTTCTCGGTCTCGACGGCGAAGGTGCGGCGACGCCGTTTGCCGATGTCGACCAGTGGCTTTCCCACCGTCAACCGGAAACCAGGTCGCCGCGGCGAGGGAAGACCGAACGCCGAAGCGAGCGCGCGAAACGCGCGGGTCTCAGCTATCTCGAGAAACGCGAGTACGAGGCCATGGAGGAGACGATCCTCGAGGCCGAGGCCGAGCTCGAGGCGGCCGCCGGCCGTCTTGCCGATCCGCAGGTGGCGTCCGACGCCGACGCCGCACACCGGGCGTTCATCACCCACGAGAAGGCGCGTGACAGGGTGGCGGAACTCTACCGCCGCTGGGCCGAGCTCGAGGACAAGGCGATCTAGGAGGGACCGCGCCATGAAACCGGAGAGACTCATCGACCGCACGCCGACTCCCGGTGGCGACGAACTCTTTCTCTACGAACGCGACGGCGTGTTCACCCTGCGCATCGGCGGCATCGAGTTGATGACGAGCCGCGCCCACGAATCCGAGGAAGAGCTGGCGTGGATGGCGATGAAACTGGTCGACCGCAGGTTGCGGCCGCGGGTCCTCGTGGGCGGTCTCGGGATGGGCTACACCACCCGGGCGGTCCTCGATTCGACGCCGAGACCGTCAGAGGTCGTGGTATCCGAACTCCTGCCGGCAGTCGTGGAGTGGAACCGGCAGCACATCGGCCACCTCGCCGGCAGGCCCATGGACGACCCGCGGGTGAAGATCGTCGAACGCGACATCTGGGAGGTCATCACGGACAGCCCGGACGGTTTCGACGTCATCCTCAACGATGTCGACAACGGCCCTGGCGGGTGCGCGCTGGAGCAGAACGAGAAGCTCTACTCGGCGGCCGGTCTCGCCGCCATCCGCCGCTGCCTCCGGCCCGGGGGCGTCCTCGGAGTGTGGTGCGTCGAGGACGATCCGCGCTTCGTCAAGGCGCTGAGTTCGGCCGGGTTCAAGGCTCGTGCCGAGACGGTGTTTGCGAGAAACGTGGCCAGGGGCCACCGACACACCGTTTTCACCGGTCAGCGCCAGTAACCCGCCACCTCATCGGCTCCCTGCGGGCTGGACGCCCAAAACCACTGTGAACGAAGGAAAAACGTGGGAAATTTGTAGTGCCGGCGTCTCGCCGGCACCGCGTGCGTTGAACTATCGAAGTTCTTGGAAATGGGCCGGTGGGACGCCGGCCCTACAAGGGTCGATGCGATGGGCTACTGCCGGCGCGCGCCGGGCTTGGAATCCTGCCACTCGCGGAACTTGATCCTCGGATCGCGGGGATCGGGGCGCGCTGCGGAACGGCTGAAGGCTCGGGCGATCTTCGGGTTGACCTCGATCATGGATGACCGGTCGCCGATGGTGATGGCGCCGATGTCCCGGCTCGTGATGTCGCCGCGGCGGCAGGCGATGGCCAGAAGTCGACCCGGTTCGGCGCCGTGCTGCGAGCCCCAGCTGACCTGAAACCGCGCCCAGCTGTCGCACGCCGGGCGCCGCTGTTTCCTCGAACTGCGGGGTGGAAGATCCCGGCCGCCCTGAACCGGGACCGGCACGATGTCACGCGGCACGCAGGGTCCGCCGTGGTCGGCCTCGGCGAGAAGGGTTGCGACCACGCTCACGGGGTCGCGATCCTCGAGCAGTTCGGCCGCAACCTCCTGGAGGCGGACGACGTCGGCGCGGTCGGTGGTGTCGATCTCGGAGAACCTCTCGATGAGCCGGCGGTCGGCCGAACCATAGATGTCGTCGCGGTTGGGAATCTCGGTCCGGGTGGCGTTGACGCCGGCGTCGCGGAGCATGAAGTCCACCCTGCGGGCGGCGCGCGGCGGTACGAAAATGAGGCTGCGTCCCTTGCGTCCGGCGCGGCCGGTGCGGCCGCTGCGGTGGGTCAACATCTCGGCGTTTTCGGGAAGATCGACGTGGATCACCTGGGCGATGTCCTGGACATCGAGACCGCGCGCCGCGACGTCGGTGGCGACGAGGATCGGTGTCTGGCCGCGCCGGAAGGCGTTGAGCGTCGAGGTCCGCTCGCGCTGGTTGAGGTCGCCCGAGAGCGGCCGCGCGGCAAAACCGAGATCGGCGAGGGCGTCGGCCAGCCCCGTGGTGTCGAGCCGGGTGCGGACGAAGATCAGGGTCTTGGCATCGGGTTCCATGAGAAGCACGTTGACCAGGGCCGAGAGGCGTTGATTGGCGGCGACGACCATGGTGCGGTAGTCGATATCGGAGTTCGACTCACCGGGCGTGGTGCCCGCGATCATGAGCGAATCCCGCTGGTGGCGGGCCGCGATCGATTTCACCCTTGGCGGGAAGGTGGCCGAGACGAGGTGGGTGTGGCGGTCTTCGGGGGTGGCGTCGAGGATCGCCGTGACTTCTTCTTCGAAGCCCATGGCGAGCATTTCGTCGGCCTCGTCGAGGGCGACGACGCGGACCCGGTCGAGCAGCAGGCTGCCCCGCTCGAGGTGGTCGCGCACCCGGCCCGGGGTGCCGACGAGGACCTGCGGATCGCGTTTGAGCTCGCGGAAATCGATCCCGAGCGAGGTGCCGCCGGTCAGCGACACGACGGTGGCGCCGAGGGGCTTGAACAACCACGAAAGCTCCTCGGTGAGTTGGACGGCAAGCTCCCGGGTGGGCGCGATGAGCACCACGGAGGGCCGGGCGCGAACCGGGCCCCGGTTGACGAGATTGACGGCTTCGGCGACCTGCTCGGCGACCACGAGCCCGAGAGCAACGGTCTTGCCGGAGCCGGTCTGCGACGAGATCCGCAGATCCCGGCCGATGGCGTCGGGATTCAGAACGGCGCTCTGGACCGGGGTGAGCTCGGTGAAGCCGCGCTCGGCGAGGACGGGGCCGAGGCCAGCAGGGACCTCGTCGAAGAGAATGTCGTGCATGGTGTGTTCCAGTGGGGTTCGGCCGCGGGCGCTCGGGGTCAATGAGAGGGCAGCTGGTGAGGATCAGAGTGGGCAGCGCACCCGGGACGGCGCGTATTGTAGCAGAAAGGTCGATTCGGGTCGATTCGGGTCGATCGGTGTCGAATCCGGTCAATTCACCTGTCGCTCAGCCACTTCAGCTCTCGCCTAGAAGCTGTTCGCGTGATCACACCAAATAGGACACGGATGCACACGGATTCGCACGGATCTTTTCTTTTGGTTGGGTGAGTGGTTTCTCGAAGGGGATACGACTTCGTGGTGTCGTGATCGGATGCGTGTAGGTTGTCATCTTGGATCTCAGACGGATTTCACGGAACAGGCGTTGATTCAACAGAGGAGTTGGGGAGAACCCTCCGTGCAGATCCGTTTCCGAATCCAAAACAACGTCATCAAAGCGACCGATCCCGCAAGAACGAAGTCGTACAGCGATCGAGAACCGAAAGCCCACTCTCAAAAAATATCCGTCCGATCCGTGTTCGTCCGTGTCCCATTTGTGATGGGATGCCGAGCGCGCCCCGAGCGGCACTTCCGTCAATGACGGAGCTGGGAGGCTCTGAATGACAGGAGTCAGGTTCTCGCGGAAAGCTCGTCACGGAGCTGGTCGCGTTTGGCTTTCGGCAGACCCTTGACAACGAGGTCGTAGGAGTCCTCGATCATGGCGAGCACTTCCGGTTCCGGCACCGACCCGTCGAGATCGACCATGTTCCAGTGGCGTTTGTTGAAATAGCGGGCGCCCCGAACTCCTTTGAACACGGCTCTGAGCTCGAGGGCGCGCTCGGGTTCGCACTTGAGGGAGATCCGCATGGGTGATTCGTCCCACGCGACCAAGGCGAACATCTTCCCCTGGACCTTGTAGACCAACGCCTCGGGTCCAAAGGGGATCTCCTCGGTGACGCCCCCCATCTCGAGCAGGAACTTCTTCAAGGTGTCGAGTTTCATGTGCTCAGTCGAGGACCGGCGTCTTGCGGTTGTTGTGGATGGTGACGATGGCGATCCCGATCCAGACGAAGTTGACGAACGAGGATGGAAACGCGCGGTAGTAGGTGGAATTCACCAGAAGGCAGACGCTGCCGATGGCGTTCCAGAGTTGGTAGTTGAATGAGGTCCCCTGGGTGTATCCGCGAGAGACCGCCCCATATGCCAGCAGTAGCGCAATGGCGCCGAACCAACCGACGATGTCGATGAGCAGGTGGTGTTCCATCGGGGCGTTGTATCACACACGCCATCGCAGAAGAATGGGAAACGGATGGACACGGATGGACACGGATTTTTTCTTTTGGGTGGCGATTCGATCCGGGTCGGGATCCAACTTCGTGGATGCGCGATGCGAATCCGATTTGACTTCGTTTGGATTCATGACCGATTTCACCGATGGGTGACTGGAGCCTGACTCCGAGTCGGATGAGAGCCTACCTCATCAACCGATCCGAGAGATCCGTTCAGATCCACCCGGAACCTTGCCGGCTTTCACTTGACTTCATTACGGAGTCGAGGCGCCATTCGGAAGGTGTCGCCACCCTTAAGAAAAATCTGTGAGAATCCGTGAAATCCGTGTCCCATAGCGATGGAAACCGGCGCTCAAGCGTAGAGCGCGGTTCCCGGATCGTCATCGGACATCTTGACGAGGCCCTGGAAGGTCATCCCGAACTTCTCGAGCAAACCGATCGAGGCGAGGTTCTTCTCGGAGGTCAACCCGACGATCTCTTCGATCCCGAGGACCTTGCGGCCGTACTCCATGACGGCTGCGCCAGCCTCATAGGCGATGCCCCGCCGCCAGTACGCCGGCAGAAACGCACACCCGACATCGGTGAGATCGAGCCGGTCTCGATAGAGCAGACCGCAGACGCCGATGGGAATTCCGTCCGGCTTGAGCTCGACCATGAACTGACCGTATCCCGGTTTCTGGTTCCTTCTCCATGGGCCGTCAAGGATGAAATTTCTGGCGTCGTCGAGAGTCCTGACTCCCTTGTCGCCGATGTTGGCGAGAAACGACGGTTCGTTGACCAGACCGCGGATGAACTCGGCGTCGTCGACGGTCAGCTCGCGGAGCCTGAGTCGAGGGGTTTCAACAATCATCTCCGTCTTCCCTTTCTTGCGAACCCAACCACTCCAGCAATTGCCGGGTCACCTCAGGGCTGCTCAGCAATCCCAGGTGGTTTGTCTGATACAAGATCCGCTGTGATTCCTCGCGGAACGCGAGACAGCGTTGAGGATCGTCGTGCTTTCCGAGGGCGCTCGGCAGCGGCACCAGACCATCGCCGATGAGCCGGTCGGCCACCGTGCCGCGCTTTTCCGCTGTGGTAGCGGCGATGGCGAAACAGGCGACGCCGTCTGGCAACGGCACGATCCGGCGGTGATCGGGTGAGCGCGAAAACCGGTCGCAGGACTGCCAGTCTTCGGCGCTGAGGCAGCCGAAACGCAGATCGGTGATGCCTGCGCTTCGTACCTTGCCGAGCTTGGCGAAAGGCGCGGTGTAGGGAGTGGCGGTCAGAATCGTATCGATCCAGCTCCCGGCTTTTTCCAACGGGGCGCCGTGGTGAGGAGTGCCGAGAAACACGATGGTCTTGAGGTGATCCGGCCAGCGCAATGCGTCCTCTTTCGCGATGTGGAAGGCGCTGCGGATCAAGAGGCCGCCCATGCTGTGGGCGATGACGGCGAGCTCCTCGACCGGTTTCGGCCAGGCTTTGATGAGATTCTCGAGCTGAAGCGAGAGCTCGCGCCCGTTCTCGGAAATGTGCAGACCCGTGTTGTAGCGCAGGTGGATCGGGGTGTATCCCAGGGCCGACGCCAGAGCTTGGCCGTGATCGACAACCTCGCCGCCCGGCTGCGTGCGCCAATGGCAGTCGCTCATGCAGAGACCGTGGATGAGCAACAACACCCTGCCGGTGGCGCCCGGTATCGGAAGCGGGGTCTGCGGATCCAAAACCTGGCGCCGGTAGCGAAGGGTCATGGGGATCGCAAACGGGTTGTTGCTTTCGACCAGGTGGTCGCCCATCACGCCATTGAGGGCGGCGAAGACCGATTCGCGCTGTGGCGTGCCGGGGTCGGCGGCGTCGCTCGGTCCGATCATCGGTTCAAGCCCGGCCAGAACCGCGTCCACGCCGGTGCCCACGAGCTTCGTGACACCGCGAACCGATCGGTAGACGAGACCGGTGATGCCGCGGGTCCGGCCCTCCTCGGCGCCGCCGCGGACACCCATGGTGCTCCACACCGACTGGTGAACCCCTTCCACGATCCCGGCCACGCCCTCGGTGGCCTGCGCCGCCAGTTGCGCAATGCCCCGGATGTCCGAGGCGCGGAGATGGGTGAGCGGGTGTCGATCAGCCATTGCCGGTAATGATCTCGGGCGCCTGCAACGATCGATAGTCGGCCGAGCCGAGCCCCATCCCCTCGGCGATCCGGAGGTACGCCGGTACCGAGCCGGTCGAGGATGGGAAGATCGAGGTTGCCCAGGCGTCGAGTGCGACGGGATCGAAGCCGGCGGCGACGGCGCCGTAGGGATTGACGGCGCCCGTGGAACCCCCTGCGGGACCGCCGCGCATGAGCACGCGGGTCGCATCGATGACGGTGAGCGTCGGTTTCATGAGCAGGGCGAGCTCGGCAATGGACGCATCGATGTCGTTGTGGAACAGGTACCTGAGCTTGGTGGTGATGCCGATCCAGTTCTTCATCCCCGCCGCCGACCCCATGAGGTTGTGGCTCTTGGCCACCGGAACGTTGATGATCTTCGTCGCGGTGACGAATGGTTCGAGGATGTCCCATGCGCCGAGCCGCTCCGAGATCTTCACGGCGCGGTAGCTGCTGTCCTCGGGGATGATGACCTCGGCGCCGGCCGCCGCCGAGGCTTCGCCGATGCCGCTCCATTCAAAGGCGGCCCGCGACTTGCGGATCGGACAGTCGGTGACGATGACGCGCCTGGGTCCGGCCTCGCGGCAGAGACGGACGATCTCGGCGACGACATCGGGGTGGGTGTTGGCCGCGTGCTCGGGCGGTCGTTGCCAGCCGATGTTCGGTTTGATGAGTACGGTGTCTTCGGGGCCGAGGAGGTTCCGCATCCCGCCGAGGCGCTCGACGGCGGCGCGGACGTTGACGGCCGGATCGCCGCCGCGGGCGACCACCATTCGGGGAATCACGGTCGGAAGATCGACCCGGTGGTCGGGGATGACATCCAGGGCGCTCCGGCCGAATCGTTGCTGATAACCGTAGAGAACATAGCCCCCGAAACCGAGGCCTCCGGTGACGACGAGTCCGCCGCCGGCCACGAGAAACCGCCGCCGGGTCATGAGTCGCGGTGCACGTCGAGGCAGATCGTTCATCCGCACCCTCCTACCGGTCTTTCCGTAGATCGTCGAGAAGCATTTTTGCCATGGCGGTGAGCTGGGGGGTCGGTGCGGCGGTCACGAGGGGCTCGAGGATCTCGATGGCGGCAGCGAAGTCGCCGGCGTTGACCAGGTCAACGGCCTCGTTGTAGTGCCTTTGGAAGTCAAGATACGCGTTGAGCTTGGCGAGGAACCGGCGGATCTGATCGGCCTGCGCCTCATCGGGCGCCCGGTCCACCAGCGGCTCGAGGATCTCGATGGCGGCCTCGATCTCGCCGGAGTTGGCCAGCGTCTGCGCCTCTTCGGTTCGGTCTCTGAAAAGGACGAAGTTCCGGGTCTGGTTGAAAAGCGCCAGTGCGCTGGCGGACTGGACCTCGGTCGGCGCCTCTTTGGCAAGGGTCTCGAGCATGGCGAGAGCCTCGGTGGTCGCGCCGGTGTTGATCAGGCGTACCGCCTCGTTGTAGCGGTCGGTGAACTCCCGTCGCTCGGCAGCCTTCCGCTCCTCCTCGGCCGCGAGTTCGGCTGCACTGCTGACGGCGGCGCCTCCTGCGTTGGCCTGCCGGATCCGGAACAGGGTGTCGCTGCGGCTGGTTTCGAAATCGATCGCCAGCTGTTCGGCCGCCCGCACCATCTCGCCGTCGATACCGTTGGCCCGCATCCGATCAACCACCTTTCGCGCATCCTCGAGACGGCCACTGCGAAGATAGAGGAGAGTGAGGTTGTAACCCACATCGCCTCGTTTGGGCAGCAACAGGTGGGCCTGCTCCATGGCCTTGATTCCGATTTCATCCGGCTCGTCGTCCCAGGTCGAGGTGAAGCCTAGCATCGACCACGCCTCGGCGAAGCTCGGTCGGAGATAGGCGGCGCGCCGCAGCGACGCGCGGATACGATCCGCGAGCTCGCTCGTCTGCTCGCCGGCCGGCGCCTTTTCGTATTTCTCGAAGAGGGCGTTGCCGAGAACGAAATTGACCATGAAATCGTCCGGCGCCAGCTCGGCCGCGCGTTGATAGCGCGCGAGGGCGGCGTCATGGCGGCCGCCGAGCTCGTCGATCCGGCCGAGCCCGGCGATGGCGGAACCGGAGTTCTCGTCGATCTTCAAGGCAGCGTTGAAGTGGTCGGCGGCGAATTCCAGGCGATCGGGCCCCAAGGCGATGAGGAGGTTGCCCAGCCGGCACAGCACGTCGGGGTACGTCATCTCGGTCACCGTCGAGGAGGCGGTGATCTGGGAATTCAAAGGCATCTTCGAGTAGGGGAACGTGCGGCCGCGGACATAGTGGTTGAGCTCCTTCTCGATCTCCTTGTAGGTTCCCCCCATCGCCTGCTGGAAGGCTTGCTCCTGTTCGACCCCCTGTTGCAGAAGTCGGACGTAGGAAGTCGCCCGGTTCGTGCCGTCGGACGGCCCCATCACCAGCATGTGGGTCAAGGCCCACGACTGGGCGTAGAAGACCCCTCGTCGGTGGCCCTCGTTGTAATCCGGCGAGTCGTGGTCCATGGCGATGAGGTCGGCGAGGGGGATGATCGGATTGTTGCGAAGCCAGACGATGTGGTTCCCGATGGGATAGCCGATACTGGCCACGCCGTCCTCGATATCGAAGGTCGAATAGAGCTCGGCGAGACCCTCGTTCATCCACAACGGCAGCTCGGCCTGGTTGGTGCTCAGGACGTAGTGGATGTATTCGTGGTAGATGGTCGAAGAGACATCGGTGCTGTATTGATGGCCGACGATGGCGACGTTGTTGGCATACCGTCCGGCGCCGAAGTAACCGGCGAGCTCTTTCGCCTTGCCCTCGTAGAACAGCCCGTAGGGCTCGAAGGACCGGACATCGTCAAAAACGAAAATGTATGTCGGCACCGGCGACGAGAGATTCATGCCGCCGAAAAGACCCCGAAGGACGGCCCTCAGCTGTTCGAGGTTGTCGCCGGCCTGCTTCGTCATCTTCTCGCCGGCGTTGGAGAAGAGGGTGAAGTTGGGGGTCCTCACCTCGATCCACCGGTCCTTTGGTTTCGGCAGCTTCGGTTCGGCGCCGGCGACCGGTGAAGCGGGAACCAGCGCGATCGCCGCCGCGAGCACGGCGCCGGTGAGGATCGGTCCGAACAGTCTCATTCATTCGATTGTCTCACGACGCCCGGGCGGGTCCCGCCGTCCATGACGGTGCCGCGGTGCCGCTCTTCCCGACCACAGCGCCGGGGAATCTGTCAGCCTGGACCAAGCACCCGGTGGTGCTCGTCGCGGACCCGCGGCCACTCCTGGGCGAACCAGGGCGTGAAGACCTCGGGTCGATGGAGAAACTCGCGATCGAGCTCGTCCGCGCTGATCCACCGGACCGCGGAGATCTCGGTCGAGTTGGGGCGCGGGGGGTCGTCGCAGCGGCCGGCAAAGACCCAGCACACCTCGTTTTCGGAACCGAGATCGAGGTAGGGGACCTGGTACTGAAAGGTGAAAAGGTGGCGGAGACGACTCGCCATCCCGAGTTCTTCGGCGAGGCGCCGTTGGGTGGCCACTTCCATGGTTTCGCCGCGCCGCGGGTGGCTGCAACAGGTGTTCGACCAGTACAGCGGCCAGAGTCGCTTGCCGGCGCTGCGCTGCTGGAGCAGAAGTTGCCCCGCGGAGTTGAAGATGAAGAGCGAGAACGCCCGGTGGAGGACGCCGTCGCCGTCGTGGCACGCGCCCTTGCTGAGGTATCCGATCTCGCGGTCGGCCGGGTCAACAAGGATGAGCGGCTCATCCTCGCTCGACACCACCTCGTTGGTCGGGTGGTTCCCAGCTTCAGCCAATGCGGACCTCCATGGCCTGATATCCCGCGCCCCGGATCGCGCCGGCGACCGCCTGGGCGTTGTCCGGGCAGAGCGCGATCATGGATCCACCGCCGCCGCCTCCGGTCAGCTTTGCACCCAGCGCCCCGTTCTCGCGGGCAACCTGGATGAGCTCCTCGAGCTCCCAGCTCGAAACCTGGAGACCGTTGAGCAGCCCCTGGCAGATGTTCATGAGCTCGCCGAGCCGTTCGAGATCGTTCTTTTTGAGCGCCTCGATGGCCTGCACCGTCACCGCGTCGATCCCGCGAAAGACGGCGTCGAAAACGTCCGGATTCCGGTCGTGTCCGTCCCGGACCCGGGCCACCATCTTGGCGGTCAGGCCCTCGACACCCGTCATCCCGATCACGAAGGTGATCGGCTCGGCGATTTCGAGGGGTGTGATCACCGGCGGGTCGGCCTTGCGGTAGATCAGCGGTCTGCCGAAGGTGGCGACGGTGTTGTCGATCCCCGACGGGGTGCCGTGGGCGACGCACTCGCACTCGAAGGCGAGGGCGTTGACCTGATCGTCGGTGAGCCCGATGGCGAAATGGCGGTCGATGGCACGGATGATGGCCACCGCCACCGCGGCGGAGCCGCCGAGTCCCATGGCGCGCGGGATCTCGGAGAAGACCTCGATCCGCATCGAGCGGTCGGTGAGACCGAGCTTGCGCAGAATCAACGCCGCCGGGACCTCGAAGGACAGCTGCTGTTCCGGGTCCGAGCGCAGACGCTGCTCGACACCCCAGCGCGGGATCACCAGCCAGACTCCGTCGTCTTCGTCGACCACGCGCGCCCGCACCGCGAGCGGGATCGGGGCGGCGATGGCGCGGCTGCCGTAGACCACGGCGTGCTCGCCGAAGAGGATGATCTTGCCGTTGCCGGCCGACATCTCGTCGCGCTCCTCCTGCCTGATCCCGCGTCCCATCCGGTTGTTGAGCCGGGTGACGAGCTCTTTGGCCTTCCAGATCTTGATCTCGCCCGACTCGACCAGTTGGTCGACGACGTCGTCGAAGATCTCGGGGGTCGCACCGGCCGCAGTGGCGACGCTGCGGGCGTGGAGGGTCATGTGGCCGCGCTGAATGCCGTCGGTGACGAGGGCCCGCAGAGCCGAGAAGTTCTGCGCCAGCCCCACCGCGGCCATGACCTGGGCGAGCTCCCTTGACGAGTCGACCCGGACGAGCTTGAGATTCACACTGACCGAGGGGTTGGATTGCAGCGGACCGCCGACGATGCCGACCCGCAGCGGCAGCTCGATCTCACCGACGAGGGATCCATCAGCACCTTTCGACCACCGCGAGAGCGAAGTGTAGTGGGTTCCGCGCGCGGCGTAGGCGTGGGCGCCGGCTTCCACGGCGCGCCAGTCGTTGCCGGTGGCCAGGGCCACCGCGTCGATCCCGTTCATGATGCCCTTGTTGTGGGTCGCCGCCCGATAGCGGTCGACCGCGGCGAACTGGCTCGCGATGATGATGCCGTCGCGCACCTGATCGCCGTCGTGCCCTCGTGTCTTGAGATTCTCGACCGGAATCGTCACCGATGCGCGGACCAGGGAGCGATCTGCGAGATTCGACAGGATGCGGAGAAAAACCCTGCCGCCGGTGAGGCTCTCGACAAACGACGCGACCCCTTCGCACATGGTGTTGACCAGGTTGGCCCCCATGGCGTCCCGGGTGTCGACGAGGAGATGGACCACCAGCATCTCGGTTGTCTCGGGGGTGGCGGGGTGGAGGATCACCTCGAGATCCACCGCGCCGCCGCCCCGCGCCACCATCCTCGGGTGGAGGCCGTTGGCGAGATTGATCACCTCCTGCTTGCGGCTCTCAAGGATCTGCCGGGCCTTGACCGGGTGGGGGACATCGACCAGTTGGATCTGACCGATGAGGATCGGGTCGGAGCTCGATGCGGTGAAGCCGCCCGACAGCCGGGCGGTCTTGGCGGCGAAGCTGAGCGCGGCGACAATGGAGGGTTCTTCGACCGCGAGCGGCACGACGTGGTCCTTGCCGTTGATGAGGAAGTTGAGCCCGAGACCGACGGGGATTCCCATCACGCCGATCACGTTCTCGATCATGTTGTCGGCGTGATTGATGTCGAGAAGCGTGGCGCCGTTGACCAGGGCCTGGTAGTCCTGTGAGGACAGCAGGCCCCGGTCGCGAACGGTCCGCACCCGTTCCTGGACCGAGAGCTTGTGGAATGATGAGAAGGCGGAGCTGGTCACGGTGTCGTTGGTTCCTTCCGGATCTGATCGGGCGTCCCGTTTTCGGGTGTCGGCGCAATCCCCGGCGTGGCGGTGTTGAAGCGCGTCATCAGCCCGCGATCACTGCAGATCATTGTATGGGGTAGGGAAGTTGCAGCTTTCATGATCCCTCAGCTTTGCTTTCTTGCCCACCCACGTCAAAGGCAAAACACTGCATCGGAGGTATTTATTCTCGGCCGGCGCCGGTCGTTTCGGATCCCTCGGTTCGGTGCCGAACGACGGGTTTTCTATCACGAATGACCGCCGTTCGCCATCTTTGACCGCGGAGTGCCCCGGCTGATCGACGGCTCCACCCCCCAAACATGGATTCGATCACGGCGTTTGTGGGGGCCGGACAACCCTGCCGTGTAGAATCCAACCGAGAAAATGAGCACGGAGGGTGTCAACCATGGAGTTTTCCAGCAAGAAGGTCCTCATCACCGGCGGTTCCCGGGGCATCGGCCGCGCCTGCGCCCTGGGTTTCGCCGAACGCGGGGCTCGGGTGGCGATCAACTACCGCGCCGACGCCGCGGCGGCCGAATCGACCCTCGGACAGCTTCCGGGGACGGGGCACGTGATGCTGCAGGCCGATGTCACCGATCCGACGGCGGTGGAGGGCCTCGTGGCGGCGGCGGTCGCGGCGCTCGGCGGTCTCGACATCGTCGTCAACAACGCCGGCATCTGGCTCGACCATTTCCTCGAGGAGGTCGACTACGACGAGTGGCAGGACGCATGGCGCAGGGTCCTGCAGGCAAACCTCATCGGCCCGGCCAATGTCTGCTACTGCGCCGCCCGGCACATGATTGCGCACGGCGGCGGCAAGATCGTCAACGTGTCGTCGCGCGGCTCGTTCCGCGGCGAACCCGACGGTCCGGCCTATGGCGCCAGCAAGGCCGGGCTCAACTCCATGAGCCAATCGCTCGCCAAACGGCTCGCACCGCACGGCATCACCGTCGGCGTGGTCGCCCCGGGCTTTGTCGACACCGACATGGCGGCCCGCTATCTCGACACCCCGATGGCGGCGGAGATCAAGGCGCAGAGCCCGTTCAACCGGGTCGCCAAGCCCGAGGAGGTCGCGGCCGCGGTCTTCTTCCTCGCCTCCGAGGGGTCGGAGTTTTCCACCGGCGCCATCATCGATGTCAACGGGGCGTCATACCTGCGGACATGACGCCGATGGCCGGCGAGACGCCGGCCCCACAATGGATCTCAGCCCTTTGGAGTGGTGGCGTCCCGCCGGCACGAGGACCACAAACCATCCAAGGACGAGGATTTGGCATGAGGCTTCGGACTCCTGCTTGAAGCGGCCCGGGAATCCCTCGGGGAATGAACCGGGTCGGGAGACGTTGAAACCCTGGGAGATGATGGAAACGACCGCCTCCACCGAACCGCGTCCCGCCCGGAGCCGGCTCCACCGCTGGCTGCTGGTCGCCGGCGGCGTGTCGCTGGTCGGCATCGGAGCGGTGGGGGTGTTTCTTCCGGGTTTGCCGACCACGATCTTCCTCCTCGGCGCCTCGTGGTGCTTCACCCGCAGCTGCCCCTGGCTCGAGGAGCGGTTGATCCGGATACCGCTCTTTCGGCCTTTCCTCATCTATCTTGACAACGGTGCTCAAATGCCGCGCAAGGTGGTGATCTGGACGCTGGTGGTCATGTGGTGCGCCATCACCGTCAGCGCAACGATGGTCATGGTCGGTCCCGAGCCGCGACAGGTCCTGGCCGCGACCATCGTCGCAGCCGGGGTCATCGGGAGCTGGTTCGTCATCCGGATGGGTCGGCGCCGGGTGGGCGCGAGGAACGATCTGGTCAAGTGAATCCGCGAGGAGAGCGACGCGCGGCCGCTCCGCCTCTGCCCGCGGGACCCCGTAGGTTCCATTGGAGAGTCGGCTTCGAGGTTTTCGCTCGTCACAGTCGGCTCGCCGAGTTCCACCGAGATGTGGGCCTCGATGACGAGGTGGAGCGGATTGAACGTCGGTCGGAGCACATCGAGGGTTGACAAAAACGAACGGTCGTACTAATTTGTCTTCATGGCCAAGGGCGAAGAAACCAGAGACCGGATTCTCCAGCACGCGATGGCGATCGTCAGCGAGGTCGGTTTCGAGGGGCTGAGCATCGGCGGGCTGGCCAAGACGGCGGAGATGTCCAAGAGCGGGCTCTTCGCCCACTTCGACTCCAAGGAGGATCTCCAGCTCCAGGTGCTCTGCGCCGCCGGCCGGAGCTTTCTCGACAACGTGATCACGCCGGCGTTCCGCGAGCCGCGGGGCGAGCCCAGGATCCGCGCGATGTTCGAGCGCTGGCTCATCTGGGAGGAGGGGAGGGTCAACCCGGGCGGCTGTCCCTTCGTCACCGCGTCGTGGGAGTACGACGACCGGCCCGGGCCGGTCCGCGATGCGGTGGTGGCGGCCCAGCGCGATTGGGTGGGCACCGTGGCCACCTCGGCCCGGATCGCCGTCGATGAGAACCACTTCCGGGCGGATCTCGACACCGAGCAGTTCGCCTTCGAGCTCTACGGCATCTTCTTGTCGTTTCATCTCTCTTTCCGGTTGCTCACCGATCCCGAGGCCCGGCAGCGGGCCCGGACGGCCTTCGAGCGGCTGATCGAATCCTCCCGATAAGCAGCTCAGGAGTCGGCTATGAGTCTGTCCATGGTTCACGCACAAAAAAGCACGATCGGTCGTGCGAATATTGTCCAACGAGTTTTTGGCGGCCTGAGCAAGATCGCTCCGAGGCTCGCGGCCATGGCTGCGGAGCAGCTCTTCGTGACGGTCTTCCGACACGAGCGGCCGCGTCGCGAGGACGGCTGGGCCGAAAGCGCCGGCAGGATCTCGATCCCGTCGCCGCACGGCGATCTCGCGACGTGGGTCTGGGGATCCGGGCCGAAGACGGTGCTGCTGGTTCACGGGTGGGCGGGTCGTGGTCTGCAGCTTGGCGCGTTTGTCGAGCCGCTGGTGAAGGCGGGTTACCGGGTGGTCGCCTACGACGGGCCGGCGCACGGTGAGTCGCCGGGACGCAGAACCAACATCTTCAAGCTGACCGAGGGTCTCGTGACCGTGGCGGATACCGTCGGGCCTCTCAGCGGCGTCATCGCCCACTCGCTGGGAACGACGGCGGTGCTGCTCGCGGCCTCCCGCTTCGGCTTCGACCCGGGCCGTTTTGTCGCCGTCTCACCCATGGCGAGGACCCGAACCATGACAGTTCGGTACGGACGGATGACCGGCCTCAGCCCGGGAGTGGTGGAGGAGATGCGCGCCCGAATCGAGAGGAACATCGGTTTCAGCTGGGACGAGATCGAGCCACTGAATCTCGCCGAGGGATTGCAGACGGATTCACTCGTCGTTCAAGACCACGATGATCCCGAGTTGCCGGCGTCGGAAGCAGAGGCGTTGGCGCGGAAGCTGCGATCGGCCGAATTCATCCTGACCGACGGTCTCGGTCACCGTCGGATCCTGCGTGATCCTGCGGTCGTGGCTCGGGCGACGGATTTCATCGTCGAGGGCGACGCAATGGACGCCGTGGCGGGGATCTCCCATACCAATGCCGCCTCGGCGGCGTGACAACCGATGGACGGGAGGAATGATGACACTCACGATGACGATCCACCTCTGGTTTCGGAGAATCCGCGCATTGGTCCGCAGCTGGTTTGATTTCAGGGTTGACCTCGCCGGCCTGGGCTTCGACGAGGAGGAAATCAACGTCGATCTCGCCACCGGACGGGATTAGGTACCGGAAGATTCCGGCCAAGTGCGGCCGAGACCTCGGTTTTTGGTTTCTGCATCACCGGCCTTCTGGGGCGCCGGCGGCCTGCTTCGTTGCCGGGAGAACAGACTTCATCGCGCCTGCTAAGCGGCCTGCGGCCGCCGCGACCGGACCTCACGAGCGGACGACCGCAGGCAAACGAGGCCCTGCCGTCGTTTGCCGCGTTCGAGCGCCGCTCCCGGGGCCAGGTTCCTCGGGGGACGCTTCTTTCCCTCCGACCCGGGACAGGATCTGCCGCTGCCCCCGACAGGCTGGAAGCCTGTCGCTACACAGCGGCCGTTCTTGATTGTGTAGCGACAGCCATCCTGGCTGTCGTCGGTGACGTGCCCGAACGCGGTACCTTGCCGTTGCCGTTGCCGTTGCCGTTCGCTGCTGCCCCGGACGCTGTTCCCGGTTCTCACGGCACCGGCCTTCCGGTCCGCCTTCGGCGACCCGGCGTCGCCCCATCGGCGGGGTCGCTTGGGTGGTGAATTGGAAGGTTGCGACCCCGCCGATGGGACGCCGGCGGCCTGCTTCGTGGCCGGGAGAGTAGAATTCATCGCGCCTCCCGGGGGAGCCCGGTACGGCATTGTGCGCGGCGCACGGCGTGCTGGAGGGTCGATCCGGCACAATGCCGGACCCGGCACCCCGAGGGACGCTTCTTTCCCTCCGACCCGGGACAGCATCTGCCGCTGCCCCGGACGCTGCCCCGGACGCTGTCGTCCTACAGCTCCGTGCCGCAGAACTTGCAGTATCTGGCGTCGGGGTCGTGACCGTGGGCGCCGCAGCCCGGGCAGGCGCGTCCCGTGACCGCCTTTTTGCGTGTGACGCCGGCGAGCTCCACCGAGACGATCCCGGTGGGGACGGCGATGATGCCGTAGCCGAGGATCATGATGAGCGACGCCAGCGCCTTGCCCAGCGGAGTCTCGGGGGCCATGTCGCCGTAGCCGACGGTGGTCATGGTGACGATGGCCCAGTAGATGGAGAGCGGAATGTTGGCAAAACCGTGTTCCTCGCCCTCGATGAGATACATGGCGGAGCCGACGATGACGACGATGGTGAGCACCGCGCCGAGGAAGACGATGATCTTCCGGGAGCTGGCCCTCAGCGCGGTCATGAGCTCGCTCGCCTCGCCGACAAAGTGGACGAGCTTGAGGACGCGGAAGACACGGAGAAGCCGCAATCCCCGAATCACGAGCAGCGACTGGGCACCGGGAAAAAGCACGCTGAGGTAGGTCGGGAGGACCGACAGCAGATCGACGATGCCGTAGAAGCTGCGGGCGTATTGCCACGGTTTGTCGACGCAGTAGAGCCGAACCAGATACTCGATGGTGAAACAGATCGTGATCACCCACTCGAAGGTGTGGAGCCAGGGGCCGTAGTCGTCCCGGATCCAGGAAACGCTCTCGAGAATCACCGCGATGACGCTGGCGATGATGAGGATCAGCAGGACGACGTCGAAGGCCTTGCCGGCAGGGGTGTCGGCGCCGAAGATGATCTCGTGGAGTCGTTCGCGGAATCTCTGAGAATCGGTGGTCATTTGTTCGGGGAAAGTCTATCAGGCGCCGATGCCGCGTTTGGTCTTCAGTTCCAAAGCCGGATGGGATATTCACCACGATCAACGAGCTCGGCGATGAACTTCCCGGCTTGCGTTCGGTCCTCAGGGTGGGTGATCCCGCACCAACGGCCGTTGTGGCGCAGGACACGAACGTGGGCTTCTCCGCTGGCGATCATCTCCTGGACGACGCCGTGGATCAGGAACTCCTTTCGGCTTTCGTCCCCTGGATTCAGACCCTGAAGGAAAGCACGAAAGCCCGTAAGCAGTCCGGAGAAGATCACGGGGGTGAAGCCCCACATGTTCATGCAGACCAGCGTATCGCCTTCCACCCTGTGCCTGACGCCGGATGGATCGAGGTACGTGCCACCGTCACCGCTCCTGTCCACCTTGAACACTTCGACGATCCGCTCGAGCCACCCGGATTCGGTTGCCGAGCAAAGACCGCGAGAGACTGGGCCGGCGTCCGACAACGTGCAGCCGATCTCGAAACCTGCAAGGGCAAATGTCGGTGTATCGCCCGACGGCCGATTCCGCATGAAGTCGGCAAGAACCTTGAAGGCATCCAGGCCGTAGAAATCATCGGCGTTGATGACGGCGAACGCACCGTTGACGGCGGGTTCGGCGGCGAGAACGGCGTGTCCGGTTCCCCACGGTTTTCTGCGCCCCAAATGTGGGGGTGTTCCTGCCGGTACGGCGTTGATTTCCTGGTAGACGTAGGAGACACGGATCTGATCCGTCAAACGTGAGCCGAGGGTTTTTCGGAACTGATCTTCGGTCTCCGGCCGGATGACCAGAACCACATGGTCGAAACCGGCGCGGATGGCGTCGTAGATCGAATACTCCAGGAGGGTTTCGCCGCCCGGTCCGATGGACTCGAGTTGTTTGAGACCGCCATACCGGCTGCCGACCCCGGCGGCCAGGACCACGAGCGCGAGCCCGGCGGACGGTGAGTCGGGTCGAGGTTTGGTGCCCGCAGTGCTCATGAAGTCTCCGATCCTAGGGGTGGGTTGAGAGTTGTGATCCCGTCGACGAGACGGCAGTCGTGGACCGCGAAGTCGCCTGCATGGTCCGGGTGGCTTCTCGGATAGCCGGTCGCGACCACCCGCCGCAGGGCTTCGACGCTCTCGACGAGAACAATGGCGCCGGCAGCGCCCTTGTCGCCGCCCCCTAGCATCCGCTCACCGAGGACCCCGGGGACGGTTCGAGCGAGATCGCACATGGTTTCAAGTTCGGGTCCGGAAATCCGATATTGATCTCTCAGACCGATGCCGTCAGCCCTGAAGACCCGGCCCAAAGTGGTCACATCGCCGGCCTTCCACGCCTCGAGCATGGAGGCGAAGCGCTGCTGGGCTTTGAAGATATAGGTCAGACGATCGCAAAGGTGCCGATGGCTCTCGGTATAACGATCGAGGATCTGCCGGTAGAGCCCTCGGGACCGGATCTCGCCGAGGGAGGAGATCCCGAACCCCTGGGAGAGCATCGAAACAAACTCCCGGCATTCGGCGTGCCGGACGCTGTAGGTGCTGTTCTCGAGGCCGGGACGGATGGTCCCGGTGTCGAGGCAGACGAGACGAAAATCGGGGGCGTCGGCGCCCAGCGGCACGTGGCTCATCGATCGGTCGCCGGGTCTGTAGTGGGTCCCCATTCCTGCTCGGGCGAAGAGAATCATGACCTGGTCGAGCAGACCGCACGGGGAACCGATGTAGTCGTTCTCCACCGCCTGGGCCATGAGGGCCGTGCGCATGGGGTCGTCAATGGTGATCTCGTTGAGCTCGGCGAGAGAGAGGATGAGGTTCAACGACAACGATGCCGACCGCGACATCCCCCCGCCGGGGATATTGCCGTAGACCACCATGTCGGCACCCTTGGACAGGGGAAAGCCCTCACGCTTGAGGATGTGGTCGACCCCGAAGGGGAAGCGCCCCCAAGTCTCCGCAATCTCCGGGCTCCGGGGTTCCGGCGTCTCGCCTGGTCGGAATTCGATGACACCGTCATCGGGGAAATTGCCGCTGAAAAGCCGGACTTTGCCGGAATCGTTGGCCTTGAACGCCAACCAGATAAATCGATCGGTGCCGACGCCGAAGAGCTCGGTGCCGTTATAGTCGCCGTGTTCGACCCCTAGACAGAATCGAGACGACGACCGGCGGACGGTTCCCCCCGTGACATCCAACCCCGACTCCCGAGCCAGCCGCCCGATCTCGGTGAGGGCGTGTCGATCAACAGCAGATGTGGCCATTTCGGGTTCGCCCTCTTGCTACCAGAAGATGACGTACAGGGTCAGAGTCAGGAGAATCACCGATGCACCGAAGATCTTGGTCCGTCCATCAGATTGCATGTCCATGGTTTCGTTCACCGGAAGGGACACCGGCTGGGGCAGGGGCTTGAGCAGGGTCATGAGTGCGAGGACCGCGAGGATGATGAAGAAGCAGATGGCCATGCGATTGAGGAATGCGATTTCGGGTGCAACGACCTTGAGTGAGCCGTAGAGGATCGGGTTGAGGATCAGACCGACGGTGCCGCAGGCCCTCGGCGCGCGGCTGACGAGGACGCCGAAGAGGAAGATCGAGAGAATGCCGGGGCTGATGAATCCCTGGAATTCCTGGATGAAGGTGAAGATGCCGCCGAACTTCGGGTTGTCCAGTCTCGGCGCAATGAGCATCGCAATGAAGACGAAGACAACCACGCTGATCCGGCCGACAGTGACAAGCTGGACCTGACTGGCGTTCTTCTTGATCTTGCGAAAGATGTCCATGGCGAAGATGGTCGATGACGAGTTCAGCATTGATGCAAGAGAGCTCACGACCGCGCCGAAGATCGCCGCCAGGACGAAACCCTTGAGACCGGTCCCCGTCGGCAGGAGGTTCTTGATGAGTACCGGGAAGGCGGCGTCGTAGTCGCGGAGGGCGAGCTCATGAAGCTTGCCGGCACCCTTCTCGAGCTCGATCGAGAAGATCACGGTTGAGGTCCATGATTTCCTTCGGGTCGGCGTGAATGTCAACGACGACGTCCAACTGCTCGGCGTTGTGGCCGGTGATGCGGACGGCATCGGCGGTGTGGTTCGCGGCGAAGGTCTCGCTGAAGCGGAAAAACACGATGCCGTCCGGCGGATTGTCTCGACCCGCTTCGAGTCGCTTGTTGATCGCCTTGATGTCATTGACGAAAAGGGGTTCGGTGGAGTCGGGCTTGACCCGATCCGACAGATCCCCGTAGAGATTCGGCGCATAGGTGGCCATGGCCTTGGCATTCTTGACCACCGCCGCCGATTCCAAATCCGCGGTGAAGAGGTTGTAGGCGAGGATGCCCGGGATCACAACGACAAAGGGGATCAAGAGCTTGAGAAATGCCGCGAATACCACGCCCCGCTGACCCTCGGCGAGGGACTTGGAGCCCAGGGTCCGCTGGGTGATGTACTGGTTGAGACCCCAATAGAAGAAATTGGGGATCCAGAGCCCGACCACGAGCGCGGTCCAAGGAATTTCGGGATCGTCGGCCGGCCTGACCATGTGGAGTTTTCCGGTCTCCCAGTCTCCGGCGTTGAGCAACTGCAGACGTTCGACGGCGCTGGCATCGGCAAGCTGGGACGGATCGATCGCGGTCGTCGCGGTCGCCGCGAGAGCCGCCGGGTCGGTGTTACCGAGAAGCTCCATGGCGAGATATGCGATGATGGCGCCGCCGGCGATGAGCGCGGTCCCCTGGATGAGATCGGCCCACGCGCAGGCCTTGAGACCGCCGGCGAAGACATAGATCGCCGCCAATGTACCGATGATCCAGCAGCCCACGGTGATGCTCCCGAGGTCGAGGCCGAAGAGCGACTGACCCTGGAAGTTGACGGTGATGACCTTGGCGCCGGAGTAGATGACCGATGCCGTGGGTACGCCGACCAGGATGACCAGGGTGGAGATCGCCATCACGGTGCGGGCAAAAGAGTTGTAGCGGTACTCGAGAAACTCGGGAATGGTGAAGATTCCGCTCTTCAGGAAGGTAGGGACGAAGAGGAACGCGACGACGACGAGGGTGATGGCCGCCATCCACTCGTAGCTGGCGATGGCCATACCGAGCCAGTCCGCCGCCTTGCCGCTCATCCCGACAAACTGCTCGGTGGAGATGTTGGCGGCGATGAGCGAGAACCCCACCAACCACCAGGTCAGCCCACGACCGGCGAGGAAATAGTCCCGCGCACCGTTTTCGTCGTCGATCTCCTCGCTGCGGCTGTTCCAGAGGCCGACGCCGATGACCGCGACGACAAAGATCACGAAGACTCCGATGTCGATGATGCCTACGCCCATGGTTCTTCACCCCGTCCGTTTGTCATCGCTGGCAGCGTCGTGAGTCCTGTGTGGATCACGGTTCCACCCTGAATCGATAGATGGTCGTAGATCGCCAGGTCTCGCCGGGTCGTAACACCGTTGATGGGAAACCAGGCTGATTGGGGGAGTCCGGAAAGTGCTGGGTTTCGAGACAGAACCCGCTGTGGCGCCGATACCGCCTGCCGGCCTTTCCGACAAGAGCGCCATCGAGGAAATTGCCGGTGTAGAACTGGACGCCGGGCTCGGTGGTGAGAACCTCCAACACGCGGCCAGATGTCGGTTCGTGGACGAGGGCGGCCAGGGACGGTTCCTCGCCCGAGCGATTCAAGATCCAGTTGTGATCGTAGCCGGTGCCGAGGCGGAGTTGATCGTCATCTTCGTCAATTCTCCCTCCGATGGGCGTCATTCGCCTGAAGTCCATCGGGGTGCCGTCGACGGGACGGATCTCGCCCGTGGGGATTAGATCGGCGTTGACTGGCGTGAAACGATCGGCGTTGATCATGATCTCGTGACCGAGGATGCTGTCGCTGGTCGGGCCGGCGAGGTTGAAATAGCTGTGGTTGGTCAGGTTGATGATGGTCGGCGCGTCGGTGGTGGCGCGGTAATCGATGCGGAGTTCGTTCTTTTCGGTCAGGGTGAGAGTCACTGAGGCGTCCACACGCCCGGGGTAGCCCTCCTCGCCGTCGGGACTGACGCGGCGGAGTCCAAGCCGCGGTTCGCCCGCCGCTGTTTCGAGAGCTGCGCGCCACAGGAGCACACCGAAGCCGGCCACGCCGCCGTGGAGGTGATTGGGACCGTTGTTCCGCGCAAGTTGATAGTCGCGCCCATCGAGGGAGAAGCGGCCGTTTGCGATCCGATTTCCGAATCGCCCGATGGTCGAGCCGAGGTAGGGGTGGCCTGCCAGATAGCACTCGAGATCGTTGAATCCAAGAACCACGTCCGACATTCGCCCCCGGCTGTCGGGAACCACGAGCGAGGTCAGGGTGGCGCCGAAATCCGTCACAGAAGCGGAACACCCGTTGGAGTTTTCGAGGACAAAGAGCCCAACCGTCCGGCCGTCGGGCAGGGTTCCGAATGGTCGTCTCTTCATTCCGCGTGTCTTGGTCTGAGCGAACTTCGGTCTTGACTCATCGAAGACCATCTCCCCAAGTGGTGGTGCTGGCCGCCTTCGGTAACCTTCTAAATCTTTTCATTCCTCCATCGTCCGATTCCAATACTCTACACTAACAGCCGCGGTCTGTGGGTGTTTCGTTTGAGAATTCAAGTAGAAAATCGAAACTGTTATCAATAAGCATCTTAGTTATTTGATCTGCCGCTGGTGGCCAGTTTCGCAGAAAACCGGATGAGCGGACTCTCGAGTCGGCAGACCCAAAACCGATACGTGCCAGTGATGCTTGCTCTTTCGAAAATTTTGCTTTATCTTGGTTTTTGAAGATCATGCCGATGCAGACCACAAACCGGCCCGTCGCTCTCAAGGCAACCCTGAGACGGGACGCGATCAGGCGTTCAGTCGAGATAGCCGGACATGTGAGCATCGCCGACCTCAAGGAACGGCTGGGTGTCTCGGAGGTGACCATCCGTGAGGATCTCAAACACCTCGAAGACCGGCAGGCGTTGACCCGGATACGCGGGGGCGCCGTTGCGGCTCGAACCGGGGGCGTTGAACTCTCCCTCGAGGAGACCAGTTCGACCAACCATGCCGAGAAAGTGGCCATCGGCTTGCGAGCCGCAGCCATGATCAGGAGCGGCCACACCGTCATCATCGATGTCGGGAGCACCACGACCGAGCTTGCAAAGGCGTTGTCTCCCGACCTTGTCGGTGTGGTCGTGATTACGATGGGCTCAATATCGCGCTTCTCCTTGAATCGTATCCCGGGGTCTCGGTCATTGTCACCGGTGGCACCCTGAGACCGTTGCAGCATTCCCTCGTGGCGCCCATGGGAACGCTCCTTCTGAGCCAGCTCAGGGCTGACATCGCGTTTCTCGGTTGCAACGGGGTCGATCCGGCCCATGGATTCACCAACACCAACATTCCGGAGGCCGAGATCAAACAGGCCATGGTAAAGGCCGCTCAGTCGACGGTCTTTTTGGCCGATCACCACAAGATCGGCAGGGTTGCGTCGGCATTTGTGACCGATGTGACGTCTGCCAATCTCCTCATCACCGATGAACAGGCCGATTCGCTGGTTGTCGGAGAACTCCGCAATGCCGGACTGGCCATCGAGCTTGTGAGACCTGCGGAGTGAGATGGAACTGACTAGAAATGCAACCGCCGTTCAGATGAGGCCCGCCGCGGATGAAATGCCGCAGCGGGATTTTTTTATAGGAGGGCGATCAGCTCGTGCTTCGGGACAGCACCGCGGGCTCGAACCGGAGGGGGTACAACCATGAATCGTGGACGGGTAGTGACAATTCTGTGGGTCGTGTTCGTATTGACGATGGGCCACACGGCGTTTGCCCAGGTGACGGGGAGCATCCGAGGGAGGACCACCGACACCGATGGCAAACCCCTGCCGGGGGTTACCATCGTGGTCAGCGGTGAGGTCCTCGGCAATGCTCAACGGACCGCGGTGACGAGCGAAGCGGGCGGGTTTCAGTTTGCCGTCCTGCCCATCGGTACCTACAAGGTGAGCGCCAGCCTACCTGGTTTCCAGACGCAGTCCGCCGACGAGGTTCGGGTCGCCATAGGTGCGGTTTCGTCGGTCGATATCACGATGACGCCGGAATTCAGTGATGAGATCGTGGTCAAGGCCGAGGTGCCGATCGTCGACACGGCAAGCCCGACATTCAACTCTCGGTTCGACAGTCAGCAGATCATCGATTTGCCGACCCGAGGCAACTTCTACGACGTGATAGCGGTGACGCCCGGGGTGAACCAGATGAGTGAGGGCACGAGCGAGATCGTTGCCTTCGGCTCCGACATCAAATCGAGCCAGTGGAACATCGACGGTCTCAACCGGACCGCCCCCGACAGCGGCCAGCTCCAGTGGTCCATGAACGACGAGATGATCGCCGAGATCCAGGTGCTCGGCACCGGCGCCACCGCGGAGTATGGCGGTATGTTGGGCTCCGCCTTCAACGTTGTCACCAAATCGGGGACCAACGAGTTCCACGGTTCGGCCAACCTCGACTACTGGCCGAGCAACTGGGTCGGCGAAAACGGCCGCCGGGAGGATGCGCCTGAGGGGGCGCAGACCTACACCCTCGATCATCACAACGTGCTTCAGGCGACGTTGGGCGGCCCCATCGTCAAGGACACGCTGTGGTTCTTCGCCGGCGCCGAGTTCGGGAGGTTCCAGGCCTTCTACCCCTTCGAGGACTCGACCCTTCCCAACCAGAAGGAAACGACCTGGGACAATTTCGACCTCAAATTCACCGCTCAGATCGCGCAGAACCACCGCCTCAACTTGATCGCCAGCGACTACAAGTTCCTCGGCCCGAGCGCAGGAGACATCTACAGCGAGCCGTCCCAGTGGAGCGAGAACGACACCCATAACAAGATGCTGGGTGTCGACTACAGTGGGGTCCTCGGCGCCAACACGGTCATCGAGGCCCGCGCCGGGCTGCTGCGGACCACAAACGAATACCGGTCGCAGTACCCCACCGGTGAGCCCACCTTCGTGGACATGACGGTTTATCCGTGGCTCTGGTACGGGGATGTTTGGTGGCAGTGGAAATGGGAGCAGTCATCCGACGACGCCGAGGTGATCCTGACCCAGCACGCGGAGAACTTCATCAAGGGTGACCACGAGTTCAAGTTCGGGGTCCAGTACTCCAGGGACGGCGCGACGACCAAGACCTACAACCCGCACTACTACTACCAGTACGAGTACGAGTACTATCCGGGGTATCCATACGTCTATCAGTACTGGTACACAGGACTGCCGTACTACTACGGCGGTCAATCGGAAACCATCAGCGCGTTCGCGACCGACAGCTGGACCATCAGCTCGCGGTTGACCCTCGACATCGGTGTCCGCTACGACAACAACAGAGGTTGGATCGAGGACTTCCCGCGTCTCGACCACGACTCGAACTCCACCGGCGAGATCATCCCGGGAATGGATGTGGTCGAGTGGGACAATTTCGATCCGCGCTTCGGTTTCGCCTGGCAGCCGACCAAGACCGGGAAATCGGTCATCCGCGGTTCCATCGGCAGGTTCACCTCCGGGATGACATCCGGGGATTGGTATTCCCCGCCCCCCGAAGCGCCCCCGTGGAGGACGTACTGGCTCAACTGGGACAATGAGTGGGAGGTTATCGCCGACTGGGGTTCCCGGGCGGGCGCGTTCCTGGTCCCCGGTACGGACAACTCCCACACCTGGGAGTACACCCTGGGCTACGACCACCAGCTGACCGCGACGAGCGCGATCAGCGTGCAGGGGGTCTACAAGCAGACCACGAACCTGATCGGCTGGTACATCGCCGACGACGGCGAGTATGAGGACTTCGACTGGACCGATCCCGAGACCGGGAATACATACACCTTGCGGGACTACTCCGTCGATCCGACGCGCTTCAAGGGCAACAGCACCGGGCCGGGCGCCTATGGCGGCGACCGGAAATACGAGCAGGACTACATGGGCCTCTTTCTGGTCTACAAGAAGCGCTTCAGCGACAACTGGGACCTCATTGCCTCCTACAGCTACTCGAAGTCCGAGGGGTTGAATCCGCGGTTTCTCACCGGCGGCGACTGGGCCGGGCAGGGTGAGGCTCTCTACGCCAATCGCGCCGAGGCCGACCCGAACGCATTCGTCAACGCCGACAAGACGCTGGCCGGCGACCGGCGGCACGTGCTCCGGCTGGTCGGCAACTGGATGCTGCCGCTGGGCTTCAAGATCAGCTCGGTGGTCAATATCCAAAGCGGACGCATCTACGACCGGCAGCAGCAGGTCCGCCTGCCGAACCGGGGAACGACGACGATCATCACGTCGCCGGGCTCCGACAGCCAACGCTTGCCCACCCAGTATCTGTGGGACCTCGGTGTCGGCAAACACTTCAACACCGGCAGGGGGACGAGCCTGAACATCGACATCCAGATTCTCAACCTCCTCAACGACGGTGCGGTCGAGTGGTGGAGGGATCTCAACTATCCCGTCGGCGAGGAGCCCTTGCCTGGAGGATGGGTACTGCCGCGGAGAGCTCAACTCCGTTTCAGATTTACCTGGTGAGCGAGTGAATGAGGGTGCGAGCCGGCTGCCGCCGGCTCGTGCTATTTGAATGGCGATCGATCACCGGCCGACTTCCGACGATTGGAGTCGGCCGGTGAGGATTCAAGGCGAAACAGGGGGCTGCGTGGCCATTCCCAGAGCGTTGACGGTTGTGTTGTTTGCGTGCCTTTTTTCGGCCGGATGCGGGCGGGCGCCTCGATCTCCACTTAATCCCGATTGGGAGAATCCGCAGATGATCGGTCGCAACAAGGAGGCGGCCAAAGCCACCGCCATTCCTTTTGCGGATCCCGCGGCCGCCCTCGTCGGGGAGCCGATCGGATCCCCGTGGTTCCTTTCTCTCAACGGAACCTGGGATTTCCACTGGTCGGAGAACCCGGACGCGCGTCCGGTGGACTTCTACCGGCCGGACTTCGACATTGCCTCGTGGGATGAGATCCCGGTGCCGGCGAACTGGCAGCTCCACGGTCACGGATATCCCATCTACACCAATGTCCGCTACTCCTGGGGTGAACCCGATCCGCCGCGGGTGCCGCACGATTTCAACCCGGTGGGGTCGTACCGGCGCAGCTTCACCGTGCCCGGGGACTGGGACGGCCGCCGGGTCTATCTCCATTTCGCGGGGGTGAGCTCGGCCTTCTATCTCTGGGTCAACGGCCATGAAGTGGGTTACAGCCAGGGTAGCCGGACACCGGCGGAGTTCGACATCACCGAATATCTGCAGCCGGGCGAAAACCTGGTCGCCGCCGAGGTTTACCGCTACTCCGACGGCTCCTATCTCGAGTGTCAGGACTTCTGGCGGATCAGCGGGCTCTTCCGGGACGTCTTCTTGTACTCCCTCGATCGGCTCCAGATCCGCGATTTTGAGGTCCACACCGATCTCGATGAGAGCTACCGTGATGCGTCGCTCGGGATCGATGTCAGGATCGCCAACCTCGGCGGCGAGAATCGGTCGTACGCGGTGACGGCCACTCTCTTCGACGCCGACGGTGGGAAGGTAGTGGATGATCTGGCGGTGTCCGGTGACGCATCAGCCGGAACCGAGACCGCCATCCGGCTCGATCGCGAGATTTCAGATCCACCCAAATGGTCGGCCGAAGAACCCAACCTATTTCGATTGGTCGTCAGCCTGACCGACCCCGAGGGCGCGGTGATCCAATCGGTCTCCACCAACGTCGGTTTCCGCGAGGTCTCGGTCACCGACGGACAACTCCTGGTCAACGGAGTAGCGGTGCTGCTCAAGGGGACCAACCGCCACGAGCACGATCCCGACACCGCCCACGTCATGTCCACCGAGGGAATGGTGCGCGACATCCTGCTCATGAAACAGCACAACATCAATGCGGTGCGGACCTCGCACTACCCGGATGTCACCGAGTGGTACGACCTCACCGACTACTACGGCCTCTATGTCATCGATGAGGCCAATATCGAGTCGCACGGCATCGGCTACGACCCCGACAAGACCCTGGGCAACAAGCCGGAGTGGGGCCCGGCCCACATGGACCGGACCGTGAGCATGGTCGAGCGGGACAAGAACCACCCGAGCATCATCATCTGGTCCCTCGGCAACGAGGCCGGTGACGGGGTGAACTTCACAGCCACGGCGAATTGGGTTCGCGAGCGCGACCCGTCGCGGCCGGTTCACTACGAAAGAGCCGAACTCGGTCCCAACACCGACATCTTCTGCCCCATGTACGCTCGGATCCCCGAAATCGTCGAGTACGCCGAGACCCATGGCGACCGGCCGCTCATCCTCTGCGAGTACTCGCACGCCATGGGCAACTCCAACGGCAATGTCGCGGACTACTGGAAGGAGATCTACGCCCGCGAGCGGCTCCAGGGCGGTTTCATCTGGGACTGGGTGGATCAGGGGCTGCGTCAGCCGGTGCCCGGCAAGCCCGGCGAGTTCTACTTCGCCTATGGAGGGGCATTCGAGCCCGAGGGCGTTTATCACGACGACAACTTCCTGATGAACGGCCTGGTCTCGGCCGACCGCGTACCGCACCCGGGGCTGCTCGAGGTCAAGAAGGTGTATCAGTCCATCCATGTCGAGCAGCCGGAAGACCACCCGGGTGGGGTCGAAATCACGAACGGGTACGCGTTCATCGATCTTGCTGGGATCGATGGGTTCTGGGAGCTCAAGGGCGATGGCGAAATCGTCGACTCCGGTGAGCTGCCCAGCCTCGAAATCCCCCCGGGTGAGAGCCGGTTGATTCGTCTGCCGATGTCGCGTGTCCAACCAGTCGCCGGGGTCGAGTACCTCTATGAGTTGAGCTTTTGTCTCAGCGACGATGCCACATGGGCGGAGAGGGGCCACGAGGTCGCGTGGGAACAGATCGAATTGGGAAGACCGGGCGGACCGACGCCCGTGCTCGATCCATCGCACATGACGGCGTTGGATCTTGCCGAGGACGCGGGAGAAGTCACGGTCTCCGGTGATGGTTTCACGGCTCGCTTCGATCCGAGCGGCGGTTTTTTGGCGGGTCTCGCGGTTGACGGGGAAGAGATCCTGGCTGGCGGGCCGATACCCAACTTCTGGCGGGCCCCGACCGACAACGACCGCGGGAACGACATGCCGACCCGCTGCGCACCTTGGAAGGCGGCGAGCCGCCACTGGGTGGTGACTTCCAGCGAGATCCAGAAGATCGGCTCGGCCGAGGTCGAGATCCGGTTCACGGGTCGATTCCCCGATGTGGAGTCGACCAACGAAGTGGTCTACACCGTCTTCGGCGACGGCGAGATCGCCGTCGACGTGAGCTTGAATCCAGGCGACGGCGAGCTTCCCGAACTCCCTCGCTTCGGGATGCAGATGGAAGTTTCGGGCGGATTCGAGACCGTGACCTGGTACGGGCGTGGGCCGCATGAAAGCTACTGGGACCGCAAGGACGGCGCCCGTGTCGGTGTGTGGACCGGATCAGTGGACGATCAGTTTGTGGATTACTCCGAACCGCAGGAAAACGGCAACAAGACCGACGTTCGGTGGATGAGCCTGACCAACGATGATGGCCTGGGGCTTCTGGTCATCGGCGAACCCCTTGTCGCCTTCAGCGCCCACCACTACACCACCGCCGATCTCGAGGATGCAAAGTACAGTTGGCAGATGGAGCGGCGCGAGAACATCACTCTGTCCATCGACATGCAACAGACAGGCGTTGGTGGGACGACAGCTGGGGCGCCCGGACCCATGACGAATACACCGTGTGGCCCGAGCCACTGGAGTACTCGTTCCGTCTGCGTGGTCTGAGACCCGGAGACGAGCCGGCCGACCTCGCGAGGGTCTCACGATGAGCAGGCCTCGTGCCCTCGATGGGACGGCAGGCTGGAAGCCTGCCCCACATCAAGCCTCCCGAAGTCGTCGCGAGACAACCTGGGAAAGCAGCTCGGCCGGGTTGTGGAGCAGGCATCCTGCCTGCTCAGCGGCCGTCATTCTCGGTTGTTGCCTGGTTGCAATGATGGGTTTCGTTGGTGAGGCTGCAGGCGTCAGTCCCAGCATCGGATGTGGCGTTGCGCCGCAGGTGGCCGCGGGCGAGTCCATCGCCGCGACCATCGAGATGGGGGGCTCACGCGCGAATACCGGCTTCACCTCCCCACAGGCTACGACCAGACAGACCCGGCGCCGCTGGTGCTGGTCATCCACGGCTACACCGGCACCGCCGAAAGAGCCGAGATGGAGTACACCTCCTTCCGATCCTCGAGTGATGAGAGTGGTTTCGTGGTCGTGTTTCCGCAGGGCACCGCCTTCGAAGCCGGAGGATTCCAGGTCACCTCGTGGAACGATCTTCGCGTGCAACGCGTCGCCGGGCCCGGTCGGACCAATCTGCACCGCCGAGGCCTTCGACTACCCGACGCCGCCCGAGTGCGGCGAGGCAAGCGAGTGCGACTGGTGCTCGTGTTACGACGATGTGGGATTCATCGAGGCTCTCCTCGACAAGCTGGAGTCGAACCTCTGCATCGACCGCGATCGGGTCTTCGCCACCGGAATCAGTAACGGAGGGATGTTCGTCCACCGGCTCGGCTGCGATCTGCCGGGTCGTTTCGCCGCCATCGCCCCGGTGGCGGGAACCCTCGCCAAGGGATTCAACTGCGCTCCCGGTCCCGAAACGCCGATGTCGATGATGAATATTTACGCCACTGCCGACGACACTGTGCCCTTTGACGGCACACCGGCCAGCGACGGGTTTTTCTACACGCCGACGGCCGATGTGATGGATCTCTGGGCGTCGGTGGAATCACAGGGTTGCAGCAATTCAACCAGCTCGTATCCGACGTCGCTGGACGGCGTCAAGGGCTTCCGGTGCATCCAGCGCACTGGATGCGCCACCGGCGTCGAGCTGGTCGACTGTGCGTGGGACGGCGGTCACGATTGGCCGCGCGACGGAGAGACCGAGTTCGCGAGCAAGGTGATCTGGGAGTTCTTCGCCAACAAGACCGCGGCTGGCAACACCTTCGAGCCCGCTTCAACCGTTGACGAAGTCCGGCGACGCATCGCCGAACAGCCGTCCGATACGTCGTGGTGGAACGTCAACGGCGAGGCAATGGCGTGGAACAACAAGAACCTCAACCGCCTTTTCCCGACGGTCAACGTCTACCGGGCGGGACCCGTGCGCGAACTCGAGCGGGAAACCGTGGCTGAGATCACCGATTTTGAGGTCGACATTCCGGGAGGAACCATGGCGTTCGCCGACTTCCTCCGATCGGATCTCTCGACCTGCATGGGGATGGTCATCCTCCACCAGGGCAAGATCGTCTTCGAGGACTACCCGCGGATGGAGCCCTATGAGCGACCCATCTACTGGTCGGTGACGAAGGTGCTGGTCTCGTCGGTGTTGAGCATCCTAGAGGACCGAGGGCTCTTCGAAATCGACAAATCCATCGAGACCTATCTCCCGGAGCTGGCCGGTTCGTCGTATGAAGGAATCACGGTCAGGAACATCCTCGACATGGCCACCGGGGTCGATTGCTCGGAGGAGTACTACGACCGCTCGTCCTGCTACTACGGCCTCATGGAGACCACGGGCGAGGCACACTTCGGCGACGAATCAGCAGACAACCCCTACACCTACATCGCGGCTCTGAGGGTGGGCAAATATGCCGAGCAGGGGACTTCGTTCGAATACGGCTCGATCAATACCTACATCTTGGGTTGGCTGGTCGAGAAACTGACCGGTATGCCCTTCCAGGACGCATTCTCGCGTGAGTTCTGGACCCGTATCGGCGCCGAAGGCGATGCAGCCATCTTGGCGCCGCGATTCGGTGTGCCGATGTTTGCCGGCGGGTTTCTCGGTCGGCCGCGGGATCTCGCTCGATTCGGGCTTCTGTTCACCCCGAGCTACGGTGTCGTGAGCGATAGGAAGATCATCTCCGATGAACACATCGAGATGCTCATCAACGGTGGTCGGCCCGAACTGCTGGCCAACGCTCGCGGGGGACCACCGGATGAGGTCACCGGGAAAGTGGTCAAACACAATGTCTACCAGTGGGATCTGGTCTTCACCAATAACGATATCTTCAAGGGCGGTTGGGCCGGACAGGGGTTGCTGGTCAACCCGGACAGGGATCTGGTGGCGGTTTATGTGGGCTACTCCAGCGACGACGAGAGTGAGCTCGATGTGCTGCCGCGCCTGCGACAGGTGCTCAGCGGCGTTTTCGGAGTGGACGACGGTCCCGAGCTGGCGGGGGAGGAACCCTAGATGCCCGAAATGAGATCGGCGCCCATCGATAAAGCGGTCTTCTGGCCGGCCCTCGTGGTCGTGATCTCGGCCATCGTGCCCCTGATCCTCTACCCGGAGGCGAGTGCGGAGATCCTTGGCAGCGTGCTCGATTTCATCAAACACCAACTGGGATTTCTCTTCCTTTGGTTCACCTTCGGCGTCCTCTGCGTCCTGCTCTGGTTTGCTTTTGGGCGATACGGATCGGTGCGATTTGGCGGTCCCGACGCGCGGCCCGAGTTCGGCCAACTCAGCTGGATCGGGATGCTCTTCTGTGCCGGAATCGGCACCTCGCTGCTCTACTGGGCAACCATCGAGTGGGTCTACTACTACCAGGCGCCGCCGTTCGGCATCACGCCCGAATCCGCCGAGGCCGCCCACTGGGGCGCCATGTACGGCCTTTTCCACTGGGGGCCGCTTGCCTGGGCGCTCTACTGCATCCCCGCTCTCCCCATCGCCTACGCCTTCCACAACCGGAAGATCCCGTTTCTTCGGATTTCGCAGGCGTGCCGGGGCGTCATCGGCGATCGTGCGGATGGCTGGCTCGGCAAGCTTATAGATGTGCTCTTCATTTTCGGTCTGATCGGCGGCACCGGGACCTCTCTGGGGCTCGGCACGCCGATTCTCTCGGAGGCCATCAGCACTCTCACTGGGATCGAGCGGAGTTTCGCCCTCGATGCGTTCGTGATTGTCGTTTGGACCGCCATTTTCGGAACAACGGTCTATCTCGGGATGGAGAAGGGGATCAAGCGACTCGCCGATGCGAACGTGTTTCTCGGGTTCTTCCTCCTCGCGTTTGTCCTGATTTTTGGACCCACGGTCTTCATCCTTGACACCTTCACCAACAGTCTCGGTCTACTGGCGACAAACTTCGTTCGAATGAGCCTGTACACCGACCCGGTGGGCGGTTCGGGTTTCCCGCAGACCTGGACGGTTTTCTACTGGGCCTGGTGGATTGCCTACGCGCCCTTCATGGGGCTGTTTGTGGCCCGGATATCTCGGGGAAGGACCATTCGCGAAGTCGTCGCGGCCAACCTCGTCTGGGGCAGCCTGGGTTGCTGGCTCTTCTTTGCCACCTTTGGCAACACCGCGCTCTATGACCAGTTGAACGGGGTGGTCCCGGTGATCGAGATCATGAACGAGGTCTCGCCCCAGGCGGCCATCGTCGCGGTGGTCAAGGCGCTGCCCATGGGTACCTTCATTCTGATTCTGTTTGTTGCCATGTGCTTCATCTACTCAGCTACCACCCTCCAGGCTTCGGCCTACACCATCGCCTCGGTGGCTTCGAGAAACCTGGTCGCGGGTGAGTCCGAGCCGCAACGATGGAATCGTCTGTTCTGGGCGCTTGCGCTGGGCGCCACGGCTGTGGCGTTGATGTACCTCGGAGGTCTGGAGCCGTTGCAGACTGCGGCGTTGATCGTCGCCGTCCCGTTGATCTTCGTGATTACCCTATCTGTGTGGTCCCTTCTCCGATGGCTGAAGGAAGATCTTCCTGAACAACCGACTGAGTAAAAGGCGAGGAATGAATGGAATTTAGTTACTCTGACCAACAGCAGATGATCAAAGAAACTGCTCGGGATTTTGCTGAAAAAGAAATCGCTCCATCGGTCGCAAAGATGGAATTGGAAAAGCGCACTGCTTCAGATCTGATTCCGAAAATGAAGGAACTTGGATTTTTCGGAATTCAATATCCGGAAGAGTACGGTGGAGTTGGATGTACCTATCTCGAGTATGTGATGGTTCTTGAAGAACTTTCGAGAGTCTATTGTTCAATCGGTGGTCTCATTTCAGTCAATAGTCTGTGTGCAGGAACCATCAACGACTTTGGAACCGAAGAGCAGAAGAAGGCGTTTCTTCCAGGATTGCTCTCCGGTGATGCCATCGGGAGTTTTGCCTTCACCGAACCCGATACGGGGTCCGATGCGCGGGCGATCAGAACCACCGCCAAACGTGAGGGTGACGAGTGGGTCATCAACGGCGAGAAGATCTTCATCACCAACTCTCCTTTGCCTGGAACGATCGTTCTTTTCTGCAAAGATGTAGAAATGGAAGACAAAATCACGTGTATTATCGTACCGAAAGACACCCCGGGTTACACACCGCAGAAACACGTATCGAAAATGGGAATGCATGGACTGGAAGTTGCAGATATCGTTTTGGAGAACGTCAGAGTTCCATATGACAATACGGTCGGTGGAGAAGCCGAGAGAGGTAAAGGATTCAAGGTTTTGACGACCGAAATATCGGTTGGAAAACTTGGTATATCAGCTCAGTGTGTCGGGATGACGCAGGCCGCATTGGATGAGTCAATCAGTTATGCAAAACACCGCGAACAACAGGGGAAACCCATTGCGAAATTCCAGACAATTCAGTGGATGATCGGCGAGATGTCAGCCGAGGTGGATGCCGCGAGATATCTGACATATGCGACGGCGTTTTCGAAGTCAATTGGCAAGAACATCATGTTCGATTCCGCGAAGACCCGGTTGTTCGTGTCGCAGGCGGCGCACCGGGCGGCGAGTTCGGCGATGCAGATCCACGGCGCCTTCGGCTACACCACGGAGTACAAGGTCGAACGGATCTTCCGTGATATGAAACTCGCCGAGATCTACGAGGGTGTCAACGAGATCCAACGGGTGATCGCGGCGGCCGAGCTTCTTCGCTAGAGCGTTACCGGTATTGGAGTATTGAAACCGAAATGTTGAAAACAAGACTGACTGAAATGCTCGGGATGGAGCACCCCATCATGCAGGGTGGGATGCAGCGGGTTTCCACGGCCGAGCTCACGGCGGCCGTCGCCAACGCCGGAGCCATGGGTTTCCTCAGCGCGCTGACTCAACCCACGCCCAGTGAGCTGGTTCGTGAGATTGCGCGGACCCGGTCGATGACCGATCGGGCTTTCGGGGTGAATCTGACTATTCTCCCGAGCCGGACGCCGCCCCCCTACACCGAGTACATCAAGGCCATTGTGGACTCAGGCATCAAAGTGGTCGAGACCGCCGGCTACAGCCCGGAGAGGTTCATGCCGCTTTTCGATGAGGCCGGCGTCAAGGTGCTCCATAAGTGCACCGCCGTGAAACACGCGCTGAAGGCTCAGTCGCTGGGCTGCGCCGCGGTGATCATTGACGGTTTTGAAGCCGCCGGCCACCCCGGGGAGGACGGGATCGGCTCACTGGTGCTGCTTCCCAGGGCTGTCGATCAACTGGATGTTCCAGTCGTCGCGTGCGGCGGCTTTTCCGACGCACGCGGTTTGGTCGCGGCGCTCGCCCTTGGAGCCGATGCGGTGAGCATGGGGACCCGTTTCATGGCGACTGAGGAAGCGCCCATCCACGAGAATCTCAAACAAAAGCTGGTGGAGGCGACGGAACTGGACACTCAACTCATCTTCCGGAGCTTCCGGAACACGGCGAGGGTCTACAGGAACACCGTGGCCGAGAAGGTCGCCGAGATCGAGAGCCGGAGGGGCGTCGAATTCGTTGATGTGGCCGATCTCGTGGCGGGGGAGAGGGGAGCCGCGGTTCTCGAAACCGGTGATCTCGAGCTGGGGATCTTCTGGGCCGGGCTTTCTTCAGGTCTGGTCTATGACGTACCCACCGTCGCCGAACTCGTGGCGCGAATCGCCGGCGAGGCCGAGGCGATCATCACCGGCAGGCTTGCCGGACTCGTGGACTGATCCACATCCATATCGGGAGGAACCGGATGTCTTTCAAACGTCTGTTGCAGCCGGGGTCCATCGCGGTCTTCGGTGGCGGCGTCGCCGAGGAGCTTGTCCGTCAGTGCGGCCGCCTCGGCTTTACCGGCGAGATCTGGCCGGTCCACCCGAAGAAAGCCGAAATGGGAGGACGGAAGGTTTACCGCTCGGTCGCCGAGTTGCCCGGAAGTCCCGACGCCGCCTATGTCGGGGTCAACCGGAATCTCACCATCGAGATCGTTCGTGATCTCGCGGCTCGTGGCGCTGGCGGCGCCATCTGCTACGCCACGGGGTTCACCGAAGCCGGAGACGAGGGATCAGACCTCGAGATGGAACTTCTCGAGGCTTCGGGCGAGATGCCCATCATCGGACCCAACTGCTACGGTCTGATCAATTATCTCGACGGGGCGATTCTCTGGCCCGATCAACAGGGCGGCCGTCGGGTCGACCGGGGCGTCGCCATCATCACCATGTCGTCGAATGTCGCGTTCAATCTCAGCATGCAGCGCCGTGGGCTGCCCATCGCCTATCTCATGTCTCTGGGCAACAAACTCAAGTTCGATCTCCACGACGCCATCCGGGTCTTCGCGGCCGAGGAGAGGGTCACGGCGCTGGGTCTTTACATCGAAGGGATGACCGACCCTCGAGCCTTTGCGGAGGCGGTGAATCTGGCCCGCGAACTCGGCAAGCCCGTGGTCGCCATCAAAACCGGTCGATCGGAGACCGCACAGAAGATGGTGCTGTCCCACACGGCCTCGTTGGCGGGTTCGGATGCCCTCGTGAGCGCACTTTTCGAGCGTCTCGGGGTGGCGCGGGTCGAGTCGCTGGAGGCGCTCATCGAGGCACTCAAGGTGCTCCACGTGACGGGCCCGCTACCGGGCGGCCGGATCGGCGCCATGAGTACCTCGGGCGGCGATCTCACTCTGCTCGCGGACGCGATGATCGGAACCGGTCTGACCCTGCCGCCGCTCTCCGATGCATCGACCGATCGGCTCCGTGCAGCGGTGCACGAGCGGATGGTGGCCGCCAACCCGTTGGACTTCCAGATGTTCGACTGGGACAACGCCGATGGACTGGCGGCGACGTTTACACCGTTCGTGGCGGAGGGCTTCGATCTTTCGCTGTGCCTGCTCGATTACCCGAGAGAGGACCTCTGCGACCAGTCGACCTGGCTCGGTGCGGAGGAGGGCTTTGTCCGCGCCATTCGTGAGACTGGCGCCAGAGGAGGGGTGCTCTCGACATTCTCCGACACGATCTCCGAGCCGGTGGCGGCGCGGCTCTTGGCCGAGGGGATCGTCCCGCTTGCCGGGATCGATACCGGAATCGCAGCGGTCCAGGCGGCAGTCGACGTGGGCGACTCGTGGAAGACCCCACCGGCTTTGCCGCTGCTCGATGTTCCGACTGCAAACGACGATCGCGAGATCAGGGTCCTCGATGAGGTGGAGTCGAAGAAGATCCTCGTCGACTGTGGGGTGCCCATCCCTCGTTCAAAGACGGTGCGGAGCGCCGACGAGGCAGCGGCGGCCGCCGATGAGTTGGGTTACCCGGTCGTCGTCAAGGCGCTGGGAATCGCGCATAAAACCGACGTCGGCGGCGTCAAACTCGGTTTGGGGAACCCCGACGAGGTGGCGGCGGCGGTGGCGGGGATGTTGGAGTTGACGGATGATTTTCTCGTCGAATCCATGATTGACGGCGTGGTGGCCGAACTCATCGTCGGCGTCGCCCGGGATGCCCAATTCGGTCCCTACGTCGTGGTGGGCGGCGGCGGGATCCTGGTCGAGCTCATGAAGGACAGCGTTTCGCTGCTTCTTCCGTTGGACAAGGACGGGGTGACCCGGGCGCTCGCCGGGCTCAAATCTGCACCTCTATTCCACGGTTTCAGAGGGTTGCCGAGCGCCGATCTCAGCGCTGCTGCCGACGCGGTGATGGCCATCGCAGCCCTGGTGGAACGCGACCCGGGTTTCATCGTCGAACTCGATGTCAACCCTTTGATGGTGCTGGCCGAGGGCCGTGGGGTGGTCGCCGCAGACGCGCTGATCAGTGTCAGGAAATAGGTTCCGTCCCCGCCGCGCGGGTGGGGCCGAGAAGGAGAGCTCTGATGAACGACTTTCTGAAGATCACCCGTAACGGCAGGATCCTGGAGATCGTCCTCGATCGGCCCAAGGCCAACACCCTCGATGCGCTGCTGAGCCGTGAGATGGGCAGGGTCTTCGCAGGTTTTCGTGACGACCCCGAACTACGGGTCGCGATTCTCACCGGTGCCGGCAAGAAATTCTACTGCGCCGGCTGGGATCTCAACGCCGTCGCCGAAGGCGAGGACTATCTCGAGGACTTCGGCGAGGGTGGATTCGGCGGCTTCCCTGAGATGACGAGCCTGCTCAAGCCGGTGATCTGCGCGGTCAACGGTCTCGCCGTCGGGGCCGGGTTTGAAATGCTTCTGCGCGCGGACATGGTCATCGCGGCCGACCACGCCGAATTCATGCTCCCCGAGGTGCGGATCGGGATGGCGCCCGATGTCGCGACCTTCATGCTGCCCAAGCTGCTGCCGAGACAGAAGGCGTTCGAAATCCTCATGACCGGGCACCGCTTCAGCGCAGAAGATCTCGCCTCGCTTGGGATCATCAACAAGGTGGTTCCTGCCGACCGATTGATGGACGAGGCGCGTGCTCTCGCCGAGGATCTGTGCCTCGCGGCGCCGCTTTCGCTGGCCGCCATCAAAGAAGCGGTTCACCTGACCGAGAAACTCAATTTCGAGGAGAGCTATGCGGCGCTTCGTTCGAGGAGCTGGCCGGCGTTCATGAAGATGCTCGCGAGCAGCGACGCCCAGGAAGGGGCGAAGGCCTTTGTCGAAAAGCGGCCGCCCGAGTGGACGGGTGAGTAGTGATGCGACCGATCGTCGTCCTCTCGGTTGCCCTCGTGGGTGGTTGCCTCATGATCGCGACGTGCGGGTCTCCGCCCGAATTCGATCCGTCGGTCACGACCGCCGATGGTGAAAGGCTACAGGGTGTGCAACTGCAAGGCGACGGGGTGGTTTCGGTCTTCAGGGGCGTCCCCTACGCCGCTCCTCCGGTGGGTGAGGGGAGGTGGAGGCCTCCGGCTCCGATGATTCCGAGGGTGGGCGTCCAGCGGGCCACCGACTTCGGATCGGCGTGTATTCAATATCCCGGCAATACCGAGTTCTACCGCGATATCGCCCAAACCCTCGGCACCGATCCCGCCCTTGTTCCCGATTTCGAACCCATGAACGAGGATTGTCTCTATCTCAATCTCTGGACCACCAACCTGGGAGGCCGGGATCTCCAACCGGTGATGGTGTGGATCCACGGTGGCAGTAATGTCGCCGGCTCGGGTGCCGAACCGCCTTATGACGGCGCAAACCTCGCGCGGCGCGGGGCGGTCGTGATCAATTTCAACTACCGCCTCGGGGTCTTCGGTTTTCTTGCCCACCCGGCGCTCTCCGCCGAGTCCGAGAACAACTCCTCGGGTAACTATGCTCTTCTGGATCAGATCGCCCTGCTCGAGTGGGTGCAACGAAACGCCGCAGTGTTCGGGGGCGACCCCGAGAGGGTGACGATTTTCGGTGAGTCCGCGGGCGCCACCGATGTCGCCTATCTGATGGCGTCACCTCTGGCTCGGGGCCTTTTCCACCGCGCAATCATCCAAAGCGGCGGCTACGCCGTCAGCGTGGACCGACGTCTCGCCGATGCGGAGGCCGTTGGCGAGAAGTTGGCGACCGCTGTCGGGGTGGGTGACGCCGAAGATGTCATCGGGGCCATGCGTGCGGTGAATGCCGAGGAACTGCTGAAGATCGTGAAGGAGTCCGAAATCGGCCGGGTGAACACACCGAACGTGGACGGATGGGTCCTCAAAGATGCCCCGGGTAGGGTCTTCGATTCAGGTGAACAGGCCAACGTGCCCCTGATTGCCGGTTTCAACGCCGATGAGTGGGCGACCATGCGCCGCTATTGGCCGGATGTCACGGTGAAAGGACTCCGGACGGCGCTGGGCGCCGATTTTGGTGATCTCGCCGATCGCGCCATGGAGATCTATCCCGCTGACACCGATGCCGAGGCGTCCGCGGCGGCGGATGATTTTCAGACCGATCTCTACTTCGCCTGCCCCGCAAGATTCATCGCCGATCGGATGGGGCGGGCGGGGAGCCGTGCCTATTTCTTCATCTTTACTCGAGCGGTGCCCGCGCCTGGTGGTGAAGAACTCGGCGCATTCCACGGCGCGGAGGTGCCCTACGCTTTTGACAGTCTCGCTCGGGAAACCTGGATCCCGCGCAACGAGGATGACGAGGATCTTGCCGACGCCATGGCGGACTACTGGGTGCGCTTCGCGGCGACCGGCGATCCCAACGGCGACGGCGCCGCAGTTTGGCCCGCATACGATGCCGGTTCGCGAAATCACATCATTTTCGGTGATGAAATCGCCACTGGCGAGGGCGTTCGAGACGACCAGTGCCGGCTCTTCGACGGTCTTCAGAGAATGAGGCTCGGCATCGGATCGTGAAGCCTCCCCGCTACAATGCGGGTACAGGAGGCGGTGAGTGACGAGCAACAGACACTCTTCGGCGTCGTGTGTCGTGGGCGTCTCGCCCGCGATGGACCCAAAGCTGTCGGTAACTCGAGAGATGGGACGCATCGGGCTGCCGCTTTTCGCGATCGGCTCGCTCGTCCTCGCATCAGCCGGTTGCGGCGGCGGGAAGGCCCCAGAATCGGCGCCGACTCCGGTTAACACTGTCGCCGCGGTCGGACCCCGCGAGGTCAGGGACCTCAACGTCATCCTGATCACCATCGACACCCTGCGGGCGGATCGGCTCTCGAGCTATGGATCGAAAGACGTCGTCACACCGACGCTCGACGGCTTTGCCGACGAGGGTGTGCGCTTCGCCAACGCCGCGAGCACGGTGCCCTTCACCCTGCCCGCCCACACCTCGATCCTCACCGGGCTCTATCCGCCGGGCCACGGTGTTCGGGAAAACGTCGGCTACACGGTGGGGGAGGAACTGACGACCCTTGCCGAAGCCTTGTCGGCGAACGGTTGGTCGACCGCAGGGTTCATCAGCTCCTTCGTCCTCGACTCGCGGTGGGGCATTGCGCAGGGATTCGACCACTACTTCGATGATTTCGACCTCAGCACCTTCGACGAGACTCCCAATCTCAGCGCGGTGCAGCGATCCGGCGCCGAGACCATCGCCGCAACCGAGACCTGGCTCGATGGGCGCACCGACGATGCGCCCTTTTTTGTCTGGCTCCACCTCTATGACCCGCACGATCCCTACACGCCGCCCGAACCCTACCTTTCCCATCACCCAGGGAGGCCGTATGACGGCGAGGTGGCCTACACCGATGCGCTCCTCGGCGGCTTCAGGCAGTACCTCGAGGATCGCGGCCTCCTCGATGACTCGCTGATCATCCTCACCGGCGATCACGGCGAGGGGCTCGGCGATCACGGCGAGCTGGCGCACGGGTTTTTCATCTACGACTCGACGATCCACGTCCCGCTCATCATCCGGCCGCCCGGAGCCGTCTCCGGCGGGCGGGTGGTGGACGCCGCGGTCAGCCACGTCGATCTCTACCCCACGGTCCTCGACGCGGTGGGGATCGATCCGCCGCGACCGGTCCATGGGCAGAGCCTCATGGCCTTTGTCAGGGGCGGTGATTCCCCGATGGATCGCGAGGTCTATTCCGAGTCGCTCTATCCGCTCCTGCACTACGGCTGGGCGCCCCTGCGTTCGGTGAGGACCGACCAATACAAGCTCATCAGCGCGCCGCGGCCGGAGGTCTTCGATCTCGCGGCCGACCCGCGAGAGGGGCGGGATCTCGGCGCCACGCAGCCGGTTTTGTTGACCGACCTCGAGAGGCGGCTCTCCAAGCTGAGATCGGTCATCGAGATCGACGAGGGCTCGGGCGCTCCGGCTCCCGACCTCGATCCCCAGACCCTGGCCCAGCTCCAGGCCCTCGGCTATGCCGCCGGTCAGGGCGGGGTGAGTCTCGATGAAGAGGAGGATCGTCCTCGCGCGGACCCCAAGGATCGGATCGGCGTCCACCGAACCGTCATGCGGGCGCAGACCCTGATGCGCTCCGACGCACCGGCCGCGAGGAAGGCGCTCGAGGGCGTGCTCGACCAAGACGATGGGGTCCTCGACGCCCACCAGATGCTCGGGCAACTCTCGTTGACGGACCGCGACTTCGAACAGGCCCTGGGGCACTTCGGGCGCGCGCTCGAGCTCGAACCGGAGCATCGAAATGCGCTGCAGGGCATGGCGGCATCCTATCGGGCGTTGGGTCGCACAGAGGAGGCGCTCATCGGTTATCGCCGGATCCTCGAGATCGCCGGCGCCGACACCGGAGCCTCCATCGCCATCGCCGACATCGAATTTGCCCGCGGCAACCTCGATGCAGCGGCCGAGACGCTGCAACAGGCGATGGCGACGAGCGAGGCGCCGGGACTCATTGCCAACAAGTTGGGCGAGGTCCGGGCCGAGCAGGGGCGGGTCGACGAAGCCATGGCGCTCTTTGCCGAGGCCATTGCAAAAAACGAACTCTACGCGGTGGCCTACTTCAACCTCGCAGTACTCTACGAGGAACAGGGGAATCTGCGAGAAGCGGTCCCCCGCTACGAGAAAGCCATCGAACTGGCGCCGAAGTACTACCACGCCCAGTTCAACCTCGGCCGCCTGCTCGGGCACCTCGGCCAGCTCGATCGGCAACGGGAGCTGTGGGAAGCCGCGATCGTATCCAACCCCGATTTCGTGCAAGGTCACGTCTATCTGGCCAAGCTGCTCATGGACAGCGGCGGCAGCCTGGTCCGGGCCGAAGCCCTCGTCCGGCGAGGAATCGAACTCGACCCGCAGGGTGAGTCGGGACCGTTGGGCTTTTACGTCCTCGCCGATATCCTCAACCGGACCGGCCGACCGACCGAGGCCAAGGACGCCGCCGAAGCCGGGCGGCGAATCCAGGCGGAAATGACCTGATCTACTTGCGACTCACGATTCACGCGTGACCGGAGCGCCGTAGGCGCGGCGCAGGAGGTTCTGGAAATGCCAGACCCCGGATTCGCGCCTGGGCGACAGCCGTCCGGGGGTGTAGGCGCCCGATGCGAGGCCCTTCTGCACCGCCTCGCAGATGGCGATGTCCTCCCGTTGGATCTCGTCGCTGAACTCGAGATCGCGCTTGTTTCGCGGCGCGCCATCGGCGCCGTAGTAGTAGTCGAAGTCGACCCGGCACCGGTCGATGCCGAGGGGGATGACCCGGTTGGTCTGCATCCGGCCGGGCATGATGTTGAGCATGGTGTTGGGGTAGATGAAGTAATACCAGGCATCGCCGTCGCCATAGATGTCGCCGGCATTGACGAGCGGCGAGTGCTGGAGTGAGTACCAGTCGAAGAGCTCGGTCGCATAGGCGCGGTAGTCGAGAACCCTGGAAAGCCCGGGGTGGACGTGGGGCAGGTGATACCCCTCGAGGAAGTTGTCGACGTAGATCTTCCAGTTGCAGGCGATCTCGTAGGAGACGCGTTCATGAAAGACCATGGATCCGAGGTCGACGGGGTGGACCCGCTCCGCGATTCCGCCGTAGACTTCGGCAAAGTCCGGGGTGTTCTCCGACAGCGAGACAAAGACGAGGCCGTGCCACTCTCGGGCCCGCACCGGCGTCAGGCGGATCCCGGCCGGATCGAAATCCTCGGCCTCGGCCATCTCGGGTGCGGCGCGCAGCCGACCGTCGAGGGCGTAGGTCCAGCCGTGGTACCTGCACTTCAGGTTCTTGGCGCCCCGACCGTTGCAGGACGCCAGCGGCCCGGCCCGGTGGCGGCAGATGTTGTAGAAGGCGCGGAGGGCGTTGTCCTCGTCTCGGACAATGACGACGGGTCGCCCGGCGATGTCGCCGATGACGTGGTCGCCGGCGGCGGAGAGCTCGCCGGTGTTGGCGATGAGCTGCCAGCTCCGCGCAAAAACCGTCCGCGCCTCCATCTCGAGGGACGAGGGATCCGTGTATGGCGCGACGGCGAGGGCGGTGGCCCGTTCGAGGGGCTGTGGCGGGTCCTTGAGAGGTTCGTCCATCGCTGAAGGATACACCGGCTGCTCGATCGCTCGGGTTGCACGAGCTCCCCGCAGGCGAGTCGCCGACGCCGCAAATGCCGGCTTCAGCCGGCGGAACCGATCAGCCGATCCGGACCTCCATCGACTGGTAGCCGGCGTCCCGCATGGCGTCCATGACCCTGGCGGCGTTGTCGGGGCAGAGGGCGATCATGGAACCGCCGCCGCCGCCCCCGGTGAGTTTGGCGCCTAAAGCGCCGTTCTCGCGGGCGATCTGGATGAGCTCTTCGAGCTCCCAGCTCGAGACCTGGATTCCGTTGAGCAGACCCTGACACACGTTCATGAGCTCTCCGAGACGCTCGAGATCGAAGCGTTTGATGGCGTCGAGTGCCTGTCCCGTGACGGCGTCGATCCCCTTGAACATGGTGTCGTAGACATCACGGTTGCGGCGGCGACCGTCGCGGACCCGCGCCACCATCTTGGCGGTCAGGCTCTCGACCCCGGTCAGGCCGATGACAATGGTGACCGGTTCGGGAAACCGCAGCGAGAGGATCTCTGGGGGATCGCCGCGGCGGTAGATCAACGGCTGGCCGAACGTCGCGACGGTGTTGTCGATGCCCGATGGCGTTCCGTGGGCCACGCACTCGCACTGGTAGGCGAGATTGTTGACCTCGTCATCGGAGAGGGCGAGCTCGAAATGCCGGTCGATGGCGCGGATGATGGCCACCGCCACCGCCGCCGATCCCCCGAGACCCATGGCCCGGGGCATCTCGGAGAAGACCTCGATCCGCATGGATCGGTCGGTCAGACCGAGCTCGCGCAGCACGAGCGCCGCCGGGATTTCGAAAGAGCGCTGTTTGGATGGGTCCTTTCGCAGTCGCTGTTCGACGCCCCACCGCGGGACGACCAACCAGACGCCCTCGTCCTCGTCCACCACCCGCGCTCGGACCGCCAACGGCACCGGCGCGGCGATGGCGCGGCTGCCGTAGACGACGGCGTGCTCGCCGAAGAGGATGATCTTGCCGTGGCCGGCGGAGAGCTGCTCCCGCTCCTCCTGATTCAATCCCCGGCCCGCCGCGAGCTTGACCTGGCCGATGATCTCCTCGGCCTTCCAGATCTTGATTTCACCCGACTCGACGAGGCGTTCGACAACCGAGTCGAAGATCTCGGGAGCGGCGCCGGCCGCGGTCGCCACGCTCCGTGCGTGGAGGGTCATGTGCCCGCGTTGGATGCCCTCGGTGACGAGGGCGCGCAGCGCAGAGAGATTCTGCGCGAGGCCGACAGCTGCCATGACCTCGGCCAGCTCTCGGGACGACCCGACCTGCGCGAGGCGCAGGTTCATGGCGACCGATGGGTTGGACTGGAGAGGTCCGCCGACGATCCCGACCCGCAGCGGCAGTTCCAGCTCGCCGGCCAGTGCACCGTCTTTGGTTCTGGTCCAGCGCGAGAGCGAGGTGTAGTGGGTGCCCCGTGCGGCAAAGGCGTGGGCGCCGGCTTCGACGGCGCGCCAGTCGTTGCCGGTGGCCAGGGCCACCGCGTCGATGCCGTTCATGATGCCCTTGTTGTGGGTCGCGGCGCGGTAGGAGTCGACGGCGGCGAACTGGCTCGCGATGATGATCCCGTCGCGGACCTGTTCGCCGTCAAAGCCGTTGCCGGCGAGCTCCTCGACGGGAATCTCGACGGTTGCGCGGACCAGGGACCGGTCAGCCAGGTTTGACAGAATCCGGAGAAAGACCTTGCCTCCGGTGAGACTTTCGAGGAACGACGCCACGCCCTCGCACATCGTGTTCACCAGGTTGGCGCCCATGGCGTCCCGGGTGTCGACGAGCAGGTGGACGATGAGCATCTCCACCGTGTCGGTGGTCGCCGGGTGGAGAACGACTTCGAGATCGACGGCGCCACCGCCGCGCGCCACCATCCGTGGATGGAGGCTGTTGGCGAGGTTGAGGACGTCGTCCTTGCGCCGCTCGAGGGTCTGTCTCGCCTTGGAAGCGTTCGGGATGTCGACGAGCTGAATCTGACCGATGAGGATGGGGTCGTCGCTCGAAGTCCGAAAGCCGCCCGCGGCGCGGGCGGTCTTGGCCGCAAAACTGAGGGCGGCGACGATGGAGGGCTCTTCGACCGCCAGCGGCACGACGTAGTCTTTGCCATTGATGAGGAAATTGACGCCGAGGCCGACCGGCAGACCCATGACCCCGATGACATTTTCGATCATGTTGTCGGCGTCGTTGACGTCGAGCATCGTTTCGCCGTTGAGGAGGGCCTTGGAGTCCCGCGACGAGAGCAGGCCGTGGTCACGAACGGTCCGCACCCTCTCCCTCACCGAGAGCTTGTGGAATGATGGGAAAAGCGACTTCTTCAAGTTTCGACAGGATCCTTTCCGGTGGCCGCGCATCATTCGGGTGTGGGGATCTGCGGACTCTGCGACGCCCTGACGTTGGCCCCCGCCCCGAGGGACCGGATCATCGACTTCAGGACGTCACCATATCGCCAAAGGTCGAGACGAACAAGACTCGACCCGGTCGGGGGCCTATTTCTCCCGCGGGAGGGACCGGAGCGCGTCGATGGGGCGCCGGTCCGGCGCCATGGGTCTGATGGCGCGGCGATAGGCTTCTCTCGCCTCGTCGATGAGCCCCATCGCTTTGAGGATCTCGCCCTGGTAGAAGTGCGCCAAGCCAGCGTTGGGGTCGATCCGCAGCGCTTTCGCGAGCTCCGAGATGGCGATGGGCCCGGCGGTCTGCGGGTTGAAGAGAAAGCGGCAGTGGGCGAGTTCCGCCCGGTAGTTCCCATTCTGCGGGTCGAGGTCCGATGCATAGCCGAGTTGCTCGAGGGCATCTCGATAGTTGCCTTCGGCCATGAGGGCGCGGCCCTTGCGGTACTGAACCTCGGGATCGAGGAGATCGGTCTCGATGCGGAAGGACTCGGCGGCGGCAATCGGGCGCTTCTGGCCGGGGCTGCGCCGCCTTTCGAGGAGGGCCTGCCTGCGGTCGGGATTGGTGAGATCGCCATAGGCGCGGGCGCCGGCGAGAAAGACCCTGCAGGCATCGTCCGCGAGATCCGAGGGATACGTCCACGGGGCGAACTTCTCTGCGAACTCGAGAAAGCGCTCGTGGGCCTCCCGGCCGAACCCGTCAGGGTCGAGCCCCAAGAGATCGAAGGGATCTCTCCGCCGGAAGTTGAGCACCATTTCCATGAGAGCATCCCGGCGATCGCCCTCAGGGAGTTCGGGTGCAGCCGGTGACTTTCGAGCCGGGGCCGCCGTTGTCGTCTGAAACTCGGGGCCGGGTGTTGTGGCGGGCCGGGCCGGCGGTACGGGGCGTGCCGGCGGCTGCGTTCGCGGCAACCGGTCGATGGTCATGACCACGCCGATGAGACTGAAAGCGTAGAGGATCCGGGTGAGTTCCTCGTATGGGATCTCGGTCGTCGAGGCAAGTTCGTCGATCCGCACGGGGCCCTTCGCGAGGGCCTCGGAAACCAGCATCTGTCGAGGACTCATTCGGATTTCATCGAGGGCGAAAAACGGCTTCGGGTGGAGGACCAGGGGCGTGCCGATGAGATCGCCGATGGACGAGTCCACCTGCTCCTGGGTGGCGAAGCGGGTGACGCCGAAAATGATGAGCTGCGGCACATTGACCCTGAGGGTGGAATCGACCTGATCGGGTGCAGCGGTCAACCGGTAATTTCCCTGGAGCCAGGAGAACCCGTCCAGGAGTTTCTTTGCCAGGTTCTTCTGCAGCACCTTGCGCAGCTCTTCGGCCGAGATGAGCCCCTTCTCGATGAGGACATCGCCGAAGAGCGCGCCGCGCGAGCAGGATTCGGCAAAACACTCGTTGGCGGTCGATTCATCGAGCAGCCCGCCGCTCTGCATGAATCGACTCAGAGTTTCGTGGGCGAGGTTCGATCTGCACTCGACGGGCACGCCGTTCTCGATGACGATTTCCTTGACCAGGGGCTGCCTTGAAATCGCCAGCTTGACGCTGCGTTCGGTCCGGGCCAGAGCGTAAAGCAGGACGGCAAACGGCAGCTCTTCGAGGTTGCCCTCGCGTTGCGCGGCGATTCTCTCGACGGCTTCGTCGGACAAGATCACGGCATGATGGTATCAGCTAACCGGTATCAGTTGATCGAGTTCGACTCGCCTTCGTGCTCCCTGATGCGCGTTGTGATCTCCCGGGCGAGATCGTTGGGGATTGGGAACGTCAAGTGGTACTGGGCGATCCGCCAGGCGCCGTCGGTCTTGACCAGCACACCGGTGCCGCGGCAAACGCCATAGGTGTCGTTGGTCAGCATCTCGTCGAACCATGCCACCGAACCGCCGGGGGCAATGGCGATGTGGCGTTCGGTCGGGGTGTAGGTCCACCCCCGGCCCCGGGAAAAATAGGGTTCGGCAAAGGCTCTGAATGCATCGACGGTCCAGCGTTCCGACGCGTCGGTGCCGATGTAGATCGCGTCATCGGCCAGGAAACTGAAGTAGGTTTCCCCGTCGGCGGCGGCGGCGGCGGCGTGAAAGGCGGTGAGAATCCGGTCCACCGACTCCGGTCCATCAGCCGATTCGGCGCCGACTGTGTGGGTCGAGAAGAAAACAGCACCAACGATAAAGCACACCGGCATTCTCAACATTTGCCACTCCTCAATGTCGCGGATCCTTGTGGCGGGTCCTCTTTCACTGGTTTCACGACGAAGAAACCGTAGCTGTAATATCGGTGGTGCCGACGAAAGGTCTCGATCTCCTTCTCTGCCTCATCGGCGATTTCGGCGGCGACAATATCGCCGTGATGCCGCTTTCGAAACTCGGCGACCCGTTCTTCCATGGGACCGTAGTAGTCGGTCCACCACGAGGCCGGCGGCAGATTGAAGAAACCTACGGTTTCGAAACCGGCGGCGGACACGGCGGCCCGCACCCCGGCCGCATCGGTGATCGCCGGGTACTCCTCGCGCCACCACTCGACCAACGCCTCCGGGGGCGAAGGGTCGATCCATACCGGCTCGGTGAAGGCCACGGCGCCATCCGCTTTCAGCAGAGGCTTCCAAATTCTCAGTGCGTTCTCGACACCGGCGAAGTATATGGCGCCCTCGCACCAGATGAGATCCTGAGACCCGGGCGGCGCGATCGGTCCGAACATGTCTCCCCGTTTTACCTGTACGCGCCGACCGAGCCCGGCTGCAGCGATCCGGCGGCCGGCTTCGGTCACCATCTGTGGCGCCAGATCCACGGCGATGATGGACGCCTCGGGCAGGGCCTCGGCGAGCACCACCGTCTGTGCTCCGGGACCACACCCGAGGTCGAGCACCGTCTTCGGACGCTGGCCGCCCGGCGTCAGGGCTAGAGCCCGCAGCGTGTCCGCGGTGCTCCCCGGCCCCGCCCGCGGGAGGGTGCCGTAGATCTCGAGGAAAAGTGAAAAGACGAGCGGGTCGTCAAGATCCATTTCTCGAGCTTAGCAAGGACAAGGCGACCCGGATCTGGGTTCTTGAATCGAGATTATCCGTGAGAACCGGGAAGAACTGTCATGGCAGCGTAAAACTCTACGAAACAGGGATTTGTTGGATGTAGGATGCCGAAATGAGGAAAGCTGCGATCGGGTCGCAGCGTTTAATTGGAGGATTGAACCGTGAATCGAACACTTGCATTGGTGCTGGTTTCCGGCCTGACGATGTTGCCCGTGTATTCGGCGAGCGCCCAGGAAGCCGATCCCGCGGCTGAAGAAACCGAGACCACCGTCTCAGAAGCAGAGGGCCGGGTCTTCAAGGATCAGATTGTCGTCACCGCCGGTCGCCAGGAGATCGCGTCGGGTGATGTCGCGGCGCCGATCACGGTGATCACAAGCGAAGACATCGAGATGCTCCAGCCGGAGAAGATGGCGGATCTGTTCAAGATGATCCCGGGCGTCGAGATCCAGGGCGAGGGTCCGTTCCGCGGAATCCCCGTCATTCGAGGTCTCTCCTCGAACCGGGTGCTCATCCTGGTCGACGGCCAGCGGCTCAACAACGCCCGCGAGTCGACGAGCTTCGCCGGCATCCAGCCGGCGCTCGTCAACCTCGCCGAGGTCGAGCGGATCGAGGTGCTTCGCGGGCCGGCGTCGGTGCAGTACGGTTCGGACGCCATCGGCGGCGTCGTCAACATCATCACGCGGCAGCCGAATCTCGGCGAGCAGGAGTTCAAGGTGCACGGCAACGTCTCCTACGAGTACGGCACCGCCTCGGACTCGCAGCAAGGCCAGGCCATGGTGCGGGGCGCCGGAAAAGGCGTGAGCTTCCACATCGGTGCGTCGATCCAGGATGTGAGCAATTACCAGGCCGCCAGCGGGGCTCACGAGGATGAACGATACGAGAGCTACACACTCGAGGACGACACCGTGCCCAACAGCGGAATGGAGCAAAAGAACTTCGACGGCAGCTTCAGTATCCTCACCGGCGACCAGGGCGTGTTCAAGGTCAACGCCGAGGTCGTGCGGACGAGCGATATCGGCTTTCCCGGATTCGACCCCGCGACATCGGGGATCGACATCAGCTTTCCCAAGTTCGACCGCAACAAGCTCGGGGCGGCCTGGGAATCGGGTCCGATGGCGTTCTTCGATGACCTCACCATCAGCGCCTGGTACCAGAATGTGGACAAGGAGAGCATCCGCAACTTCGACTTCGGGTTCTTCACGTCGAACTCGTACACCCGTTCGGAGATCGACAGCATCGGGTTCAACGCCCAGGGCATCTCGACCGCCGGCATCAACCACCTGACCTACGGAATCGACTTCTATCAGGACAAGCTGCACGACACAGCGTTGTCGGAAGGCACCTTCTCGCCACCCAGCGACGCGGTTTCGGTGCCCGACAGCACCCAGCGCGGTCTCGGCCTCTACATCGGTGACATGATCTCCGCGACCGAGAAGCTCACCTTCAATATCGGGCTCCGGGGGGACACCTTCAGCTTTGTCAGCAAGGAGGACCCGCGCTACATCGGCGAACCATTCGATGTCACCGACTCGGCGCTCTCGGGCAATGTCGGCGTGATCTACAGCATCACCGAGCACGTCAATCTCACCGGGTTGATCGCCCGCGGTTTCAGGACCCCGAACATCCAGGAGAGGTCCTTCACCGGACTCGCGAGCACCGGAGACACCTGGATCCTGCAGAATCCCGATCTCACCTCCGAGTCATCCTGGAACTACGAGGTCGGGTTCAAAACCCGCTACGACCGATATTCGGGCGGACTCAACTTCTTCTACAACGATCTGACGAACTTCATCGGCCTCGAGTTTCTCAACCCCGGGGATCCCGGCTATGAGGATTGCCCCCCCGGGCTCGACTGCTCGCAGTTCCAGAACATCGAGAAGGCGACGATCCAGGGCATCGAGCTCGATCTCGAGGTGATCTTCGCCAAGTGGTGGACCGTCTTCGGCACCTTCGCCTATCTCGAAGGCGACAACGAGACCACCGGGGAGCCGCTCTCGTCGATTCCGCCGTGGAAGGTCATCGTCGGGATCCGCTACCAACGCACCAGTTGGTGGGCGGAAGCCGACGCCCGCTATGTCGGCAGCCAGACCAGGCTGCCCGCCGACGACCCGCGCTTCGAGACCGGGACCGAGTCGTTCGCGGTTTTCGACATCCGTGGCGGTTATGACTTCAAGTTCGGTCTCGGAGTCCTCGTCTCGCTCGAGAACATCTTCGACGAGCTCTACAACGAGCCCTACAACAATCGCCCCGAACCCGGGATGAACCTGCGGGCGACCGTGAGGTATCGTTTCTAGCCCGTTCCCGTCCAGAAACCCTGGACGGGGGCGGCGTCGTTCTCGATTCAGAAACGAGCGGTTTTCGTGCAAGGTTTAGGAAATCAAGGGTTTGCGCGGAGGCGTACTTCCGTACGCCGCACAAGGAAACCCGCAGATTGACGCCGAGATTGCCGAAAACCGCCGTTTCTGGACGAGAACTAGCTCGCGATTCAAGCCAGACCAGAAGCCGCCGGCCCCGGTTGCCGGCTGCTTTTTTTGTTGAGGGACCGGGGCCGAAGCCGGACAATCTTGTCGGGAGCGGGGCGGAGGTGGCCACGGCGACCGGTGCGGCCTCGGATGCGGCTACGCCCGATGCGGTTCCAGCATCGCCTCGACCACGGCGCACCACGCCTCTGAGATGCCCTGCGGGCGATAGCCGCCGCCGCCAAGGGCAAGGATCCTGCCGTTGCAGTGACGTTCGGCGAGGCGGCAGAGCCGCGAGACCGCCCGCCGATGAGCCGCCGCAGTGTAACGAAGGTGGGTGAGTGGGTCGCCGGCGAGGCCATCGGCGCCGCACTGGATCATGACGAACTCGGGCTCGGCGGCGTCGATGTGGGCTTCGATGCGGTCCCAGGCCTCGAAGAAGGCGTCATCGCCGGCGCCCGGAGCCAGTGGGATGTTGAGTTTGGTCCCTTCCGCCGCTCCCGAACCGGTTTCGCGAGCCGCGCCGGTTCCCGGATAGAGAAAGCGGCCGTCTTCGTGGATGTCTCCAATGACGACTGCGGGGTCGTCTTCAAAGGCGTAGAAGACCCCGTCGCCGTGGTGGGCGTCGATGTCGACATAGGCGACGCGGCTGATTCCATGGCGGGCGCGGAGGATTTCGATGGCGATGCCGCAGTCGTTGAAGACGCAGAATCCACCCGCCGAATCGCGCCGCGCGTGGTGGAGTCCGGCGACCGGGACGAAGACGCGTTGAGCCCGGGACTCCATCAATCGCCTCGTGGCGTCCAGCACACTGCCGACCACAAAAGCGGCGGCTTCGTAGATTCCCGGGAACGCGGGGGTATCGCCGTAGTCGAGGAATCCGACCCCCTCCATCGACCGCTCGGCCACCCTGTCGATGTAGCCTGGCGTGTGGAAACCGGCGATCTCTTCACGCTCGGCCATGACCGGTTGGGCGGAATCGACCCGACCGACGAGGCCGCGACGGGCCATCTCGGCCCAGAAGAGACTCAGCCGGTCGAAACCGAAGGGATGGCCGTCGCCAAAGCCGTATCTCGGCGATTCGCTTTCCCGGTAGACGAGGAGACTCCGGTTCGAGGCATCGGAGAGTTTGGATTTCACCTGATGATTGTAGGGCGGGGAGGGCCCTATGGCGAGGCGGTGGACCACCTCGTGAGACCACCCGATTCGAAGCCGTCGGCGAAAATTGCGTCCTCCCGGTAGACGAAGAGGGTAACCGTCGATGAGCTAGCGCCTCCATAGACCCAGCTCACCGAACCATCGGGACCGCTCTGGAAGGAATCGTCCCGGTTGCCCCACGCAATCCCGTCGCCGCTGACCGGATCGGGCCCTTCGATGATCGCTCCCGTGCCCGACACCACCGCCAGATAGAACTCACCGGTATTGGACATCCGCCAACCCACCAGATAGCGCTCTCCACCTCCAGGCGCATCGGGAAGCCGCGCCATGACCGGATCGCGCTCATACGCGCCGTTGGTGTTGGTCAACCACGTCAGGTTGGTCCCGGCCGCGCCTCCGAAACGGACGAAGCCGATGCCGCGGCCATCGCAGCAGGTCATGTCCATGGCGTTGAAGACGGCCTTCCACTCGCCTTCTCCGGCGGCCATCTGCCCGAGCTGGAGCGACACCAACCCACCGCAGTTTCCGTCCGATGCGACCAGATTCAGCGCGCTGTCCTTCACCAGGCCCTTCGAGGGGTAGCAGTCCGAGGAACAGAGGGCGACGAAACCGAGGTCGTCGTCCCACGAGATGAGCTCGGCCATGGAGTGGGAGCAGCCCCACTCCCAGCCGCCGATAATGGAGCCGGACCCGTTGACGTAGCGCAGCTGATCACCGTGGTGGCCGGCCATCCAGGACCCCGTCCCGTAGACCGTGTAATACGCCGCGTAGGTCCCGTTGCCGTGCGTGAGTCTGGAGTCGCCCAGCCAGTCGTCGAACTCGGTGTTGGCGGTGTCGACGGTGGTGCTCCACCGCTGCGTGCCGGTGGAGCTGTACTCGGCGAGCTGCATGTTCTCGGCGGGGGAGTTCCAGTGCAGCACCGCGTAGCTGCCGTCGTCGTGGGCGACGAGACCCTTGAGCTTGAGACCCGGGAAACTTTCCACGGCGGTGATCGAGGTTCCCGAGAGCCTGCTGATCCTGCCGGTGCTCGACGAATCCGTCCAACCGAGGAGCCGTGTTCCGTTGCCTGTCGGGACGAGGTAGAGCCGTGGGCCGACGGAACCACTCCCCCAGGTCAACCAACTGGCGGTGCTTCCCTCGAGGTTCTGGGGCAGGGGAAACGGCGTCACTGCAACCCGATCTCCGAGACCGGAGGCGGTGGCCCCGACCGCGGCCAAGATCACGAGCAACGCGATTCCGGATATTCTCATGGAACCTCCACCGCATCCAGTATCGGATTCGGCCGCTTCGAGCGCCGCGATCCACGTCACCGAAGCCCCGAGGTGGGGTCGACGAGCTTTACAAAAACCGGTCCAACCCGTACAACAGGATCATGAGATTCAATTGCACCAAAGCTCGACTCGGTTGCGGATCATCAGCGTCCCAGCTTTCGATGGCCGATCCCGAACGGAGATGATGATGGTCCACGAACACCATTTCGGCCAACACGAACAGCGGGGAGGGGAGACACGGACCAAGATCGTGGTGGGCCTGACCGCTGCCACGATGGTCGTCGAGATCGTCGCCGGTCTCGTCTTCGGTTCGATGGCGCTGCTTGCCGACGGGCTCCACATGGCGTCGCACGCGGCGGCTCTGGGCCTCGCCGTGGTGGCCTATGTCTATGCCCGACGGCGGGCGCACGACGAACGATTCAGCTTCGGCACCGGCAAGGTCAACGCCCTGGCCGGATTCGCCAGCGCTGTGGTCCTCGCCATTTTCGCCCTTCTCATGGCCGGTGAGAGCATCCACCGTTTCGTCGAACCGGTTCCCATCGCGTTCAACCAGGCGATTCTGGTTGCGTTTCTCGGCCTCGTGGTCAACGGGGCGAGCGTTGTGATCCTCCGCGACAACCATGAACATGGACACCGTCATCACCACCACGGAGATCACGGAGAGGGACACGATCACAACCTCCGCGCCGCCCATCTGCACGTGCTGGCCGATGCCTTGACATCAGTCTTGGCCATCGTCGCCCTGCTTGCGGCCAAGCACTTCGGAGCGGTCTGGATGGATCCGGCCATGGGGATCGTCGGAGGAGTCCTCGTCGCGGTGTGGGCGTGGGGATTGCTGCGGGAAACCTCGGCGATCCTCCTCGACCGGCAGGCGCCGCGGGATGTGGTCGATCGGGTTCGAAGGGCGGTGGAGTCCGATGGACGGGCGCGAGTCGTCGATCTTCACATCTGGTCCATCGGCCCCGGTTACCGTGCGGCCATCATCGCGGTGGAGGCGGCAACCCGAGATATTTCAATCGAAGAAGTACAGTCGATGATCCCACCTGACATCGGCATCGAACACCTGACGGTCGAGGTCCAGCCTGGAATTCGGTGACGAGCATCTTTCATGGCGGAGGGTTGTCATCTACCATGTTCATGGGAGAGATCTCATGGACTCATGCAGCCCGAAGCCGACGGCCGAACGATCGCAACCCCACATGCGCTGCCCCCTCTGCGGGGGTATGGCGGATCTTCGCGGCGGTTGAGGCAACACCCGCATCGTGTGCAGGGCCTGCACCGCTGATCTTCCCGCTTCGAGCTATCCCGATGTCGTCGAAACCTACAAGGACGAGATGATCCAACGCTGGCTCGCTCGCTTCGCAACCGAGCAGAGCTGAATTATGAGTTATGAATTATGAATTACGAATGACATCGCACTCGGTCTCCTCAGCGAATGTGGATCAGGTGCAGCGAAATTCATAATTCATAATTGAGAATTCATAATTCGATTAGTCCACCTTCACCTTTGCGAGATACCGTGCGGCGATCTCGTTGGGATCCGGCAGCCCGAGGGCGCGGGCGTACTGAAGCACGTGGCCGCGGACAAAAACCGCCGCCGGGAGATCGTCGACGGCCTCGGCTTCGATCTGTTGCAGGAGGACGGCGCGGATCTTGGTTTCGGCGGCGAGCTGTTCGAGGTTGAGCCCCTTGGCGCGGCGGTGGTGGCTCAGGAACGCTCCCGGCTCGGTTCTCGGATCGGGCGCCGAACCGATCGGGGGATCGTGATCGGTCGCTCTTTCGGTGAAGGAGGGCTGCTGGCCGCGGGCGGGAGGTGGCTCGTTGCCGGTGATGCGGCGATAGGCTTCGTCGATCCGATCCAGCATTCGGGTGCGTTCGTCCTCGTCAAACAGGTTGTAGGTCGCCAGGGCCCCGGGCTGGTACAACGCTCTCCGGTAGTGGAGTGCCTGGTTGACCGCGGGCAGCGCGGCGCCGGGTGCGAGATCGAGCAGCAGCCAGTCCTCGTAGCGGGCGCGGCTCATCCGGCCTTCTCCGCCGGGGTCTCGATGAACGCCGCCGCGGTCGAACGGATCGCGCCTGCGAATGAACTCTGCGGAAAGAGGTCGACCGCAGGGCGGCGCTCGTCCACCGAGCGTCGAACCAGATTGTCGAAGGGCAGCGTGCCCAGACACCGGAGTTGAATGCCGAAGTAGTCGCGGCACGCCGACCCCATCTCGGCGCCGAGCCGGGACTGTTCCGAACGTTCGATCCGGTTGACGATGACCGTCGGACTGAAGGTCGAGGCTTCCTCCATGAGCGCCGCGCCGGCCTCGGGATCGACGGTCATCACCTGGGCCATCAGGTCGCGGGGCGTGCGGATCGACCCCCTTGCTCCGGACTTCATCACCTCGTCGATGGCGGCCTTGACCTGGGCGCGGGGTTGAGCGCGTTTGAGCTTGCGGAAGTAGGCCGCCTTGATGAAAAAGTAGGCGTTCTCCACCGATGTCGCCTCGGGAACCACCACGAGCACGCCTTTACGGGCGACGAGAAAAAAATCCAGTACGTTGAACGCGGTGCCGGCGCCGAGGTCGAGAAAAACATGATCGACGTCGAGCCTGGCGATGTGGTTGAGGATCTTGCCCTTCTGGCCGTAGTTCGGATTCGCGGTCTCGAGCAATGCTTTGGCCCCGCTGACCAGCCAGAGGTTGTCGATAGGGGTCGGGGTCAGGATTTCGGAGAGACTCGAGACCCGCTTTGAAATGAAGTCCGACAGGTTCCGCTTTGGAGAAGGAACGCCGACCATGGTGTGGAGATTGGCGCCGCCGAGATCGGCGTCGATCAGGGCGACTCGAGCGCCGGTCCGGGCGACGGCCACCGCGAGGTTGGCGGAGACCACCGACTTGCCGACTCCGCCCTTACCGCCGCCGATGGCCCAGATTCTCGGCCCCGCTGGAGTTGCGGATTCGAATTCCTCGATCATCTGGGAAAGGTGTCCGCCGGCCGGGGTGCATCGGTCCTGTTCGCGCAGGTCGCCCGAAAGCCAACTCGTTTCATATCATGGCATTGTATCATTCGGTCAGCGGCGCCCGATCGCATGGGGTTGCGCCGCATGTCACAAGGAAGGTCATCCATGAGTGACGGAGAGTTGTATCGAACGCTGCCGGTCGTGAACAAAAAGGTGTTCCGCCTCGGTCTGGCCGGGAACTATGGAATCGACGAGCAGGGGATCGAGTGGGTGTTATCGGAGACCGAGATCAACTATCTCTTCTGGACCCCTCGGATGGGCCGCGCGACCGGACCGGTTCGCCGGGCACTGGCTCGAGACCGCGAGCGATTCGTCGTCGCGACCGGGCCCACCATCGCGGTTCGCGGAGGCGGCCTCAGGAGATTTGTCGAAAGGGCGCTGAAGGTACTCGGCACCGAGTACCTGGATATTCTCCAGATGCACTGGGTGGGTGTCCTCTCCCGGTGGTCGGACGAAACCGTGGGGGAGATGGTCCGCCTCCGGGACGAGGGAAAGGTCCACGCCATCGGGGTGTCGATCCACAATCGCTCGAGAGCGGGAAACCTCGCGACTCACTCGCCCCTCGATGTGCTCATGGTGCGCTACAACGCCGCTCACCCGGGCGCCGAGAAGGATATCTTCCCGCACGTCGATCCCGCCCGGCACTCGGTGATCGCCTACACCGCAACCAGGTGGCGAAAGCTCCTCAAACGCCCGCGCGGGTGGGACGGCGATGTGCCGACGGCCGGCGACTGTTATCGCTTCTGTTTGGCGGAGCCGAAGGTCTCGGTGGTTCTCACCGGTCCCAAGACGCGTGACATGCTCGAAGCCAATCTCGAGGCGGTCCGGCGGGGCCCGCTGTCGAGCGACGCGCTCGAATGGATGAGGGACTTCGGCAGGATCGTCCACGGTTGACCAACGCCAACCGGGATGTCTCTGAAGGGCAGGCTGGATGCATGCCCCACCAAATTGCAGTCGCGCAAACGCGAAGCGCGCATCCCCAACCTGCCCCCTTCCCGGCCCCCAGACCTCAAGACCCCAAGACCCCAAGACCCCAAACCCAGGACCATCTCGGCATTTCGCACTGCTCGCGATGGCCTATGATGCCGTCATGAGGGCGATTCACCAGCAGGAGTTCAGAGTGCGGGCCTACGAGACCGACCCCCACGGCCGGCTCGAGGTTCCGATTCTGTGCAGACTCATGCAGGAAACGGCGACCGCCCACGCAGCGATTCTCGGTGTCTCGGTGGAGACCCTCAGGGAAAACGGGGTCGCCTGGGTGCTGTCGCACCTCGATCTCGCAGTGGAGCGGTGGCCGGGTCCCGATGCCGAGATCATCGTCAAGACGTGGCCCGAGGCTGCGAGTCGTCTCGTCGTCGAACGTCGCTTCGAAGTGCTCGATTCGACCGGTGGACCGGTGGCCTCGGCATCGACGTTCTGGTTGATTCTCGATTTGGAGCGCCGTCGACCGGTTCGTTTCCCCGCCGTGGTCCTCGAGGCGATGACCCATCACGATATCGGTTCGACGACCGCCAAACCCGATCGACTCGAGGCGCCGGCGCTCGTGGATCTCGAACGGGTCTTCACGGTTCGCCGCAGCGATCTCGATCTCGCCGACCATGTCAACAACACCAGCTATATCGGATGGGCGATGGAGGCGGTGCCGGATGAGGTATGGGCAAATGAGGAGCTCGTCGAGCTCCAGATCGATTTTCTCTCGGAGTGCCACCAGGGCCAGACCGTTGTCTCGACAAGCCAGACCACCGGAGTTGCTCACGGTACGCAGGTCCGTCACGAAATCGTGCGGCGGGAGGACCGCCAGCCTGCGGCGCGGGCGAGGACCGTGTGGCGCTCGCGCGGCTGAAGCTCTCCGCCGAGCCTGGATCAACCGGTTCGTTGTGCTACCTTGTTGCGCCGGGAGCGGCAGGGTCCGAATTCTACGTTGAGGTACCCTGCTGCGGTTCCCGACTGACCGACGAGGAGTCCCCCATGTTCAAACGACCGTCCATCCTCCTGTTGACCGCGCTTCTGATCGGTGTCGCGATGACATCGGCGGCTCGGGGCACGCCGGATGAAGTCGCCATGATCGTCAATGGAAGTGAGATCTACACCTGGGAGCTGGCTTTGCTCCTGCCCCAGATTGAAACCGAAATGGCTGCTCGGGGAGTCGACCCCAAGGGTGAAATCGTCATCCGGTCGGTTCTGGAACGCGCCATCGACAACAGGCTTCTCGCCCAGGAGGCCGCCAGGCGCGGCATCGAGCCCAACACCGACAGAATCAACCAGAAGATGGCCAAGATGGCGGAAGCGGCTGGGGGGCGGGCCGATCTCGAAGCCGAGCTCATCAAGACCGGGATCACCTACTCGCAACTCGAGTCGACCGTCCGCCAGGCGGATCTCGTCCAGACCCTGGTCGAGACCGAGGTGGCCGCAGTAAAACCGCTGACCCCGGAAGACGTTTCGGCCTACTACAACGAGCACCTCGATCGCTTCAAGAACCAGGACAAGATCCACACCCGGCACATCCTCTTTCTGGTCGAGGAGGGGGACGGTCCGGCTCGGAAGCAGGCCGCCCGTGACAAGGCTGTCGCCGCTCGTGCCCGGGCCGTCGCGGGTGAAGACTTCGCCGCCCTCGCCATCGAGCTTTCCGAAGGGCCGACCGCGTCGAAGGGCGGCGATCTCGGATTCACCGCTCGAGGCCAGATGGTGAAGAGTTTCGACGACGCGGTCTGGGGCCTCGAGGTCGGCGAGATTTCCGAGGTGGTCGAAAGTCGCTTCGGATACCACGTGATCAAGGTTGAAGAGATCGTGATCGGATCGACGGTCCCTCTCGACGAGGCCCGGCCGGCGGTGGAGGATCTCCTGCGCCAGCGGCGGTTCGGTGCGGTGATCTCGGGTCTCGTCACCGAGCTCAAGGCCTCCGCCGACATTCGCGAACCAGAGCTCTAGCGGGAGGCGGCGATGGCGACCGATCGGATCGAAAAGGACGTAGTGGTGGGTATCGATTACCGGTTGACCCTTGATGACGGCACCACGGTTGACGACACCCGGGAGCGCGGACCATTGGAGTATCTCCACGGCCACGGAAACCTCATCCCCGGGCTCGAAAAGGCCCTCGAGGGCCTCGAGCTCGGCGCCGACCTTGCCGTTACATTTCCGCCCGACGAGGGATATGGCAAACGCGAAATCGACAAGATCGTCGAGGTCACCAGGGAGCAGCTCGGGTTCGAGCCCGAGATCGGGACCGTGGTCGCGGCCCGACTCCCCGACGGCCGGGAGCAGCATCTCCTCATCGCCGATGTGGTGGGAGACAAGGTGACCCTTGACGGCAACCACCCGTTGGCCGGTCAGAACCTCCACTTCCAGGTCTCGGTGGCCTCCATGCGCGAGGCGACCTCCGAGGAACTCGCGGCGGAGTCGGTGGAACCGCCATCGGCATAGTCAACCCCTCGGCCGCCTTCAGAATGGAGGAATCACGGCATGAAGAAGCTGTTGATCCGAGGCGCTGATGTCCTCCGGTGTGGGGCGGGCGGGTGCCGGATTTTCCGCCGCCACGATATTCACGTCGAAGGCAACCGAATCTCGGCGGTGGAGCCTTCCGGACCCGTCCGGACGGCGCCCGGCGACGAGGTGATCGAGGCCGGCGGTCTCCTGGCCGTACCGGGGCTCATCAATACCCACGCCCATGTCCCGATGGGGATCTTCCGCGGCCTCGCCGAGGATGTCGACATCGAGACCTGGTTCAACGAGTACATGTGGCCGCTCGAGGCGAACCTCACCGCCGAAGACGTCTACTGGGGAATGCAACTCGGGCTCGCCGAGATGATCTCGGCGGGGGTGACCGCGGTGGCGGATCACTACTTTCACATGGACCGTGCGGCAGCGGCGGTCGAGCGGGCGGGGACCCGAGCCGCGCTCGGTTGGGCGGTCTTCGGCAGCCAGGGCGCCGAGGGTGTCGGGCAGACCGCCTCGTTCGCCGAAGAGTACAACGGCGCCGCGGACGGCAGGATCACCACCTGGCTCGCTCCCCATGCACCGTACACCTGCGACAACGAGTTCCTTGCCGCCGTTGCAGCCGAGGCCGAACGGCTTGGTCTCGGGGTTCACATCCACGCTGCCGAGACCATCGGCCAGACCGAGGCCAGCCTCGCTGCTCACGGCCGCACACCCATCCAGGTTCTCGCCGATACGGGGATTCTCGACAGGAGGGCGATCCTCGCCCACTGCTGCGGCGTCACCGCAGACGACATCGAGCTCATGGCTTCGCGGCCGTGTGGTGTGGCGCACGCTCCCAAGACCTACCTCAAGCTCGGGATGGGAGCGGCGCCGATCCTCGAGATGCGCGCGGCCGGGATCCCGGTCGGCCTCGCCAGCGACGGACCGGTTTCCAACAACACCCTCGACATCCTCGAGTCCTTGCGGTTGATGGCGATGGTCGCCAAACACGAGGCCGGGGATCCACGGGTGATGCCGGTGGGCGCCGCTCTGACCGTCGCGACGCGTGACAGTGCGGCGGTCTACGGGATGCCCGATGAGCTCGGCCTTCTGGCGCCGGGATTCCTCGCAGATGTGGTCCTCATCGATCTCGGAGGCGCTCACAACCAGCCGCCGCACGATCCCGCGGCGAATCTCGTCTACTCGACCCGGGCGTCGGACGTTCGAACCGTGATCTGCAACGGCGAGATCATCATGCGCGATCGCGCGCTCCTCACCCTCGATCTCGAGGAGATCAAGGCCAGGGTGGGGGAGAGCATGACCCGCTTGTCCCGGCGCGTGCCCGATTCCAGGATTCAACTCTACCGTCCGTGATTCACCGCAATGACGCAAGGGACGCGAGGACATCCCACCGTTGCAAACGAGAAGGCGCAAAGACGCGAAGAGATCACAAAGACATCGCAACCATCGCAATATTTATCGCAGAGACGCAGAGACGCAGAGACGCAGAGATCCATCGCAAACAGGACACGGATTTTCAGGGATCAGTCGAATGTGCACGGATCATCGCAACCGAGGATCACGGCGGAGTCGGTGTCGGTCGGACCGCCACCCCCTGTTGATCGAGTCGACGCTCCGAACACCAGTGTTCGTCCCGCCGACTCGATCAACAGGCCGCCGCGCCCACGGCGCGCCGGCTCCGCCCAGGTTTCGTTCTGGATCCTCTTTCAACAGAAAAAGTGGATGTTGATCTGGAGGAATTCCGATACTCAAGAAGCTGAGGAGGCTGGACGGTCGTGCTGGAAGCACGATACGAGACTTGTGAGATCAGATTCCGAAGTGCCGCGCTTCGGAATCTGATCTCACAGGTCTTGGGTCCTCGGCCCTGGGAAGAGGGCCACCGTCCAGCCGGTTGACGACTCTGAGAACTTCATGGCTGAGGTCGGCACTGGGCCCGATCCGTGCCGATCCACCAAATCCGTGCTCATCCGTGTCCCAATTGCAGCTGGGATGGCTTTGAGCCTCTGCGCCTCTGCGTTGAACTGAGATGCTTCGTGAATTCTTCGCGTCTTTGCGCCCTCGCGGTTCAACTCCACTCGACCGTGATTCCAGTGCCATCGGCGAGGCGTTCGAGGGTGGCGCCGGCGGTTTCGTGGTCGAGCTCGGTTGCGGGCATGTAGGCGACGAGCCAGGCTCTTCGGGTGTCGGCCTCGACCTTGACCCTGACGTTGCCGGTGATGGGTGTGTCGAGGGGCCCTGCGGGGTCGAAGAGCACGGGCTTGCCCCCGAGGTTGAACGGCCCGCGGAGCGACTCATAGCTCTCGCCCTCGACGCCCGATCGCCAGGTGAGGGGCGCGACGAACGAACCCTCGATCATGACGCAGCAGGGCACTGCGAGCTCGGCGGAGAGACAGTTGTTGAGATCGACGAGGGGCGAGATTTCGGGCAGCTCGCCGCCCTTGACGAGGCGGCGGAGCAGCGCCTCCGAGGCCGGCCGGTAGCGGGTCGGATCACAACCGGCTTTGCGGAAGAGCTGACGCAGGGCCGCCACCACCGGGTCTCCGCTGATGGCCGCCGTGTCGGCGAAACGCCGGCGAGCGGACTCGGCGACCTCCTTTCGCCGGTCGGCGAGAATGGAGGAATCAACATCCCGAATCTCGAGATGCGCCCAGAAGAGTCGCCAACCCTCAAGCTGCATGTCGATTTCAAAGGAAGTGGTGCTCATGGCGTGAATTGTAGTTCTTTTTTCTTGGCCTGCCTTCTCCCTCTTCCCCATCCCGTGCTTGAGTGGCGTGGGAAGAGGGAGAAGGCAGGCCAAGAAAAAGAGAGGGAATAACAAAGGCGCCCGCTCCGAAGAGCGGGCGCCGCAGTTTCACCGAGTGATTTTCAGAACCGGCCGACGAACTCGATCCCGATGATCCGGGGGTCGTTGGTGAAACCGGTCAGGTTGTTGAAGTCGATGCCGCCGCGGACGATCTCGGCGTCGAGAAGATTGCGGCTGAAGACGGCGACCTCGTAGTTGGCGTTGTTCCAGCCGTAGCCGAAACGGAGCCCGACCTCGAGGGAGTCGTCCTGGAACTCCGCCGACTCGTAGAGCATGAACTGCTTTTTCGAGTAATAGGCCCAGTCGAGGGCGGCGAAGAGCCCCTTGTTCACCGCGTCGGAGCGGAGGTTGATGATGCCGTTGAAGATGACCTCAGGAGCGTGGGGCAGCGAGTTGCCGTCGATGTTGGCGAGGCCGTTCGCGTCGATGGGGTCGAGCACTGTGCAGCCACCGCCGCAGGGCGCGACGGTGAGATTCGGGTCCTTGATCTTGGTCGGGTTGTAGCTCGCGCCAAAGGTCATGAGCCAGTGGGCGGACGGAGTCCACTCGATATCGGCCTCGAGGCCGTAGCCCTCGGTCTTGGCGGCGTTGAGCAGCGCAGCGGTGTTGAACTCACCGCCGACAGCGGTGATCTGCTGGTCGGTGACCTCGAAGGTGTAGGCGGCGACGTTGAGCCGCAGTTTGTTTTCGGCGAGGATGGTCTTGGCGCCGATTTCGAAGGAGAGGATCTCCTCGCTGTCGGCGACGGTGACGCAGTTGGTGGCCGGGTTGAGTCCGCCCTCGAAGTCGGCGCAGAAGAGGATACGCCCCTGGATCGACGGGGCGCGGAAGCCGGTCGCGACGCGGCCGTAGATGTTGACGTTGGAGTTGGCCTTGTAGGTGGCGCTCAGGTCCCAGCTCACGTTGTCGGCGTCGGTGTGCTCCGTGATCGGGGCGAAGGTCGGGAGCTGGAAGGTCGGGTCGGGCCGCTCGGCGGAGAAGTCCTTCTCGTCATTGGTGTAGCGCAGACCGGCCGCGAGGTCCCACTTCTCACCGAGATGGAAGGTGAGGGAGCCGAAGAGTGCATAGGACGTGGCTTCCTGGGTCTGGAATGCATAACCGTCGCGGGGATTGCCCGGCGACAAGCTGTCGAAGCTGAAGGTGTCGGCCTGGAAGTCCTCGTTGAAGTAGAAGGCGCCGACCAACCAGTCGACGGTCTTGTTGCCGTTGCTGGCGAGGCGGAACTCCTGGGTCAGCTGATCGAGGTTGGGGATGCCGTCCGCCGACTCGGAGGGGAAGGGGATGAACCCGGGGCCGTAGTTGCCGATGAACGAAGCACCGTAGCCGCCGTCGATGTCGCCGCGGCTGAGCATGTTGTCGATCTTCTCGAAAGCGGTGATGGAGGTCAGCGTGGCGGCGCCGAAATCCCAGTCAAAGCGCAACGATCCGCCGTAGGACGAGATGTCCTGCGAGTTCATGCCGTCGTGCCAGACCTTGTCCTGGCGGTAGCCGTCGATGAGACCGCCGCCGCCGGGCTTGAGGATGTTGGCGCGGAAGATCCGCGCGGTGCCGTCGACATCCCAGGCGTGGATATTGGCCAAGACGTCGAAGTTGTCCGACGGGCTCCACAGCAACTGGAAGCGCCCGGCGCCGGTGGTGTAGCCGCCGAGTTTGTCGACCGGTCCGGCTTCGTACTCGTTGTCGACCCAATCGTCCTGCGTCTGGTAGAGAGCCGAAAACCGCATGGCGACCTTGTCGCCGAGGGGAACGTTGACGCCGCCGCTGATGTCGATGGTGTTGTAGGAGCTGTAGGAAGTGCGGAAGTTGCCGCCCGTTTCGCCGAGGGTCGGTCTGCGGGTTTCAAACTTGACCACGCCCGCCGGTGTGTTGCGGCCGAAGAGGGTGCCCTGGGGGCCACGCAGCACCTCGACGCGGTCGATGTCGAAGAGCGGCATGCCCTTGACCACCGGGTTTTCGAGGACGACTTCGTCGACCATCATGGACACGGGCTGCGAGGCGTTGAGGTCGAAGTCGGGGTTGCCGAGGCCGCGGATATAGAAACGCGGGAAGGCGCGGCCGAAAGATGACTCCATCACGAGGCTCGGGACCCGGCCAGAGAGGACGCGCACGTCGGGCGCGCCTGCGGAGATGGCTTCGAGGTCCTCGCCCTGGAGCGCTGTCATCGCAACCGGAACATCCTGAATGTTCTCTTCACGTCTCTGGGCGGTGACGACGATCTCTTCAATCACCACATGTCTGGCCTGGACTTCGTCTTCCTCTTTCGGTTCCTCGGCAGCCTCCTGGGCCCAGACCGGCATGCCGATGGCGACCATCGCGAGGACGAGCATGATGAGGCGGAACAGACGCCCTGTCGATGCGTTTCCCATGATTTTCTTCCCCCTTTTCCAATGACCGGTCCACAGACCGTTCTGATGGGGCGAGGATAGCAGAATCGGGGAACGAACCCAGCAAATTCCGCCGTGAAAGCGCCATGCGCACGGAGCGCCTCGAATTGGCGGCAATTCCGAGTGTCGTTATATGATGCTCGGATGACACACCGAGATCACCCCGATTCGCCGCCCGACGTCGTCCAAGGAGGAACCCTGGACCATCCAGGACACCGTCGATCTCTACCGTCTCGACGACTGGAGCGAGGGGTATTTCGTCGCCGGACCAATCGGGACACCTGATGGTTCAGCCGGACAACCGAAGCGGTCATCAGGTCGATCTCTACGAGATCGTCCGGGGCCTCGAGGAACGGGGGATCCGAAGTCCGGTCACCATCGGGTTCCCGGATCTCCTCCGCCGCCGGATCGAAGAGATGGTCGACGCCTTCGGCGACGCCATCGAGAGCAACAACTACCGGGGTGGGTACTCGGGCGTCTACCCGGTCAAGGTCAACCAACAGCGATTTCTCGTCGAACAGGTCGAAGCCATCGGCCGAGACCTGAACTTCGGACTCGAGGTGGGATCGAAACCGGAATTGCTCGCGGTCATGGGGATGACCGCCGACAGCCCGGACCGGCTCATCGTGTGCAACGGGTTCAAGGAAGAGCGCTATCTGCGGCATGTGATGCTCGCCACCAAGCTCGGAAGGCGCATCGTCGCGGTGATCGAAAACCTGGACGAGCTCGACACCTTGGTTCGGGTGTTTCAGGAATCGGGCGCTCGACCCATGATCGGCATCCGACTCAAACTCGACAGCCACGGCAGCGGTCGATGGCGGCACTCGACGGGCGAAAAGGCGAAGTTCGGGCTCAGCATCCCCGGTGTTCTCAAGGTGGTCAAGAAGCTCGAAGATGTCGGGATGCTCGACTGCCTGGTCCTGCTCCACTGCCACATGGGGAGCCAGATCAGCGACATCCAGGTCGTCAACGCCGGTCTCGGCGAGCTGACCCGGGTCTACGTCGAGCTCTGCCGTCTCGGCGCCGGCATGCGGTACATCGATGTCGGCGGCGGGCTCGGCGTCGACTACGACGGTTCCCAGACAAACAGCGAGTTCTCGACCAACTACGGGTTGCAGGAGTACGCGGATACGGTGGTCTACCGTGTCATGAGCGGTTGCGATGAAGCGGGGGTGGACCACCCGACCATCGTGACCGAAGCGGGAAGAGCGTTGGTCAGCCAGCACTGCGTGTTGGTCTGCGACGTCGTCGGCGCCAACACGGTCGATCAGTGGGCCATGTCGGTCGAGGAGGCGCGGAAACGACTCGCGGGGGTCCCTGACCCGCCGAGGGCCATCGAAGAGGTCTTGGACGCACTCTCGTCGGTGCGCGACCACCGACTCCTGGAGTCGTACCACGACGCGCTGCAGGCGCGCGAGGAGGCGCTGACCCTGTTCAGGGTCGGCCTGCTCGACCTCGAGATGCGGGCGCTTGTCGACCGGCTCTTCTGGAGCACCTGCCTGGAGATCAACCGGCTCTCCCGTGATCTCGATCCCATGCCCGAGGAGCTTCAGGAGCTCGAGCACAGTCTGAGCGACACCTATTTCTGCAATCTCTCGGTGTTCCAGTCGCTGCCGGACAGCTGGGCCATCGACCAGGTCTTTCCGATCATGCCGATCCACCGTCTCGATGAGGAACCCAACCGGCGGGCGACGCTGGTCGACATCACCTGCGATTCCGACGGCAAGATCGATCGTTTCGTGGATCTCGAGGATGTGGCGCCGACGATGCCTCTCCACGCCATCCGAAGCGGAGAACCCTACTATCTCGGGATCTTTCTCACCGGCGCGTACCAGGAAACCCTCGGTGATCTGCACAACCTCTTCGGCGACACCAATCTCGTGCATATCGTTCTCGCCGAGGACGGCGGGTGGGAGATCGGGGAGATCGTCGAAGGCGACACGGTGAGCGAGGTGCTTGAATACCTTCAGTACGAACCACGGGCCCTGCTCAAGGCGATTCGGCGCGACTGCGAGCGTTCCATGCGCGCCGGCCGCCTCACCGTATCCGAGGGTCGGGCGTTGATCGATGCCTACGACGCCGGACTCACCGGCTACACCTATCTGGAGTGATCCCGGTGCAGGATTTTCCCCGATTCTGTGAGCTCCCCGACGAACTGGCCGACCTCGATGGGGCCGTGGCCGCCGTGATTCCGGTGCCGTACGACCTCACGAGCACCTGGAAAAAAGGCGCCGATGCGGGTCCGAGGGCCATCCTCGAAGCGTCGCACCACATCGAGTGGTACGACCTCGCCACCCGCCGGGAGACCTGCAGACTGGGGATCGCGACCCTCGACCCCGTCACGACCGACGAGGGTCCCGAGATTCTGGCCGACCTCGTCGACCATCGGGTGACCGAGGTCCTCGACCGGAACGTACTGCCGGTGGTTCTCGGTGGTGAACACTCGGTGTCCATCGGCGCCATCCGTGCGGCGGCCCGGGCGCGGCAAGACGTGACAGTCCTGCAGATCGACGCCCATGCCGACACCCGGGAGAGCTATGAGGGATCGCCGTTCAACCACGCCTGCGTCATGGCCCGCGCGCGGGAGTGGTGCCCCATCGTCCAGGTCGGCATCCGCGCCGTGGATATCTCGGAAGTGCCCGGTCTCGTCGACGAGCGGGTGGTCTGGGGTCACCAGATCAACGGGCCGGAGGCGCAACATGGCTGGATGGACCGGGTCCTGGGTCATCTGACCGACCAGGTCTACGTCACCATCGATCTCGACGGACTCGATCCGTCCATCGTTCCGGCGACCGGTACGCCGGAACCCGGTGGGCTCGGCTGGTACCAGGTCACCGATCTGCTCGGCCGGGTCGCTTCGTCGCGGCGGGTGGTGGGTTTCGATGTCGTCGAGCTGCTGCCGACTCCCGGTCAGTGGGCCAGCGAGTTCCTCGCGGCCAAGCTCGTCTACCGGTTCCTCAGTCGGATTTTCGCGGGCTACCAACCGAGCAGGTAGGCGAAAATCAGCGGCGCGACGATGGAGGCGTCGGACTCGATGATGAACTTCGGCGTGTCGGCGGCGAGCTTGCCCCAGGTGATCTTCTCGTTGGGAACTGCACCGCTGTAGGAGCCGTAGCTGGTCGTCGAGTCGCTGATCTGGCAGAAGTAGCTCCAGACGGGAACGTCCCGCTTGAGGTCCTGGTTGAGCATGGGAACGACGCAGATGGGGAAGTCGCCGGCGATCCCGCCGCCGATCTGGAAGAAGCCGGGGCCGCGTCCGTCTTGGCTGACGGCTGTGTACCACGCCGCGAGCTCGACCATGTACTCGATGCCGGACCGCATGGTCGATGCGCTTTTCACGCGCCCTTCGATCACTCGCGCCGCGAAGATGTTCCCGAGGGTCGAATCCTCCCACCCGGGGACGAACACCGGCACCTCGCGTTCGGCCGCCGCCACCATCCACGAGGAGGCGGGGTCGATCTGGTAGGCGCTTTCGAGGCGGCCTTCCCTGATGGCCTGGAAAAAGAACTCGTGCGGGAAGAAGCGTTCGGATCTGCCGTCGGCGCGGCGCCAGAGCTCGAGCAGGACGTGCTCCATGGCCCGCATGGCCTCTTCCTCGGGGATGCAGGTGTCGGTGACGCGGTTGAGCTGCCGATCGAGCAGTGCCTCTTCGTCGCCGGGCGTGAGATCGCGATAGTTGGGCACCCGAACATAGTGGTCGTGGGCGACCAGGTTGAAAACGTCCTCCTCGAGGTTGGCGCCGGTGCAGCAGATGGCGTGCACCTTGCCCCGCCGGATCATCTCGGCGAACGACAGACCGAGCTCGGCGGTGGACATGGCGCCGGCCATGGTGAAGAACATCCTGCCGCCGGAATCGATGTGCCTCTCGTAAGCGGAAGCGGCATCGACCAGCGCGGCGGCGTTAAAGTGGCGGTAGTGGTGGGTGATGAAATCTCGTACATTCATGGGTGACACGCTAGTTGATACCGGCCCCGGAGGCAAGTCGAACGGGGCGGCAATTCAGCCGGGGGTTCGGCTGTTTTATCTCGTATGAACCGGCAACTGGATCCGCCGCGGATGCGAAGGGAGCGCGCCACCGTCCGCGCCATGGTCGCCATGTACTGCGTTCAGCACCATGGCGGACCGGACCTCTGCGGGGAGTGCCGGAAGCTCGCCGACTATGCCGATCGCAAGCTCGACCGCTGTCCCTACGGCGGCGAGAAACCGGCGTGCACCAAGTGTCCGATTCACTGCTATCGGCCGGAACCCAGGGAGAAGATGCGGGAGGTCATGCGCTTTGCCGGCCCGCGGATGCTGTGGACGCACCCCCTTCTCGCCATACGCCACCTGTTCGATGAGCGGAAGGAAGCGCCGGAGCTGCCGAAGAAACGGGGCGGTGAAGACTGAGGGGTTGACGGTTTGAGGGGTTGAGTTCCCGGGGGCCTGGATGGGGTCATCGGGAGTCGGGAGTCGGGAATCGGGAGGCGGGAGTCGGGAGTCGGGAGTCGGGAATCGGGAGTCGGGAGGCGGGAGTCGGGAGTCGGGAATCGTGAGTCGTGAATCGGGAGGCGGGAGCCGGGAGTCGGGAGTCGGGAGGCGGGAATCGGGAGTCGGGAGTCGGGAGGCGGGAGCCGGGAGTCGGGAGTCGGGAGGCGGGAATCGGGAGTCGGGAGTCGGGAATCGTGAGTCGTGAATCGTGAGTCGTTCGGCTGCCACGGAACCTGCCGCTGCTTGCTGCCGCCTGTCCCTGAACCTGTTTCTGTCCCTGATTCCCGCCGCTGTCCCGGACGCTCTCCCGGTCCCTGCCCTCTCGTCCCCGGCCTTCTGATCCGCCGTGACGCTGTGGCGTCCCGGCGTCCCAGCGCCGCACCACCGGCGCGGTCGCGCGTTGGTTGATTGCGATTGCTGCGACCACGGTTCCCCATCAGGTTGGGCGGACATTGTGGGGGCGGGCTTCCAGCCTGCCCGTCAGGGTTGTTGAAGCCGGTCGGGCGTTTCCGAGAGAGTGCGGAGTATTGGGTCCTGTGGGATCTCCGGTCCCTGCCTCTCGTCCCCGGCCTTCTGGCCGCCGTGACGCTGTGGCGTCCCGGCGTCCCAGCGCCGCACCACCGGCGCGGTCGCGCGTTGGTTGATTGCGATTGCCGCGACCGCCATAGGTGGCGCTGGGGCGGAGCCTGCCCTGGGTCGGCCGGACTGGCACCTCCCGCCCTCGTCCGCGGCCTTCGAGGCGTCGCGGCGCCAGCGCCCCACGCGCGGATGCCGCGCCCGGGCGGCCGGCGCCTCCCTCGTGGCCGGAAGAGCAGACCTCCTCGCCCTCCAAGGGGGAGCCCGGTCGGCATTTGTGCGGGGCGGTCCGCTCCGCCGGTAGGTCGACCCGGCACAAATGCGGACCCGGCACCCCGAGGGGCGCGGTTTCCGCGGTTCCTCGTCGGCTGCAGACGCTGAATCCTGCCGCTGCCGCCGCTCGAATCTCATTTTCCCGTGAGGAGAATTGACGCGGGTCAAGTTTATGGAATCTTCAACGGTGCATACTCGCCCCAGCGTTGTCGAAGGGGGTACTGATGAAGATCGTGGCCACCTGTTCCGTCGTGGCGGCCGTCGTTGTCTTCGGCTACCTGGTGGCGGAGTCGCAGATGCTCTCCTACCTGTCGAGCGAGCCGGAGGTCTGCGTCAACTGCCACACGATGAACACCCACTATGCGACCTGGCGGCACAGCTCCCATCGGGCGGATGCGACCTGCGTCGACTGCCACCTGCCGCACGACTCCTTCACGCGAAAGATGCTCGCCAAGGCGCGTGACGGCTTCAACCATTCGAAAGCCATGACCTTCGGCACCTACGGGGCGAACCTGCGGATCAGCGATGATGCGGCCTCGCGAATCCAGGACAACTGCATCCGGTGTCACTCGAGCCTCGTCTCGCAGATGGTCGAGAACGCGCAGCGATACAGCAGGACGAGCAGTCACGTCCGCGGCGGACGCATGTGCTGGGAATGCCACCGAGGCCTGCCCCACGGCATCACGAGAAACCTTTCAGCGACCCAACAGAACTTCGTCCGCAAATGACGGACGCGGCTTGATCCAGGAGGAGTTTTCATGAAGAAGTCAACGATCATCACCGTGCTTTCGATCGTGGCGATTGTTCCGATGCTGATGCTCGTGTTCTCGATCAAGGAGGCGAAGGCCGTCCAGAACGAGATCAACACGACCCCCGAGATCGCAAGACTCGAGCCGCGCTCGTACGAGTGGGGCAAGTACTACCCGCGCCAGTACGGTTCCTACATGCAGACCAAGGAGAGCAGCGAGCTTAGGGACGTCCTCGAAGAGAATCCGGCCCTGGTGATCATGTGGGCCGGCTACGGATTCTCCAAGGACTACAACGCTCCGCGCGGGCATTTCTACATCCTCGAAGACAACATCAACACGCTGCGAACCGGTGCGCCGGTGGATATGAAGACCGGACCGATGCCCACCGCATGCTGGGCATGCAAGTCGCCCGATGTGCCCCGCCTCATCGACAAGATGGGTGAAAACGATTTCTTTACCGGTACGTGGGCGCGCCACGGCGGTGAGATCGTCAACCCCGTCGGCTGCGCCGACTGTCACGACAACGAGACCATGGCGCTGACCGTGACCCGCGACTGGCTGAAGCGGGGCCTCGACGCCGAGGGCAGCAGACCCTTCGCCGGGGCCACCCACCAGGACATGCGGACCCTGGTCTGCGCCCAGTGCCACGCCGAGTACTACTTCCAGTCCACCAAATGGACCGACGACAACGGTGAGGAGCAGGTCGCCAAGGTCGTGACCTACCCGTGGAGCGAGGGGACCTCCGCCGAGGACATCGAGAAGTACTACGACGACAGAGACTTCGTCGACTGGACCCACGCGCTGAGCAAAACCCCGATGCTGAAAGCGCAGCACCCCGGGTACGAGACCTTCATCACCGGCGTGCACGGCAAGAACGGTCTCGCCTGTGCGGACTGCCACATGCCGTACGTCCGGGAAGGCGGAGTCAAGTACTCGAACCACAGGGTCCAGAGTCCCCTGGAAGACATCGCCAACACCTGTCTGAACTGCCACAGCGGTACCGAGGACGAGTTCACCGCCACCGTCGAGCGCAAGTTGGAACGCAAGGAAGAGCTGCATCGGACCGCCATGAGCGTGCTCGCCAAGGCTCATCTCGAAGCGGCCAAGGCGTGGGAACTCGGCGCGACGGAATCGGAGATGGCGCCCATCCTCGAGGACATCCGTCACGGCCAGTGGCGCTGGGACTACGCCATCGCCGCCCACGGGTCGTTCTTCCACGCGCCCGAGGAGACGCTGCGGGTGCTCGGCAGCGCCATCAACAAGGGCCAGGACGCCCGCGTCAAGCTTCGCATCGTGCTCGCCAAGTACGGCGCCGCCGACTTCGAGGCCCCGGACTTCTCCACAAAAGAGAAGGCTCAGGTCCTCATCGGTCTGCCGTTCGACCAGTTGGTCGACGAGAAGAAGGTCTTCTTGAACGGTCTCAAGCAGGAGTGGTTCGCCACCGGCGAAGAGAAGGGTGTATACGACCCCAGGTCCCGCGAGGGGATGGGGTTGAAGACGTCATACATCGAGTAGCCGGCAGCTGGCACGAACTCGATTCAAGGCGGGCGGCGCTCTTGAGAGGCGCCGCCCGTGTTTTTTTTCGTGAGTCGTGAATCGTGAGTCGTGAATCGTTCAATGTGATTCGTGAGCGGATTCGAAGCGTACCGGTTATGAGAATTCACACATTCCGAGTTGACGTGGTCGATGCGATCCTGAGACTCCTCGACCTGCAGTGAAGAATGGTCCTCGTCATCCGGTGTGATTCTCGGCGGCCCGTGCGTTTGAGGATCGGCGCGTCCCATGATAGGCTCATGGGTACGAAACGTTCGAGACCCAATCTCGGTTGAGCTCGCGGCCGGCGCCGGTGCTGCCGTAGGCTCCGAATTCGAATTTTCTGGAAAAAGAGCCTGCGATGTCCCGTTCTCCAAGACCCTCGACTCTCGAAGCGGCCATCGAGGAACGGTCCGGATGCCGTACCAGAGGCCTACGTTTGACGAGCTCAGGCGTGAACCTCTCCTCCACCGGACCGCGCAGGCTTGGGGAGGACTTGTGACGAGTCAGACGACCAACGGACCCCCGCGGTTCCGCGCCTACGGCAGAAAGCACATCGATCGTCTCCCGTGGCTGGAGCGGCTCTCTCGCGATCAGGTTCTCGCGCTCAAGGCGGTATCCGCGGTGCTGCCGTTCCGCGTCAATGAGTACGTCCTCGAGGAGCTCGTCGATTGGAGCGACATTCCTTCGGATCCGATCTACCAGCTCGTCTTCCCCCAGGTCGGCATGCTCGCCCGCAACGACTTCGATCGGATGCTCGACCTCGTGGTCGGCGGCGCCGGTGAGGACGAGGTCGTTCGTGCGGCCCGTGCCGTTCAGCTGCGAATGAACCCGCACCCGTCGGGTCAGCAGGAGCTCAACGTCCCCACCGTAGAGGGTGAGCCGATTGCGGGGTGCCAGCACAAGTACCGGGAGACGGTCCTCTTTTTCCCGGCTCGCGGCCAGACCTGTCACGCCTACTGCACCTACTGCTTCCGCTGGGCCCAGTTCGTCGGTGTCGACAAGCTCCGCTTCTCGGGCCACGATGTCGAGACCCTGGCGACGTACCTGGTCGGGCATCCCGAGGTCTCGGACGTGCTCTTCACCGGCGGCGACCCGATGGTCATGTCGTCGGCGGTGCTGCGCCGATTCGTGGAACCGTTCCTGGCGCCCGATCTCGAGCACATCCGCTCGATCCGCATCGGCACCAAGGCCCTCGCCTACTGGCCCTACCGGTTCACTACGGATCGGGATGCGGACGATCTGCTGAGGCTTCTCGAAGAGGTTCGCGAGCGCGGCAAGCAGATCGCCCTCATGGCGCATTTCTCACACCCGCGGGAGCTCGAGACGCGCGAGGTTCGGGAGGCGTTGCGGAGGATCATCGACACCGGGACGGTCATCCGTTGTCAGGCGCCTCTCATCCGGAGGGTCAACGACTCGGGTGAGGTCTGGGCCTCGATGTGGGGCGAGCAAATCCGCCTCGGTGCGGTTCCCTACTACATGTTCGTCGAACGGGACACCGGTCCGAAACACTACTTCGAGGTCCCGTTGGCGAGGGCGCTCCGGATCTACAGTAGCGCCCTTTCTCGGGTCTCGGGGCTCGCCCGGACGGTGCGCGGGCCCTCCATGTCGGCGACCCCGGGCAAGGTGGTGGTCGACGGGGTCTCCGTCATCGGCGACGAGCGCGTCTTCGTGCTCAAGATCCTCCAGGGACGGGATCCCGAGTGGACCAACCGGGTCTTTTTCGCCCGATTCGACGCCGCGGCGACGTGGCTCGACGAGCTCGAGCCGGCGTTCGGCGAGAGGGAGTTCTTCTTCGACCCGCAGATCCGCGCCATGTACGACGGCCGGTGGCGACCGGAGTGGGCCGACGGCGAAGCTGAAGACGATGAAGAGATGACCGCCTGAACCCGACCTCTCGCCCCCGAGGCATCGGCTCGCGATGAGGTACCTTGGGTTCGGGAGCATACGGGCGGATCCGGTCGCGCCGGCGCTCGCCCGGTACAAACAGCAAGAGGTGTAGACATGGCTCTGAGACGCAAGCACAGGGACCCCCAGGTCAACCTCAACCTCAACGTGCGGGGCATGTCGCCGTCGGCGACGGTCGCCATCAACGAGCGCTGCGAGGAGCTGAGGAAGCAGCACCGGAGGATCTTCAAGCTCGGGCTCGGACAATCCCCCTTTCCGGTTCCGGAGCCGGTCGTCGAGGAGCTGCGCACCAACGCATTTCGGAAGGACTACCTCCCGGTCAAGGGTCTGCACGAGCTGCGCCGGGCCGTGGCCGACTACCACCGGCGCAGCCAGGGACTGGACTTTACCTGGGAAAACGTTCTCGTCGGGCCGGGCTCGAAGGAGCTCATGTTCCTGCTCCAGCTCGTCTACTACGGCGACCTCGTGATCCCGACCCCGAGCTGGGTGTCCTACGCGCCCCAGGCGCAGATGATCGGCCGCCAGGTGCAATGGGTGCCGACCCGCCCCGAGGACGATTGGCACCTCTCCCCGGACCAGCTCGAGGCACTGTGCCGTCGCGACCCGTCGCGACCGCGGATCGTGATTCTCAACTACCCCGGAAACCCCACCGGCAGCACCTACAGCGTCAACCGACTCAAGGAGATCGCCCGGGTCGCTCGCGAGTACAGCGTGATCCTGCTGTCCGATGAGATCTACGGCGAGCTTCACCACAGGGGACAGCACGTCTCGATCGCCCGCTTCTACCCGGAGGGGACGATCGTCAGCGGAGGTTTGAGCAAGTGGTGCGGCGCCGGCGGTTGGCGCCTCGGCGTGTTCAGCCTGCCGCCGTCGCTCGGCTGGCTCCTCGATGCCATGGCGGCGGCGGCCAGCGAGACCTACACCTCGACCAGCGCGCCCATCCAGTACGCCGCCGTTCGTGCCTTCGAGGGCGGATTGGAGATCGAGAGGTACCTGTGGCACTCGCGCCGCGTGCTCGGCGCTCTCGGCAGATGGTGCGCTTCCCGCCTCACCGCCGCCGGCATCTCCGTCCCCCGCCCACAGGGCGCGTTCTACCTCTTCGCCGATTTCACCGAGCACCGCAAGGCGTTCCGCAAGAGGGGCATCACGACCTCGGACGAGATGTGCGCCGCTCTGCTCGACGACACCGGGGTCGCGATCCTGCCGGGCAGCGACTTCGGCCGGCCTCCGGATGAGCTCACGGCCCGGATCGCCTACGTCGACTTCGACGGCGCCAAGGCGCTCGCTGCCGCCGAGCGCCGACCCGACGACGCGCCTCCGGACGAGGTCTTTCTCCAGCAGTACGCCGGGAGCGTCGTGGAGGCGATCGAGGGCATGGTGCGCTGGCTCGACACGACGGTTCTCCGATCGAAGTGACCGTGCCGCGGCAGTCTCCATGCCGGCGCCCATCGGGCGCGGGAACGGAAACGGAAGCGTGCACGGCTGCGGTTCCGAATGCGATTCTGGTGTTGCGCGTCACGTCACCGGGGCCTCGAATCGCCTAGCCTGGAGTGATGAAATTCAGAATCCTGATTCCCCTGGTCATGGCCGTTGCGGTCACCGGTTCCGCCCAGGATGTCATCTTCTCCGGCGATTTCGAGTGGGGCGACACCGGCGACTGGAGCGCGGCCGAACCCCCGCGCTGCGATCGGGTCGATGCCTACGGCCGCGGTCTTTACCCGACCTCGGAGATCCACGTCGCGACTTGGGGAAACAACACCAGCGGCGACGGTTCCCTCGGCAACCCCTACGCAACCATCGGTCGCGCGATCAACAATGCCGTACCAGGTACGGCTTTATTGGTCCATGAGGGTACCTACTCCGGCGGCATCTACCTTTCAGACGTTTCGGGGACGATGAGCGCGCCGATCTGGATCGGCGGCGTACCCGGTGAGGCGAGACCGATCATCGACGGTGGGGGAGAGGGAATTCACCTGACGCGGGCGAAGTACGTCGTCGTTCATGATCTCGAGGTTCGCAACACGGCCGACAACGGGATCAACGCCGATGACGGGGGTGACTATGCCGATCCCCTGGCGACCCACCACGTCACCTTCAAGGAACTGTGGATTCACGACATTGGTTCCGACGGCAACCAGGACTGCCTCAAGCTCTCCGGACTCAACGACTACGCGGTGGTGCTTTCGGAGTTCAACAACTGCGGCGGCGGGATCTCGGGAAGTGGGGTCGATCACGTGGGATGCCACGAAGGACTCATCGCTCGCAACCTGTTCCACGATCTCTCGGCCAACGCCGTTCAGTCCAAGGGCGGCAGCGAGAACATCGAGATCCGTTGGAATCGTTTCACCGCACCTCCGGGTCGAGAGGGCTCAACCTGGGCGGAAGCACCGGTTTCACCTACTTCAGACCCCCGCTC
>CAWGLT010000010.1:0-94500 GCA_963823445.1 uncultured Acidobacteriota bacterium
AGCACCAGACGCTCGGTATCAGCAAACGGCTCGTAGCCCGAGGTGATGACCTGCTCACCCGGCACAAGCCCGTCCAGGACCTCAAAGTAGTCGCTGCTCCGGCGACCGATGGTGACCTGACGCTGTCGTGCCTCTTTGCCGTCGGAATCGAGGACATAGACCCAGCGCCCACCGGTCGACTGAAAAAAGTCGCCTACGGGTAGCAGCAGCGCCTGCGCAGGATCGCTGAGCATGAGCCGCAGGTGAAAGGTCTGACCCCGCCGCAGGTCCTCCGGCTGATTGTCGTCGAAAACCAGGTCGACCTCGAAGCGCCCCTCGATGACCTCCGGGTAGACCTTGTCGACCCGCAAGTGAAAGGTTTTGCCGGTGTAGCTGAAGGTGCCGGTCAGACCGGCGCTGACCCGGCTGATGTAATGCTCGTCGATCGCGGCTCGTAGCTTGAAACCGCTCAGGACGTCGACCTGACCGAGGCGCTCGCCTCGGGCCTTGGACTGTCCCACCTCGGCGTTCAATGCTGTCAACCGTCCGGCGATCGGCGCCCGGATGACCAGGCTGTCCAGATGCCGCTTGACCACCTGCAGGTTCTCCTGCATTCGCTGCAACGACTCCTCGAGCTGCTTGATCTGCTCCTGCCGGAGGCGCTGCTCCTGATCCTGGGTCGCCAACAGCAGCTCACGCTGTTCGACCAGGTAGCCCAGCTCCTCGAGTGCCTGTTCGTGCTCCTGGCGGGAGACCAGGCCCTTATCGAGCAGGTGTGTGGCATTGCTGCTGAGCCGCTTCTGGCGGGCGATCTCACGCCGGATCTCGAGCACCTGGCGCTGCATCTGCAGCCGGTGCTCCTCCATTGCCAGCTTGGTGCTGCGCAGGTTGTTGCTCTGCTGGAACAGCTCGGCCTCGCGATACATGACGTCGAGCAGCAGGGAGGTGTTGGCGAGCCTCAGAATCCTGTCGCCCTGCTCGACCAGGCTCCCGGCCTCGCGATAGATCTCCTCGACCCGACCGCCCTCACTGGCGTCGAGGTAGTGAGTGATCAGTGGTACGGTGCTGCCGACCACCGGAATATACTCATGGAAAAGGCCCTGGGTCACGGTCGAGATCCTGAGCCGTTCGCGATCGACCCCGAGGGTGCTGGTCCGCGCCAGCACGACGCCCCTGATTGCGGCGGCTACGACCACGAAGGCGGCGACAGCCAGCAGCACCCTGGGCAGTGTCCATCTCCGTCTTGCGATCCGTCGATCCATATCTTCGAGCATTGGGTCCGTCCTTTGCACGCAAGACCTATCGCAAGAGGTGTGCCATGAATCCAGGTCCTTACCTTTCAGTGTTTTACGGCAGCAGGCTGGAGTCCTGCTGTCAGTCATCGTTACACCACGTGTCCGCTGGCGGACATATGCTATGGTGCTCGTTTAACGGTGGTGAGTGGAGGCGGAGATGCAGCAACCAGGCCACGTACTGATCGTTGACGACGACGAAGATGTCCTGTTTGCGGCTGAGATGCTGCTCGGCGAGCATGTCAGCCAGGTCCGAACCGAGACCAGGCCCGAGCGCCTGCCGGAGCTTTTGGCCGGCGAGCGCTTCGACCTCGTCCTGCTCGACATGAACTTCGTCCAGGACCTCACCAGCGGCCAGGAGGGTTTGCTCTGGCTCGACCGTATTCTCAAGCTCGATGCAACCATGAGCGTCGTGATGATCACCGCCTATGGAGACATCGAGTTGGCGGTACAGGCGATCAAGAAAGGAGCGTGCGACTTCATCGTCAAGCCGTGGCAGAACGAGAAGCTGCTGGCCACGGCATTCGCCGCTCTGTCGCTGTGCCGCTCGCGCCGCGAGGCCCAGACGCTGCGTTCGCGCCAGCAGCAGCTCAGTGCCGACCTTGATCAGCCGTACCAGGACTTTGTCGGCGACGCGCCGCTGATCCGGCAGGTCCGGGAGGTCATCGACAAGGTCGCGACCACCGAGGCCAATGTGCTGATCACCGGCGAGCACGGTACCGGCAAGGAGCTGGTGGCGCGGGCGGTCCACCGGCGCTCGCACCGTGCCGGCGAGGTCTTTGTCAGCGTCGACGTGGCAGCACTCAGCGACACTCTGTTCGAGAGCGAGCTGTTCGGCCATGTCAAGGGCGCCTATACCGATGCCCGGGAGAGTCGGCCCGGCCGTTTCGAGCTGGCCTCGGGCGGGACCCTGATGCTGGACGAGATCGGCAACCTGTCGCCGGCCTTGCAGGCCAAGCTGCTGACCGTCCTGCAGAGTCGCAAGGTCACGCGGCTCGGCTCGGCCAACGCACACGAGGTCGACATCAGACTGATCTGTGCCACCAACGTCTGCCTCCCGGACAAGGTGGCTCAAGGTGAGTTCCGTGAGGATCTTCTGTACCGCATCAACACGATCGAGATCCCCCTGCCGCCGCTGCGCCGGCGCCGCGAGGATATCCCGGCCTTGGCTCATCACTTTCTGACCCGATACTCCCGCAAGTACCAACGGCAGATCACCGGCATCGGCTCGGCCACCCTCAACAAGCTGCGCGCCTACCACTGGCCCGGCAACGTCCGCGAGCTGCAGCACGCGATCGAGCGGGCAGTGATCATGAGTAGCTCGACCTCACTGCAACCCGGTGACTTCTCGTTCGCTGACAGCGGCGACGGAGGTCCGAGCCTGCCGCTCGACACCTTCAACATGGAGGAGATCGAGGCGGTGGTCATCCGCAACGCCCTGGCCCACTTCGGCGGCAACATCAGCAGAGTCGCCCGTGAGCTCGGGATCAGCCGCCCGGCCCTCTATCGAAAGCTCGAGCGCTATGAGCTCTGAGCTTCTCCGCAGCTTCCGCTTTGTAGTGGCGTTACGGATCACACTGATTGTTGCCACGGCGTTGCTCCTTGCGGCCCTCCTGAGCGGACCCCGCCATGCCACCAGCCTGCTGTGCTGTCTTCTGCTCGCCGGCCAGGCATGGTCCCTGGTGCGCTACGTGGAAACCAGCACCCGTCAGGTCGACCAGATGCTCGGCTGTATCGAAAGTGACGATCTGACGCTCCGTCCGGCCGGGCTGCCGGGCGGTCCGGCCTTTGTCCGGCTGCAGTGCCGGATCGATCGGGTACTGAACAGCTTTCGTGAGCTCCGGCTGAGCCGGGAGGAGCACCTGCAATCCCTGCTTGCCGTAGTCCGGCACATCGGTATCGGGGTCATCTCGTTTCACGAGGATGGTGCAGTCGAGCTGATCAACCCGGCGGCCAACACACTGCTCGGCGTCCCCATGTTGCGCAACATCGACGATCTGGCCGGGGTCCATCAGAAACTGCACAGTCGGCTCAGGGAATTGACCCCGGGACAGCGCGACTTGGTGATCGTCACTGTCGACGGGGAGCAGCGGCAGCTGGCACTGTTTGCCTCCGAGCTGCGCCAGCACAGCAAGCACCTGAACCTCATCACCATCCAAAACATCGGTCCGGAACTCAACGAGAGAGAGAACGAGGCATGGCAGGATCTGATCCGGGTCCTGACCCACGAGATCAGGAACTCCCTGACACCGATCTCCTCTCTCGCTGCCAGTGTCGAGCAGCATTTCACCGCGGGTGCTGATGACCCTCCGGCGGCGCTGACTCCGGAGCGGCGGAAGAAGACCCGGGAGGCGCTCAGAGTGATCCAACGGCGCAGCCAGGGGTTGCTGCAGTTCGTCGACACCTACCGCGATCTTGCCCACCTACCCCGCCCGGAGCTGCAGCTGTGCCGAGTGCAGGAACAGTTCGACGAGCTGGAGCGGCTGGTCACTCCGCAGATTGCTGATCAGGCGGTGACGCTCAGGACATCGGTGATTCCCGAGAGCATGCACATCACCGCCGATCCCAGAATGATCGGTCAGGTACTGCTCAATCTCACCCTCAACGCCATCGATGCCACTGCCGAGCGTGATGATGCCGAGGTGCTGCTGGCCGCTGTGATCGATCAGCAGGGACGACGTCTCATCCGGATCAGCGACAACGGCCACGGCATCGCTGCCGAGTCGGTGGAGAAGGTGTTCATCCCGTTCTACAGCACCAAGAGGACCGGTACCGGTATCGGTCTCAGCCTGTCACGCCAGATCATGCGCCGGCATGGAGGTGACATCACCCTGGTCTCGGAGCCGGGCGCCGGCGCCACCTTCACTCTGCGCTTCCCTCAGTAGCGGAATATCAGCAAACGGCTCGTATCCCGAGGTGATGACCTGCTCACCCGGCACAAGCCCGCCCAGGACCTCAAAGTAGTCGCTGCTCCGGCGACCGATGGTGACCTGACGCTGTCGTGCCTCTTTGCCGTCGGAATCGAGGACATAGACCCAGCGCCCACCGGTCGACTGAAAAAAGTCGCCTACGGGCAGCAGCAGCGCCTGCGCAGGGTCGCTGAGCATGAGCCGCAGGTGAAAGGTCTGACCCCGCCGCAGGTCCTCCGGCTGATTGTCGTTGAAAACCAGGTCGACCTCGAAGCGCCCCTCGATGACCTCCGGGTAGACCTTGTCGACCCGAAAGTGGAAGGTGTTGCCGGTGTAGCTGAAGGTGCCGGTCAGACCGGAGCTGACCCGGCTGATGTAATGCTCGTCGATCGCGGCTCGTAGCTTGAAACCGCTCAGAACGTCGACCTGTCCGAGGCGCTCGCCGCGGGCCTTGGACTGTCCCACCTCAGCGTTCAATGCTGTCAACCGTCCGGCGATCGGCGCCCGGATGACCAGGCTGTCCAGATGCCGCTTGACCACCAGCAGGTTCTCCTGCATTCGCTGCAACGACTCCTCGAGTTGCTTGATCTGCTCCTGCCGGAGGCGCTGCTCCTGATCCTGGGTCGCGAACAGCAGCTCACGCTGTTCGACCAGGTAGCCCAGCTCCTCGAGTGCCTGTTCGTGCTCCTGGCGGGAGACCAGGCCCTTCTCGAGCAGGTGCGTCGCATTGCTGCTGAGCCGCTTCTGGCGAGCGATCTCACGCCGGATCTCGAGCACCTGGCGCTCCATCTGCAGCCGGTGCTCCTCCATTGCCAGCTTGGTGCTGCGCAGGTTGTTGCTCTGCTGGAACAGCTCGGCCTCGCGGTACATGACGTCGAGCAGCAGGGAGGTGTTGGCGAGCCTCAGAATCCTGTCGCCCTGCTCGACCAGACTCCCGGCCTCGCGATAGATCTCCTCGACCCGACCGCCCTCACTGCCGTCGAGGTAGTGGGTGATCAGTGGTACGGTGCTGCCGACCACCGGAATATACTCGTGGAAAAGGCCCTGGGTCACGGTCGAAATCCTGAGACGTTCGCGATCGACCCCGAGGGTACCGGTCCGCGCCAGCACGATGCCCCTGATTGCGGCGGCTGCGACCACGAAGGCGGCGACAACCATCAGCACCCTGGGCAGCGTCCATCTCCGTCTTGCGATCCGTCGATCCATATCTTCGAGCATTGGGTCCGTCCTTTGCACGCAAGACCTATCGCAAGAGGTGTGCCATGAATCCAGGTCCTTACCTTTCAGTGTTTTACGGCAGCAGGCTGGAGTCCTGCTGTCAGTCATCGTTACACCACGTGTCCGCTGGCGGACATATGCTATGGTGCTCGTTCAGCAGTGGTGAGTGGAGGCGGAGATGCAGCAACCAGGCCACATACTGATCGTTGACGACGACGAAGATGTCCTGTTTGCGGCTGAGATGCTGCTCGGAGAGCATGTCAGCCAGGTCCGAACCGAGACCAAACCCGAACGCCTGCCGGAGCTTTTGGCCGGAGAGCGCTTCGACCTCGTCCTGCTCGACATGAACTTCGTCGAGGACCTCACCAGCGGCCAGGAGGGATTGCTCTGGCTCGACCGTATTCTCAAGCTCGATGCAACCATGAGCGTCGTGATGATCACCGCCTATGGAGACATCGAGTTGGCGGTACAGGCGATCAAGAAGGGTGCCTGCGACTTCATCGTCAAACCGTGGCAGAACGAGAAGCTGCTGGCCACGGCATTCGCCGCTTTGTCGCTGTGCCGCTCTCGCCGCGAGGCCCAGACGCTGCGTTCGCGCCAGCAGCGACTCAGCGCCGACCTCGATCAGCCGTACCAGGACTTTGTCGGCGACGCGCCGCCGATCCGGCAGGTCCGGGAGGTCATCGACAAGGTCGCGACCACCGAGGCCAATGTGCTGATCACCGGCGAGCACGGTACCGGCAAGGAGCTGGTGGCGCGGGCGGTCCACCGGCGCTCGCACCGTGCCGGCGAGGTCTTTGTCAGCGTCGACGTGGCAGCACTCAGCGACACTCTGTTCGAGAGCGAGCTATTCGGCCATGTCAAGGGCGCCTATACCGATGCCCGGGAGAGTCGGCCCGGCCGTTTCGAGCTGGCCTCGGGCGGGACCCTGATGCTGGACGAGATCGGCAACCTGTCGCCGGCCTTGCAGGCCAAGCTGCTGACCGTCCTGCAGAGTCGCAAGGTCACGCGGCTCGGCTCGGCCACCGCCCACGAGATCGACATCAGACTGATCTGTGCCACCAACGTCTGCCTCCCGGACAAGGTGGCTCAAGGTGAGTTCCGTGAGGATCTTCTGTACCGCATCAACACGATCGAGATCCCCCTGCCGCCGCTGCGCCGGCGCCGAGAGGATATCCCGGCCTTGGCTCATCACTTTCTGACCCTCTACTCCCGCAAGTATCAACGTCAGATCACCGGCATCGGCTCGGCTACCCTCAACAAGCTGCGCGCCTACCACTGGCCCGGCAACGTCCGCGAGCTGCAGCACGCGATCGAGCGGGCGGTGATCATGAGCAGCTCGACCTCACTGCAACCCGGTGACTTCTCGTTCGCTGACAGCAGCGACGGAGGTCCGAGCCTGCCGCTCGACACCTTCAACATGGAGGAGATCGAGGCGGTGGTCATCCGCAACGCCCTGGCCCACTTCGGCGGCAACATCAGCAGAGTCGCCCGTGAGCTCGGGATCAGCCGCCCGGCCCTCTATCGAAAGCTCGAACGCTATGAGCTCTGAGCTTCTCCGCAGCTTCCGCTTTGTAGTGGCGTTACGGATCACGCTGATTGTCGCCACGGCGTTGCTCCTTGCGGCCCTCCTGAGCGGACCCCGCCATGCCACAAGCCTGCTGTGCTGTCTCCTGCTCGCCGGCCAGGCATGGTCCCTGGTGCGCTACGTGGAAACCAGCACCCGTCAGGTCGACCAGATGCTCGGCTGCATCGAAAGTGACGATCTGACGCTCCGCCCGGCCGGGCTGCCGGGCGGTCCGGCCTTTGTCCGGCTGCAGTGCCGGATCGATCGGGTATTGAACAGCTTTCGTGAGCTCCGGCTGAGCCGGGAGGAGCACCTGCAATCCCTGCTTGCCGTCGTCCGGCACATCGGTATCGGGGTCATCTCGTTTCACGAGGATGGTGCAGTCGAGCTCATCAACCCGGCAGCCAACACACTGCTCGGCATCCCCGTGTTGCGCAACATTGACGATCTGGCCGGGGTCCATCAGAAACTGCACAGTCGGCTCAGGGAATTGACCCCTGGACAGCGCGACTTGGTGATCGTCACTGTCGACGGGGAGCAGCGGCAGCTGGCACTGTTTGCCTCCGAGCTGCGCCAGCACAGGAAGCACCTGAATCTCATCACCATCCAAAACATCGGTCCGGAACTCAACGAGAGAGAGAACGAGGCGTGGCAGGATCTGATCCGGGTCCTGACCCACGAGATCAGGAACTCCCTGACACCGATCTCCTCTCTCGCTGCCAGTGTCGAGCAGCATTTCGCCGGGGATACCGATGATCCTCCGGCAGCGCTGACTCCGGGGCGGCGGAAGAAGATCCGGGAGGCGCTCAGAGTGATCCAACGGCGCAGCCAGGGGTTGCTGCAGTTCGTCGACACCTACCGCGATCTTGCCCACCTGCCCCGCCCGGAGTTGCAGCTGTGCCGAGTGCAGGAGCAGTTCGACGAGCTGGAGCGGCTGGTCACTCCACAGATTGCCGACCAGGCGGTGACGCTCAGAACCTCGGTGACTCCCGAAAGCATGCGCATCACCGCCGATCCCAGAATGATCGGTCAGGTACTGCTCAATCTCACCCTCAACGCCATCGATGCCACTGCCGAGCGTGATGATGCCGAGGTGCTGCTGGCCGCTGTGATCGATCGGCAGGGACGACGTCTCATCCGGATCAGCGACAACGGCCACGGCATCGCTGCCGAGTCGCTGGAGAAGGTGTTCATCCCGTTCTACAGCACCAAGAGGACCGGCACCGGTATCGGCCTCAGCCTGTCACGCCAGATCATGCGCCGACATGGAGGCGACATCACCGTGGTTTCGGAGCCGGGCGCCGGCGCCACCTTCACTCTGCGCTTCGCTCAGTAGCGGAATACCGGATGGGTGCCTCGTGTGCGCCAGGTGAAGCCTGGGAAAGGGGGAAGAGATGACGTGAGTCAGAGATGACAGCGGAGTCTTGGAAACCTTCCGAACGGACATTGCGTGAACGGTGCCACGTACACACTTCCACACTTGTCGCCAAACCGAATGTGGGCAAGAGCGACCGATGCTCTGTTCTCTGGCTTGGGGAAACCGCGACAATAGGTACCAAATAGGTACCACGTATCACGTTGCGACATTCTCACCTGGGCAGAGGCAAAACGTGTGATTGTGATACGTGGCACCTATCCATCCTCAGGAATCGGCTTTGACCCGCGCCTTCATCGCCGCCACCAGCTCCTTCGACCCCAGCCCCCACCGCGACACGGACTTGATGGCCTGCGTGAAGGGCACGTCGAGCGGGTGCACCCGTTCCCGGCTCAACACGTAAACGGCTCCTGCGAGCGGCGTCGGCACCGAGGGCACGAAGACCGTGTATTGCCCGTCCTCGAGTTCTTCGATGATGAACGCGAGCACCAGCGCCTCCTCGATCTCCACCAGCGCCGGCTGCCAGGCCTTTTCGTCTCCTTTCCCCGCCATCTGCAGGGTCAGACTGCGCAGCAGGGCGTACCCGGGAATGCGCTCGAACAACGATCGTTCGATCCGCTCCCGGGACTTCCGCCCCACGGGGGTGCGGACGGCGACCCCGACCAGCAGACAGACGGCCAAAACCAGTAACAGAGCGAGGATGTTTCCGGCCTGCCAGCCGTCCGGCAGCAGCGCCGCGATCGGCCGCACCAGACCGGCGACCGAGCCCATGGCCCTGAGGAGCAGCAGGATGGAAAGATAGAGCGGGAGAACGATCAGAAGCCCGGCCGCCAGCGAAGTCGCCACGAATACGAGAGCTCGCTTCATTGTCGGTTCCTTTCGTGACCCAGATGATAGCAAGTGGCGCGGCCGAGCGGCGTCTGTCGCCCCGAAAGGTCGGGCGGAATCACTCGTTGCCGACCTCGGGCACTCGTGCCGACGCCGTCAACCACTGTTCACTGGGCACCACCTTGAGCTGCTCGGTATCGCCCTCGTACGCGGGGGTCATGATCTGCACTCCGTCCTCGTTGAACACGTCAGATGGGTGGGTGCCACCCTTAGCGTTCTTAGTATTGTTGCGTCGCCGAAACCGAACAATGCTGTGATTGCGAAGGGTGCCTATTCGGCATTCATCAGGGGATCGATCCGTAGACCCTAAGCCACCCCGAGTTGGAGATGCTGAACATCGTTTGCCCCGACACCGTATTCACGGGACCGACGATCTCCACGCAGTCACCGATCTCGAGTTGTTGACTGGTCCGAACGACTGAGGCGAAGCTGGAGAGCGGTCGTTCATGGGTCAATTCGAAGCATGTGAACGAGCTGCCACAAGCCCCAAGGGTTGCTGTCACCTCACCGTAAACTCTGTGGACTTCGCGCCCTTCGGAAGAATAGGAGAAGGGTACGGCGTTCGACTCGGGTACGAAGACAGGATTGTCAATGGAAACGATGGAAAGGTCCAATAGCGCAGTGATCTCCAATTCCCCGCCAACGTTGCTGACCTCAGTCGCCGCAAAGGAAATTCGGTCACCTGGGTGAACCGCAAGCCCACTCGAGAGGAAGACTCTCATCGCGGCGGTAGCGTCGGCCACCCAGAAGTCGTGGAAGCTCCCGGGATTCGCGGCGTATCCGACGGTGGCGACAGTGACCTGTTCGACCCAGAAAAAGACTGACTGGGAGCTGCTTGATGGAAGCGTGGCGGCAGCGGCCTCGACAGCGCCGAGCGAGGAATCGTTGGCGTAACGGTTCAACGTCACAAGGTCCGGATCTATCGCACCTGCCCATGGATCGCCCCGGTCGATTTCGAAGCAGCCGCCGGGTGAGGGACAGCCGGAGCAGCTATTCCACGGGTAGTCTCCCGGTTCGAAGCCGTTGAAGAAAACTACTTCCTGCGCCGCCAGCGGAATCGCAAACAGACCAAACGCGAGGAACTTCACGATTGCGGACGCTCTCATTGAATCCCCCTGAAAATAGGCTGGAATTTTATTTTCTCACCTTCGAACGTACCACACCTCCCGGCCCGTGAGCTCGGCCCCGGGATGATCGACAGCCGCCCGATTTCCTCGACCTGACGGCCTACGTCTCCGGATCTCGGGGACTTCTCGCCCTCCCTCTTCGGTGAACGCCCTCCCGTACCCCGAAACCGTGCCAGGTTTACACATTCGCAGGTTCGTAACCGGCCACCTCGTTGAATGTGTGAATATTCAAATCTGGCACCATTCAATATGGACGCCACTGCAAGGCGGCGATCGAAAACATACGGAATTCGAACGCGTACCTTTTCGAGAGGCGACGTCGAACATTCGGATTGTGAGAGGGAAGGGAGGAACGGCGGTGATTGGATCCAGGGGAAGGAAAAGCGTCATGGTGAGTTTGGCGATGGTGATGCTGCTGTGCGGGGGGTGCGCTCAGCGCGAGGCGGTGACCGAGGCTCCCGCGGAGGTTTCGGCGTCGTCGCCGTATCTCGGAGCGAACCCGCCAGGGGACTCACCGGTGCTGTTTGCCCCCGGAATCGTGTCGACCGACACCCGGGAGTGGAGCATGGCCTCCACGCCGGACGGCCTCGAACTCTTCTTCGGAGTCGTCACGGACGAGCGGTCCTGGATTTTCCACACCAGGGAGATCGACGGGACCTGGACCGAACTCGCCGTCGCGTCGTTCAGCGGTGAGTACAACGACTACGACCTCACCATGAGCCCCGACGGCAACCGCGTGTACTTCACTTCGAATCGGCCGCCCGACGGCGCCGGGCCCGTCCTCGAGAACTCGGATATCTGGTACGTCGATCGCACCGGTGACGCTTGGGGCGATCCTGTGCGGTTCCCGGATCCCGTCAACTCCGAGGCGCGCGATCTCTATCCGTCGGAGTCGCGCGACGGCTACGTGTACTTCTTCAGCATGAGATCCGGTGGGTTCGGAGGGTTCGACATCTACCGCGTCGCGCCGCTCGGAGAGGGTTTCGGAGTCCCGGAGAACCTCGGCGCATCGATCAACACCGAGGAAAACGAGACCGACGCGTGCATTTCGCCGGACGGCGACTACCTGGTGTTCACCTCAACGAGAGAGGGCGGGTTCGGCAGCGGAGATCTCTACGTCAGCTTCAGGACGGACGACGGTGGGTGGACGCGTGCGGTGAATCTCGGCGAGACGGTCAACAGCGAGCACCTCGAGTTCTGCCCGAGCGTTTCCCGGGACGGGAAATTCCTCTTCTTCACCAGCAACCGGCCGAAAGAACAGGAGATCACGGGTGCGCCCGGCGTCAGAGACGAGCTCGGTGTGACTCCGAGCGCCGAGCGCCCCGATATCGACATCTACTGGGTCGACGCGGGCTTCATCGAGCGCTTCCGGCCGGGTGTGGGGTAGCGCTCCGGATTCGAAGGGATCGGTACCACGATCGTTACCACACCGAATAGGCGCAATAGGCGCCACCCTTCGCTTTCACGCATTGTTCCTGGCCTGAGTTATCGGTGACCGAGGGTCAGCAATGCAACAATGCGAAGGGTGGCACCAATGGTGAATTTTTTGCGCGCGGGAGAATATCGATCATTGCTTGAGCGCGACCGCTGGATGAATGTGCGAGGCCCGAAATGCGGGCATGCAGCATGCCGCCAGGGTGACGGTGGAGAGTGCGACGGTTACGACGGTCAAGATCACCGGATCGAGGGGGCTGATGCCGTAGAGCTGGCTGGCCAATGCCCCGCGCAATAGAAGCACCAACGGAAGGCCGGCCGCCAGTCCGAGGACCAGGATGCCGACGGCTTCCTTCATGACGAGTTGGAAGACCTGGGAGCGTGTGCTGCCGAGGGAGATCCGAATCCCGATCTCCCGGTTCCGTTGGGTCACCAGGTAGGCCACGATGCCGTACAGACCCACGGTCGCCAGGAAGAGCGCGATTCCGGCAAAGAGGGATGTCAAGAGCATGCATCCGCGCTGTGCCAGCAATGATCCCGAAAGGCGATCGGTGAGCGGCCTGATGTCTGAAAGCGGCAGCTCGGGATCGATCGAAGCGAGTGACGAGCGGAGGCTCTCGGCCAGGAGACCCGGATCGCCTGCGCTCTTGAGGATGAAGTTGATCTCTCTCTTCGGCTCCTGATCGAAGACAAAGAAACACGTTCCGATCCGATCGTCGGGCTCGACCAGACCGCGGAGGCTCAGGTGTTCGATGACGCCGACGATGGTGTACCACCTGGTGTTCTCATCGGTTTGGAATGGATCGTCGCCCGCTTGCGGCATGCACATCCGCTTGCCAACCGCCGATTGATCGGGCCAGAACCGCTGCGCCAGCGCCCGGTCGATGATCAACACCCGATTCGATTCGTTGGTGTCGCGTTGATCGAAGAAACGACCCGCATGAAGCTGAATTTCCAGGGCTTCGAAGTAGCCCGGCGCCGCGGCCACCCGGTTTGGCGAGAGCATGGCCTCTCCGGGAGCAGGCCGGTGGCCCTCGGCCAGCATCACACCGTCGGAGTAGCTCCCACCGAGTGGAATCGTGTCGGAGAGGGCCGCTGTCTCAACCCCTGGAAGGGCGCGAACGGTATCGAGGGCGCGCTGCGCAAAGACCCGCCTGTCGTGTTCTTCCGGGTAGCTCGACTTCGGGAGCATGACGGACGCGGTCAGGACGCCTTCAGGCTCGAACCCGGGGTCGATGGACAGGATTTCGCGAAAGCTGGTGAAGAGGAGGCCCGCGCCGATCAGCAGCGGGAAAGCAGTGGCGATTTGGACCGCAACCAGGGCTCGCCGCGCCAGATTGGCGGTGCGTCCTACGGTCACGCTCCGACCCTCTTCGCGCAGAACAGAGCCGGTATTGATCCGCTTCAAGTGCAGGACCGGAATCAGGCCGAGGATGCAACCGGCTGCCAGCGCAGCAACCATAGTCAGGAGGACCACCCACGCGTCGATGCCGACCTCGGTTCCACGGGGCAGCCTTCCCAGCCCGAACGCCGAAAAGACCCGCACGAAGGCCCAGCCGAGCCCGAGCCCGAGGATGGCACTTGCCGACGTCAACAGCACGGCCTCGGTCACGAGTTGCCGCGCAATCCGGATCCTGCCGGCCCCCAGGACCACGCGCATCGACAACTCTCTGAGACGTACGCTTGCCCGCACCAGGGAGAGGTTGGCGACGTTGACGCATCCCATGAGCAGGACAAAGACAACGCCGGCCCACAAGAGGTAGAGGGTGTCGGCAACGTGTCTGACCAGATCGGACTGCAGGTGGACGGCACGGGTGTGAAAGCCTGCTTCGATGAGCAGTTCCCGGTACTGCGGCACACGTTCGAGGTTTCTTTGGTTGAGGGCGTCAACCTGGGCCTGGACCTTTTCGATGGTCGCTCCGCGGGCGAGCCGGCCGATCATGTCCCAGTTGTTGCTGTGATATTCCTCTTTTTGTTCCTCGGTGAAGGACTGTGGGGTCCAGAGTTGAACATCCGGGCTGAGGAAGGAGAACCCGGGAGGCATCACCCCAACCACCCGGTAGGGATCCCCGTCGAGAGCGATCTCGGCGCCGAGGCTCTCCGAATCGGCGCCGTAAAGTTCCTGTGCCAGCGAGCTGCTCAGGATGACCCTCCGGTCATTTCCCACTTCACCCTCGCTCTCCGTGAACGCTCGTCCCACTCGCGGCTGCACCCGGAGAAGGGGAAAGAACGAAGGAGAAACCTGCATCGCTCGGATCTGTCGCGGGATGCCGTCGAATCCCATGGCGTAGCCGCGGCTCCGATAGGTGGCCACGGCGTCGAGTGCGTCGATCGCCCTGCGTCGATCGAAGAAATCCGGCGCGCCGTTCATCGCCCGTTCCACGCCGCTGTTGGGATAGCTGTTGAAGAGTCTGACCAGGTCGTCGGACTCGGGAAACGGCAGTGGGCGCAAGAGCAGCGAATTGACGACGCTGAAGACTGCGACGTTGGCCGCAAGGACCAACGTCAATGTCAACAGGGCGGCGATTGCGTATCCCCGGTCTCTTACCAGTGCTCGGAACGCGTACTTGAGATCTTGACAAAATGAATCCATGTGGCTCCCCCGACGGCGTCGTCGTCGAGAGAACTGACGGATACGACCCTCGAAAAGTTACAGTCAGCCGCGGTATCATGCTGCATCCATTTCAAAAGAGGCTGCATGCGTGCCAGGTCCGCAGAACCGCGGGTGCGGGACCACAGCTGCGGAACTGCGGACCCGGCACCCGTTCTTGTCATCGGGTCGCGATGAATGGGATGGTGGAGCCAACTAATCACTGAGTTATGACAAGGGAGTGGGCGAGGGATCAATCCAGAGCAGCGATTGCTTCGACCTCGTCTCTGAAAGCTCAGGTCCTGTCCTGGTTCTCCGGGGTGTCGGTCCCTAAGACTGAGCGCGCAGGAAGTGTGGAAGTGTGTACGTGGCGCCCATCCATCGATCAACAGCCTGACAACTGTGCAAATGTGTACGTGGTACCTGTCGAGCCTGTACCTATCCACAACCACGGAACTGCGGACCGGCACCCATGGTAAACGCGCACCTTTTCAGGCAACTTTTCCCCTTTCCTTCGAACAGTTGCGCTCGCCGTGACGCCATCGTAGGCTGAGGCGCCATGTTCCTCTTGGTGTTCTACGTGGTGCTCGCGATCGCGGTGTCGTTTGTGTGCTCGGTGATGGAGGCGGTGCTGCTCAGCGTGACGCCCGGTCACCTCGCCATCCTGGAGCAGCAGCGCCCGCGAACCGCCGGCCGCCTCAAGCGATTCAAGGACAACGTCGACGAGCCGCTGGCGGCGATCCTCTCCCTCAACACCGTCGCCCACACCGTCGGTGCGGCGGGCGCCGGCGCCCAGGCGGCGCGGGTCTTCGGCGACGCCTGGCTGGGGGTGTTCTCGGCCGTCCTGACCCTGGCGATCCTGTTCCTGAGCGAGATCATCCCCAAGACCATCGGGGCGGTGTACTGGAAGAAGCTGACCCCGGCGGTGACCCGACTGCTGCACTGGATGGTGATCCCTCTCAAACCCCTGGTGTGGATGAGCGGCCTCGTCAGCCGGGCGATCGCGGCCTCCCACGTGCCGGTCCACGTCAGCCGGGACGAGATCGCGGCGCTGGGCGCCCTCGGAGTTCGGCAAGGCGTCTTGGACGAGGAGGAGTCGCGGGTGCTCAACGCCCTGCTCCGCTTCCGCTCCCTGCGGGCGAGCGACATCATGACCCCGCGAACCGTCGTCTTCGCACTGCCGGCGGACGACACCGTCGGCTGCGTGGTCGAGGCCCACCGGCCGATGCGATTCTCGCGGATCCCCATTCACGGCGGCGACATCGACGCCCTCCTGGGCTACGTCCTCAAGGACGAGATTCTGGAGCGCGCGGCCAGGGGGGAGGCCGACCTTCCCCTGAGAGAGCTCCGGCGGGAGCTGCTCTTCGTGCCGGAGACCGCACGTCTGTCACAGCTCCTCGACCGCTTCCAGTCGACCCGCGAGCACGTCGCCGCGGTCATCGACGAGTTCGGCGGCACTGCCGGTCTGGTCACCCTCGAGGACCTGGTGGAGACGGTCCTCGACGTCGAGATCGTCGACGAGGTCGACAACGTCGAGGATCTTCGCGCCGCCGCCCGCTCGGAGTGGCGGCGTCGGGCCCGCCGGCTCGGTCTGCTTCCCAAGGAGGCCCCGGCACCGTCAGCCGACACCGACGGCAACCGCTGAACCAACGGTAACGGTGCCGCCCATGAGCCTGGCACCCGGGAATCCTCGGAAAAGGTGCCGGGTGTGCTCCATGCGAAGCCTAGGGGAAGGGGGAAGAGAAGACGTGGCGGAATGGTACGAATGGTACCGTACGAATGGTACCGGGCACCGATCTGAGGACTTGTGCCGCTCCTGGCTCAGACCATGTCATCGAACCGATCGCGTGTTACTGTGCCAGGCTATTAGGAAGCTTCAACTGCCCAACTTCCTAAAGTCTGGCACCGAAATTGCCTATCACTCGGTCTGCCGCACGTAGCGAAACCTCATTCCGAGGAGCCGGATGCGGTAGTCCCGCACGTCCGGATCTGTGGGGGGCCTGGATAGGCCTTCGAGGCACTGTTCGAAAGTCACCCACCTTTCAAGGGCGCCCTGACATCAGAAATCCACTGCCGTTGATCGTGCAAAGATGTCGGCGAGAACTACCAGCCCATGCGCTAAAACGCCAAACCATGGCCTGGAACACCGGGCCATTCGCCAAAAAAAGGATAGGTGCCACCCTTCGCATTCACGCATTGTTCAGGGCATGGGGAATCTGTGTCCAAGTGTCAACAATGCAACAATGCGAAGAGGCACCCATTATCAGCTCACTCCAGCCGCAGCACCTTCATCGGATCTACGCACGAGGCGCGGCGTGCTGGGACGAACACCGCGAGCGCGGCGACTCCGAGCAGCAGAGCGGTTGCGGCAAGCGCACTCAGCGGTTCGATCGAGGCGAGACCGTAGACCATGTTCTTGAGCCCACGGGCCAGAGCCCAGGCGGCGACCAAACCTATCACGGCGCCGACTGCCACAGCACGCATCTGCCGCATCGCCGAGAGCACGATCGAGCTGCGGCTCGCCCCGAGCGAAATCCGGATCCCGATCTCCTGAGTTCTGCGGCTGACAGCAAACGAGACGGTGGCGTAGATGCCGATGCATGCCAGCACCAAGGCGAGCGCGGCCGCCACCAGGGACAGTCTCGCGAATTCGCGTTCCTGTTGCATTGCTTGATCGACATGCTCCGACATCGTACGCATGGCAAAGACCGGAACGTTGGGTTCGATACCCCTCACGACATCTCTCACCCGAGCTGCGAGCATCTCCGGTCGACCTGCAGTGCGCAGGAAGTACGTCAGAGTGCCAAGCCGCGCAGCGTTCTGCCTGAGAGGAAGCAGCATCATCGGTTCCGGCTCGCTCTGCAGGCTGACGGTGCGAGCGTCCGGGAGAACCCCGAGGACCCGGGCGGTTGCTCGATTCTCGCCGCTGCCGAAGGAGAACTCAGCACCGATCGGATCCGAGTCCCCAAAAACGTCTCGAACGAATGATTCGTTGACCACCGCGACCAACGGCGAGTCCGGGCCGTCATGGGATGTGAACGGCTGACCAGACAGAAGCGGAGCCTGCATCGTCTCGAAGTAGTGAGGATCGACCAAACCGATGTAGGAGTCGACGCGTTTCCCGTCCGGCATATCAATACGGTCCCACATCCCAGAGCCCGTGACGGGGGAGAATCCGGCCATCGTTGCTGAGCTGACCTCAGGAAGCGCAGCGAGGCCATCTCTGATCTGCTCGCTGAGACGAAGCAGCTCTTCGTTGCGGTAGCCGTTCAGGTTCGCCGAGATACGAAAGGTGAGGACGCCCTCGCACTCAAACCCCGTATCGACAGCACGGAGCTGACTGAGGGTCGTGAAGAACAGCCCGGCGAGAACGAGCAATACGAGCGACACCGCCACTTGGGCGATGACAAGCATCGTTCCGAGCCGGTGTTGAGAACGGGTGGCGCCGAGACGTCCTCGTCCTCCTTCCCGAAGCACTTGCGGGATCTCGACTTTGAGAATCTTGAGTGCCGGAATGAGCCCAAAGACGAGGCCGGTGAGCAGCGACATCGCAGCCGAGAACGCGAGTACTACGGGATCAGGAGTCAAGTCGATCGCAAGCTCCACCCATGTCGTCGATGCCATGAGGGCTGCGAGGATCCGACTCAACCACAGGCTCAGGGCCAACCCGAGAATCCCTCCTATGAACGCGAGCATCAAACTCTCAGTCAGCAATTGCCTCACAATCCGAAATCGACCCGCACCGATCGCAACTCGAACAGCCATCTCACCGCTGCGGCTTTCGGCGCCGGAGAGCAAGAGCGTGGCCGCGTTGGCGCAAGCGATGATCAGTATCAGCACCGCAATGCCGAACGCAACGAGCAAAGGGTCGATCATGTCGTTTCGAGCTTCCTGCAACCCTCTCGCGCCGGAGCTCAGCCTCAGCCGCGGGACGTTTCGGGCTGCCTCTTCGCCCGCATCGAGGGATTGACCAAGATCGTTGGCAACCGTCGCCACGAGAACCGGATCGAGCATGGCTTGCGCCTGCTGCCGCTCAAAGCCCGGCGCCAGCCGACCCATGATCTGGATCCACCACAAGTCGACCGCCTCCGATAGATCTCCTCCTGCATGACCAGCCCATGCTGGGCAAGCGGTATGAAGACGGCCGGCGACCTGCCGACCTGAAGGGTCCCGGAGAATCCGGGCTGGACGATACCAACGACGGTGAAAGGAACGCCATTGATGTTGATCGCCTCTCCAAGGATGGCCGGGTCGGCGCCGCATCGGCTCTGCCAGAACGAGTAGGCCAACACCACCGCCGGCGGCGCCTCGCGCCTGTCATCTGTCGGATCCAGCAAGCGACCCCGGTGCGGCTGCAAGCCCAAGTCGCTGAAGAACGAACCGCTGACCAGCTGCCCGCCCTCGAGCACGGCCTCGCCATCGAGATTGAGGTTCAGGCGACCCAGCTCGGTGAACGCAAACAAACCGGCGACGGCACCACGCTTTTCGGCAAAGTTCCGGAAAGCCGAGTACGAGAAAGAGGTGCTGGTGATCTTGCCGTCATCGGTCTTTCGAATCCTACCGTTGACTCCGAAACCTGGCCGTTCGTCCGCCGCCCAGTTCAAGAGAATCAGCTCATCGGCTTTTTCGACCGGCAATTGGTCAAGAACCACCCTACTCGCCACTGTGAAGATCGCGGTGTTGGCTCCGATGCCAAGTGCCAACGACAGGACGACGACGATAGAAAGAACCGGTCGACGGATCGCTACTCGGGCGCCGAAACGCAGGTCCATCCAGAACTCAGCGAGCGCGGTGAGCCGTTTCGTCGATCGCTGAGTGCGCTTGCCGATCCGGACGCACTCTTGACGTACGTCTCGCGAATCGCCGAAGCATCTCGCCGCCTCGCGCCGAGCCGCCTCCGGCGACATGCCGCTTTGCTCGAGCTCTTCAGCTCGCATTTCGAGATGGAAATCGAGTTCGTCGTGGACATCGACCTCGACATCCGGGCCCCACAATCGCAAGTAGCGGCGCCACGCCGGCGTGCGACTCATGACTGGGCCCACACCGGCCGCTCGGTTGCACTGAGAATCTTGGCCAGAGCCTCGGCGAAGCTGACCCAACTAGATTCGCCGGCCTGGAGCTGCTGCCGACCGAGGTCCGTCAAACCGTAGAACTTGGCACGCCGGTTGTTCTCGGACAAACCCCACTCGGCGGTCAACCATTTGCGTTCTTCCATACGGTGCAACGCCGGATAAAGAGCGCCTTCTTCGATCTGCAGTGCGTCGGTGGTGGTCTGGCGAATCCAGCGCGACACGGCATAGCCGTGCATTGGACCCCAGCTCAGCGACTTGAGGATCATGATGTCGAGGGTTCCTTTGACGAGTTCGACTTTGGGCTTCATACAGTCTCCCCTATGCCTCTTAGGGGAATATGAACCCTCTCCCCTAAGATGTCAAGGGGAAGTCTGAATCAATTGGGTGCCAGGTCCGCAGTTCCGTAGTTACGAGACCATAACTGCGGAACTGCGGACCTGGCACCTATGCAGGTCGCCCAGTTACTTCCCAGGTGTCTCCCGAGGATCCTCGGGTGTCGGGCTAATGGGTGGCACCCATAATCATCATCGGCTCGCTCGCTTTTGGATAGGTGCCACACTTCGCAATCACGCATTGTGTGAACGTCAATCTCTGACGGGGAAGAGGGGTTGATTTCTGTGGCTCGCGGGGCAACAAAGCGTTAATGCGAAGTGTGCACCAATCGGCACCAATCCAATCCGTGCGGATGCCAATTGGCCAGGTCGCCCGCGGTCTGGACCACGGTAACCATCCCCGGCCGTATGTCCTCGTCGCCGACCGCCGCCCGCATCAGCTCGAGGACGGTCTCCCAGGCCGTCCGTGCGAGCCCGCCGAAGAGCTCCCGGTGGTGAAGGAAGTAGGGCCGCAGCATCTTCGGGATCACGAACACCCACTGGCCCCGCGCCTCGTCGTAGTGAGCGTCGAAGAGGCGATAGAGGGGAGTGGCGCGGGGATTTCGGGCTCGGTACCGGGCCGCGCAGGCGGGCGCCACGACAACGTCTCAGGTGTGCCGCAGCGTGGACGGCTACCGTCAGCGTGAACTTTCCTGGGTTTGGAGTCAAGGTAAAGCAGCGTGGATAGCTACGACCGCTCGGGGCTCACCTGAGCAAGCACCTTTTCGAGCTGACCGAGGAGCACCGGCAGCTCGCGGTCGACGATGCCCCAGAGAATGTCGTGGTCGACAGCGTCGTAGCCGTGGATCAGCCGGTTCCGGGTGCCGATGATCTGCCTCCACGGAATCTCCTTGTGGGACTCCCGCAGCTCCTCGGAGACCCGCGCGGCGGCCTCGCCGATGATTTCGACGAGCTTGGTCAGGGCGAGAGCGAAGACGCGGTCTCCGTCCAGATCGTCGCGTTGACGGTCAGCAGCCAGCTCGATCGCTTCTGCGACGTGGTCACGCATGTGGCGCAGTGCGACGGTTCCGTCATGCAGCGTCATACAGATCCCGGGCGGATTCGAGCACATCGTCTCGGAAGTACTTGCTGAGGCTTGCCGGGGTGTGAAGATCGACAGGTTTGCCGAGAATCTCGGCCAGTTCGTCCTGGATTGTGATGAAACCGAATCCGGGTGTCTCGCCCGGTTTGAACTCCACGAGAACGTCAATGTCGCTCTCCGGCCGGTGGTCGTTGCGGAGCACCGAACCGAAGAGCGCCAATCGGCGGATGTTCCAACGAGTGCAGACGTCAGCGATCTCCGAAAGGACCGACTCGTCGAACGGAAGCGGGGAGTCCGAGTCGGCGATGGTTTCCGATTGAAAAACGCTGGTCGGGCGGTCGCGTCCCGGGGCCGTCATCAGCTCTTCGCGAATGACTCGCCGCAGGATCGCCTCGATGGGCTCGGTCTTCGACTCGATGAATTCGCGCAGTGCCTGGTTCATCAGGGTCTGGTAGTTTCCTCCGCCGGCGAGGTGGACCTGCTCTTTGAACCAGGCGAGTACGTCGGCATCGATTCTGATAGTGATCCGGGTTTTCCCTGGTGGTAGTTTGACCGCGGGGCCGCGCTTGGCTTTGCTGAAATCGTAATCGTCTTTCATGGTTTTAATGTATGTACGAATATGCACTGTGTCAAGGATTCAATGAAAGGTCTCCATGAAATTGTCGCGTTGCGACGGGATGAAATCTGCGGTGATCTGCGCTGTCTGCGGTTTTTCCGTGCGACGACTTCGCGCCCCCTTTGTGACTTTGCGCCTTTGCGCTTGCGACGGTGCGATGTCTCCGTGCCTCTGTGTGTCTCTGTGGTGAAGTCACGGGCGCCCAGGTACTCGAGTGCGTCCACCAGGAACAAAATCGGGACAAGGGTTCACCGTGCCGGGTGGTGCCAAGATCTCTCGGCGAAGCGGAGCATTCGTGTGCGGCTCTGACGGGCAGGCTGGAAGCCCGCCCCCACAATGTGCGCTCAACCAGGTTGATCACAGGATCAGTAGAAGTCATGACTCTCCAATTTCGTATCGGCCTCGACCTTTTCGAAGCGTTGAGCCTTGACCGATAATGTCCCGTCGGTTTTCTGTAGTGGGCCCTCGACGAGGATGACTGGGGTGCTTACCAAGAAAGGCCGATGTTCTCTAAATAAGTCGGGTCGGATAATCGTCTGCACCATCCCGGTCTCGTCCTCCATGGTCAAAAACGTAAACCCCTTCGCGGTCCCCGGCCGCTGCCTCACGATCACCGCCCCGGCAACCCTCACAATATCGTCGTCCTTCATGCCCTCGAGCGCCGACACCGGCACCGCTCCCCGCCGCTCGAGCTCGGGCCTCAGGTAGGCCATGAGGTGCGGACCGGTGGTGAGGTGGAGGCCGGAGTAGTCGGCGACGGTGGACTCGAGCTTGGTCATCTCGGGCAGGGGGGACTTCTTCTCGGGGGCAGCTTGGCGAAGAGCGAGCCGTCGCGGCCGACGACCTCTGAGACCTGCCAGAGAGCCTCGCGGCGGGAGAGACCGAGTGAGCCCAGGGCGCCGACGTGGGCGAGGCGTTCGAGCTGGTCGGAGGAGAGGCCGCAGCGGCCGGTGAGATCGGCGGTGTCGGCGAAGGGGCGGATGGCCTGCTCGCGCTCGATGGTCTCGCCCATGGCCTTCTTGATGCCGTGGACAAAGCGCAGCCCGATGCGGACGCCGCCCGATTCCCAGCGGCAGCGCCAGCCCGAGCGGTTGACGTCGACCGAACGGAAGGCGACGCCGTGGCGCTGGCCGTCCTTGACCAGGGTGGCGGGGTGATAGAAGCCCATGGGCCAGGCGTTGAGCAGGCTGGCGTAGAAGGCGGTGGGGTGGTGGCGCTTGAGGTAGGCCGAGGCATAGACAATGAGGGCGAAGGAGGCCGAGTGCGACTCGGGGAAGCCGTAGAGGGCGAAGGAGGTGATGGCCTTGACGATCTCTTCCTGGGCCGCGGGTTTGATGCCCTTGAGGGCCATGCCGGCGCGGAGCTTGGCCTCGATGGACACCATCCGCTCGCGCGAGCGTTTGAAGCCCATGGCGCGGCGCAGCTCTTCGGCTTCGCCGCCGGAAAAGCCCGCCGCCACCATGGCGATGCGCAGCAGCTGCTCCTGGAAGAGCGGCACGCCGAGGGTGCGCGCGAGCACGGGCTCGAGGCTCGGGTGGGGGTAGGTGACGGCCTCGCGGCCCTGGCGGCGTTCGAGATAGGGGTTGGTCATGTTGCCGGCGATGGGGCCGGGGCGGATGATGGCGACCTGGACGACGAGGTCGTAGAAGTTTCTCGGCTTGTTGCGCGGCAGCGACGCCATCTGCGCGCGGCTCTCGATCTGGAAGACCCCGGCGGTGTCGGCGGCGCGGATCATCTCGTAGGTTTTGGGGTCGTCGGGCGGCAGGTGGGCGAGGTCGATCTCGACGCCTTCGTTGGTGCGGATCATGGGGATGGCCTGCTCGAGGGCGTCGAGCATCCCGAGACCGAGGAGGTCGACCTTGACGATCCCGAGATCGGCGCAGTCGTCCTTGTCCCACTGGATGACGGTGCGGTTCTCCATGGCGGCGGGCTCGAGGGGGACCACCTCGTCGAGCCGGCCCTGGGCGACCACCATCCCGCCCGAGTGCTGGCCCAGGTGGCGGGGGAGGTTCTGAATCTCCCACCACAGCCGTTTGAAGTGCTCGACCCGGGTCGAGGTGGGGTCGAGGCCGACGGCGGCGAGCTCGGTGTCGAACGAGCGGGCGCCGTCTTTGAACTCCGATGCGGCGTGGTAGCCGAGGCGCTTGGAGAGCCGGCCGACCTGGTCGAGGTCGAAGCCGAGGGCCTTGCCGACTTCGCGCGCCGATGAGCGGGCGCGGTAGGTGGAGACCACCGCGGTCATGGCGGCGCCGTGCGGGCCGTAGCGTTGATAGACGTGCTGGATGACCTTCTCGCGCTGGTCGCCCGAGGGCAGGTCGAGATCGATGTCGGGCCACTCGCCGCGCTCCTCGGAGAGGAAACGCTCGAAGAGCAGCTCCATCTTCACCGGGTCGACGGCGGTGATGGACAGGGCGTAGCAGACGGCGGAGTTGGCGGCCGAGCCGCGGCCCTGGGCCATGATGCCCTCGCGCTGGCAGAACCGGACGATGTCCCAGACGATGAGGAAGTAGCCCGCGAGATCGAGCTTTTCGATGAGGTTGAGCTCCTTCTCGATCTGGGCCTGGGCGCGGGCGGTCAGGGGCCGGTAGCGGGCGCGGGCGCCGTTCCAGGTGATCTGGCGGAGGTGGGAGATGGGGGTCTCGGTGACGGGCAGCGGGTAGTCGGGGAAGCGGTAGCCGAGATCGGACAGGGTGAACTCGAGCCGGTCGGCGAGCTCGGCCGCGGCGCGGACCGCGCGGGGGTGGTCGGCGAAGAGCGCTTCGACCTCGCGGGGCGAGCGCAGGTGGCGCTCGCGCTGGGCCTCGACGATGGCGCCGGCGCCATCGAGGGTGACGCCCTCGCGGATGCAGGCGAGGACATCGGCAAGCTCTTTGGTTTCGCGGCGGGCGTAGCGGATCCCGCCGGTGGCGACGACGGGCAGGCGGAGCCTGCGGGCGAGTGAGAGCATGGCGGTGTTGCGGTGCTCCTCGTCGCGGAGGTGGTGGCGCTGGATCTCGACGTGGAGCCGGCCGGGGAAGAGGGCGGCGAGGCGCTCGAGCTCGCGGCGGCCGGCGTCGAGCCCGCGGTGGAGGAGGCGCTGGTTGATGAGGCCCTCGGCGCCGCCGGTGAGGCAGTGCAGGCCCTCGGCGTAGACCGCGACATCAGTCATGGTGGCGCGGGCCTTGCCCTTGGGCCGGCCGCGGGCGGCCTCGGTGAGGAGGCGGCAGAGGTTGGTGTAGCCGCGGCGGTCCGCCGCTAATAAGGTCAAGCGGGGCAGAGGCGTGCCGGGTGGCGGTGGCGGCGGTACCAGGCCGAGAGGACCTCGGGGCGGCGAATTTTGAATTCTTAATTTTGAATTCTTAATTACATCGCATTCGGCGCTGGGGTGGGCTTGCGATGGTAATTGAGAATTAAGAATTGAGAATTGAGAATTTGCGCCGTCGTCGAGGACCACCTCGGCCCCGACCAGCGGCTTGATTCCCGCCTCACGCGCCGCTTTCCAGAAGCGGGGGGCGCCGGAGAGGGTGTTGCGGTCGATGAGGGCGACGGCGGGGAGGTTGAGCTCAACCGCGCGGTCGACGAGGTCTTCGGGTTGCGAGGCGCCTTCGAGGAAGGAGAAGGCCGAGGCGCAGTGGAGCTCGGCGTACTTCATCGGTCAGGGTTCATCGCGCATCGCAGGGTTGAACCGCGAGGACGCAAAGGGCGCAAAGCATCGCACCATCGCAGATATAAAACGCAGAGGCGCAGAGACGCAGAGACATCGCAAACACAGAGGCATCGCAACGTCGCAGGTTTGAAACGCAAAGACGCAAAGGCGCGAAGACATTGCAAAGGGCATCGCAATTTTGATTCATCGCAGCATCGCACTCGATCCGGACGGCGGAGTTGTCGGTTTCGATTCTGGAAGGCAGGCAGGATGCCTGCCCCACAACGGGCCGAGGGTCTTGGGATGTCGATAGAACCCGGATCCAAGACGCCTGCATCAAAGCGTGCGGTGCAGGCGGGACGCCCGCACTACAAAGGCGCTCGATCCATTGTAGGGGCGAGCTTCCAGCTTGCCTTTCAGAGACCTCGATGCTGGCCTCATTCTTTCGGTCTGCACGGGGGTGGCGATGCCGTCCAATCCACTGAGGCCGGGCGGGCGCGCCGTAGGTGCGACCCGAAGTCCGAAAGGTCGATTCGACAAACGCGGGCGTTTGGAGATCGGCCTTTCGGGCTTCGATGCCACGGCTGCAAGCCGGGGCTGCCCGGCCGGTTAGTCTCGAATCACCGTTGCGATGCCTCTGCGCCTCTGCGTCTCTGCGTCTCTGCGTTAAAACTGCGATGGTGCGATGTCTTTGCGCACTTTGCGTCTTCGCGGTGAAAAAATGCGATGCCCGCCGCATCAGTCGTACATCCCATCGGCGAACCAGTCGCCGGTCTGGCGATCGCGGTAGATGCGGTAGAGGCGGCCGCCGGAGAGCTCGACATCCCAATAGTCGCGCTCGACGGGGCGTTCGCTCCACCAGCCGTCCTCGAGGGACCACGGCCCGGCGGCAACGCGGATGAGACCCTGAATCCTGGGAGTCGCTCCGGGCTCGGAGGAGACGGAGACCAGGCGGCAATTCTTAATTTTTAATTTTGAATTCTTAATTGGGTTCTCCGGGGTGGCAGAGGGAGCTTGCGATGGTAATTGAGAATTAAGAATTAAAAATTGAGAATTCTCTTCGTCATTGACCTCCTCAGTAATGACCTCGAGCGGCACCGACGGCCGCAGGACGCGGATGGCGAGAAGTCCTCGTCCGTTCTTGGGTTCGCGGCGAAGTTTGGGCGCCGGCGGGGGATCGAAGGTGGTGGTGTCGTAGCGTTCGGGGAGGTGGCCGTCGGAGACCCGCGGCGCGCCGACGTTCTCCGGGCCGATCCGGCCGGCGATCCGGGCCATGGCGGCGGCGAGCTTGTCGGGGTGGATCTCGGGGGCGCCGAAGAGGGTGAGCTGGCCGCGCCGCGGCCGGTTGGGGTGGACGAAGCAGGCGAAGGCCGCCACCGCGGCGTCGGGCGGGTGGGCCTCGAGCTCGAGCCGGATGAGGGCGACGAGGGCGTCGACGTCGCGGGTCGGGGCGGGCAAGCGGATGGCGCGGCGGGCGCTGCCCTCGGGCTCGAGCGCGAGCTCGATCTCGAGCAGGGCGCAGGCGAGATCGTGCGCCTCGAGCCGGCGCCGGATCCGATCGAGGAGCTGGCGGACGGCGGCGAGGAGCGGGTCGACGGTGACCACCGGCCACTCGAACTCCATGCCCTCGGTCAGGGTCGGCGCCGGCTGGTGCGGCACCAGGGGTTGGGGATCGATGCCGCGGGCGGATTGGTGGGCCGCGGCGCCCGCCGGGCCGAGCCGGCTCGCGACCCGGTCGGCGGGCAGCCGGGCGAGACCGCCGAGGGTGGTGACGCCCCAGCGGCCGAGGGTCTCGGCGAGGCGGCGCTCGAGCCGGAGGTGGCGCAGGGGCAGGGCGGCGAGGAAGGCGGTTTCACCACCCGGGGGCACCACCGTCGGCGAACCGGGCTGGCGGGCGGCGATGCGGGACGCGAGCTTGTTGGCGGCGATGCCGACGCGGATCGGCAGAGCCATGGAAGTCGCGGTGACCTCGGCGGCCTGGCCGAGATCGCGCTCGCCGTCGTAGAGCCGGTGCATCCCGTCGACATCGGCGAAGACGAGATCGAGCTCGGCGTCCTCGACCCGGGGCGAGAGGCTCCAGGCGGTCTCGAGAAGGGCTTCGTGGGCCGAGTTTTCGCAGCCCGGATCGCGACCGCGGGCGAGCAGGGCGGGGAGGATGCCGCGCGCCTGGGCCATGCTCATCCCCGGCTTGACCCCGGCCTTGCGCGCCGGGCGCGAGGCGGCGACGACGCGGGCGGCGGCGCCGTTGCCCTCGCAGATGACGACGATCTCGCCGGTGAGCTCGGGCTCCGCGCGGAGCCTCGCCGCGAGGGGGAAGAGGGGGACGTAGAGGCAGGCGATGCGGGTCATGAGCGGGGAAAAAACGCAAAGGCGCAGAGGCGCAAAGGCGCAGAGGTATCGCACCATCGCACGGAGAAACCGCAGATAGCGCAGATAGACGCAGATGACGTCGCACATCGCAATTCAACGCAGAGACGCAGAGACGCAGAGACGCAGAGGCATCGCACCATCGCAAAGGGGACACGGATTTCACGGATCAGCACGGATTTGGTCCTCGGGAGGCGGAGTCGGCGACGGTCTCCGACCGCCGCCACCGTGGAATCGCCCGGCCGCTCCAAAAACGAGTTTTTGTCCCGTCCGGTCGATCCCACGGCCCGCTGTGCCAGGGGCACAGCGGCTCCGCCTTGGCGATGTCGGGACAGTAGTTTTGAAGATTCGAATGCCTTTGTAGCGCCGGCGTCTCGCCGGCGATGGGACATCGGTAGAATCCGGATCCAATACGCCCGCATTACAAAGGACCGATCGCCATTGTGTTGGGGGGTAGACTTGTGCCCCGCTGTCACCCTGAGCGAGGGAGCCTGACGACCGAGTCGATAGCTCGGAGAGCGACGTAGGCAGCGTCCCCCGAGGGTGCGATGATCGCGATTCCTGGGGCGTCGCTCCGAACTTCGGGGATTCTTCGACTCGCTACGCTCGCTCAGAATGACAAACTTACCCGGAATGAAAAAATGGCAAGCTGGAAGCTTGCCGCTACAAAGGCGCTCGGCCCGTTGTAGCGGCAAGCTTCCAGCTTGCCATTCAGAGACCTCACCGTTGGCAATGTCGTTTCTCGTTCTGTCGACCCGCGCGGGCCCTGGATAGCTCAGGGTGACAGTGGGGGATGTCGGCGACCTCGAATCCATCGAGGCCGGGCGGGCGCGCCGTAGGCGCGACCCGAGGTCAAGGAAGACCGATCGACAAGCGTGTGCGTTTGACGATCGGTCTTGCTTTGCCTCGATGCCACGGTTTCGAACCGTGGCTGTCCGGCCGGTTAGTCTCGAATCAACGCTGCGATGACTTTGCGTCTTTGCGCCTTTGCGCCTCTGCGTTGAATTGTGATGTGCGATGTCCTGGCGTTCCTTGCGCCCTTGCGGTTCTCTTCTGCGATGACTCTGCGCCCCTGCGTCTCTGCGTCTCTGCGTTAAATCTCTGATGGTGCGATGTCTTAGCGCCCCTTGCGTCTTTGCGGTTCTCTCCTGCGATGTTCCGACGGGCTCACACACAGAACGCGAAAACCAAAAAACAGAACCCCAGAGCCGACAGCCCGATGGCCTCGCCGACGATGATGGGAAGATCCTTGATGGCGATTTCAGATGATTTGAACATGACGTTGCCTCCTTGAAGATGGTGTTGTCGAAGTGGCGAGCGGCGCCCGAAACGCCGCCTCGGCAGTGGTGAAGACCGTGGCGGCACGGGGTGTCTGTCGGGTTCGCGATCCGGTGTGCTTGTCGAGCTCGAGCTGCGCGGTGATGCCGTCGAGAAGACGCAGACCGCCGACGGCGCCCGACCACCGGCCCCGTCCGCTGCCGCTCGTCAGCACGGCGGTTGCCGCACACCCGCTCAGGCGGTAGGGCGATCCGACGAGGACCACGGCCTGGTGGTTGGCGGCCGAGCGGGAGAGCCGCAGCCAGGCGGCGAGGGGAGGGCGGCCGAGAACGGGCGGGAGACCGAGATCGAGGGCGACGAGCTTGAAACCGGTGGCGACGAGCATCTCGGCGGCCGCCAACGAGTCATCGAGGCGCCGGGGGCGCAGCCACAGCAGGCGATCGAGATCGATCCCGGCGGCCGCCGCGGCCTGCGGGTCGAGCTGCGAGCCCTGATCGACGAGGACCGCGGCCTCCCCGGCGCTGGTCATCTGCTGCAGGGCGGCGATGAGGGTCGAGAAGCGGCCGCAGGAGCCGCGTCCGACGAGCTCGACCAGGGCGCCGCGGGGGAGCCCGCCGCCGAGGATCTCATCAAAGGTCGCGACCGAGGTGGCGATGGACGCCTCGCGGAGCGTCGCCGCCCGCCGCCTGCCCAGCTCCGACGCGCGGCAGACGATCCGCCGAACCTCGTCCGGCAGCGTCGCGTGGACCGTGCCGGCATCGGTTGCGGTGGGGGTGTCGGGCCTGGTGTCGGGAGCCTTCATTGATGTCTCCGTCGGGAACTTTTCGGGTCCACTTTCAGTATAGGTGTAAATAAAGCATAAATCAACAGGAGGACTCTGAACCGCCGTTCGGTCATGCCGGGGAGAGCGAGTTAATTCTCTGATTTTGAGACACATGCTAATCCACTTTCGGTTGAACAGCCGACGACGGAGATGTAGAATGACGGATCGAATCGGCGGGCCGGACCGCCGTCTTTTTTGGGGGGAGTCCAGTGGCAAAGATCGTATCCATCGAAGAGATCGCGCCGGCCTTCAAGCGCTACGTTGTCGAGGCGCCCGAGATCGCGCGCAAGCACCAGGCGGGGCAGTTCGTCATCGTCCTCATGGACGAGCACGCCGAGCGCATTCCGCTCACCATCGCGGACAACGACCCGGAGGCCGGGACCATCACCCTCGTGGTGCAGGAGGTCGGCAAGTCGACCATGCAGATGGGCACCATGAAGGCCGGCGACCCCATCCAAGTGGTCGGCCCCCTGGGGAAGCCGACGCACATCGAGAACTTCGGCACCTGCGTCTGCATCGGCGGCGGCGCCGGCATCGCGCCCATGCTGCCCATCGCCCGCGCCCTGAAGGAAGCCGGCAACAAGGTCGTTTCCATCCTCGGCGGCCGCAACGAGGGTCTCGTCATCCTCCGCCCCGAGATGATCGAGGCGTCGCACGAGATGATCTACACCACCGATGACGGCAGCTTCGGACGCAAGGGCGTCGTCACCGACGCGCTCAAGACCTACATCGAAGAAAACGGCAAGCCGGATCTCGTCATCGCCATCGGCCCGGCGATCATGATGAAGTTCGTCGCGCTGATGACCAAGGACTACGAGATCCCCACCGTGGTGTCGCTCAACACCATCATGATCGACGGCACCGGGATGTGCGGCGGCTGCCGGGTGGCGGTCGGCGGCGACAGCAAGTTCGTCTGCGTCGACGGCCCCGAGTTCGACGCCCACGAGGTCGACTTCGATCTCATGATGAAGCGCCAGCGGATCTACCTCGAGGAGGAGGAGATCGCGCGCAAGAGGTACCTGGAGCAGCACGCCTGCAGGGCCGCGAACGGGGTGGAGGTGAGCTGATGGCCCGAGAGAAAATCGAGAAGAAAGAGCGCATGAAGATTCCCCGGCAGCCGATGCCGGCGCAGAAGCCCATGGATCGGATCAGGAACTTCAACGAGGTCGCTCTGGGATTCTCGGAGGAGCTCGCCCTGCTCGAGGCCGATCGCTGTCTCGAGTGCAAGAAACCCAAGTGCATCGACGGCTGCCCGGTGGGCATCGACATCCCGGGTTTTGTCGCCAAGATCCAGGAAGCCGACTTCGAAGGCGCTCTCGCGATCATCAAGAAGGACAACACCCTGCCCGCCATCTGCGGCCGCGTCTGCCCGCAGGAGGACCAGTGCGAGGTCGTCTGCGTCACCGGCAAGAAGGGCGAACCCGTCGCCATCGGCCGTCTCGAGCGCTTCGTCGCCGACTGGGAGATGGCCCAGGGAGGCGAAGTCAGGATGCCCGAGCTGCCGCCTCCCTCCGGTTTCAAGGTCGCCGTGGTGGGCTCCGGACCGGCCGGTCTCGCCTGCGCCGCCGATCTCGCGCTCCGCGGCCACAAGGTCACGATCTTCGAGGCGCTGCACAAGCCCGGCGGCGTGCTGGTCTACGGCATCCCCGAGTTCCGTCTGCCGAAAAAGATCGTCCAGGAGGAGATCGACAACCTCGAGAAGCTCGGCGTCGAGATCCGCTGCAACTTCGTCATCGGCAAGACCGCGAGCGTCGAGGAGCTCTTCTTGGATTATGGTTTCGACGCCGTCTTCCTCGGTACCGGCGCCGGCCTGCCGTACTTCATGGGGATTCCCGGCGAGAACTATATCGGCGTGCTCTCGGCCAACGAGTTCCTGACCCGCGTCAACCTCATGAAGGCCTTCGCGTTCCCCGATTACGACACGCCGGTTCGCCTCGGCGACAACGTGGCGGTGGTCGGCTCCGGCAACGTCGCCATGGACTGTCTGCGCACCGCCAAACGGCTCGGCGCCAAGAACGTCATCTGTCTCTACCGGCGCACCCGTGACGAATCGCCCGCGCGGCTCGAGGAGCTCGAGCACGCCGAGGAGGAGGATATCGACTTTCGTTGGCTGACGTCTCCGGTGGAGATCTACGGCAACGAGGACGGTCTCGTCACCGGCGCCAGGGTGCATAAAGATGGAGCTCGGCGAGCCCGACGCCTCCGGCCGCCGCCGCCCGGTACCCATCGAGGGCGACCAGTACGACATCGAGCTCGACCAGCTCATCATGGGCATCGGCCAGGGGCCGAACCCGCTCGTGACCAAGAGCACCGAGGGCCTCGAGCTCAACCGGTGGGGCAACATCGTGGTCAACGAGGAGACCATGATGACCTCCATCGACGGCGTCTTCGCCGGCGGCGACATCGTCACCGGGGCGGCGACGGTGATCCTCGCCATGGGCGCCGGCAAGAAGGCGTCCGAGGGCATCGATGCGTACTTGAGGGGCAAGGCCACGGCCAAGACCGCCTGAGCGACGGACCGAATCCGATTCACGGGCCGGACAGGGGATCCCTGCCCGGCTCGTGCTATACTTCCCGATGGAGCTGTACGTTCCGTGTTTGAAGTAAGTTATAGTCTTTTCAGTAGTTTCGGTTCGAGGCCGGTGAGGAAGGTCGCAGCTTCCCCGCCCGTGGACGTCGTCGAGTGACGATCAGCGGCAACCTCCGGACGATGCCGTTCGCCGATCTGCTGCAATGGGTTTCCCAGAGCCGTAAGACCGGCACCCTGGCCATCGAGGGCGATCCCTATAACAAGAAGATCTACTTCCGCAACGGTCTCGTCGTGGCGGGCTCGTCGGAAAGCCCGAAGGAGTTTCTCGGCTACTACCTCGTGGGTTGGAACCACGTCGGCGAGGACGAGCTCCAGGAACTCCTCGACATGCAGGAACAGTACAACACCCTGCTCGGCGAGCTTCTGGTGATCATCGGACGGCTGACCCGCGAAGACCTCATGCACATTCTCCAGGTCAAGACCGAAGAGACCATCTACGACCTCTTCATGTGGGATGAGGGCGATTTCCGTTTTCTCGAGAACATCCTGCCGGCCAAGAAGTTCCAGCCCCTCAACCTGCCGGTGGACATGATCATCCTCGAAGGAGTTCGTCGCCGCGACGAGTGGATCAGGTGCGCGGAGAGCATCGCCGATGTCTCCTGGGTTCCGAAGCTCGTCCGCGCCGTCGATGTCCGCCAGATCGGTCAGACCGAGCTCGGGATTCTCCGCGAGATCGACGGCAGGAACAGCATCGAGCAGATCGCGTTGAACTGCCGGATCGCGACGTTTCACGTCATGTTCTTCGTCTTCCAGGGGCTCAAGCACGAGCTCTTCGAAATCCGTCCGCCCGACGAAGGCGAGTCGGAGATCCCCGGTTTTTCCTCCCGCGCCTGGCGGACCCTCATCCACGAGGCGGAGCTGCTCCTCGAGAGCGGCGATCTCGGTGGCGCCTACCGCCGGCTTTCCGACATTCGCGGCAAGTACGGCGGCCGACGCGAGGTGGGAGAGCTCGCGACCGGCCTCGAGGGGAACATCCGCCTCGCGGTCGACAGCCTCGACCTCGATCCGAGCGTCGTGCTCAAGTTGGCCATTCCCCCGAATGAGCTCACCTCCGTCCAGTGCACGCCGGAGGAGGGCTTTCTCCTTTCCCGGATCAACGGCGTCTACAAGCTCGGCGAGATCCTCGCGATGGTACCGGGTCCCGACCTCGACAAACGGGTCATGGTCGCTTCGCTGGTGCGGCGGGAGATCGTGAAGAAGTAGGAAGAAAACCGCAAGGACGCAGGGGACGCCAGGACATCGCAGCGTCGCCTCGCCGAAGCGTCGCAACCACGAAGACGCCAAGACGCGAAGACATCGCACACGAAGCCATCGCAATGAACCTACTCAGAGATGCAGAACCGCCCTGCAGGAGCGGGCGGATTGTGGTGCGCGCGTCTCGCGCGCAGAGCTGACATCGAGGGTCGGCAAACAACCTGAGCCGCCCGCGGGCGGGAAGCCCGCACCACAAAAGTCCTCGGCGCGGATTCGCGATCCTACCGGAGCCCCTACGTGACCGCTTTGCGTCTTGGCGTTTTGGCGCTTGCGGCGGCGTGATGGTGCGATGGCTCGATGTTTCTGTGGTTTTCCCCTGCGATGTCCTGGCGTCCTTGCGGTTCACTTTGAGTTTGGCGGAATTTTTCCTCGCGAATGAGACTTGATTACAACAAGCCGAAGCAGACCATTCGGGTCCGGCCGAAAAACCAAGCTCATCATCAGGAGGAACCGACGATGCCCAGATTCGAACTTCCAGCGCTTCCATACGCTTTCAACGCCCTCGAGCCGCACTTCGATGCCATGACCATGGAGATCCACCACGGCAAGCATCATGCGGCCTATGTCGCCAACCTCAACGGCGCCCTCGACAAGCATCCCGAGCTCTTCGACCGTTCGCTCGACAGCCTGCTCGGCGATCTTTCGAGCGTTCCCGAGGACATCCGCACGGCGGTTCGCAACAACGGCGGCGGCCACGCCAACCACAGCTTCTTCTGGAAGCTTCTCAGCGCCGGCGGCGGAGGGAAGCCCAGCGGGGACCTCGCCGACGCCATCAACGGCGAGTTCGGCTCCTACGACAAGTTCAAGGAACTCTTCACCGCGGCGGGGATGACCCGTTTCGGATCCGGTTGGGCCTGGCTCTCGGTGGATGGCGGCGGCAAGCTCGTCGTTTCCTCGACCGCCAACCAGGACACGCCGATCTCCGACGGCCTCAAACCGGTGGTCGGTCTCGATGTCTGGGAACACGCCTACTACCTCAAGTATCAGAACCGGCGCCCCGACTACATCGGCGCCTTCTGGAACGTGATCAACTGGAATCAGGCTGCGGAGAACTTCGCCAAAGCCCAGGGCTGATCTCTCAGTAACAGGAAACGAGGACCAATCACCCCCGGCAGACAGCTGCCGGGGGCATTTTTTTCGAAAGCGCGAGGACGCCAAGACGTATCGTCATTGCAGCGTCGTGATTGAACCACAGAGGCAGCAGAGACACAGAGGAGGACACAGAGACATCGCATTTCTCAGCCATCGCACATCGCAAATGGGACACGGATTTCACGGATCCATCGCACACCGTACCATCGCACCGTCGCAAGCACGAAGACGCCAAGACGCGAAGGTAGCGCAAAGACATCGCATCAATTTTTGGACACGGATTTCACGGATGAATCGGATCTTTCAGATCGGACCCCATCCGGTGATTCAACGCGAACCGGCCGGGCAGCCACGGCTCGGAGCCGTGGCCTCGCGGTGAGGGAAGATCGATCGTCAAACCTCGACGCTTGCCGATCGACCTTCCCGCACCACGGGTCGTTCCTACGGAACGCCCACCCGGCCTCGGTGGCTGCATGGATCCGTGTCATCCGCGAAATCCGTGTCCCATTTGCGATGTACGATGACTCAATAGTGCGATGTCTCTGTGTCCCTCTCTGTGCCTCCGTGCCTCTGTGGTTTATACGGGATGGCCTCGTGGTTGTGACGGCTTGTGCCTATTTGCCACCCCAGGGATCGGGAGCGAAGTCGAAGTCATCGAAGCTCAGCGCGCGTTCGCGTCGCGCGAGCGCCCGCTCTTCTTCGTACGACGGCAGCACGCCGAGTTGGACGAGCTGCTGGCGGTATTCGTAGCGCAGCCTGAGGTGCGCGGCAGGGCTCGACTCGAGCTCCATCCGGACTCGCGTGACCCGGTTGTCGATCCTGCGGCCGATCCCGGTTGCGGCCATGTCGTCGTCGAGGGTTTCGGTGGGCGCGGGCGCCGCCTTTCCGGCGGTCCGTGGTGCCGATGACTCACTGGAACCCATCCGGGCCGAGTCCTTCTTCTCCTGCTCCAGGTAGGGGCGACGCGGCGGGGGAGGGGGCAGGTACTCGCGGAAGGCGACCGCCTCGATCACACCGAGATTCGAGGTCTTGCCCAACCACGCGCCGTAGCTTCGGTCCTCGCTGGTGAAGAAGAACTTTCGAGCGGCGTCGGGGCCGATCTGCCAACCCTCGATGGTGATGGTCTGCCAGGGGTCGAGCACCCATTTGCTGGCCATTTGCGCGCTTCCGGTCTTGGCGTCGATGGTGTTGAGGCCGTCGACGGCGAGCGCCACCGCCATTCTTCGGCCGGTGCGGTTCTTCAGGCGGAGGGAGTACTCGGCGTGCTTCACCGCCTCGATGTAGGTGGCATTGCGGGCTGCAAGCTCGTTGAGCGGTCTGCCGTCGACGAGAATCTCGAGGGAAAGGGCGCTGTCTTCGATGGCGGATGCCTGTGGTACCCCCACGAGGGAGACGGCGGTGACGATGGCGATGAGCATGAAGTGGCGGGCGGCGTGTTGCATCGGCTTCTCCTTGTGCGTGTTTCTCGGACCCGCACAGTGAGAGGTCGACCGCGCCGAAGAGTTCCAAGATCCGTATCCGGGAGAGCTGGCATCGCACCATCGCATTTCTTCACCGCAAAGACGCAAGGGTCGCAAAGGCATCGCAAATCATCCCATCCGATCCGGACGGCGGAGTCGGCACCGGTCTACGACCGCCGCCACCGTGGAATCGTGCTGTCGATCCGAAAGCCAGCTTTCGTTCCGCCAGCCCGATCCCACGGCCACGGTGCTCGGAGCACAGCGGCTCCGCCTTGGCGATTCCGGGAGAGGGGGCTCTCGATCTATTTTGAGGGGGGAGACCGCGGCGTTGTCGACTTCGCCGGTGCGCCTGAGGGATTCGAGGGTTTTTGTGGCGCCGGCGTCTCGCCGGCGATGGGACGTCGATAGAACCCGTATCCAATACGCTGCTTCAATGCGTGCGGTGCAGGCGGGACGCCCGCACTACAGAGGATCGAGCGCCTTTGCGTTGAATTGCAATGGGCGATGTCCTTGCGTTCCTTGCGCCCTTGCGGTTTTCTCCTTCGATGCCCGCTGTGTCTCCATGCCTTTGTGGTGAATCACGATCGCCGCAGAGAGCGGGATCGTCGCTACACCGTCCGGGAGAACCTGGGTGCGTCGGGGCCGGTGTCGCCGAGATACGCATCGAAAGGCATGCAGAGGTTCCGCAGGAAGAATCGACCCCGCGGCGTGACCGTGAGGCCGTCGGCGCTGATTTCCACCAGGCCGTCTCCGGCCATGGGCGCGAGATCCTCGAGAGCGTCGGCGAAGTGCTCGCGCGGGTCGATGCCGAACTTCGCCTCGACCCAGTCGTGGTCGAGGCGCAGGGTGCAGATGATCCGGTTGATGACAGCGCGCCGGAGCTCGTCCTCGGCTGTTCGCACCAGACCGCGTTCCACCGGGAGCCGCCCGGCCTCGATGCTGCGTTTGTAGGCCGGGAGCTTCTTCGCGTTGGCGGCGTAGGCCCCCGCGACGTCACCGATGGAGGTCACGCCGACCCCGACCTGGTCGGCGGCGGGCATGACCGTGTAGCCCATGAAGTTGCGGTGGATCCGATCCTCGGTGAGGGCGCGGGCGAGGTCGTCATCGGGCCGGGCGAAGTGATCGAAACCGACAAAGGCGTAGCCGGCCTCGACAAACTCGCGGGCGGCGCCGGTGAAGAGCGAGAACTTCTCCCATCCGCCGGGCAGGGCTGTCTCGTCGAGCTGCTTCTGGTGCGGTTTGATCCACGGGACGTGGGCGTAGGAGAAACAGGCCACCCGGTCGGGCGCGAGCTCGGTGATCACCGAGCGGACGCAGTCCCTGAAGCCGGCCTCGGTCTGGAGCGGGAGCCCGTAGATGAGATCGATGTTGACCGAGGTGAAGCCGAGCCGGCGGGCTTCGTCGACCTGCTCCTTCGTGAGCTCGAGAGGCTGGATCCGCTTGACCGCCCGTTGGACCTCGGGGTTGGTGTCCTGGAGCCCCATGGAGATCCGGTTGAAGCCGAGCCGGGCGAGGGTGCTCAGGTGATCCATGGTGGTCACGCACGGATCGACCTCGATGGCGACCTCGGCGCCGGCGGCGAGGGGAAACCTGCTGGTGATGGCGTCGAAGAGGCGTTCGCACTGCTCCGGCGAAAGGAAGGTCGGGGTGCCGCCGCCCCAGTGGAGCTGGTTGAGGCCGCGTCTGGTTCCGAGAGCGGGGGCGAGGAGATCGAGCTCGCGCTCGAGGGTGTCCAGGTAGTCCTCTTCAGGACCGCGGTGGGGTGAGATGACGACGTTGCAGCCGCAAAAGGTGCAGCGCTCGTGGCAGAACGGCAGATGGACGTACATCGAGAGCGGCTCGTCCGCCCGCGCCGACGCCAGGCTCAGCCGTTCGCAGTACGCCTCCTCATCGAATGCCTCGGAGAAGTGCGGCGCGGTCGGATACGAGGTGTAGCGCGGACCGGGACGGTCGTAGCGCCGCAACAGATCGGGACTCAGCCCATCAAGATCGAGGACGTTCTTCATCGTGACACCGAGGCCCGGCGGGTACGTTGAATTTTTAATTTTGAATTCTCAATTTTAAATTTCCAGCGCAAATGCTGTCCGGAATTAAGAATTAAAAATTGAGAATTAAAAATTAACATGGTCGTGCTCGTAGCGAAAACGTTGAATGGTCTCCACAAACGTCGAGACCGCGCGAACCGGGACGTCCGGCGTGATCCCGTGGCCGAGATTGGCGATATAACCTCGGCGTGGGGCGATGTCGAGCATCGCCAATGTCCGAGCTCTGATCGCATCGTCAGGACCCATGAGCACTCCCGGGTCGAGATTGCCCTGGAGGACGTGGTCGGGCAGCGCCCGCGCCGCCATGGCCAGGTCCGCACGCCAGTCGAGACCGATGACCTCGCACGGCAGCTCGCGCATATCGTGCAGCAGGTGTGATCCGCCGTTGGCGAAGTAGATCCTCGGCACTCCGAGATCGGCGGTGGCCTCGAGCAACCGCCGCGCCGGCCGCAGCGCCCACCGTCGAGCATCCTCGGCGCCGAGCGCCCCGATCCAGGAATCGAAGATCTGGACAGCCTGCGCCCCGTGCTCGACCTGATCGCGGAGATAGACCGCCATGGCGTCGGCGATCCGGTCGACAAAGGCGTCGAAGATCTCGGGGTGGTGGTGAGCCAGGGCCTTGGCTCGGGTGAAGGACTTCGATGTTCCCCCCTCGACGAGGTAGGTGGCGAGGGTCCAGGGAGCGCCGCAGAAACCGATGAGCGCGGTCTCGGGTCCGAGGCCGGCCCGCACGCGTTCGAGGGTTTCACCGAGAAACTCGGTTCCCCGCCACGGATCGGGAAAGCGCAAGCGGTCGAGATCGTCCGGTTTGCGAATGGGGTTGGCGATGTGGGGGGCGGGGCTGAAGGTGAGCTCGATCCCCGCGGGCACCAGCGGCGTCAGGATATCTGAAAAGACGATGGCGGCGTCGAAGCCGAATCGTCGGATGGGCTGCAGGGTGACCTCGGCGGCGATCTCCGGGTTGCGGCACATGGTCAGAAAGTCGCCGGCCTGCCTGCGGATCTCGCGGTACTCAGGCAGGTACCTCCCTGCCTGCCGCATCACCCAGACCGGCGGGCGATCGACCTCCTCTGAAGCACACGCCCGTAAGAAGCGGTTCATTTCCGGCATTGTGTCATCTCCGATCCGCTAACGAAATTCTCAATTTTGAATTCTAAATTTTTAATTGACATCGCACGGGTCGACCGACCCCGAAGGAGCAGTCCTGAGATTCTGGAATATCTGATATTCCTCCCAAGAACATTCCGCAATTAAGAATTAAGAATTGAGAATTAACAATTGTCTCCACCGATCTCCGAAACCGCCTCATCCATGGCTGCAATCGTCTCGTCGATGACCGCCTCGTCATGCGCCGCCGAAACGAAGGTGACTTCATACGCCGACGGCGCCAGATACACCCCACGCTCGAGCAGTGCCGCGTGGAGCTTGGCGTATCTGGCGGCGGCGCCCGAGTCGATCGCCTCGGCGGTGACCGGGGTCGGGCCGTCCTGCAGAGCCAGCCACAGGATCGAACCCCGGCGGACCACGGTCCAACCGAGATCGTGGTCCTCGAAAACCCCACGGATGCCGGTCTCGAGCCGGGCGCCCAGCGCTTCGAGCTCGGTCCACACCCGGCCGTCGTCGGCGAGGAGCGTTTTCAGCGTTGCGGCGCCCGCCGCCATGGCGACGGGGTTGCCCGACAGCGTTCCCGCCTGGTAGATCGGACCGAGCGGTGCGAGCCGTTCCATGTGCTCGCGCTTGCCCCCGTAGGCGCCGACCGGCATCCCGCCGCCGATGATCTTGCCGTAGGTCACGAGGTCCGGCTCGATGCCGTAGTACCCCGCGGCGCCGTCGGGGCCGAGCCGGAAACCGGTGATGACCTCGTCGAAGATGAGCATGGAACCGTGCTTCGTGCACTCGTCGCGGAGCGCCGCGACATACTGCGCGGTCTGCGGGAGCAGGCCGTTATTGGCGGGGATGCCCTCGATGATGACCGCAGCGATCTCGCGGCCGTGCTCGGTCATCAGCTTTCTGAACGCGGCCTCGTCATCGAGGGGCAGCAGCAGGGTGTGTCCCGCCGACGAAGCAGGAACCCCTGCCGATGACGGGGTGCCGAAGGTGGCGAGGCCCGAGCCGGCAGCGACGAGCAGGTAGTCGGCGTGGCCGTGATAGCAGCCGGTGAACTTGACGATGGCGTCGCGGCCCGTGACGCCGCGGGCGAGCCTGACCGCCGACATCACCGCCTCGGTTCCCGATGACACGAATCGCACCATCTCGAGGAAGGGCACGGTGTCGACGACCATCTCGGCGAGGGTGATTTCTTCGATGCACGGCGCGCCATAGGAGGTGCCCTTGGCGGCGGCGGTCTGAACCGCCGAGACGACCGCGGGGTGGGCGTGGCCGAGGATCAACGGACCCCAGGAACCGACGTAGTCGATGAAGCTCCGCCCGTCGGCGTCGGTGAAACGGCAGCCGGCGGCCGCGGCGAAGAAGATCGGTTCGCCCCCCACCGAGCCGAAGGCGCGCACCGGCGAGTTGACGCCGGCCGGCATGAGCCGGCAGGCCCTGGCGTAGAGCTCCGACGAACGCGGCCCGGCGGTCACAGCCAGCCCTCGGCAAGCGCCATCCGGCCGTGGTAGGTGATGAGGATGTCGGCGCCGGCGCGGCGGATGGCGTGCCAGTTCTCGAGCACGATGGCGCGCTCGTCGATCCAGCCCCGTTCGGCGGCGGCCTTGACCATGGAGTACTCGCCCGAGACGTTGTAGACGGCGAGCGGCAAGGGGAAGGCCTCGCGCGAGATCCGAGATCACGTCGAGATAGGCCAGCGCCGGTTTGACCATGAGGATGTCGGCGCCCTCGTCGACGTCGAGCTGGGCTTCGCGCAGGGCCTCGCGACGATTGCGGGCATCCATCTGGTAGGACCGTCGGTCGCCCATGGCGGGCGCCGAGTCGGCGGCCTCACGGAAGGGTCCGTAGTAGGCCGACGCGTACTTGACCGAGTAGGACATGATCGCGGTCTCCACCAGACCGTGACCGTCGAGGACGTCGCGAATCGCGCCGACGCGGCCGTCCATCATGTCCGACGGCGCCACCACGTCGGCGCCGGCGCGGGCGTGGGACAACGCCATGGCGGCGAGGTGGGGGAGGCTGGAGTCGTTGTCGATCCTGCCTTCTTTGATGAGCCCGCAGTGGCCGTGGTCGGTGTAGGCGCAGAGACAGACATCGGTCATCACCGTGAGATCCGCGCCGAAACGGTCCTTGAGCGCGGCGACCGCGGTGGCCACCACATTGCCGTCGGCCGCCGCCGCGCGCCCGTCGGGACTCTTCTCGCGCTCGTCCGGGACGCCGAAGATGAGCGCGGCGCGGATCCCGAGATCGTAGTCGGCGGCAACCGTCTCCACCAGCCTGTCGACCGATTGGTGGGCGATCCCGGGCATGGCGTCGATGGGGTGGGAGACATTCTTCCCGGGAACGACAAAGTGCGGCTGCACGAGCATCTTCGCGTCCAACCGCGCTTCAGCCACGAGGTCGCGCAGGGCGGCGGTTGTGCGCAAACGGCGCGGTCTGACGATCAAATCCGACATAGCTCCTCCGCTAGGGAATCAAGACTGGGTTCGGGCGGAATCAGACAATCGATGCCGAGGGACCGCGCGGCATCGCGGGTCGTCGGTCCCAGGGCCCAGTGGGGGCATGGGAGCGGCAGCCCGCCGACGCCCTCGAGATAGAGCCGGGCGGCGCGGGGCGAGGTCACCACCACCGCGTCGAGGCCGGGCCCGAGGGGCGGCAGCTCACGCGGCGGCGTCGCGCGCATGCGGTAGACCACCACGGGCACCACGGTGTGGCCGGCGGCTGCCAGCGCATCCGGCAACTCGGGCCGGCGGTGATGGCCGCAGGCGTAGATCACCGTGGCGGGCGCGGCCGGTTTGGTGCTGAAGACCTCGGCGAGCCCGATGCCGGTTCCCGGCCCGATGAGATCCGGCTCGAGGCCGGCCGCCGACGATGCGGCGGCGGTGCCGTCACCGATCACCGCGACGGGGATGTCGAGCAGCCGCCCGGCGCCGCGTCGGCGACACTGCGCGACAAAGCGCTCGGGGGCCCGGGGCGAGGCCATGACGAGCCACACCGGCCGGCCGTCGGCGCCGGTGATCTCCTCCACCGCGGCCCAGCCCGCGTCGTCGTCCACATCCTCGAGCCGAAGCACCGGGTACGGGCGGAGGGTGATGCCGCAGGGAGCGAGCTTTTCCTGAAGCTCGGCGCAGTCGGCGGGGTGGCGGGTGATGAGAACGAAGCGGTTCATTCGGAATCGGTGAGAGCGCCGGCCAAACGAAGCGCCTCGAAACAGGCATCGGCGGCCAGCGAGGAGCTCGGCGAAACCGCGCCGACCCGAGTGACGGCGGCGTGGGTCACATCGTCGTCGATTCGGCCGAGGACCGCCTGGAGCCGGATCCCGCCGCCGGCGGATCCGGCGAGACAGCCCAGGGGGAGGTGGCAACCACCGCCGAGGAGTTGGAGGAGGCGCCGTTCGGCGGAGACGTGGTCCGCCACCGTGGCGTCGTGGAGCTGCTGCAGGGTCCGTGTCCTCTCGTCGGCGGCGCGGGTCTCGATGGCCAACGCACCCTGGCCCGGAGCGGGGAGCATCACCTCGGGGCGGAGCTCGACGATGTCGAGGCCCGTGAGGTCGAGTTCGAGCCGACCGACCCCGGCGGCGGCGAGGAGGATGGCGTCGTAGCCGCCGTCGCGGAGCTTGCCGATCCTGGTCGGGACGTTGCCGCGCAGGGCCTTGACTTCGATGCCCGGACACAGCGCGAGAGTCTGGGCCGCCCGGCGCAGGGACGACGTGCCGAGAACCGCTCCCTCGGGGAGCCCCATGGGGTTGTCCGGAGCGATCTTCAGCAGACCACTGCGGGCGAGAAGCAGATCGGCCGGGTTGGTCCGTTCCGGGATGGCGACGACCTCGAGCCCCTCGGGTTCGTCGGTGGGGAGATCCTTGAGCGAGTGGACGACGAGATCGACCCGCCCGTCGAGGAGGGCGTCCTGGAGCTCTTTGGTGAAGAAACCCTTGCCCTCCATCTTCGAGAACGCGACATCCTGAATGCGGTCGCCGCGGGTCTTGATGATCTCGATGGAGGAGGCGACGCCGAGGCGGGCTTCGAGCATGGCGGCGACGTGGTGCGCCTGCCAGAGCGCGAGGTCCGAACCGCGGGTCCCCAAGCACAGCGTCGTGCTCACGATCTCTCCCCCGAGTCGTTGTCGGCGTCGCCATCGAGTCCTTTGATGAAGCCGTCGATGACGGCGCTCGAATGGTGCCACGCGGCGCCCTTGAGACCTCTCACCGGAACCTGGACCAGCCGTTTGACGAGCCCCTTGGCCAAGCGCTCCACGGCCTTTCGATCCTTGGCTTCGAGATGGGCGAGATCCTTGCCGAAACTGTGTTTGACGGCGCGTTCCGCGACCTCCAGAAAGCTCTGCTGGAGGGTCTGGGCGGCTGGGGACAGGGCGCGGTCGAGGAGGTGGCGGCGGAGGGTCTCGATCTGGTGATCGACCATTTTCTCGCAGCGGTCCATCTCGGCAAGCCTGAGTTGGCGGTTGTTTTCGGCCTCCTCGCGCATCTCCTCGATGCCGTGGAGCTCGACGCCGGCGATCATCCGCGCCGCGGGGTCGAGATTGGGCGGCATGGCGAGATCGACGAGGAGCAGGGGTTCGTCGTCGTCAAGCTGCGACCGCAGGGATTTCACCTGCGCTCCGGTGAGCATGATCTCGTCGGACGAGGTTGCGGCGACCACGAGGCCGACGCCCGGCGGGTTGGCCAGGGTCGCATCCATGAAAAGCGCCTCGGTGTTGGGGTCGCCGGCGGCCAGCTCGCGCGCTCGCTCGGGGGTTCGGTTGGCGATGAGAACCCGCCGGTTCGAGTCGGTGTTGCGGATCAACCTCAGGGCCTGTGAGGCCATTTCGCCGGCGCCGAGGATGAGTACGGGCGCCGAGCTCTTCTCGAGGTGGTCGTGAAGACGGCGCTCGACGAGGGTGACGAGCGACACCGGTCGCCGGGTGAGATCGGTTTCCGTCCGGATTCGCTTGGCGAGGTGGAAGGCCTCGTGGAAGGTCTGGTCGAGGATGCCGCCGAGGAGGTTGATGTTGTGGGCGCGTTCGTGCGCTTCCTTCGCCTGACCCGCGATCTGGGCTTCCCCGACCATCATCGAGTCGAGCGCCGAGGTCACCCGGAAGAGGTGGCGGACCGCGGTGGGACCGAAGTGGACATAGAGACGGTCGTCCTCGGGGAGCTGAGTCGAGCCGTCGGTGAGGTCGGCGAGGGATCGGCGAAGGTGGAAAAGCAGCGGGTTGGTGTGGATCCTGGTCTCGCCGCGGAAGTAGAACTCGACGCGATTGCAGGTGCCGAGATAGACCAACTCCGAAAAGCCCGCCAAACGGGCGAGTTCGACGAGCTGCACGTGCTCGAAATCCGCGGGCAGCGCCGCCGCCGCAAGCTCGTCGATGTGGGTTGTTCGGTAGCTGGTACCGACGACTCCGATACGATCCAAACCCGCTTCCCTCCGGGGCATGATGATAACCGAGATGGCCTCTCAGTTGGTCACGGGGGAGTAAATCTTCGGACCCAGGCGGTGGCGGCATCTGTCCGCTTTTCCCCTCTCCATGGGATCGATGGAAAGAGCGGGTTAACGGTGGAGCAGCCGCCACGTCATCGCGCCGGCTGCTCATCACTTGATGAACAATCCGGTGGTGACCATGCCGTGGCAGCGTCCGTGGCAGCGGCTCGGTCACGGTCACTGTTGTTGTACCGCTCCGTCGGGAGTGGGAGCGGGAGCGAAGAGGGAACCGGAGGGGAACAGGCCCGGGATCGGGTAGAGGCAAATCACCCGGTTCGAATGGTTCCTGATACCATGCGCAACGGTGATTCGCATCGACTCTCGACGGGAGGCTCAACGCGGACGATGAAACTGATCACGGGTTTGTACGGTTCGACGCTCGGCAAGAAATACCTGATGGCCTCCACGGGCTTACTCCTTTTCGGTTTCGTTCTCGGCCACATGGCCGGAAATATGCAGCTCTATCTCGGCGCCGAGATCTACAACGCGTACGCCCACAAGCTGCAGAGCCTGGGAGTTCTCCTGTGGCTGATCAGGGGTGTGCTGCTGAGCATCGTTGCGGTGCACATCTTCGTCGCCGTGCAGCTCTGGCTGCGAAACCGCCGGAGCAGGCCGGTCAAGTACCGGGTCTTCAACCCGCCGGCGGTCGACTACGCGGCGCGGACCATGGTCTGGAGCGGACCGATCATCGGCCTTTTCATCGTCTATCACCTGCTGCATTTCACGGTGGGATCCGCGCACCACGATTTTATCCGTGGCGATGTCTACCACAACGTTGTCTCGTCGTTTCAGATCTGGTGGGTCGCAGGCTTCTACATCCTCGCCAACTTCCTGCTGGCGATCCATCTTTATCACGGCCTTTGGAGCCTGTTTCAGACTCTCGGCTGGGACCACCCGCGTTTCGGCGGCGTTCGGCGCGGAGTCGCCGTCGCCTTCGCGCTCCTCATCGGAGCGGGGAACATCTCCATGCCGCTGGCGGTGCTCACCGGCGTGGTTCGGTGAGGAGGGTAGGACGATGAAACTCGATGCACGAATTCCGTCAGGTCCCCTCGCCGACAAGTGGACGACCCTGCGCGACCACCTCAAGCTGGTGAGCCCCGCGAACAAACGCAAACACAATGTCATCGTCGTCGGCACCGGGCTTGCCGGGGGCGCGGCGGCGGCGAGCCTGGGAGAGCTCGGCTACCGGGTCAAGGCGTTCTGCTACCAGGACAGCGCTCGTCGCGCCCACTCCATTGCGGCCCAGGGCGGGATCAACGCGGCCAAGAACTACCAGAACGACGGTGATTCGGTCTTCAGACTGTTCTACGACACCATCAAGGGCGGCGACTACCGAGCGAGAGAGGCCAACGTCTACCGGCTCGCCGAGGTTTCGAACCAGATCATCGACCACTGTGTCGCCCAGGGAATCCCGTTCGCCCGCGAGTACGGCGGCTATCTCGCCAACCGTTCGTTCGGCGGCGCCCAGGTGTCGCGGACCTTCTACGCCCGCGGTCAGACCGGGCAACAGTTGCTGCTCGGCGCCTTCTCCGCCCTCAACGCCCAGGTCGCCGCCGGGACCGTCGAGGTCCACGCCCGCACCGAGATGCTCGATCTCGTGGTCGTGGACGGCAAGGCGCGGGGGATCATCACCCGCGACATGGTGACGGGAAAATTCGAGTGTCATCTGGCCGATGCGGTGCTTCTGTGCACCGGCGGCTACTCCAACGTCTACTTCCTTTCGACCAACGCCAAGGGTTGCAATGTGACCGCAGCCTGGCGCGCCTATCGCCGAGGCGCCGGTTTCGCCAACCCGAGCTACACCCAGATCCACCCGACCTGCATCCCGCAGTCGGGCGAGTATCAGTCCAAGCTCACCCTGATGTCGGAGTCGCTCAGGAACGACGGGCGGGTCTGGGTTCCCAAGGCGGTGGGGGACGATCGCGATCCCGGCGCCATCCCCGAGGACGAACGCGATTACTACCTCGAGCGCATGTACCCCGCGTTCGGCAACCTCGCGCCGCGCGACATCTCGTCGCGGGCCGCCAAGCGGTCGTGCGACGAGGGCCGCGGCGTCGGTCCGGGCAAGCGGGGGGTCTACCTCGACTTCGAGGAGTCCATCGGCCGGCTCGGCGAGGACGTCATCCGCGCCCGCTACGGCAACCTCTTCGACATGTACCAGATGATCACGGGTGAGAACCCGTACAAGGTGCCCATGCGGATCTACCCCGCGCCGCACTACTCCATGGGCGGGTTGTGGGTCGACTACTACCTCATGAGCACCATTCCGGGACTCTTCGTGCTCGGCGAAGCCAACTTCTCCGATCACGGCGCCAACCGGCTCGGAGCGTCGGCGCTGATGCAGGGGCTCGCGGACGGCTACTTCGTGATCCCCTACACCCTCGGCGAGTATCTCGCGGGGGCGAAGCTCGACGCCGTCACCGCCGATGACGAGGCCTGCAAACAGACCATGAACGATGTCGAGGAGCGGACGCGGAAGCTGCTTGCCGTCAACGGCTCGCGAACGGTGGACAGTTTCCACCGCGAGCTCGGCCTGATCATGCTCGACGAGTGCGGCATGTCGAGGACGGCCGAAGGGCTCACCGAAGCCATCGAGAAGATCCGAACCCTGCGCGCCGAGTTCTGGCGCGACGTCAAGGTTCCGGGAGATGCAACCGATCTCAACCAGGAGCTCGAAAAAGCGGGCAGGGTCGCCGACCACTTCGAACTCGCCGAGCTCATGTGCCGGGACGCCCTCGAACGCGAGGAGTCCTGCGGTGGGCACTTCCGCGAAGAGCACCAGACCGAGGAGGGCGAAGCGCTTCGTGACGACGAGAACTTCCGTCACGTCACGGTCTGGGAATACAAGGGGATGGATGGTGAGCCGGTGGCTCATCGGGAGGAGCTCGAGTTCGAAAACGTGCAGTTGACGCAGAGGAGCTACAAATGAAACTGACGCTTCATGTCTGGCGGCAGAGCAACGCCCAGGACACGGGTGCGTTTGCAACCTATGAGCTGGAAGACGTCAATAGCCACATGTCTTTCCTCGAAATGCTCGATGTCCTCAACCAGGATCTCATTGTCAAGGGTGAGAAGCCGATCTCCTTCGAGCACGACTGCCGGGAGGGAATCTGCGGCGCCTGCGGGTTTGTCATCAACGGCGTCGCTCACGGCCACCAGAAGGGGAGTACGGTCTGCCAGCTCCACATGCGGCACTTCTCCGATGGTGACGAGATCACCATCGAGCCTTGGCGGGCCAAGGCGTTTCCGGTGCTCTGCGATCTCGTCGTCGATCGCTCGTCCTTCGATCGAATCCTCCGGGCGGGTGGTTTTATCACGGCGAGAACGGGCAGCGCGCCGGATGCGAACGCGATCCCCATCCCGACCGAAACCCTCGAGCACGCCATGGATTTCGCCGAGTGCATCGGTTGCGGCGCCTGCGTCGCTTCGTGCCCGAACAGTGCCGCGATGCTCTTCGTGGGTGCCAAAATTGCACATCTCGGCATCCTGCCCCAGGGTCAGCCGGAACGCCACAGACGAGCCCTCGCCATGGTCGAGGCCATGGAGGACGAGGCGTTCGGCGCCTGCACGAATTTCAGGGCGTGCGAGGCGGTGTGCCCCAAGGAGATCTCCATCTCGGGCATCGCTCGAATGAACAAGGACTTCCGGAAGGCACTTTTTTCGGGGGTGGGTTTCGCCGGCGGGAAGAAGCGATAGTCGTTTGGAATTTGAGTCGCAACTGCATTGTTACAAGCCAGTTGCGACTCAAGTCATCGCGATCAATCGCCGATCAATGAGGTGATCACGATCCCGACGAAGAGGACGATGAGGAGCGCCCCGCAGCCGGCCATGAAGAGCTCTCCCGCGGTGTAGTACTCGCCGCGTCCCCACCTCGGTTTCTTCGAGGTGTTACGAATCCTGGACGCACGATTGGGTGATTTTCTTCTCGCCACGTTTCGATTCTATCCCACCCGGCCGATCGGCCGGTGTGAATTCCCGGCTGGTTCCGAGGAACTTCACAGGGTTCGACGACTCACCGACCCGGCGGCAGCCCGCTGGAGCCATCGTTGATTGTGCGAACGAGAAGACAAATACGAATTCAATTTTGTATACAATGAAACGACTTTTACGTGGCACATTTCGAGTGAAGAGAAGTTTTCTCTACCTGAGACTGTCGTTCACGGATGGAGTGCTGGCTGAAAAACGAAATCGGTGGGTGGCATCCCCCGGATTCCCTGATTCCGGAGGTGCCGTGATATGGTGGGCCATTAGTAGGTTAAAATTGGTGGGATAAAAATGGTGTGCGGCAGATGATCCGCCGATGCAAGGTGGGCATGTGATCGGTTCTTGAAGCCTTCCGGACTCCCTCGACAATCGACGAGCAGGGTTTGAAAACCATAGACCACATGATGCCAGTGTTAATGCAAACGCCATGCCAACTCCGCCCCATGAAACAGACCCGTGGATTGTCGCGTATGGCACACTAGGATGCGTGGGTGTTCCAGATGTACACAAGGAGGCAGAAATGAACATTGGCGTGGAAGGTGCGCGAGAACGTCGCAATCTTCTTGAGCGGATCGGAGCCAAGATACCGGGATTCCGGGGTTATCTCGAAGCGGAGCTCCGCCGGGATGTCGACAAAATGCAACGTGATTGGCTCGCGGCCGAGGTCGATCGGGGGCGCGGGGCCCTGCAGGAACAGGTCCGCGATTGGAGCCGTTCCGGCAACCTCGCCAATCTCGATCTGGCTTCGAGCGCCGACAAAGGCCTCGATCGTCTGGCCAACAGGATCCGCCATGCAGACTACGGCTCGAGCGGTTTCTTCGATCCGGTCAAGATTCGGGAAGCCGAGCTCGATCGTCTCTACGCCTTCGACCTGGCTCTCATCGCCACCGTCGAGAGTCTCGCCGACCGCATCGAGATGCTGCCTTCCACGGCGGCGGAGCCGGATCTGCGGACGCTGCTCGACGCGGTTCATGCGGCGGACCGCCAGTTTGACGAAAGGTCGACCGTCTTCGAAGATGTGACCCAGAAGGGAGGCCTGTGATGGCTCTGCTCGAAATCATCGAACACCACGATCCCACCGGTGAGGAGATCGTCTACCGGTTTCCACCGCAGGGCAGCGCGGACATCAAGCTCGGCGCTCAGCTCGTTGTGCACGAAACCCAGGAAGCGGTTCTGTTTCGCGATGGCAAGGCCCTCGATGTCTTCGGTCCCGGGCGCCACACCCTCAGCACCCAGAACATCCCGCTGCTCGGCAAGGTCATCGGGGCGCCGTTCGGCGGCGAATCGCCGTTCCGGGTGTCGGTCGTCTTCGTCAACAAGAAGACCTTCATCGATCAGAAGTGGGGCACGCGCGAACCGGTGGTCTTTCGGGACACGGAACTCGGGATGGTCCGACTCCGCGCTTTCGGAAACTACGGCTACCGCATCGCCGACAGCCAGCTCTTCGTCAACACCGTGGTCGGATCCCAGGGCCTCTTCGATACCGATCGGCTCAAGGATTTCTACCGCGATGTCATCGTCTCGAGGCTCAACGATCTCCTCGGCGAGACGCTCAAGACGATTTTCGACCTCGCCCGCTATTACGACGAACTCGGGACAGCGGCCAAGGCGCGTCTGGCGGAGGACTTCGCCAAGTATGGTGTCGATCTCACCGATTTCTACATCAACTCCATCACCCCGCCGGATGAGGTGCAGGAAAAGATGGACGAGCGCTCGGCCATGGGCGCGGTGGGCGATATGAACACGTATATGCAGTTCAAGGCCGCTCAGGCGATCCAGGATGCCGCTGAAGGCGGCGGCGAGGGCGGCGGCGCCGCCGGATCGGGGATGGGCCTCGGTCTCGGTGCGGGATTCGGCGCCATGATGCCGGGGATGATCGCCAACGCCATGAACCAGGCGTCTCAGGGGGGCGGCCGGGCGCAGGGCGGCGGCGCCCCGGCGGCTGCAGCCGCAGCGGCGGCGGGCGGGTTCTGTTCGGACTGCGGGACGCAGATTCCGAAGGGGGCGAAGTTCTGCCCCGGATGCGGTCAGGCCCAGGTCAGCTCGGGATGCTCGGGGTGCGGGCAACCGGTGCCGGGCGGCGCCAAGTTCTGTCCCAATTGCGGAACGAAACAGGGCGAGTAAAGGGTTTCCTCGACCCCGATGGAATGCCGAATGGTGTTCAGGATCTCTACGGCGAGCGTGAGTCAGGAGTTAAGAGTTAAGGGTAAGGCGTGCGCCCTCACGTCCGAAGCGCCCAACCCTTCAGTCCTAACTCCTAACCCTTCACCAGTTGATCGGTGCGCCCTCGCGCTTCCGGCGCGGCCCGGTCTATGAAGGGAGGAAGCGCTTAGATGTCGGTCTCCTGCACCCAGTGCGGGGCCGCCATCGAGCCGCGGGCGGACGAGCGGCTTCTCGTCTGCCCGTTCTGCTCGACGGCGCTCGTTCTCGATGGTTCAGCGACCCTCTTCCACGAGAAAATGCTGCCGACCATCTCGGCCGATCAGGTTCCCGCGCATCTACGGCGCTTTCTCGGCGGCAGCGCGACGGTGGCGGATCTCGACCGCAAGGCTCGTCTCGAGGACCCGCGCCTCGAGTACTTCCCGTTCTGGGCTTTCACGATTTCCGAGACCGGGCGCGAACGCGTCGTACTCGAACCGGCTGCGCCGTCGTCGTTGCAGGGTCTTCAGGGGCTCGAGCTTCCCGCCGGGACGACGATGCCGATGACCGATCTCGAGCCTCCGGGGATTCCCGTCATCGAACCGGAGGTGCCGGCGGATACCGCGCGCGGGTGGTTGCAGGCGCGGTTTGGCGATGGAGTGTCCGTGAGAAAAACGGTGCTCTATCACCTGCCGCTCTATCGCACCCCATACTCCTGGCAGGGCCGGACCTATCAGGCCGCGGTGGACGCCATCTCCGGCAAGGTCTTTCCGGCCGATTTCCCTTCCAAGGCGGAGTCCCCGTTTGTCCTCGTCGCGGTCGTCGCGCTTGTCATTTTCGGCATTGAAGGCCTTCTCATCAGCAATCTGCTGGTCAAGGCCGTGGTCTATCTGATCACTGCGGCGCCCATCCTCGGCATCGCGTGGCTGACGAGTCGAAAGGTCTAGCTGTGTCGCGACCGCAGATCCCGCCGCCACCGCCGCCCCTGCCCGGCGCTGCTGCCACGCCGACGGCCGATACAACGCGGCGGGAGAAACGACCGGACCGGAAACCCAGGGTGCTGACCGGCCTCACCTGCGCTTCGTGCGGCGGTACGGTCGATGTTGAGGAAGGCAGGACCAACGTCGTTTGCCGTTATTGCGAAACCCCGCAGGCGGTGATCGGTGATCGCGGGATCGCCAGGGTGATGGTGCTCAATCGGCTCGAGAGGAGCCAGGCGAGCGATGTGGTTCGCCGCTGGCTGACAACCGGTATTCGCAAGGAGCCCGCATTGAAGAGGGAGGCCGCGGTCCAGGAGGCCTTTCTCGCCTGGTTTCCCTTTGTCCGCGCCCGGCTCGACGCCATCGGGTGGGTCCTCGGGATCCGGCAGCGAAAGGTCAAACGAGGCAAACGTTGGGAGACCGTCAAGGAGCCGGTGGAGAACGTCATCGAACGATCGGTCGATTTCACCATGCCTGCAGCCGATGTGGCCGAGTTCGGGGTTCATCGCGTCAATCTCTCGGGGGACGAGATCCTGCCCCTTGACGACGAGGTCCTGCGTTCGCGCGGGATGGTCTTCAGACCGAGCCGGTCGCTGGAAGAAATCGGCGATCGTCTCCGTGAGCGGGCCCTGGCGGACGCCGAACGCAGCAACAGCCTCGACCGGGTGACGTTTTCGTGGCTGACCTCGGTGCGACGCCGAATCACCCTCGTCTACTACCCCTTGTGGGTCATTCGTTACGGCTTCCGCGGCCGGACCTACCAGGTGCTCATCGACGCCGAGGACGGCAATCTGGCCTACGGCAAGGCGCCGGGGAATCACCTCTGGAGGGCTTTCTGTATCGTTGGTTCGTGCGCCGGCGCGGCGTTTCTCGGGACGACGGTCCTGCAGCATGCCGATGTGATTCTCAGATCGGATGACGGGCTTCAAGGGCTGGCCGTCATCGGACTCGTGCTTGCAGGGCTGGTCTACTGGGGCTATCGCCAGTTCCGCCACGGCGGAGTCGTGGAGGAGGGCACCGGTCTCGATACCGGCAAGGAGCAGACCGGGCTCGCCACCACCGTCAAAGAGATGATGGGACGGATTCAATGAGTCTGCGATTGGTCAATCTCGACTGCCCGTCGTGCGGTTCGGCCATGCGGGGCGAAGGTCTCGACACGATCTTCTTCTGCGGCCACTGCGGCGGCGCGGCCGTGCTCGACGACGAGCGGCTCGAGACCGTCGAGGGCACGGCGTTGCTCGCGGCTCCGGGTCGTCATCCGCGTCTCTGGCGTCCCGCCTGGAGGCTCGAGGTTGAGATCCGGGTCCACCACCGGGTCAGGGCGGATGGCCGAAGCACGCCCGACTGGGAGGGGAGAAGGACGTTCTACATCCCGGCTTTCGAGCTCTCCCTGGTCGATCTGACGCGACTCTCACGCGCCTTGTCGAATGTCTCCGAGGCCACTAGAGAGGTGCCGAAGGAGCCGATTCACGGCGGTACTCTGGCCGTCGACGACGCTCTGACGCTGGTCCGCCACATCGTCATCGGCGATGAGGTCCACCGTGCGGACATGCTCGCTTCGGTGATGGTCGAGGTCGAGGAGCGCGGCCGAAGCCTGGTTGCCCTGCCCTTCGAAGAAGCGGGGGGTGATCTTCAGTGCGCGGTCACCGGAATAAGACTGCGATCGTCATTCGGCTGATTCGCATCTCTTGACAACTTGGCTGCTACTTTCACAAGAAGTGACAGCATCCTCCGCCAATCTGCCATACAACTGTAAGTATTGAGATCGCTGACCTTGCAGAGAGGGGGAATTTGCGAATGAGAAGGACGTGCTTTGTCGTTTTGATGGTGGTCGTGGCGATGGCAGCGCCCGCGGCGGCGACCGACCCGGGTTTCTACGTCGGGGCGGGTCTCGGGCTGACCAGCCTGGACGTTCGCGACTTCAATCCCGATTTCGCCGATCTTCGATTTGAAGACGAGAGCGTCGGGTTCAAGGTCTTCGGCGGTTACCGCATTCTGAAGTACCTCGCCGTGGAGGCCGGATACACCGGTTTCGGAAACGTCCGGAGTTGGGAAGGCGGCAACCTGCAGTTCTTCAAGGAGGCCAATATCGACATCTCGACGTGGAGCGGCTACGTCGTGGGCCTCATCCCGGCGAGCGACAAGGTCGACTTTTTCGGCAAGATCGGGTACGGGTCGTGGAACCTGGACAACACGACCACCTCCGACGGCGTCACCGAGGACCAGTCGAGAAGCGGCTCCGATCTCGCGTTCGGTCTCGGGATGAACTTCAGGTTCAAAAAGATCGGCATCCGGGTCGAGGGCGAATGGCTCGAGATTCCCGACACGAGTGGCGTGTTCATGGTCTCGACCAGTTTGATCTACATCTTCTAGCCCGCACTTCTCACCAGGTGTCTGCTGCGGCCGGCGATGCACTTCCCCTAGCTGGGTTTTCTCACCTCCGGGTGCTCCAGCCCACGCCGACCCCTGCGGGGTCTCCCGACTCCGTCGGATCCGCCCTCGCGGGCGGTGCGCGAGGTCCCTACGTACTGTCAAGTACGCCTCCGCGCCCCTCGGATCGAAAACCCAGCTGGGCACAGCACCTCGCCGACCTCGCGACGAAACCCGGTGAGAAGTGCGGGCTGGCCGGTTTTCACGGAGGCAGCCGAGATCCGTCATCGGAAGCGGTGGTCCACGGCGCCGACCGCCGCTCCAGGATCCGTGCAGGAATCGCGAGGTCCCGATATGATGGGGCCATGCAGTTGGTGAAACACGAGGATGCGCGACGCGTACTTCTCAACATGAGTAGCTGACTATTGTGCATGATCGCGATTTCCTGGAGGTGCTCTCGTGACCACGACGATTCTGATGTTGGCCGCCGTCGTCATCCCGGTTCTGGCTTTCTTCGCGTACCTCGTCATCAGGGTTCGCTACAAGAAGGCGGGTCCGGACGAGGCGCTCATCGTGTTCGGGCGGCGCAAGCTGTTCGGGAAGAAGGTCCGCACCGAGAAGGGTGAGATCGAAGGGTTCCGGATCATCCGCGGGGGCGGCACCTTTGTCTGGCCGGCATGGGAGCAGTACGAGGTGCTCTCGCTGCGGATGATGACCCTCGAAATCGACCTCCACCACGTCTATACCGTGCAGGGCATTCCCATCAACGTCAAGGCGGTCGCCCAGGTCAAGGTGCAGGGGAACATCAACCATATCCGCAGCGCCGCCGAGGGCTTCCTCGGGGTGCCGGTGGATGATGTCAAGGCCACCATCAAGGAGACCGTTGCCGGTCATCTCAGGGGGATCGTCGGGACGCTGACGGTTGAAGAGCTCTATCGTGAACAGAAGCTCTTCCAGGACAAGGTGCGAGACGAGGCGCATGTCGATCTCGATGGGATGGGCTTCGAGTTCCGCTCCTTTGTCTTCCAGGCCATCCAGGACGACGAGGGCTATCTCAACGCCCTCGGCCAGCCCAAGATCCAGGAGGCGCTCAAGAACGCCCGCATCGCCACGGCCGCCGCCGACCGCGACGCAGCCATCGAGGAAGAGCAGGCGAGACAGCAGAAGGAACAGAAACGGATCGGCGTCGACACCGAGATCGCCGAGGCCGACAAGGCCCTGAGCCTCAAGGTGGCCTCGATCAAGAAAGAGGTCGATGTCGCCGATGCGCAGGCCGTCAAAGCGGGCGAGATGGAACTCAAGGTCCAGGACATCCGGATCGCCGATCAGGAGGTCCAGCGCCAGAAGCTCGAGCTCAACGCCTCGATCCGCGAGAAGGCCGACGCCAAGAAGTACGAGGCCGAACGACTCGCCGACGCCAAGAAATACACCGTCGAAAAGGAGGCGTCAGCCGAGCGGTTGCGGCGCGAGGAAGCGGCCAAGGCGCTCCAGGCCGAGGGTATCGCCAGGGCCGAGGCGGAGTCGGTGCAGCGCCGCCAGATCGGGCTTGCCGAAGCCGAGGCCATTCTGGCAAAGGGTGAAGCGGAAGCCGAGGCGCGGCGAAAGCTCGCCGAGGCCCTCAAGCTCTACAACGAGGCCGGTCTCTCCATCGAGGCCCTCAAGGTGCTGCCGGAGATTGCGGCTGCGGTGGCGGAGCCGCTGTCGAGAGCCGGTGAGACCACCATCATCTCCAATGGCGGAAGACCCGGGGACGGAACCGGCGCCGCCCGGCTCACCGATGATGTGATCCAGGTGATGACCCAGCTCGGGCCGATCATGAAACAGCTCTCGGGAGTCGACATGCAGCAGATGCTGCGCGATATCTCGAGCCTGCCCGGGGCGGTGGCCAAGGGAGTGGGCGGCGGCAAGGACGAAACTCCGGTGAAGGGCGCGGGCAAGGTCTTCGGAGAGTGAAACCGTGAACGAAGATCTCACGGCGCTGGTCTTCGAACTCCGTCGGGCGGGATCCCCGGCGGACAAGGCGCGCGCTCTCGCTCGGGCGTGGCGTACCATTCGCAGGCTCAGTCCGGTCGATCGGCGGTTGCTGGTGCGCGAGGTGGGCTTCGACGGCGCCGAGGATTTGATCGAGGGTCTCGCCGGCAAGAGCGGCGGTGCCTTCGCCCCGGCCGCCGTACTCGAGGCGTTGGGAAAGATGCGGCGCGACAAGAGCCTCTCGGTGAAGACGATCCTCGCCGATTTCAAGAACTCCGATCGGCGCGACGATCTTCTTCTCCAGGGCATGGAAATGGCGGCCGGCTCGTTCGCTTCCGGGTTGGATGACGATGAGGCGGCGGTCGTGGAGGCGCCGGTGGTCAATGACATCCCCACCGTGCAATCCAGCGCTGAAACCGAGGCCGGTCTTCCCGAGCCGGAGATCGTCGAAATCCGCGAGACTCCGCCCCCGCCGTCGATTCGATCGGCCGACCGGGATCGGCCGTCGGTTGCTCCCGCTCGTCGAGAGGAGAAGTCGGCCCCGACAGAGGAGACTCCCGCCATCGAGCCGACGGCGCCGCCCGAGCCGACAGCTACGTCGTTGTGGGACGCCGACTGGCAGCGGCCGCGCGAGACGGAGAAGGAACCGCGGGCTCGTTGGAGCCGGAGCGCGACGGCGGCGTCGGAGGCGGTCGAGCCGCGGGTCGCCGGCGGGACGGTGCTCGACCGCATCCGTCAGGTGCGACAGGCGATCCCGCAACTTGAAAGAGCGAGCCCGAGAGAGATTCAGCGGGCTCTCGAAAATCTCCCCGAATTGTGGGCTCGGCGCCGCGCGGCGGTGGCGCTCATCGAGGCCGGCGTCCCCGACGGCGTGGGCGATGCGCTCGATCTCATCGAGGACTTCGACCGACCGCTGGATCGAAGCTGGTGTCTGGCCGCGCTGGCGCGTCGAGGAGGACTCGAAGGAGACGATCTCGAGCGAGCCCTCGAGATGCTCGCCTCGCCGGCCGCGAGGCGACGGATCGAGCACTTGGCGAGCCGGGCGGGTTGAATCCGACGTCGGACAATCCTCAGTCCGTGAGCCCCGGCCGCTGGCCCGGACGCTGCCGCTGCCCCCGACAGGCTGGAAGCCTGTCGCTACACAGCGGCCGTTCTTGAATGTGTAGCGACAGCCATCCTGGCTGTCGTCGGTGACGTACCCGAACGCGGTACCCGGACGCTGCCCCGGACGCTGCCCCGGCCGCCGCCCCGGACGGCGTGCGGGAGGGTCGATCCGGCACAATGCCGAACCCGGCACCCCGAGGCGGCGCGGTTTTCCGCGTGTCCTCATCGGCTTCGGTCCCGTTTCCCACCAGGTTGGGCGGACATTGTGGGGGCGGGCTTCCAGCCTGCCCGTCAGGGTCGTTGGAGTCGGCCGGGCATTCCCGAGAGAGTGCGGGGTTTCGGGCACTGTGGGATCCCCGGTTCCCGGCGGCCTGCCTCGTAACCTGGAGAACCAGGCAGAAGCGCGCGTCCCGGGGGAGCCCGGTACGGCATTGTGCGCAACGGACGGCGTGCGGGAGGGTCGATCCGGCACAATGCCGAACCCGGCACCCCGAGGCGGCGCGGTTTTCCGCGTGTCCTCATCGGCTTCGGTCCCGTTTCCCACCAGGTTGGGCGGACATTGTGGGGGCGGGCTTCCAGCCTGCCCGTCAGGGTCGTTGGAGTCGGCCGGGCATTCCCGAGAGAGTGCGGGGTTTCGGGCACTGTGGGATCCCCGGTTCCCGGCGGCCTCCCTCGTAACCTGGAGAACCAGGCAGAAGCGCGCGTCCCGGGGGAGCCCGGTACGGCATTGTGCGCAACGGACGGCGTGCGGGAGGGTCGATCCGGCACAATGCCGAACCCGGCACCCCGAGGGACGCTTCTTTCCCTCCGACCCAGGGCGGCATCTGCCGCTGCCCCGGACGCTGCCTCTGCCCCCGACAGGCTGGAAGCCTGTCGCTACACAGCGGCCGTTCTTTATTGTGTAGCGACAGCCATCCTGGCTGTCGTCGGTGACGTGCCCGAACGCGGTACCCGGACGCTGTCGCTGTCGCTGCCCCGGCTGCGGTCGCTGTTCCCGGTTCTGACTGTTCCGGCCTTCCGGCCCGCTGTGACGCCAAGGCGTCCCGGCGGCCCGGCGTCGCCCCATCGGCGGGGTCGCGTAGGTGGTGAATTGGAAGGGCTGCGACCCCGCCGATGGGACGCCGGCGGCCTGCTTCTGAGCCGGAAGAGCCAGGCAGAGGCGCGCCTCCCGGGGGAGCCCGGTACGGCATTGTGCAGTGCGCACCGCGTGCCGGAGGGTCGAACCGGCACAATGCCGAACCCGGCACCCCGAGGGACGCTTCTTTCCCTCCGACCTGGGGCGGCATCTGCCGATCGAGAACTCGGCAACGATTGCCCGCGGGCGCATGTATCCTTGAGGCGAAGATGCGAGCAACCGAAGTCGTCGAGAGATGGTATGCCGAGGCACTGGCGCGGCCGGTGAACATCCTGCGTTCGTACAAGAAAGCCCGGATCCGTCCCGATGCCGTTGCCGGTCTCACGGTGGCGGTGGTGGCGATCCCGCAATCCATCGCCTATGCCTCCATCGCAGGGTTGCCGCCGGCCTACGGGCTCTATGCCGCTGCGGTGGCGGCCATCGTCGGTTCGCTCTGGGGTTCGTCCCGCTATCTCAACACCGGGCCGACCAACGCCATCTCCATCCTCGTTCTGTCGATCCTGACCCCGCTGGCGGCGATCGGCTCGGCCGAGTACCTCATGGCGGCGTCGTTGATGGCGGTGATGGTGGGGGTGTTCTGCATCATCTTCGGCTTTGCCGGGCTCGGTGTCCTGGTCAACTTCGCATCGCGGGCGGTGCTGCTCGGTTTCACCGCGGGCGCCGGGGTACTCATCGCCGCCGGTCAGCTGAAGAACCTCCTTCGCCTGGATGTCCCCCGCAGCCCCCACCTCTGGCACTCCATGACCGCGGTGTTGGAGCACATCGGGGAGACTCATTGGCCGAGCCTGCTGCTCGGACTCGGAACCCTCGCCGCCATGGTGATCATCGCCAAGACGGCGCCGCGGCTCCCGGCCGCCCTGATGGCTCTCGCCGGCGCCGGGGTCCTGGTGGCTGTGGTCGGGGTCGATCGCCTGGGTGTCGCGGTCATCGGTCAGATCCCGCGAGAGATGCCCAATCTGACCTCGTTTTCCCTCGGTTGGATGTGGGAGAACGATCTCGTGGGCGCCCTGGTCATGGGCTCCATGGCGGTGGCCGCCATGGGGTTGGTCGAAGCGGTCTCCATCGCCCGCGAGATTTCTCGCCAGAGTGGAGAGCGCCTCGACGTCAACCAGGAGCTGGTCGGGCAGGGAATGGCCAACATCGCGTCGGGCCTGTTTTCCGGCTACGCCTGTTCCGGATCGTTCACGCGATCGGCGATCAACTTCCAGTCGGGGGCGCGGACTCAGGTTTCGGGAGTCTTCTGCGGTGTCTTCGTGCTCGCCGGGGTGCTCGCGTTCGGTCCGGCCGCCGGCTATCTGCCGAACGCGGCGCTCGCGGGGATGATCATGGTCATCGCCTACCGCATGGTGGATTGGCACGGCGTCCGGCGGGTGAGGATGACGTCGCGCAGCGAAACCGGAATCATGGTTTCCACCTTCGTCGCGACCCTCGTCTTCCCCCTCGAGTTCGCGGTCCTCGCCGGGGTCATCCTGTCATTGGCCATTTACATATACAAATCGAGCCTGCCGACGGTTCACACCGTCGTGCCGGATCGGACGTTCCGCCATTTCGTCGAACGCGAAGACGCGCCGTGCTGCAACCAACTCGGTGTGATCAACATCCGCGGTGCGCTCTTTTTCGGGGCCGCAAGCCATGTCGAGGACGAACTTCTCGCCAACTACGAGGCGAATCCGGGGCAGAACAACCTGCTGTTGAGGATGCACGGAGTCCACCAGTGCGATCTCTCCGGGATCGATGTCCTCGAGGGCATTGTCCGGCTCTACCGGGATGCCGGCGGAGACGTGTACCTGGTGCAGGTGCGACCCGAGGTGCGCACGATCATGGCGGCATCCGGGTTCGAGCAGTTGTTGGGGGCCGACCGTTTCCTCAAACAGGAGGAGGCCATCGAGTGGCTCTTCGAGAACGCCATCGATCCGGCGGTGTGCATCTATGAGTGCGAACACCGGGTCTTCGCCGAGTGCCAGCCGCTCGAGAAACACCCGTACGACCTCCGCCTGCCCGCCTACCCGACACGATTTCGCTATCCCGAACGCCAGTTGACCGTGCCCGAGTTCGAGGACGCCCTCCGCGCCAATCGAAAGACCGGATTGCTCATCGATGTGCGCGAGCAAGCGGAGTATCTCAATGGGCACCTGGCCGGCGCCGAGCTCATTCCACTGCGCCACATCATCGAAGACGCCGAGCAGTTGCCGCGCGACCGGCCGATCCTCCTCATCTGTCGCTCCGGGCGCCGGTCGACACGGGCGATGCACTGGCTGCTGGGTCTCGGGTTCGAGAATGTCGCCAACCTCAAGGGGGGGCTCCTGAGTTGGAAGGCGATGGGAAGGCCGGTCGAAGTCGACTGAGGTCGACTTCGAAATTCTCAATTTTGAATTCTTAATTCTAAATTGCATCGCATATCCAAGAGGGACGGTTGCGATGTCATTGAGAATTAAGAATTTAGAATTAAGAATTGTGTTCTATTCAAGCGTGACGAAGTCCTTCCCCTCGAGGTTCCTGATCCTCCGGCAGACCTCGTGGCCTTCGCGGGAGCCGCCCTCGTTGGTGTTGCCCTCGATGGTCTCGATGATCTCGTCGACGGCGGCGGCGACGATCCCGACGTGATTCCAGTCGTCGGCGGATCGGCGTTGGACAAAGAGCGAGCCGCGCGGCAGGTCATCGAGGGTGGCGGGGTCGGCGGCGATCTCCGATTTCGCGATGAACCGTCCTTCGGTCTGTGCGTCCCGCGCGATGACGTCGCAGGAAAAGGTCGGTTGCATGGGAAGTGGAACACCGGCGTGCCACGCAGCCTGGCGGACGAGAAAACTCACGAAGCCTGCACACCAGAGGCACCCGGCCCCGTCTGCGCCGTCCATGTAGACCCTCACCCAGGGGCCGCGGTTGGCGCCGCCGACCTCGCGGGGGCGCTCCCTGAAGTGTTGCCGAGCGGCGGCGGCGACCCCTGATGAGATTTCGGAGGACACCGTCCGGGGTGGGGCGAGTGCGCGGTAGAGAGGTTTGGTGAGCGTTTCGAAGGTCGGCTCGTCCACGATGCCGGTCTTGGGCAGCCCGCGACGGCCCTGAAATCGACCGACCGCGTATGCGGTGGCGGGGCCGAATCGGCCGTCCACCACGACTGCGATTCCATTGAGTGTCAGCCACTCCTGGACCCGTCGCACGGCGATGCCGGTGGCGCCGCGTTCGAGGGGGTGGGCGAGACGAAGCTCCTTCCGCACCCAGGTGAAGGGGATGTCGTCGATGGTGAGACCCATGGTCTACGTCTCCTTCCGCGTGTGTCGAAGTGATCCTGTTGCACTGAACGTACCACGCGGGATCGAGAATCGGAGTTGTCGGCTCAGCCGACTCGACCGGCCAGGCGGTCGGCGAGGAGGGTGAACCGCGCGCGTTGGGTCGCGTTGTCGACCGCCCGCGCGAGGGCCCTCCTGCTGCCGACGATGACGACCAGCCGACGGCCTCGGGTGACCGCGGTGTAGAGCAGGTTGCGCTGCAGCATGATGTGGTGCTGGTGGTGGAGAACGATGACGACGGCGGGGTACTCGCTGCCCTGGCTCTTGTGGATCGTGCAGGCGTAGGCCGGGATGAGGTCATCGAAGTTGTCGTGCGGGATGGCCACGGCGCGACCATCGAAACGGACCACCATCTCGTCGGACTCCTCGTCAAAGAACTCGACGCGGCCGATGTCTCCGTTGAAGATCTCGAGATCGTAGTTGTTGCGCACCTGCATGATCTTGTCGCCGAGGCGAAATCGCCTCGGACCGATGGCGATTTCGGGGCCCGTCGGCGTCAGCTCGGCCTGGAGGCGTTCGTTGAGGCGCCTGACCCCGAGCTCGCCCCGGTGCATCGGCGTGAGGACCTGGATGTCGTCGACGGGATCGAGGTGGAAGTGGTTCGGGATGCGCCGGCTCGCGAGATCCACCGCCAGCTCGGCGGCTTCGACCGGGTCGTCCCTGACGACGAAGTAGAAGTCGGCGTCGGGGTTGTCGGCATCGGAGATCGGCATCTGCCCCGAGTTGATCCGGTGGGCGTTGACCACGATGCGGCTGGCCTCGGCCTGGCGGAAGATGTGGTTGAGCCGGACGAAGGGCACGACGCCGGATGCGATGAGATCACCGAGGACATTGCCGGGACCCACCGACGGCAACTGGTCGGCATCGCCCACCAGGACCAGCCGGCATCCGGGAGGGATGGCTTCGAGAAGGTGGGCGGCGAGCTCGATGTCGAGCATGGAGACTTCATCGACCACGACGACGTCGGCTTCGAGGGGATTTTCGCGATCGCGGTTGAAGGTCCAGCTGCGCGGGTTGAACTCGAGAAGCCGGTGGATGGTCCTGGCGTCGCTGCCGGTGGCCTGGGCGAGTCGTTTGGCTGCTCGGCCGGTGGGAGCGGCGAGCAGCACCCGCTGCTTCCGCGCGTCGAAGATCTGGGTGATCCCACGCACGAGGGTGGTTTTTCCGGTCCCGGGACCACCGGTGACCACGAGCGCCCGGCCGGTGAGCGCGGAGGCGATCGCCTTTCGCTGGTTGGCGGCCAGCTCGATGGAGGCCCGCCGCTGATACCAGGCGACCGCCTGATCGACATCGATGCCGTCATCCGCGGTTGCGTGACCGAGGAGTTCGCGGATGTGCCCGGCCACGGCGGCTTCGGCGGCTTCGAGGCGGAGACTGAAGATCGCGGTCTCGTCGTCCGTCCGGACAACCGCCACCACCGATTGTCGTTGTTGGAGCTCATCGAGCACCGTCTCGAGGAGGGGCATGTCGATCTCGAGCAGGGCCGATGCTTCTTCGAGGAGTCGAGACCGGGGGAGAAAGACGTGCCCTTCCACCGAGGCCTCCGAAAGCGCGAAGAGCAGGCCCGCGCGGAGACGTTGCGGCGAGTCCGCCGGGATGCCGATGCGCTGGGCGATGCGGTCGGCGGTGCGGAATCCGACCCCGAAGACGTCTTCGGCGAGTCGGAAGGGATCATCCCGCACCACATCGACCGCGGCCGCGCCGTACTTGCCGTAGGCCTTGACGGCGACGCCGGGAGCGATCCCATGGCCGGTGAGAAAGACCATGATCTGTTGGATGCCGCGGTGCTTCTCCCAGGAGGCCCGGACCTTGGCCAGGGTCGCCCGGCCGATGCCGTGGATCTCGAGCAGCCGACCGGGGTCGCGATCCATGATCTCGAGGCTGTCGAGTCCGAAGGCGTCGACGATCCTCGCCGCCATGGTCGGGCCGATGCCCTTGACGCGTCCGGTGCCGAGGAACTTGCGGATTCCCTCCAGGGTCGACGGCGCCACCTGAACATAGGACTCGGCCTCGAACTGCTCGCCGAATCGTGGGTGTTCAATCCACTTTCCGGTCAGCCGAAGCTCGTCGCCCTCGCGGACCCCGAGCAGCGGGCCCGTCGCGGCGAAGCTGCCCCGCTCGTCATTTTCGAGGCGGACGGCGCACCAGCCGCTCTCGTCGTTTGAGTAGAGCAGGCGGGTGACGGTGCCGTTGATGGACTCATGAGGCATCCCGGAGATGATAGCTCGATTTCGGTGGACAGCGGCAAGGGCGGCAGCCGGGACAGTGACCGCGTCAGCAGCCGGGACAGTGACCGCGTCAGCGGCTGGGACAGTGACAGTGGCCGCGACAGTTTTCAGCGGCGGCTGCAACACCGGAAACCCAAATCACAGGCTCTCAAGACCCCAAAAATTCAATCCCGCGATTCTGATCAGTCGACGTGGGAAACCGGGATCTCGCGTTCAAAAGGCTCCCTACACGGAGTGTTCGGATCGTAAATCCGGAAACCCCCGGCCTTGTCCGCGATATAGAACAACCCGTCGGCGGCCTTGACGTTCGTCGTGTCGATGGGCAAGCGAGATCGTTGGTGAGGGGCCGCGGGATTTGAAACGTCGATGACGTGGACGAACTGTCTGAAGGTGAAATAGTCCCCAGAGTCCGCCACAAGCACGACACCGTCGGAGACCGCGACGTCGACCGCTCTCGGCCACTCGCCCTCGAGCCGGATCTCTCCGACCTGGAATGGTTGGGTAGGATCCGAGACATCGACGATGCGGAGCAACCAGTAGTCTGCGATGTATGCCAGTGGACCGTCAACGGCGATCGCTTCGGCGAAGAGCGGAGTTTGAAGTGATCCGACCAGCGTCGGTTCCGCGGCGTTGCCGACATCGAAGATGTACAGTCCGCCGTCGGAATCGTCCAAACCGTCTTCGCTGATGACGAATACGAGATCGCCGTCGACGGCAAGATCCATGGAAACTCCGGGGACCGGGGCGCTCGCGATGAGCACTGGCGCCGCTGGATCGGCGAGATCGTAGACCTCGAGATCGCTCGCTTCGAACCAAGGTAACGACGTGGTGAAGAGGTGGCCCGCGGAGACCTCGATCGCCGCCGCCTGGTCGTCGAAATAGGCGGCAGGGAGAGGCGCCGCCGGGTCGCTGACATCGATGGCGGTGAGAGGCCAGACGGAGTAGAGATAGTCGCCGGCCGCGGCGAGATCCCAAAATCCTCTGGCCGGATCGAGATCGAGGGTCGAGCCGAGCAAGACCGGTTGGGACGGCCGACTGGCGTCAAACACTCGAATCCCGTCTCCGTTCTCGAGTGCTGAGCCGAGATAGACGTTGGAGCCGGAAACTACAAGCGCGTTTCCACGTCTTGGTACGTCGTACGATCCCGTTTCCGACAGGTATTGGCCGGAGCTGAAATCGAACACAAGCAAGCCGTCGCCCTCGTTGGCGGCGAGGAGCAGATTTCCAACCATTGCCAGCCCTCTGGCGTAGTTCCCGTTCGAACCGGTGCTGCGATATGTCGTCCTGATGGGATCGGTGGGATCCGAGATATCGAGGACGCTCACACCGAGAGGACCGAGGAACACGTGGTCGCCGCGGACCACGATCGCTTTGTACTCGTCCTCGATGTTGTTGTACTCGCCAAGCCACACCGGATCGGTGGGGTCGGCGGCATCGTAGATCTGGAGGCCGCGATAACTCGTCCCGATCAGAGCGAGGTTGTCGTGGATCGTGATGACGTTGACAATGGTGTTCGGCTGGAAAGAACCGACAACCACGGGGTCCGATGGTCGACTGATGTCGACGATTGCAATCCTCCAGCCCGTCGCGACGTATGCATAGCCGCCGATGGGGACCGCCTCGTCGACCGGGCGGTCAAACGCCATGGAAGAGACTTCTCGCGGAGCTCGAGGATCACCGATGTCCACCAGGCGTAACCCGCCCCAATGGTCGGCGACGAGCGCGATCTCGCCGGTCACGGCGACACGAACGGCGTTGCCCGGGGTGTCGACCCTCCCGATGAGCACCGGGGAGTCCGGTTCGGTGAGATCGACCAGCAGCAACCCGGCGTTCGATGCGGCGATGAAGGCGATCCCGTCCCGGACCTCGAGATCGAGGATGATGTCGGGCAGTTCGAGTTCGGCCAGGATTGCAATCTCCCCCGTGCCGTGAACTGTCGCCACCACGAGGTAGATTCCGGACCCGAAATAGACGAGCTCTTCGGATGCAGCGACGGCGCGCGAGGGCCCGTAGCCCCAGCGACCCACCATCGATCCACAGTTGCCTCCGGCTGAGGCGGTCAAGGCAAAGAACACAATGCCGATGCAGAACAACCCTCGACCGATGTCATGCATGGGAGTCACCTCAACCGGTGATACGTTCGGGATTGGGAGTTTGTTTTGTTCGAAGGCCAAAAAGAAAACGGCAGCGCTCAACGTCGAACGTCTAACGTCTCACTCCTGACCCCCCGCCGATCACCGGAATCGCGTTCACCTCCGGTCGATCGCTTCGGGAAAACGCGAACACAGATGCTCGGCGAGCGCGGTGATGGTGAGCGACGGATTCACTCCGAGGTTGGCGCCGATCACCGATCCGTCCATGACATAGAGACCCTTGTGGCCGTAGACCTCGCCGTTGGGGTCGATGACGCCGGTCTCGGGCCCCGATCCGATGGCGCACCCACCGAGGATGTGCGCGGTTGACCCGGTGTTGAGAAAGACCTCGTTGACGCTGTTCTGGGCGACGCCGTCGAGCTCCACCGCAACTTCACGGGCGACCTCGTTGGCGACCGGAACATAGGATGGGATCCCCGGTTGACCGGGTTGGGGTTGCGAGGTCAGCGCCCGGCTGAAGGGCCAGAGCCACTGCCGCTCACGGACGAGTCTGGTGTGGTTGTCAACGGTCTGCATGGCCATGAGGACAACCGAGTGTTCGGCCTTGCCCCAAGGCTTGGTCACCCTCCAGAAATCGAGGGGGTGGCGCAGGACGTTCCAGAGCCACCGCAGCGGCCGGGGAAGCCCGGGACCGCCGTCGGCGAGCATGGTGCCGAGGAGGAGCATGACGTCGGAGCCCTTCGAAAAACGGACCGCCTCCATGTGGGTGACATCATCGACCTCGACCTTGGCGGCGATGGCGACGCCCTCCCAGAGATCGTTCCGGCTCCGGGATGTCATCCCCAGCAGGGCCTCGGAGTTGGTTCTGACGACGTTGCCGAGCTGGTCGGAAACCCGCGGCAGGGCGCCGGCTTCCTTGCACTGCATGAGGAGCTTGACCGTTCCGAGGACCCCGGCCGAAACAACCACCTTGCTCGCGGTCAACACGCCGCGGCGTGCGAACGGCCACTTCGGGCGTTTCCAGTGGACTCGATAGCCGCCGCCTGGGAGTTCCTCCACCAGTTCCACCTGGGTGTCGGGCACCACTTCCGCGCCGAGCCCCTCGGCGAGATAGAGATAGTTCTTGTCGAGGGTGTTCTTGGCGCCGTAACGGCAGCCGACCATGCACCCGCCACAGAAGTTGCACCCGGTGCGATCGGGGCCCGCACCGCCGAAGAAGGGATCCGGAACGGTGACATCGGGTTGGCCGAAGTAGATGCTCACATCGGTGGGTTTGAAGGTGTGGCCGAGTCCGCGGCGCTCGGCGGCCCGCTTGAGCGCGAGGTCGGGCTCGCCGAACTTGTGGTTCGCGACTGCGCCGAGCATCCGTCGGGCGGTGGCGAAGTGCTCGGGCATGATGGCGCGCCAATCCTCGAGCCCTGCCCACTGGGGGTCGTCCCACACGGTCTCGGGCGGCTCGAAGAGGGTATTGGCGTACACAAGGCTGCCGCCCCCGACCCCGACACCGTGGAGGATGAGGGACTCCCGCAGCAGGTGAAGGCCGAAGATCCCTCGGCAGCCGAGCCGGGGAAACCAGAAGGCTTTTCGAAGATTCCAGTTGGTCCTGGGATAATCCTCCGGCTTCCAGCGTCTGCCCTTTTCGATGACGGTGACGCGATAGCCCTTCTCTGAAAGCCGCAGCGCGGCAACCGAGCCGCCGAACCCCGATCCGATGATCGCCACATCGGTGTCGAACTCCGTGTTGCCGGTCGATATCGCTTGTACCATGACCACCTCGGGGGAAGTGTACCTGCGATGCCGCACTTCGGCAATCGCCGGGAGCGACCGGTTGTACCGGGATCACAGAACTCACCCGAAGGCAGCGCCGATCTTCCGGACATTGGCTCGTTCGAGTTTTCGGGCCTGTATACTCGGCGCGTGAGACGACTCGATCACTTCCCGGTCGCCGCGGTCCTGGCGTTGTCCATCATCCTCGGCCACACGGTGGGCGTCGCCGCCGGCGGGCCCACGGTGACGACGGCGGATGGTCGACCGGTCGAATGGGCGGAGTGGCTCGCCGAAAACGGGCCGGTCGCGGTGCTGCTCTGGGCATCGTGGGTGCCCGATGCCGCCGCGACTCTCGACGACATCGACACCATCACGGCCGCAGCTCGCAGGCGAAACCTCGAGTTGATCCTCGTGGTCGTGCAGGAGCCGTTGAGCGAGGCGCACAGGTCCCTCGATGGGATCGACATCCGGTGGTTCCACGATCGCTACGGACATCTCCTGAAAGAGAACCGCGTGGTCTCGATACCACGGTTGCTGGTGTTCTCCGGGGAGGGTGCGGTGACCGAACGAATCGAGGTAGGACCCGAGTCCATCCGCGCATGGGGTGGTGGGTGATCGCGCGGAACGAAGAGCTCAACCGACCCGCACGTCCATGGGCCCGCCGATCCGCGCAGCTCCTGTTCTGCATGGCGGTCTCCGTTGTGATCGCATCGTGCGGTGGTTCCCCGCAGGAGGCGAGCGAGCCGGCCGAACCGGTCGTCGTGGTCCCCATCGAAGCATACCGGGAGCCGATTCTGGTGACCGTCGCATCCGGCGACACCATCGAAAGCGTCAGCCGGCGCCTGGCCGGAGAGGACTGGATCGCCTGGCGGGATGCATTGACCGCCGAGATCGACTCGCGCAAATTGAACCCGGGCACCCTCTTCGACGGGACCCGGAGTCCCGGAGGCGACCTCGAGGAGCTTCGCGTCGTCCTCGACCAGCGATCCGAGATCGTCTTTGAAGCCGAAACGGACGGCATTTCGACCTCACGTCTCGATCGAGAGATCGTGAGCGAGGTCGTTCGCATCGAAGGGGTCGTTGAATCGTCGCTCTTCCAGGCGGTGAGCTCGGCCGGAGGGCGGCCGGCCCTGGCGGTCGGAATCGCCGAGATCTTCCGCTGGGATGTGGACTTCCTGCGCGACCTGCGGAAGGGAGACAGTTTCGTCGTCGTCGTCGATCGCCAGACCATCGCCGGAGATTTTTATCGTTACGGTACGATCTTCGCCGCTCGGTTCACGAACAAGAACAAGGCCATGGATGCCGTGATCTACCCGGACAAGGACGGTCGGCTCGGCTACTACGATCTCGACGGCAATCCCCTGCGAAAGATGTTTCTCCGCTCACCGCTCAAGTTCAGCCGAGTCACCTCGAGTTTCAGCAACAGCCGATTCCATCCGGTGCTCAAGAGGCGGATGCCGCACTACGGCGTCGATTACGGTGCGCCGGTCGGAACCGAGGTTCATGCGACCGCCGACGGCGTCGTGACCCTGGCCGGGCGCAACGGTGGCGCGGGTAACATGGTGAGCGTTCGCCACCCCAACGGCTACGAGACCAACTATCTTCACCTCAGCAAGTATGGCCGCGGCATCAAGAAGGGCGTCCGCGTATCCCAGGGCCAGGTGATCGGGTATGTCGGGTCGACCGGTCTCTCCACGGGTCCTCACCTGGATTATCGGGTCAAACAGAATGGGAGGTGGATCAATCCGTTGACCATCTCGTCGCCGCCGGTCAAACCCCTCGAGGCCGATCGCCTCCAGCGGTTCCTCGGACACGCCCTCGCGGTGCTCGATCTTCTCGATGGCGGCGAGGCGCCGATTGGAGCGAGAAGTTGAACGACAGTCCTCTTTCGGTCAAGGTCGCCGCGCCATGTCGGGTGGATCTCGCCGGCGGCACCCTGGACATCTGGCCCATCGGTCTCATCCACCCGGGATCGCGCACGGTGAACATCGCCATCCCCGTCGAGATCGTGCTCGTCGCGGATCTCGCGGGCGAACCGGGAGAGGTCGTGCACACTTCGCCCGATGGCGAGGTGCGGCGGTTTTCCCAGACCCAGGCGACCACGGATCTCAGCGCCGCGGTGGCGTTTTCGGTGGTGCCGCGCGGCGGCGTCCGAATCCGGGTCTTGAGCCAGGCGCCCTTCCGGTCGGGAATCGGCGGATCATCGAGTTACGGTATCGCGCTGGTGCGGGCGCTGACCGAACTGGTGGGAGAGGCGCGGACCGAAGCGCACATGGTCGCCCTCGTTCGCGATCTCGAGGCTCGGATCCTCGGATTCCCCACCGGCGAGCAGGACCATTGGGCCGCGGTCCGCGGTGGTGTCCTCGTCCTGCACATGGAAGCCGGCGGCAACCGCCTCGAGTGCCTCGATGTCTCCTCGGAGTGGCTGAGCGAGCGGATGACGGTGTTCTATTCCGGGATCCGCCACCGGTCCGGAATGGTCAACTGGCAGGTCATCCGCCGGCGGTTGGATGGCGACAACGCGACGACGGCGGCCTTTGACGAGATCGTGGCGGCGGCCGGGGATTGCCACGCCGCCCTGCCGGCCCACGACGAGGAGGCGGTCGGGGCGGCCATCCGGCGCGAATGGAAAGCTCGGCGTCAGCTGGCTCCTGAAGTGTGCACGGTCGAACTCGGGCGGTTGATCGATGCAGCCCTCGGCCACGGAGCCACCGCGGTCAAGGGCTGCGGCGCCGGGGGCGGAGGGAGCATTGTCGTCTGGCATCCCGTCGGCGCCAGGAACGAGATCATCGCCGCGCTCGAGAACGTTTCCAGCGGCGGCCGCGTGCTTGCCACCTGCGCCGCGACCGAAGGCGTCCGTCTTATTCCGGAATCTTGAGCTTCTGTCCGACCTTGATGAGGTTCGGATCGTCGAGAATGTCGCGGTTCGCCTCGAAGATCTTCATGTACTGGCTCGCTTTGCCGTAGTACTTCTGAGAGATGTGACCGAGGGTGTCGCCGGCCGCCACCATGTGGTAGCGCTCGGTGGGGGGTTCGACATCGGCCTCGACCTCGACGAGAACCTCGGGCTCGGGCGCCGGCTTGTCCACCTTGATGGTGTTGATGATGTTGTCCGGCGAAACCAGTTCGTCGAGCTTCTGCATCGCCTTGGTCGCGACCTCGCGGCTCGGCGCCTCGCCCGTGAGGGTCACGACCTTGTCCTTGACCTGGGCGCCGAGGTGGCGGACACCGAGGTTCATGGCTTTGATTTGGGTGATGGCTTCGTTGACTTTGTCTTCGTAGGATTTTCCAAAGAGATCGAATAGACCCATGAGCGGCTCCTTTTCGTTGTTCTGGCTCGTCACGCGTTCTCTGCCCAGAACTATATCAGGACCGGATATACTCCCGGCACCCAGCAGAAGAACGCGGCCCTGACGGACGAAGGGGAACTCGATGGCAGATCGCGAACTCTACCTCGGCAGCGAAATCGACGGAATCGACCGCATCCACCTCGACATGGATCACCTGACGACCCACGCCGTCTGCCTCGGGATGACGGGTTCGGGCAAGACCGGTCTCGGCATCGTCGCGCTCGAGGAGTTGGCGCGACGACGGGTGCCGCTGCTCGTCATCGATCTCAAGGGCGACATGGTGGATCTCCTGCTCAACTTCCCGGGTCTCGAGCCGGAGTCCTTCGCGCCCTGGCTGCCGGCGGATGAGGTGGGGGACCGGAACCCCGAGGAGGTCGCCCGGGAACAGGCCGAGAAGTGGAGACTGGGGCTCGATCGTTCTGGGCTCGGCTCATCGGACATGGCGCAGGTCAAGGCGGGGGTCGAGTGGCAGCTCTTCACACCCGGCGTCGCATCGGTGGCGCCGTTGGACATCCTTCCGGCCCTGAGCGCGCCTGCGGGGTGGGAGCCCGCCGCCGATCCCGACGCCGCCACCGATCGCGTCAACGGTGTGGTCGCCGCGCTGCTCTCCCTGGTCGGTCGTGGCGGCGACGCGCTGTCGGACCGCGACCACGTGCTCGCTGCGTCGGTGGTGCTCGAACACTGGACGAGGGGTGACGACCTCGATCTCGGCGGTCTGCTCGCGAGTCTCGCCGATCCGCCGATCGATGTTCTGGGGGCGCTTCCCCTGGATGTCTTCTATCCGCGTGACGAGCGGATGAAGTTGGTCATGGCGCTCAACACCCTCCTCGCGAGCCCGGCGTTCTCCGCCTGGACCAGGGGGACGCCGTTGACCATGGAGGCGCTCCTGGGCACCAGAGAACATCCGCGCGCCAGCGTCATCTCGGTGGCGCACCTGGATGAACTGCAACGCCATTTCGTGATCGGGCTTCTGGTCTCGGAGCTCGTGGCGTGGATGCGCCGCCAGCCGGCTTCATCGGGGCTGCGGGCGCTTGTGTACATGGACGAGGTCTTCGGGATTCTGCCGCCGCACCCGGCCAATCCGCCGACCAAGAAACCGCTCCTGACCCTCTTCAAGCAGGGGCGGGCGTTTGGGGTGGGGGCATGGCTCGCGACCCAGAATCCCGTCGATCTGGATTACAAGGCGCTCGGCAACGCCGGCGTCAAGCTCATCGGCAAACTCATCACCGATCGTGATCGCGAGCGCGCGCTCGAGGGACTCGGCATCGATGTCCTCGACGACGGCACGGGATGCCGGCGAGATCGTCGCCGCGCTCGGCAAGCGCGAGTTCCTTCTCGACGACGTCCGTGAACGACCGCGGGTCCGGCTGTTCTCGTCGCGCTGGGCCATGAGCTATCTCCGCGGACCGGTGACGCTGGCGGAGATGGCGCCGCTGGTCGAGCGGGCCGTCCCCGCCGCCGATCCGCAACCCGCGACCGCGGGTGCGAGCTCACCACCGGTGCTGCAGCACGGCCTGAGCACCCGATTTCAGTCCTCCGGGAGGGGAATGGCGCGACCGTTCGTTTTAATTCGGAATCGGCTGACCGTGAGCAGCAAGACCCTCGGTCTGACTCGCGAGCTGGAGGAGGGTTGGTGGATACCGGCGGACGGCGACGGCCGGTTGCTCTGGGATGGGGCCGAGCTGCTCGAGGCGACGCCCGAGCTCGTCGCGGAGCCGCCGGCAGGCATGGCCTTTCCGGCCGCGGCGCCGCCGCGGCTGGGCGACGAGGTGGCGCGGGCCGAGCGCGATTTCGTCGCGTGGCGGGCGCGCCGACCGGTCGAGGTGCTTGCCAATCGGGAGCTCAAGATGGCCGCCGGACCGGGCGAGAGCCGAGAGGACTTCATCAGGCGGTGTCTCGAGACCGCCGACCGGGCGGACGACGCCTCCCAGGATCGGATGCGCGCGCGGTACGAAGCTCGGAAGAACGCCCTCGAAAAGCGGCTCGCCCGCGAGCACGATGAGCTCGAACGCGATCGTCAAATGCTCGCTTCCCGCAAGGCGGAGGAGTCCCTCGGTCTGGTCGAGAGCCTGTTCTCGGTTCTGCTCGGCTCGAAGAGCCTGCGCTCGGCCTCGTCGAAAGCCGCTTCCAGGGTCAAGGCCGCGGCTGGAAAACGGCGGATGCGGCAGACCGCCGAAGGGTCGGTGACCGAGTCCGTCAACGAGATCGACCGGCTCGAGGATGAGCTGGCGGTGCTCGCCGGCGAGTTGCAAAACGAGATCGATCGCATCGCTCAGGAGTCGGAGCGCCTCGCCGAGAAAGTGGAATCGGTGGCGATACGACCGGTTCAGCGCGACATCGAGGTCGCCGATCTGTGGTTGGTGTGGTCCTGACGAGGGTCCCCGCATGTTCCCGGTCGTCGCGTCGTCGGAAACGCCGACCGGCATTCGTCCCGTCAGCACAACAGCGCCGGAGGTTTTGAATGGCCTCATCGTCGAAGGTGATACTGGTCCGCCACGGGCAGTCGACGAGCACGCTCGAGAATCCGGAGCGGCCGCTGGCGATCAGCGGGCGCCAGCACGCAGAGCAGATGGCGAGCTGGCTCGCCGGATGCGGCTACGAGGTCGAGGAGATCGTGCACTCATGTCTGCTCCGGGCGAGGCAGACGGCCAAGATCTTCGGCGCCCGCCTCGGCATGCATGCGGCGCTGGTGCGGGAGCTGACAGGTCTCACACCGAACGACGATCCGGGCCCGATCGCCTTGAGCCTCGAAACCGACCGGCGGTCGATCATGATCGTGAGCCATCTTCCGTTTCTCAACCATCTCGCGAGCCTGATGCTCGTCGGTGACCCGGAACGGATCCAGCTTCAGTTCTCGGACGCGGGCGTCGTCATTCTCGCGAGGGTCAACGGCGGGTGGCGGATCGAGGCCGTGGTCGGTCACCAGATGATCTGAGGCCGGTTGCCGCTGGGAAGGTGGCCCACCCAGTCACCGAGCCACAGAGGCACCTCAATCCGAAAACCCCGAACGAGGCACCGATGGGTTTCGCCGGTCGGATGAACCAGGCCTATGGACCTGGCGCCGCGCTCGAACAACCAGATCACCCGGGTCTTCCGGGACCACGCGCCGGTCACGGCGGGCTACGTCGATGTGTGGACCAACACCCCGCACGCGGCGGTCACCTGCTACGGCTCGGTGCTCGACAACCTGACCTCCGACCCGACCACCGTGCTGCCGCAGTAACGGCGCAGGCAATCCAGAACGGAGGGCGGGAGCAGACTCCCGCCCTCTTGCTGTTTGGTGGGGGCTGGATCGGGGCCACTGGCTCACGTCTCTGCTTGTTCTCGTTCGGGTGTTTCATCGCCTGCGGCACCGCCGGCCTCGGTTGCGCGCCCGTGCCGCCGATCGGCGAGCCTCCCCGATAGCCGTTGCACCGTGAGCTGCGAAGGCCGACGGCTCACAAGAGGAGCGTCCCGGCCATTGCGGCGGAGGTCGGCAGGCATTAAACTCATCGCGTGTCTCGATGCCGGGCTTTCGGTGCCTGGCCAGCGGAGGCCGAGATGAGCTCGTGGTCCTGGTTGCTGCGGGTTCTTTTTATTTCTCTCGTGTGGGCGACGCTCGGCGGAGGGGTGGCGGCCGAGAGCCCGGTGGACGCTCACGGGCGGCCGCTGTTCGACGATCGCGGCCCGCTTTGGTACCGGGGCGACGCCTCCCTGCCGCCGGTCCGCGACGCCTCGGGCGTCGTTCGACAGTCACCGCTGCCCGGACCCGGCGGCCCGGCAGTCCCGGGCGCCGAGCTCGGGCGGCTGACGGGCGCCTTTTCCTTCGGCGCCTGGACCTCGCACCACCCCGGAAGCTGGCCGGAGGCGGTGGCGATCGGCGACGTCACCGGCGACGGCCGGCCCGACGTGGTGATGACGACGACCTTCTCCTCCGACCCCGCCAACGACTACCGCGTCTTCGTCTATCCGCAGCTGCCGGAGGGGACGCTCGGCCTGCCGACCGGCTATTCGTACCTGACCGGCGCCTCCCGGAACGGCATCGTTCTCGTCGACCTGAACGAGGATCAGGTGCTCGATGTGGTCGTAGGGCACGATGTCGGCGTCTCGGTTCTCCTCGCCGACGGCGCCGGCGGTCTCCAGCCCGCCACCGTCCACAACGGCCATTCGGCGAGCGCGCTTGCGACCGTGGACGTCAACCTCGACCAGCACGCCGATGTCGTCGCCCTGTCGGGACAAAGCATCGTGACGGTTTTCCTGGGCGACGGTCTCGGCGGTTTCACCGGCGTCCAGGAGGTCACGGTCGGGGACCCGAACGCTGCGGATTTCGAGCTCGGGGACCTCGACGGCGACAGCTTTGACGACCTCGCCGTCGTTTCGGGGGAGGCGGTGCTGACCGTGACCTACCACGACCAGGTGTCGGGCTTCGTCCCCGGTCCGTCCAGCTACCCGATGGGCGGCATCTCGACGTGCGAGGGCATCGGGGTCGGCGACGTCACCGGCGACGGGCTCGAGGACGTGGTGCTCGGTCGGCCCTTCAACTCGCCGACGCACCTTTGGCTCATGATCCAGGACGGCAGCGGCGGGCTCAGCGGACCGAGCACCATCTCCACGTACGACATTCCGGAGCCGGTCGCGGTCCAGGACGTCGACGGCGACGGCCTCGAAGACGTCGTCGTGCTCCACGCCGGCTGGCTGCGGGCGGGCCTCTACCTCCAGGGGGCGAGCGGCCTTGAACCGGAACAGCTGTTCGAGATCCCCTACGCCTCTCACTACTCGAGCCAGGGCCTCGCGCTCGGCGACATCTCGTCCGACTCGTGCAACGACCTGGCGATCGCAGACTACAACCAGGGTCTGGTGATTCTCCACGGCTCGGGCTGCGAGCAGCTGGTCTTCGCCGATGGTTTCGAGTCCGGAACCACAACCGTCTGGTCGCTCACCCTGCCGTGACCGGCTCCGGGTGATCCGGAGATTGGGCGACGAAGCTCGGGCCAGCTTGCAACCGTGTGGGTCCCGCGGTCGACCGATGCCTCTTCAGGAGGGGCGGGGCGGGAGATCTCAGCCGCCCTTGAATACCGGCGAAGTCAAGCTTCCCGCTATGAAAACGGGTTTTCCACGACGACGCGTTCGAGATCGAGCCCGGGCTGGAGATCCTCGCTGAGGACTCGCCTGCAACCCGCGTCGCGAGCGGCCTCGATGATCATCGCGTCCCACAGCGCGAGATGGTGCCGACGGCTTAATCGAATCGCTCGCTGGACGAGCGCGGCGTCGGTGTTGACGACCGGAAGGCGCGCCAGAGCGTCGATGACCTCGGAGGCCGCCTCTTCGCCCAGAGGCTCGGCGAGACGGCGGGTGAGAACCCAATAGGTTTCCAGGAGCACCTGGGTGCTGACCGTGAGCCGTTCTTCGCCCTCGAGAATGGCGATCGCCACCGCTTGTTTCTCGCGATGAGCGCGGTCGTAGGCGTAGACCACGACGTCGGTATCGAGAAAGGTGTTCATTCGGACTCGTGAACCGAGAGATCCCGGTCGACCCGGTCGATGTAGATCTCCTCCCTGGTCCAGGTTCGACCCTCGGGGCCGCTCGATGCGGTGGATTTGCGGGCGATCTGCACGAGGCGGCCGCGGGCCGCGCTCTCGATATCGGAACCCGCGTAGCTCTCGAGAAACTCGCGCAGGACTGCGTTGACCGAGGTCCCCTGGGTGAGGGCGCGGATCCGCGCCCGACGAAGGGTTTCATCATCGACGGTGATCGTGAGGTTCATAACCCGTGCTCCACGGAATCAGTGTAACACGGGACGCCATCAGTGGGCGATGATGACCGCCGGACGTGCGATCATCGACAACCGGGGAGGTGGGTCGATGGTTGCCACAAACGAGCCGGGTCTCATCGAGGTCGTCGATCAGGCGAGCGGTCGGGTGCTGACCGCCTGGGTCCACGAGCCCGGCGGCGACGTGGTCGTGGCGGTGGGTGGGGGAGACCGGCCGCACGTCGGTTGCGTCGTGCTCGCCGTGCCGACCCCGGGTCGCGGCCCGACCGGTTTTTCGCCCTCGGTCTCGGTGCTGACGATCCCGCCGCACAAGGAGGAGCCCATCGCCCGCGCGGTCGCCGAACGGGTGTGCTCCGGGCTCGGCAGGGTCACCGTGGTGACCGCCGGCGTGCACGAGGACGGCATCGATCGAGAAGCCATCGAGACCTACCTTCGCCTCGGTGACGAGCTCGCCGAAACCGTGTTTCGGTCCCTCGCCGAGAGGGCGCAACCTCCGCTACAATCGTCACAGGCATGAGCCTCCTACTGCTCTACATCCTCGTGACGCTGCCGGCCCTCGGCGGTCGCACGCTCGCCGTGCGGGTCTTCGGTTTCGGCGATGCCGAGGGTTGGGCGTTGGGCCGAACCCTGGGTCTGGTATTGGTCGCATTCCCGGCATGGTGGGCCGGGGTCGCCGGGGTCAACCGGTGGCAGTGGCTCGGGGTCGCCGTGCTCATCGGCTGCGCCGTGATCGGCGGCGTCGATCTCCGGCGGCGTCGGCCGAATTGGCGCGCGCTGGCCGCTGCCGAGTCGGTTTTTCTCATCGGCGCGGCCGCGGTGATGTGGCTCCGTCTCGTGCGACCCGAGATCCTCGGCCAGGAGAAGCTCATGGATCTCGGGATCCTGTCGTCGCTGCTCCGTGCCGAGAGCTTTCCGCCGCCGGACATGTGGCTCGCCGGCGAGACCCTTCCGTACTATTACTGGGGGGCGCTGATCTGGACCGTGCCGGTGGAGTTGAGCAGGATTCCGCTCGATGTGGCGTACAACCTCATCGTCGCCGGCGTGGGCGGACTCGCGGCATGCCTGCTCTGGTCCCTGGGAGGCCGCGCCGGAGGGGATCGGGGCTCGGGTTGGATCGCGGCGGCGTTCGGACTCTTCGCCGGCACCGCCGATGGCTTCCGTCAGTTCATGGCGACCGGGTCGATCTTCAACCTCGACTACTGGCACTCGTCACGTCAGGTCCCGGACACCATCACCGAGTGGCCGCTCTTCACCCTCTGGTTGGGCGATCTTCATCCCCACCTCCTGTCCATTCCGCTCGCCCTGGCGACGGTCCTGCTCGCGTGGCAGATCGGTCGCGCGGGTCCACGGATCGGTCTCGTTGTCGCAACAGCCATTCTCTTCGGTGTCACCTGGGCCGCGAATCCCTGGTCCATGCCGCCGACTCTGGTCGCCGCGGTCTTGATGATCCTCTGCGGCGACGGCACGTGGCACTGGCCCGACCGCAATGGCTGGTCGAGGTGGCTCTCGGCGGCGGTCGTGGCGGTTGCGGGGTGGTTCGCCGCCGCGCCGTTTCACCTCAGCTTTCACCCTCCGTTCCAGGGGGTCAAGGCCGTCGCGGCATGGACCGAGCCGGCGATGCTCCTGCTCTGGGGTGGTGTTCTCCTGATCCCGGCGGCCGCCGCGGCGTGGGCGCTCACGGGCCGGATTCTCGGCACCGATGGTCGGGGCAGGGCGATCGCGTTCACCGTCTTGGCTGCGACCCTCGTGCTGGCATCGGCGACGGGGCGCCCGACCCTCTCGATTCTGGCCATGCTGCTGGTCGTGCTGGTGGTGGCCGCGGTGACCGGGGAAGAGTGGCAATCCCGGCCCGGGATCGCCCTTGCGGCGCTCGGGGTCTTTCTCCTGCTGGTCCCCGAGATCGTCTATGTGGTGGACTCCTACGGCGAAAAGCTCCACCGGATGAACACGGTCTTCAAGTGCTATATCCAGGCATGGGTGTGCCTCGCGATCGCGCTGCCGTCGTTGCTGAACGCGGGGTTTCCTCAGCGGCGGACGCGGTCGATGGCGGTGGTCCTCATGGGCGTCCTGGCCCTTCCCCACTTCCTGGGGATGGCGATTCAGCCGGTCACCGGGAAACCCGTCACGATCGATGGTCTGGCGTGGATGGAGCCCGAGGATCGCGCCGTCGTCCGCTTCCTCCGAGCCCAGCCCCGCGGAGTCACCCTGGTGGAGGCGGTCGGCGGCGCCTACACCGAATACGCGAGAATCTCATCGGCGTCGGGAGTGCCCGCCTTTCTCGGTTGGGCGAATCACGAACTCGTCTGGCGGGGCCACGGAGTCAGTCCGCTGACCGATGCCCGACGTCATCTGGTGGACACGATCTATCGATCCGAGAGTCCGGAGGCGGTGGCGGCCGCTGTTGCCGAGGCCGGCGTGGACTTTGTCGTGATCGGCGCCCTCGAGCGCAGGGACTTCGAAGCGGCCCATCTCGCGGCCGTTCGCGCCGCCGGCGAGGTCATCCCCCTCGACGGCGGGGGAGAGGTCGTACGATTTAGCGGCGCTGCGGCTGCCGGAAGCTGAGGGGACCGACAGAACCGGCGATCCGGTCGAGAATCGAGATGTCGGAGGAGCCGACCACGGCTGTCCGAGAAGGAGCGAAGATGGAACGACCCGAACTCAGCGTCGTGATCCCGGCGATGAACGAGGAGGACAACATCCAGGCCATGCACGATCGACTCATCGCGGCCCTCGAGGACGAGGTCGATGGTCTGGAGATCGTCTGGGTGGATGACGGATCGACGGATTCGACCTGGCGGAGGATCTCTGAGCTCGCGGCCGGCGATCCCCGGGTGCGCGGTCTGAGCTTTTCCCGGAACTTCGGCCACCAAACGGCGGTGACGGCGGGGGTCGATGCCGCCCGCGGGCGCGCCGTGGCGATCATCGACGCCGATCTCCAGGATCCGCCGGAGGTCATCCCCGAGATGGTCGAGAAGTGGCGCGAGGGTTACGAGGTGGTCTTCGGTCAGCGCACCCAGCGCGAAGGCGAGACGATCTTCAAGAGGTTCACCTCGGCGGCGTTCTATCGCACCCTCCGACGGCTCGCCCACATCGAGATTCCCCTCGACACCGGCGACTTCCGGCTCATGGGGCCGAAGGCCCTGGAGGCCTTCCGCGCCATGCCGGAACACAACCGATTCGTGCGCGGAATGGTGAGCTGGATCGGGTTCCCGCAGACGGCCGTGAAGTTCCACCGCAAACCGCGCGCCAAGGGTGAGACCAAGTACCCCCTCAAGACCATGCTCAAGCTCGCCCTGAGCGGGTTCACCTCGTTCAGCTTCGTCCCCTTGCGAGCCGCGACGTGGTTGGGGCTCGGGTCCGCTGCCTTTGCGGTGTGCTATGTCGTGCTCCGCGCCGTTTTGTCGCTGGCCGGCACGGCGCCGTTCGGATCGGCGGGAATGGTCGCGACGCTCTTTTTCCTCGCGGGCATTCAGTTGCTCGCCGTCGGCGCCCTCGGCGAGTACGTGGCGAGGGTCTTCGAGGAAGCGGTGCGGCGGCCGCTCTATCTCATCAAGGAACACACCGACGGCGACACCAGCGTGATTCCTCCTCCGAGGTGAGGGATCGTACCGTCAGGCCCGGGCGTGGCGGGGGAATCAGGCGAGGTCCTACTTGTCCCACACCTTGAGATAGTCGATTTCGCCCAGGGGCACCTTCTCGGTGTAGTAGACCGCGCCCCCGCGAACGGTGGTGTCCTGATCGAGGAGAAGCTGCCCGCCCTGAGCACCCTTGATGATGGAATCCCGTTCCGAACCGTTCTTGAAGAAGATCGTCACCCGCTTGCCGGCCGAGGCTCGGATGGTGTCGATCTCTCCCGGCTGAACGAGGGAGAAGTGGGCCATCTGCGCGTGGCGCCTTCTGGTCTGGTCGATCCGGTTCGTATCGAGACCGAAGCGGGTAGCGATGCGCTCGGCCCTGGCGAGGGTGAGGTCGGCGATCTCCCAGAGACCGCCGTCGACTGCGCCGTTGGCCCGGTCGACCAGAAGATCGACGATCTGACTTGCGGTGCCGAGCACGGTTGCGTGATCGGAATCGACCAGGGCGGCCTCGGAAAGGCGGTCGATGGCGCCGTCGATGTCTCCTTCGGCGAGGGCGAGTCGGGCCTTCCCGATCGCCTCGGCGAGGATGGCGCCGGGTACCGGAGTCGCCGCGCGGCCGGTGGTTCTCGGCGCGGCGGTGGGTCGCGGTGGCGCAACCGTTGGGATCGGCGTGGGCTGGCTGGCGGCAGGTTCCATCGTCGGGTCCGAGGCCGTCTCGTGGCGAACGATGACCACGATGCAAACGGCGATCGCGATGAGGGAAATCAACCCGATCCCGGCGAGCGGTCTCGGGACCGCCCACTTGGATGGCCGGGCGTCGGTTTCGGCGTCTTCGTCATCGCCGGGCGTTCCCCGATCGGTCCCGGCAGAGGGCAAATCGAGATCGGCGTCGCCGGCCGGCTTCCGGGGCTTGTCGGAGGTGTCGAACGACTCGAGAATGCGTTCAACATGGGCGATTTCTTTCGCAATCGAAAGAAAACCGTTGCTTTCGAAGAACCGCTCCACGGCGTAGAGCTCGCGGGCCAGCGCCGCGTAGGGAATCGGCCCGGCGTCGACGGCGGGATCCGAAGTCTCCGGGGGCTGGAGGCGTTTCAGGATCGAAGCGACCCGCGCTTCCATATCCGCCGCCTCGTTGTTCCTCGATCCCACCGAACGGCACTTCCGTTGGAGGTCGTCGAGGCGTGGGATGATGGTTCGCAGGTCCCGACCGTCTGTTCGGTTGATGGGCGCGCCTTCTTCGGCCATAAGCCTCCCGATTCGACCGACAGTGATAGTACCATCCGGTAGGTTGAGGCTCGTCGTGAGCATGATCGCCGAGACCGGTTGAGAGGTCGTTCATGTGTTTCAGGCTCCTCGGCGATCAGCGGCCGGCGCAATCGAGGGGACATTGGTTGGAAGCAGTGTCATCATTGGGGAACGGGGGTATCTCTCTCTGCGGCTATCCTGGACCGTTCTGCGGCTCTTCGCGAGACCTGAAGCGCTCAACCCGATGACGAGATGGCTCGGTGTGCCGGCGGCGCTGGGTCTTCTCCTGCTCATTGGCTGCAGCGAACGCCGGCTCGGCGGTCTCGACCAGATCAGGGAGCGCGGCGAGATCAGGATCGCCGTCCGTACCGGATTCTTCGATTCTCCGGCGTTGTCGCCCGAGGAGGAAAACCAGGAGTCTCAGCTGCGCCACCTCGCCGCGCGGATCGGTGCGGAGATTCGATGGCTGGAGATCGAAAGCAACGACGAATTGATCGAGGTTCTCGAGTCGGGCCGGGCGGATCTCGCGGTCGGGCGATTTTCGGCGGCGCTTCTCGTCGGCACCGGATCGGCGGCGACGGCCCCGGTCGAGTGGGTCTCGGACTTTCTCGTCGCCGGCGGTCAGATGGTCGGATTGGAGCTGACCGATCTTCGCGGCGGACAAGTCCACGTCCAGCTCTCGAGCCTGAGCCCGACCCTGAGGTCGGCCCTGGAGGAGCTCGACCTGGAGATCGTGCCGGCATCCGAAGACCTGTCGGCAGAGGAGCTGCTCGGGATGGTCGCGAGCGGTGCAATTCCACTCACGGTGACCGACAGCGGAATCCTCGAGCGGGCTCCCGGCGCCGATTCCGTGCAACTCTTCGGACCGCTCTCCGAACGGCGTCCGGTGGTGTGGGCCGTGCGGGCCGCCAACTTCCAGCTTCGCCAGGCCATCGACGATTTTCTCTTTGCCGAAAAGGTGCTGACCCGGGGATCGAGGGTGAGTTCTTGTCGCGACGTTGAACAGATTCGCGCAGCCAGAGTCCTGCGAGCGGTGACCCGGAACTCACCGACGACCTGCTATGTCGCGGACGGCGGTCTGGAGGGGTTCGAGTATGAGCTCGCGGTGGAGTTCGCCCAGGAGCAGCGCATGCGGCTCGAGCTGTCGATTCCGCCGCCCGGGGTGGACCCCCTTGATTGGCTCGAGAGCGGTTTCGGCGACATCGCGATCCTCCATGAGCCTATCCAGCCGACCCGGGAGGGTCAGTTCCTTCTCAGCGAGCCTTATCGGTACGTCGATCTCGTCGGTGTGGTGTCACGGCGTCACGCGGCTTCGATTTCGGTTGACGATCTTGCGGGCGTCGAGATCGTGGCTTCCTCTCCGGTCGCCGAGCTGGCGACGTTGCTGCCCCTCGAACCGCCGGTTCGGGTGGCGGAATCGCCGCCGGGCACCGATGCATTCAACGCCCTTCAGATGGTGGCCCTGGGCCGCGCGTACTGTGCCGTGGTCGATGAAGACGCGGTGGCTCTCGAGATCGACGGTCGCAGCGATCTCGTGCCCGGGCCGGTTGTCCTTCCCGATGTTCCCCTCGTCTGGGTCATGAATCCGACCTCGCCGGAGCTTCGATCCAGGGTCGATGATTTCCTCCGCCGAGCACGGACAACAGGGCTGATCCAGGAGCTGATCGGGAAAAGCCTGGGGCTGTGGCGCATCAGCCCCTCGCCGCGACTCCCGACCATTCCCGACGGACACCTGACACCCTATGACGAGTACGTCAAGTGGGCGGCGAGGCGGAACGGCATCGATTGGCGCCTGCTTGCTTCGCTGATGTACGAGGAATCGCGATTCGACCCCGATGCCGTCGGTCCCGGAGGGTCGGCCGGTCTCTTCCAGCTCATGCCCACGACCTGGCGTGAACTCGGTGTCGAGGATCCGCACCACCCCGGCGAGGCCATCGAAGCCGGAGCGAGGTATCTGGGATCGCTGATGGGGCAATTTGCCGATCTCGAGCTTCCCGACCGGGTCGCCATGGCCATCGCTTCGTACAACGTCGGTCCACGCCACGTCTTTGACGCCAGAGAGCTGGCGGTGGAGATGGGTTTCAGTCCCGATCGGTGGAGGGGCAATGTCGAGACCGCCATGTACATTCTCGACGACCCCGAGGTCGCGCGTCGCTTTGCGGCCGGGGTTTGCCGCTGTCGCCGAGGCGCCGCCTATACCCGGCGGATTCTCAGGCGGTACGCCGCCTACGCGGAACAGTTTCCTCCAGCGTAGTGGCGGAACGACTTCTCACGCGGAGGCGCAGCGTCTGTCACGGCCGCCCGGTGAATCAGATGTGGTTCCGCTGGAACATGTCGCGGAGTGCGAGCAGCGTCGTGGCGAAATTGGAGTCGTTGAGGTAGCGCTGGATTTCCGCCTTCCTGACTCCGGCCTTGCGCTTGGCTCTAACCTGGGAAATGAGGTCGTAGAAGTCGGAGAGCGGCCGGAGTTCGAGGCGGGAAAAGGCGGCCTCGTACCACGGGTTGGTCGAGACGCGATCCCAGGTGGCGGTGGTCGGGATCTCCTCGGTGGTCCAGATCACCTCCGCGATTCCGGTGACTTCCCGATAGAGTTCGCGCAGGACGGTTTGGTCGTCCTTCTCTTTCATCGCACGCTGGATGATGGTGGAGGTTGTCTCCCTGGATTTCGGCGCGTCATCGTCGCCGTTGCCTTCGGCCGTCTTCGCCGGCTCCTCGGCGTCGTTGACCTCGACTTCGACAGGTTCCGCCTCTTCTCGAGCTTCGGCCGCCTTCGCGCTCGGAGACGCAAGCCGTTGGGGAGGGCGTGGCTTTTGCGGTGGACCGTCGGCGACCTTGGTCTCCGCGTCGTCCCCCTGGATCTCGGGTGCGCCGCCGGCGGGAGTGGTTTCCTTCCGAGCCCTCGGGGCAGCCTCGGGCGGGATCGGTTTGCTCTCGGGCGCCGGCGCCGAGACCTCGTAGGGCGTCGACGTCTCTGCCGGGTTGCCGCGGAGCTCCTGCACCGCCCGGCGGAACCGGAGATGGAAGGACGTCAGAAAGTTGATCTCGGTCTCGCCGACCTGCCGGGCGCGTCCGATCTTCGACCGCATCACCTCGAGTTCGAGGAAACGGGTGTTGAGAAGCGATTGGCTCGGCGCGAGCTTGAGGATCGGTCCGAAGAGGGTGGGGTTGGCGATGATGATCTCGAAGAGATCCGGAAAGACCGCATACCCGATGACTTCCTGGTATCGGCTCTCGTGCCAATCGATGGATGCTTCCTGCTCCTTGTTGAGGATGAGCCGTTTGAAGACGTGCTCCGGAATGCCGTCGCGAAACCACTCTTTGCCGAACTTCGATTCAATTCGTTCACGGACCAATGGCCTGAGGTCCGTGAGGATCTCGGCGATGACTCTGTAGGCGTCTAGATTCTGTTCGATCCAATCCATATTTTTTCCCGTGGACGCGTACTGTACCATCAGAAACGATCGAGGGAAAGCGATTCGCGGGGATGGGAAACCGCCTCGAAAAAGGAGTCTGCCATGGACTGGAATGTCGACGTATCCGAGCTCTTGAAGCGAGCCCGGACCATCGCGGTCGTGGGTTGCTCGCCAAAACCGGACCGGGACTCGTACCGGGTTGCAGCGTATCTCCAGGCTGCCGGCTATCGGGTGCTTCCGGTCAATCCGGTGGCCGACGAGATTCTCGGAGAGAAGGTCTACCCGGATCTGGCGTCGATCCCGCCAGAGATCGAGATCGACATCGTCGATGTCTTTCGCCGACCCGAACACATCCCGACGGTGGTCGACGCCGTTCTCGAGCGGGGCGCCAGCGCCCTCTGGCTCCAGCTTGGATGCGGCAACCCCGAGTCCGAGCAGCGGGCGGCCGAGGCGGGGCTCGATGTCGTTTCGGACAAGTGCATCAAGGTCGAGCACCGGAACAGGTTCGGGTCACAGCCCTGAGAGGGCCGGGCATCAGCTGCCGTTGATGAGGGCCGCCAGATCGGGTGGTTCCGGCGAATCTTCGACGAGGAAGACGTGGCAATTCTCGCAGTCCATGGGAATCACGTGCTCGCCATCCGCGGTGGCCATCTCGTCGTCGTGGCAGCGCCAACAACCGGGGAAGTCGTCGTGGCCGATGTGATTGGGGTGGGTCTCCCAGTTCGTGTTCATCTCGGGGAAGGCGATCCGCGCGTAGACCCTTGACGCCAGATCGGCGCCGTTATCGACCAACTGCGCGTTCTCGGAGATCACCTCGGGATACTCGTCGCGGTAGAACCTGAGCATCGCCTCGCGCACCGCGGCGACGCCTTCGGCGTGGGTTGAGTACTCGGCGGTGATGGCCGCCTGGGCCTGTTTCTTGAAGTAGGGGAGATCGAGCAGTTCGGGGTGGGTTTCCAGCACCCAGTCGAGAGCCTTCGGCGGGGTGTTGAAGAGGTGGGTCGGCCGGTTGTGGCAGTCGATGCAGTCCATGACCCTGGCCATGCTCGTGACCTCCGAGGGGAGTTCGTCCCCGTTTCGGGTGTAGGTCCGGACCTCGCCGTCGGCGGTCGTGAGCTCGACCCATGCGACCGTCTCGTTTCGCTCGTCACCCGGAACGTAGCGGATGACATTGTCCGATTCGATGTGCCACCAGTGAATCCCGCCGTGGCGCCCGATGTCGAGGCTGCCGCCGCCGGTCTTGAGCAACATGGCGGTGTAGGACGGGGTGTTCGCCTCGTCGGCGGCATGACGAACCACGACCCGTAACTTGTCGCCGAAGTGTTTGCCGGGCCAGTGGCACTGCTCGCAGGTTTCCCGCGCCGGCCGGAGGGCTTTGAGAGGGGTGCCGACCGGTCGGTGGTAGGTGTTGAGGGCGGTGTGCCAGACCTGTCTGAGACCGTCGAGCTTGGACTTGACGAACCACGAGGCGCCTGGACCGATATGGCACTGGACGCAGGCGACCCGCGAGTGCGGCGACTGCTGGTAGGCGGTGTACTCGGGCTGCATGACCGTGTGGCAGGTTTCGCCGCAGAACTCGACGGATTCCATTTCCTCGACCGCGAGAAACGAGCTCGCGCCGAAGATCACGGCGTTGATCAGGGTGAGTCCGATGATGACCAGGACCACCCGGCGGATTCTCGGATCGTTGAAGTCGAAGACCGGAAACGTGGATTTGTCCGCTTCGCTCGTGCCTGCTCGAACGAGCTTTCGCCGACGCATCCACATGCCGATCGGAATCAGGATCAGGCCCATGACGAAGATCGCCGGCATGAGCACGTACGCGAAGAGCCCGACATAGGGGTTTTCGAGTTCGCCGAAGAGCTCGACCACCACAAAGGTGATGATCAGGAGGGCAGACAAGGTCGTGAGCACCACGCCTGTGATGGTGATGAGGTTGTTCGCGTAATTGAAAAGTCTGCCGATGGTCTTCTTGTTGTCCCGAGTCATGGCCATTGGGTTCCCTTCTCTCGGAATTCGTGGTTTTGTTCGATTGCTCGACCGGATGATTATGACAGGTACGGGTCGGATGTGGTTTGATCTAAATACCTGCCCTGCATGGGGTATTTGATCATTGCTGTTGTCAAGGCGCGTTTTCCTGATTGCTGATGTTGAACAAGTGTCTCAATTTTCGAGGGTTGTGCGATCTTGAGGCCAACTCTAAATAGGTATATAGTTTTTCTCGGAAGGGGAAGGAATGAAGGTTTCTGTCCCGGGGCGTAGTCAAGTGTCGCCGATCATGGCGGTAGTCGTTCTGGTTCTGCTCGCGGCTGGTTCGGGATGGTACGCGCATCCCGCCGCGGCCCAGGAGAACGCAGACTGTCTCATGTGCCACGAAGATCCCGACCTCGTCGGCGAAATCGCCGGCAAAGAAGGATCGGTTTTTGTCGATCCCGGCGCCTTTGCGGCCTCGGTTCACGCGGACATGGCGTGTATCGACTGCCATGGCGACCTCGACGGCGTCGAGCTGCCGCACGGGGAAGACCTCGAGGCCGTCGATTGCGCCATGTGCCACGACGACATGGCCGAGGAGTTGGCGGCGGGTCCGCACGGGAAATGGGCGAGCGACCCCTCGTCACCGGCCGCTGCGTGCACGGGGTGTCATGGCGTCCACGACGTGCGTTCCAGCAAGACGCCGGACTCGCCGACCGCGCCGGCTCACGTGACCGATCTTTGTGCGAAGTGTCACGCCAGCACCCTCAAGGTCGTTTCCGAAAGCCCGCACGGCGCCAGGATGGGCGACCGTCCGGCGGCCACGTGCACCGATTGCCACCGCACCCACTCGGTGACGGCGCCGAGCGATCCCCTGGCCCAGGTCGCGGCGTGCGGCGCCTGCCACGAAAAGCAGGCCCGCGAAAACCGGGACTCGCTCCACGGTCGCGCCGCGGTCAAAGGCGATCCGGCGGCTCCGAACTGCATCATCTGTCACGATCACCACGCCATCAAGAGGCACTCCGATCCGGGCTCGCCGACGGCGGTCCAGAACATCCCGCTTCTCTGCGGCCGATGCCACCGCGAAGGCACCGAAGTGTCTTTGCAGCACGACATCCCACAAGACCGAATCCTCGAGAACTTCTCCATGTCGGTGCACGGCAACGCCCTTTTCAACAAGGGGCTGACGGTGACGGCGGTGTGTTCTTCGTGCCACACGGCGCACAACATCCTCGATCACAACAACCCGGCATCGAGCATCAACCGGGCCAGGGTGGCGCAGACGTGCATGCAGTGCCACGCGCGAATCGAGGAAGTACACCTCAAGGTGATCGAGGGACGTCTCTGGGAGGAAGAGCCTCACAAGGTGCCGTCATGCGTCGAGTGCCACCAGCCGCACAAGATCCGGCGGCGGACGGTGACGGTCCAGGAGGCATCGAGCCAGAGCTGCCTCCAGTGCCACGGGAAGCCGGATTTCGGCATCGAGCGGAACGGCGAGGTGCTTTCGCTTCACATCGACCCGGATACCTATGCTCTGTCGTCGCACGCACAGACGGCGTGCGCCCAGTGTCACACCGAGGTCTCGCCGGATCACAAGGAACGAGCGTGCGCGACGATCACCCAACCGGTGGACTGCGGAATCTGCCACGCCGCACGGGTCGAAGAGCACGACCTCAGCCGGCACGGCGAGCTTGCGGCTCAGGGCGACCCCGATGCGCCGACTTGCGAAGGTTGCCACGAAGATGCGCACGCCATCAAGGATCATCGTCTCCCGACGTCGCCCGTGTATTCGCGCAACGTCCCCGAACTCTGCGGCTCGTGCCACGCCGCCGGCGCCCCGGCGGCTGTGCGCCTCGGCGATGACCGCGACATCGTGGGGAGCTACCTGGAGAGTACCCACGGCAGGGGACTCGTGGGCAGCGGTCTCGTGGTTTCGGCAAGCTGTATCGACTGTCACACGGCCCATTCGGCGCTGCCCCAGGATGACCCGCGTTCGACGGTCAGCCACGCCCGGATCCTCGACACCTGCGGCACCTGCCACAAGGGCATCGAGGAGGAGTTCAAGGCGAGCGTCCATTTCCCGGCCAACGTCGTGACCAACGAGGAATTGCCGACCTGCGAAAGCTGTCACAACTCCCACGAGATCACCCGAATCGACGCCCAGGGCTTCCGCTTCATGATGATGAACCAGTGCGGGCGGTGCCACGAGGACTTCGCCGAGACCTTCTTCGAGACCTATCACGGCAAGGTGACCCAGCTGGGATCCGAGGGCGCCGCCAAGTGCTACGACTGCCACGGCACCCACGGCATCCTGCCTGCGGAGAACCCGGAGTCGTCCCTCAGCCAGCGACACGTCGTCGACACCTGCGGTCAGTGTCACCCGAGAGCCCACCTTCAGTTTGCCGGCTATCTCAGCCACGCCACCCACCACGACAAGGACCGGTACCCCTTCCTCTTCTACGCATACTGGTTCATGACCACCCTCCTGGTGAGTACCCTGACCTTTGCAATGCTCCACACCCTGATGTGGCTTTTCAGACTCTGGCGAACCCGTGAGGTCTGGCTTCCGGTCAAGGAGAGCGGTCACAAGGAAGAACGCTTCTACATTCGTTTCACGTCCAAACAGCGGATCATGCACTTCATCATGCTGACGAGTTTCTTTACCCTGGCCCTGTCCGGGATGGCGCTCAAGTTCTCTTTCATGGGTTGGGCTCAGGTGGTGACCAGCGCCTTCGGTGGTTACGCCAGCATGGGCAATCTCCACCGCGTTGCGGCGGTTCTGCTGATCGGTCTTTTCGCCTACCACCTTCGCGATGTTTTCAAAGCGAAGGGGGCGTCGGGCAAGAGCTGGTTCGGTTTCATCTTCGATCCGGTCAACTCGCTCATGTTCAATTTCAACGACATCAGACAGGTCTTCCAGAGCATCAAGTGGTTCCTCGGCCGGGGGCCGCGACCGCACTACGGCCGCTTCACCTATTGGGAGAAGTTCGACTACTTCGCGGTCTTCTGGGGGGTCTTCATCATCGGATCCACCGGTCTCTTGCTGTGGTTCCCCGAGTTCTTCACCCGAATCCTGCCCGGTTGGTCGGTCAACGTTGCGACCATCATCCACTCGGATGAGGCCCTGTTGGCTGTTGGGTTCATCTTCACCATCCACTTCTTCAACACCCACTTCCGGCCCGACAAGTTTCCGATGGATCCCGTGATCTTCACCGGTCGGGTGCCGATCGACGAGCTCAAACACGACAAGCCCGCTGAGTACGAGGTCTTTATCGCGGGCAAGAGTGAGGAAGAGCTCGTTGGAATCATCAAGGGGCCGGCGAAGAAGCGCATCGAGAAGGCCGCCAGAATCGTCGGTTTCACCGCACTCGGGATCGGCCTGACCTTGATCTTCCTGATCGTCTACGCCATGGTCTTCGGCTACAAGTAGGGCCGAGCAGCCGCTTCACCATCAAACCGCCCCGGAAACGGGGCGGTTTTTTTCTGAGATTCGTCACCGGCATTTTGAAACACAAAGTGCACAAGGGGCCACGAAGGTTCCACAAAGCATCGCAACAGTAACCGGCGTAACGGCATCGCAACTCTGCGATGAGTCAAGAGGATCTTCGTGATTCCTTTGTGGTTCTTGGTGACCTTTGTGTTTCAAAACGCAGTAGCCGCAGACCTCCAAAGGAACAGGAGGCGGGTCGTTGAGCTATGCGGACGGATCGGTCTCGTAGACGGCGGCGCTCTTGTTGTAGATCCACGTCAAAACGACGGCGAAGACGGCGGCGGTGATCCCGAGACCGGCATCGACAAACCGCGGGGCGGTGAGGGCGAGACGGATGAGCACGGTAGCGACTGCAAACCCGAAGTACCGGAAAACGACGGGGTAGGCGAAGCTGTAACGCATGGAGATCAAAACGATGAGCACATCGGCGAAGATGAGCAGGGTGTAGAAGATCTCGAAGAAGTCGTGAGAAAAGGCGTTGAAGAGGGTGCCGTCCGTGGCGTCGTTGCTCCAGTCGAGGAAAACCTGACCGCCGATGATCACGAGTGATCCGAGAAGGACGAGCGCGATGAGTTTCTTCGCGGCGATGAAGCTCGATCGTTCGCCGGCGTCGTTGCTGATGGGCCTGTGTCGCTGGAGCCGGGCGAAGACCACGAGAATGGCAAAGATCGCGAGCGCGCCGAAGGCATCGGAAAGAATGTAGAGCACCTGATCGCGAACGGTGTCGGACCACTCGATGGGCTCGGAAAACTCGGTGAGCTCCTTGAACGACTGCCGAACGAGAATCAGAGACATGATCTCGAGCTGCTTGCCGACCGCGGATGCGACCGATCTGGCGATGGCGAAGATGAGCGAGACCACCTCGGCCAGGAGCAGCAGCGTGAAGGCCCAGAGGATCGCGTCGAAGTGCTTGTCGGGGAGTTGTTCGGCGAGGGTTTTTGGGAACCAGCCGCGGCGGTTGCCCTCGATGACGGTCATCCCGATGAGGAAGACCACGGTGAGGAGCGATGCGACCCGCTTCTGAGTTGCGAGGCCCTCCCATCTCGATTCCAGGCGGTCGAAGATCACCGTTGAGCGCGCCAGAATAGACCGCGTCATGAGTCGCCGCCGTTCTCATCCTGGAGCGACCGGACGAGGCCCGCGTACCTGCGTTCCACGGTGAAACCGTAACGGTAGAAGAACTGCGGGCGGAAGAACCCGGTGGTCAACCAACGGTAATTTTCGGCCTTGAGTCGGTTGGCGAGTTCGTCGAGGAGGTGACCGGCCACGCCGTGGGCGCGGGCGCTCTCGGTGACGACGACTTTGTCCATGTGGGCTGATTGCTCCTCGGGTTCCAACTCGTAGAAGAGCCCGCCGAGAAGATGGCCGCGATCGGAGACGGCGACCAGAAATCGGTGCTCCGGACGGAAATGAACGGGCAGTTTGGCGGCGAGGAAGAGGCGATGGAGACGGGCGATCTCCTTGGGGTTGAGGGCGTGGCGAATGCCGTAGGTCCGCCCCTCCGGATCCTCAAAGGTGACCACCATCTCGCTGTGCTGGACCCCGCTGGCGACCGAGGCGACGTATTCTGCATCGTCCTCCGGTCGGAGATAGGGGTAGGACAGACGGGCGAGGAAGTAATCGTCCTCCGGGGCGAGATCGAGGCGGGCCCGCAGATCGGCCACCGCCGAGCTGAGGTCATCGGTCAGCGTTTTTCGCGAGCGGAGATCGCCGATGATCCGTTCGAGGCCGTCGGCCAGCGGTTCGGAGACATCGCGCAGAACCGTCTCTCGAAAGAACCGGGCGCGGCTCTCGGGGTAGGAATCCCGGAGCTCCGCGAGCCGGTAGGTCTCGTAGAGTTCCTGCAGAGTGCCGGCGCGAACGGTGTGAGTCGCGTCGGGTGCGAGCCGGTCCCACTTGCGGTAGCGTTTGGCGGCGAAGAAAAGCCTGCGCGGGAGGAAACCGCGAGTCGCGACGACCTCGAGATAGCGATCCAACTGGCCGGCAAACTCACGGCCGTCCCGGCGGGCCTGGGCGGCGACCTCGGCCAGCAGCTCGATGCCCTCGACCTCGCCGACGATCTCGAGGACCGACGAGAACACGATGTCCCAACCGGCCACGCCCGCGAGTCGGGGATGGAGGAGTTCGATGGGATCGACGAGCTGGTCCTTGAAGCGCTCGAGCATGGCGAGCATCGAGTCGAATTCCGTGCGTGCGGCGATGGAGACGAGACGCGCGCCGGTGTGGTAATCGTGAGTCGGAACGATGACGTTCCCCGGTGTCGGGTCGGCCACCATGAGCCGGCGGCCGGTCCGGTTCCAGAAATCGACATAGGCGGACATGGCGCTCCATGCCGCGAAGGGCCAGAGCGCTTCGAGGCGTTCGGCGTCGAGCTCTTTCCTCGACAGCCGGGCCACGGCGCGGTCGAGGGTCTCGCCCAGGATGAACTCCTCGGTCCAGAGTCCGTGCTCGGGCCAGAAACCGCCGAAGTCTTCCACCAGAGGTCCGAGATACCGTTCTTCGGCGCACACCACGAGCCAGTCGATCTCCTCGAGGACGGTCGCTTCCGGGAGATCGCGGTTGAGGTTGATGGCAAGGTCGAAGTGGCCGAGGGTGCGGGTTTTCACGGCCATGCGGTAGACCGATTTGCCGTGCTCGGTGCCGAGCAACCGAACCCACACTCCGCCGGGGAGAATGTCGTCGAGGCGAACCGCGGTTCCGCGGGAAAAGAGGAAGATCCCTTCCTGGAGCATGGTCGTGCTTTTGATGGCGGCAAGAAGGCGGTGTCGCGCTTCGGCATCCACGTCATCGGCGAATTCAACCACGTCGTCCCATCGGTACTCGAGCCCGGTTTCGGGATCGACAGCCAGCCGGGAGGGCTGGCCAAGCCAGCTCCGGAAGCCGTCGTTGAGAGTCGTGATGGCCCGGCGGGCGAGCAGAGCGCCCTCGCGCGAGGGCGCCGCGATGCTCATCCGGGTGATGAACGCCCGCAGCTGCCGGTAGCGCGCGGGGTGGGCGGCGCCGTAGTTCGCGAGAAACTGCAGCATGGATGTGGCGGTGGCCATGGCGGGTTCGGACTCGATCCCGAGCCGGAAGCGGGCCTCGGTTTCGGCGACGAGGCACTTGATCGTCTCCGGCGAGAGTTCGTGTTCGGTGAGAGCCGCTCCGGTCTTCTCATCGAAGAGATCCGGAATGGCGCTGATGAAGTTTCTCAGGGTCTGAGGGTAGAGCGCGGGTTTTTCGGTCAGGGTCAGCACCCTGAATGCGTGTCTGGCGACTTGCGGCGACTCACACGACGGAGCGTGGCGGAGGATGCTCAAGGTGATATCGGTGAGCTCGCCCTCGCCGTGCTCGATCGTGTCCTCGATGAGATCCACTGCGTGTTCCGCGACCTCGGTGTCGGTCGAGTTCATGAAACACGCGAGCTGGTGGAGATCCATGAGGGTGATCTCGTCGGCTTTTTGGACCTCAGCCAGGGTGTCGCGGTCGGCCGGGGTCACCGGACGGGTGTTCAGATGCCTGAGCCACTCGATCTTGGGTTCGCGGCGCCGGCGGCGATCACGATGCTCCATTTCGAGAGGTGCGAAATCGACCAACTCGCTGTTGCCGAGCCAGAGGAGAGGCGTCGAAAAGACGAGGCCGAGATCGAGGGAGCCCACTCCCGTGTACCGATAGGCGACCGATCCGATCTGGATCTCGTTGTCCTCGAGCTTCTGAATCGTCAACGGCGAGCCGACGCTTCCCAGAGTGATGCGGCTCTCTCCGATCTCGAGTTCCTGCGCCGTGATTCCAAGCGCCTGGAAGAGCCAGTTCGGAACCGTGATCGCCGCACCGCCGAGGGAGAGGGTCGTGCGGCGGTACAGCAGCTTGATCGTGTCCGCGAAGTTCCGCTCGATGACCTTGCGGCGGTAGGTGCCTTTAGGGGTGAGCTCGCCGAATTCCGGGTTGAAATCGCGGTCGATGACGGCGAAGTCGACGATGCGCTCGAAAGGAGCCACGAAGGTGTTCGCGCTCACCACGAGAGAGCGATAGTGGGCCTTCTGTTCGCGGGGAGCGAGGGCCGCGATGTCGA